>CAWBZX010000028.1:0-529444 GCA_963793295.1 uncultured Saprospiraceae bacterium | reverse complement strand
CCAATTGGAACAACAACTGTAATCTGCACTGCGACTGATATTTCTGGAAATTCCTCAACTTGTACCTTTAATGTTACTATAGTTGACTCTGAGCCACCTACTGTGAACGATTGCCCTCCTAACCTTACCATCAACACTGATCAAAATACCTGTCAGGCTATTTTTAGCTGGACAGAACCTACTTTTACAGAACTATGTTCTAATCCAGTCAGTGTAAGTAGTACTCATAGCCCAGGTGATACTTTTCAGGTAGGAACTACCACGATTTTTTATATTGCGGTTGATGCATCTGGGAATAGCGCTGTTTGCAGTTTCAATTTAACTGTTATTGATAATCAGCCACCGGTTCCGGAATGTCCTGATTCGATTACAGTACTTTCCATGGTCAAAGAATGTGGCAATATTGTCACCTGGGATGCTCCATCAGCAACGGACAATTGTGATAATTCGGTTGCAATGACACCTGATATTCCTCCGGGCAGTTTTTTCCCGGTCGGCGTTACAACTGTAACTTACACAGCAACAGATAATGCAGGAAATATTGCACAATGTACCTTCGACGTTACCGTTGAAGATTTATCTCCGCCCGATATTGCTTGTTTTGAAAATATCGTCATCGGAATCGATGGAAACATCGTTAGTGATAATAGTAGTGCGATTGTTTCCATAACCCCAAATTCGAGTTGCGATAGTATATCAATTGATTATTTAAATCCTATTGCTACCGATAATTGTTCCATCGACTCCTTTGGTTTGATTAGTGGTTTACCATCCGGGGCAGTATTTCCAGTAGGAACCTCAAGTATTACCTTCCTTGCGATTGACGCTTCTGGAAATTCAGCAGCTTGTAATTTTGACATTATTGTGCTACCTCTTCCTCAGGTGATTGTTACAATAAATCCTACAGACACTGTTTGCGAAGGACAAGAAATAACTTTGATGACCAATATCACTTCTGCTGGTGTAACTTATAATTGGGAAAGCCTAAACTCTATGTGGACAGATTCTGTTGCTGCACCTGTAATTTCAGCTATTACTTTGGCAGATACCGGAACTTATTCCGTAACAGTCACTTATCCAAGTGGATGTACATCAGTTGGATCTGCTGACTTATTTATAGGAGAAGCCTGTGAAGTTGCTGTATCTTCAAATGCTCCACTTTGCATTATGGAAGATCTCGAATTAATGGCTGATATCGATTCCAGCTGTAATGTGATATCTTATTCATGGGACGGCCCCGGCTTTACATCAAATATGCAAAACCCAGTTATCAGTAATGCCGATCCGGCCAACGCAGGTTTGTATTCGGTAACTGTACTTTTTGAAGGAGGATGCTCTATTACCAAATCAATAAACGTTGTCATTACTGAATTATCAGCCCCGACGCTGAACTCGAGTTGTGGACAGGATATCTGTTTTGGTACCAGTTGTCTTCTTTCAGGCACACAATTCAACCCCACTCCTGATGCTTATATCTGGGAAGTTATACCAACGGCAGGAGGTGGATTGCCAGCAAATACTGATAATAATCAAATAACAGTAACGCCAACTTTACCGGGAACCTATATTTACAATTATTCAGTAGAGCTAAATGGATGTGTTTCCGAAGTAGCAACTACGGTTTTATTTGTTCATGCTGAACCAAATGCAATTAACGACAACTTTAATATTGATTTTGAAAACACGACAGATATAGATGTGCTCACCAATGATTCATTCGCAATAAATCTTGGCTTTAATATTAACGTTGTTGAGGGTACTTTAAACGGAACCTTGGTAAATAATAACGATGGAACTTTCTCTTATACCCCTGATATAGGTTTTCTTGGTACCGATCAGTTCATTTATGAGATTTGTTACGATTGCGAAGCCAATCTATGTGATAATGCAATTGTAACGCTTGAAGTAGTTGATGATGGCGAGTGCGTGATCCCAACTTTAATCACTCCAAACACCGATGGTGTAAACGACGAATTATTTATTAATTGTTTGGAATCAGGTTTGTATCCTAATAATGAGATAACCATTTTCAATCAATGGGGAGATGAAGTATTTAAAGCTTCACCTTATCAAAATAATTGGTATGGAACATATGAAGGCAAGGATTTACCCGATGGCACTTATTTCTTTATTTTCAAACTTGACAACAACACAGAAGTTCAAAAAGGTGCTGTAACTATTTTCAGATAGAAAAGTATACTTTTCAAATATTAAACTAATATTTTGAATGATTCTAATTTTAAAAATATGATACGCAAATTATTTTTTTTACTGGTAATTTCTACAATAACTGTCGGAGCAAATGCACAGCAAGAAGCTCAATTTACTCAGTTTATGTATAATCAACTGTATTTCAACCCCGCATACGCAGGAGCCAGAGGTATGCCATCTTTTACGTTAATCTATCGTAATCAATGGACTGGTTTTAAAGGTGCCCCTACCTCTAAGTTATTGAGTTTTAACGCTCCCTTGTTTGGAGATCGCGTAGGTTTTGGTTTGACTGTTCACAATCAAACTATAGGAATCTTTAATAATTGGTCTGCCGCTATGGCTTACTCTTATCATATCAAAATAAATGATGACTCCTCGCTTCGCTTTGGTTTACAGGGGAAAATGCAATATTACGGTATTGATTTCAGTGACCCCTCAGTCGTTGTTAGAGATCCAACCGATCAGTCAATAAAGTATGACCAAAGCGCAAATAAATACAGTGGTAATTTTGGTGTCGGTTTACACCTTCAAATAAAACAAATGTTTGTAGGGATTGGTGCTCCTGCATTTTTCCCAAATGAAGTAGGTTTTAATACCAACAGCCTAGTACCTCAAATTGCGCAGGAGGCCTCTCATTTTTATTTTATAGCGGGAACTTTGCTTCCACTTTCTAATACCATACAATTCAAACCAACTTTGTTGGGGAAATACGTAAAAAATGCACCCTTTGATTTGGACTTAAATGTAAGTGTGGTATTTAACTTAGTATTTACCGCAGGATTGTCCTACCGCTTGGGAGGAAATGGTTCAGGAGATTCTGTTGATTTGTTAGCACTCTACCAAATCAATAACGTAGCAATAGGTGCTGCTTATGATTTTCCGATTTCGGAAATAAAGGATTATACCGGTGGTAGTATTGAAGTATTGGTTAGGTATGATTTTATAAAAGAAACGACGGATATGGCAAATCCGCGATTTTTCTTTTAATGAACATTTTATGATTTTAAAATTACATATAATCGATTTTATCAAAAAAAGCTCAAAGGAGTGTCATATTAAAATATAGTTAAATTATCCCATGAACTATAACTGTTATTAAATATTACGTTTCTAATATAAATTGCAGTTAAATTACAAATTTGATCAATAATGAAGATTTATACAATCGTTTTTAGTTTCTTAGGTTGTTTGATTACTAATTTGGTTTTTGCTCAACCACAAAATGCCGATAAGCGTATATTTATCACCAACGAAGCCACCATAAACTCTGACGGCTTAGAATATAGTCCTGCTTTTCTAGAAGATGGAATTGTTTTTATTTCGACAAAAGTTGCTGCCCGAAAATATAAAATAAAAGATAAGCGCATCAACGTAAACAAAATGTCCATTTTTTGGGCCAAGCGAGAAGGAGATGGTCTTTTAAAAGCTCCCGAACCCTTCGCAAACGAGTTGATTTCTATAGGGCATGAAGGTCCTGTGACTTTCGATCGAACCGCTGATAATATATTCTTTACCAGAAACAATTTCAAAAATGGTAAAAAGAAAAAAGCAAAAGATGGGGTTGTAAAAATGCAAATATACGCCTCTCAGAAAGTTGATGGTGTCTGGCAAGACATAGAAAAATTACCATTTAATGATGATGAAAGCAATACGGTTCACCCTTCTATATCTGTTGAAGGAGATGCTTTGTATTTCGCTTCTGATCGCCCTGGAGGTTTCGGAGGCATGGATATTTGGGTCGTTTACAGAACAGGTGGTGAATGGTCAGAGCCAGAGAATCTTGGTGCACAGGTAAATACAGAAGGAGATGATGTTTTTCCTTTTATTC
Organism: uncultured Saprospiraceae bacterium; assembly: GCA_963793295.1. GTDB lineage: Bacteria > Bacteroidota > Bacteroidia > Chitinophagales > Saprospiraceae > JAHDHW01. The sequence goes on along the minus strand of CAWBZX010000028.1, from coordinate 525,405 downwards.
ACGCTGATGGGGCCTTGTACTTTTCTTCAACAGGCCATGAAGGGTTTGGTGCACTTGATATATTTACCGTCCAAAATTTTAGCGGTAGCTGGGGTATACCGGTTAATTTAGGGATACCCTTTAATTCAGAGAATGATGATTTTGGTTTTATCATTGACCGGGATAAAAAGAACGGCTACTTTTCTTCAAATCGACCGGGAGGCCTCGGACAAGATGATATCTACAGTTTTTATGCACTTGATGGCATTGACAAAATGCTGGGGACTGAATCAGTAGAGCCAAAACTATTGGCTGTTCTTGTTTCTGACTTTTCAACTGGTGAAATGATTGACAGTGCTTTGGTAACTTATGCCCTACTCAATGACAAAGCCTTTTCAAACGCCATTAACACCATAAGTAACGACAATGCAAATACAAATGAAATATTGCTCCGTTTACCATTAGAAGGCAATAGTTCTTCGGGGATTACCGATTCCTGGGGAAAATATCCCATGGAATTAAGTCCTGGAAGTTATGTTATACTTGTCCACAAAAGTGGATACGAACCACAACAAGTATTTTTTAATACGGCCGCTGATGATGAAGAGGTATTTGTTAGTTTGGAAATGGAAAGCGAAGTAGAAGTAGCTCTCGAACAACCCAATACAGATAAAGATCTAGTTAAATCAAATACGCCAAGCATTGAATTTCCATCCACAATCAAAGAAGGAACTGTCTTTCAACTTCCAAATATCTATTACAACTTTAATGACGCATCTATTCGACCTGATGCCAAGATAGATTTAGATGCTTTAGCCACTTTTTTAGAGACCTATCGGGATATAGAAATTGAGCTATCCTCTCACACAGATTCACGTGGAGGAACACGTTACAATCGCCAATTGTCGCAAAGAAGAGCAGAAAATGCAGTAAAATATCTGACTTCTAAAGGTATTGACAAATCAAGACTGACCGCTGTAGGCTACGGTGAAAATGAACTTAGAAATAAATGCAGAGATGGTGTTGAATGTACAGAACTTGAGCATCAATACAATCGACGTACAGAAGTAAAAATCACCAAGATGACGCAGGAAATTAATATTGAGTTCGTGAATAACGACAAAATGCCTGACGAACCCAATTTTGCTTCCGACGATTCCAGTAAAACGGATGCTGCTAATGCTAAGGTTGTTTCTAATAACCAGCCTGATGATACTCCAACTAATAGTATTAATGAAAACGCTGGTAATTTTAAAGTCATTGCTGGTGTTTTTCGTGAGAAGAAAAATGCAGAGAAAAGATTGAATATTTTACAAGACCTGGGTTATGATTCTCAAATTATTACTTCAGGCAATTCCAATACTGTTGTGGTTGGTACTTATTCAAGCATGCAGGCTGCTCAAACAATCGTGGAAACTTTGAAAAGAGAACACAAAATACGGTCTTTCGTAAAAAGATAATTTTCTGTTTTTTCTATAAAAAACATGAGTCATCCCGAATTTTTGCAGCCGTAAAAATTCGGGATTTTCATTTTATTTTTCATAGTTTAACTGTAAATAATTGGTAACCATATATTTATGTACTCTTTTGCCTTGACGCAAAAAGTACCAAAAAAGTCAAGACTAGTTTTTCTTTTGGACAATTCTAAGATCGATTTAGCAACGTAGCCAAACTCGTTTCACTCAAACATGGCTACTTTCGCAACCTCTCCCTTAAAACCTTCACTAATAATTGTTACCCAAAATTAAAAAAGGTCGAATAAAAACAAACCTTTGTTCACTATTTAAAAAATGAAAGTTTAGAACGATTTTTTTAAGGCGGGTTAGCAAGGCAATATACGTGGGAGCGGTTGCCAGCTTTAAGTTTAGCCTTTATTTTGCCAAGATTTTTGATGGCTTTTTGTCGATTGAAAAAGCCATTCGCCGAAGGTATTCATCATGGACTATAACAACATTAATAATGTTCGTTTATTCAACTCGAAAATTTTTAATAAAAATGAATAATTTTCAAAATTCGGATGACTCATTTTTTTTAAATTAATTATCTTCGATTCTCTATTAATAACTGAACCGTAAAGCGTAGTTCAACTAAAAAATAGCTCATCAAAGTGAATACAACTTTAATCTTTTTCTTGTTAGTATCTACTGCAATTTCTTCAAACAGGCTCAATGGTAAGTTATCAGGTTTGTTATCACTATTCCAAATCAAGTTTAAATGGTGTGCATTTAATTGAATTTTAAATTATTCAAAGAAATCTTAATGATTTTTCAAAGCAAGGTTTTCTACAACCAAATTTTCAAAATGATTTAATTTAGTTTTATAAAAGGAGAGCATGTAAAAACAGAGGTGACGGTTGATGGGAAACAGCCAGAAGCCTAAAAGCTTCGAAACCCAACAGTTCGATGAATAGTTTTCAATACAGCAGAAACAAAAAAGGGCTTAAGTCATTGAAAGACAACGACTCAGCCCTATTGATTAACTTAACCTCCAAAAATAAAGACTAATCTACATTATCATGTAAAAAAGAATTATCACGAAGTTCTGGCTCATCTCCTTCAGAAATACTCCACTTTGAAGCTTCACTTGTAGAAGAATGAGGGATATCATCCAATTCAACATTACGACGTAAGTATGCAGGCTCGTTTTCTAATTCCACGATATTCTTTGGATTATTGAGCTTCACACTTAAATTACGAAGACGTTCCCGACGTTTGGTTTCCATTTCCATTCGTCTCTTCCGTTCTTCTTCTATCTTCTCTTTGTCTTCATTTTTAATATAAGGCTCATTATAAGAATATTTGCCTTTATTGTATTTTTCAATCGACGACCTTATGTCATCAAATTCGAATGTTTCTGATTCAGTGTTTTCATCCTCTGTGTGTCCGAGATCAAATAATCCATTTTTTTTTAGCGGATTTTCGTCTTCAAGAGAAACGACAATTTTTTCATTGGATTCATCGAGTCCCACTTTATTCTTGCGATTATGTTCAAATCCTGTCGCAATAACCGTGACACTGATCTTTTCGCCGAGAGATTCATCGAAGCAATTACCCCAAATCAAATCGGTTCCATAACCTGCTTCCTCCTGAACAAATTCAGTGATCTCAAAAATTTCGTCCATCGTGACTTCCCGCGTTCCTGATGTAATATTCAACAAGATATGCTGAGCTCCCCGAATGTCGTTTTCTTCCAGTAAAGGAGAACTGATTGCTTCATCAACTGCACGTTTTGCACGATCATCACCTTCAGCGGCTGCTGTTCCCATGATGGCAACTCCACTACCTCTCATAACGGTGTTGACATCTTCAAAATCCACATTAACGTAACCGGCAACGGTAATTATTTCTGCAATACCCTTGGCAGCAATAGTTAATACATCATCGGCCTGTGAGAAAGCATCAGACAAACTTAGATTACCGTGAATCTGACGCAATTTATCATTTGAAATGATGATCAAGGTATCCACATGTTTTTTCAATTCTTCCAGCCCTTCGTCCCCCTGAGAAGTACGTCGACGGCCTTCGAATGTAAATGGCAGCGTAACTATGCCGATGGTTAGAATATCCATCTCTTGAGCTGCTTTGGCAATAATAGGAGCAGCACCAGTCCCGGTTCCACCACCCATTCCAGCTGTGACGAAAAGCATTTTTGTATCGTTATGCAAAAATCGCTTTACATCTTCAATAGATTCAACACAGGCTTGCCGTCCGATAGTGGGTTTTGATCCGGCACCACGTCCTTCTGTAAGTTCAGGTCCAAGTTGAATTCTGGTAGGAACAGGGCTGAGTTCCATAGCTTGATTGTCGGTATTGCAAATGGCAAAATCGACTCCAACAATACCTTGATTGAACATGTGGGTAACGGCATTACTGCCACCACCTCCAACGCCAATTACTTTTATTATTGACCCTTCTTCTTTTGGGTAATCAAATAACATAATGTAGAATTTTAAAGGTTAAGTAAATAATTCGTTGATTTTTGTTTTCTCAATATTGCCCGAGCTGACCTTAAAAGGTCAGTCGAACATTTTATAAAATCTATTAAAATTCAGAATCTGGCTCCGCCTCAAACCATTCCTTTGTTTTGTGGAAAAGTTGCTCATACCATTTACCTTGTTCCTCCACGACTTCTTCGGGCTCTTCTACAAATTTTTCCTCTTCTTCTTTTAAATCGATATTGTGCGGGTTTTCAATTCCTTTTAACAACAAGCCAATTGCTGTTGAAAATATAGGATTGCAAACTCTTTCATCGTAACCATGTCCTAATTGTTCAATCGGCAAACCTATTCTGGTGCTAATACCAGTATGAAATTCTGCCAATTTATCAATGTGATTGAGCAATGCTCCACCTCCTGTTAGAACAATACCTCCAATCAACTTTCTTTCTAGGCCAGAACGGCGGATTTCCCATACTACATAGTCGAGGATTTCTTCTACACGAGCCTGGATTATTCTTGACAGGTTCTTTTCAGAGATTTCTTTTGGATCTCTTCCTTTCAAACCAGGAATCGTGATGATGCGATTATCATAAACTTCAGAAGCTAGCGCAGAACCGAAACTCACTTTTAGCTTTTCAGCTTGCTGGTGCATCACAGTACACCCTTCTTTAATGTCCATCGTGATTACATTACCTCCGAAAGGAATTACTGCCGTATGACGAACGATACCATCCTGGAAGATCGTAATATCAGTCGTTCCACCTCCAATATCAACTAATGCAATCCCTGCTTCTTTTTCTTCTTCGCTCAAAACTGCAAAGGAAGAAGCGATAGGTTCAAGTGTTACGTCAGCTACTTTTAGACCGACTCTTTCAACACAGCGATGAATGTTATTGGAAGCTGTGATCTGACCGGTAATGATGTGGAAATTTGCTTCAAGGCGAACTCCTGACATACCAATCGGGTCACTAATTCCTTGTTCATTGTCAATCGTGTACTCCTGTGGAATAACATGCAAAATCTTATCACCCGGAGGCAAAACCAATTTGTGCATATCATTAATTAGTTTTTCGATATCCTTTTGGGCGATTTCGGTCAAGTCATTTTCCCTGGTGAGGATACCTCGATGCTGAAGGCTTTTGATGTGCTGCCCTGCGATGCCAACATGAACCACTTTAAACTTCATCCCAGCGTTCCTTTCTGCTGCGGCAACAGCTTCGGAGATCGCTTTTACTGTTTTTTCAATATTGGAAACGACGCCCCTGGAAACTCCATGGGAATCGACTTTTCCAACACCAAGAATTTCAAGTTTTCCATGTTCATTTTTACGGCCCGCGATAGCACAAACCTTAGTCGTTCCGATGTCGAGAGCAACAACTACGTTTTGCTGTTGGTTTTCTAAGTTTTCCATCATAGTATAATACTGTTTTGTGGTAGCTTTCTCACAGTTGCCCGCAGAATTTTTATCTTTTGCCAGCTACTACCTGACCTTTAAATTTGAGATTAATCGTTTTATATTTCTGCCAACCTTTATAAGGCATGGCTTCTTTATAAAATGTTTTTAAATAAAATATTTTATCATCAATATTATCCAAATTTCCCAAAAGGATCTTTTGATCTCCAAGTATTGGAATCAGTTCATATTCCTTCGAATTATTAACATAAACCTGTTCTATCATCGGTTCTAAAAATCCGTCTTTGATGATAATATTTGTCAGTTCAAAAATGTCTTTCAAAATATGTTTCTTCCTTTGAAGAAACTTTGGGTCAAATGGAGGAATATTTCCTGTTGCAACTAAAACCCTTGCTGTAAAATGTTTGGAAAGTGGCATTTTCATACCGTACTTGTCCAGATAATAGTTAAGTCCATTTTTGTCAATTATTCTAAGAATCGGTTCCCTTTGTTCTATTTCGAGATGAAGTTGATTTTTTGCATCCAAAAAAACATCAGCATTCAATACAAAAGGGTCATTTTCTAAAACTCTTTCAACCCTTGCTACATCAATTTCACGAACCGGAATACCCAATAAATTATAACCAAAACTTCTTTCAATCGTCACTTTTACATCTTCTTGATTGATAAGGCTATCTCCGTCAGGCAATTCTTTTATTTCTATAAAAATATCACGTGCACTTTTTCCTTTCTTAGTCTCAACTGCCGAAATTATAGCAACAACTATCAAAAAGAAAAAACCAATCCAGGCTAATCTTTTCACCGTGCGTAAAATTTCCCTGTTATCCATTGACAATCAATGCTTTTATTGGTTCAACGAAGGTATCAATATCACCCGCACCCAACGTTAATAATACTTCAAAATCTCTTCCTTTCAATTCGTCCATCAAGCTCTTTTTGGTAACCAAAACCTTATTCGGGTTTTCAATTTTTCCGAAGATAATTTCAGAACTTATTCCTTCAATGGGTAATTCCCGCGCTGGATAAATATCCATCAAAATAATTTCATCAAGTTTGCTCAAAGCTTCTGCAAAATCATCTGCAAAATCCCTGGTCCTGGAATAAAGATGCGGCTGAAAAATGCCTGTAATCTTCTTCTCCGGAAATAAGGATCTTGCTGCCTGAATGGCTGCCTTAAGCTCTGTTGGATGATGTGCATAATCATCGATGTAAACCACTCGTTCGGACCTCGCAACAAATTCAAATCGACGCTTTATTCCTTTGAATGAAGCCATTGCTTTTTTTATCGCATCACTTTTCACACCCAGCTGTTGTGCAATCGCAATTGCAGCGGTAGCATTCTCAACATTGTGGTTTCCTGGCAATGTAAATTTTATCTTTTCAATGTGTTCAATCGGGCTTTCAAAATCAAAAACAAAAAAACCATTCTCTACCTTTATATTTTTGGATTGATATGTTCCGTGATCAATACCAAAAATTTCTACTCCATCGTTTTTTTCTTTAAGCTCCAGCCCATATTTCAAAAACACTTTTCCATTTTTTTTCAATCTGCCTGCAAATTGAGTAAATCCATCTGCCATATGATCTTTATCGCCGTAGATATCCAGATGATCTGCGTCCATTGACATAATCGCTGAATAATCAGGGTTCAAATGCAAAAAAGACCGATCAAATTCATCTGCTTCAACGACCACCCAGTCGCTTTTTCCTTCTACAAAATTAGATTGATAATTTTGAGCAATTCCACCCAAAAATGCGGTACAATCAATTTCAGCAGTTTTAAGCAAGTGGGTCAAAATGGCGCAAGTTGAAGTTTTCCCATGTGTTCCTGCGATAGCGATTGTCTTTCTGTTTCGGCTAATAATTCCCAAAACTTCTGCTCGCTTTTTGACCGGAAAATCCTGATCAAAAAAATAATTCAATTCCTTGTGATCTTTAGGAATCGCAGGTGTGTAAACTACCAAATCAACCGCTTCCGGAATTTTTTCAACTGCATCGTCATAATGGATTTTCATTCCTTCCTCAACCAGCTTTCTGGTCAGGTTTGTTGCCGTTTTATCGTAACCATGAACTTCACAACCTAGTCCGTTGAAATAGCGCGCTAAAGCACTCATGCCGATTCCACCGATTCCAACAAAGTAGATTTTATGTATTTCATTCAGGTTCAAAGTTTTTTATTTTTATCAAGTCTCAGCGTACACTTTTACTCACTTATGGTTTTATTTTCTTTGTAAAAGACTGTTTTACAGAATAGTATATCAAAGTATATGCCGCAATTATTATATATTAATTTTTTAATTTAAAAATTATCATAATTTATATTTCAAACTGTTTTTTTTCTACTTTCGAGCACCAACTAAACTCAATACTTCTCTTGCGATTTTTTGTGTTGCATTGGGTTTAGCGAGTTTCAAAATATTGTTTTGCAATTTGTCCTTCAATTTTTCATTATCTAATACAGACAAAGCAGTGGTTATCATTTTCTCTTTTACATCATTATCTTTTACCAATATTGCTGCCTCTTTTTCAACCAGTGCTAAGGCATTTTGAGTTTGATGATCTTCGGCAACATTCGGTGAAGGCACTAAAATCGTTGCCTTTCCAACCGCACATAATTCTGAAATCGTCGAAGCACCTGCTCGACAAATGATCGCATCTGCCATTGCATAAGCAAAATCCATCTGATCAATAAAAGCGACTACTTTTACATTTGGAAGTTGTGCCGTTTTCACTTTTGAAAATTCATCAATATATAATTTGCCCGCCTGCCACAAAATTTGCACTTCCGAATGTGCTTTTAATATTTCAAAACTTGCTGACATACCATCATTTAATGACCTCGCTCCCAGGCTGCCTCCTATCAAAACAATGGTCTTTTTCTCTTTTGAAAAGCCAAAATAGTTCAAAGCTTGCTCCCTGTCCCCTTCCAATTTTTTCAGATCTTGCCGTATTGGGTTTCCGGTTAAAACAATTTTATCAGCCGGAAAGAAACGCTCCATCTTATCATAGGCAACGCATATTTTATCTGCTTTTTTTGCTAGCAATTTATTAGTGACTCCGGCATAGGAATTCTGCTCCTGCAAGACTGTCGGAATGCCAAGCATATTTGCAACCTGTAAAACCGGCCCACTTGCAAATCCTCCAACGCCAACCACTACCTGAGGTTTAAATCTTTTCACAATCCAAAAAGCCTTGAAGAGACTAAAAAATAATTTCAATGGGAAAAGCAAATTTCGCAATGTCATTTTTCTATGAAATCCACTGATCCACAAACCTTTTATAGAATATCCCGCTTTCGGGACTTTTTCCATTTCAATTTTTCCTTTTGCGCCTACAAATAATATATCAATCGACGCATCTATACTTTTCAGTTCATTAGCAATAGCAATCGCCGGAAACACATGCCCACCTGATCCTCCTCCGGAGATAATGATTCTGGAGTTACTAGTTGTTAGTTGCAAGTTGCTAGTTGTTGGAGCCTGTTTTTTGGTTGCATCCATTTCAATCGAACTTTTGTCCTTGTATTTTACTTTTTTTCAAATAACTAATAAAACCCATTATCATTTTTCCAATTTCCCTGGCTTTCTGCCAAACTTTGATGTCCTCAAACTTTTGAATAGTTGCCATTTGAATCTCTTTACTGTTTCAAACTAAAAACGTCCAACTAGAAACTTTTAACTTCCAACTCTTTTTACGATGTCTTTTCAATATATCTACTCACACTTAAGATCATCCCAAAGGCAATACAAGAAAAAATGATTGAGGTCCCTCCCATGCTCACCATCGGCAATGTCAATCCTGTGACCGGAACCAGATGCACTGAAACAGCGATGTTTGCTAAAGCCTGAACAACCACTGTCAATCCCAAACCCAAAGCCAGCATTGCTCCAAACGCTTTAGGGCTTCTTGTTACAATACTTACACATCGAAAAAAAAGTAAAACATATAAACTAATTATTATAAATCCTCCGACGATTCCATATTCTTCACAGATAATGGCATAAATAAAATCAGAAAACGGATTTGGTAAATAATTTCGCATAACGCTGTTACCCGGTCCCTGTCCAAACCAGCTGCCGTTTGCAATGGCAATTTTAGAATGTTGAATCTGGTAAGCACCTTCCGGATCGTTCCAGAAATCTGTCAATCGGGTTATCCAGGTTCCAACTCTGACAATATCCGGAAAAAACTGGCCTACAATAATCAAGCACGCAAAAACCACTATTCCCAAAAAGACTAAAAGCATAATGTATTTTACAGATACTCTTCCCAAAAACATCATAACCGTACAAGTAAAAAACAGGATTAAAGCTGATGATAAATCTGATGGTGCAATCAAGCTGCAAATAATCAATATAGGCACGATGATAGGTAAAAATGCGCTGTTGAAATCTTTTATATAATCCTGCTTTGATGATATCGCCCTGGCTACATAAATAATTAAAGCAAGTTTTGCAAAATCAGAAGTCTGAAAAGTAAGGCCAACAAATGGTATTTCTACCCAACGCCTCGCTTCATTTACCTCTACGCCAAATGCAATCGTATAAACCAACAAAGGAATAGAAATCATTAAAAGTATGGGTGCCACCCTGGAGTACTGCGTATAATGCATGATGTAACACAGATAAGTCAGAAACAATCCACCAGCTACAAATATAGTATGCTTGATCAGGTAGAATTCGGTATTTCCGCCTCTATAGTTAAAAGCCACGTGTCCGGTTGCACTATAAACCGCCAAAATGCTAAATAATGCTAACACTGCCACGATCATCCAAATGGCCCGATCTCCTCGTAATTCTGCATAAATTCTATTTCCTATTGACATTGCTGACTTTTTAGGTTTAAAATATTGGTATTTGTTTTCTCATAGTCAGTCAAAGAACTTTTTATTGTTTTAAGAGGTCAGATTCTGTATTCTGCTTTCTTAAATCAAGTACTGCTTTTTTAAATTGATCACCGCGATCTATATAATTTTTAAATAAATCAAAACTTGCACAAGCCGGACTCAAAAGCACTACTTCTCCCTCTTCTGCATATGAAGTTGCTACTTCGACCGCTTCCTCAGCACTTTTCGTTTCCTCAATAATTTTAATCATTGGCGAAAAAGCTTCAATAATTTTAGAGTTGTCCAAACCCATACAAATTATCGCATTTACTTTCTCTTCTACCAAAGGCATCAACGGGGAATAATCATTGCCTTTATCCGTTCCGCCTACAATCCAAATCACTCCTTTTTCCATGGCTTCAAGCGCATAATAAACCGCATCCACATTGGTTGCTTTGCTATCGTTGATGTACTCAACTCCGTCAATCATTGTTACACTTTCAAGCCGATGAGGGTCATTGACAAAAGTGTTCAAACCTTCCTGAATGCTGTCCTCAGCTATGCCCAAATATAAAGCTGCCCGAATGGCACATACTGCGTTGAACATATTGTGGCGGCCTTTCAAACTACTTTGGCTCATATCGAAACGATGCTTTTCGTTAACAACTAATTTTTCATTTTTATAAAAATCATTGCCAACTTTTGAAATTTTCATTTTCACGGGATGCTTTTCTAAATAAGCTTTGATACTTTCATCCTTTCCATTGAAAATGAAAAAGTCGTTCTCTTTCTGGTTTTTAATGATCCGGAATTTTGAAGCCACATAATTTTCCATTTTGTAATCATAGCGATCCAGATGATCTGGAGTGATATTTAACAAAATGGCGACATCGGGCCTAAATTCACGGATGCCATCCAGCTGAAAACTAGATAGTTCCAATACGAAGTAATCATGATTTTTTTGGGCAACTGAACGGGCAAAACTATGACCCACGTTTCCTGCTAGACCTACATTTAGTCCTCCTGTTTTCAGGAGATGATAAGTAAGATTGGTGGTTGTTGTTTTCCCATTGCTACCTGTAATACCCACGATAGTAGCGTCCGTATGTTTTGCTGCAAATTCAATTTCGGAAATCACCGGAATCCCTTTTTGATTCAATTCTTTAATCAAATCAATTTGATCTGGAATTCCAGGGCTTTTAATAATTTCCGAAGCGTCAAAAATCTTTTGTTTAGTATGTTTATTTTCTTCGAAAGGAATCTGAAACTTTTCCAGTTCCTTTTTAAAATTTTCTTTTATTGTTCCTTTATCGGATACCCAAATTTCATATCCCAACTTTTTCGCTAAAATCGCTGCTCCTACTCCACTTTCACCTGCTCCTAAAATCGCTACTTTCATTTATCTGATTTTCAAAGTAATGATTGTCAAAACCGCCAATAAGATTCCAACAATCCAAAATCTGGTGACAATTTTAGATTCATGTATTCCTTTTTTCTGATAATGATGATGCAGCGGTGACATCAAAAATACTCGCTGACCTTCTCCGTATTTCTTTTTGGTGTATTTGAAATAACCCACCTGAATCATTACAGACAAATTTTCCATTAAAAAAATTCCACATAAGATTGGAATCAATAATTCTTTTCTGATCAATATCGCCATCGCAGCTATGATTCCTCCAAGCATTAAACTCCCGGTATCGCCCATAAAAATCTGCGCCGGAAAACTGTTGTACCACAAAAAACCAATACAGGCGCCAATAAAACAAGCAGTAAAAATCACCAATTCTCCCGCATTTGGAAGGAACATGATATTCAAATAATCCGCGGCTATGGAATTACTGGAAACATAAGCCAGCACGCCCAATGTTGCTCCAATTATCGCACTGACTCCTGTAGCTAATCCATCAATCCCATCTGTTAAATTTGCCGCATTGGAAACTGCTGTTACCACCAAAATCACTATTGGAATGAATATGATCCAGGCAAAATTTTCTGCATTATCTCCTACAAAAGGTACCAGTTTGGCATAATCCAATTGATTATTTTTAAAAAACGGAACATTAGTCATTGTCGTTCGGACATAAGCCATTTCAGTTTTTACACCTCTTACGTACACCGAGTCATACCTGACTTTTGTCAGATCCAGCGCTTCGGCCTTAGCAGGGTCCATTCTTACTTCAACATTGCTGTTAAAAAGCATGGTTATAGCTACAATCAAGCCCAGGCCGACCTGTCCAAGAATTTTAAATTTTCCGCTGAGACCATCTTTGTCTTTCTTAAAAACTTTGATGTAATCGTCGATAAATCCAATCACAGCCATCCAACTTGTGGCAAGCAGCATCAGGATGATATAAATATTATCCAATTTCGCCCAAAGTATGCAGGGAATCAAAATCGCAATCAAAATGATCACTCCTCCCATGGTTGGTGTTCCTTCTTTTTCTTTCTGTCCTTTCAAGCCTAAATCTCGAACGGATTCGCCAATTTGTAATTGTTTTAGGAATTGTATGATCTTACTACCGAATATCATGGAGATTAACAAAGAGAAGATAATAGCAGCACCAGCGCGGAAGCTGATATACTTGTACACACCTAAGCCAGGTATGTTTGTTGTTTTCTCTAAATATTCTAATAAGTCATAGAGCATAAGATGCCGTGCTGTTTTTCTATTGTCATAATAGGAGCGTTTCCCTTCTGGCTCCTTACGGTTTTGGATATAGTCCTTCTTAGTTTTCAGTTGTCAGTAGCGAGATTTGGGTGGTCATAAGTCACTCAAAATATCTTTTTATGACAACTAATATCCCGCAACTGACTCTCGCTACTCTTTAATCTTTGTTATTCAAAATTCTCAAAGCTTAACAGCTGCAGCAGGTAGATCTATTCTGTGGTAATAATTAGTAGAGTGTTTCATAAACACAGAAACTACCCGCTGCAAGCCGTTAACCGAATCTGAGAATGATAATATTTCCCTCCATTTGCTAAAAGTTAAATTGTTTGTAATCAAAAAAACCAATCACATTTTATTTCAATCAATCAGCAAGTATTTCTCTAAGTATTTGTTTGTCGTCAAAAGGATATTTTACTCCTTTGATTTCTTGGTATTTCTCATGTCCTTTACCAGCAACCAGAATGATGTCTCCTTTCTGAGCAATCTTTACAGCTGTTTTAATTGCTTGAAGCCGGTTTGATATTGAAAGAACTTTATTGCTCGCATATGGCGGAATCCCTTTTTCCATTTCTGAGATAATCACTTCCGGGTCTTCTGATCTTGGATTATCGGAAGTGATGATTACCTGATCGCTATAATTACAAGCTGTTTTTGCCATAATTGGTCGTTTTGTTTTATCTCGATCTCCTCCACAACCTATCACGGTAATTATCTTTTCATTTCCTTTTTTCATTTTGCCAATCGTACTCAGCACTTTTTCAACAGCATCAGGAGTATGGGCATAATCTACTATTCCGGTAATTCCATTTTTATTATCAAAAAAAGAATCAAATCTTCCTTCCGCTGATTTCAACTCACTCAAATGCGTAAGCGCCTCCAATTTATCACTACCAAATAAAACAGCTGTGGCATACACTGCTAAAATATTGTACGCGTTAAATTCACCAACGATTCTACTGTAAAAGTCTTCTCCATCAATTTCAAGATGCAAACCTGACAAACTGTTTTCAATAATCTTTGCTTTAAAATCGGTCAAGGATCGCAAACTATAGCGATAAATTTTCGCTTTTGTATTTTGAACCATTACCATTCCGTTGCGATCATCAATATTCGTCAAAGCAAAAGCATAATCTGGCAATTCATCAAAAAAACGCTTTTTCGCATTGAGGTATTCTTTGAAGGTTTTGTGATAATCAAGGTGATCGTGTGTTATGTTTGTAAAGACACCTCCGGAAAACGACAAACCTGCAATACGACGTTGGTGAATAGCATGTGAACTCACCTCCATAAAAGCATAATCACATCCTGCATTTACCATATCCGCCAACAACGCATTTAGCGCTACGGCATCTGGTGTGGTATAATCAGAAGGCAAAACTTTTTCGCCAATTTTGTTTTCAATGGTTGATAACAGGCCAACTTTATAGCCCATTTTTGAATAAAGCTGATGCAAAAGTGTTGCTGTAGTAGTCTTTCCGTTTGTTCCTGTTATTCCTAACAGTTTGATTTTGGATGACGGATAGTCATGGAAAGCAGCTGCGATCTGACCTAGCGCTTCTGAGCTGTCGGGGACTTTAATAAAAGTAACCCCGCTTTTCAGTTTAGAAGGCAAGTCTTCACACAAAATAGCTTTTGCACCAGCTTCAACTGCTTTATCAATAAAAAGATGACCGTTTGTTTGCGATCCTCTAATTGCGACAAAGAGGCTTTCCTCGATTGCCTTGCGTGAGTCAAAGGTGATGGTTTTGATATTCATTTTCACCTCTCCGATGAGCTCACTTATTGATAATTCAGATAGTATGTTTTCCAGCGATTTCAAGCGTTTCAAAGTGTTATAATAGTGCTATAGTGTAAAAAGTGTTTCATATAATGAGGGATAACTACATTGAAAACTGGAAAACTTATTCATCGTTCTTTTTTATTTTTATCTAAGGGTCAATCGAATTGTCTGACCTCTTATTTTTGTTCCTGCTAAAATGGATTGATTTCGGACTTTTCCTGAACCACTGACCACCACTTTCAATCCGCGATTTTCTAATATGTACAAAGCATCTCTCAAACCCATTCCTGTAACAACCGGCACCACATCATCGCTAATGTTTCTGTTTTGCAAGTTTAGGGTATCATTTTCAGCATGAATAATTGCCCATTTAGTTTCAGCTTCCGAGTTGTATTTTAAATTGACATTTTTTAAAACTTTTTCAAGATCCTGTTTCAAACCAGCATCGAAGTCTGGAAGCTTTTTATTTGCTAATATTGGTTTTGCTTCTTTATTCAAAGCATCATGAAGTTCAATTCGAGTTGCAAAACATTTGTCTGCAATTTCTCTGAAAACGGGACCTGCAACATCTCCACCATAAAAACCATTTTCTCTTGGATTTGTAATCACAATGATGCAGGAATACTTTGGATTTTCAGCCGGAAAGTAACCGGCAAAAGAAGCCTGGTATCGAAGATTTGCTTGTCGAAGATTAAATCGTCGATAGTTGATCTGTGCTGTTCCTGTTTTTCCTGCAAACTGATAGTTTGTGGTTTTCAACTTATAGGCAGTACCTCTTTCAACGACACCGAGCAATAATTCCTGGGCTTTTTTAATAGTTGATTTTGAGGCAATTTTTCGTTTTACTACTGTTGGTTTAAATTGTTCTATCGTTTCATCAAAATGACGAATTTCGGATACCAGATAAGGTTTCATCATGACGCCATTATTTGCCACGGTGTTATACAAATTCAACAATTGAAGCGGTGTAATGGTCACCTCGTAACCTATTGACATCCAAGGCAATGTAATTCCACTCCAATCATCCTCTTCGCTATGCGCTTCTTTAACATAAGGGGAAGCTTCTCCTTTGATTTCAATATTAACTGGCAAATTCAAGCGCATGTCTTTCAAGCGTTTGATAAATTTTGCTTCTTTATGTGGATCGCCATAATATCGTTGCACCAATTTTGCTATCCCGACATTTGAAGAAATTTCAAAGGCCATTCTAACAGTGATGGTATCCAGATCAAAGCTAGTTTTTGAAGCATCAAGCATTTCCTCTTCGTAAAACATGGTTTTACCTTTTTCGATATCAATGCTATCTTCAAGATCAATATAACCGTCTTCAAGTAATGCTAAAATCGAAGCAAGTTTGTAGGTCGATCCGGGTTCAGTTGCGGCTCCAATCGCATAATTATAAATTTCAAACCAACCCTGATCTGTTTTTCCGATATTTGAAATGGCTTTTATTGCACCGGTTTCAACTTCCATCAAAACTGCTGTTCCATGATCTGCATTATGGTATTTCAAACCTCTGAGTAGTGCTTCATGAGTGATATCCTGTAAGTTGACATCCAACGTTGTGACGATATCGTCGCCACGCCTAGGCTCAATTTCGGTAAGGTCATTTACTGGGATCCAGGTATTATTGGGTGCTCGAAACATCAACTGCTTTCCTGCTTCACCAGCTAACGTCTCATCAAAAAAGCCTTCTAGCCCAACCGGGTTGTGCCCTTCTTTAACATAGCCGATGGTTCGGTATCCCAATTGCTTGAAAGGATGAACTCTTTCTGGTCTTGGACTCACTATAAACCCACCTTTGAACTGCCCTTTGCTAAATAAAGGAAACTTACTCATCATCTCTTTTTCGAGATAATTTGCATTCCTCTTAATCAGAACGTTTCTTGCACCTAAATCCCTTTCAGTAATAAGGTGATCGCGCATTCCACCAACGGTGTAAGAATTATCTACGAAAGTGGCAAGACAGTAAGCAAGGGAATCGATGTTGGCATCAAAATCCTCCGCTTGCATACCTGTAGAGTTTGGATCAAATCGTATTTCAAAGAACGGAAGTGAAGTGGCTAATAAGCTGCCATCTTCTGCTAAAATATTTCCTCTTTCAGCTTCAACAGGTTTGTACTCCACATATAAACTCTTTCCTCGCTCGCTCCATTTATCACCTTCTATTACACCAATTTTAACTGTTTGTACCATTAGAATGAGGCCCGTCAACACGACAAAAAATAGGACAACATAAACTCGAATTAATACCTCATTCTTTATGTTCATAAGTACGATTACTTATTTCTTGTTGACGACAATTTTGTTGGGGCGTTTTATACTTGTTTTAAGCCCTATTGGTTTAACTGCTTTTATCACTTCTGACCGCTTACTATCGTACATTAATTCAGATTTTAACGACATGTATTGCCACCGCTGTTGTTTCAGTTCGGATTGCAATTTTTGTATCTCTCGAACTTTTTTTTCAGAATAATGTGCATTTGCAATGTAGATCATGGCTATAAAACTTAAAAAAAGTACAAAGGGCAGATTTTTAAACACAAGCTCTGCACTTATATTTCCAAGTGCTGTGTATTCTTTAAAGCTTTTTGTTTTAGCCATTATTATTAAAAATTGAATTCTTTACATTTTTTTCCAACCCTCATCTTTGCACTTCTTGATCTTGGATTTGTTTTTAGTTCTTCCTCAGAGGGAGCAACCGCTTTTTTAGTTATTAATATAAATGGACGTTCTATGTTTCCATAAAAATCTTTTACTACTTCTCCTTCAAAATTGCCAAATTTTAAAAAATTCTTAACCACACGATCTTCCAGAGAATGATATGAAATTACAACTATGATTCCTCCAGGCTTGAGCACTTCTTTTGCATCTTCCAGAAAAGTTTTCAAGGCTCCGATTTCATCATTTACCTCTATCCTGAGCGCCTGAAAAACCTGAGCTAAATAACGATTTCGATTTCCTCTGATCAGTGGCCCAAGAATTTGCAAAAAATCATTAATCGTTTTAATTGGCTTTTTCCTCCGCTCTGTTCCGATTGCATTTACCAATGTCTTTGCATTTCGAACTTCACCGTAAAGGCTAAAGACATTTTGTAATGCTTTCAAGTCGTAATTATTAAGAATTTCAGCTGCAGTGATTTCGCCTTGCTGATTCATACGCATGTCAAGGTCGGCATCAAACCGAAAAGAAAAGCCTCTGTCTGCATTGTCCAATTGGTAAGAAGAAACACCAAGGTCCGCCAAAATACCGTCAACTTGTACGACTCCATTTAGTTTAAGGAATCGCTTGAGGTATATAAAATTATGGTGGATAAAAGTGAAGCGTTCATTCTCAGATACATTCGGCAACACGTCTTCATCCTGATCGAAACCGAAAAGATGCCCTTTAGCACCTAGTTTTTGTAATATCAAGCTGGAATGTCCTCCCCCTCCATAAGTTGCATCTACATAAGTTCCGTCCTCCTTGATATTTAAAGCGTCAATACTTTCTTTTAGTAAAACAGGGTCGTGATAACTCATTATCCTGGTTTTTCGGGTATCACTCTTCAGTGTCCGGGATTTCTAAATTGATTTCTCCCATTACCTCTTCTGCAAGGTCAGAGAAATTTTCAGGCTCAGCATCCATCAAATTATCATATTTCTCTTTTGCCCATACTTCAATTCGATCGTCAATCGCAAAGAGGATAGCTTCTTTGTCAATCCCAGCGTACTCTAACAAACGCTTCGACAGCAGCACACGATCAGAGCCATCAGGAACTAGCTCCGTTGCACCTTTATAGAAATAGCGCACAAATTCCCTGTTCTTTTTCACATACTGGTTTAGCTTTTTCACTTTTGCACTTAAAACATCCCAAACATTTTTAGGATACATCATCAAACACTTTTCAACGCCTCTATTGATTACAAATGAATGTGTCTCATCACCCCCCAACTGCTTGATAAGCGAAGTCGGTAATCGCATCCGTCCTTTAGCATCTATTTTGCATTCAAATTCTCCTAGTAGTTGAGGCATTTTTCACTTTTAGCAATTGTATTGATTCAAAGGTATAATATTTTCCCACAAATTACCACTTTTCTCCACCAATTTGGCAAAAAAAGTTTTCCACATTTTCCCACTTACGGGTCAAAATGGCGCAAATCCTAGAAAATTAGATTGATTTAAATGAAAATTAGTACGCATTTTCCACTTTTTAAGATCAATAATAAGGAGTTTCTTGAAATAAAAAAGTTAAAATTATCAGGAAGGTTATTTATTAATCCGATAGCTACTTGTAAAACTTTTCCTTTTCATATGAATAACCCCTTTGATGGCTTCACTCACGATACTGGAATTCATCTTAGATATTCCTTCAACTCTTTCTGTAAAAGTAATTGGGATTTCGACGATTTTAAAACCTAAAGTATAGGTTGCAAATTTCATTTCAATCTGAAAGGCATAACCAACAAAACGAATCTTATCCAAGTCAATGGTTTCTAATACTTTTCTTGAATAACAAACAAATCCAGCAGTAGGGTCTTTCACCGGCATTCTAGTGATTATACGAACATATAAAGAAGCACCAAAAGAAATAAAAATTCTATCCCAGGGCCAGTTTTCCAATTTCCCTCCTTTGACATACCGGGAGCCAACGACCATATCAACCCCCTCTTGTGCACAGGCTTCGTAAAGCCGAAGTAAATCTTTGGGGTTATGGGAAAAATCTGCATCCATTTCAAAGATATAATCATACCCGCGTTCAAGCGCCCATTTGAACCCCATAATATAAGCGGTACCCAAGCCAAGCTTTCCTTCCCGCTCAATTATAAAAAGTGAATTAGGATATAAATTGCGCAGATCTTTTACGATTTCCGCTGTACCGTCTGGGGAATTATCATCCACAATGAGAATGTGAAATGGCTTTTCTAAAGAAAAAACTGCTTCGATAATTTTCGCAACATTTTCCTTCTCATTGTACGTAGGAATAATAACTAGACTTTTGGACAAAGCAGTAGCGTTGGTGGTTTAACTAAAAGCGTAAATATATAGATATTATTTTTTAAAAACATTAGTACGTTTAAAAATATGAATTTGTTTTACGAGCCTTTTATATTTTACATTAAAAAGTGTTGAAGCTTTTTGGCAGATTGGTTTCAAAATTAAATTTCCCAAAATTCAAATGAACTCCTTGGATATTTTTTTGGAATTTTTTCATTAAATTAGATCAATAATCACCGTACTGACACTTACATTATATTTACCGATTAAACAAAACACCTATGAGATGCCTAATATGTTGCTTGTGGCTACTTTCAGCCACCCTGTTTTCTACTATGAGCTATGCTCAAAATGAATTTTGGAAATCAATTGAAAACCACGAGTTGCAGCCAAAAAAAAGTCAAACAGAACGATTATTGCCGAGCAGGTTTAAATCCTTTGAATTGATCAACTCCTCCGCTTTAAAAATAAGGCTTTCTGAAGCTCCTTTGAGATTTAGCGAATCTGCCATCAGAAGTTCAGTAACTATTTCCATCCCGATGCCAGATGGAAGCTTCCAAGAATTTAATGTTTTTGAATCCCCTCTGATGCCTTTGGAATTGGCTCAAAAATTTCCACAAATCAAAACTTATACTGCCGTTGGAATTAGCAACCCAAATGCAATGGCTAAAATTGACTTTACTCAAAAAGGGGTTCATGCCATGATATTCGCCATTGGGCAAAACCCTGTTTTCGTAGATCCCTTTGATGCTGCCAATCAGACTTACATCTCTTATTTCAAAAAAGATTTTAGAAGTGATGATGAATATTTTGAATGTGGCGTTTCGGACTCATCAGAAAATGACATCATTGATCTAAATAAGATCGTGTCCAGACAAGCCGGTGATTGCCAACTTCGGGAATATCGCCTGGCATTAGCCTGTACCGGTGAATATGCTCAGTATCATGACAATGGAGATATCGTCAACGATGCTATGGCTGCGATGACAACATCGATGAATCGCGTAAATGGAGTATTCGAAATTGATGCGGGGCTTACGATGGTATTTGTAACCAACAACGAAGATATCATTTTTACAGATCCAGGCACCGATCCATATTCAAATGGCAATGGAGGTGCTATGCTTAGCCAAAATCAAACTACCTGCGATAATATAATCGGAAGCGCCAATTATGACATTGGGCATGTTTTCAGTACAGGAGGAGGAGGCGTGGCTTATCTGAATTCTCCTTGCAATAATTCAATTAAAGCAGGAGGCGTAACTGGTCAAAACACACCTGAAGGGGACCCTTTTGATATAGATTATGTAGCACATGAGATGGGACATCAGTTTGGCGGAAGACACACTCAAAATAATTCTTGTAATCGAGATGCAACTTCCTCCTATGAACCCGGAAGTGCTTCAACAATAATGGGTTATGCCGGTATTTGTTCTCCAAATGTACAAAGCAACAGTGATGACTATTATCATGCTATCAATATCCAGCAATTTGGGGTATTCACGACAGGTTCTGGGAATTCGTGTGCAAACATTATCAACTCCAGTAATGATGCACCTACAGCAGATGCCGGAGCCGATTACACCATTCCGATTTCCACTCCTTTTGTATTAACAGGAGCCGGAACTGATCCCAACAGCGATAATTTGACTTATTGCTGGGAACAGTGGGACAAAGAGGTCGCCACAATGCCTCCTTTATCCACCAACACAGCCGGGCCTGCCTTTCGTTCTTTTAATCCTACTACAAATCCCCAACGGTATTTTCCTAGATTGAATGTATTGGCCGGACCGGGTACCGACACCTGGGAAGTACTTCCCAGCATAAACAGGAATTTGAATTTCAGGCTCACTGTAAGAGATAACAACAGTGCTTACGGCTGTACGGAAGAAGATGATATGATAGTCAATACTACAACTTCTTCGGGACCTTTTGAAGTGACTTATCCAAATACGGAAATGGATTGGGAGGCTAATACTTCTGAAACTATAACCTGGAATGTTGCAAACACAACTAACGCACCCGTTAGCTGCGCAAATGTTGATATTCTCTATTCCACTGATGGTGGATTAAGTTTTCCATATGCGCTCGTTTCCAATGTACCCAATGATGGTTCGCAAACAATCACTGTTCCAGATGTTGCGACCTCCCAATTTAGGATCATGATCATATGTTCGGACAATATATTCTTTGATATTTCCAATGAAAACATAAGTATTGGTGTTCAAACAGTTTGTGTGACTTTTAACAGTGTGGATGTACCGATTACAATTCCTGCTTCAGGCACTCCAACGGTAACTTCTGATCTGACAATAGCACTTGGAGAAACCATCACTGACATTAATGTTTTAAACCTCGAAGGTACACATAGCTGGGTTGGTGATCTAAGAATTACTTTAATTTCTCCATCTGCAAATGAAGTAACACTAGTTAATCAACAATGTGGAAATGATGACGATTTTGATGTCAATTTCGATGATGATGGAACGGCTCTTAACTGCCCTTACAATGATAATCAAACGGCTGTTCCTTCGGGAAATCTCAGCGATTTCAATGGGAATAACCCGGACGGAACTTGGATACTCAGAATAGAAGACCTTGCGAATCAAGACGGCGGTCAATTGAATAGCTGGAGCATTGAGGTTTGTTACGAAGAACTTTCCGGCCCACTCCCCCTGGATCTTGTACATTTTGATGCAATGGCTCAAAAAGAAGAAATCCTGCTTTCCTGGAATACGGCTAATGAAGTTAATAATCGCGGTTTTGAAATCCAAAGAAGCACCAATCCCCAAAGTGCTTTCACAAATATTGGCTGGGTAAATGGATTGGGTAATACAGCTGAAGGAAACTACCATTTTGTTGACAAAAACGTCAAACCAGGAATAACTTACTACTACCGGTTAAAGCAAATTGACTTTGATGAGAAATTTACTTTTTCTGATATCAAACAGGCAAAAGTGGAAGCCGCAGTTCTTGAAGTAGCATTAGCTCCAAATCCTGTAAGCAACACTTTATCTGTTTCTTTATTGAAAGACGATTATCATTCCGGAGAAATTCTGGTTGTAGATATTCTTGGAAAAGTGATCAAATCCACATCATTTGAAATGAGAGATAAGGCAATAATCAATTTGGCTTTGAATGATTTGACAGCAGGTATTTACTTTTTAAACATTACCCTGGATGATAATGAAAAAAGCATCCGGAAATTTATTAAAGAATAGAAGTTTACCGGTTTTAAATAAAACAGGAGTCATCCCGAATTTTTGAGTTTTCAAAAATTCGGGATGACTCCTGTTTTTTACTTTACACGATTCTCTTTAAAACTCCGGAAATCTTTTCGGATTTGCTTCATGCATCATTCCATAAACGGCATCAAAAACATCTTCTGCGTTTGGTTTGGAAAAATAATCACCATCAGAACCATAAGGCGGTCTGTGTTCTTTAGCGGTTAATGTTTTGGGCGCCGAATCAAGATACATGTATCCATTTTGCGTTTCCAATACCTCCTTCATCATAAATGCTGTTGCGCCGCCTGGCACATCTTCATCAAGGAACAAAATCCGATTAGTTTTTTTCAAGGATTCAACGATGTGATGCTCCAAATCAAATGGAAGTAGTGTCTGAACATCAATCAACTCAACAGAAATATTATATTTTTCTAAAAGCTGCATCCCTTCTTTGGCAATTCTTACACAGCTCCCATAAGTAACCAGCGTAACATCCGTTCCTTCTTTTAAAATATCAGGTACTCCAAGTGGAACCGTATATTCCCCAATATTATCTGGAAGAATTTCTTTTATCCTATAACCATTTAAACACTCAATAACCAAAGCCGGATCATCAGAATGCAGTAAAGTATTATAAAATCCAACTGCCTGCGTCATATTGCGAGGAACACAGATATAAATTCCTCTTAAAACATTTAGCAATGTCCCCATCGGAGAACCAGCATGCCAAATCCCTTCAAGTCGATGACCTCGTGTCCGAATAATAGCAGGGGCCTTCTGAATTCCATTCGATCGGTAACGCAAAGTGGCCAAATCATCAGTAAGCGGTTGTATTCCGTAAATCAAATAATCGAGATATTGAATTTCTGCAATTGGGCGAAGGCCTCTCATTGCCATTCCAATTGCCTGCCCCATAATGGTCCACTCTCTGATGCCCGTATCAAATACCCGTTTTACGCCAAATTTTTCCTGCATTCCTGCAAATGCCTGGTTGACACCTCCGATTTGACCAACATCTTCTCCAAATGCAAATAGAGCTGGATTTCTTTTTAATGCTTTTTCAAAAAAAGCATTGAGTATTTGAAAACCATTCTTTTTCGGGGAATTAGCCGAATATTTTGGTAAAACAACAGGTACCTTCAAAGCAGCATCTTCAGAAGAACTATACAAATGGGTATGATAACGTTTATGACTTCGGACTTTTGAGCGAGCCAACCATGCTTTTAATTCTTCAACAGCGGTTACTCTTTCGTGACCAATCTCGATGAGCATTTGACGCGCATTTTTAACTACTTCAGAAAGCAAGGGTTCAATCAATTTATTTAGTTGATCTCTTACTTTTATTACCATGGATTTCTTTGTACAACTTTGTTCTAAAGCTTTATAAATACTCAATAACTTTTCTTTATCTGACTCAACCTGAGAAATGTATTCTTCCCAGGCATTGTTTTTTGCATCACGTACATATTCTTTAGCTCCTGCTGCAATTTCATCCAGTTCATTTTCGGCAGCTATTTTTGAGTCTATCATCCACTGTCGCATCATTTTTATACAATCATGATCTCTTTCCCATTCTAACCTTTCTTTGGATTTGTATCGCTCATGTGAACCAGAGGTCGAATGTCCTTGTGGTTGGGTCAGTTCCTTGACATGAAAAACAGCGGCAATATGAGTGTCTCGCGTTTTTTTAATCCCCTTTTTATAGATTTCACAAAGTGCCGGATAATCCCATCCATTCACTTCATAAATATCAATTCCTTCGCCTTTTTCATTTAGTCGAAAGCCTTCCAAAACTTCAGAAATACTCCCTTTTGTAGTTTGAAGCTCTTTCGGCACTGAAATTCCATATCCGTCATCCCACACTGATATCGCAAGAGGAACTTTCAATACACCAGAAGCGTTGATCGTTTCCCAAAAGACACCTTCAGATGTACTGGCATCTCCAATAGTACAAAAACAAACTTCATTTCCATTATTAGAAAAAAGAGTAGATTCATTGAGTTCAACACTTTCCCTGTATTTCTTTGAAGCAAAAGCCAATCCAAGCGCTCTAGCCATTTGTCCACCTGTAGAGGATAGATCAGAAGAAATATTGTAGGATTCTCTGTGATTTGTCCAGTTACCTTTTTCATCAATGGAAGGAGTAGCAAAATGGCTATTCATTTGGCGTCCACCAGAAAATGGATCATTATCAGCATCCGCATATAATTGAGCGAAAAAATCTTCAACGGTACACAGTCCAAGGGCAAATATGAATGTTTGATCGCGATAATAACCAGAGCGCCAGTCACCATTTTTGAAAGCCTTGGCCATAGCTACCTGAGGGACTTCTTTCCCATCACCTACAATTCCAAACTTGGCTTTCCCTGTAAGAACTTCTTTTCTTGCTAGAAGACTTGCTTCTCTACTAATACAACAGGTCCAAAAATCTTCAAGAATTTCCTTAACATATTGATTATCAGCACTTGAAAGTTTTTTGATTTTCTTATTAAAAACGGGATGGTCCATCATATATTTAAAGATTAATTTGGTTTATTTTGGTTAGATGTTAAGGTATTTTTTGCAGTGAAAGAAGATTCAATACCTAGCCTTCGTCGGTATGCAAAAATATAAAAAATTATATCAACAAAAGGGCATCTATACAATTATTTATATTCTAAATTTCGGCGGTTCTTATAGTTGTAAAGGAAATTACACCTTCCATATTGCTATAAATAACGTAAAACCCAATGGAAAGGTTTATTTTTCCATTTGCTGTTTCCAACTCCAAAAGACTAGTTTTAAATATATTTCAATTAGCTGATTATCAAACTAATAGACTAGGGACCAGAATATCAATATATCCTAAATAAAGATTAAAAGTGCTTTATTTATAGCTTGGTGTGTTATTTGTTCGACATTGTTGGTAATATCCTGTATTAATATTAAAAAAATTATAAACTGTATAAAAAGCTTAATTTTAATATATCAGCAAAATGAATCTTTAACGTTATTTTAACTGCTGAAATACAGTACCAAAGTTTTGTTTTGACTATTATTTAGATAACTTTGTAACTGATTGTTTTATATAAAAAAAATTAATGATGAAAAAAATATTTTCTTTATTTGTGCTTTTAGCTTTTTTGGGAGGATTTTCATTTGCTCAGACTGAACAACCAGTATCAACTGCACCTGCAACTGGTCCGGAAATGACTTTTGAGACTACTGAGGTTGATTATGGTGAAATCGAGCAAGGTTCAGATCCGCTTCGTACATTTAACTTTACCAATACGGGTAATGAACCGCTACAAATCAAGCATGCCAAAGGAAGTTGTGGTTGTACGGTGCCTACATGGCCAAAAGAACCTATTTTTCCGGGTGAAAGTGGCACCATTGAAGTACGGTATGACACTAAGCGTATTGGAAAATTTGTAAAACGCGTAACACTTACAACGAATGAAGGCGGTGGTAACGAAGGCAGTCAAAAAGTATTGACTATCAAAGGACTGGTCAATAAAAAAGCAGAAGAGCCTGATGGTGTTCCAACAAGTGCTCCAAGTATTCTTGCTCCTAACGGACAGTAAAATCTTTTTAAAGACATAAAAAAACAGATCCCGATAGCTATCAGGATCTGTTTTTTTATGTCTTTTTGTGTTTTTATTCCTATTCCTTCTAAAAGAAAACCCTTGCCTAAGAAGCAAGGGTTTCTAACCCAAACAAATAAACACAAAAACTACTTTGTAATAATTTTGCTGATACAATTATAACTTCTTTTTCAATTTTAACCAATATATCACTTGACTTTCTACGACAACAAATTAACATTATACTTTTTCAACTATTTCAACACCATAAAAACATATTGTTATTAAAGTTCTGCGATGTCATTACCTCTCACAAAAAAAGTCACAATATGTTTTCGCGCTCTTTTCAAATCCACTTTCGTAAACAAATTACTTTATTTCAGCCTTTTGTGATATTTATTAATCAGCTTTTCCTCAAATTTGTAATTCTCTTATCGCTCGAAAAAAGGTTATCTAAAAAATCGATTCAGTTTTACTATTTTTAACCTGGACAGTAACTTATCCAAAAAGGTTAATTCTCAAACAGTTTCCAGTATGCGGTCATTAAAGTTTGCTATTTCACTCCTCTTCACTTTCTTTTTGATTTACCTCTTAAATAATCCAATCAGTAATAAAGGAAAAGATATTCCACCTTTAGGCAAATTGTTAAATCCCTTTACCGGATTTTGGCAAAATGCTGTAGCCATAGGAAAATATAATTATTCTCAGGTGAACCTACCAGGATTGGAGGGTATCGCCAAAGTTATTTATGATGACCGGTTGGTGCCTCATGTTTTTGCGCAAAATATAAAAGATGCGCTTTATTTACAAGGCTTCATTACAGCACAGCATAGACTTTGGCAAATGGATATTTCAACAAGATCTACAAGTGGAAGGCTTTCAGAAATTCTTGGAGAGCGCTTACTGGAAAGGGATATGCTACAAAGGCGCAAAGGATTGGTATTTGCTGCTGAAAACGCCCTAAAAGGCTGGGAAAAATCTAAAAAAGACATTGCCCTGCTTTCTGCCTTTACAGCTGGAATCAATGCTTATATTAATACCATGGGGCCCGCAGATTTCCCCATTGAATTCAAATTGATGAACTACAAACCGGAACCCTGGACCAATCTAAAATCTGCCATTCTTATTAAGTCCATGGCGCTCACTCTTTGTTCACGTGATGATGATATTGAAACTACGAATGCTTTACAAACTTTTGGAAAAGAGATTTTTGATTTCCTTTTTCCAGAGTACAATCCCAAACAATCCCCGATCATTCCAACGACCATGAAATGGGAGTTTGATACTCTAAAAATTGAAAAAAAATCACCGATCTTGATTGGAAAAATTGATCACCGGACTTTTCCAAAACCTTCTGAATTTGCAGGAAGCAACAACTGGGCAGTTTCCGGTTCAAAAACAGCATCTGGAAATCCAATACTCTGCAATGATCCACACCTGAATTTGACACTTCCTTCTATTTGGTTTGAAATACAATTGCATACTCCTGATTTAAACGTATATGGTGTATCATTACCTGGTTTTCCGGGAGTCGTTATTGGTTTTAATGAAGACGTAAGCTGGGGCATGACAAATGCAAGCCACGATGTGCTGGACTGGTATCAAATCAAATGGGCAAATGATGAAAGAACTAAATATATCATTGATGATCAGTTAAAAAACATCAACTTTAAGTATGAAACTTTCCAAATAAATGGAGGGAAAACTATTATCGACACGGTCCGCTACACAGAATGGGGCCCCATCGTTTATGAATCACCTGCTCACCCACTACATGATATGGCCATGCGTTGGATAGCTCATGATTCAGGATCCAATGAAATCAAGGTTTTGCAAAACCTTAGCCGAGCAAAAAACTACGACGATTACATAAATGGCATTCAGGGATTCCATTCTCCTGCTCAAAATATCGTTTTTGCCAGTCGCGACGGTGATATTGCTATAAAAGTACAAGGGAAATTAGCTTTAAAAAATAGAGAGCAAGGACGTTTTATACTTGATGGAAGCAATTCTGCAAATGCCTGGAATGGATTTATTCCGACGACACAAAATCCGCAAATAAAAAACCCTGAAAGAGGTTTTGTGTCCTCCGCAAATCAAAATTCTACATCTCTTGATTACCCCTATTATTACAATGGATATTTTGAAGATTACCGTGGCAGGATTTTAAATCGGATGCTGGACAGCCTTCAAAACATCAAGGTTGAAGATTTAATGGCTTTGCAAAGCAGTACTTACAGTTTAAAAGCTGAAGAGGCTTTACCGATTATGCTTCAATACCTGGATCATTCAAAACTAAATACCTCTCAAAAGGAATTTGTTAATATTCTGGAAAACTGGGATTACAATTACGATCCAAAAGCATCAGCTCCCATTTTATTTGACAATTGGTATGATCAATTATATTTTAACATTTGGGACGAAATTCGTCAAATCGACGATTCAATCGATATACTTTACCCGGAGACTTGGCGAACTATTGCGCTGATGGAAGAAGATCCCGAAAATTTATTTTTTGATATAAATTCTACCGCTGAAAAGGAAACATTGAAAGACTTGGTCAGTTTATCTTTTACAATAATGCACGCCGATATCGCATCATGGAAAAAGCAAGGGAATCCTCTCGAGTACTCGATTTACAAACAAATGTCAATTAATCATTTGGGCAGAATTGAACCATTTGGATCACAATTTCTTCCGGTCGGAGGTGATGGCTCTGCATTGAATGCGATAAAGAAAAACTTTGGCCCATCCTGGCGAATGGTTGTAGAATTGGGTGATGAAATCAATGCTTATGGCGTTTATCCCGGAGGGCAATCCGGTAATCCCGGAAGCTATTTTTATGACAACATGATCGATTATTGGGTACAAGGAAAATATTACAAATTACTTTTTATGAAGGATGCTTCTGAAAAAAATGATAAAATTCTATTTGAACAGGAGTTTGTCAATTAAAATAGGTTTGGTTATTTATTCATCTTTTTCAATACTATAAATTTTAACGGGTTTCGCTTTCCCTTTTAATTCGACCTCACCAACGAATTTTTTCTTATATTCATCAGTGAAATGTAAAAGAGATTCGAGTTTTTCTGAAATCAATAGCGCTTTGCCGTAGGTATTGCAAACGCCCTGTATCCTCGCCGCGGTATTAAGTACATCTCCGTGATAAGCAATTTCACGTTTTACATCGCCAACTTCAGCGATTGTCGTTTCACCCACATTGACCCCTGCCTTGAATTCAGGAATCAATCCATATTTGTTTTGGTAATTTGAAATATTTTCAGCTAACTTTTCTTTGAAAGCGAAAAAAACGGCGATACAATTTAAGTCCTTGACTCCTTCTTTTGTTTTCCAACAAAGGACTGCCTCATCACCAACATACTGATAAATTTCTGCTTTAAATTTTGGAACAATCCGGTTTAAATCGTAAAAACAATCCTGTATTAATTGACTGAATTTCACATGCCCTAATCGCTCCGCATAAGGAGTCGAATCTTTTAAATCCAAAAACATAAAAATCCGCTCTTCCACTATCGGCTGATGGTATTTTCCAAAAAACATTGGGAGCAAAATTCCTGGCCCAAACTTTCGGTTTACCTGGCTGACAAAATTTATTAAAACAGTAATAAAAACAGAATAAATAAAAGTAGATGCGAATCGAAACCTGGAATGGAGTAGTTTTTCAAAAAAGGATTCATTTCCGTAAATATTCACCCAGGTCAGTGCGCCAACAATAATGGTTAGCAGGATTGTCAAACTATATACAAAGCTTTTGATAAAAATCACAAATCCAATTGATCGTTTGGAGTCGATAATTCGCTTCAACAGAAACTGGTCAATCATCCCTAAAACTATTCCTATAAAAACACCTATATAAACGCCCCATAAAATAATTTGAATCAAACCAAAATGGCGAATTCCCTCAGTTCCTTTTCCATCTAAAAAAACTAAAAAAATAATAATTGCATAAAAAACATATGCAAGTACCCAGGCAACAACATGCGGTAAAATAGAATACAGCAATTTTCTCATTCATAAATTTAACAAGAAAACCAAAACGCAGTCTTTAATCTGTAGAATTTATCGTTTGAAAAAATATTAAGTATCTTGCAAAAGTCGTTTTACCACTTTCTTTTTAAATAACGAAAATGAAATATCTATACGGAATCATCGGAATAATTATACTGGGTTTTATCACCCAGTACTTTTTTACCTGGTGGTCTATTGCATTTGTTGCATTTCTTATAGGAGCATTAATGAAGTTGAACAATCTGCAAAGTTACCTTGTTGGATTTTTAGGAGTCTTTTTAATTTGGGGAGCCTACGCAGCATTTCTGAATAATGCGAATGACGGAATCATGGCAGGGAAAATCGGTGGCTTGTTTGGCAATCTTGGACCATTCCAGATGGTATTGGTGACTGCGGTATTAGGTGGTATCATCGGTGGATTTGGAGCATTGACAGGAAGCTTAGGAAGAAACCTTTTAAAGTCGTAAGTCGAAACTTTGTCGTAAAAAATCCATCTGTTGGTAGAATGAAATCAACGCTCCACCAAAAAATTATTTAAATTTAAATTAAAAAAATAATGAATGAAGAACTTCTCTATACTGAAGCAAAAAAAATAGTTAGAAAGAAAAAAAGATTTTACAGACACCTTGGTGCTTACCTTGCGGTCAATGTGGTATTCTTTTTTATCGTGTTTTTTGACAGCGGAACATTTGAATGGCTATTCCCTGCATCATTTTGGGGTATTGGTTTGTTTATCCATTATACCAGTGTTTTTGGTTTTCCGGGTCAGAAAGGTTTGGGCGGTAGCGAATGGGAACAACGCGAAATCGTAAAAGTGATGCAGAAAATGGCTCCGGAAATGGATTTTGAATTACCAGAGGTAAAGAATGATGATGAACTCGAACTCAAAGAAATGAAACCCATCCGAAATAAATGGGAAGATTCAGATTTAGTCTAATATTTAAAACAACTCACGATATTCCTTATGACTTCTGATCCATACTTACAGGCTAGAAAAAGAGTTAAGGCAAAAAAAGGCTTTTACACTCATTTAGTTGTTTATCTGATTGTTAATGCTTTTTTATTTGTCATTAATATGCTCACTTCTCCATTTCATTATTGGTTTGTATATCCACTATTAGGATGGGGTGTAAGTATCGCCATTCAATATTTTGCTGTATTTGGCATTCCCGGAAAAGGCCGTTTAGATGAAAAATGGGAAGCTAAAGAAATGGAAAAAGAATTGCGCCGAATGGGAAAAAGCAATGATGATATTGAAATTGAACCTGAAGATGAATTGGAACTAAAAGAGTTCAAAAAACTCCGAAAAGACTGGGAAGATTCTGATTTTGTTTAAAAATAAATATTGAAAATAACTTCTTCCCAGATTAATTCTACCTTTGCACCAATACAACTAAAAACCATGGATGCAAAGCATTTACAGATCATTTCTGATCAACTTTCCATTGCTCATAAAAAGATTCAAAATACCGCTGAATTGCTCAGCGAAGGAGCTACTATTCCTTTTATCGCCCGATACCGAAAAGAAGTCACCGGCTCTTTAGATGAAGTTCAAATCGGTGATATCCAAAACCAAATTCAAAAGCTGCAAGAGCTGGAAAAACGGCGTGAGAGTATATTAAATACCATAGAAGAACAAGGAAAACTAACAGATGAGCTCCGCCAAAAGATAACGGCAACTTACAATTCCACCGAACTGGAAGACCTTTACCTTCCTTATAAAAAAAAGCGCAAAACCCGCGCTTCAGTTGCTAAAGAAAAAGGGCTTGAACCATTGGCCAATAGCATTTTTGAACAGCGGAATCAAAACGTCGAAAACCTGGCAGCTAGTTTCTTAAACGATGAGGTCCCGACGATTGAAGAAGCGCTCCAAGGTGCGCGTGATATCGTTGCTGAGGCAATCAACGAAGACGAAAAAGCGAGAAATCAGGTACGATATTCCTTTGATCGTGGAGCCACCATCCGCTCCAAAGTCGCCAGAGGAAAAGAAACGGAAGGAGCAAAATACAGTGATTATTTTGATTTTGAAGAATCCTTAAAAAAATGTCCATCTCATCGTTTATTAGCCATTCGCCGTGGTGAAGAAGAAGGCATTTTACGCGTTAGTATTTCACCTGACGAAGAAGAAACAATTTATCATCTCGAAAAGCATTTTTTGAAAGGGCATGGCAAAGCCACCGATCAAGTCAAAGAAGCGATTACCGATTGTTACAAAAGACTACTCTCCTCCTCTATCGAAACAGAATTCAGAAATCTTTCAAAAGAAAAAGCCGACAAAGAAGCGATTGATGTTTTTGCAGAAAACCTTAGACAATTGCTCCTCGCTGCACCGTTGGGTCAAAAAAGGGTTTTGGCAATCGATCCTGGCTTTCGGACAGGTTGTAAAGTGGTTTGCCTCGATCAAAGTGGAACACTTTTACACCATACCACGATTTTCCCACATCCGCCTCAAAGTCAGGAATATGAGTCCATTCAGAAACTGGAATCGCTCGCAAATCAATATCAAATCGAAGTTTTTGTAATTGGGAATGGTACGGCGGGAAGAGAAACGCTTTCCGTTTGCAAAAAATGTAATTTCAAAAATCCTGTTGAATTATTTTTGGTCAACGAAAGTGGCGCATCTATCTACTCTGCTTCAGAAGCAGCTCGTGAAGAATTTCCAGACCTGGATTTAACAGTCAGAGGTTCAATATCGATTGGAAGGCGATTGATGGATCCACTTGCTGAATTGGTTAAAATCGATCCTAAGTCAATCGGTGTTGGGCAATATCAGCACGATGTCAATCAAAATCAATTGAAAGAAAGCCTCGACCGGGTTGTTGAAAGTTGTGTAAATTCAGTTGGTATTAATCTCAATACAGCAAGCAAACATCTATTAACCTACGTTTCAGGACTTGGGCCGATGCTTGCACAAAATATTGTTGCTTTTCGTTCTGAAAATGGCGCATTTAAATCTCGAACTGAATTGAAGAAAGTACCCCGAATGGGAGAAAAAGCTTTCGAGCAAAGCGCCGGATTCCTTCGTATACGAGAAGCAAAAAATCCGCTAGACAATACTGCTGTTCATCCGGAAACTTATCACATCGTTCAACAAATGGCAAAGGATTTAAATACTTCGGTCAAAGAATTAATTGAAAATGCTTCGCTTCGCAAACAAATAAATTTACAAAATTACATCACCGACATAGTGGGTTTACCGACGCTAAAAGATATCCTTGCGGAGTTGGAGAAACCGGGTTTAGATCCACGGGGAAAAGCCAAGTCTTTTGAATTTGCCAATATTTCCAGTATCGATGACTTACACGAAGGGATGGTTTTACCGGGCATTATTAATAACATCACCAATTTTGGGGCTTTTGTGGATATAGGAATCAAAGAAAGTGGACTGGTGCATATCTCTCAAATTTCAAACACGTTTATCAAATCTCCCGCTGAGGTAGTCAGTTTGCAGCAGGAAGTTCAGGTGAAAGTCCTGGAGATTGATAAAGCCAGAAAACGAGTTAGTCTGTCCATGAAGCAGGTTTGAATTTCAATTTTAAAAATTTATTAAACTCATCCGTTGCAAAGCCTATCAAAAACAGTGAATGGAAAGTAAATTCCATTCACCGTTAAATATTTAAAAGATTTCAAATTAATTACCTTCAGGATCGCAATCTAACTTGAACTTGCACTTTTTAGCTTTCTTTTCATCACCATCATAGTAGGTCACTAAATAGGCCCATTCATCGCATTCGCCTTTACCGTAATAAATGACATAGGCAAAATCGGTATCGATTTTTACATATTTAACCACACCTTCAACGATGCATCCGCCACATTCTTCGTTAATAACAAGTGGCTCAACAATATACTCCTCCCAAACTTCAGGGTCTGCTACTTTTGATCCGTCCCATTCACAGATACTTTCATCATCTTCACAACCTTCTTTTATATCAATCATCGCTTCTTCGTTCTCAATCGTTTCAGTTGCACCATCCTCCCAAACGATATCAACGGGGTAATTTAAAACTGGTTTTTCTGCAGAGTCAGGATTGGCTTCATACCATGCTTTGATCGCTGTTTCTACTTCTTTTTCATCACCAGTGATAGTCGAACCATCAGGCATAATATAACTGATTGGATAAACAAGATCAAAACAGTTGCTTTTGTCTTTGTCTTCTTTGTCCTTTCCATCCCAATCTTTTGTTTCTTTCCATTTGTCATTTTTAATATCCTGACCTTTTTCGCAAGATGAAAAAATGAAGAGGGTTAAAGCGAGTAAACTAAAAAATGATCGTTTCATAAAGTTTAATTTTTAAATGTTTAAATATCTGAATTTTATTTTAAAATCTATAATTCAAACCCAATTTGAAAGCATTGTTGAACAATTGGGAATTGGAAAAATCTTTTGATGTATTTTTGATAAAATCATACGTATAAGCCAAGTCTGCTCTTGCATGAAATGCCTCGGAAATTTGAAAATTAAGACCAAATCCAGCATATGTACTAAAGTACTGCTTTGAAGATTTGGGTTTATTTGAAACTTTAATTTTATCGATTGGAAGCTTCTGGTCTTTGGCATAGATTTCAGTTTTTAATGTGTAATTTCCTAGAACAATTTGATTCCATTGAACGCCCCCTTGTAAATGCCATTGCCACTTCCCTCTCCCATGAAAATATTCTAAACCTAAAGGTATCTGGAAATATCTAAGATCCTGATAATCACTAAAATTTACAAGCAACAAGTCACCGTTTTCTAAATCTGCCCCTTGCGGAATATCAACACTGATATCACTTTTTGTATCACTAAAAGGTGTCTTTGTGCTCATTCCAAAATCATTGCCTATTTCTCCATTTTGTTTGACATATTCACCGGATTTATCATAAACGACACCCAATTTCGAGCTTTGCTGAATGGAAGTAGAAGTAGTTCGGAGGCCAGTTCTGATATATAAATTTTTCTTCGGAGCGTATGCAAAATAAAAACCGTGAGCGTGTGAATAAATTCTGTTATTTGACGAAGTTTTATCAAAGTCGTCAAATCCTGATTCGATGGGAATATTTAAACCCAGCAAGGCATATTCGTAACCGGTTTCAAACTTTTTCCTTTTACTTTTGAAAGAAATCAGAGGAGTTGAAGTGTTTAGCTTAGGAAAATCCAGAGACTTCAATTTGATTAATTTTTTCGATAAAAGTGTAATGTTTTGCTCAGAAACGATTGCGGTATTTCCATACGTTTTTTTGGTCCTTAACTCCTTTTCATTACTTTGCTCAGTATTTTCAGTCGATGCAATAGCAGTATTATTTTTTAAACTTTTTTGAAGCGTTTGGTTATCATTTTTTAATTGAAAAATCGCTTTTTGTTGGTATTTTACTAGCTGCTCTAAATCGTTTTTTTGCTTAAGAATTGTTTCATTTTGAACTGCTAATTTTTCATTTTCTATGATTAGTGAAGCTGTTTCTTTCAATAGTTTTTTTTCTGAAACGGCAATTTCCTGGTTTTGATGTATTTCCTCTGTTTTTTTATCTAGTTTTAGTTTTAAATATTGGTTTTCCCTTTGTATAAATAAGATATACCCAATTGAAAACAACAGAAAAAGAAAAAATCCTACTTTCCATAAAGCATTAAAACGCACTTTTTTTGACTTATCAAATACGGAAATTCCTTGTTGGGCCTGCGCCCAAACATTAGAATCGGGTTTATCCCAACCATCGCTCGTCTCGCTATAATCCTCAAGCTTTTTCCTTAAGTAATTTTCCAAATAATTGTTTTTATCTTTCATGCTGGAGCATTTTTATTCAAACAAAACTTCCAATTTTTGCCGCAAAGCTTTTTTCGCCTTTGACAATTGCGATTTTGAAGTACCGACCGAGATGTTCAAGGTTGCTGCGATTTCTTTGTGAGAATAGCCTTCGATCTCATACATGTTGAAAATAATTCGGTAACCTGATGGCAGCTGTTGAATGACCTGAACCAATTCCTTCGCGGTAATTTTTCCTAATATATTTTCTGAAAAATCCATTTCCGTTTCAACGATACTCAAATCCTCAAAAGATTGTTGCCATTGATGCTTTTTCAAATACCGCAAAGCTGCATTGACCATTGTTTTGTTTGACCAACTCTTGAAAGCTCCCCGTTCAGGATCAAATTGTTTTAAATCTCTAAAAACCTGGATCAAGCCTTCTTGCAAAATATCCTGTGCCTCCGTCCGATTTTTTCCGTAGCGCAAACAGAGACGAAACCAATGGCGTTCGTGCCGTTCATACAGCTTTTGGTTAGCTGTCTTATCACCTTTCAGGATTTTTTCAATAAGTAGTTGGTCGTCTTTACTCATGTTATCATTCCGCGTTCTATTTAGTCATGTATCAAAAATGAAGAAAAGGTTGCCTGACTGCGTTTATTATTTACCTCGGACTTTCAAAGGAAACCTAAAAAATATAAAATTAGTAATTCATTACTCTGTCGATAGACTTAAGTTAAATTTGTACTTTCATTTTACAAAATGAATCCGGTTAGCAAAACTATATTGCCTGAATTTATAAAATTGGCTCAGGAAATAAATATTAAAAATATGCGCTTCTACCATTTTATTATTATTGTCCTTTTATTGTGGACTTGCAAAACTCCCGAGCCCTATCAGCCTACCCTGCTTCAGCTTTCTGACAATCAGAAAATTACTTTTCTGGATTCCACAAACGCATCTTTGGCAATTGTTAAAGATACCATCGAACATTTTTTTGATCAGATCAACAAGTTGGACATGTCCATCCAACTGAAACGAAAATTAAATCCCTCGACTGAAAGAGAGGCGCTTTTGGCGGATTATAAAAGTGCTTTACAAAAAGATGTTTTGAACTTCTCTCCTGAAGAAATCAGCTTTATAAAAAATATATTCCAGGATATTTTTAAAGATTGTAACAGCCTTTCAAAGAATATTTTTCCATCTGAAATCAAATTAATAAAAATGCATGGCGACCACTATGGTGGTGGTGCTTTTTATACCCGGGAGAACTGTATTCTTATTCCTAAAGCTGAGTTACAAAACTTAGACAAACAGTCTTTTAGAAAAACCATGCTCCACGAGCTGTTCCACGTTTATTCCCGTTTAAATCTCCAAAAGAAGCAAGCGTTGTACAGTCTTATCGGTTTTAAAAGTATAGGAGGAACGCAGCTGCTCCAAATTAGTGATGTGCTAAAAGAGAAAATAATCCTCAATCCAGATGGAATTAATTACGCTTATGTTATTCAACTGCGCGCGGAGGACAAAACCCTTTTCAATGCTATTCCATTGATTATTTCATATGAAAATGATTTTATGGAAGACAAATCGCATTTTTTCGATTATATAAAATTTGACCTGTACAAAATCATTCCTCCCTTTTCCAAGATGATTAAAGTAGTTTCAACCACTGATGGAGCAAGTACCATCAACTTTAAAAACCATCCAGAGTTTTTTGAGCAGATTACGGACAACACAGACTACATCATCCATCCTGACGAGTTGATGGCAGATAATTTTATGATCGCTATTGAGTCTCAAGGTAATTTAGCAGAATTGGATAATTTGTCGGATTCCGGAAAGGATTTGATTAAAAAAGTAATTGAAATCCTTAAGGATTGATCGTTTTTTTAAGCTTAAAATTCTTTTTTTCTTTTTACAAATTTTCACCCAATTGGTACGTTTACTCATTAATAGATCTCCCATAATCTAATGCATGGGGATTATCCTGTTAAAAATTTATCTTGTAATTCAATAACTTGATCCTTTTAGAATGATTAATCTGAATTGATGAATAGTTTCATAAAAACATATCACTTTATTTTTAAAAAACATATCCGAATAACGCTGGCCCTTTTCGGAATGTTATTGGTTGCGTACTGGTTTTGTCTACCTTCTCCACTTTTTGAAGACCCAACTTCCATGGTTTTGGAAGATGAAAAAGGTAATTTGCTTGGAGCACGAATCGCTACTGATGGCCAATGGCGTTTTCCATACAATGAAAGTGTTCCCGAAAAATTTCGAAAAGCGATCATTGAATTTGAAGACCGCAGGTTCGATTCTCATTTTGGAGTTGATCCCATTGGAATTGGTCGGGCTTTCAAACAAAATATAAAAGCAGGAAAAATTGTAAGCGGTGGAAGTACTTTGAGCATGCAGGTCATCCGACTTTCGCGAAAAGGGAAACCTCGTTCTGTATTTCAAAAAATTATTGAAATCATTAAGGCTACTCGTCTTGAAATTAAATACTCGAAAGATGAAATCCTTGCTTTTTATAGTTCAACTGCTCCTTTTGGAGGCAATGTTGTTGGGATTGATGCTGCCTCCTGGCGGTACTTTGGAAAAAGCCCTCAATTGCTCTCCTGGGCAGAAGCAACTACCTTAGCGGTCTTACCTAACAGCCCTTCATTAATTCATCCTGGACGCAATCGTGAAGCGCTATTGGAAAAACGTAATCGATTGCTCGATCGACTGCTTGAAAAAGGAGTCATGGACAGCCTGACCTGTGAATTGGCAAAAGAAGAGGATCTTCCGGAAAAGCCATTGCCCTTGCCTCAACTAGCTCCCCATTTGCTTGATCGTGCTTATTCTGAAAATTTTAGTGGTAAAAAAGAACAACAAACGCGCTTTCGTTCAACGATAAATGAAGCTCTACAGAAACAGGTCAATCGCATTCTGAAAAATCACCATCAACGTCTGCAGGATAATTTGATTAATAATATTGCTACAATTGTGGTAGAGGTAGAAACAGGAAATGTAATCGCTTACGCCGGCAATGTTCAATCTGGAGTGGAGCACAACCAATCTGTTGATGTAATTAAGGCACCTCGGAGCACCGGGAGTATCCTAAAACCTTTTTTGTACGCAATGATGCTGAATGAAGGAAAAATACTGCCAGGAAGCCTTATCCCTGATATCCCAACACGGATGAACGGTTATAATCCAAAAAATTTTCATGAAACATATGACGGAGTCGTTCCTGCTAAAAAAGCACTTATCCGGTCTTTAAATGTACCAATGGTTCACATGCTTTCAGATTATGGATTAGAAAAATTTCATTTTGGATTACGAAAATTGGGATTTACAACGATAACTAAGCCCGCAAATCATTACGGTTTAACCTTAATCCTTGGAGGTGCTGAAGCCAAACTTTGGGATATCACAAATGCCTACACCGGAATGGCACGAACATTAAACCATTTTTATGAAAATAATGGTCAATATCGCTCTGATGACTTTCGTCCTTTGAATTTCAATTTCGATAAAAGCACTTATAAATCAAATGGAAAATTGCTCAATGAGGCACCGATTTTGTCAGCCAGTGCAATCTGGCAAACCTTCAATGCTATGCAGGATTTGGAAAGGCCCAACGCTGAAGGCAATTGGCAACAATTTCAATCTAGCTCACGAATCGCCTGGAAAACCGGTACCAGTTATGGTTTCCGAGATGCCTGGGCTGTTGGTGTAACGCCAAAATATGCTGTTGGTGTTTGGGTTGGAAATGCCGATGGAGAAGGTCGTCCGGGGCTGATTGGAGTGATTGCCGCGGCTCCAGTTTTGTTTGATATATTTGATGAGCTCGATTCTCCTGATTGGTTTGATCAGCCATTCGATGAGATGGTGAAAGTTCCAATTTGTAAAAAAAGCGGTTACAGAGCGATGGATATCTGTGAAACGGATAGCGTTTGGATCAGTACAAATGGATTTAACGCCCCTACCTGCCCTTTTCACAAAATCATTCACCTTGATGCTTCATTAAACTGGCAGGTTTCAAGCGACTGTGAAAATCCGTCAAACATGATTCACAAACCCTGGTTTGTCCTACCACCTGTCGAAGAGTTTTACTACAAAATCAGTAATCCAAATTATTCAACAATTCCTCCAATTAGAGAAGATTGTATCTCCAGTGATCTAACTAATAATCCAATGCAACTTATCTACCCAAAAGAAACGACCAGGATATATGTTCCAGTGGACTTTAATGGTAAACTTAGTCGCACCGTTTTCAAAGTTGCTCACCGAAAGCCTGAAACAATAATACATTGGCATCTCGACAATGAATTTATTGGGAGTACTCAGCAATTCCATCATTTCGAATTACAACCAATCCCTGGCAAACACCAACTCACCCTTGTTGATAATAATGGATTTAGATTACATCAAAGTTTTGAGATCATTGAAAAATAATCTAGGTTATAATCAATTAAATGACCGGTGCTCACTAAACAGAAATATTTAGAATTATTCGTGGAAAAAAAAATCTCCTACATTCGGAGGCTATTGAATGTAGGAGAACTAAACATACTATGAGAAAACTACACAGATGCAATATAGAATGATTTTTTTTAATATAAAACTTCTATTTATGAAAAGGGAACCTATCTGTCGTCAATGGTAGGACTTCATTAGAAAATGGTATTTAAAAAACATTAATATTTAAGAACTTTATCTTTTTTCCTTTATCAAAAGGCCATAATAATTGAAAAGCTAAATATGGAAAATGAAGAGATTGGCAAAGAATTTGAATATATATAAAAATTTATAATTTGATTGAGCTTGCTACAAAAAAAAATTCCTACACCACAGAAGGGAAAAAGGTGTAGGAAAATTAAACATACTATGAGAAAACTAGTTGCAAGTTAGCATAGCACTTAATTTCTTAAAAGATACATTTAGGGAGTGGTGCCAATAACAGGGTTAGTGGTTCATTTTCTTTAGAAAGCGGTATCAGGTTTCCGGAAAATTTCAGAAAAAAGGTCAATTTCAACAAAACAATTGGGGAGAAAAAAAATTTCCTGCACCTTAGGAGGGAGCAAGGTGCAGGAAGATTAAACAAACATACTATGAGAAAACTAGTCTCAAGATATGTTGATTTTTTTAAATATTAAAATACTGTTTACGTAGTGGGGATCTATTCGACTAAAGAGGATGCTTTCATCTAGATAACGGTACATTCAAAGTCTTTATGGTTTCTGTATAATTTCAATGGGGACCTGAATCTCAACCCTGGTTCCAGCAGCTTGATTTGTTTTCTTTTCCTTAAGATCTATAGTTTTAATAAATACCCCTTTATTGCGTGACTTGTTCAAGATCTCAAGTCGCTCCATGGTTATTCTGGTTCCTTTTGATTCATGAACCAAATTATACTGATCTAATTCCTGTAGCTCACGAACTTTATCACGACCAATTCCATTATCTTCGATAATAACCAGGATTGTATTTTCATCAAAGAGTTTGAATTCAACTTTTACAAATCCATTCTTTTTAGTGCGCAGGCCATGTTCAATTGCATTTTCGATGAACGGCTGAATAATCATGGTTGGAATTCCCATAATATCTTCTTCAATTTCATCATCCATTTTAATTTTATATCGAATATTATCCTCGTAGCGAAGTTTTTGGTTTATCAATAAATAATTCTCTAAAAACTCAACTTCTTTTTCCAAACTGATAATTTCCATATCAGAATAATCCAGGCTTTGGCGCATTAGTTTTGCAAATTTCGCTAGATACTTTGCAGCATCTGTTACTTCATTTGAAGTAATAAAATTTTGAATTGCATTTAATGCATTATACATAAAATGGGGATTCATTTGAGATCGCAAAGCTTTTAATTGCAAACCGGTTGACTGGTGTCTTAGGAGTTCGGCTTCTTGCTTCTTTTTTTCTGCTTCATACTTAATTTCGAGCTCAGTAACCCTTCTATGATTAACTTCTTCGACATGCAGTTCTCTCATCTGGTCGTGGATCAAAAGATACTTATAGGCTGCTTCAAAATCTGGTTGTTCAGCATAAAAAGCAGCTATATCCTTACAAATTTTTGAGAGTTGTTTATAATCATTTTCTTTGTTAGCGTATTCCAGTGATTTCACGAAGTGCTTTTCTGCTCGTTTCTTCTTGTTGCGCACTGCGAAAAGTCTAGCTTTCATACTTTCGATAATCGAAAAATTAGTATAATCGTGACTGGATTTCTCCATATACAACCGCTTAGCCCGATTATAAAGCTGGAGTGCCGCATCATATTTATGTGTTCTGAAGTAACAATACCCTAAATTTGCATATGCTCCTGCGCGAGCATTTTGGCTTACGTCGTCTTTGATCTTGATCGCCTTCCGAAAAAATTCCGCCGCTTTTTCATTATTCTGAATGGCCATATACCCATTTCCAACATTGAGATAATGCCAGGAAAGCCTAGTGCGCATCCCCATTGTCTCACACCATTTTACGACATTTTCATAAGCTTTTATACTTTTATGTACTTCATCATTACGCTCATATACTCTACCAAGACCACTATAAATAAGTGTTCTGAAATAATAATCTTTTAAGGTGAGATCAGGTAAAGCATTAATTCGTTTGTCAGCTTCTAAAAGCAATTCAATCGCTTTAGCGTAATTAGAATAATGGAGGTTAAGATAACCTTCGCGACAAACAATCCTTGCTTCCAGCTGTGTATCCGGAAAGACCTCCAGCAATTTAGCTGCTTTATCCAAATAATTAGTTGCCTGATCCATTTTATTCAGATTGATACATGTACCTGCATAATCAATATAGGCTTCTGCCTGCTGTTTGACATCACCACGTTCATCAAGTATTTCAAATGCCTGTTTAAAATGAATCTCAGCTAAAAGATAATTGTACAACTGATTTTCAATGATTGCGGTATTCAGATGATAACTCAATCTAAAATCACGATTTTCAAATTTATCTAAAATTGCATTCTGCTCTCCTAAATTTTTTTGAGCTTTTCGATAGTTTGTGAACGCATAATGGCTGGTCAATTGATCAAGAAGGATCAACCGCTGGTATGGATCTTTTTGTTTGTCCAACTGTGTTTCGAGTCGTCTTAAAT
The DNA here is from genome assembly GCA_963793295.1 of uncultured Saprospiraceae bacterium. Lineage (GTDB taxonomy): Bacteria > Bacteroidota > Bacteroidia > Chitinophagales > Saprospiraceae > JAHDHW01. Next base: position 482,172 of record CAWBZX010000028.1, on the reverse strand, counting down.
TGGTTAGGCTAGCAACGAGAGGAGCCATCGATTATTTTTATTATATAAAAAAAGGCTACATTTTAAGAGAATGTAGCCTACGAGTAATTTCGACAGATAATTCTTATTTCTTATTGAGGAACAATTCCACCGCAACCACGGTTGCCTTGAGAAATTTGATGTTTACTGGTTCCCCCGATGATTTTATTCATATCATCATTTTGAATAACTTGCTCGTGCAAGTCTATCATGAGATCTCTTAGATTTTTGTTTTTCTTGCTTCCCATAGCGTTAATTTATTCATTCATGGAAAAAAGATTAAAAAAATGTTTGTTTGTTTATCGTCTATAAATTTACAAACTTATTGTATTACTCCCAAATACTTTTAAGCCTTTTTATATAAATATTTATCCCATAAATTAATGGTTCAACAACACAAATAAAATATTTATAACATATAAATTTCTATATTTCAACTCTTTATATACTTATTCTCGCTTGAAAAAGTTAAATATTCAAAACAAAGTTTTTTTAAACCTCTATGAGTCATGGAAGCCTTATAATCCTTCCTGTAATCGTCTCATTTGCTCCATAAACGCCGGCCTTCTACGGCGCGAAACTTCAATTTTCTTATCATCGTCCATAACGAGGTAACCACCATCCCCTTTTACAAACTTTCGCATATAATTTAAATTGATAAGATGACTTTTGTGAACGCGATAAAAGTTAACCCCAGAAAGTAACTCTTCATAGGCTTTAATTGTTTTTGAGGCTGTTATTTTATCACCATCTCTCAAGTGTATGTGGGTATAATTATCTTCTGCTTCACAACGGATGATATCTTTGATATTTATAAAATAAATGCCATCCAACGCAGAAATACTCATTTTTTCAAAAGCGTTAGGGTTGTTGTATTGCTGTGAAAAAACATTCAATCGTTTTTTAATTTTATTATTCTTCCCGGGGGTTACTCGACTTACCGCTTCCTTCAATTCATCAGGATCAATCGGTTTGACTATATATCCTATTGAGCTGTACTGACAAGCTTTTATAGCATAATTCTCAAATGCAGTAACAAATATGATATCAAAGTCAATTTTATCTGCAAAATCATTCAACATATTAAAAACCAAGCCATCCGGCAAACTAATATCCAGAAAAGCAACATCGGGCTTTAAAGAAGGATCATTCAAAATCTGAACACCTTCTTTTATATTTCTTGCATCAGCAATAACTTCAACTTCTTCACAATACTTGGAAAGTAAATTTTTAAGATTTTTAAGACCACTGATTTCATCTTCAATTATAATTGCTTTGATCATCCTCCTTGAAATTTTTGTTTAATAGAATGTTTTCGACTTAAAAGCTAAAATACCAAAAAAGTGACATTAAAGAAAGTCTAAATATCAAAAAACAACTCATAAAAAGAAATTTATTTGATATAGGTTAATCGTCTAATTTTTTTTCGTTTCTCAATCTTTTCAATTGTTCGTTTTTAAAAAGAGTATAAAACCAATATTTATTTATTTTTACCTAAATTTCAATTTAATGGATAAAAATACAAATCCCTTCAGGGAAAAGATATATAATATCATATTTAAGGTAGATACTCCTGCAGGAAAGACTTTTGATATTGCCTTACTTATTGCGATCTTAACGAGTGTTCTCGTTGTTATGCTTGAAAGCATTGTAAGGCTGTCTGATAGGTATCACAATGTATTCTATACCCTTGAATGGATTTTTACTATTTTCTTTACCATTGAATATATTCTGAGAATCTATTGTGTAAATGATTGGAAGAGATATACATTTAGTTTTTATGGCATGATTGATCTACTCGCCATAATACCAACATATTTAAGTCTAATTATAGCCAATACACACTATCTTTTAATCATAAGGGCTTTGCGATTACTAAGAGTTTTTCGAGTTTTCAAGCTCGCTCAATTCATGAAAGAAAGTACAGTAATTATCAAAGCATTACAGGCCAGCAGTAGAAGGATCCTGGTTTTTCTATTTTTCATTTTACTTTTAGTGACTATTTTCGGATCCTTTATGTACCTAATTGAAGGAGGAACTAATAAAAAATTTGACAGCATTCCCCGAGCTATTTATTGGGCAATAGTTACATTGACAACTGTGGGTTATGGTGATATTGCTCCAGTTACTACTTTTGGTCAACTACTGGCATCAATTGTAATGATATTAGGTTATGCCGTTATTGCTGTGCCTACTGGAATTGTCTCTTCAGAAATGATAAAAGTTGGAAGAGAAATGAAGAATATTAAAATTCTTGAATGTGAAAAGTGTAAAAAAACAGAACATGATAATGATGCTGTATATTGTAAACTTTGTGGAGATAAACTACCAAAAGATATTTGAAAAAGCCATTCATTAAACTATATTAACCCTTGACGATTGTGGTAGCAAATAATCTCCGCACACTAAAACGTCCGCTACCATTAATAACAATTAGAAGAAGACCACCAACAATAGCTAAGTTTTTCATGAATTCGATAGATTCTTCTCGTTTAATATCAATAGGATCATTCCACCATGAATGTGCTATAAAAGTTACAGGAATCCAATAAATTAATAAAAGACTAGCTCCAAATCCTGACCGATACCCAATAAGAACTAATACACCTCCTAATATTAAAAGAAAAATGGATATGGTCAACAACATATCCTGATTCCATGTAATACCATAATCCGTCATTGTGTTTTTTGTGCTTTTAAAAAAAACAATAGAATCATATGCCTCAAAAAGAAAAATAAATGCTATAAAAAATCTAGCTATTAAATCAGTTGTATCTTTCATGATATATAAGTCTCCCCACTAAGAAATTAATGTGCAAATGTAATCAAATAATGATTGACAATAATCGTCTTTTTTAATTTTCCAGAAAACGTTTAATCGCTTTTGCGACATTTTGCCCATCCATAGCAGCCGAAATAATCCCCCCGGCATATCCGGCTCCTTCTCCGCATGGAAATAAAGCTTCTGCATCTTCATGCATAAAAGTCACCTTGTTTCTCGGTATCCTAATTGGAGAACTTGTTCTGCTTTCTGTACCGATCATATTCGCTTCTTCTGTAAAATAACCTTTCATTTTTTTTCCAAATTCGAGAACCCCTTTTGAAAGCTTATCTGAAATACTTTTTGGTAGCAACTGGTGCAAAGGAGCAGCATGTAATCCCGGAATATAACTCGAAGCAGGTAAATCATTTGAAATTTTTCCTTTAACAAAATCTGTCATTCTTTGTGCAGGAGCATTTTGACTTCCATCTCCATTCGCAAACATAGTTTGTTCAACCATTTTTTGGAATTCTAATCCTGCAAAAACTCCATATTTTTCAAAGGGAATTAAATCTTCCAATTCGACGCTTACTACGGTTCCACTGTTTGAAAAAGGAGAGTCACGGCGGGACAGAGACATCCCATTTATTACAATCTCTCCTGGAGCAGTTGATGCAGGTACAACTAATCCACCTGGACACATACAGAACGAAAAAACTCCTCTTCCTCCAACCTGGCAGGCTAAACGGTAGCTTGAAGCAGGTAAATGTTCTTCACGTGGAGATTGGCCATATTGTATTTGATCTATAAGGGATTGAGAGTGTTCTACTCTTACACCCAAAGCAAAGGGTTTTGACTCAATTGCAATCCCTTTTTGATTCAGCAAATAATATATGTCACGTGCTGAATGTCCAGTTGCTAATACAACAGCTTCTCCAAATAATTCCTTTGAATTGTTGATCACAACGCCTTTTACTTTCCCTTGATGGTAAATCAAATCTGTAACATGTGTATCGAAGTTCACCTCCCCACCATATAATTCAATCGTTTTTCGAATATTAGCAACAATGTTCGGGAGCTTGTTAGAACCAATATGAGGATGGGCATCTATCATGATATCAGAAGATGCTCCGTGCTCTACAAGTAGCCTTAAGATTTTGTAAATATTACCTCTTTTGTGAGAACGAGTATAAAGTTTCCCGTCTGAATAGGTACCTGCCCCTCCTTCTCCAAAACAATAATTTGAATGTGGATTTACTTCTCCAAATTGCTGGATGGAACGTAAGTCGCGTCGCCTGGTTTGAACATCTTTACCTCGATCAAAAATAATAGGCTTCAATCCTAATTCAATCAATTCAAGAGCAGCGAAATAACCTGCAGGCCCCGCGCCAACAATTATCACACTCTCCTTATCGTGCACGGGTTTTAATTGATCTAATATTAAAGGTTCCGCTTCAAATTCACCTTCTGTGTTTACTTCAATACGGAGTTGTACCAAAACTTGTTTTTTTCTGGCATCTATTGACCTTTTTAGTATTCTCCAATCTTTTAATTGATCTATCGAAATTTTGGCTTTATCTACTATTTTTTGCTTAATGTCAGACTCATTTGCTGCTTCACTGGGCAAAAGTTTTATTTCTATTTGTTTCAACATGATTGATCGCAAAGGTATACAAGAGTAATCAAAAAAAGCATCTTGATAATACCGAGATGCTTTTTTTGATTTTTATTTATTCTTATTCAGTCATTATTTGACGTTGCAGTTGAGGTCATACGAACCAAATTAACAGGATCATCAATATTAAAGTCTTCGGGAACAAATATTTTCACTTTGATGAATTCATAACATTCTTTCCCTGTTTCTCTATTTTTAATTACTGATCTTTTAGAATCATTAGAAAATAGTGTGGCTGTCATATTATCAATGTTTATTTCAGCAACGATTTCATATCGCCCTTTTTCTTCAATAAGGTATTTAAAAACTCCGGGCTTGGCATCATAGATTTCAATTTTTGTTTCTGTAAGGATATTATTCCCGGCCCACTTTTCTAATTCATATTCTCCAACTAAATTGAGTGTTATTTTATCAACACTATCTATTTCAAAAGTCTGGTGAAGCACTTTTGTGAGTTGAGCATTAGCTAACTGAATAAATAAAGTAGAAAAAAGTACAATTGAAAAAAATCGCATAAAAAATTTATTTGTTGTGTTAAAATTCAACAATGAATAGATCAAAGATATTGCCGCAAACAATAGTTTAAAAGCTAAAACAAACAATTAAATATAATTTAACGATTCTTCAAAAATAAAAGGGTATAACCAGTGGGAAAGTTATACCCTTTTAAGAAGAAGGAAAGTATATAATGTTAAAGTGAAGAGGACTCTGATTGAGGAGCTAATTCAGCATCAGTTGATGCTTCGCCGGCCATCCTTACGATAACATTTTCAGGTGCATACACTATGTATGAAATATTTTCTTTCAAATCGTAACCACTAACCTTCATGTCTTTCTTAGTTTCTGGAGCAAAAATTCTAAAGTCTTCGTTATTCACTTTGGAATAAAGATTATACCTCCCCGCTCTAACAAGCGTTTTCAGCATTGAATCATTGCCATTTTCAATAATGATCGTTAACTGAATACGCATAATTGAATTTTTCCATTCTCTAACTTCCACATCACCATCTAAATCCAAAACAACAACTTGAATTCCTTTCAAATTAAAGGATTTCACCAAAGTCTTTTCACTCTGTGATGTTGCAATAGTAATTGCAAAAATTAAAGTAAATATTGTTAAGAATGCTTTTAAGGAATTCATATCGATCTCCTTTTGTGATTTATGATTAATATAAAATATTTTTCTGTACTATACAAGTTTTCAAGAAATTAAATTCTGCTTAAAATAAGCTTCGCCTAATTTTTAATACTCTTTCCAATAACCCTTCCAACTTATTAAGTTGAAGCATGTTAGCTCCATCAGATTTAGCTTCAGAAGGATTTGGATGTGTTTCAATAAATAAACCATCAACCCCGACAGCTATACCAGCTTTTGCTATTGTTTCAATCAATGCAGGTTTTCCACCAGTAATACCTGTATTTTGATTTGGTTGCTGTAAAGAATGCGTGCAATCAAGAATTACTTTTACGCCCAATGATTGCATCTCCGGAATTCCCCGAAAATCTACAACTAAGTCTTGATATCCAAAAGTCGTACCTCTCTCTGTTAGCAGTACTTTATTATTACCGGATTGAACTACTTTGTCAATTGCAAATTGCATGGCTTGCGGACTTAAAAACTGGCCTTTTTTTACATTAACTACCTTACCTGTTTCGGCCGCAGCAACTAACAAACTGGTTTGGCGGCATAAGAACGCAGGTATCTGAATAATATCTACATATTTTCCAGCCATTGTTGCTTCTGGTTCAGTATGAACATCAGTAGTAACCGGAATATTAAAGTGATCCCCTACTTCTTTAAGTATGCTCAACGCCTTTTCATCTCCAATCCCCGTAAAAGAATCAAGTCTTGAACGGTTTGCCTTTTTATACGACCCTTTAAAAATATAAGGAATATGAAGTCTGTCGCAAATGCTGGAAACCTTTTCCGCAATCTCAAAAGCCATTCCCCTACCTTCAATTGCACAGGGGCCAGCTATAAGGAAAAAGTTGTTTTCCTCGAGATATTTAATTTTCGGAATTTTCTCTAGCATTTTTTGATTACTTGATATTTTTTATGACTTAAAAAAAACAAATAAGTTAAACCATCAATTGAAAAAGATTATTTAATTGCTTTGTCTAAGCTTTTAATTCCTTCTTTACGTTTCCTCTTTAAATCTTCCACAAAGGTATTTTAAATAGCTTAAATTATCAATTATATATGAAACAATATTCTGTTGATTAAGGTTCAAGAAATAGTCAATAAAATTTAATTTTATTAGATTGAAATAAACAAACTTTTATTCCTTAAATTGAAATATTCTTAAATTTAAAGTTGCTAATAATTATCTTTCCAAAATCGAATTAATTTATAAATTTCAACCCCAATTTTTAGGCATTAAATAATTAAAATAAAAAACCCGAATAACTGAGGCAGCATTCGGGTCAAAATCAATTGATTGATTATTTTATTCTTTCAATATCCATGCACGATGATCAAATTTATCGCGCACGATGTCAAGCATATCTACGATTTCACTTTTTTGCTCATAACCAAATTGCACTCCTACTCTGGTTAAATCTCCCGTTTTATCTTGATACGCATCATAACCAAAATCATAAATGTCTTTTAAACGTTTCTGAACACCTTCTTTCCGGCTAAAAACACCAATAATGATCACGCATAAATTTTGTTGTTCTACAATAGTAGCACTTTCTGTATCAATTGGCACTAACTCGTCAGATTCCATTCCTTCATTGTTTTCAAAGTCACCTTTGAATTGCTCACCAGCAGGCAGCCCTTCAAAAAAAGATAAATTATCAATAGACGGTTTTCTATTAACCCTGTTTTCATTAACAGGAATTTTTTGAACATCCTGAACATTAATTTTTTCTTCGGTCTGTTTTTCATAAATGCCAATTGAAAAAACCGTAATAACGAGACCTAAAAATAATGGTAAAAAGGCACTGGCAATTTTTTTAGATAAGGATCTGCTAATTCCAAAACCTTGTTTATCTGAAACTAACTTGACTGGTTTGTTTTTCTTTATTTCTGGTGGTTCCTGTGAACGAAGGATAGGATAAAACTGAAGCGTTGGCAGGCCAAAAACATCCGTATTAAAATTAGTTGTGTCCTGTAAAAAACGCAAACTATTTTCATAATCCTTATACAATCTACCGATCTGCGGGAGTATGACAATTTCTTTATTATTAAGTTTTTCCTTTGTTTGTGAAACAAAATCACTGATTGCATTCACAGATTCCTTAAGCGAAATATTATTCTTCCTTTTGACATAATCAACCAAAAGACCATCATTTAACAACAAGTTTTCATTGAAAGATAACTTCTTGGAAGGTGGGTGAATCAAACCTTGAACATGATCAATTGAAGCAGATTGGCTACTAGCAACGATGCCTCCTAATTCTGGTATAATAACAGAATCATGATCGTAAATTAATTCGCTAATATGTTTGGCAACATCAATACCCATTAGTATTTTTTTATCATTTTTCAACTCAGTAAGAACCGGTCTACAAAGTTACTATATTTTTTATTAATCTGAAAGAATGATTTTTAAACAATTGATTATCAGTATATTTCAAACCATAAAAAATAACATGAGCTTTGAGCAAATTATTAGAAGCTAAATTCCTTTTAATATCTAAAATCTGTTTTCTAACAAAATGTTATCTTTCCACACTCCATTTAATTGTCCAATTCGCTCGCGAACGCCAACAATTCGAAATCCATGTTGAAGATGCAATTTTAAACTAGCTTCATTTTCTGAAAAAACATTGGCTTGTAATGTCCAAATACCCTCTTTTTTTGCGTGTTTAATCAAATGTTTCATCAACTTACTTCCGATTCCCTGACCTCTGAAGTTTTCTCCAACGTAGATACTTATTTCCGCAACGCCTCGGTACACTTCTCTTTTCGATACCGGAGATAAAGCTACCCAACCCTTAATTTCGTCATTTAAAACAGCTACGAAGCGGCAACATGGTAAATTTTTACTATCCCAAGCTTTCCAATCAGGAACCGTGGTTTCAAACGTTGCCAATTTAGTTCGAATTCCCTCCTGGTAAATCCGTTTCACCGCTTCGTAATCTGCTTTTATCAAAGGTCTCAAAACCATTAGCAACAGGATTGCATAACTCGTTTCAAATCATTTATGTTTTCCAAACTTCGTGGTTTACAAGCTGTCGGTTGAACGTACATTTTTAAAACAACCTTATCTTCTTGTATATCAACTTTTTCAACACTATAGTTTGAAGTTCGTAAATCACCTCTTCCGTATTCAAAAAATATTTCAGTATCCTGGCGCAAAGGTTTTACACCATTGACGCGGTTCATGATTTTAAGTGCTTTTTGAGTCTCCATGTGCTTGTTCTTTTTTTCCTTTTCACTGACCCATAATTGCACAATTGTTTGATACTCTTCATGAGTAAAACCACCACAATCGACGGATTCAAAGTAAAGGTTTTTTACTTCTGTAATATGGTAAGAAGCCGGTACAAATTGATTTTCGGCATATTCAAAAACCAATTCTTTTCCTTCATTCGAATTTAATAAATCTATGAATTTTTTGGTAATCATGATAATTAGATTTTGTTTCAAAAAAAAATGTTAATCGCAATATTACGATGAATAAATACAAAAAAAATCAGCAGCAGTTTTTGAGTTCTTTGAACAAATTATTCAATACTTTACTTGCTTCGCTCCAAACTTTCGGATTGATGCAGTAGCAAACACTGGTGCCTGATATATTTCCAGAGATGATTCCGGCATTTTTCAATTCTTTCAAATGCTGGGAAATTGTGGACTGAGAAAGAGGTAGTTTGTCAACCAGATCACCACAAACGCAGGCATTAGTTTTCAGCAAATATTCAAGAATAGCTATTCGGGCAGGGTGAGACAAAGCTTTTGCTATTTTAGCAATATTGTTCTGAGATAATGTGAACAATTCTTTTTTTGAAGCACCCATGTTTATTAATTTAATCGTAAAATTACGATTAATATTTTAAATAAACAAGTCATACAAAAAAATACAAGGGAAATTAGTCAATTACTAACCTGCTTGAGGAGCAAGTTCAACTTCAAGGCCATCTATCTCGTCGGCTAATTTGATTTGACAACCAAGTCGGCTATTATCTTCAACGAAAAAAGCTTGATCAAGCATGTCTTCTTCAGCTTCTGTTGGTGGGTTCAATTCGTGATCACTGTTAATGTATACATGACAAGTAGAGCAAAGCGCCATACCTCCACAAGTTCCTTCGATGGGAAGTTCATAAGCTTTACAAACCTCCATCAAATTTAAATTCATATCCGTTGGCGCTTCGAGTAAATGTTCTTTGCCTCCCCGATCAGTTACTTTTATTTTTATCATTTAATTTTCCAGAGTTATTGGAGTCTTTAATTTACTTTTCTGAAAAACCTTCAACTCCAGTAACGGTAGTATATTTAAAAGAAATTTTCTTATCGGGATTAACTATTTTAAAGGCTGACTGGACCATCAAAGTCGCTTCGTGGAATCCGCAAAGAATGAGTTTGAGCTTTCCTGGATAAGTGTTGATGTCTCCAATTGCGTAGATCCCCGGCACATTTGTACTGTAATCAATTGTGTTTACCTCAATTGCATTTTTGTCAATACTAAGTCCCCAACCAGCGATAGGACCCAGTTTCGGAGACAAGCCAAATAATGGAATAAAATGGTCCGTTTCCATTTTCAATTCTCCTTCTTTGCTGTGCTTGACCACTACTTCGCTAAGTTTTCCATTTCCATTGAGGCCGACCACCTGTGATTCAGTCAACAACTTGATCTTTCCTTCAAGGCTAAGCATTTTTACTTTCTCAACGGAGTCCAAAGCACCTCTGAACTGTGTTCGCCGATGTATCAATATTAATTCATCAACAATGTCAGCAAGATAAATGGTCCAATCCAAAGCAGAATCTCCTCCCCCAGCAATCACCACTTTTTTATTCCGATAAAACTCAGGATCCTTGATAATATATTCGACCCCTTTGTCTTCAAATTCTTCAATATTGGAAATAGGTGGTTTTCGTGGCTCAAAACAGCCTAATCCCCCAGCAATGGCTATTACCGGAGCCTGTAGTTTAGTGCCACGGTTAGTTGTAACATGGAAAATATTGTCTTCGGTCCTTTCAACAGATTCAACTCTTTCTCCAAGTGTAAATCCAGGGTTAAAGGGCTCGATTTGTTTCATTAGATTTTTCACCAAATCACCGGCGAGTATCTCAGGATAGCCAGGAATATCATAAATAGGCTTTTTTGGATAAATCTCCGTGAGTTGGCCACCAGACTGTGGCAGCGAATCTATCAATTGGCAGTGCATTTTTAACAAACCTGCTTCAAAAACAGTAAATAACCCTACTGGTCCGGCACCTACAATTATTATATCAGTTTTAATCATTTGCAATACATTTTTCAAAAGAAATGCAAAGATACTAACAATCCGTCATTCGCATTGTTTAACCCTTTATTTTCCTTTAAAATTCGCAACACGCCTTTCAACGAAAGCAGTAGCTCCTTCCTTGAAATCTTCTGTGCTGGTTAATTTTCCAAATTCGTCTATTTCAAAATCAAAGCCATCCACATTTTTATCAAAATGCGCATTTACACATTCAATAACTTTTTTAATTGCAATCGGAGCTTTAGTTGCAATTTTTTCAATAAGCTCAACAGCCTTTGCCACTTCTTCCCCTTGAGGAACGACATAATTCACTAATCCGAGCCGATAAGCTTCTTCGGCTCCGATCATATCGCCTGTCATTAAAAGTTCGGTCGCTTTTCCCTTTCCAATTAACTGAATCAAACGCTGTGTTCCTCCATAACCTGGAATGATTCCTAGGTTAACTTCGGGCTGTCCAAAACGAGCCTTCTCCCCTGCAATCCGAATATGGCAAGCCATTGCTAATTCACATCCGCCCCCGAGAGCAAATCCGTTCACCGCTGCAATTACTGGTTTGGGAAAGCGCTCGATAAAATAGAAAACTTCTTGCCCGAATCTCGACAAATCCTTACCATTTCCTGCATCCAGTTCTAAAAATTCTTTAATATCCGCACCAGCAATGAAAGCTTTTTCTCCGGCACCAGTAATAATTATTCCGCGTGCTTCATCATTTTTCGGAGCAGTTTCATAAAAGAAATGATGCAATTCAGTCATTGTACGCCGATTAAGCGCGTTCATTGCTTTTTCCCGATTGATGGTTAGGAACAGAATGTTGTCTCTAAAGTCTACTTTGATATTCTCGTAAGTCATAAATTAAAAATTTAAGCATAACAAAAAATGATACCGCGAAAATAAAGATAAATTAGAACAGCCTATTGAAAATCAAATCTTTTTTCTTTCTACTGTAAAAATGGTCAAGCCCGCCAATGGTTTTGAGTGGCTTGGAAACAACAAACTCACCAAATATCCAATGATCAAACAAGATATAAAACCCGTAGCTGTAAAAAGAAGAAAATGAACCGGTTGATGATTTGCTACAAATAACTGAATAATCCCACTACTAAAAAGCCCAACCAAAGCACCAATTCCATTTGCGCGAGTACTAATAATTCCTAATAAAAAGACCCCGCCCAATCCACCTGTGATCAAACCAATGATCTTAATGAATTCATCCCAAATGGATTTTACGTCCATGGTTGCAAACATTAAAGCAAATGAAATTCCAGTCACACCAATAATCAAGGTAGATAATCTGCCAACAAGTAAAGCATTTCCCCGCCATTTAAAAAGTTGATGAAAATCAACTGTGTAAGCGGTTGCCGCTGAATTCATGCTACTACTCAGACTGGACATAGCTGCCGCAAAAATTCCGGCAATCAGCAATCCATTCACGCCATCCGGAAGTTGAGAAAAAATATACCATGGAAAAATCGCATCCGTAGATTGCATCGCAGGTAACAAATCAACAGGATGTTTTTTATAAAATGCAAACAAAGCCGTTCCGACAAAAAAATAAATCCAGCCAATGGAAAGACTTACCAGCGTTGAAGTCCAAATGCTTCTTTTGGCACCTTGAAGGTCTTTTGTAGTTAAATATCTTTGAACCATTGATTGGTCCGTGCTGTAAACAATCAACTGAGAAAAAAAGCCACCCAATACAACAACCCAAAATGTAGGTTGAGTGAAATCAAGCGCCATATTTAGTATCTCAAATTTTTCATTTTGCCTTCCTACCTCGATGATTTCTTTTATGCCACCTTCAAGGCTAAAACTGATCAAGACCAAACACAAAATAATCCCTCCAATTAATATAATAACTTGCAAAACATCCGTCCAGATCACCGCTTCAATCCCACCCATGATGGTATAAATCAAACTGATCACTCCCATTAAAACAATACAAAAAATAATGTCCATTCCTGTGGCTACATTTAGTGCAATCGCAGGCAAATAGAGCACAATTCCAATTCGTCCGAGCTGGAAAACGATAAAGGAAAAGCTACCAATCAACCGAGTTGCCAGATTGAAACGTTTTTCTAAATATTCGTAAGCGGTGGTGATATCTAGTTTTCTATAAAAAGGAATGAAAAGCCAGCAAACGATAATTGGAATCAATATCTGCGGCAGTTTTGTCATAAAATAGGCCCAATCCGTAGCATACGTTTTGGCGGGTACCGCCATAAAACTGATCGCACTCAAGCCTGTTCCGTAAAGGCTGAGGCCCGCAGCCCACCATGGTATTTTCTTGCCTCCTTTAAAGTAGTCGTCCGAATTTTTCTGCTTTTTTGAAAAATAAAATCCCAGAAAAACTAACAGAACAAAATATAAAACCAGTACTAAAATATTAAGGAAACCAAATTTTTGGTTTTCCATTTTAAACGAAAGTTCATAAAGTTCAGCACCGACATTTTTTCCTTCTTTTGAAAAAGCAAGAACTTGATTTCCTTTTTTAAAAAAATATAATAGATCCTTATCAACCGGAACCCCTCCAACAGGTTCCCAATTGTCGGTAATGGTATGATATAAATAAACCTTCCGTTTAGAAGCATCAAAATGAAGAATATCCGTTGATCCAAGTGAAATGAAATTATTTTGAGATTCGTCAGCCAATTGTTCCAAATGGATTGGTCCTGGATTAATTTTTTTCCATACACGGTTTTTAGGATTGAATTGATAGCTGCTGTTCAAATACTTTCCAGTTGATTCGGATGTTGAATCTTTTCCACCAAACAAGTACAAACAATTGTCAAGTCCATTGCTTTGACTACTTATACCATACAAAAATCCTGATGGACCGTTCAAAGAGTCAAGCTTTTGCCATTGCTGTGCTGAACCATTCGTTGACAGATCAAGGGATAATAAATCATTGCTGAATTCAGTCGAATCAAAATTAGTGAACCCGCTGCCGAGATAAATTTTATTTCCTAAAAAAGTACCGGAGAGGTAGCCCATAGGGCTTGGCAACGATGGTAGCGTATCAATATCTACAGTTTGTGAAACGCCATTCCACTTTATTAAAAAGACTTCTTTTTTCAAACCATTCTTTGAAACCCCACCCAGGCAAACCAAGCCCTTATCCGTTTGAATTGATGCACCGAAAGCGACCGGCCCAAATGGAAGTTCAAACGCTACGTTCAGTTTTCCATATTCTCCATTTTCATTTTTAAGAATAACAATTACTTTATTATTCCATTGACAATCATAACTTTGGAGAGAATCACTAATTGAACAACTACTTCCCCCTCCAAGAATTATTGCGCTATTATGAATGCCATAAAAAGCCCCTTTAAGATTTTCCAGAGCAATTTCGCCGGAAGGAAAAGAAGCAAGTTTATTCCATATTATTTTATCCCTTTCGGTTAAATTCGAAGCATTTTGACAGAAACTGATTTGCTGTAAACTAAAAAGAAAAAGGAAAGTAATCTTTAATATCCTCATACTTTGATCAAAGGCTCAATGAGATAGCATTTATAAACTATGTCAAAGCTTGTGAATTATCTGTTCAGTTTTATTAATTTTCCCAAGATATATAAATCTCAAACAAATTTAGAATGAGACTTTTGAACCGCTTTTGTCTAGGATATCTATTCCTGATTCTTTTTCTTTCCGGTTGCAAGGAAGAAAACGAAAAACTTCCTTTCACCGAAATCATTGCAAACGGGAAAGCTGAAAACGCTATTGTTATGGGCGAAAAATGGATTCAGGGAGAAGGTTTTCTTGAATGCTCTGGGAAAGGAGATAATTTTAGTAATATGCTCTACAGTTCTTTTTATATTCAAGACAATGATTTTCACATTAAAGCCCGACTCAGCCTTGAAAAGATAGAAGGAACTACGGCGATTTTTTGGTTTTTTAATAATCATTTTGGTTTCGACTCAACAAGTGATAAGTCGCTTTATGAAGAAAGTGAAGACTCGGTTTACGGGTACCGTTTATTTCTTTTTACTCCAAGACATGATTCCCTGGTTTATTTGGAACCTGCAATAAAACATATTACCCCAGGTGAACCCTTTACCTTTGAAGCTATCCGCACTGATTCAATCGTGTCTTTTTTAATAAATGGCAAAATAATCACAGAACAACCGCTTGATTTTTTTAGCCTGCCTCTAAAAGGTACGATCGCATTTCGACCTTGGAAAAACACAATGAAAGTGTACGACTGGTCCATAAATGGAAAATTTTCAGAATTACCAAATCCCAATTATGTTTATCATTCAGGAGAATCCGGTTATTCTTGCTTTCGCCTTCCCTCAATTGTACAAACCGCGAAAGGTACATTACTGGCTTTTGCCGAGGGAAGGATGGGAAATTGTCGTGATAATTATGATGTAGACATCGTATTAAAAAGGTCTTTTGATTATGGAAAAACCTGGAATCCTTTGCACGTTATTTGGAATGACAGCTTAAATACTTGTTCCTATCCTGTTCCCGTCGTTGACAAACAAAGCGGAAGGATCGCATTGCTTATGATGTGGAATTTAGGAGATGATCATTGGAGTGCTATTCGGAGGCGTGAAAGCAAAGATACCCGAAGAATTTTTCTTTCAACCTCGGAAGATGACGGAGCCAACTGGACTTTTCCAAAAGAAATCACATCTTCAGTTAAAAAACCAGATTGGGATTATTATGGTATTGGTTCAGGTTCAGGCTTACAATTAAAATCTCCTAAGTATAAAAACCGAATGATTGCCACTGCTTATCATTCTACTTTAAAAAAAGACAAAGTCATCTTTCGGTCCCATTTCATTTATTCAGATAACGGAGGCCTGGATTGGAAAATTGGAGGTATTTCTCCGGAAACGGGTACCAGTGAAGGGGAAACCGCAGAATTAAGCGATGGAACTCTTGCTCATCAACATGACAAAACGTTCAAAAAAAATCTATCAAAGAAGCGTAGCCTATAGCCTTGATGGAGGAATTACCATGCAAGATCAACATTACGACGATGCGCTTTTTGATTCAACCTGCCAGGCTAGTTTGGACAGCTATTTTGATAAAGATGGCAAAACGATTGTACTCTTTTGTAATCCAAGGCATCGATATGCCAGAGAAGATCTCACGGTACAATACAGCTATGATGATGGTAGATCCTGGAATATTGGAAAATTACTTTTTGAAGGATACGGTGCCAATTCAGATTTGCTTGTCATGAATGATACTACATTAGCCTGTATTTTTGAATGCGGAAAAGTGTGGCCTTACGATGGGCTGGTCTTTAAAAAATTTCAATTGGATTAATTAGTTAGTTTTGAAAGTTTTCTGAAAGCCATTGAGCCAGTTGTTCTGTAAATTTTTTAGCGCCATTACCATTTAAATGCTCAGAATTTAAAAAATCTTCTTTTACGAGATCATCCATCAAAATCTTTCTGTTTTTATTAAAAATTTTGATGTCGTATTTTTTTTCTAAAGAGTCAATTGTACCCTGAAATTCTTCATACATTTTATCTTTTTCAAAATACTTAAGTTTTTCTTTCCAAAGCGGAGGATTTACAATTACGACCTGAATATTATTTTTCTGAGCTAATTCAATACTTTTTTCAAAATATTGAACTTGAGATTTATTGGTGGGAATATATTGAAGGGAATCAAAATTTTCCCATGCTGACCCAGGAATTTGATTATCTATTTCGAGGTATCCATTTCGAACGGAAAATATATTCCGGGTTGGAGTATATTTCTTTCGGAAAATTTTATTTTTCAATGAAATAAAAAGATATTTTTCCTGAACCGTTTTAAAAAAATAAGAAAGATTTACATTGCCCTCATCATGGTATAAATTCCACTTTTGTGTTACAGAATTTAGAAGAAGTGGTGTGTATTTTCCAGGAGCAATATTCCGAGTAAATAAAATCGGATTGGTCCCCAATATTAAAATCTTTGGGGGTTTCTGCATAAAGTTTAGACAGGATTTTAAAATATGATAATTTTCATAAGGTGAAGAGTGGTAAACGCCAAAATTGAAAGCATTCAGATGAGTTTTGTTTTTTAAAATTGCAGGATCCACCGCATCTGCAATATGAGAATCGCCAATTATCAAAATATCAAAATCTTTTTTCACTTTGAAAAATTGCTGCTTACTTTCCAGAAACAATTTATAATCGACGGGCCTAATTTTTTGTAAAGCAAAAAATATTAAATAATCAACGACATAAACTATTAGAACAAATAGAAATACATTGATGAGAAACGTTTTCATATTAATCATTTCTAAAATTGGAAATAAATAAAATCCTCCTGCTCTCCATGAAACCAAATAATAAGAAATACAATGACCAGGTAGATTCCCCACCTTGAAAATTTAGCAATATTCAAAGAAGAAAAATCTAATGCATGTTCTTTCGATCGATTTAACCATTCGATAGTTAGCATAAATAAAATTAGCGGAGGCAGAGATGGTGAAATCAAATCTATAGAATGAAACAAAGATTTCCCAAAAATATTACTAATATAATCTAAAGCATGGGAAATACTTTCAGCCCTAAAAAACACCCAGGCAATCACCGTCAAAAAAAATGTAAACCCAATTTGAAAAATGGTTTTTAAACCTGGAAAAATACTTTCTTCTGAAATGACATCTAGATTTTTTCTGTTTCTTTTTAAAAGCAATAATGGAAGAAAATAACAGGCATGGATAAAACCCCAGGCAAGAAAAGTCCAATTTGCTCCATGCCAGAAGCCACTAACTAAAAAAATGGCAAATATATTTCTGACTTTCAACCAGTTTCCACCTCTACTTCCTCCCAATGGAATATATAGATAATCTCTAAACCATGTGGAAAGAGAAATATGCCATCTTCGCCAAAATTCTGCAATATCTCTTGAAAAATATGGAAAAGCAAAATTGCGCATCAACTCAAATCCAAACAATCTCGCTGTACCAATGGCGATATCTGAATAACCGGAAAAGTCACCATAAATTTGGAATGCAAAAAGTACTGCTCCAAATAAGAGGGTACTACCTGAATAATCTTCATAATTGGTAAAAATATCATTGACGTAATAAGCACAATTGTCAGCAATAACAATCTTCTTAAAAAAGCCCCAAAGAATTTGCCTCATACCATCCACAGCTTTGTTATATTCAAACACTCGATCTTTGTAAAACTGAGGAAGCAAATTAGCAGCTCTTTCAATTGGTCCGGCGACTAGCTGTGGAAAAAAACTAACAAAAGTAAAAAAAGTGATGATGTCTTGAGTCGGTTTAAGTTTTCGTCTATAGACATCGATGGTATAACTTAATGTTTGGAAAGTATAAAAACTAATACCAATTGGTAAAATTAAATCTAAATTTCCACCTTCAATTTTTTTTCCAAATAAAAGAAAACCACTTACAAAACTATCAATGAAAAAATTGTAATATTTGAAAAAACCCAAAACACCAAGATTGACTAGGATACTTGCTAATAAAAGCCTTTTCCTTTTTACGTTGCTCTCTTGCTTTCTCAATTTTATCCCAATAGTATAATCAACAAAAGAACTTAAAAAGATCAATGATAAAAATCTCCAATCCCACCAACCATAAAAAAAATAGCTTGCCGCAAGAAGTAAAAAATTTTGTGTTTTAAGACTTTTATTAGCAACAAACCAATAAAGGAAGAAAACAACTGGAAGAAAAATTGCAAATTCAAGTGAGTTAAATAACATTCAAATCTTGGTGAATTCTAATTAAAACATTGTTACAAGTTGCCTTATTTAAAGAAGCGCAAAAAGCGTTGTAAATTTTTATCAAATATCTCATTGACATCTGTAGACACCTTAAAATATATCGTAGCCGCCATAAAAAAAACGCCTAAAATGATAGATCGAATTAAAATATCTACAACCACTATCCCTGTAGATGGAATCAAATACGCCAATAAATAGCAACCTGAAGCAATCAAAATAATAATTAAAGTTTTAACGGTAAAAGGTTGTAATCCAAAGCGATAATAAATAAAGACATATTTTATCAAATTGTACATGGTTAGCGAGGCGAGGGTTGCCATTGCCGCGCCAATGATTTGATATTGAGGAATTAGAAGGAGATTAGTAACCACATTAAAAACAGCAAGCAAAAGAATGGCATAAAAGCCGAATTTGTAATACTTGGAAAAATTAATAATCTGGTTATTTATACTTGTGCCCATATCAATTATCCGCGCAAAGCCAATTAAAATAACCACCACTACTCCACCTTGTAAATTTTTATTAGGCATCAGTTCAAACAAATCTTCAACAGAGGCTGCCACTAATACAAATAACAAGAGTCCAATAATCATCAGATTGATTGAAGATTGCCGATACAAAAAATTGATATGCTTTAAATCGTTGTCTTTAAAAGATTGTGCAACAATAGGAGATGCAATCTGTGTTATGGCATTTGAAGGTATCGCAATCGCATTGGCGATAAAAGCTGCGATACCAAAAATCCCGTTGCTATCAAAGTCTAAAAGGGATGATATCATTATTGAATCAATCCGGAATGCTACTACATTTCCCATTCCTACAAATAAACTAAATAATGCATATTCACGAATTTCTTTTTTTAACGGGTTCTTTATCAAGCTAAAGTCAGGACGTAATTTTAGCTGCCCTAAAAAATAAATGTAGATGACAATACCTGCAAGTGCTACTACATAATTCAATACAATTCCATTTACCATTTGAACTCTTGAAATCTTGTCCCAAATAAATAATAAAATAAGAATGGGAAGCGAAATTTTAATGAGGTTTTGTAAAATAGAAGGAATTACTATTCTTTTAAAATTGGTGCTGTATGAATAAAATAATTGTGCTAGGGCCATCAAAATCGCTAGCGGGATAAAATAAGGTAAAAACTGCTGAAAGGTCGGAGGTTTTTCAGCATACAAGTAAAAAAAAGAATCTTTAAAGAGGATTGCAAGTAGCGTAAAAATTAAACACCCAGCCAAAACAACACTTAAAAGAAAAAACAACATTCCATTATGTCCTTTCTTTTCATTTTTAAATATGGGAAAAAACTTGATGGTCACGCCACTAAACCCCAACAATAAAAAAGGTGAAAGAAAAAGAGAACCGTCAATTAGAAAACGAGCAAAACCATAGGACTCGGGATCTTTTGGGTAAATAAACATGACACTAAATGCACCAATCGCCACCCCAAGATAGTTAACCAAACTCTGCTTAATGCCCTGTCTTTTTATTACACCCATTAAATGAGTCCATTTTTTGATTGATCAATAAAAGCACAAATATAGCGTTCTGATTTAATATCTATTCACCTCTGTATTTCAATCATTTAATACCCATTTCGATCATTTTGCTTATTAAGCCTACTTTTCTAACTTTGCCAGCCAAAAGATCAATTGATCACTAAATTTTTTACAAAGATCAAATGCAACGCGTTCATTGTTCGTAATCACAAATATTAAAGCAAAAAGGACAACAATCTAAACTTGCATTGCGTATTGATTAAAGATTTATCCAACTTTAAATAAATGTAATTGCAGGGAATTTTCACAACAATTGTGGTGAATTGAAAAAACAAATTTTATGAACGCTGCCTTAATTTTGGCCAGAACGGATTCGACGCGATTGCCCAATAAAGCGATAAAAAATGTCGGCGACAAAAAATTGATTCAATGGTGTATCGATGGCATAAAAAATACCGAAGTGCTCACGCCGATAATAGTCACCACTGATCGGGCTGTAGATGATCCCTTAATTGAAATAGCTACTCAAAATCAAATCAAATATTTTCGTGGAAGCACTCATAATATTGCAAAACGCATTTATGATTGCATTAATTTTTTCAATATTGATATCTTTGCTCGAATTAATGGCGATAGTCCATTTGTCAATCGAAACTTGATCCAGGAAGCACTGGATATTTTAAACGACCAACAAGAAATAGAATTCGTCACTAATCTCATTCCAAGGCGGTTTCCTTATGGGTTGAGTGTCGAAATGTTGCGAAGCGATGTTTATAAAAAGCATTATTCAAAAATCAATACCCCTGAATATCAGGAACATGTGACCACCTGGTTTTATCAAAATCCAGAACAGGTAAAAACATATACTTTGAAATATAAATACGGCAACGATCACCATTTGAGATTTGTCGTGGATACTTTTGAAGATCGCGATACCATTGAACAATTTATACTTAAAAACCCTTCTTTTGATTTTTACAATGCTCCCCTGGAAGAATTGGTCAAAAGATATAAAAATACGATAACGACTAACAAATGATCAATTTATATTCCATTCGCCCCAAAGGATTCAACATCGGAAATGATGTGATTTATCTGGGCATCAATCACTTTATCCGAAATGCGTTCAAAGAAAATTTTAATGTCATTTCATTGCCGGCGACCGGTAAATATGAAAGCCACAAAAAAGCAGGTTTAAGTTCACAAACGATTTATGAAGTCAATCGTTTTGGACACGGGATCATCGTCGGAGGAGGTAACCTTTATGAAAATGGTGAACTTGAAGTTAACGCTACAGCCTTGAAAGCATTAGAGCGTCCAATGATGATTTTTAGTGTTTCACGAGGAAAAGTTTACAACGAGAAACTAGAATTGGTGGATCGCACCGATGTAATGACCGACCAAAATATTGCTTTGCTGAATAATCGCGCTGATATTTCGATGTCAAGGGATAAAGCAACCAAAGCGCATATTGATTCTTTGGGTTGCAAAAATATCGTCGGAGGCTGCCCTACCCTTTTTATCAATGAAATGCCGCAGCATCTGGTCCCAATTTCTGAGCGAGACCAAACGGATGTTTTGATTTCCATTCGCACGCCAACGTTGATGAGTGTCCCTGTTTCCTATCAATATGAACTGCGCGATCAAATGTATCAGATGATCGAGCTGCTCAGAAGTAAAGGGTATCAAAATATCAAAATCCTGTGTCACGATCACAGAGATATACCTTTTGCCGCTTCTTTTAGCGAAATAGATTACCTCTACACGGAAGATGTTTATACTTATTTGACATATTTAAAAAACACAAAGCTTAACCTTACGTTTCGTTTGCATAGCTTTATCCCATGCCTGGCATACGATATTCCAACCATAAAAATCAGTTACGATCAACGTGCAATTAGTATGCTGGACACCATCGGGATGGATAAATGGAATATTAACTTAGTAAAAGATGATGTTTTGAAAGAAATTGAACATCGTATTGATCATATTGGAGATCTTGAAAATATTAAAGCCGGTTTGAAAGGAGGACTTTGGAAGGAAAACAGGGAAATAATAATTAGCAATTGTAAACATTTTGCGGAATTAGTTAATGAACAAATTTAAGGCTTAAAACTTTATTAAATTAAATGTCAGACAGTAAAATACATATCATTGCTGAAGCAGGAACCAATCACAATGGTCAATTGAGTAAAGCCAAAGAATTGGTTGATATTGCATCCAATGCGCAAGCTGACTCGGTTAAATTCCAAATTATTTATCCCTGGGGATTGTATCTTCCCGGAGATTATGAATATGGGCATTACGACATCAAGAAAGTTATTAAAATCCGGGAGGATGGAATGATACCCGATGAAGAATATGATACCCTTGCAGCTTATTGCAAAGAAAAAAAGATCTCTTTTACTGCTTCAGTATTTGACGAACGTGGCCTTGATTTATTATTAAAATTCGATCCGCCGTATATTAAACTGGCAAGCTGCGACCTCAACAATATTCGATTTTTGAAGCAGGTTGCCGAACGGGGAAAACGAATGATTGTTTCGACAGGAATGAGTTCGATGACAGATATTGAAAAATCATTAAACGAGTTAGCCAAAATCAATTTTAATGATATTGTTTTACTGCATTGTGTTTCTGTTTATCCTGCTCATCTTGAAAATGCCAATGTCAGTTTTGTAGAAACCTTAATTAATAAATTTGGCTTCCCCGTTGGGTATTCTGATCACACAGGCACAAGCCATGCGGCTTGTATGGCAATGGCCAAAGGAGCAACCTGGTTTGAAAAACATTTCACGGCAGATCGAACTCAGGAAGGATTTGATCATGCTTATGCTATGGAAGAAGATGGCTTAACCGAGTATGTCTCTGATTTGCGGAAAGCTGAAAAGGCATTAATTATTCCAAGTGAAAAGATCAGCGATGCAGAACGATATACTCGCCAAAGAGCCCGGCGATCTCTTTATGCAAAACACAATATTAAAGCCGGAACGTATCCTGAAGGACGAAGATGTGCTTGTTGTTCGTCCGGAAGGGAAGATGGATGCGGATCAAATTGACTTAATTATCGGTCAAAAACTCATCAGAGACATCAAACAATACGAGCCATTTTCGCTTGAACACGTAAAAGAAGTCGTAAAATCATAATCATCATTTTCAAACCTGAACTTCTTCCAACCCTATGAAAATCCTATTCCTCTGCAAAGCTTCTACAAAAACGGGATTAGGGCATCTGATCAGAAGCCGTTCTCTGGCTACACAAATAGTATTAAATGAGCCCGGCATCACGCTCAAATTTAAAGTCATTGGAGAATCACTGGTTGAAAAACTTTTGACTGATGTAAAGTTTGATTATGAAATAGCTGAAGATGAAGAATCCTGCATCATCAGCGAAAATTACGACATTTGCTTTTTTGATATGATTGAGGCTTCGGATTCTTTTTTTGAACGAGCTAATATCCGCGCTAATTTGAAGGTGAGCATCTCTCCGATTTTCAATCAGATGAGCCGTGTCGATCTTTTTTTCAATCGGACAAAATACCACAACTTTCAAAAAGAAGATTTGCCACAGCATTTATTTGCTTCGCTGGATTATACCATTATCCAGGATGACTGCAAAAAAATCAGAACGTCTATTTACGAAGACAATCTGGATTTAGAACAATTCCCTATCGCCATTATTATGGGAGGCGGTGATGCGGCAAATATGACTTTGCGGTTTTTAAAATCACTAAAAAATTGCCACCGTTCCTGCGACTTTCTGGGTGTTATTGGGTGAAGGATATCAACATTCTTACAACGACTTAATTAACGTTATAAAAAAAGATAGCGGTCATGAAATTATCCTTGCAAAGACTAATCGGAGTATGTGGCAGATTCTAAAAAACTGCATTCTTGCCATCTTACCAGGTGGCATCACGACTTACGAAGCGGCCTATGCTGGATTGCCTACACTCAATCTTTTGACGGACGATTCCAGCAGGTTTTTAATTAGAGAATTAGAGGAAAATGAGGTTTGTATTTATGAAGGTCTAATTAATGATGACAATTTGTCGAAGTTGAATAATACTATTGAATACCTTTATCATAATCGTAAAAAGTTGTTAGAAATGCATTTAAACACAAAGGGATTGATCCATGGAAATAGTGCGCAACTAATACTCGAAAACTGCAAAAAGATTCTCAGTCAAAAGAATTTATCCAATCAAACTTCTTGAATCGTATCATGGGAAACTTTCTTGAACAACTACAATCAATAATAATACAGACCCTTCAATCTATTGCGACAGTTCTCAAGGTTTTAGTTAGATCAAAGTTTGGTATTAGATTTCCGAAAACATCCAGTGACAAGTTGATTATTTTAGGCAATGGACCTTCTTTGAAAAAGGTAGTTCAAACCAATCAGCATCAATTGAGTTCAGAGACTTTATGGGCTGTAAATTATTTCGCAAATTCTGAATACTACGAAAAGTTAAAGCCAAAATATTATTTGTTTGTGGGGCCTGAATTTTGGAGAGATAATATCCGAGAGA
Organism: uncultured Saprospiraceae bacterium; assembly: GCA_963793295.1. Classification (GTDB taxonomy): domain Bacteria; phylum Bacteroidota; class Bacteroidia; order Chitinophagales; family Saprospiraceae; genus JAHDHW01. The sequence goes on along the minus strand of CAWBZX010000028.1, from coordinate 457,566 downwards.
AAAGCATCAATCTCAGAAACCAACTTTTTGATAACCTGGAGTCAAAAACGAGTTGGGAAATGACAATGTTCGTCCCGGTAGAATGTACCAATTCTACTTTTTTTAAAAATAGAATTAAAAAAATCCCTCACATAAAATTTGTAGCATACAACCCTACTCCAATTGAAGGATTCCGATCTTTTAATCATCTCTTGTTCAAAATGAATTTAGGAATGCCTCGCCCGCACAACGTAATTATTCCTTGCTTGATGATCGCTTTAAATTTAGGTTACAAACAAATTTATTTGACTGGTGTGGAGCATTCCTGGTTGCCCGGAATTTTTGTGAATGAACACAACGAAGCGCTTTTCAGAAATCAGCATTTCTACGATAAAAACAAAGTAGCCTCGCATTCAATGTATAAAGTTGGCATTCGAACCCGAAAATTGCATGAAATACTTGAAAAATTTATGCTGACCTTCAGAGGTTATTTTGTTATAAAAGATTATCAAAAAACATTGGGTGCCAACATATACAATTGCACAGATGGCTCCTTTATAGATGCTTTCGAAAGAAAAAAATTGGAGGATATTTTTTGATCAGCCTAATCTAAAAAATGAGAAGCTATTATCGCGTTTTGAGGCAACAAACAAGGAATATCTTTTATGATCGGATATGCTAATAATGCCGTTTTTGAATAATAAGCATTTTCAATCAAATCTAAAGGGCTCTTTGTAATTGGACAGGCCAGAGCAGCCTTGTTTTCCTTGTTGTTTTCAACTTCTTTTTTAATAATCATCAACCCCGTTGGATTTAATGGATTTGAAATCGGTTGAAACAATCTATAAGTCAAAACTTCATAACCAAGCCGCTGAGCAGTTCCATACAAATCAGTTACATAGCCATGATCTCTCATTCTTTCCTGCGCTTCTTTGCTAGCTAATTCATATGCAGGTTCTAATAAAACAACATATTTTTTAGCAATTCTATACAATTCCTTTAAAGCTTTTTCCTCACTACCGCCATTTGGTTCTAATGAATGGGCGGTATAAACAATGTCTATAGAATGATCCCCAAAAGGGGCATTAAACAGATCTCCTGTACTTAATTGAATATTACTTTGATCTTTTAAATTTAATTGACTCAAAAACTTCCTAGCGTATTTAATTCTCGACCAGGACAGGTCAAATCCGAAAATTCTTTCTGGATTATTTTTTAAAAAAAGTAACAATTTGCCTAAAGTCGTCGCTTCTCCAACACCAATTTCAAGTATGGAATCAAACGGTGTTAATTCATCTAATACTGAGGCCAGATTTTGGCAAATTTCATTTCTGAAATCAGGATCATTCATTGCTTTCTTTGTATAAACTCCCGCTTGAAAATCATAACTGATCAATATATCTTCTAAGGAATTATTTGAATCTACATTTAAACTTTTCAAATACTGTATTAGATTTCCACCACTACTATAAAGCTCTTTGATTCTATCTAAAATTTTAATTTTTTCCATTGTTGTATATATTTCACCCAGTTTCTATCATATTATAAAAAACTTGTAAGCTATATTTCAAGTGCACAAGATAAGAATAGCACTTATTTTTTTTAAAAGAATACTGCTCAAAAGGAAAGCATAATATATAAATATCGATTTTATACATTATTTTGACTTTTGTGTGGCTTTTGACTTTCTTTTCTTTTCCGTTTTACTATTATCTTGTTATATTTATTTGAATTCTACTGATCAAAACGGAAACAACACAGAAGGCTATGACTTTAATACTTTTTTTACTTCTGACCTTTTCTTTTTGTTTATCTTTTATTACCACACAATCCGAGTTCCAAAAATTTTATGGCGGACCACAAAATGCCGAAAGTAGAAGCATGAAAATTATCAATGACGACAATTTAATTATTACTAGAGTCCCTGGTAACGGCAGAACTTTAGATTATCAATCTTATAAAAAGAGATGAAACAGAAATCAGTCATTTAGCTGGACATTAAAACTAAAACTATATGAGCAAATTTATTCTACACCTCTTAATATTATTTCTTTACGTTTTACCACTTTCAGGTCAAGATATTCAAAATGCTTCTAATAACTGGTATTTTGGTGATAGAGCCGGACTTGATTTCAATACTTCTCCCCCAACAGCATTGACCGATGGACAATTGAATACTCAGGAAGGTGTTGCCACTATTTCCAATAATAATGGCGAATTGTTGTTTTACACCGATGGTATTACTGTTTGGGATCGTATGCACCAAGCCATGCCTAGCGCCAACGGAACGTTGAATGGTCACTGGTCTTCTACACAATCTGCGATTATTGTCCCTAATCTAATGGATCCGGACATTTACTATATTTTTACTACTGATGAATTAGGCGGTAGTGATGGCCTTTCTTATACTTCTATTGATATGTCCTTGGCGGGTAATGGCAGCTTATCTTCTCCACTCGGAAATGTAATAAGTGGTGAATTGAACATTCAGCTCGCGACACCAGTTACTGAAAAAGTTACTGGAATTTTAAAATCTGATAATTCTGGCTACTGGATCATTGCACATGGTTGGAATAATAACCGCTTTTATGCTTATGAAGTCACTTGTTCTGGATTAAATACTACCCCTGTAATTAGTGATGTTGGTAACGTGCATTCAGGAAATGCAATAAATGCTGTAGGCTATATGAAAGCCACGGTCGATGGTCAAAATCTGGCATTGGTTAACAGAAATAACGGTACCATAGATGTTTATGATTTTGATAATACCAGTGGTATTGTATCTAATGAATTTGAGATTAAACCAAATGATCCCTTGATATATGGTATTGAGTTTTCATTCAGTGGAGACTATCTGTTTATCGGTGGAACAGATATTATTTCGAGGTATGATATGAATTCAGGTATATTAACAAATATTGAGATTGATGACCCTTCTGAAGTGAATAATACAAATGTTGTTAGAGCGCTGCAACTTGGCCCTGATGAAAACATTTATGTCTCGGTTAGAAATCTAAAGTACATCAGTGCTATATACAACCCAGAAGATAATAATCCGATACTGACAGTAAATGCAATCCACCTTGACCCAGATAATGAAGGAAGGAATTGTAGATTTGGTTTGCCCAATATTTTTTACTTTGATATTGTTCCTCTTGACAGCGTAACCTTAATTACTTGCCCAAATGGCCAGGTGGAATATAATGGTGAATTCTTTCAAGCAGGCTCGATCAATGAAATAAATCTAATTGGAACAGATGGCTGCGATTCTACTGTAATCCTTACCGTAGCTATATTTGAAGTAAACAATGAAGTGCTGGAAGTTGAAGCTTGTGAAGGAAGCTTTTATGATTACAACGGTATTCAAATCCTTGCCGGTTCACAGGAAAGTTTCTCTTCCACGGATAGCAATGGCTGTGATTCAATGATTACAGTAATTGTTGTAGCATTGGAGATACATGATGAAGTATTAGAAGTTGAAGCTTGTGAAGGAAGCTTTTATGATTACAACGGTATTCAAATCCCGGCAGGGACGCAGGAAAGTTTTAACTACACCAATAGTTTTGGTTGTGATTCTACGGTTAACATAATCGTTGAAGCTTTGGAGATTCATGATGAAGTTTTGGAAGTTGAAGCTTGTGAAGGAAGCTTTTATGATTACAACGGTATTCAAATCCCGGCAGGGACGCAGGAAAGTTTTAACTACACCAATAGTTTTGGTTGTGATTCTACGGTTAACATAATCGTTGAAGCTTTGGAGATTCATGATGAAGTTTTGGAAGTTGAAGCTTGTGAAGGAAGCTTTTATGATTACAACGGTATTCAAATCCCGGCAGGGACGCAGGAAAGTTTTAACTACACCAATAGTTTTGGTTGTGATTCTACGGTTAACATAATCGTTGAAGCTTTGGAGATTCATGATGAAGTTTTGGAAGTTGAAGCTTGTGAAGGAAGCTTTTATGATTACAACGGCATTCAAATTCTTGCAGGGACGCAAGAAACTTTCACATATGTCGATATTAACGGTTGTGATTCTTTAATAACAATTATTGTAAATAATCTGACTGCTCCGTACGCCGATGCCCAGATTCAGGATACCCTAACTTGTGTAAATCTCAACATTACAATTCAAGGAAGCGCTTCAAGTGGAAATGGACCCATTGAATACGATTGGCAGTTTGGTGGTAATTCGATCAGCATAAATGAAGATATCATCGTTTCTGAACCTGGAATTTATACCTTGATAATCACTGATATTGCAAATGGTTGTACCGATGAAACACATGTCGAAGTGCTTCAGGATATTCAGGAGCCAACAGCAATTGTGGCTACTTCAGGACTGATAACTTGCACATCAACAACTGTAACGCTGGATGGAACAGGATCTTCAGGAAGCGGAACATTGAATTATGATTGGCAGGATTCAAATGGAAATTCCATTGGGACCAATTCAACCATTGATGTAAATGCAGTTGGAAATTACACTCTTATTGTTACAGATATTTCAAATGGTTGTACTGCTTATAATTCAATCTTAGTTGCTGGTGATGATGGAACCAAAATTGGAAATTTCTTATTCCAGGATGGTAATGAAAACGGAATCCAAGAACCATGGGAAGCTGGTGTTGCAAATATTTATGTTGAACTTTATTCAACAGGACCTGATGGTATTCAGAGCACTATAGATGACATCCAGATTGATTGGGAAATGACTGGAGGAAATGGCATGTACTTGTTTGAATGTGTTGAACCAGGACAGTATTATATAAAATATGGTATTAATACTGATACTTACACTTTCTCTCCTCAGTACCAGGGCAATGATGACGAGTTAGACAGTAATGTTGATCCCTATACTGCAACCACGGAGTCTTTTACGGTGATTCAGGGAATGCCTCATGACTTATCGCTCGATGCTGGAGTTTATATTGTTTGTGATGATTATACTTATGGAGGCACTATCGGTTCGAATCAGATTATTTGCTCTGGAGATGAACCTGAAATACTTCATACGGTCATTCCTCCCTCAGGTGGTTCTGGAATAGCTGAATATATGTGGTTAAAATCTACTTCCGGAGTTTCATGGTTTGGAATCCCCAATTCAAATACTGAAAATTATAATCCAGGACCTCTTTACACAACTACTTATTTTATAAGATGTATCAGAAGAGAAGGGTGCAATTCATTTATTAGCGAATCTGAAAATCAAGTTGTAATAACGGTACTTCCAGGTGACGATGAATATTGTTCAGAGGATAATATTGACAATCCTGATCCGGTAGAAGTATTTTTTGTAAGTGAAGATCAATCAATTAAGGCTTATCCTAACCCAGTTTCAAATATACTTAAAATAAAGACTTCCTTTGTAAGGGACTCAAGCTCAAGCTTGTATTTATACAATTCGATGGGTCAATTATTGGATGTTATAAAAATTGAAGCCCAGGAAAATCCAAAAGAGATAAACATGAAAAATTATGACGTTGGTCTTTATTTTTTACATATTCCCGAGACCAAAAGTGACAGCTATAAGGTTTTAAAAATAATAAAGGAGTAATTTTTCTCTTTCTTCATAAACGGCTGTAAGCATACTTAACCAGGTAGTGATCAATATACTTTGCGATTATTTTCAGATTCTGATTTTAGAAAGGTTATTTTTACAACTTCATAAATTAATGATAAGCGCATAAAAATAAATTTTTCAAAGTACTCAATGGATCACTCCTCTTTTAAAATCTCAGTCGTCATTTGCACCTACAATCGTGATCAGTTTATTGGTGATGCTTTGGAAAGCTTAAGTTTACAGACGCTGGATCCCGATCAATTTGAAATTGTTATTGTGAATAATAATTCAACTGATAATACGGAAAAAATTAGTTTAGACTTCATTAGAACCCACCCAGAATTAGATTGCAAATATGTGATGGAAACTAATCAAGGTTTATCTTTTGCACGCAATCGGGGGATCCAGGAATCCAAATACGAAATTATCACTTACATTGACGACGATGCTTTTGCAAAGCCAGATTTTTTGAAACAGCTTTTTGATTATTTCAATGAACATCCTGAAATCGCGGGAATTGGGGGGATGGTCATCCCTCGTTATGAAATCGCTGAGCCTGATTGGATGAATAAATGGCTGTATGGTTTTGTCACCAAAGTCGATCATGGTGAAAAAATTAAAAAGTTTAGCGACAATCAATATCCTGCCGGTTGTAACATGACTTACAGAAAAGACCTTTTGGAAAAGGTAGGCGGCTTTAATAACAAACTAAAATGGCGCGCTGATGATAAATATATTTATTTTCAAATCAGAGCACTGTCTGATGAAGTGATTTATTTGCCACAAGCCTGTGTCGAACACCAGATTGATGCAGATCGCACTTCCGATGAAAACTTTTTTCATTTGAGTCGTAAATTTGGAAGCGAAGAAAGTATTCGGGTTAGGGATCTAGGAGGCTTGTCTTTTTTTAAAACAATAATTGAATTTTTATACAAACTTGGAGGAAGTATTATCCTCGCCATCCCTTATATTTTAAAAGGCCAGTTTTCAAAAGGAACCTATATCGTTATTTACCGATTTTTAGCACTTATTCGGATCTTGATCACAGGAAAGTAACCGTAAAAATACTATTTCCCTTTATTCCTTCTTTTTGACTTCGTGGGCTTCACTTTTTTGGTTTCATCCGGTCTACTCTTTTGAACTATTTTCTCCGGTTCATTCATTTTTTTTCTGTAACTATATCCGATATAGCCCAACAAACCCAAAATAATCAAAAGTGAACAAATCAATGAAATCATCGATCCAATTGCATAGGATCTTGGGTTAAACTTAAATTCAATGGTATGTTGACCAGCAGGAATTATTAAACCTCTGAGAATATAGTTGACACGGATATGATCCACAGGATTACCATCAATATAAGCTTGCCATCCTTTATTGGGACCGTACCACACCTCAGAAAAGACTGCCAATTGATCCGAAGTACTATTTGAAGCATAAATGAGATGATCCGGTTTGTAATCCGTCAATTTGATTGATCCGTTTTTCTGAATATTCAGACTAGCAATGTAATCTGAAAATTCTTTATTTAATATGGCCACTTGAGTGGGATCAATGCCGGAGATCCCGTCGATTTCTTCATTAGGAGTATTTACCAATTTATACGATTCAACAAACCAGGCATTACCGTAAGCGCTTCTGTTTGGAATTGGAGATTCGTTGTTGGCAATGATGTATTTCGTGTTTAGCATATTGAGAACATGCAAACCAGGCAAAACTTTGTCAATATCGTCCATACTCTTAGCTTGCTGAAGGGTATTGATCAAACGTTGCCCTTCTGGTAAAATATGCCGGTCAAGCATATCTTGATAACGCTGCAATTTAGCAGGATGATAGCCCCCTACGTTTTTATGATAATAGGAAGCTGTAGAGGTGGTTTTAGAAGAATTTACGGCACTACTTAATCCTCCGCTGATATCAAAAATCCGATAATTGGGATCTTTGTCGGCTAATATTTTCGTATCTACCGGACGAGGAGATATGTCTTTTTTATATTCACTTGCATTTACGAAATTATCATTATTCAAATAACCTTTATCTACTGTCCAAAGGTCGCCAACTACTAAAATTCCTAAACCAGCAAGCAGGATCGTTTTGTTAATTTTACTTTTTAAAAATAACCAAAGCAAGGCAGCTGCGGCCAATATCAATCCCAATGATCGCCACGAATCTTCACTCATCATAGCAGCCCTTTGCTTTTTCACAGCGGTCATATTTATATTATAGCTTTGAGCATAGAGGTCATCTTTTGGATAAGAGAAATCGAAAAAAGAACTTCCTGCTAACGCATAAAACAAACATAACCCAGCCATAACACCTCCGGAAATATACAACGCCTGAAGTATTTTTTCTTTGGATACTTTACCTTTCAACACATCATCTAAAGCTAAGACACCAAGTATAGGAACCAAAAATGCTACCACGCTTAATGCAGAATTAGGCGTTCGGAATTTATTGAATAAAGGAAAAAAGTCATACAAAAATCTGTGTAAAAAGAAATTCTTTCCCAAAGAAATAAGAGATATTAACAACACCCCTCCAAGCAACCACCATTTGACGGGACCGCGAACCATTAGCAGGCCAAAAATAAATAAGAAATAGATCACTGCTCCATAATAAGCCGGACCAGCTGTTCCGTCGATATTCTTACCCCAGTAAGTCAAACCACCTCCGCCAACAATGCCAGGAATAAACCCCGCCACCAAATCCATCCAGCCATTACTCCAGTTAGTAGCGTAGCCATACTCGAGACCTGAACTATTGCTGCTCGTTTTTGGAGCACTGGCATCTACCGCTAAAATGGGGTCTCCACGCATCGTGTCTTTAGAATATTCGTAGGTTGTCCATAATTTACCGGAACTTGATCCTATAGCCAGTAAACCTCCAATTGCCAAATACATCACCGCTTTTCCAAAAGAAGCCATGTCTTTTTCCATAATGTGCTTAACCAGCTCAATAATACCATATATCAGCAACGTCAAGAAAAAATAATAGGTCATCTGAATATGATTGGCATAAAGGTCAAGCGCCAAACCGACCGCAAATACCAATCCTCCTAAAAGATATTTTTTTCGAAAAGCCAACAAAACTCCTGCTGTAATCAAACCAAGATGAATAATAGCATTGACTTTTGTCACATGGCCTGCGCCATAAAGTATAAAATTGTTAGTCGTCAATCCAAATGCAAGGGCTCCAATGAGACTCAACCAAGAATTTACACCTAATAAAACCAGCATTATATAAAAAATAAACATCGCCGCAAAAAACATCCCTATTGGCCTTGAGATAAAAAGACGAGACGCTTTTTCAACATATTTAGTCAGATTGCTTGGCTGCGCAGAATCTATTTGATAAGTGGGCATTCCTCCGAACAAAGTATTTGTCCAGAGCGGTTTTACACCAGTCTCTTTTTCATACTTCTTGATTTCCTGAAGATTGGCACGTGCCGAAACAATATCATGAGATTTTTCAACCTTTCCCTCAATTTGTGCGGTAAAATAAATCCCACTGACCAACAGAAAAATCAGACAGGCAATAAAATGCGGTGTGCCTTTTTTAGTGATTGTGTTTATTGACATAACTTAATTTCAGTAGCTTTTGAATTGATGCAACAAAGTTAACTTTTTTATTAATTTTTAAAACCCGTCTTAATTGCCATGAGAATCTATTAGAGAGTAAAATGAAGAAAACTAAAAGTCATAATAGACTTTACAATTTAATAGCTTTAAATAAATAAATTTCTATTTGCAAAACGCTATTTTCGGCTTTCATATTTAAACTAAACCAATGCCTTATATCAAAGTTATTCAACACGAGGAAGCTGAAGGTCGCCTAAAAGAGATTTATGATGAACTTGTCCGATCTCGTGGAAAACTGGCGGAAGTACACAAAATCCAAAGCCTTAATCCAGAATCTATAGTGGCCCACATGGATTTGTACATGAAAATAATGTTCAGTAAATCGCCACTGAAACGATACCAAAGAGAAATGATTGCTGTGATTGTTTCTGCTGCAAACGATTGTGAATATTGTATCCGGCACCATGCTGAAGCACTACAATTTTTCTGGAAAGACGAAACTAAAGTGAATCAGTTGAGTAAAGATTTTAGAAAAATTGATCTTTCAGAAACAGATCATTTGTTTTGCCATTTTGCTCAAAAACTTACGCTTGATCCAAATTTTAGAGAAAAAAAAGAATTGCTTGAAGCATTGAAAAAAATTGGGACAGAAGATCGTGCTATTTTGGATATGACTCTCGTGATTAGTTATTTCAATTTTGTCAACAGAATGGTTTTGGGCCTTGGAGTCGACCTTGAAGATGATGGCGGTGGAGGTTATAATTATGGATGATGAATGATGAGTTTGAATGAATAGGTTTAAAAATTCAACTAAATCAATAACCAAACTAACCAACAACATAAAAATGAAAACCCTTAACTTAATTTTAATCCTAACAATCATCACAGCTTGTCAAAACAACCCAGAAAACATGGAGAGTTCTTCACCAAAATTCGATTGGCAGGGCCATCGCGGAGCGCGAGGTTTGCTTCCTGAAAACACCATTCCCGCGTTCCTGAAAGCATTGGAATTTCCGGTAAAAACCCTTGAGCTCGATGTGGTCGTTTCAAAAGATAATGAAGTCATTATTTCTCACGAACCCTGGTTTTCTCAACATATTTGCAGCAAGCTGAATGGTAGCCCTATAACTCCTTTGGAGGAGAAAGATTTATTAATCAGGAACATGACTTATGAAGAAATAAAATCTTTTGATTGCGGAAGTCGTGGAAATGAACGCTTTCCCGAGCAACAAAAAATAAATGTTTACAAACCTTCCTTAGCCGATATGGTCAAAGCGGCGGAATCCTATTGCGCAGAAAATAATCGGGAATTACCGTTTTACAATATTGAAATAAAAAGCCAACCTGAATATTATGACTCTTTGGTGCCAAACCCCACTGCTTTTGTAACGTTAGTTTTAAAGGAAGTCAATGATCTTGGTATTTACAAGCGAAGCAACCTTCAATCTTTTGATATTAATATCTTAAATGAAATCAATAGACAGGATCCGAAAATTCCAGTAGCTTACTTGATTGAATCCCTAAAAAGTTATGAAGAAAACCTGAAACAGCTTGAATTCAAACCGGATATTTACAGCCCGTATCATATTTTTGTTCATAAAGCATTGGTCGAGGAAATTCACTCGCAAAAAATGAAGTTGATCCCCTGGACCGTCAATGAAGTAGAAAGAATGAAAGAATTGATTGATTTAGGAGTCGATGGAATTATCACAGACTATCCGAATCGAATTGAACTTGTGGATGCACAGGATAAGAGCAAAAATTAAAGTTACTCTTTTACATCCGCTCGCATGATTTCATGATCCTTGTCATGATTTTTATCTTCCGGATAGGTATCCAGCGCATCATATACCAGGCTTTGAATTCGCGTTCGCGTTCCTTTACTGAAAAGGGTCCGGTTATTCACATTTGGATGGATTCGGTTAGACAGAAAAATGTAAACCAATTGTGTCTCAGGGTCTACCCATACGCAAGTTCCGGTAAAACCAGTATGTCCAAATGTACTTGCAGAAGCTCTTGTTGAACAACTACGAGTTCCATTCCTGGTTTGTACATCGAAACCTAAACCACGCAAAGAACCCGTTTGTTGGGAAGTAAATTTTCTAACGGTTTCAGGCTTGAAAAATTCTTTGCCACCATAAGTTCCGCCATTCAACAGCATTTGGAAGAGAACAGCAATGTCCTCCGCATTTGCAAATAAGCCGGCATTACCTCCTACCCCACCCAGCAAAGCTGCGGACTCGTCATGAACGTAGCCTTGAAGCAATTGTTTTCGCCAGAAATCTTTAGCGGTCGGAACGATTTCATTTACATCAAAAACTTCGAGAGGTTTGTAGGTAACATGTTCTAAATTGAGCGGATAATAAAAATTAAGTTTTACATATTCATCGATTGATAAGTTAGATTTAGATTCTACTATTTTTTGAAGCAAGTTGAAATTGACATCACTGTATCGATATCTCTTGTTATTAAAAGGCACCATTTCATAAACTTTTTGCCACATTGTATCCCTCCATCTGTAATCCATATAAAAGGAATCCGCAACCGGAATCATATAAGTCAGATATTTTTCCTGACAAAAATATTGATTGCAAAATGTATCCGTAGTATCCTTGTACATAATGAATGGCGCAATGGGCATATTCGCCTGTAAGCCAGATTGGTGCGTCAAAAGTTGGTCTAATGTTATATTACGAATAGGCGCTTTTTCGCCACACGCTAAATAATCAATTACTTTTCCGTCCAGCTTAATTTGCTCTTGCTCATACATTTTCATTGTTGCAAGAGTGGTCGAAGCTATTTTTGTAATGGAAGCTAAATCATATAAATCTGTTTTTTCAACCACTTTCTTTTTGTCATAAGTATGAGTTCCGAATGACTTGGAATAAATTATTTTTCCTTCTTTAGCTACCAAAATCTGACAACCTGGTGTCGCTCCCGTTCCAATTGCACTTCTGGCAATAGCGTCAATTCCTACCAATTTATAAGCAGCAATTCCTACTTCCTCGGGTACTGTGTATTTGAAACGAATAACTGGCGTATTGTCAATTCCATGGTGAAAAAGCAACTGATTTGATATTGTTAGCGGTAATCTCCCTTTAGCTTGTAAAGCTCCAAAGAGCAACTGAGCAGTCAGAGATTCTGTTGTTTCATTGCGTTCATAAGATTGAACCATTGCAATGGTGGAATCGAAATGTTTAAAATTTAAAGGATTTCCAAAGTTGACCAATACAACTTCCGAATTAAAAGCCAAATCATTTATCGATTTTATGAATTCGGAATCCTGTTCAGTATCCAAAGTAATGTTGTCGAGCGTAATTACCAGTTTAGAATGACTAAACCTTTTAAAATCAATTGGATTTATTCTTCCGCTTACTTCAGGTTTAAACACGTAATCAAAATACTTGGCATACTTCGAAAAATATTCATTAAAAGTTTTCAATGACTTTTGTCCTACATTGACAATGCGAAAATCGCGTTTATACGTTTCTTTAAAAGGTAAAAATCCTTTAGGGTTCTGAAGTAAAGTCAAAGATGATTCGTATAATTTCCGAATATAAAATTCATCAGTTTCCTCGGTAACTGCAGGCAAAGCCAGATTCTTATTGATTAAATACCTTGTCGAATCAAGTCCAATCCACTCTTTGGATTGTAATATCTTTCGAACTTTATTATTTAGGTCTTTTTTTGAAAACAACCCTTCTTCAACGTATTTTTTAATATAATTAAATCGGGTTTCAACGCTGTCATTGACAATAAAGACATCAACACCCGCGTGAAACAATTCTTCAAAAGGTGCTTCCTTGGTCCAATCAGCAATCATCAAACCATCAAAATCCATCTGGCGTTTTAAATACCACCGCAAAAAATGCTTCGGTAAAGAAGGGATCGTATCAATATCAAAAATTACAGGATTAATATAAATCCCCGAAACACCCTGTTGAATAAGATTATCATAGCCGATCAGTAAATTATCTAATTCACAAGTCGTATCATTTTCTATATTATGGAAATCTTTGAAATTTCCTGCAATGGATAGAATATTCGCTGATTTTAAGTTTTCAAGCATCTCTGAAGAGCGCTTCAAAATAGAAGATGGATCATTGTTAAATATTTGAAAATCAAAGACATTATTCTTGGGATCGTTTTGATCGACATTTAAAGCAAAAGACAAATTTATACCCAATCTTTTATTTTGATCTACCAGCTTTGTTGCTAGTTCATCCATTAAATGATCAGAAGGATTGGCTCCGATGGTCACCGGCAGTGGAAAAGATTGAAGTCCAATAAATTGGTTGTTTAAAGAGACTTGCTCATTTGTGGCATTAAATAAAGGGACGCTGGATTTGTGTTGCAAGGAATTGATCCATTCCAGGTATGTAAAGAAATCCAGATCTTGAAGCATGACACCACCCAGGTAATTATTATCTACATAATAAAAGAGAGAATCTTCCAGATTTTCTAATTCACTATCGGGCTTAAAAAGAATAAGTTGTCCTATTTTTTCGTCAATAGTCATTTCCAATAACATCGAATCCACCCAAGAGGATTGGGATTGCAAGAATGATGCATTAAGCTTAACCTGAACTTCGGGTTGTTTATTACAGGAAAAAAGTAGAAATAAAATCAGTGCCTGCCAGAGCAATTTTCTGGACATATTGTTTTAGTTTTAACAATTGATGTTCGTTTAATACTCGGGAGGACCCGATCTAGACTTGTTTAAGCGAAAGAAACCGGATTTTTTGCAGAGGGCAATAAAGCTACAAGTTAAAGAATCCTTCAATCAGTATCAACTATTTTAGCACTCTTTAACCTTTTATTGATCAACAAAAATGCAGAGAATCAATATTTTATGCTATAAAAGTTTTGTACTATAAAACTTTAGCATATAAGACAGAATCGATATATCGACCTTGTTTGATATAACATTTCTTTAAATAACCCTCTTTTTCAAAACCTGCTTTTTCTAAAACCCGCATCGATGATTTATTATGGCTAAAAACTCCGGCTTCAATACGGCTTAATTCTCTTTGCTCAAAACAATAATCGCAAAAAACATCAATCACCTCTGTCATAATCCCCTGGTTCCAATAAGGTTTTGCCAACCAATAGCCAATTTCATCTTTATGTGATTCCGCACCATGTAATTGATGTAATCCTAAACCACCAATTAGGCCTTCGCTTTTGTTAGAAATCGCCCAATTATTCGTCAAACCCTGAATACTTTCCAATTCAAGCACTTCGCTTATCCATTTTTCGGCATGCTGATCTGTGTAAGGATAAGGTATTTTTAAGGTATTGTTATAAATATCAATGTCATTAAGAAAATGCGCCAATGCCTTTTTATGAGCCATTTTAATAGGTACAAGGGCCAAATGGCTATTTATGGAAATCTTCATATCAAACTGAGTATGGAATTGGTTTTAAATCACCTTTCAAATACAATGGATGAGACGGCGCTCCATTTTTATTAACCTTCAAACAGCGTGGGTTTTTTATTTGTTTCAAAATCTTTTTGTTTCTTTCTAAAAAGCTGCCATTATTTCCCCAAACCAAAACAATTTCATCGCTTTCCGCTATCAGCTTTTTAAGAATTATGTCATTTTCGGGGCCGATCGGATCTTTTACTTTTAGTAAATCGCTGGGATCAGGGGTGCAAAAGGCAAATAAATTGACCATACAAAGACCTCCAAAACCCCATTCTTTTGCAAATTTAATACACCTTCGAATGGTAGGATCATCAACAGATTCATCCGCTTTGGAAGGGTTTAAACCAATGAATAATACTTTCGAACCGGAATGATTCCAAACACGCTTCAAGGAATATCGAAAAGTACGGCATTCAGAAAATTTAGCTATGCGTTCCATTTTTGTAGCTGCTGATATAGTTAAGCTTGAAAGTAGATAAAATCTTAAAAAATGTTTCTCTGAACTGTATCTTTTTTGAAGTAATTGCATTATGGATTTGAAACGGTCTTTATGGCGATTAGCTGATAGCCTTACTTCCACAGTCAAGCCTCAGAGGCTGACTGTGGATGGTAAGCTTTGATCTCAACTGCTTTCTCCTTTATAAAAATTTAAACTAAATGTTTTCCAATTTGCAAATTAATCGTACCCTTGTAAAAAACGACGTACGAATGGAAGTACCCAAAAATACTGTTTCGGAGGAGGCTATGCAAAAAGAATGGGCTGTAATTCGTGCTGCTCAACAAGACCCCGCAATGTTCCGACCTTTGTATGATCAGTATTTTGAAAGCATTTTTCGTTTTATTTATCGCCGTACAGCAAATGAAAACCTGACAGGAGATATTTGCTCACAGGTTTTTCTAAAAGCCATTCAGAAAATCAATAAATATCAATTTAAAGGAGTACCATTTTCCGCTTGGCTCTATCGAATAGCCAGCAATGAAGTTGCCCAATATTTTCGCAATATTCAAAAAAGCAGGGTCATCAGTCTCGAGACTTCGCATCTAAGTGACCTGGTAGATGAAATAGATTCCCATCATAAAGAAAGCGATCAGAATGCGTTGATTCAAGCTCTTGACGAACTTAAAGATACTGATGTGCAACTCATTGAGATGCGTTTCTTCGAACAGCGCCCTTTCAAAGAAATTGCGGATATTATTGGAATTACAGAAAGTAACGCCAAAGTTAAAACCTACCGAATACTCGAAAAACTAAAGAAAATAATTTTGCGAATTCATACTAATGGAGGTAGAGCTCCAGAGCTATAATTTTAATCGTCGTAAAGATTCATTAGCTCACTTTTAAATCAAAAGCATATGAAAAATAAGAATTACAATATCAATTTAAATCCCAAAGATCTTTCTTCACAGGAGATCAACAAACACAAGGACTTTGACGCTTTGCTCAAGCAAGTCAACACAATTCCTGTTAAAAAACCATTAAATCTTAAATTCCTTTATTATTTAGCTGGAAGCGTCGCTGCTGCTTTGTTAATCGGTTTTCTTTTTATCAGTATTTTTTCTGAGCAAGAAATGACCACACAGGATTATTTAGCCAGTCAGCCTTTCATAAACCCACCCTTTGAAAATATAAAACCTACTTATGAAAAAGCAGTGATCAACGTTAATCAAGGCGGAGAATACATTTATGAAAGTGGTTCAAAAATTACCGTTCCTCCTGCTGCTTTTGTTGACAATAAAGGACAATTGGTAAATGGTGATGTGGATATTAAATATCGAGAATTTCATGATTTTGTTGATTTCTTTTTGTCAGGTATCCCTATGGAATACGATAGTGCCGGAATCAATTATTCTCTCGAATCAGCCGGGATGGTTGAAATATTCGCTGAACAAAATGGAATCCGCCTGAACGTCGCACCCGGTAAAGAAATTAATGTAGAGCTGGTTTCTGAGATTATGATTCCTGTTGCTGACCAGGAAAATGTACCTGCTTTCAATATTTATAAACTGGATGAAGAAAAAAGAAGCTGGGTCTATAAAGGTCAGGATGATATTGAATTTGTTCAACAAGATATGAGTGATTTGCTAAATGAACCCGATGCTGAATATAACCCAGCTCAGGAATTTCAGCGAGAACTTTCTAAAATAGACCAAAAAAAGAATGCAGAATTAGCGGTTATAGAATCTAGTATTCCAAAACCAGCAAGTCCTCTAAAGCCTGAGCGAGCCAATGGAAGCGACTACGTATTCAACTTTGATTTCACCGATGAAGAAGTAGGTTTTAAAAACCTAAATCAAGTTGAAGGAACAGCTCACGAGGAGATTAACCAACTCAGAAAACAATATGCGAATACCCTTTGGCAAGTTTCACCAAACAATGAAGATTTCAATGAAGACATGATTGGGCAGATAGCGTGGGAAGATATGAAATTGCAACAAATTAACAATCGTGATTATGAATTGACGCTGATCAACCCAAACAAGGAAATCAAGGTAATCGTCAACCCTGTTTTGAATAGCCAGGATTATGACGCTGCACTTCAGGAATTCAATCAGGATTTTGCCGCATTTCAGGTAAAAATAGCGGAAAGAGAAGAAGCCTTGCAGACTCAGAAATTGGAATTGGAAAAAAGGCTGCAATTGGAGCGCAAAGTCGCAGAAAAAGATTATGAGGAAAAGCTGGCCATCTACAAAGCAAATGGCCGTGATGACTTAGCGACCAATCTTATGGTCAAACAAAGAGTGATCAATCGTTTTTCTGCCAGCAGCCTGGGTACGTGGAATTGTGACCGCCCATTACCTCCAGCGGTTTATCGATTAAAAGGTGATTTTGTTGACAACAAATCCACAAAATATAAGCAGGAAATGGCTTATCTGGTTGATAAAAACAAAAACACCGTTTATCGTTTTTATGCAAAAGATAAGACCAATGTTGTTTATAATAAGTTTTCAGAAAATTTAATGTGGATTATCACAAAAGAAAATAAACTTGCAATCTTTCCACCTGAAAAGTTTAAGGAAATAGATGTTAAAGAAGGTGATTATACTTTCGTTATGAATTTGGTAGATCAGGACATTACAAGTGAAGAAGATATTCGTAGAATATTACAATTTTGATAGACCCTCGTAATGATTTTATAAATTTCTAGTACAACTTATGACTTAATTTTAGACTTTTCTTAAAAGTTCCTGATCCATTGTGATCAGGAACTTTTGTTTTTTTCTACCAACCGGATTCCATCTTTTTCCAGCTCGATCAACTTTTGTTTGTAGAGATTTCCGACTGCTCTTTTAAAAGCCTTTTTACTCATTTGCATCTCCTGATAAATTAGTTCCGGAGAACTTTTATCCGTTAAAGGAAGAAAACCACCACTTGCTTTTAATTTACTCAAAATGTCGGTTCTGGAATGCTCGACTTCCTCAACACCCTGTTTCTTTAGAATGATATCAATGCGGCCATCTTCCCTAATTTTTTTAACGAAAGCTTTTTTGGTCTCACCGATTGTGATAGGCTGGAATATCTCATTTTCATATAAAATGCCCCAATAGGTATCATTTACAATAACTTTATATCCCAGATCAGTTTGACTCGCTATTTTAATTTCTACCTCTTCCTGCTCCTTTAGCGTTTCATTTTTATCTTCTAAAAATCGATGCCATCTCGTAGAGGCGACTATTCGGTCCGTCTTTTCGTCAAGATACAATCGAACCAAATAGTAATTTCCAACCTGCATTTTCACTACCTGCTCCCTAAATGGAACAAACAAATCTTTTAACAAACCCCAATCCAAAAAAGCGCCATATTCACTGACCGCTTTGACTTTTAATAAGGCGAACTCCCCTACTTTTGCTTTGGGCTTTTCGGTAGTTGCGATTAAACGATCTTCCGAGTCATTATAAAGAAAGACCTCAATTTCATCGCCGACCTTAGCATTTTCAGGAATATATTTTGTCGGCAAGAGAATTTCACCCAAAGGCCCTCCATCCAGGTACATGCCAAAATCAAGTTCTTTAAGGATTTCTAGTGTAGAATAATCTCCAATTTTTATCACTTAATATTATTTAAAAATAAGAAAACGAAAAAACAGTCAAATTTAAGCAAACATCTGCGGACTCAATTATTTATTGATCTTTTAAAACTACGGCACCAGTCTACTTACCTAAATCATTGACCATTGGTATTTTTTTGCTGATTTTGCTCAATGAATTCAGCCCAGTCGCTTACAGCATTTTTTCCTTTTTCTGCAAAAGCTTTAGCGTCTTCTTCAGATATTTGAAAAAGCTCTTCAATTTTTGAATAAATATTATTTGCAATAATTGCGTTTTCGAGCATCTTTGATACATTGTCTTCTTTTACGGCTTTGCCGGAATTATCAGCGTTTTCAAAGACAGATTTTATTTTGCTGTACGTCTTGTGGGAAGCTTGTAATATGGTAAGCCAATCAGAGGGGTTTTTCGATGTGTCTTTCTTCGCATGTTTTTCTTTGACTTCTTCAAAATAATTCAATTCATCTTCTGAGATCGTTTTATCATAATTGATTTCATCTTTTGGCATCGTATTTTTTTCATCCGTATAATTCTCCGAAAGTTGTTGTAAAATCACTTCTACACGGTCCTCATTTTGCATTTCATAATTTCTAACCTGCTTTTTTCCTTCACCGCTAACAGGATTATCCACAATCTGAATTTCTTCAGCTTGCTCAAAAACGCTACCTCCGGTACTTTTTAATAAAATATAAGCAATCAAAAGCAGGGCGATCAAAAGGATGACCAACTCAACAGGACCTATTATTTTTCGATTGGAAGTCATAAATTTTAGTTGTTAATTAAACAACCACTGGCAATCAATGAAAGTTCTAAAGAGCTAATTTGTGCTATAAATTAATCTTTCTTTAATTCGATAAAGTAGCCGACACCTATTTGAAGGTTTCGGTTGTATTGACTAACATCGATCGGTTGTCCAATTTCGTCTGTATAGTTGACATTTACAATGTTTTGTAAACCATGATTATAAGCTACAATGATGAAAAAATTCCTGAAAGTCCCTCTCACCGAGCCAACAATTCCAAAATCTGAGGATTTTATGCTATCAAAATCTTTGGTACTACGCCAGGCATCATCTCCAATTTTCAGTTTTTCATCAAGTCTTATCCCAATATTACAACCTAAGCCAATCGCAAGAAATTTGAGAACATGATATTCCACTTTTGGTAAAACATCCAAATAAACATATTGATATTTTTGAATGCCAAAAACTCCATTATCATCAACCTATATCCTTTTATTGAATATTGAATATCAGTGCTAACAGAAAGCTTTGAATTGATATTGTATTTCGGTATAATTCCAAAAAAGTAATAAAGCGCGTTCTTTGTATCAAATCCCTCAAACCCTCCAATTTTCACATCATATTTTATATTCGCCAAATTTAGTCCACCTGAAACTCCAAGGGAAAATTGAGCATGTACGAACTGAAAGCAAAGTACCCCAATTGCAATTGATAAAAAGATTCGTTTCACTTTTTTTGTTTTTATAGCTTGAAAATATAGAAGTTGTTTTAAAATAGATAGATAATTTTCTTGCAAGTCATTGAGTTCCAATACTTCAGCTAATTATTTTCACCGTAGCTTTGGCTACGAAAAAATAATGGATCTTCGTCTTGAAAATCAAGCACTTACAATCAATTTTAACCTCCATTTTAAAACAACTTCATAATTAAAAATCCATTTTAAGTCTCAAATTAATCCTTCTTGAAGTTAAAAAATTTGGAATGGCATATTGGGTGTTATAAATGGTTTTAATCCAGGTATTCGAAGCTACGTTGGCTACTTTCAACAAATTAAAGATCTCCAAACTCAGCCAGGTCCTTCGCGAAAATCTTAGCGGATGATTCGGTTTCTTAGCCCTTCTTGACTCATCCCACAATTGAACGGAAAAACCTATGTCTACACGGTGATAAGCCGGAAAACGATAAGTGTTTCTATAAACAATATTGTTGTTTGGTAAACCATAAGGAAGCCCTGTACCTACTGTAAAATTTAGGTGCATTTTAAAGTTTTCGTTCATTGGCAAGTAATCCTGAAAAAACATGGATAGGGTCAAAAATTGATCTGTAGGCCGCGGAACATCATTTACAGGTGTCGCCTCTGTATCCCCAATATCCCGTTTTAGATGCTGTATTCCATCCAGAGATTCTCTTGCTCTGAGTAACGAAAGATTGATCCATGACTCAGCTCCCGGCACAAATTCACCATTTAATCGCACATCCAAACCAGCGACATAACCCGTCGCATCATTCACTCCGGAATAACGAATACGAACGTTGTTCACATCATAAGAAACTAAGTCCCACAAGTATTTAAAATAGATTTCAGAAATCAACCTGAATTTTTTTGGATTATTTTTACCACTATAAAAATCCCAGGTTAATCCAGCAACGATATGTGCAGATTTTTGAGACAATGTGTTTTCATTGACGACTCCCTCAGGATTTCGCAATTCTCTGTAAAATGGAGACTGAAAATAAAGGCCCGATGCTAAACGGAAGGAAATATCTTTCTCCCACTTCAGCGGTTTATATAAAAATTGAGCTCTGGGTGAAACAAAGAACTCCTTGTTCAGGTCCCAATAAGATGCGCGTACACCCAACGTAATTTTCATTTCTTTCACAGTGTCCTGAATAGTATACGTATCTTGCAAATAAGCATTAAAACGATTCGAATTCAAGGAGTTACGCGTTTTTAGAACATCATAAACCAGGACCTCTAAAGTATCGTAACGTAAAGAATATCCGGCAGAATCAAGCCTTTCCCATTCGTTGAGCTGATCCTCTATAATTTCATTTTGATATTTGACACTATACTGAACAAAATGACTGCTGGTTGAATTTAAATCGTCATTATCTATTTGAAACTCAATTCCTCCTTTATGCTCAAAATTGGTAACTCTGGATTCCAGATAATTTCGAACAAATTGCTGCTGCGTTCCAGTACCTAAAACGGCAACCACTTCCCCAAAATCATCACTACCCAATCCGGATTCAATCTGCCCCAACAAATAATCACCAATAATATCAAAGCGTTCAACTTCATTGCTCTGATAAGTGGAGGCTAGAAATTTCAGAAAATACGGATTGTAATTCCGATCGGGCAAATAAGTCAAAGAAATACCTCCCATGCCTGTTGTAAAATTATCAATCTCCTGACCATCAAAAACCGTGAATAGTTCTAGTGCAAAATCAATCAAACCTAAGGCAGTATTTCGAGATGACGGTATAAATTGATACTCGCTTCGATTGTAATTGCCCATTAAACCTACTTGCCAGTTTCGATTAATATCGTAGGTGATATAAGCTTGGATATCAGCAAAATTAGGAATGTATTCTCCTTCTACATCCAAGGTCCCCAGCAAATATTTAGTTGTTTTATATCTTGCGCCAACCAGATATCGCACCTTATTATAATTTGTTTTTCCAGCTTTAAAACTTCCTTCGATATGTGCGGAGCCTCCCAAAAAACTCAAGCCTACGGAAGCTCTTAGCGAGTCGGGCCGTTTATAATGAACATCCAAAACCGAAGATAGTTTGTCGCCATATTTCGCTTCAAAACCTCCTGAAGAAAAGGACAAATCGCGGATTAAATCAATATTTGGAAACGTCAGTCCTTCCTGCTGGCCCGATCTGATAAGTTGTGGGCGATAGATTTCAAAATCATTTACATAAACTAAATTTTCATCATAATTTCCACCTCGAACATTATATTGGGAGCTCAATTCACCACCAGTTCCACTACTTGTTCCTAATGCGATATGTGGTAATACACTTTCAAAGTTTCCGGTGGTCGTTGGAAGCAACTTGAGTTCTGTTACATTTTCTCTGATCATGCCTTCCTCCTGAATTCGACTTTCTGTTACAACAACTTCAATATTTGATTCTGATGACGAGAGCACAACATCGACTTTTCTGGAAGCTCCATTGCTCAGTGGATTTATTCGGGAAGTTCCTTCTTTGTATCCAATACGGGAAAAAACAATCGTAAAGCGTTCGTTGACAGGAATCTTCAAAACATACTCCCCTTTTGAATTAGACTCCGTAGCTATATTGGTGTTTTTTAAATACACTGTGACAAACTCGATAGGTTCGCCGGTTAAAGCATCAGTTACTTTTCCAAAGATGGTAGCGACCTCTTTGGTTTGTGCCTGCAGGAATTGAAAAGAGAAAAGTAGAATCAAAAAGGGTGTAAAAAAGTGTTTCATCAAATTGCTTAATTGTAGATGCATAAAAATAGGAAAGCCAGATTCAATCAAAAGACTGATCTGGCTTTTAGAAAAATTAATCTTTGTTAGGCTGCGGTGTCATTCTCAAATAAGGCTTTATCACTTTATAACCTTTTGGGAATTTCGCAGCAATTTCTTCAGTAGGGATAGACGGAACAACGACACAATCTTCTCCATTTTTCCAATCAGCTGGCGTTGCTACGCTGTGATATGCAGTCAATTGTAAAGAATCAATAACTCGTAGGATTTCATTAAAATTTCTACCAGTTGATGCAGGATAAGTCAGCGTGAGCTTTACCTTTTTATCCGGACTGATAATAAATACCGAACGAACAGTAGAAGTTTCAGAAGCATTCGGATGGATCATTCCATAAAGATTTGACACTTTCCGATCTTCATCCGCAATAAGCGGAAAATTCACGGTTGTGTGCTGTGTTTCGTTGATGTCTTTAATCCAACCTTTGTGATCTTCGAGGCCATCAACGCTTACAGCCAATACTTTCACGTTTCTTTTGTCAAATTCATTTTTCAATTGAGCGGTACGTCCAAGTTCTGTAGTACAAACAGGTGTATAATCAGCAGGATGTGAAAAAAGCAATCCCCAGCTGTCCCCTAAATAATCGTAGAAATTAATTTCATCTAAGGTAGTCATTGCTGTAAAATTAGGTGCTGTGTCTCCAAGTCTGAGTGACATAATGTTTGAGTTTTATGGGTTAAAAAAATAAAATCATTGTTTTTCAGACATTCAGCAAGCATTAAACTTACTACATTAAAAACCCTGCCTAATTTGAGGATTTTTTATGATATGAAAATTGATTACTCAAAAAACGATGTTTACACCATCAAAGTATTCTGGCCAATACTTTTCATGCGAGAAATGGTGTCCTGTGGACTTTCAGACTTAAAAACGCTGCTTCCCGCTACCAGGACTCTTGCTCCAGCTTTTAGCAATTCTTCCGCATTTTGCAGTCCGACTCCGCCGTCAATTTCGATAATAGTAGCGAGATTTCTTGTTGTGATCATTTCAGCAAGTTTTCTCACTTTCGGTATGGTTTGATAGATAAATTTTTGGCCGCCAAACCCCGGATTTACGGACATTATTAAAACGAGGTCGAGATCTGGGAGAATATCTTCCAGCAAGTGAACCGGCGTATGTGGATTTAAAGCCACGCCAGCCTTGGCACCTGTTGCCTTAATTTGCTGAATAGTTCGGTGCAGATGAGGACAGGCTTCATAATGAACCGTAATAACATCAGCTCCTGCTTCTCGAAACTGTTCGATATACTTTTCGGGCTCAACGATCATCAAATGAACATCCAAAGGTTTTTTAGCAATTTTTTTAATCGCTTTAACGATAAACATGCCGAAAGAAATGTTTGGCACAAAACGGCCGTCCATCACATCCACATGAAACCAGTCGGCTTCGCTGTTGTTAACCATTTCGATATCTTGACCTAGCTTTGTAAAGTCAGCTGCTAAAACGGAAGGTGCTATAAGATGCTTCATGTTGCAAATTTATCGAATATTAGTGCCGCTACAAAAGATTTTATTCGAAAAGAATTTTAAACCACCTTTTTATCGACGTGAATGATTTGCTTTTCTTCTAAAATTGATTGACGCATGTATTTTAAAAGCAATTGGACTACAGCAAGTACATCTTTTTCGCAATAAACGGCGATACGATCCAAATCCTTTTCTTTCCAGTAAATACTTCCAACCTCACTACCGTCAATGTCATCTTTTGGGGAAGGGATTCCGAAAATATTCGTCAATAAATTTAGCGAAGTATAATTTTTATAATCTCCAAATTTCCACAGTTCCAGTGTATCAATAAAATGTTTTGTTTCCCAGGGCTTTTTACCGGTAATATTGAGCGACTTAGGCAGCGGCAGTTGGTTTATGAGCAGGCGGCGGCAAATGTAGGGAATATCAAATTCGCGAATATTATGACCACAAAAAAAATGCTTATTTGGGTTGTTATAGTATTGATCTACCAATTGTGAAAAATCCTTGAGTAATAATGCTTCATCGTCATTAGCAAAGGATTTCAAACGCAATTCAAGTTGTTTGGTATCTGGATTTCGGACAACAATGCCAACGGAAATGCAAACGATTTTTCCAAATTCAGCAAAGATCCCTGCCTTGTCACTATAAAGTACATTGGCTTCTTCATCTTCGATTTCTTCATCGTATTTTCGTAGAATCTGACGGCTTTTTAATTTCCAAAGTTTTTGAAAATTTTCAGATAGGTCATCATAAGTTGATTCTCCCGATACCGTTTCAATATCAAGAAAAAGTACATTGGCAATGTCTAGATTTTCTAACATAGTCTATTTTTATTTTATTCTTTTAATAGTAGATTGACTCAGTTTCTTGATAACTATGACGCTAAATGAAACGATTTTCCATAAAAATATCAAATTTAAATAAGCCTGAAAACAATCTGCGAATGTTTCATTAGCAATTATATTAAATTTTAAAATTATTATAAATTCATACAATATCTATCAATCAATAATCGATTAGTTACTTTAACTTTTTAGACACAAAAGATTTTTTTTATCGTTACACTAAAAAGTTACTCTTTTAACGTTATTATAACAAACCATTTAATTTAAGTCTAAATGAACAGATGATTCAAAATTTCTTAATTGAATAGAAATTATTTAAATTAAAATTTTTGAAACCATTTGTAAACCTAAAATCACCAATTATGAGTTTCACAAAAGATTCAAAGCAAAAATTAACAGCCATTGCGGCAGTAGTTATTGTAGCACTATTAGGCCTCAACGCCTTCCTGGTATACAATAAAATCAGTCAGGACAGAAAAATCGAATCCCAAAACCTGGAGCTAGAAGAAGCAGAACAATTAAAAGTTGAACTTGAAAAAGAGTATTACGATGCACTTGCTCAACTTGAAGGAATGCGTGGTCAGGCAGAAAATTTGAATGCACTTATTGACCAGCAAAAAGAAGAATTAACCGCACAAAAAGACAGGATTGACAAAATGATTCGCCAAGGCAAATCATCTAAAAATGAACTCGCTTCTGCACGTGAGCAAATATCTCAATTGAAAGCACAACTTGATAATTACCTGGTTGAGATCAATACGCTCAAAGAAGAAAATATGATGCTTGCCGATGCAAACATGCAATTGACTGAGGATAAAAAGATGCTTTCTGATGAAGTGAATCAAGAGCGAACCATGAATAATGAACTTTTAACAGCAAAAGCAGCCCTGGTTAGTGAAAAAGAAAACCTGGAATCTGAAAAATCCGAACTGTCCAAAAAAGTGAATTATGCTTCTGTCATCAATGTAGCCGATGTCACAGCTACCGGTTGGAAAAACAAACAAAGCGGTAAACCAAAAAAGAAAAGTTACGCCAATAATGTAGAATATCTTAAAATATGTTTTACTGCTACAGCAAATGAAATTACAGATGCAGGAATGGAGCAGTTTTATATTCGGATCATTAATCCGGTAGGCGAAACTTTGGCTGTTGAAGACCTCGGTTCTGGAATTACTACTAATACCAAAACCGGAGAAGAAATTCGTTTTACTCAAGTGAAAGAATTGGATTACAATAATGAAGACATGCAGGCCTGTTTTCACTGGCAGCCTAATACTCCTTTTTCAAAAGGAACTTATGATGTTGAAGTTTATAACAAAGGATACTTATCCGGTAACGGTTCGGTCACTTTGAAATAAGTTAAAACCCAGATAAATAAAACCTGCTTGTATTATCGTGTAATGCAAGCAGGTTTTGTTTTTTTTTAAGTAATACGTAAACTAAATAGGTGGAAAATCATGTTTATTTATAAAATACCTTAAAAACGCTTGTAAACGATCATTCTGTTATTTCTGAATTCATGAAAATAGTATATCTTCTTTCTCTAATAATGATCCCCTTTCTTCCAATCAACGAGTCAAAAGTTGAATGGCTATCTCCCCTGGAACACGATTTTGGTGATATTGAGCTAAGCGTACCTGTTAATCACAGTTTTAAATTTGTGAACGTTTCTGATCAACTTTTAACCATTGATAATGTCAGAACTTCTTGTGGTTGCACTGCCTCCAATTGGGAAGAGGAGCCTACAGCCGCTGCAGATACCAGTGTTGTTGAAATCATTTATGATGCTGCCAAAACAGGTTATTTCCGAAAAAAAATAAAAGTATATTTTCACGGTCAGCGAACCGCAGAAATTCTTTACATTGAAGGTTTTGTGCTTGAAGACATAGATTAACGTTATTTTTTTGTAGGAAATAAAGCCCAACCAGTCGAAGAATTTCAGTTACAGTTCTATCTTAAGCTTTCTTTTACACTTGCTAATTCGCTTTTTAAGTTATATTTGCAGCGATTTGCAAAACAGTATATTACTGGTTTTTTATAACGCAACCATTCTTTTTCTTTGGAGTAAAATACTTTGGTTTTGCGTTTTTTTTATTACTCATTAAATTTCGAAAAGTGAGCATTCTGATATTCACAATTATCTATTTCATCCTCGTTTTTGTAACCCTGTATAAACTTTTTGAAAAAGCCGGAGAAGCTGGTTGGAAAGCACTTGTTCCAGGTTACAACTTTGTGGTTTGGAGCAAAATAGTGGGCCGTCCTGGTTGGTGGGCAGCCTTACTGCTGATACCTATCGTCAATATTTTTATTTATGTGGGCTTATGTGTAGATATGGTTCGGTCTTTCGGAAAACTTACTTTCAAAGACGCTGCAATGGCCGTTATTTACGCTCCCATTCCTTTTTACCTTTTAGGTAGTAAAAAAGAAGCTAAATACTTGGGAGCAACCCTAAAATTAGAGAAAGAATATGCTCAAAAAATAGCTGAAGCCAGGGAAAAAGATGAAAAATATCAACTCAAGAAACTTGAAGCCAATAATCCATATACCAAAAGCGTAGGCCGTGAATGGGCTGAAGCAATCATATTTGCCGTATTTGCTGCTGCATTTATCCGAATGTTTTTAATTGAAGCTTATGTGATCCCTACCTCTTCAATGGAAGGCTCACTGCTTGTTGGAGATTTTTTATTCGTGAGCAAAGCCCATTACGGAATTCGTACCCCAACCACAGTGATTCAATTCCCCCTTGTTCACAACACCATCCCATTCATTGGTAGCGAATCATACTTGAAATCGCCTAACGTTAAAATGCGCAGGTTAAATGCCATTGAAAAAATCGAAAACAACGAACCGGTTGTTTTTAATTATCCTGAAGGCGATAGTGTCTTTGTAACTCCCGGTAGAACTTACAGTATTTATGATATCCGTAGAAATAACGCGAATGTTTCCCGATTTAAACAACAGTATGGATTAAGAGTGCGGCCCATTGATAAAAAAGACCACTATATCAAACGTTGCATCGCCATCCCGGGAGATAAACTTGAAATCAAAGACCACCAGGTTTATATCAATGACCAGGCTGCAGTTAATCCCACAAACATTCAGTTTCGTTACACCATAACTCCGCAAAACGTTGATTTAAATTTAAGTAAATTAGATGAATGGGGAGTCAGTAAGGAAGATCAGGTGCAAGACCTCAGAGTAGAAGCCAGAACACTGGTTTTAAATCAGGATCAGGTTGATAAAATTAAAGCTACCGGAAATAATATTCAATTAGAAAAAGTAGCTTATCCTCCAAATCCCCGAGCTTTATTTCCTCACGATCCGGTGAATTTCCCAAATTGGTCAGTTGACAATTATGGACCCATTACCATTCCTGCAGAGGGAGCTACGGTCAATCTGAGTCCAGAAAATATTGCTTTGTACAAACGAATCATTGAAGTGTACGATGGATCAAACACCGTGAATGTTAAAAATGGAAAAGTCTTTATTAATGGAGAAGAAGCGAGCACTTACACTTTCAAACAAAATTATTACTGGATGATGGGAGACAACCGCCACAACTCTGAAGATTCGAGGTTTTGGGGATTTGTACCTGCAGACCATGTAGTCGGAAAGCCACTATTTATTTGGTTTTCAACAAAAGATGGCAGCATGTTTAATGGAATACGCTGGAATCGTATTTTCTCAGGAGCTACCAAAATGTGATAGAAGAAGCAACAGGAAAATCAGGGGTATTCTGTTTTTTTGTTCGTTTTATTGCAAATTCTGTTTTTATCAACGTGCGTGTCACTCTAATAACTTAGCAACTAAAAATCAAAAACGGCGAGAAGCGTTTTTATATCTACATTATTTTATATATTTGGTTGATTATAAATACCTGAATCAGCAACCTGAAATTTCAACTCATGCTTGACAAAATAATTGCCTTTTTTAAAAACTTGTTTTCCGGAGGTTCCAAACCAAAACCTGTAACCACTCCACCAAAAACGGTAAAACCCCCGCCAAAGGAAAAACCAATAAAAACCACTACAAAACTTCCTGTTCCAGAACCTGATCTACCAACTGATGCTGCTGAAATCAAGCCCGACACGGCTTCAACCGTAATCATAGTAAGTGAAAAAGAACCTGTAAAACTCCAACCAGGTGATGATCCTGCCGAAGTCAAAACGGAAACAGAAAAACCGATACCAGAAGCGGAGCCAGAACTAACGAAACCGAAGCATAAAGCCAGATATCTATGGTGCCTTGATAATGGCCACGGAAAACAAACTGCAGGCAAACGCTCTCCAAAATTTGAAGACGGTTCCCGGTTTTTTGAATATGAATTTAACAGGGACATCGTCAAACGAATCATGAAACAATTGGATGAGTTAGGCGTGAAATACTTTAACGTGGTACCCGAAGTGGATATCGATAATTTTCTTCAGGGTCGTGTTGAACGGGCTAATGAAAAAGAGGCTGATCTCCCTAAAATTTTTCTTTCCATCCATTCAAATGCATTTGGCAGTAGTGGTTGGGAAGCTCCAAAAGGTATCGAAACCTGGCATTTTCATGAAAGCCGATCCGGTCAGGCTCTTGCGCGTATTTTTCAAAAACACCTGATTGCCAAAACAGGCTGGACCAACCGCAAATTGAAATCTTATCCGGGCCGAAAACAATTCTATGTGCTTCGCAATACCAGCATGCCCGCTGTACTTACGGAAAATGGTTTTTATACCAATAAAGCGGAATGTGCTATGTTGATGAAAGCTGAAATTCGTCAAAAGATCGCTGATGCACACGTAGCCGCTATTTTAGAGATTGAAAAGAATGGAATTTAATTTGAAAAAATTACTGTCTAAAATCATTTGAATTTCTTTGTATGACCCAACAATTGAACTATCTCGTATTATTCCTCGGACTGACATTATTATTTTCCTGTAAAAACGGTACAAAAGACAAATCAGAAAAACCGTCAGAAAATGAAGTCCTTCCAATCAGTTTTGAAATGAAATCTTTTGAACGTAAAGGAGGAGAATGCAAAGAAGATCACTTAAAATGTGTCGTCATAAAAGCACATTATCCAGTTGCAAAAGATGGAAAAGAAGAGACGCGTAATGCAATTAATCAATTTATTAACAGCATGATCATGGAATCAATTGTTCCTGATCCAAACGAATCAATCAATAACTTTGACAGCGCTGCGCAGCAATTGATAAAATATTACCAGGATCAGATTAATGAATTTGAGGATTACGAAATGGGTTGGGAGGTTGATATGAGTGGAGCGGCTGAAATAGTTGGAAATTATGCGGTCATCACTTTGTCCACTTATTCTTTTATGGGCGGTGCTCATCCAAATCAGCATACTTCAATAGCCAATTTTAATCTCGATACCGGTCAGGAATTAAAATTAATGGATATCGTCGAAGATGCTAAAGCATTTAAAGAATTAGCTCAGAAAAGGTTTATTGAAGCTCGCATTTCAGATTATGACCTCAACGAAGCAGACATCAACGATTTTTTCTTTGGAGAAGGATTTCAATTATCAGAAAATTTTGCAATAAAAAAAGATGGGATATTTTTTTACTACAATCCTTATGAAGCGGCTCCGTATGCCTTGGGTACCACAGAGTTTACGATCTCTTTCAAAGATATTGAAGGTATTGTGAATATTGATTAGCTGGTTTAGAAAATGGAAGCGCAGGTCTGAAACAAGGCAAGTCAAAAACAAGATTGTGTTGAAAAAATAATATATTAGCCGCGAGCAGATAAAATTTAGCTACCATTCAAAATACAAACCGATGCGAACGCTTTTACTTTTTGTTCTTTCTTTTGTGGTAATAAGCTCCACATCATTTGCACAACAATTGCCAAATACTAATTTGCTTCTTTTTGATTTAAATCAAAAAACAGATAGCATATTTCAGTTTTCCAATCCAAAATTTATAACAGGCTTCAATCCAAACGGTTATAATAATCAACCGTTTTTTATGAGCGATAATGAAATTTACCTAACGGTTCAATTTCCAGAGGATACCACCCAAACGGACATCTACGCTTTAGATATCAAAAAAAATGTTTTGACTCAGGTAACGGCTACTGTCGAAAGTGAATACTCGGCTACTTTGGTCCCTGATATAGGCGAAGCAAACAAAAAGGCCTTTTTTAGCTGTGTCCGCGTTGAGGTTGACGAAGATAACAGCCAGCGACTTTGGAAATTTCCTATTGACCGCTCCAATAACGGGCTGCCGGTTTTCACATCTATCTTTGATGTTGGATATCATTTTTGGTTGAATTACCGCGAAGTCATGCTGTTTATTGTCAATAATCCTCATTATATGATTGTCGCAAATACCAGAGATCAGTCCAAACGAAATATTATGTCAAACATTGGAAGATGTTTCCAGCAAATGCCAAATGGAGATATCGCTTTCGTTCATAAAGTGAATAACAATACCTGGCTGATCAAAAGAATGCATGCCCGGACCTACAACAATCAATTGATCACAGCGACTTTACCGGATAGTGAAGATTTTGCGGTGTTAGGGGATGGCACTATAATCATGGCTAGCGGAACAAAGGTTTTCAAATTTAATAAAGCGCTTGATACTTCCTGGTTAGAAATCGCTGATTTTAGTTATTATGGTATGAAGAATATATCGCGAATAGCTATCAACAAATTACAAGATAAAATTGTATTGGTTGTTGAATAATTTTAATCAAGTATGCTGAAAAAAGTCATCTTATTTTCAACCCTGTTGGTTTCCGGTATCTCATTGGTTCAAGCTCAATCTGTAAAAAAAGAGACCAGAGAATATCGCAAAAAATACAAAGCTGATTTTTTAAGCGAAGAACATTCTCCGTTTTATAACAAGGAAGCCGATTTAAAGTACCTTAAATTTTACAGGCCAAAAAAGAAATACAAAGTTAAATGTACTTTTCAAAGAACGCCAAAGGAGGAATCTTTTGATATGGCAACTTATAGTGGAAAAACCAAAAAGTTTGTCAAATACGGCATGTTATCTTTTCAATTGAATGGCCAGGATTTACAGCTGGCAGTTTATCAAAATCTGATGCTGCAAAAGATGGAAAAATATAAAGAATACCTTTTCATTCCTTTTAAGGATCTCACAAATGGCGAAACAACGTACGGCGGAGGACGATATTTTGATATTATGATCAGCGATATAAAAGAGGACAAATTAATTCTAGATTTCAATAAGTGTTACAATCCCTATTGTGCATTCAGTGATGGCTATAACTGCCCGATCCCTCCTCAGGAAAATCATCTTGAAGTAGCGATCGAAGCAGGTGAAAAAATGTTTGACAAAGCGCATTGAGTTGATCAATATGCCTCATCATCTCACCTTCCCCCTCAATAAACCTCCATATTTTGCGGTAAGCCATAATTCCATTTTTCAAAAGCGAAACCCCACTTTTCTTCAATTATGGCCAATTCGGCTTTACTGATCGTGTATTTATTTTTTTTGTATCCTTTCAAAGAGTTTAAATAATTTTCAAAATGGGGCTTTTGTACTTCAAAATTTTCAAAGCCAAAGTAAGTGTAAATCTCTTTCAAATAAGAAACGGGGTCTTTTTCAAATGCTTCAAATTTCAACTCGTAAATGCGATCAGGGGAAACTTGCGATACTTGATTGAAATAATCCGTATACAAATTTCTGTAAACCTCAATAATCATTTCTGTAATAAAATCCTGGTCCACTTCATGAAACCAAAGTGTTGGAAAAAGTTCTAAAAAAAACTTTCTGGTTGACAAAAAAACGGTCACAGGATTTCTGTAAATATGAATAAACTTGCCTTCCGGGAACAGTTCCGAGAGTAATTTCAAGCGTCCGGTATTTACTGGATTTTTAAGGATCACCCTTGAGCCTGCAGTATTCATTAAAGCTTTGCTAATTAGAAGTTTATATTGATCACCCCAGTTTTCGATCTCCAACTGATCAAATGTTTTAAACCGAATAAATTTCTCGTAATATTCTTTGTAATCTTTCGGGAAATAGAAGAAATTGTAATAACTGGATGGCATAACATTTCCAATAGCAAACTCATCTTCTTGCGGATAATCAACATTGAGTTTTACATTATCGCCAGGTCTTTTTAACGGTATCTTTGCTTTCATAAAATTTTTAAACAGCCACTTGCTTTGAAGATTGTTAGGAAACAAAGAATGATAGGTGGAAATGAAAGCTGCATCATCAGCCCGGCAAAGTATATTATGTAAAAGGGTGGTACCACTGCGCCAATGGCCCAAAATAAATAAGGGGGGCGTTTCCGGTTGAAAACTCCTGGCTTTTCTGTTAATCGTTAGTTCTTCCCATAGATGAAATGGATAAGCCCCAATTAACAACAGTTTTGTTAGTAAATATTTCTTGTAATATTTTTTTTCAACAAGCCGCCCTTTTACAGCTTTATTAAAGTTAGAAAGAGTAGATCCGACTAGTGTGGAAATCGGGGGAATTTTGAATTCAGACATTATTCCGCGTTTAGTGTTAATAGTTTTTTATAAAAATAGTAGAAAGAACGTTCATTAATTAAGGTAAAAAAAATCAATCAATTATTCCTCATCTTTGTATGAATTCATACATACCTTTTTATGATGAAAACCTTCACAGACCAAATGGGCCGAAAGGTCAGTTTCAATTATCCTCTTAAAAGAATCATTTCGCTGGTTCCTTCTCAGACGGAGTTGTTATTTTATTTGGGACTCGATGAAACTGTTGTTGGTATCACAAAATTTTGCGTTCATCCGGAAGTAAAATCTCGGAAAAAAGTTAAAATCGGCGGTACTAAAAACTTGAACTTTGAAAAGATCACTAGCCTCCAACCTGATTTGATCATCGGAAACAAAGAAGAAAACGAAAAGACTCAAATCGAACAACTGGCTCAGCAGTTTCCGGTGTGGATGAGCGATATCAAAAAACTGGAAGACGCTTTTGAAATGATTGAACAGATTGGCGAAATAACCGACCGAGCTACCCCAGCGGCCCAACTGAGTCATCAATTGAAAAAATTGTTTTCAACATTCATCGAATCTTCAAAATCTTTCCCTGAAAAATCAGTAGCCTATCTCATCTGGCGCAAACCGTTCATGGTTGCTGCCGATCAAACTTTTATCAATGAAATGCTTAAAATCGCGGGATTCAAGAATGTATTTGATCACCTTCAAAGATATCCTTCCATAACTTTAGAAGAACTCGCGAAAGCAGCACCGGAAATCATCCTGCTCTCTTCAGAACCCTACCCTTTTAAAGAAAAACATATCGCTGAAATTCAGGAATATTGTCCCCAGCAAATGGTAAAATTGGTTGATGGAGAATTGTTCTCTTGGTATGGAAATCGCTTAATGCATGCCATACGCTATTTTGAAACTTTAAGAAAAGAATTGTGGTAAAACTTATACCATGCTATTATTTTTACGTTTATAAGTAGGCGTAAAAAATTGTTGATAAGCTATTTGCTATTGTAAAATGAGTAAAAATAAGGGATTAAAAGGAAGTTTTTAGACTTATTTTATGATAGCTAAAAAAATAGCTTGTTGATAATTTAGCCCAATAACGATATAAAAACTTTAGCAAATTGATTCAAAAGAACGTGGCTATGAAGACCTTGAGTTTTACTGTAATTTTTCTGTTTCTTACCAATTTGAGCTTTTCACAACAAGGCATTGAAATTATCCCTGATGAAATCTTAATACAACTTGAAGAAGGTAGTGATCATCAATTGTTTATTAATAAATATTTACATCCTTTTAACTCCCTTTCGTTCAAAAATATCATTTCAAAAAAGTTAGACCTTTACCTATTCAAATATGACGAGGATGTTTCTACTAGAGATGATATTTTACAAAAGATCCGAAATCTTCCCCTCGTCAACATTGCCGATTTCAATTTTCGTTTACAATATCGCAACACTTTTCCCGATGACTCTTTTTACGATGAACAGTGGGACATGGATCGCATCAGCGCTCCGGAAGCCTGGGACATAACGAAAGGTGGATTGACGGAAGATAATGTAGAAATTGTCATTGCAGTAATTGAAGGCGGCGATATCGATCACCTTGACGTACAGGGTAATATCTGGGAAAATACAGATGAAATCCCTGACGATGGAATAGATAATGATGACAATGGATATATCGATGATTATTATGGCATAAATGTAATGGACAGTACGGACAATCCGATCAAAGATAGTCATGGCACGAGTGTGATGGGAATCATGGGAGCTAAAGGAAACAATACTCTTGGTGTGACAGGCGTGAACTGGAATATCAAACTGATGATCGTCAGCAATAACCTCAATTTCGATAAAATCATTGAATCCTACGAGTATGTTTATCAAAAGCGCAAAGCTTACAATGACAGCAATGGCATGGAAGGCGCTTTTGTAGTAGCGACCAATTCGTCGTTTGGCGTCGACGATGCTTTTCCGGATGATAATCCATTTTTTCCAATGTGGTGTGAGATGTATGAAATGATGGGAAGCGTAGGTGTACTGTCAGCCGGTGCTACTACTAACGCCAAAATGAATATTGATTTTAACGGAGACATGCCAGCTACCTGTTCCAGCGACTATTTGATCGCTGTGACCAATACAGACATTGATGACGAACTGGCAGCGGGCTACAGCACTACTTACATCGATTTAGCTGCGCCTGGCAAAAATTCATATACCCTCAAACCCAATAGTGATTACGGCACTTTTGGAGGAACTTCAGCTGCGACCCCTCATGTTAGCGGATCTGTCGGCCTGCTTTATAGCTTGCCCTGTGAAGGATTGATGGCACAGGCAAAGAGTAATCCTAGTGAAACAGCATTATTGATAAAAAAAGTGATTTTAGATGGAGTTGACACCCTGGCATCTTTGGATGGAAAGACCCTCACCGGTGGCAGGCTCAATCTTTTTAACAGTTTAAAATTGTTGCAAAATGAGTTCGGCAGTACAAAAGGTGGTCTCGCAATTTCAAAGATATTTCCAAATCCTTCAACAAGAGGTTACATAAAAGTAGAATACCAAACTCCCGAATTTAAAGAATACCAGATCAATATTTTTAATTCGATGGGACAATTATTTTATGTTGAGACAATTCCTGAGTTTTGTGCCGAACAGGCATTAAATATCGAAACAAACGATTGGCCTACAGGCGTGTATATGATCACGATTGGAAATTCATCGGATATTGTTTCTTCAAAATTTGCAATCATCTATCCGAACTTTTAGTTTCAATAAACCAGACTTCAGTCTTATTGACAGCCATCTGATCTGCTATTTAAAAAATTAGATTTTTTTTAAACGAAAGCTTTATATTAACCTTACAAACACTTATCTTTGCAGACCAATTGGCAGAAGTGCCTTAATTTGGGGTTTACTGGAAGTAATGCTCATGATAATTTAACAATAAATAGCAGGCCTCGTAGCTCAACTGGATAGAGCACTTGACTACGAATCAAGAGGTTGCAGGTTCGAGTCCTGCCGTGGTCACAACAAATTAAAATTAATCTTTTCGTTTCCTTTTACAGGAATAAGAAAATCGAAAACTGAAAATATTATGTCGAAAGTATGTCAATTAACTGGTAAGCGGCCAATCACTGGAAACAATGTTTCGCACTCAAATGCGAAAACAAAGCGTCGTTTTTTGCCAAATATTCAAAAGAAACGCTTTTATATTCCTGAATTGGACCAGACAGTATCAATGAAAGTTTCAACCAAAGCAATAAAAACAATCAACAAATTGGGTGTTTACGCTTATCTGAAAAAGTTGGAACGAAACGGTGTTGACACTGGAGTAAAATTATCCTAAATAATACATTCTATAATCTAAAAATTAGAAAGAAGTGGCTAAAAGTAAAGGAAACCGCCAGCAAATTATCTTGGAGTGCACAGAGCACAAAGAATCTGGTATGGCTGGAACTTCTCGGTATATTACACAAAAGAACCGAAAAAATACCCCCGAACGCCTTGAATTAAAAAAATTCAACGCCATCCTGAAAAAGGTAACCGTTCACAGAGAAATAAAATAATACCAACTGCCGGTTTTTGCCGGTAATTGGTTTTCATTCACTATTAAATTTTTAAGCTATGGCTAAAGTATCGAAAAACGCAAGAGTAGCACAACGTGCTCAGAACGCGGGATCAGGTCGGGAATTTGTAAAAGTTATCAAAAGTATCAAAGATCATAAAACTGGAAAATACTCTTATAAAGAAGTGATGATCCACAAAGAAGAAGTAAAAGATTTTTTCGCTAAAAAATAAGATACTTACCGATATTTGAAACAAATAAAAGGCTTTTCTTCTTTGTAAGAAAAGCCTTTTATTTTATATGATTGAAAGGAATATGTGAGGGAAAGAAATTATTGATTAGCTATTCCTTGTTTTGAACAGCAATCCGTAAAACCAAAAACAAGGCAAGAGAAGGCATTATAACTTCAATCTAGAAACCAGCAACTACTAACTATTTCACTTATGAGTTTTTTTAATAAATTTTTTACTAAAAAGAAAGAAGAAGAGCTCGATAAAGGACTGGAAAAAACCAAATCCAACTTTTTTTCGAAAATCTCTCGCGCTGTCGCCGGAAAAGCTACCGTCGATGTAGAAGTGCTGGATGAATTAGAGAGCATTTTGATTTCTTCAGATGTAGGGCTTGATACAACTGTCAAAATAATTGAACGCATTGAAGCAAGAGTTGCCCGCGACAAATATATCAATACCGAAGAACTCAATTCCATCCTTCGTGATGAAATTGTTCAGCTTTTAGCGGAAAACAATACCGGAGAACTTGACGACTTTACAATCCCCGAAGATAAGAAACCTTATGTTATCATGTTTGTCGGTGTCAACGGAGTTGGCAAAACGACAACAATTGGAAAACTAGCCCATCAATATAAACTCCAAGGGAAAAAAGTAGTGCTTGGCGCAGCGGATACTTTCCGTGCCGCAGCGGTAGATCAATTAAAGATCTGGTCAGAAAGAGTAGGTTGTGATTTCTTTTCAAAAGGAATGAAAACAGATCCAGCTGCTGTAGCTTATGAAACTGTGGATTATGCAATCAAAAACAATTGTGATGTAGCCATTATTGATACCGCAGGACGTTTGCATACCAAGATCAATTTGATGAATGAACTTTCAAAAATCAAACGGTCCATCGATAAAAGGCTGGAAGGCGCTCCTCATGATGTAGTGCTAGTACTCGATGCAACGACCGGTCAAAATGCAATAGAACAAGCCAAGCAATTTACTGCGGCCACTGAGGTTAGCTCTTTGGCTCTGACAAAATTAGACGGCACTGCAAAAGGTGGCGTTGCTATTGGCATCTCTGACCAATTTAAGATTCCGATCAAATATATTGGCGTTGGAGAATCCATCGATCAATTACAGGTTTTTAATAAAAATGCTTTTGTTGATTCCTTGTTTAAAAATTAATACTCGTAAAATCTTCAATTCTTTTTTTCCAATTCCAATTCTGGAAATGAACCAATGATTCACGAGATTTAATTCCAATTCTTTTAACCATTTTCGCTAATTTGGAATTGTAATTTGGTTGGGAATAATATCAATCAAACTTTACCGATTTACAATGGTATATTCTTTGGGAATAGAAAACTAATCAACAAATAAGCTGGTTCTTGATTATCCAATCAAAAGATATCATTTTGGCTTCATCTTCTCAATTATTCTAAATCGAATTAAACTATGTTATCGAATTTTTTAAATATCAATTGGATCATTGGCCTTGTTTTAATATCATTATTAGCAAATTGTACAAGCCCCAAGGAAGCACCAAAAGATGATAACGATAAAAAAATAATTCATATAGAAGAACAATGGGTTCTTCCACCTCCGGAATTTGATACGTTGTTGTTAAAATCCATTACAGAGTTTAACCTTAAAGGAAAACCAATCGAAGAATCCCAATATTCTAAGCTTAACGGTTTAGTAATAGTAAACACAAAGTGGACTTATGATGAACACTTAAATATTGTCAGCAAAATCACCGAAAATTTTGATCCTAATAAAATATATAAAGAAAACTACAGCTACGAATACGACGAAAAAGATCGAAAAATTATAATGCAGGAAAAACAATCAAGCTACACTAATGAATTAGTACATGAATATACACACTTTGAAGATGGAAGATATATTGATACAATTAAATACCAATCTCAGGTTGTATCAATAATTGAATTCAACGAGGATGATAAAGTCATTAAAGAAAATAACTTTCAAAAACAAACCAAGGTTAACAATGAATTTGATGAATATGGAAATTTTATAAAACGTAATACTTCTTATTCAAATGGTACAGAGAGGGTATATAATTACACTAATGACTACGATTCTTTTGGAAACCTAATCCGTGTAACACTCGATCACCGCTACAGAGAATATGAGTACAATGAAAATGGAGATATAGTAAAAGAGACTAGGTTGGACACTGGAAAACCTTATCTCATAATCCTCTATAAATATAAGTATTTTGAGTAATCCCATAAATCTTTTGGTAAACGACTAATATTCAGTTCTATAGAAATTATTTATAAAAGCGAGTAATATAAAAATGCCGGAAACAGAAATAAATTACTATTTTTAATCATGTATTTGTTTTAAAAATAGCTCCCGAATCATGGCAAAAAATTATATCCTCCATCGCAACGGCAAAGAAATCCAGGTTCAGAAAGAAACAGAAGTATTCACTGCGGTTTTACCGAATAAGAGAATGGTTGAGGAAGTCAATAATCTCACAGAAATCAAACAAGTCAAACAAGTTTTTAATAATGTTTATAAAATAAAAACGACGGAAAGCGATGTCGATGGATATTTAGATCACCTTCGAACCAGCTTCGAAACGCGTTGCGTATTCCATCATTCTTACAA
The DNA here is from genome assembly GCA_963793295.1 of uncultured Saprospiraceae bacterium. Lineage (GTDB taxonomy): Bacteria > Bacteroidota > Bacteroidia > Chitinophagales > Saprospiraceae > JAHDHW01. Next base: position 417,521 of record CAWBZX010000028.1, on the reverse strand, counting down.
TCCTTCCGGTGACCCGGCTACGCGTTATTACATTACCGAAATGGTAGCTGTTAATTTTAAAAAAAGGACGAGTGCTTCCAAAATTGAGGAGATCATGGGTAAGCATGGTCTTCAGTTTATAAAAGAATATTCCAAGGACAACAAATCCTTTTTGTTCAAGGTAACCAGCTCTGCCAAGAAAAATCCAGTAAAACTCTGCAATGATTTGATGGAATATGAGGTCATCCAATTTGCCGAACCCAATCTCGTCAACCGTTTTGACAAATATTCTCCGCAAACAGATTCGATGTTAGATAATCAGTGGCATTTGCAAAGTAAACAAGGAATTGAACTGTTGGCCGGTGCTGATGTAAACGCACTTGAAGCCTGGAAAATCACAAAAGGCTCACGCGATGTTGTCATTGCCATTTTAGATGATGGCTTTGATCTTTCACACCCTGATTTGAAAGGGCAAAATAAAGTCGTGCATGCCAGAGATTTTGTTGACGGTGACATTCATCCCTTTCCTGACGCTGCACACAATGATTATCATGGTACACCCTGTGCAGGTGTTGCCATTGGAGAAGAAAACGGCAGCGGAATCGTTGGGATAGCCCCCAAATGTGCTTTCATGCCTGTCCGTTTTGACCTTGCAGCGGATGATGATTTGTTATTCGAAATCTTTGATTATACCGGAAAATATGCTGACGTTATTTCATGCAGTTGGGGCCCTGTCCCAGTATATGCACCATTGGGCAGCCTGTTGGATCACAAATTTACAGAATTAGCAAAAAGTGGTGGCCCTCGTGGCAAAGGCTGCGTTATTGTTTTTGCAGCCGGTAATTTTAATGCACCAGTAAATGATATTTCCAATACAGATTTTAAATGGCGGCATCCCTCTTATGGCATTGTAAAACAAGCCCGTGCTATTTTAAATGGAAATTGTACCCACAGAGATGTGATGGCTGTAGCCGCTTCCACCAGCCAAAAACGCAAAGCAGCTTATTCCAACTGGGGCAAAGAAATTTCTGTTTGTGCACCTAGTAACAACTGGCATCCGCTGGATCCCATGCAAAAGATGCCTGGCCGTGGAATCTGGACAACGGATAATGAAAATTTTGGCCTGGGCTTTACCGGAAACAGCCGCTACACAGGGCTTTTTGGAGGAACTTCGAGTGCCACTCCTTTGGTTGCCGGCATCGCTGGGTTGGTCATCTCTGCAAATCCCGAACTATCAGCCAAAGAGGTACGCAATATTATTGAACAATCAACGGACCGTATTGTAGACAAAGAACCCGATCCTGTTTTAAACCAATCCAAAGGAACCTATACTGGCAAACATTCTGAGTGGTTTGGCTATGGAAAAGTAAATGCTGCTAAAGCCGTAAAAAAGGCTTACGACTTATCACCAAATAAAAAAGAAGTAGCCCCTACTCCACCAAAGCCTAAAGCCGTAAAAGAAGGCGTTGTGATCCTATCAGCTTTAGTCAATCCAAAAGGTAAAGAAAGGGGCAAAGAAAATATAAGCTTGTTAAATATTACAGACAAAACAATTGATCTGAACGGTTGGATTATTGAGATTAACGGGAAAAAACGACAAGAGATTTTGGATCAAATCATTGAAGCCAATAGCTTTCTTACTATAAAAAACAGCATTGGATTATCAAATAGCGGAGGAAGCATCGGGCTTTTTAATTCTGATAATATTTTGGTGCACAAAGTAGAATATAAAAAAAGAGATGCTTCGAAGAACGGTTGGACAACTGTCTTCCATTAGTCATTTTCAATACAAACAATTGATGCTTTAATCCTTATGAATTATATTTGTTAAATTAACACAATAATTTTCCCCGTCTACAATCGAATTGAGTCTGTCTAACTTGGTTAGCGTTAAGATTCAATTCAAAACCTAAGTAACTAATTATCAACATTTTATTTTTAATTAAAAAGTCCCCAAGACTGTTTTAAGTGATAATTTATTTACTCATTTTTAAAAAAATAGAATCGATTTAGGATAGGACTTTGGTAAAATACCTTAAAGAATACTTTTCATGATTCCTGCTTTGATTATATCTTTTTATAACATTTTTCAAATATAACCATTACCATGAAATCAAAATTTACACCGATCTACACCACTTTTTTCCTCTTATTTATTGTATTTCTATTTCTTGGAAATTCCGCGAATCCACCAAATGGTTATACAAATGCTCCAGGTGATTCGCTTTGTACCAGCTGCCATACCCCCGGAAATCCCAATGGTTATGATGGTGAAGTAATTATTGAAAACTTTCCTGCCAGTATAACTCCCAATACAGCATATCCCATAACAGTAAGAGTGACCAATCCAAATGGATTAGCATTCCGTGGAGGCTTTCAGGCTGTTGTTTTAAATAGTAGTAATGATAATATTGGAGATATTACTACATCGGGTTCAAACCCAACGACTCAGTTAAGCGGTGGAAGAGAATACGTTGAACATAACCCTGCGAAAAATTTTCCAGGCGGAAATGAAGTGACCTGGGATTTTACCTGGACCTCTCCAAGTGGGCCATCAGGTGAATTAATTACGATGTACGCAGCAGGAAACATTGCCAGTGGCGGAAATGGAAATCAACAAGATTTGATCGTTACAACTACTGCTTCTGGAACAATGGATAGCGGAGATCCGCTAATGGTAGAAATAATAGCTTCTGAAAACGTAAGTTGCAATGGTGGAAATGATGGGTCGGCCACAGCAAGTGCATCAGGAGGAACATCGCCTTATAGCTACAATTGGTCAAGTGGATCAACCTCAGCAACAGCAAGCAATCTTTCAGCAGGAGTTTATACAGTTACAGCAACGGATGCTTTAAACGCAACTGCAACTGCTATGGTAACTATTACAGAACCTCCTATCTTAGTTGCCCTTATTGTCAGTCAAACAAATATAGATTGTAATAATACTACTGGCTCTGCTACCGCAGCAGGTTCTGGCGGAACTTCTCCCTATACCTACAACTGGTCAAGTGGCGGAAATAGCCAGACCGAAACATTTTTAAATCCGGGGACTTATACCGTCTCTGTAACCGATAATAACTTCTGTTTAGATACCGAAACAGTAACCATCACCGAAGACATTACGCCGCCTATTGCAAATGCTGGTTCTGATGGGCAATTGGATTGTAATACTCCAATATTGGTCTTAGATGGTTCCGGTTCTTCTATGGGCTCACCGTATACTTACTTATGGACTACTTTTGATGGAAATATTATATCTGGACAAACATCGCTGAATCCATCAGTAAATGCTCCAGGCACCTATACTTTAACCGTCACCAATCAAAACAATGGTTGTACAGCCTCAGATGATGTATTGGTCATCGAAATCGAGGGAATAACATTATTTATTACAGGAAATGACGTTAGCTGCTTTGGGGGAAATGATGGAAGCATCAATCTAACAGTAACCGGAGGTCAATCCCCTTTCAGTTATGATTGGAATGATAATTCATTAGATGGTATTGAAGATCCAACAAGTTTAATCGCGGGAAACTATTGCGTTACGGTGACTGATGCTGCAGCCTGTATGGAAACTATTTGCATCGACATCGTGGAACCTGCTCAAATCAATTTGAGTGCTACCGTGACTAATATAAGTTGTTTTGGAAACTGCGATGGCAGTATTTCCCTTGGTGTAAGCGGTGGAGTTGGAAATTATACTTTTTCGTGGGTAGGCCCAAATGGTTATAACGCAAACACTCAAAATATCGAAGGGTTATGTCCAGGTGATTATACTGTAACTGTAACTGATGCCAACAATTGTACAAATTCTGGCACTTATACTATTACCGAGCCACCGGAAATTTCAATCTCAGCTACAATAACCGATGCTACCTGCAATGGTGTTTGCAACGGAAGCATTGATGTCACCGTAAGTGGAGGAACCGCCCCCTATACTTATGAATGGAATACCAATCCTATCCAAACTACTGAGGATATTATTGACCTTTGTTCTGGGACTTACACAGTCATTGTGACAGATGCTAACGGTTGTACAAATTCGGCTGCTTACACTGTTACCGAGCCTGCTTCATTGTCTTTGACAGCAACTATTACTGATGCTTCCTGTAACGGAGTTTGCGATGGAAGTATTGAACTCACGGTAACTGGTGGAACGCCTGGTTACACCTATCTTTGGACAGATAGCCAAACCACAGAAACTGCTGTAAATCTTTGTGATGGAGATTATACTGTGACTGTAACTGACAACAATAGTTGTACAAGTACAGCTACATTTACCGTCTCTGAGCCTCCAGCTTTAGATTTACAACTTTCCTCAACCAACGAATCATCAGCCGGAGCAAATGACGGAACCGCAACAGCAGAGGTAACAGGAGGAACTACACCTTACACTTATGTATGGGATGATCCTGCTAATCAAACCACTGCTACCGCGATTAATTTAGCTCCAGGGACCTATTGCGTTGTAGTAACAGATGATAACGGCTGTACCATTACAGGCTGCGTGGTTGTTAATGCTGGAAACTGTGACCTATCCGCTACCGTCAATACAACCGATGTAAGTTGCAATGGTGGAAATGACGGCCAGGCGGAAGCTGTTACTAGCGGTGGAACAGAACCCTATAATTACAATTGGTCCAGCGGTGGAAACGAGGCCATTGAAGATAGCCTAAGTGCGGAATCCTATGCCATTACAATTACAGACGCAAATGATTGCGAGGTGATTGTGAGTTTCACCATTAATGAACCTCCAGCTTTGGTTCTGGAAATGGCAAGTACAGACGAAACGACCAATGGAGCCATGGACGGAACGGCCACCGCTAACGTTACCGGAGGAACGATGCCATACAGTTACCTTTGGGATGATCCCAACAATTCAACAACCCAAACCATTGAAAATCTTTCCGCAGGTACTTATTGTGTAACGGTAACTGATGATAACGGGTGTACTCAATCAGGCTGTGTCACGGTCAATCCCGGAGGTTGTGATTTGGAAGGAGCTATCGCTGTAACTGATGTAAGTTGTAATGGTTTAAGCGATGGCTCCGCAGTTGTAACACAAACCGGTGGAACACCTCCTTATAATTATGCCTGGTCAAGTGGAGGTAACGAAACAACTGAAGATAGCCTTTCTGCAGGAAATTATATGGTGACTATTTTCGATTCGAATGGTTGTTGCATAATAATAAATTTTGAAGTGACAGAACCAGAACCTTTACAAGCGGTTGCCAGCGCTACTCCGGTCACCTGCAATGGTGATTGCGACGGAAATCTTGCGCTAACTGCATCGGGAGGCACTCCTCCCTATTTCTTTGAATGGATAATGGAGCTCCATTTGTAATGTACCTAATGTATGTGCAGGTGATCATACTCGGTTACAGTTACAGACAGTAATGGATGTATCTTTATAACCCAAGCTACTGTTACCGAGCCACCTGCACTTGAATTAACCATGTCATCGACTGATGAAACTGCAGAAGGAGCAAATGACGGAACAGCAACAGCGGAAGTATCAGGTGGTACCTGCTGTTATACTTAATCTTGGGATACGACCCTCCCCAATCCGGAACAACTATTAATAATCTAACACCTGGAACCTATTGTGTAACCATCACCGATGCAAATGGATGTACCATTTCAAACTGTACAGTTGTCAATCCATTCGGATGCAATATTAGCCTCGAAATTTCTGATGTGAATTCCACCTGTGTGGATGATTGCAATGGATCTATTGATTTGACAGTCAACGGTGGCGAAACACCATATATTTATGGATGGTCAGATGGCAACGCTGATGAAGACCGAACTATGCTTTGTGCAGATAATTATTCAGTTACTGTGACTGATAATAACGGTTGTTCTAGTACCATCTCAACTGTTATTCAAACTTTCCCTGAAATGATTTTGAATACTGCATCGATTGATGCTTTGTGTTTCGGATCTTGTGATGGAGCCATAGATTTGACAGTGGAAGGAGGCCTTTCTCCATTCACTTATGATTGGAGTGATGATAATTTAGATGGTATCGAAGATCCTTCAAATTTATGTGCTGGAGATTATTCGGTCATAGTGAGTGACAACAACGACTGTTCAGTGATGGCATCCATTTCTATAGCCGAACCCGCCGAAATGATCGTTTTTCCTAATGTAGTAGATGCTTCCTGTTTTGAAGAATGTGATGGCTTTGTAAATATTACAGTCTCTGGTGGAACCTTGCCTTACAGCTTTTCCGGGCCAATTGATAATCTCTGTGCTGGCACATACACCATCACGGTTACTGATTCGAATGGTTGTACTGCCACAGAATCATTTGACATTGAAGAACCAGATGAGATTGTAATTACAATTGACGAAATAGGCCATGAAATGAATGCTCAAAGCGATGGTTTTATAAACGTAACTATCGAAGGTGGAACGCCTGATTTTGAATACAAATGGATGCTTGTTGGTTCCACTGTTTCAGTTGACGAAGACCCAACAGGATTAGCTGCCGGAAGTTATACTTTGGAGGTGACGGATGCCAATGGCTGTGTGGTTTCTATGGAAGAAATCATTGTTGATAATATCTTGGGCGTCGTTGATCACAATTTGAAAAACTTTATCAATATCTTTCCAAATCCGACCAAAGGATTGCTACAAATTGAATTTGATTTAAACGAAATGCAGTTTATAGAAATTGAAGTTTATGACTTTACCGGAAAGAAAATCGTTGAACAAAATGAAAGAAATGTGTTCAATCAAAGAATACCAATTGATTTAACTCAATTTGGCGAAGGAGTTTACACTGTTAAAATTAATATTGGAGAATCTTTCTTAGTGAAAAGAATTGTAAAACACGATTGAATAAAAGAATTCAACTGTTATTTACAAATTGGATTGGGTAAAACGCGTGCAGCTGTTTTGCCCTCTCTTTTTGATTTCAACGTTTATAAAAATAATGTAGCAATCGATGAGCTTTTGCCATTTTAAAACCCAACTACCTTACCTGATTTAAATGAAACTTCTTTTTTTAAATTCAGTAAAATATTCCAAAAATGAGTTGTTTAAAACGCTCGAATTAATTTACTTTTGTACCGTATTTTAATCCACAAAATTTCTAAAGACATGGGAAGAGCATTTGAATTTCGTAAGGCCCGAAAAATGAAACGTTGGTCCAAAATGGCCAAAACATTCAGCAGAATTGGAAAAGATATCGTCATTGCAATAAAAGAAGGCGGAACTGATCCTGAAACTAATTCACGTTTGAGAGCAGTCATGCAAAATGCAAAAGATGCTAATATGCCCAAAGAAAATGTGGATCGGGCAATCAAGAAAGCAATAGATAAAGACACCAGCGATTTCAAAGAAGTGGTGTTTGAAGGATACGGCCCTCACGGTATTGCCATAATGATCGAAACCGCAACGGACAATAACAATAGAACAGTCGCCAATATTCGAAGTTATTTTAATAAATGTAATGGCAGCCTGGGAACTTCCGGATCTGTTGCTTTCATGTTTGATCATACTTGTCAATTTAAAATCAACAAGGAAGGGATCGACCTCGAAGAGTTGGAATTTGAACTCATTGATTACGGTGCTGAAGAGGTTTTTGATGATGAAGACGGGATCATGATTTATGGTTCTTTCGAAAATTTTGGTGCTATACAGGCTGCGCTTGAAGAAAAAGGTATCGAAATTCTTTCCTCAGGTTTTGAACGAATTCCTAATGTCACCAAAAGTCTGAACGAAGAAGAACGTGCCGAAGTGGATAAACTTTTAGAAAAAATTGAAGAGGATGACGATGTTCAAAATGTTTTTCACTCCATTGAGGAAGGAGAAAATGATGAATGATGAGCGGATTTGCGGATTTGCAGATTTGCAGATTTGCAGATTTGTAGATTTGTAGATTTGTAGATTTGTAAAACTACCAGAAACTTCTGACTTCCAACTTCCAACTTCTGACTTCTGACTTCTGACTTCTGACTTCTGACTTCTGACTTCTGACTTCTAACCATCATCTGTTTGGAATTAATCTAAATAGGACTTATCTTTGGCGGGCAATGTAAAAAAATCCTGAATGAGTACAGCAAAGCACACCACCAATTCAGAAAGCGCGCCTGGCCAAAAACTTCGCCTACCTTTTGCTCTTCCTATTATCGAAGGCAAAAAACTCAAGAAAAAATGCTGTAAGAAATTTAAAAAAGGAAAACGTTGCGGTCGTTGCCCAAACGGTTAATCTGGCCATTCTTTCATCTACGCTTATACTTTTCAATTTTAATATTCAGAATATCCTTGCATTGAACAAGCATATGATGCTTGTATAGCCTTAGCCTCGGTTTGTTAAGCTAAAGCAGATTGACTAAACTCATTGGAACTATTGATAAACATCATTTCATATAACTTAATTAAGGCATAGATTAGAGGTATTCAAATGGATGTGTTTCTGCTCTTAAAGTAAATAAACAGAAAACATATTTTTTTTCACAAAACCCTATTAATCATGAAAAATATCTCATTCACATTGTTGTTAAGAAGGTTGAAGAATAATCTAATTCTTTATCTGGGGGTTATACTTTTTTTTGCAATTCCCCTAAATCAAGCGTTAGCGAGTGTTGCACTTAATGAGTCTGATTCGCTTAAATATCCAAGGGAGCGATTTGCTGTAAGCTTTGGTGGTTTTTTAACTGGTTTGAACAATGATATCATTATAGGAAGCCAATATGTTGGACTGGGTGTTGGTATTAATCTGGAAGATGCGCTTGGATTAAAAACTTCTTCATTGGTTTTAAGAGGTGAAGCGGAGTACCATTTTGGAAAACGAAGGCGTTCTGCAGTAAGATTTGGATATTTTGGTTTATTTCGTAATGCAATAAAAGTAATTGATACTGAAATTGAATTTGAAGACGAAATCTTTCCAATTGGAACCGAACTTAATAGTAAATTTGATTTACAAATTTTTAAGGGTACTTATGATTATGCCTTTTATATGGATGACCGCGTAAGGTTTGGTGTCAGCATTGGTGTATTTGTCATGCCGATTAAATTTACTACAGCCTCCTCAGTTAAAAATGAAGTAAAAGCACAATTTACTGCGCCGCTGCCTGCTTTGGGTTTAAGTACAGATTTTGCTATTACTCCAAAATTGCGTTTCAAGCAAAGCATTGAAATTCTGTATTTGAAATTTTCAAACATCGAAGGAGTTCTTGTTGATCTTAATCTTCGAGTGGAATACAATCCCTGGGAACATTTTGGTTTTGGTTTAGGACTTAATTCCAACGACATAAATATTTCCCTGGCCCAAGAATCCAATGTTAATATCGATTTTGTTGGGTCTGTTGAGACTAGTTTTACCGGTTTATTATTCTATGGAAGGTATTATTTCTAAGCAGAATTGTAATTCACGAATTGTAGTCAAACCAATTGCATAGCTCATTGTGGAGTAAGTTATTTTTAATGCCAGGTAAAACTCTTGCTTAAATTAGCCAACAATTTCTATTTTTAAGATTACTTGTATTTTGCACTTTGATTTCTTCGCATTACTTGTAAACTAAGCAATAGATTTGTCTGATTTAATTTTTGTACACGGTTTTAAAAAACATCACTTGGGCAGGATTTTTTCCATACTGATAATTATTTGTTTTTTGTCAGGCTTGTCAAAAAAATCAGCTGCTCAGAAAATCCACATTTCGGATCCGGAAGTAGATAGCTCCTTTATCCAATATAACAAAAAGGAATGGTCATTGAGGGCTTTCGGAGTGACCAAGTTTCACAATATCATTTTAAAAAATAGTGATAAAACAACGATCAAATACAGGCCCAATAATCCCTTTTCATTTGGTTTGGGTTTCACCTACCGATTCCTCATCATTGACCTGGGAATCGTTTTGAATAAAAAAGCACAGTTTGAGAATTTTGATTTCCAATCCAATTTATTACTCAAACAAAACCTGATTGAATTCGTTTTCCAAAAATATCAGGGCTTTTACCAACTAATCGATAAATCTGATAAATTATTCAGAGATGATCTAAAATCTACATTTTTCACTATCAATCATTTTTATAACGTTAATGATAAAAAACTTTCTCTGGGTACTGCACTGGCCGGCAATAAAATCCAAATGAAAAGTACAGGAACAGTCATTTTAGGTAGCTACTTATCCTATAATAAAATAGCAGCGGATTCCAGCCTGGTTGATTTTTCAAATCAACCTCAATTCGATAGAGAAACACGTTTCAAGACGTTAGAAATGTATAATGTGGGAGCATATTTTGGTTATGCCTACAGTCTGGTATTACCCAAAAACTTCATCGTGTTCAGTAACCTAACTCCCGGCATTGGTTTTAATTTTGCGGAAGCAACAGGTGATGAGACTTATAAACCACCTATCTTTCCAGCGGGTAAATTGAATTTCCGAATAGCTATTGGCAATTATTCCAAAAGGATTTATACCATTTTAGGTTTTAATACCAATTTGTCACTTATTAATTTGGGAAACGGAAACAGCCTCCGGCATAATGCCGGGCAAATCAAACTTGTCATTGGTTATCGAATGAAAAAATCAAATAAAATCATCGAAACGATTGATAAAACTTTTTAAGAGTATGTTTAAAATTTGTTCAAATTAAAAATCAAGAGTTTGCGGTTCTGACTAACGGTTCTTGAGGAAGTTTAGCGAGCTAAACGACTGAATGAATCGGACGTCATGGTTCGTAAAATATTGGTTTTCAGGAAGTAGAAATTTAAACATGCTCTAAGTGGATTCACTTTCAAAACACAATGAATCAGAATGACCAACCGCCCAGACAATATCGATGATGTATTAGTTGAGTTAGATAAGATCATAGACACTTCAATCGAAAACGGAGACTATCTGGCTATTTTTGCTTACGTCTATCGTAGGACTACCGCCCAGATCAAACAAGAGATTCTCGCTGAAGCATTTGATAACAACGAAAGAATGGAAAAGATGGACGTCATTTTCGCCAACAGATACCTCCATGCTTACCAACAATTTATAAATAAGAATACGCCAACTTCTTCCTGGCAGGTTTCTTTTAAAGCAAGATTTCAAAAGCTCACCATCATGCAACATTTAATACTTGGTATGAGTGCGCACATCAATTTTGACCTCGGAATAGCAGCAGCGGAAATGGCCAAAGGACAAGACATAGAAGATTTAAAAAATGATTTTATGAAAGTAAATGATATCCTGGCTAAATTGACCAACGAAATGCAACTACGGGTGGCTAGAGTTTCCAAGCTAATGTTTCTTTTAGATTGGATTGGCGGCAAATCCGACGAAAGATTTGCGAATTTTAGTATTAAAAAAGCCAGACAATTTGCCTGGAACGTTGCGACCACTTTAGCTTCGCTAGATGGAGAGAGCCGGGAAATAGCTATTCAAAAATTTGATCATGAAATCGCTAAATTTAACAATGTTATTTTAAAACCACGTGGAAAAATTTTAAATGCCATTCTAAAATTCATTGGTTATTTTGAAGAAAAAAACATCGAAAAGATTGTTGGAAATCTAAAGGCAAATTAGCTTTCTTTTTGTTAATCTTTAATTCCTTAGCTTTTTTTATATTTGAGTCTCATTTTAAAACAAAACTATGTCTGCTGAAATAAAAAATCTTGAACCAAAGTCCTTATGGAATAATTTTGCACAACTCAATGCGGTACCTCGTCCTTCAAAGCATGAAGAAAAAGTCATTGCGTTTGCTAAAAACTTCGGAGAAAAACTTGGCCTGGAAACCATCGTCGACGAAATCGGAAATGTGATCATCAAAAAACCTGCAACTCCTGGAATGGAAAACAGATTGTCCGTCGTTCTTCAAAGTCACCTCGACATGGTTCACCAAAAAAACGCGGAGACTAATTTTGATTTCAACTCCCAAGGCATCCAAATGATCGTCGATGGTGATTGGGTAAAAGCAAAAGGAACCACCCTTGGTGCAGACAATGGGATCGGAGTCGCTGCGATCATGGCTATCCTTGAATCAACTAACATCCCCCACCCTGCCATCGAAGCGCTTTTTACAATTGACGAAGAAACGGGTATGACAGGAGCGATGGGTTTGAAAGGAGGATTGCTCAGCGGTAAAATCATGTTGAACCTGGACACTGAAGATGACAACGAATTGTGCATCGGTTGTGCCGGAGGCATTGACGTTACGGCCAAAGGAAGTTATTCTCAGGAAACAGCAAACAGCAATAAAAAAACCTACAAAGTAACGATTAAGGGATTAACCGGTGGCCACTCCGGAATGGACATCCACCTTGGAAGAGCCAATGCCAATAAATTGATGAATCGCTTTTTACACGGCGCAGGAAAAAACATTGATCTGGCCATCCATTCTATTGATGGCGGCGGTCTGAGAAATGCCATTCCCAGAGAATCTGTGTCCATCATTTTAATAACTGAAGCACAGGAAAATACCCTCAAATCCTTTACTGAAGTATTTGCAAATACTTTGCGGGAAGAGTACCATTCCACTGATCCGGATATTAAAATCACTTTGGAAGCGACTAATCCGGTTAACAGGATTATGAACAAAACTTTTCAGGGGAAATTATTGCGCAGTATTTATGCCTGCCCAAATGGCATCTATCGTATGAGCCCCGATATTGAAGATCTGGTTCAAACTTCCAATAACCTGGCAAGAGTACTCGTAAAGGATGGAGAATTCACTATTTTATGCCTTACCAGAAGTTCCGTTGATTCCGAAAAAATGGACGAAGCCGAAGCTATTGCCAGCACGTTCGAATTGATTGGAGCTGAAGTCGTTTTTGAGGGTTCTTATCCTGGCTGGACACCAAAACCGACTTCCACTATCCTCAATATCATGAGCGATTTGTATAAAGAAATGTACAAAGAAGAACCAGATGTCAATGCCTGCCATGCAGGTTTGGAATGTGGTATACTTGGAACAAATTATCCGGATATGGAAATGATCTCTTTCGGGCCAAACATTCGTGGTGCTCATTCACCTGACGAGAAAGCACAGGTAAGTTCCGTTCAAAAGTTTTGGAATTTCCTTTTAGAAACACTGAAAAGGATTCCGTAATCGTCCGTCCGGTTTTAAACAATAATCCGGTTTAAGAGGTTTTTACGTATATATTATTACACGTTTGAAATTTTTAAATATTTAGTTTCAATCCTGTTTTAATAAACGTTTCGAAGTAAAACAAAAACCATGCGGCACAATACTTCATTTCTTCTATTTTTCTTTCTTCCTTTTTTCACAATCGGCCAAACCTTAAACGGCTTAGTCACCGACACGAAAAACAACCCTCTTCAATACGCACATGTTTACCAATCCTCCACTCAACAACATGTCCATACCAATGATTTTGGAAGGTTTACTATAAAAAATATTTCGACAGGTGACACTTTATTATTCAGCTACATTGGCTATGAAGCAAAAATGCTGGTTGTTGAAAATACCTCAACGGAAATTCGAGTCTATTTAAAAGAAAGCTCGATTTTAATCGATGAAATCACCATTTCTCCTGAATTAAATTCGATCAGTTTATTTACCAAAATTGATCTTCAAACCAACCCCGTGAATTCTTCTCAGGACTTGCTGCTGAAAGTTCCGGGACTGATCATCGGCCAACATGCGGGAGGAGGAAAAGCAGAGCAGATTTTTTTAAGAGGTTTTGATATTGATCACGGTACAGATATCAATATTGAAGCAGATGGTTTGCCGGTCAATATGGTTTCTCATGCACACGGGCAGGGTTATGCAGATTTACATTTTTTAATACCGGAAACGATCAATAAAATTGACTTTGGAAAAGGTCCTTATAATGCCGATCAGGGAAATTTTGCAACAGCAGGTTTTGTCAATTTCGAAACCAAGGACATTTTAGATAACAGCGCAATTCAATTGGAACTTGGGCAATTCAATTCATTCAGGACTGTCGGATTATTTAATATTTTAAACAACGAAAAACAGTCTGCCTACTTTGCTTCAGAGTACATCATGGCGGATGGGCCATTCGAGTCTCCACAAAATTTTAACCGGCTGAATATCATGGGAAAATATTCCGCCTATTTACCTAATCAGGACAAAATCTCCATTTTGGTTTCGCATTTTAGCAGCCAGTGGGATGCCTCCGGGCAAATCCCTGAGAGAGCCGTCAAAAATAGATCGATAAGCCGTTTTGGAGCCATCGATGATACGGAAGGAGGAACGACCGGACGATCTAATTTTGTTTTGAATTTCAACAAAAACATTAACAGCAATACCTTCATCAAAAACACTATTTATTACTCTTTATATGATTTTGAACTGTATTCCAATTTCACCTTTTTTCTCGAAGATCCTGTTAATGGCGATCAGATTCGTCAAAAAGAAAACCGTCAAATATTTGGTGCAAAAAGTGAATGGAATCAAAGCCTGAACATTGGAAATGCCAATGGGTTTTTGCAAGTTAGTTTAGGGCTGAGGAATGATAAAAGCCATGAAAACGAGTTATCTCACACGTTAAACCGAAAATCAACTTTAGATTTCAATCAATTGGGAAATATTAATGAAACAAACCTTTTTGGCTACGCAATCTCAAAATTTGACTTCGGAAAATGGCTGATAAATCCAGCTATACGCTTCGATTTTTTCAAATTCAATTATTATGATTTATTAGCTGCGGATTATAAAACCCAATCAGTCGAAAAAGCCACTGTAAGCCCAAAGTTGAATATTTTGTATAACCAATCTTCTGATTTACAATTTTATTTAAAAACAGGAATTGGATTTCATTCCAACGACACAAGGGTTGTAGTGGCTCAGGATGGCAAAGAAATCCTTCCCGCAGCCTATGGCGCTGACTTGGGGTTGATTTGGAAACCGATGCCTAAATTGATTTTAAATTCAGCCATTTGGTATCTTTTTCTCGAGCAGGAATTTGTCTACGTAGGAGATGCCGGAATCGTTGAGCCAAGTGGAAAAACTCGAAGAATTGGTTTCGATTTCAGCTTGCGTTACCAGATAAATAACTGGCTTTTTATAGATGCTGATTTGAATTACGCCAATGCCAGAGCGATTGATGAGCCGGAAGGAAATGATTTCATTCCGCTTGCACCACCACTGACCTCAACGGCTGGTTTGAGTATTCGTCTTCCAAATGGTTTTTATAGTAGTTTCCAATATCGCTATTTAGCTGATCGGCCAGCCAACGAAGATAACTCTATCGTTGCGAAGGGTTATTTTGTTTCAAACCTGAATGCAGGATATTTATGGAAAAAAATCGATATCGGATTTTCAATTGAAAATTTATTTAATGTTGAATGGAACGAAACGCAGTTTGCCACGGAATCCAGATTGTTTGACGAACCTGAAGGAATTGAAGAAATCCATTTTACACCCGGCACTCCTTTTTTTATAAAAGGAACTATCAAGTATTTGTTCTAAATTTATAGCTAAAATTCAAATGCTCAAGATTTCCAGCTGTTTTCACAACCCGTTTACTTTTCTGCTTTTCTTTCTTTCTTTTCAAATTTACGCTCAACCAACAGTTGGCACGATCCAAAACGATGCGGAAAGCCTTCAAGGATATACCTTTTTTTCGCCGTTTTCTGGAACTAAAGCTTACCTCGTTGATAATTGCGGTTATCTGATCAACGAATGGGATCGCGGAACAAATCCGGGTCTGGCAGCTTATTTTCTGGAAAATGGCCTGATGCTGCGAACCTATAAAGTATCTCCTCTTGGGCCATTTACCTCAGCAAGTAATTCGGGTGGGCTAGAATTGGTAGATTGGAACAACAACACCGTCTGGTCTTATGAATTTAATACCTCCACCTGGCTTTCGCACCATGATGCCGTTTATATGCCAAACGGCAATATATTAGTGCTAACCTGGGAACTTGCTTTTGAAAACGAACTGATCGAATTGGGCAGAGATCCGAATGAAATTTATAGCGAAGGATTTATGTGGTCCGAAAAAATAATCGAGATCGAACCCGTTGGCTCAAACGATATTAATATTGTTTGGGAATGGAACATCAAAGATCACTACGTCCAGGATTTTGATCCCACAAAATTAGGCTATGGCGTAATCTCCGAGCACCCCGAATTATTTAATATCAATCTTCCAGAATTGAATAGCTCCAATTCAAATGCGAGTAGGGATTGGAATCATTTTAATGCGATAGATTATCACCCTGATTTAGATCAAATTTTGATCAGCGTCCGCAACTCTGATGAAATTTGGATTTTGGACCACAGCACTACCGTTGAAGAAGCAGCATCACATTCCGGAGGACTTTACGGAAAAGGGGGCGATATTCTCTATCGCTGGGGAAATGCCTCGGCCTACGAAAGAGCAACGGTAAGTGATCAAAAATTGTTTGGTCAGCATGGTGTAAATTGGATCAGAAACGGGTTAAACGATGCAGGTAAAATTTTAATTTATAATAATGGAAATGGCAGGCCTGGCCCTGATTATTCTACTGCTGAAATTATAACTCCTCCCCAGGATCAAAATGGGGGTTATATTTTACCTACAACCGATCCTTTTGGACCGGACCAAGCGGAGTGGATTTACGGAAATCTTTCCGGGGAATCCTTTTATTCCCCTTATTTATCTAATGCGCAAAGACTTCCAAATGGCAATACCTTAATTAATGCAGGCTCTCCGGGAAATGTCTTTGAAATTGATCCCCAAAGAAATAAAGTTTGGGAATACATTATTCCTTTAAACGGTGATTTCCCCGTTACACAAGGCCAGAACGCTAACAATAATGCGAACTTCCGGGCTTATAAATATCCTGTTGATTATCCAGGATTTGAAGGAAAAGATTTAACACAAGGGGCAACAATAGAAAATGGAAACAGCCCAGTTGATTGCGAAATCACAGTTGGTACCGATGAAATAGAAATAAAATCCCTTGACGTTGAGATCATTTATGATCCGATTGCTCGAACCTTGTCGGTTTTTAATCCTGCGAATCTGAAATTAAAGCTGTCTCTTTTTGACCTTACCGGCCGTAAATTTCTTAGTAAAAAAACAGCATCTCAAGAAACCACCTTTCAACTACCCGCTCAAGGGAGAGGTATCTATTTTGTAAAAATGATCTCAGACGAAGGCTGGACGAAAACGAAGAAAATATTTCTTTTCTAAAAACAAATGGCACTTTTAATAGCCAAACTTCTATTCCGGGTATATTGATTTTTTTTAAATCGCAGATTTTATTTCTATGATAGTCGAATAGGTATTGATCCTGAAAACTATTTCAATGCTTCAGACATTAATAACACAATGAAAAGCGAACTTAAATATCTGGTCTACTTATTCATCTTTTTAATAAGCGTCTTTAATCTGTTCAGAATGATTTTTATCTTCTTCGACGTTTATGACTCAAATGATTCGCTTTGGGCTTTTTATTATGGGATCCCTTTAGATATAAGTCTGGCTTCTTATTGTCTTATTTTTCCTGCCTTCATTCTGATCATCTATCCTTTTGTGGGGTGGGTACAGCGACATAAAAACAGGATATTAATTGTTTACAGTGTCTTAATATTTACGATAATTTCTTTGATCGAAACGACCAGTATACCCTTGTTTAAGGAATGGGGAACCACGCTTAACTCAAGAGGTTTGGGGTATTTAAATTATGTAAATGAAGCCTGGGTTAGTATCAGCAGTTCAAATACTATTGTGTTTTATGGTTTATTTATTCTAATGCTTTTTTTGGGTATTTATGTACTAAAAAGAATACACACCTTGCTATTTGATTCCGTTCAGAATTCAAAGCAAAGGAATATAGCCTTATTAATCGCTTCTTTTTTAATTTTCATTGGCTTAAGAGGAGGCGTTCAGGGATTACCCATAGGGGTAAGTTCCTCTTTTTATTCAAAAAATCAATCCAGTAATTATGCATCAGTAAATAAGACATTCTATTTGTTTTATGATTTAAACAAAAAATATAATTATAGCTTCGTTGAAAGCGAGTTTTCCGATCAGCAACTCGACTCATTTTATAATGATCTTTTACAGCACAATCTATCTGATGACACCATTGATCTTACAAATAATAAAACACCAAATATTGTCCTTGTTTTATTGGAAGGTTGGCCTTTCAAAATTATTGATCCTGTGATGGAATCTACACCCAATTTTTCAAGTCTGAAAAAGGAAGGCCTGTTCTTCGATCATATTTATTCTTCCGGTTACAGAACTGATCAGGGGTTACTCAGTATTTTGAGCGGTCTTCCTGCTTTGCCAGACCTAAATATCATGAGCGATATCAATTTGGTGGATCAGTTTCCGTCCATCATTCAAACTTACAATCAAAAAAATTATCACACTTCTTTCATTTATGGAGGTAGCCTGGATTTTTCTAACTTGAAAAATTATTTTTATCACAATGAAACAGATAAAATTATCGGTAAATTCGATTTCCCTGAAAATGAAAGAAGCTTAGAGTGGGGTGTTCCCGATCACTTGGTTTTTAATCGGGCGATAACGGAATTTAATCAAATCAAAAAGCCTTTCTTTTCCTGTATTTTGACACTGAGCAGCCATCAACCTTTTGATATACCTGAGAAGAGGAAGTTCAAATCTAAAAGTATGGAAGATATGTATAGAAGCGCCGTTTATTATCTGGATAAAAGTATAAACGCATTCATCGAAGAAAGTAAAAAAACAATCTGGTTCGACAATACCATATTTTTATTTGTTGCTGATCATGGATCCATGTATGTAGAAGGTATAGATTATGATGACCACGAAAGATTCCATATTCCCCTATTGATTTATGGAAAGCCGTTGAAAGAAGAATATCATGGTAAAACATTCCATAATATTGGCAATCATCATGATATTCCGGCCACCCTAATGGCAATGTCTGATATAGAAAACTATCAATTTCCTTTTAGCCAAAATTTATTGATGAAACGAGAACCCGCTTACTGGATAAAAGATATTACAATGGGTTGGTTGACTGAAAAAAGTAACCTTGTGATTGATCATGAGAAAAATGATTTCTTTTATAAAAAGAAATCCACCAATGATGAAAAATCTAAATCAGATGCTTTGGAATATTACAATTTAGTCGTCAGTTATGTATTAAAAAATAAAAAAATTAAACCGGTGAGTATTACGAATAAAAAATGATTTATTTATTCTGATTGCCTTTTTAAGTTGTTGATCCAAAAAAAAATACTGCCTCATCACACTCAAAACCCCAATTAACATATCGTGATTGTTAATAAAATGCAAATTTTCCTTTCTAATTTCTTAATAAGACGTTAAAAGATAGCTCTACAGGTTAAAACAAATTATTCCAGTTAAGAAATCATTAAATTGGGAAAGAGAACGCTAAGAAATGTAAGCTCAGGAGGTAAATAAGTTCAAAGTCAAAAACCATTGAGAATTACCTATTATGCAAAGAGCCTGTCCCCCTTTCTTTAAAATCATTCAAGTTTCCCTCATTCGAATAAGTCTGCTTAGTGTCTTAATTTTCTATACCTTACCGCTAAGCTCCCAAACAGTATCCAAAATAGAATTTGATCATCTCTCTGTTGAACAAGGTCTTTCCAATGTCGTCGTTAATTGTATTTTCCAGGATAAACAAGGTTATATATGGATTGGAACCGGAGTCGGACTGAACAGATACGATGGAAATAGTTTTAAAATATTCAACAACAATCCGGATGATCCGAAAAGTTTAAGCCATGATATGGTTTTGTCAATTTACGAAGATATCCAGGGAAGGCTTTGGATAGGTACCGCCGAAGGCTTGAATAGTTTTGATCATCAAACCGAAGAATTTAAGCACCATTATTACCAACCTGAAAATCCAAAAGAAAATAATTTTTATGGTGTTCAGGCTATTTACGAAGACAGTCGGGGAAAAGTATGGTTTGGAACTTATCAGGGTTTATTTGTTTTGGATGAGCTTACCGAAAGTTTTCTGCAAATTACTAAAGAACAAGTATCCTCTATTTATGAAGATTCGCAATCAACTTTATGGATAGGGACCGAGTATGGATTAGAAGAATATAATGATGAAACTAAAGAATTCTTTGTATTTCAATATGACCCAAACAATTTAGGTAGTTTAAGCAGCAATTTGATCCTTTCCATTTTTGAAGATAGCAAACGAACCTTGTGGATTGGAACCGCTCATGGGTTAAATCAATTTGATCGAAACACTAAAAAATTTCAAAGATATCTTCATGACCCCAATGATTCAGGGAGCTTGAGCGATAATCAGGTAAGTGCTATTACGGAAGATAGTAAAGGAAACTTATGGATTGGGACCGGTACGCAAGGTGATTATGCTAGAAATGGGGGTTTAAACCGATTCATTCCTCCAAACAAAGAACAAGGGGAATCTAAAGGGACTTTTGAAAAATATTTTCACGACCCTAAAAACCCAAACAGTTTAGGTGATAACATTATTCGCGAAATTTTTGAAGACCGCCAAGGTATTTTATGGCTTGCAACTTATGGCAATGGCATAGATC
This sequence comes from uncultured Saprospiraceae bacterium, assembly GCA_963793295.1. Lineage (GTDB taxonomy): Bacteria > Bacteroidota > Bacteroidia > Chitinophagales > Saprospiraceae > JAHDHW01. Next base: position 397,082 of record CAWBZX010000028.1, on the reverse strand, counting down.
GGCTTGCACGTCAAAGGAAACAGTTTACACATCATTTTAATGCAGTAAACGACCCCAATGGTCTAAGTAATAATACCATTTGGTCAATTTTCGAAGACAGCCAGCGTATTTTGTGGGTCGGAACATCCAATGGTTTAAATCGTTATGATCCGAAAACCAAAGAATACACTCATTATTTCCATGATCCGGAAAATCCAAAAAGTATTCGAAAAGGAAGTGTTCTGGCTATTTTCGAAGACCGTCAGGGAGAACTTTGGCTGGGCGTAGGAAGCGGATTATGTCGTTTCGATCCGCAAGCTAATCAGTTTTTTCATTATCGTTTTGATCCTTCCAATGCAAATAGTTTAAGGCCAGGACCTATAAAAACCATTTATGAAGATGATCGGGGACTACTATGGTTTGGATCTGCTAACGGACTGACCAGTTTTGATAAAAACAATGGGAAATTTGAACATTACTTGAACGATCCTGAAAACGACAACAGCATTAGTAATAATAATATCTATTCCATTACCGGAGGAGATAATGGCACTTTGTGGATCGGTACAAGCTGGGGACTCAATCACTTCGATCCTAAAAATAGTGCAAAACAGTTTCAGCAATATTTCAGAGAAAATGACAACGCCAACAGTCTGAGTTCCAGCAGGGTTTCCTGCGTATTAAAGGATCAATCAGGAATTGTCTGGGTCGGAACCTGGGGCGGCGGTTTGAATAAATTCGATCCGACAACGAATCTTTTCACTCGTTATGAAGAAGAGGATGGATTACCGAGTGACTGGGTTTGGGGAATACTCGAGGATAACCAAAACAATATTTGGATAAGTACCAGCCGTGGGCTTTCCAGGCTTTATCCGGAAGAGAAAAAGTTTAGAAATTATGACACATACGATGGCCTACAAAGTCCTGAGTTTAACCAGGGAGCCTATCACAAAAGTGCCTTAACCGGAAAAATGTACTTTGGTGGGGTCCGGGGTTTCAATGTTTTTCACCCTGATAGTTTGCAGAATAATCCATACGTTCCTCCGATCGTTTTTTCCTCTTTTAAATATTATCAAAAAGGAGACCCTGAAGGAAAAGGATTTGATGTCAAAGGAATCAACAAAATCGAAAAACTGGTTCTCAATTATAATGAAAATTCATTTACCTGTGCATTTTCAGCACTTAATTTCCAGCATTCTTTTAAAAATCAATACGCCTATAAATTGAATGGCATCCATGATAATTGGATAAACATCGGAACGAAAAATGAGGTTACTTTTGCCAATCTTTCCCCCGGAACTTATACCCTTCAAATTATTGGTTCAAATAACAATAGCATCTGGAACAAAGAAGGAACCAGTTTAACCATTGTGGTCAAACCACCCTTTTATTTGACGATTTGGGCAAAAATAATCTATGGATTGTTGATACTTAGCGTTGTTTATTATTTCTGGCAAATGCAGCTTCAAAAGCAACAACGAAAACTGGAACAGGAAAAACAAAAATTAGAGCAGGAAAAACGAGTCAATGAGCAACTCAGAAAAGTAGATCAACTAAAAGATCAGTTTTTAGCAAATACTTCTCATGAACTTCGCTCCCCGCTCAACGGAATTATTGGATTGGCAACCTCTTTAAAAGATGGAATCGCAGGGAAATTGGCTGAGGAAGCTATTAAAAATCTGAATTTGATTATTTACAGCGGAAAACGACTTGCCAATTTGGTGAATGATATTCTAGATTTTTCAAAACTTAGAAATGGCGAATTGATTTTACAGAAAAAACCGACTGATTTGTACACCATTGTTGAAAGCGTTTTGGCGCTTTCCAGCCCTTTGGTTAATGGAAAGCCAATCGAACTGATAAATGAAGTTTCTCCACATGTCCCATTTATAAATGCAGATGAAAATCGCTTGCAACAAATTTTATATAACCTGATTGGAAATGGAATCAAGTTTACGGAGGAAGGATTTGTAAAAGTGAGTACAAAAATCCAAAACGACATGTTGGCGATTACCGTTTCGGATTCTGGAAAAGGAATTCCAAACGATCAAATGGAGACCATATTTAAAGCATTTGAACAAGGTGACGGATCGCTCGCCCGGGAGTATGAAGGAACAGGCCTTGGCTTGTCTGTTTCAAAACAAATCGTGGAATTGCACGGTGGTATTATCCAGGTACAATCCGGACACGGCATCGGTTCTCATTTTACTTTTACCATTCCGTTGAGTCAATCCAAAGATCATCGAACGAAAACGACACAGAGTCTGAAAGAAGAACTGAAATCATTAAAAATGGAACCATTAGCTTTTCCTTCAGCTACAAATGGTGAAAAGCGATACCCGGTCCTTGGTGTTGATCGGTATGAACCCATGGAGATACTTATCGTCGATGATGATCCGGTCAATCGTCAGGTTTTAGAAAATTACCTTTATATGGAAGGATATCAGGTTCATCAGGCTACTTGTGGGCAGGAAGTATTGGATTTGTTTGAAAGCGGAAAAAAATTCGATTTGCTGATCCTTGATATTATGATGCCGGGAATGTCTGGTTATACCACTTGTGAAAAAATACGAAAAATCTTTTTGCCTAGCGAACTGCCAATCATTATGCTCACTGCTAAAAACAGGGTAACCGATCTGGTTGAAGGTTTCAATGCTGGAGCAAATGATTTTCTAACCAAACCATTTTCGAAAGAAGAATTGATGTCTCGCATTAAAACGCATCTCAATCTGCAACGTATCCAAAAGGCGACTAATCGATTTGTACCCCACCAATTTCTTCAATCAATTGGCCATGAAAACATTACTGATGTCAAACTTGGAGATCAGGCAACATGCGATGTTACCGTTTTCTTTTCTGACATCAGAGACTATATGACCTTATCGGAGCAAATGACTCCTGAAGAAAATTTCAAATTTGTAAACGCTTTTGTAGGTCGGCTTGGGCCGATCATTCAAAAGCACAATGGATTTGTCAATCAATATTTGGGAGATGCTATCATGGCTAATTTTCCTGCTGAAGCGGAGCATGCCCTGCAAGCTGCTATTGATATGCAAAAGACCATTAGAATTTATAACGAACAAAGAAAATTAAAAAACAAGCGACCGATAAAAGTTGGAATGGGTTTGCACACTGGTAAGTTGATTATGGGCATCATTGGTGACGAAAAACGAACGGAGCCGGCCACGGTTTCTAGTACTGTCAATACCGCTTCCAGGATGGAAAGTTTGACCAAATATTATGGCGCCAATATTTTAATCAGCGAATACAGCAAACACAAAATCCCTGATTCAGCTGGATTCAATTTCAGATATCTTGGCAGAGTCCAGCTCAAGGGGAAAAAAGAATTGATCAGTGTTTACGAATGTTTTGATGGAGATGCTCCTGGATTAATCGAATTTAAAAAACAGATGCTTCCTCAATTCAATCGCGGCTTAGATCATTTTTTTGCAAAAGACTTTGAAAGAGCTGCAACCGTTTTCCAACAAATACTGGATAGCAATTCTTCAGATTTAGTCTGTCGATTCTTTTTTGGAAGAGCTTCCAAATATGCAAAAAGTGGTGTAGCTGAAAGCTGGAACGGCGTAGAAATGGTGAAGATCATGTAAACTCAAGCACAGCGCATCCTTCCAGAAGGAAGTTTTGGAAATGTCTAAGATTAATTGAATAATTATTCCTGCAAATACCACTCTGGATTTTGGTATTTCAAGGCGCTTTCACCATAAGTTAACGTTCTTTCTTCCGAGATTTTGTAAGTACAATGTTCTCCGAAAATAGCTGAAAAGACAACAGAATATTCTTCATTTTTTTTGTGCTTTACTATTCTTACCAAATCTTTATTTTTTGAATATTCGAGTGACTTTTGACAAGAAGGACAGTGGAAGTGTACTTTCTCCCCTTTTTCAGCATGGATATCAGAACTAAAGTGAACGGTATAATCCCCTATTTTTTCACTTAGGAGCACCAGACCTTTTTGACCATTAAGAAAGTTTCCGACAAGAACAATATGGCCATTAACATTTAGTTGGATAAAACAATATGGGCACACAAATTTTATCATATCCTTTTAATTTAAAACTAAATAACATAAAAATCAAGGGATTTTGAATGGATAAAATTAACTGAAGAAATCTACCCTGGATTCTTTGAACCAGCTGATTCCGCCTTTTGTCTTTTCAATTACATTCCAATTGGGATAACAGAAAGCCCTGTTATATTAAACCAGCCTGTCCTGTATAAATGGAATGGAATAGTTCACTACTGCTGCTAAAGATTCCATTAAAAAGAAATGATGATCTTTTCTCTTGATTTTTCAGGCATCATCATTTTTACAAAAAAACATTCGAATGATGAGAAAACAGCTTATTGAAAATTCCGTCAAAGGACTTAATTATCTTAAGTTACCTTCTCTGAAGGCAACTTTTTATCACGAAGTGATTTTTTCTGCATTTTACTAAATAAGTCAACAAAGCTAGCGGCAACGGCAATTAAATCCTTTGTTTCGAGCTGTAAACTAAAAAATAACATGCTGTTTCGCAAGCCAAATTGCTCCGATTTAAATCCATTTATTTGTCCATCAATTAAGTTTTCCAACTCAGTGAAAAGCTGTTCTTTTTTCTCCATTATTTTAGCAATACCCTGAAATTCCTGTGCATTTAGCACTACAATAATATCGGAGAGATATCCCTCAACCAAACTCTTAAATTGAAGCAGCCTTTCTTTTTGAAGTTTTTTAAATGGAGGCAAACTATTACTTACATAGTCATCACATTCCTGAACAATCAATTTGGTAGATTGCACGATATCCTGTTGGAGATCATAAATCAACAGATAAAGCCTACTTACTTCTGCATGTTCTTCTTCTATTCTTTTGATTGAACTAAATAATTGGCCTTTAAAGTTTTTATTTTCTTTTTTCAGCAGTTTGAGATCCTTTTTTGCTTTCTTCAATCCATTAAGGTCTTCTTTTAGCAAACCATCAATGGTATCTTTATAAGTCATTGAAATATTAGTTAAAAGTTGAGCGACATATTTACTCGTTTCTTCAATAAGAATCATTCCATTGATTGAACTGATTTCTCTTTCAAGAGACTTGATTCTTTCGGCTTCTTTAAATTCTACTTTGTGATGACTGAAAGATTTATACAAAGAATAGATTACCAGAATAACTAAAAGGCCAATTGCCCAGGTCCCAAACTGGAAAATCAAAAATGCAAAAAACCCTGCTGCAGAAAAAGCTATAATTGCTGTCAAAAACCAGCCTCCAATGACACTCAAAACTCCGGATATCCGATAAACCGCACTATCTCTTCCCCAGGCTTTATCTGCAAGTGAAGTTCCCATAGCGACCATAAATGAAACATAAGTTGTCGAAAGAGGCAGTTTTAAAGAAGTTGCAAAAGCTATAAGTACACTTGCCATAGTCAGATTTACAGAAGCTCTGACCAGATCAAAAGCAGGCGGGTCATGTTTAATTTCATTTTTGCTTTTGTATTTTACTGGTTTAAAATTTTCATCTACTTTTTCGATCCAGCTATTTGGCATTATGGAAATAACACCTTCTCCGATTACTCTGGAATACCGAACTAAACCTTTTGAAAGCGTATTTGGAGTAAATCTTTCAGAACCATCTGATTGCCTACCAAGATTTACTTCGGTTTCCGTTACTGTTTTTGCTTTATTTGAAAACCACAATGTCACGATCATAACTACACCTGCCATCAATAACAAAAATGTATTGGTTTGTACTTTTTGAGTTAATATTTCCATCCCGAAAGCATCAGGGGCTACTCCTGATCCGGACCAGGCAACAAAAGATTCAAAACCAGCTATTGGAACGCCTATAAAATTGACCAGATCATTTCCTGCAAAAGCCATCGCCAGTGAGAATGTACCAAAAAGGACTACTAATTTTAAAATATTTTGCTTATAAACAACTAACAAAAGCTGCATGAGCAATGTCCAAAATACAGCACTTCCAATAAATAACATTAAGGCATTGTTGCCAATCCACGTTATAATGTCTTTGGACATAAATGAAGCCCCTTTTGCCCCTTTAATGACAAGAAAGTAAGACAAGGCAGCCAGCGCAATTCCTGACCATAAAGCTCCTACCCATTTCATTCTCTTTTCAAAGTGAAATGAAAATAGCAATCTTGAAAAAAACATAATAAAAGCCCCAACAATAAAGGCAACCACCACCGATAAGAAGATACCGGAAATAATGGCTATTGCACTTGACGAATTAATGTAACTGGACAAGGTGACTAAACTATCACCAGCAGCCAATATCTTTAGTATCCCAACCGCCACCGAAGCACCAAGTATTTCAAAAACGATAGAAACCGTTGTTGACGTAGGCATTCCAAAAGTATTAAACAAATCAAGCAGTAAAATATCTGTTAGCATAACAGCCAAAAAAATGACCATTATCTCGGAAAAGAAGAAAAACTCCGGATTGAAAATCCCCTTCCTAGCCACTTCCATCATCCCACTGGAAAATGTTGTACCAATGAAAATCCCCATACTGGCTACAATCATGATGGTTTTTCGGGATGCAACCTTTGATCCTATTGCAGAATTAAGAAAATTGACTGCATCATTGCTGACTCCCACGACCAAATCTGACACAGCAAGTGCAAACAATAAGATTACGATAATCAGATATAATTCAGGCATATTAACATATTCAATTCTAAAAATCTATTATTAATTCTTTAAACATGGCAACTTAATTGTTTTGTATTAACATTATATAATCTCAATATTAAGTAATTGTTATTTTTGTCTTTAATAGGTTGAGTCACCGTTTCTTTCACCCACCGATTCTGCTAATTCCCATAATAAAAATTAAGACTGTAAAATGTTTAATTACCTTTAATTTGAGTTTACTAAAAAAATCAACTTCTTGTAACCAAGCTCTCTGGAACGAAAACCAACATGGAAAAAATCAAACATTACCGAATAGAATCGATCGATCTATTGAGGGGATTAGTCATGGTTATCATGGCACTGGACCATACCCGTGATTATTTCAATTATGGGTCATTTCTGGTGGATCCTACAGATTTGGAAACAACCACACCCATTTTGTTTTTTACTCGTTTTATCACTCATTTTTGTGCCCCAGTATTTGTATTTCTTGCAGGGACTTCCGCTTTTCTTTACGGAGCCAAAAAAACCAATAAAAAGCAACTCTTTAAATTTTTAATAACCAGGGGTATCTGGCTGATCATTTTGGAATTGACCATAAATGATTTTTTATGGTTTTTTGATATCACCTTTGGCTTACATGTTTTGCAGGTTTTGTGGGCCATTGGTTTCAGTATGATTTGCTTATCTTTTTTAATTTATCTACCTCGAAAAGTAATTTTAGCTATTGGTATCATCCTGGTCGCAGGACATAATTTTCTTGATCCTATCACAGTAGAGGGATTTAATCCTCAATCACTTCTATGGTACGCATTACATCAAGTGCAATTCATTCCGATTAGCCAAACCAGCGTTATTAACGTTGCATATCCAGTCATTCCATGGATTGGATTGATGGCGCTGGGTTATTGTTTTGGCTCCTTTTATCAAAAAGGTTTTGATCCTCAAATTAGGTTAAAATGGCTACTTCGCATGGGCATTGGATGCATTGTTTTATTTTTTGTTATGAGAGGTATTAATATTTATGGAGATTTGGTTCCATGGTCTACACAAAAGAATCCGACTTATACCATTATTTCTTTCTTTAACGTAACCAAATACCCTCCTTCCCTACTCTTTTTATTGGTTACCATCGGTCCATCGCTGGTATTTTTGTATGCCGTTGAAAGTATTCAAAACAGATTTACAGACATGTTGGTGATCATCGGAAGGGTACCTTTATTCTATTATTTTTTGCATATTTTCATTATTCATACTTTAGCGATCGTTGGTTTAATCATAACGGGTATGGATTGGAAAATGATGATACTCACCCCACAAGTTTTTCAATCTGGAGTTCTAATGACTTATGGCTACAGCCTTTGGGTAGTTTATGGCGTTTGGTTGTTCGTGGTTGTACTATCTTATCCTTTTTGTAAAAAATACATGGAGTATAAAGCTTTAAACAGAGCCAAATGGTGGCTGAGTTATCTCTAAAGTTTAATGATTGAATTATCTTTGCCCAAATTTTAAACTATAGATATGTTAAAGTACTTAAAAGAATCCTTTGCTAGAAAAAAGGCCAGAAAATTTACCAGGGAATATCCTATGAAAGTTTTTTCTTACGATTTGGAGGGAGAAGGAAAAGTAGAATTTGCACAATGGGAAAACCCCCTTTTCAAACCTGAAGACCTAACTTCTGATATCGTCGATTTTTATAAAAAATGCATTAAAAAAGGAGATTTTGTAATCGACATTGGTGCCAACGTTGGCGACACAACGGTACCAATGGCTCTGGCTGCTGGTAAAGAAGGATTGACTTTGGGCTTTGATCCAAACCCGTATGTTTATAAAATTTTAGAAAAAAACGCTTCTCTCAATAAAGAAAAAACGAATATTGATCCACATTGTCTGGCAATTACTACCGAAGAAGAGGAATTTTATTTCATTTCCTCCGAAGCATCCTTTTCAAATGGTGGTATTTCTCCAACTAAAGAAAGTCATCACGGAAAATTTGTTTACCCGGAAAAGATCAAAGGTGTTAACCTGATGCAGTTTTTAGAGGAAAACTATGCAAAATGGTTGGACAAATTGACTTTTATTAAAATAGATACGGAAGGCTACGATAAGGAAATTATCAAATCCATCTCCGATTTGGTATCAAAATACAAACCAACGCTGATTGCTGAGAGTTTTAAAAAGGCGCCCGATGTGGATAAAATTGAGCTCTACGAAGTAATCTACAAGCTTGGTTACGGAATGTATTGTTTTGAAGATTTTAATATAAAAAACAAAATGTTCAAGCTCACTGATGAGAGGGATTTACTCAAATGGAAAACGACTGTCAATATTTATGCTGTTCCGTTGAAAGCTTAATTTATTCTGCTCTGGCTTTCATTCTCAGCAAATGCCTTAAATTGATTGAGCCATTTTTGTGTTTGTTTTTTAAATACACCAGGCATTAAAAATGCCATCAACTTGGGTACAAATCCATTGAATTGGGTGTATTCAATTTCCGCTTCATATTTAGTTTTATTTGGAGCCAATTCTATAAAACGAGTGGTCATTGTATTGACCATATGGACGTGTTCATAGATGCCCGTCTTTTCTTTTGGCAAATTATTAACTTTTATCGTTTCGATGATTTCCATTTCCCGATCTCCAATCATGTAAATCATTTTAGATTTTGAACCAGGCTCCCCAGGTGTTCCGCTGATGGGTTCAATGGCCACAAAACCATCTTGCCATTCAATTAGATTTTTAGGATTGTCAAAAAGTACTACGACTTTTTCAATTGGAAGATCTATTTCTACGGAGCAGGTAAATTTCATGTTTTTGGTTTTATTCAAGTCAATTTACGAAATCCACTTTAAAATTTTCTTTATCAAAAACACAAAAGGTGTCACCTTAATAAAGATGACACCTTTTTCTATTCTTCGAAATATTTTTTATTCATCCAACTTCAACACTTCCAAAAATGCTTTTTGAGGGACTTCTACATTTCCGATCTGGCGCATCTTTTTCTTTCCTTTTTTCTGCTTTTCAAGGAGTTTACGTTTACGTGTGATATCTCCACCATAACATTTGGCGGTTACATCTTTTCGAAGCGCAGAAATTGTTTCGCGAGCAATTATCTTTGCGCCAATGGAAGCTTGAATTGCAATTTGAAATTGCTGCCGGGGCAATAATTCTTTAAGACGGCTGCATATTTTCCGACCAAAAGCTTCCGCTTTTGTACGGTGAACCAATGCTGAAAGTGCATCCACGGGATCGCCATTGAGCATAATATCTAGTTTGACCAGATCCGATTGTCGATAATCCAAAGGGGAATAATCAAAAGAAGCATAACCTCTTGAAATCGATTTTAATTTATCATAAAAATCAAAAACGATCTCTGCCAGTGGTATTTCAAAAGTCAACTCTACCCGCGTTGTGGTCAGATAGATTTGTTTGGTAAGCGTGCCCCGCTTATCCATCGCCAATTTCATGATCTGGCCTATATATTCTGGTTTTGTAATAATCTGTGCAATGATATAAGGTTCCTCAATGAAATCTAAAATTGACGGATCCGGCATATCTACCGGCGTTTTTACAATAAATTTTTCACTCCCTTTCTTTTTCGTTTTGGCATAATAAGTTACGTTTGGAATCGTCGTAATCACCTCCATATCAAACTCTCTCGAAAGGCGTTCCTGAACGATTTCCAGGTGCAACATACCAAGGAATCCACAGCGGAATCCAAAACCCAGGGCTACAGAAGATTCAGGTTCAAATACCAAAGAAGCATCATTGAGTTGTAGTTTTTCGAGGCTATCCCGCAAATCTTCAAAGTCTTCATTCTCAATTGGAAATATCCCGGCAAATACCATTGGTTTAACATCTTCAAACCCTTGAATCGCTTCAGGGCATGGGCGTTCGGTATGCGTAATCGTATCACCAACTTTGATTTCTTTCGAAATTTTTATTCCTGTAATTACATAACCTACATTTCCGGCTCGCAGCTCTTTTTTAGGAATTTGATTTAATTGGAGGATTCCAATTTCATCAGCGAAATAGTTATTATCTGTATTTACAAAATGAATTTTATCTCCTTTTTTCAATACACCATTCATTATTCGAAAATAAGCAACTACCCCACGATAGGAATTAAAAACGGAATCAAAAATCAAAGCTTGTAAAGGTGCATCAGTATCTCCTGTCGGTGCAGGAATCCGATCGACAATGGCAGTCATAATTTCCTGAATACCAATTCCGGTTTTTCCGCTTGCAAGAACAATCTCTTCTTTTGTACAACCAATCAAATCCATAACCTGATCCGAAACCTCATCAACCATGGCGCTCTCCATGTCAACCTTGTTCAAAATCGGAATGATCTCAAGGTCATTATCAATTGCCAGGTAAAGATTGGATATCGTTTGCGCCTGAATCCCCTGTGAAGCATCAACCAATAGCAAAGCACCTTCACATGCAGCGATTGACCTTGAAACCTCATAGGAAAAATCAACGTGACCAGGCGTATCAATCAGATTAAAGGTATATTCTTGTCCATCCGAATGTAGGTAATTCATTTGGATCGCATGGCTTTTAATCGTGATCCCACGTTCACGTTCGAGATCCATATCATCAAGCGCCTGATCCTTCATATCTCTCTCCGAAATCGTTTTTGTAAACTCCAACAAACGATCAGAAAGTGTACTCTTTCCGTGATCAATATGCGCTATTACACAAAAATTTCTAATGTTTTTCATACGGCCGCAAATATACGTGATTTTATGATGCTTTGTACCCCTTTTTTTAAGCCTTTTTAAAAGGAAAATGTTATAGACTGGAAACGGAAATTCTACAGAAAAGTTCTTTCCTGCAGTCTTTAATGAAAGTGGAGTAAAAAATCTAGTCTTTTGTGAATTAAATTAAATGACTCAAGACAAAGCGCTTTTAAAAGTAGTTCACATTTTTAAAAAACTGATGGCTGCATAAATTGTCCCTTGTCGATAACGCGAAGTTCTTTGGTTGAAAAGCTCTGGGTTTGACAAACCTGCTTCTGAAGAAATTGCTTTCCAGCTTTGAAAAGGAACTGGATATGGAACCCATGGATTGCCATCGATCCTGTCGTATTCTATAAGTACAAAAGCGCCATCCTGCTTAAGACTTTCCAGTAAATTTTGAAGAAACGGGATCGGCTTTTTCACATAATGCAATGCATTGGCCATCAGAATACCATCCAGTTTTGGAAGCTCTTGAAGATTGTCAAAATCTGATTGAATTGAAATAATCTTATTTGAAGCAGCCGGGTTTGAAATATTTAAAACACTTTCATTTTTATCAATGGCATAAATCGTACTTCCCAAAGGCAGCAATTCCGCCAAAGCCAAAGTGAAAGTTCCGTTTCCGGCTCCAAGATCCAGCCATATTCCTTGTTCTGGTTTTATCCCTTTTTGCAAGAATTGAACGGCTTCTTCATGCGTCATTTTTAATCTCGTTTTGATTTTCGGATTGCAACTTCAATACGGTTAAAGTACCAACTGCCTGAAACAACATCACCAAAATTTCGCTGTATACCACTACTTTTTGAGCGACCGCCTGTATAAACAAACCTTCATTGGAGCGATAGGCTCTTGGCCCAAAAATCATGATTACAATTTGAATACCTAGGATAATTGCAAAAACACCAAAGGCTTTAGCGTAGCGGTTTGGGTAATTTTGTTCTGCCAAAATAGCAGCACTGTAAAAGACCGTCATGATTAAAAAAGAGATAAATCCACGGTAAACCCAGGTCCGGTGTAGTCGCAGGTCAATGTTCCAGGGCACATTTGCAATTCCGATGTAGCAAGCACCTGCGATGATCCCAAAAAATGAAGCCATGAAAATCATTGCTTTAGCGCTATTGGATTTGAAAAGCCCTGGCAAGGCGATAAAAAATAAAATCAAACAAACTCCAGAAATGGTGAGCGTGGTGCTAAATAAAAGGTGAGACATCCAATTAGTTGAGCCGTCAAAAGTGAAGGTCCTTCCCAAATCGCTGAAATAATTGTATAAAAAATTATACTGCTCGTATTCCGGATGATGAATGGTGCCACCTGGATAGATCAGCATTGCAAGGACAGTCAAAACGAGAAATTGTAACGTTCCAAAAACACCAAACTGAAAGAACAACTTTTGCCAATTCCTCTTTTGCATCCGTCTCCTTTCAGTTAAAACAAATCAAATAAGTCCTTTACGCCGAGAGTTCGTTCAACATTGAACCCTTCTCCAAAATCAACACCTATGGGACGCCCGAAGACCCGATTTTTCGCTTTTATGCTTTCTATAAAATTCACACTGGAAATTGGAGAATCGGGTTCTTTGGAATCAGGATCATAAAATTGCGATTTGAAAGTCATGATCAATTCCATTTTTCGATCAATAAAAGGACTTATGTCAATCACAAAATCTGGTTTCAGGTGTTGGTCCTGGATATAATGGTAAATCGCATTCGGTCGCCAGCGCTCCTGTTTATTACCTTCCTCATCAACGGAATCTACTTTAGCAAGTCCTGCGATAAAACACGCATCGGAGGTGAGTTTCGCAGCTCTTGCATGATCAGGATGGCGATCATCCAGTGCATTAGCCAATACAATTTCCGGTTTGTATTTTCGAATGATGCGAACAATTTTCATGATATTCTTTCGGCTGTGAATAAAAAAACCGTCATCCATTCGGACATTTTCTCGAACCAAGGCACCCATTAGTTTTGCAGATGCAACTGCTTCATTATCACGGATCTCGGCATTTCCACGAGTTCCAAGTTCTCCACGGGTTAAATCCAATAAGCCGATTTTCCTGCCTTGACCTATAGCTTTTAATAAGGTGCCACTACAACTTAATTCAACATCATCAGGATGTACACCGATTGCAAGGATATCAAGCTTCATAAATAATCGCCCTTACTTTTGAAGTAAATTTATAATGGCTTTGCGAATGGTACTGCCATTTGGGTTGGTCGTGGTAAAATAATAATTTATTAACCGTCCCTCTTTGTCGATCAGGTATTTATGGAAATTCCATTTAGGAACAGAATGAGACCTACCGTTTTGTTTTTTGCTGGATAGAAATTGATAAAGCTTACTCGCCTTACTGCCTTTGACATGCACTTTTTCAAAAATCGGATAGCTGGCATTATAATTCAACTGGCAAAATTGTTGAATCGCTTCGCCTTCCAGGGGTTCCTGATTTCCAAAATCATTGGAAGGAAAAGCCAGAATTTCAAAACCCTGATCTTTAAAATCTTCGTATAATTTTTCCATATCATCCAATTGAGGCGTAAATCCACATTTGGATGCCGTGTTTACAATTAAAAGCACTTTGCCTTTAAAAATGGACAGGTCAACAGGATTATCTTTTATATCATTTACCGTAAATCGATGGATACTTTCTCTTATCAATGGAAGTGTTTGCATATTGTAATAGTAGTTTTAATACCTAAAGCTAACTAAAATAAAAAAGATTAGTTTAAAACTATAATGAATAAAGTTCGTATTATCCAAAAAACCTCTTCTGGTCTCTATTGAATATTGGATTTCCGACCAGATACGGAACCCTATTTTTTGAAAAGGCAACTTTAGTAAAACATAATACTTGTTGAGTATATCCCATATTTCTAATATATTTAAAGCATAACAAAATCTCCGGTTAATCATGAACATTTTTAAAAATATATCAAAAACGATCGTCCTTTTATTAACATTAATAGTCCCTTTTGCATGCAATGAAGACCAACCTATCCAAAACAATAGTATCGGTTCCGACAACGCATCAAATTCTAACGGATCCCGTTTCCATCTCTTAAGTCCAGATGAAAGCGGCGTTAGTTTTTCTAATGAAATAAAGGAAGATTACACCTATAATATTCTGAATTTTGAATACCTCTACAATGGCGGTGGGGTTGCAGTTGGTGATATCAATAATGATGATTTACCAGACCTTTATTTTACCGCAACATTTGGTTCGAATAAACTTTACCTCAACAAAGGGAATCTAAAATTCGAAGATATTACAGAAAAAGCCGGTGTCGGAGCATCCTCCGGATTTAAAACCGGAGTGACCATGGCTGATATAAACAGTGATGGAAATATGGATATTTTCGTTTGTAAAACCAGTAGAACCGATGATGGTCAAAAAAACAATCTTTTGTTTATCAATAATGGAGACCTCACTTTCACCGAAAGTGCTTTAAAATATGGACTGGAGGACAATAGTAATACCAATCATGCTAACTTTTTTGATTATGATCTCGATGGTGATTTGGACCTGTATTTATTAAACCACCGCTTGGGTTTCAAAGATGCTGTCAGGATGAGGCTCTCCCAGCAACCGGATGGAAAGTTGGTAAGGTTAACTGATCCATTAACTCCTTTCGAATCAGATCGCATTTATCGCAATGATGGAAATGGACGGTTTACCGATGTGAGTTTACAGGCTGGCATTAATAATTCCGCTTTTGGATTGAGTGCAACCGTATCTGACCTTAATGATGATGGATATCCTGACATTTTCGTTGCCAATGATTATATCGAACCCGAATATGTTTATATTAATAATGGTGACGGAACCTTTACGGACCGATACACTGAATATTTAAGGCACACCAGTCAAAATAGTATGGGATCAGATATTGCTGATTTCAACAATGACGGTTTGCTAGATATTATAGTGCTTGATATGATCGCAGAAGATCCGGTCCGCTACAAACAGCTGATGAATGTCATGGTGCTGGAGCGTTATGAGACACTTGTCAAGCATGGTTACGGACATCAGGTTGGCCGCAATAACCTACAACTCAACAATGGAAATGGTACCTTCAGCGAAGTGGGTCAACTTGCGGGCATTTCAAATACGGACTGGAGTTGGGGTGCTTTTTTTGCAGATTTCGATAATGATGGTTTGAAAGATATCTATATCGGAAATGGTTATAAACGGGACGTGACCGATTTGGATTACATGGTTTATACACGGGATTCCATTGAAAGAACTGGAGGAGTTAACAAAAATCGTTTCCCGGACCTTAATATGTTTCTTGACCTTATCCCAAGTACAAAATTACAAAATTACCTATTCCGAAATAAGGGTGACTTGACTTTTAAAAATGTTTCAGATAGCTGGGGACTAACCGAAAAGACCTTTTCAAACGGTACTGCTTTTGGAGATTTAGACGGTGATGGTGATCTTGATCTGGTCGTCAACAATATTGGTGATCCTGCATTTGTGTATGAAAATAAAACCAACGAACTCCCTAACCATAATTTTCTTCAGGTTAAATTACAGGGTTCCAAACTGAATCCAAATGGCATCGGAGCAAAAGTGACTTTACATCAAAACGATGGAACACTTCAGTACCAGGAGATGACCGCCAACAGAGGTTTTTTCTCTGCCTCGGAATTATTGATGCACTTTGGTTTGTCCAATCAAAATACCATCGAATCTTTAGAAGTAAAATGGCCTGACGGAAAGAGCCAGATCATGAAAGAGGTAAAAGCAAACCAAAAAGTCATCCTTAAATATTCTAATGCCAGTTCCGGTGATTTAGCTTCAGCTAAAAATAAATCAGAAATTTTCAAGGAGCTTTCAGATCGATTGGATGTAAACTACAAACATGTGGAGAACGAATTTCAGGATTTTAATCGCGAACGTCTGATTCCACATAAATTTTCACGGCTTGGTCCGCATGTTGCTACCGGAGATGTCAATGGCGACGGACGTGAAGACTTTTACATTGGGGGAGCTATGGGATCTGCCGGTGCATTGTATATTCAGGATAAAAACGGAAAATTTTATAAAGCCTCAGTAGCTACCTGGGAAGCAGAAAAAGCTCATGAAGATATGGATTGCCTATTTTTTGATGCAGATGGTGATGCAGATCTTGACCTGTATATTGTCAGTGGTGGAAATGCAAAAAATGCCAATGATCCGGTCTACCAGGATCGCCTTTATAGGAATGACGGAAAAGGCAATTTTTCGAAATCGGCTAACCTTCCAAAGATAACGGCCAGTGGATCCTGCGTCAGTGCTCATGATTATGACGAAGATGGCGATCAGGATATTTTTGTAGGAGGCAGGGTCACTCCGGGTTTGTATCCAATTATTCCAAACAGCTATGTTTTGCAAAACAACAAAGGGCAATTCAAAGATGTAACCAGCCAGGTCGCACCGGATTTTAAAAACATAGGAATGGTGTCTGATATCCTTTGGGCGGATGTTGACGGCGATTCAAAATCAGAACTGGTAGCTGTGGGAGAATGGATGCCCGTCAGTATTTTGAAATATGACGGAACGCAACTTAAAAATATTACTTCAAAACTTGGCCTTGGAAACACAAACGGCTGGTGGAACTGCCTTGCAATTGATGATTTTGACAATGACGGCGATCAGGATCTTGTCGTTGGAAATTTAGGAAAAAACACCCGACTGAAAGCATCTGAAAATAGTCCTTTAAGCATGTTCGCCAAGGATTATGACGGAAATGGAGCCATTGACCCGATTATGACTTTTTCAAAAGATGGAAACAATTATCCTTTTGCAGGTCGCGATGCTTTGGTAAAGCAAGTACCGAAAGTGAAAAAGAAATTTCCAACTTACGCTAAATATGCTTCAGCTACCATTCAGGATGTCTTTTCAGAAAAAGAAATTGAAGATGCTTTGAAACTGGAAACCAAAGTTTTGACGAGCACTTATTTTGAAAACAACGGAGATGGAACTTTCAGACCTATTGAATTTCCAAACGAAGTCCAAATGGCTCCGGTTACCAATCTCTTTGTTACCGATGTGAATGATGACGGCAATCAGGATATTATCATGGTTGGAAACAATTCGGGAGCAGAAACTGAAACAGGAGTTTATGATGCGTTTAATGGTGTCGTTTTGCTGGGAGACGGAAAAGGAAAGTTTACCGTTTCAAAAAATGCTGATAATGGACTTTGGGCAATCAAAGAAGCACGTGACATTGTAGGTCTTCAACTTGCCGACGGCAGACAATTGATTTTGATAGCGAATAATAATGATGATTTGCAATTATTTGTAAAAGAGAAGATCGTGCAATAATTGGTGGATGTGTAGATGGGGGGATTTGAAGTATTTTTCTCGCTCCTGACTTCTCCTGAAGAACAAAAGCGTTTGCAGACGAACTCCCAATTTCAAACTTCCGACTCCTGACTACCTCAAAAGAGTAATATCTCCGCTTTGCATTCCGCTAATTCTTTCGCCTCGTTCCGAGATGAACTCATATTGCAAAAGAAAGACAAAAACCCCCAGGTCGCTTTTTTCATTTTTAAAATTACCTTCCCATGTCTCATCAATGGCATCGCTTTCAAAAAGCAGGTCTCCCCAGCGATTGAATATTTTTAAATTAAAATAATCAAATTGGCACTCGGAATATACCCTGAAATCATCATTTTTGCCATCATTGTTGGGTGAAAAAGTGTTGGGAATATAAATCCCACAATGGTCACAATCTTTAAACTCAACGGCAATTTGATCAGTAGCAATTCCACATTCGTTCGCAACAAGTACCGCATATGAACCGGGTTCATTGACTGTCATTTCAGGTTCAACGCTACCGTCCTGCCATTGGTAATAAAACACAGAATCATTAGCCACATTCAAGATGAGCTCATCATCAAAACAAAGTGTGGTGTCATTCCCCAGTTCCAATTCCGGCAAAGGAGCGTAGTCAATAAAAACAGTATCACTGTCAAAACATGCCCCGATATTTACATCAACAAAATAAGTTCCTGCCTGGGTAACTTCAAAGTCTGAAAATGTGGATCCGTTCTGCCAAAAATACTCCGCTGAAGGATTGAGAAATGCACTTAATTGCAGACTCTCCCCCTCACAAAGCGTGGTGTCATTTCCTAGTTCCACTTCAAAAATATTATTGGTTAATGCGATATTAATTGTATCGCTGCCGAAAGCACATCCATTTAAAACCTCTACCCAATAATCCCCTTCCTTATCTACTGAAATCGAAGGATTTGTAGATCCGTCAGACCACAGATAATAATCCATGTTTGGAGGTGCTTCCAGTAAAATATTATTGATTTCATCACAAAAAATTTCAATATCCTCGCCCAAACTTAAATCCATCACTTGGCTGGTATCTATGTAAAATATGTCATCGGTAAAATTGCCAAATCGCAGAAATATCTGATTTTCATCATGAGAAAGAGTAATCACAGGCCCTTCAAAACCTGCATTTATTCCTTTAACATTTGGTTCATTGATCACAAAAACTTTAGTAGGGCCATGCGTTACACCATAGTGCGTTGGAATATATAATTTACCATCCGGAGCCAGTTGTGGGGAGCCGACAACACCGTAAGAAGGAAGTTGTATATCTTCAAACACGACTGCGGAAAGAAATAAATTTGGCGCCCAAAGGTCATATTGAATAGCCTGGAACAAAATTTCACCCTCTTCCAAAGGATTGGGATTGGTATTATACATCCTGAAATAGTATAAAAATTGTCCATTTGAAGAGAAAGCAAGCGGAAAAAAAGGATCAATGCCTATTGCAGATTGCAGATTAATCCCATCGCCAATTTCGCCAGTATCTTTATTAAACTCATACAAAAAGGATCCGCATATAAAATATCGGCCATCTGGAGAAAAACGGATTAATTCAATTGATTCTGTTGGACTCTCCTGTTGAATCGCAGTCTTCAGAGGAACAGAAATACCGTCTTCTGTCACTAAATACAGGTAAAAAGTATCAACAACAGGATTGTCTTCATCCAAAAACTGGTAACCACTGCGAGTCAAAATCCAATAGTCTTCGCAATTACCATGAATGGTGCCGGCAAGATATTCGAAACAAGGAGTCAATAATTTTTCGTTGCTGGTAACCACTTTCCCAAGACCGCCGTTTGCGCTCATATCAATTTCAAAAACAGAGAGGCCTTTTCCCTGCGAAAACGGATTAGCAGGTATACTCAATGTTTCCAATTCATCGACGGTAAACAGATAATATTGATCCTGGCTTCCGGGTTTTTTAATACTCAAAGCACCTTGCGCTGCACTGTAGCCGCCACCGGTAAAATAACCGAGATCACCTCCTTCCATCAATTCATGATTACGATTCCAGATGCCTCCTTTCTCCGAACCATCTACCCTGCCCCCTCCATTCGTGTAAAAAAGCAAATTACCTGCTTTATCAGACATCGTACTTGTGGCTTCATAAGTGTAAATTGAAGAAGTAAGGTCTATGGACGGAACATTACCGGAGAAATTCAATCCATAATGATTACCAAAGTACCAATGATTTGCGATAAGCCTGCGGGGTTGCGCTTTAAGGGAATTGAAAAGGAAGCAAAAAAGCATCAAGCCTAATAAAAGACGAAATCTTTTGGGTAAGAGAAGATGTTTTAATCTATACATGATTACTCAAAGCTTGGCTTTAAGCATATAATTTACTAATAATCTGTTTCTTATTACAAATGACTTCGTAAAAACTATCGTTTATTAGACAAATCCGACATTTGGCTGGGTGAGTGAAAAAGAAAAGTTTTTAATAAACTAAAAAGGCTGTCAATTATATTTACCTCAACATCAATACTGTACCTTTTTGATTTTTTATAATTGACTCGCCTTCAGAAGTATAACGGTATTCAATAAGATAAGCATAGACTCCGTGTTGGATTCTTTTCCCTTTATAAAAGCCATCCCAGCTTGTCTCGGGATCATTTGTTTCAAAAATAATCTGCCCCCAACGGTTAAAGATTTTTAATTGGTAAGAATCCAAAGGGCAAAAATTCACCGGTTTAAAATAATCGTTTAACCCATCACCATTATTGCTGAATACGTTGGGGATTTCAAAACAAGGATCACGAAATCTTTCGCATTTTCCGATATGAATCGTGTCAGCAGTAGCACATCCGTTGACATCAACAACGACCCAATAAGTGCCGGTATCCTGAGCAATTAAACGTCGATCCGTTGAACCATCCTGCCAAAGATAGCTTGCCCCGTCGTAACGGGTCCCTCGCAACGACAAATATTCATCGCAAATAAAAGTATCCCGTCCGAGATCAACAATTGGATTATTAAATGTAATGGTCACCGAATCTTTACTGGTGCAGCCATCGATTTCAACTTCGACATGATATCTTCCTGAAAAATTAACTAAAAAGGTAGAATCTGAAGAGCCATCCTGCCAACGATAACTATCAGCATTGAGGACTGTAGCATTTAAAAGATAAGGTTCGTAAGCGCAAAAAGAAGTATCATTACCCAGATTCACCAATTCAGTACCAATATAGGTGATGTAAACTGAATCCCTGATAATACAATCATCTAGGCTCAATTCCATCCAATACCATCCTTCCATATTTACGGTATAAACAGAATCTGAAGAGCCATCCTGCCAACGATAGCTTGCCCCTGGTTTTGGGTCGGAGAGCTGTAACGTTTCGCCGGTACAAAGTGTGGCATCATCCCCCAAATCAACGAATAGCTCACGCGGAGAAATTTTAACTACCCAATAATCCCAATCTCCGTAATTGTCAATTACATCAACATCGTCAGATTCTGAATATCCTGCAATGATGTAACCTTCGTCATCCGTTTGATGAACTGCATAAGCCACTTCCGCTGAAGTGCCTCCGAAACTATTGGTCCATTCGACTTCACCGACAGCATTTATTTTTACCACCCAAAAATCACGATTTCCTTTACTATCATTGACCATTCCATCAGATGAGTTAGAACGCCCGCAAATGACAAAACCGTTGTCATCAGTGAGGTCAATACTCCAAACCCAATCACTTCCTGAACCTCCATAATTGTTTTCCCAAAGAAGATCTCCATTGCTGTCAAGCTTTAGAATCCAATAATCTGATCCTCCAAAATTATTGGACACATCCAAATTGGTAGAATAAGTTGATCCTCCAACAATGTATCCACCATCATTAGTTTTATGAATATCATAAGACCGGTCCTCCCCTGCTCCACCATAATTTTTTGTCCACTCGATCATACCGGACGCATCGATTTTTAAAATCCAATAATCGTAGAAACCATGATTTTCGCTGACATCAAAATCATCAGAAATGGTAGATCCTACAACGACAAATCCTCCATCATCGGCCAGTTCGACCTCATAAGCCCAATCGGGGCCGGAACCTCCGTAATTTTGTTCCCATTCAATTGTTCCAGTTGAAGAAATTTTGAATACCCAAAAATCAAAATTGCCATAATTATCACTGACATCACCGTTTTGAGATGCTGAAAAACCAGCTACGATAAACCCTCCGTCAGCTAATGGTTTGATGGATTCCGCACGATCGACTTCTGTACCTCCATAAGTTTTTTCCCATTCCAAATTTCCGGAAGGATCCAGTTTTATCACCCAAAAATCTTCGTCTCCGTTATTAAAACTGATGTCTCCATTATCAGAGGAAGTAGAACCTGCGACGATATAACCTCCATCAGAAGTTTGTTGAACAGAAGTAGCTTCATCGTTGAGGCTTCCACCGTAGTTTTTTTCCCATTGGAGCTGCCCTTCTTCATTCAATTTTATGATCCAAAAATCCCAATCTCCATTGTTATTGCTTACGTCAAAGTCATCCGATTTTGTATAGCCTACCATGATATAACCCCCATCACTGGTTATTTCCAGGTCATTTCCCCAATCACGTTGCGAACCGCCGTAATTATAAGACCAATCGATTTCGAAACAGCCATTTTGCGCATTTAAAAAAATGGGTTGGAGTGCTAAAATGCAGGACAGTACTATAAAATAATACTTCTTAAATATATTCACAATTATAATTCTGATAGTTAAATGTAATCTGAAATTTTAAAAACACAAAAATACAGATTGATTAGCTTAAAAAAATTACATGCCTAGTTAAAGACAGGTACTTTGCAGTTATTTTTTGAAAATCAAAGACTGGACGAATTCAGTTTCTAACCCAATATTTACCAGCGAATAAGGGCAGAACCCCACGTAAAACCACTTCCAAAAGCAGCCAAGCAAACCAAATCGCCGTCTTTTACTTTGCCTGCTTCCCATGCTTCGCAAAGTGCAATGGGAATTGAAGCAGCAGTGGTGTTACCAAATTTTTGGATGTTGTTCCAAACCTGATCATCGCGCAGTCTCAAACGCCGTTGTACAAACTGGCTGATACGCAAATTAGCCTGATGCGGAACAAGCAGATCAATGTCTTCCGTAGTGTATCCATTCTTATCCAAGGCTTCTTTGATCACTTCAGGAAACTTTGTCACTGCAAATTTAAAGACAAACTGACCATCCATATTGGGAAACAAATCGTGATCCTCAATCATTTTTTCTGTGATAAATGCTCCTCCATATTCTTGATCCGGATAGCCGTATTTCTCCATTTCTCCATGCACACCTGTGTGACAACCCGGATTAATATAAGCTAGTTTTTCCGCATGATCGCCATCAGCATGAAGATGCGTGGACAATATCCCTTTGTTTTTTTCTTCTGTTGGTTGAAGCACCACAGCTCCCGCTCCATCACCAAAAATTACGGTCACGTTTCGGCCTCGGTCTGAAAAATCAAGACCGGCAGAATGGAATTCTGAACCAACCAAAAGTACATTTTTATACATGCCCGTTTTTACAAACTGATCTGCTACTGACAAGCCATAAACAAAGCCACTGCATTGGTTTCTGATATCCAAAGCACCTATTCCATTGATGCCCAAAAGCCGTTGCATCAATACGCCACAACCCGGAAAGAAGTAATCGGGACTAAGCGTAGCAAAAACGATAAAATCGACATCTTCCAAAGTTATTCCCGCGCGTTCAACAGCAATTTTGGCCGCTTCAGCGCCCATGGTAGCTGTTGTCTCTTTATGTTTTTGCGCATATCTCCGTTCTTTAATGCCGGTTCGCTCCTGAATCCATTCGTCAGAAGTATCCATAACTTTTGCCAAATCATCGTTTGTAACCACTTTTTCGGGAACATAAAAACCAATTCCAGCAATTTTTGATTGGTACATATTGAATATTTTAAAGTTTATCAAGCTTATTAATAAATCAGCGCGAATTTTTGCAAAATCTACAATTTAACTATAAATACAAAATTTCATTGCACAAATGATTTGCTCCTTTATGTAAAGTGCGGGCTTTGATTCTAATAAACCAAAATGGCTTTAAGTTCCATGACTGTAACCGACATCTTGAAATTGGGATATATTTGAATTGATTATTAGCTTACTGAAAATTTAATGGGAAAGCAATTCTTGCCATTATCAAGAGAACGTTTTTTGGAAATCCAGTTTTATGATTTTTTTGAAAAGACATAAAAAGTCGATTCTTTATTTATTGCTCTTCACCCTAATTTATGTGATACTCGTTGTATTATTGCCCGAGAAGTCACATCCCGGAGATATGGGGCACTGGGAGCGTTGGTCCGCATTTATGCTGACGGAAGGGTTTCCAAACATTTATGACTATGGCATTGTTTATCCAACTATTTTCCCCTGCAATTATCCACCTTTGTTATTGTATTTTTTAGATTTGTTTGGGCATCTTTTTGGGACCGTAGAAAGTATTTCTGAACACATTAAATATTTCAAAGCAATTCCCTTGCTCTTTGATTTTATCGGAGCCGCTTCCATTTTTCTTTTAATTAAAAAAGATTCAAAAACGCAATTTCTACCTTTACTGCTTCTGTTCAATATTGCTTATTTGTATAATTCGATATTTTGGGGACAAGTGGATAGTATTCCAACTACTTTTGTTTTACTGTCTTTAATTTTTGCAATCAGATCGCAACTCACCTTTTCTCTGATTTTTTATGTTTTAGCTATTAACACCAAATTGCAAATGATCATTTTTCTTCCTTTGCTTGGTCTGGTGTTGTTCCCTCTTTTTTTAAAATCATACAAAAAGTCAACATTTTCTTTTGGAGTTGCATTGATGACACAGTTGATACTCATCCTGCCATTTCTAGTCGCTGGCACAATTCCCAAATTGTTTTATGTATTAACTCATGCAGTAGATCAATACACTAATATTTCATTAAATGCCTTTAATTTTTGGCACCTGGTGATGAACGAAAATCCAATGTACAATAAGGATTATCAAATGTGGTGGCTTGGCTTATCCTATAAAAAATGGGGATTGTTATTATTCTTCACATTCAGCGCAGTAAGTCTGCTTCCAATATTTTTAAAATCACTAAAACGATGGAAACAAAAAGCAGTGATTGATCAAAATTTTAAGGAAATGATTTTTTTGAGTGCCTTTTTGGTAGCGATTTGTTTTTTCTTTTTTAATACGCAAATGCATGAAAGGTATTCCCACCCGATCATCATCATGTCGTTCTATTTTGGTGTATTGAGTCGCCAATATTGGATTTATGGGATTGCATCCTTAGCTTACTTGCTGAATATGGAACTGGTTTTAAAAGCATTTGAATGGATCAAATATGACCACTTTCTTTTCAACCAACAATTCATAGCTTCCCTTTTTTTGATCGCAATGGTACTCGGATTCATACAACTGTATCGCAGATTAAAATTATTTTAAAATTGCAAAATATCATTAAAACTAAATTGTCCCTGTGTTTTCAATATCTGATAAAAACTCCTATTCAGATAATTTGCAAGGCCACTCATCGATAAAATTTGATTCTTTTTGCCAACTCAGCCAATTTAGGTGATGTAATAATTATTTAAAAAAAACAGCATAATAAAAAATGGAAACAGTAAGCCAGAATAAAATTGACGATTTAATTGAAAACGGATTTGCATTGAAAGTCTCCGAATATATTTCCGGAGGATTCCAAATGGTGAAAGATAATTTAGGGCCTTTTATAGGATTCACCGTACTTATGTTCATTATCAACTCCGCAGCCGGAATGGTTCCTTTTGGTGCGGTAGCAGTTGGAGCCCCCCTCTCTGCAGGACTCTTTATTGCTGCAAATAAAGTAAGCAGAGGATATGAACTGCAGTTTGCAGATTTTTTCAAGGGTTTTGAATATTTCGGTCAATTAGTAGTTTATACCCTTCTTCTTGTTCTTATGTTCGCTGCTTTGGCAGTTCCAATGGGAATAATGATTTTTTCAATGGTCGCAATGGACTTCAATGAAGGTCCGGCTATTCTCATCGGATTAGTATTTGGGCTTGCAATATTTGCGGTAGCTATCTATCTGGCGGTGAGTTTTATGTGGGCTCCTTATTTAATCGTTTTTGGAAAGAAAAAAGCATGGGAAAGCATGGAAACCAGCCGTAATATTATCAAAAATGATTTTTGGAATTTTTTAGGATTTGGACTATTATTAGGCTTTATAAATCTTGCAGGCCTCCTGTGCTTCGGAGTCGGTTTACTTTATACCATTCCAGCCACTGCATGTGCCCTATATCTTGCGTTTGAAGATGTAACCGATTTGAGATTGGAAAATAGTGGTACCTATATCGAAGATCACCTGGTAGATTAAAAAACCTTTTGTGAACAGTTAGCAAATTATTGTTGGTAATATCAAAACTCTTTTGACTTTTATGGTTAAAAGAGTTTTCTTTTTTGAATAAAGCGCTCCAATCCTTTTAAGACTCTTTCCAAAAAATACTATCTTTCCAAAAAAAAGAATGATTGTTTTGACGGCAAAAGATGCATTGAAAAAATACTTCGGTTACGATTCCTTCCGACCGATGCAGAAGGAGATTATCGACGCTGTTTATGAAAAAAAAGATGCGCTTGTGCTAATGCCTACCGGTGGTGGAAAATCAATTTGCTACCAGATTCCGGCGATAACGATGGATGGCATTTGTATTGTCGTTTCTCCGCTTATCTCATTGATGAAGGATCAGGTCGAAAGCCTCAGAGCAAGTGGTATAGAAGCAGCTTTTCTGAATAGCAGCTTAAGTTCCGATGAACAAAAGGCGGTAGAAGATGATGTATATTACGGGCGGATCAAGCTGCTTTACGTTTCACCGGAAAAGATGGTTTCACAAAGTTTTCAGCCATTATTACAACAGGCAAATGTCAATCTTTTTGCTATTGACGAAGCGCATTGTATTTCCTCATGGGGACATGATTTTAGGCCAGAATACACCAAATTAAGATTTATAAAAAACCAGTTTCCGAATATTCCCATCATTGCGCTAACAGCCACAGCGGATAAAGTTACCCGACGCGATATTGTGAAGCAACTAGAACTTGTTGAACCAAATATTTACATCGCTTCCTTTGACCGACCAAACATTAGTCTGAATGTCCTGCCGGGTCAAAAAAAGATTCAGCAGATCCTCGCATTTATCAAACAAAGACCAAATCAGTCCGGAATTGTTTATTGCCTGAGCAGGAAAAGTACCGAACAAGTTGCTCAAAAATTAAATGCCGCAGGAATAAAAGCAGGTTTTTATCATGCAGGAATCAACTCTGCCGAACGCTCAAAAGTTCAGGAAGATTTTATTAATGACAATGTTCCGGTGGTTTGCGCGACCATAGCTTTTGGAATGGGTATCGACAAATCTAATGTCCGTTGGGTGATTCATTACAATATGCCCAAAAACCTGGAAGGTTATTATCAGGAAATAGGACGGGCCGGACGTGATGGAGCCCGTGCAGACACTTTGCTTTTTTATAGTTTTGGAGATGTCATGATCCTGCGCGATATCATTCAAAGCAATAACAGTGAAAACTTTGAGATGCAGCTTTCCAAACTGGAAAGGATGCAGCAATATGCAGAGTCGATGATTTGCAGAAGGAAGATTTTGCTGGGTTATTTTAGTGAGTCGCTTAAAAAAGATTGCGGCAATTGTGATGTTTGTAAAAATCCACCTCAACAATTCGACGGAACGGTCCTGGCTCAAAAAGCGCTTTCTGCTATTGCTCGTTTAGGAGAAAATGTCGGAGCCAGAATGTTGATTGATGTACTGCGAGGTTCGAGGCGGCAAGATATTTTAAACGCTGGTTTTGATAAAATTAAAACCTATGGAGCAGGAGCAGACATCAGCTTTTCGGATTGGCAACAATTGATTTACCAATTAATCAATCTCGGATATATTGAAATTGCTTATGACAAAAACAATACATTAAGGCTCACGGAAACCGCAAAAACAGTACTATTTGAAAAGCAAAAAGTAGCTCTGGTTAAAATTACAGATATCAAACAAAGACAGGAGGAGCAACGTGCCCAGCTCAAAACAAAAACAAAACGACAGCGGGTCCGTGACGAACTTTTTGAAACACTGCGTCAATTACGGAAAGAACTAGCCCAGAAAAAAGGCATTCCTCCTTACCTTATTTTTTCAGATGCCAGTCTGGAAGAGATGGCCGCAACGCGCCCAACGAATGATACGGAAATGGCGAATATTTCAGGTGTTGGAGAAGTCAAGCTAAAAAGATTTGGCAAAGCATTTATTAAGGCCATTGTCGAATTTATCGGCGAAAAAAGTGTGGAAGGTGTAAAAATTGCGGGGACTACTCAGCTATTGACATTTCAATTGTATAAAAGAGGATTTTCCGCAGAGCAAATTGCCGTTGAACGCGATCTCAGCATGCAGACCGTATATGATCATCTGGTCAAAATGTATGCGAAAGATGAAGGGATCAATATCAGTCATTTTGTTAAAAAATCAGAAATCAATCAGGTCATCAATGTTTTACAGAAGATTGCTTCGCCTTATAAACTTAAGGATATCTACGACCAATTAAATGGTGAAATCCCCTACCATAAAATCCGCTTTGCCCTCGCTTATTATTACAAACACGGAGGAGAGTAAGGCATTGTTTATAAATACTTTACAAAAACAAAAAACCCTTCAAGACTTGAAATCCCGAAGGGTTCTATGTGAACTAAAACATTGTATTTTTAAGTTTTCCTTTTCTTCTTTTTTGCAGCAGGAAACAAAACATTATTCAGAATTAGTCTATAACCCGGTGAATTGGGGTGCAAGTTGAGATCAGTCTCTGGGTCTTCCACAAAATGCCGGTAATCTTCCGGATCATGGCCTCCATAAAAAGTCCAAAATCCCTGGCCAAAAATACCATGAATATAACGAGCCTCTTTAGCAGGTTTGTTTTCACCCATTACCAGCACATCGGATTTGATGATATTTTTGTTGAAAGCGGTCGTTTGTCCCATAAAACCTTTCACAGTCTTCGTATGGTTTTGAGTTAGCATCGTTGGTACAGGATCCCATTTTGCTGAAAAATCGAATAATGTAAAATAATCCTGCTCTGGAACAATTCCTCGTGTATTGGTATCATCAATATTAGAGTATTCATAAATCATGGGATCTTTCACCAATTGAAAATCTTTAAAAGCAAAAGTCTTAGAAAAATTCAGCTTATCCTGAGCCCCCATATCCTGGGGATCACCATCGTACATATAGTCACAAATATCTAAACCTTCAGCCGCCAAAGCAATGTCATAAGTATCAGTTGCCGAACACATGGCAAACATAAATCCGCCTCCTCCGACATATTCCCGGATTTCCTTCACCACTGCAAGTTTCAATTGAGAAACCTTTGCAAATCCAAGCTGTGCTGCCAGTGCCTCCATTCGCCGAACACTTTCTTTATACCAGGGTGTATTGCGATAAGAGCGGAAGAATTTCCCATACTGCCCCGTAAAATCTTCATGGTGCAAATGCAGCCAATCGTATTTCGCCAGTTTGCCATCCAAAACTTCTTTATCGTAAATGGATTCATAAGGAATTTCCGCATAGGTAAGCACCAAAGTAACCGCATCATCCCAAGGTTGAATCTTTTCACCAAATTGGTTGAAATCAGGCGTATAAACTGCAATTTTAGGCGCAACCTCCAATTTCATGGCTTCTTGATTGATCTCCGGATTTGATATATCTGCTAATATCTTATCGAATTGGACATCTGGAATAATTTCATAGCTTACGCCTCTGGTCAGGCATTCTTTTTCAAAAGCCGAATTGTGCCGAAAAGCAAAACTACCTCCGCGATAGTTTAAAAGCCACCAAGCCTCTACCTCAGCTGAAAGCACCCAATAAGTGACCCCGTAAGCTTTTAGATGATCCTTTTGTTCGGTGTCCATAGGCAACAGGATGTATGCAGCAGAAAGCCGCAAACTACCGATTATCAAAATGGTACAAATCAATAATAATTTCTTCATTAGCTGTAATTTATTTTTTATCGTTTAGCTCAAAAATACTGGCTTTGTAAAGCAAAGGTTTACTTTTTAGTAACGAAGATTCTTTCACTTTGGTTTTGAGCCTGATAAATTATTAACTTTTATTTTGAAATGCTTTATCATCAAACAAAGCTACAAACTTTGAACTACGAACTTTATGCTTTGTTTGTTCTACTTAAGAAGGAATATTTTTTCTGGATTGATTGCAAGGAATATTCCATTAAGAACATTTTAATACTTCCTTCCGTTTGTTGTAGCCGGAGATTTGCTATTTTGCATCCCTTTAAAGAAAATATTAATTTGAAATCGTGATTTATCAATTATTTTAACCTTTTTGCGCAACACAAATCTCTTTTTTTACGTGGAGAATACGGACGAAACAGTGACGATTCATTTTACGAAAATTATTGAATGGAAAATATAAGTTTTCAATATCCTTCTTGGTATATTATATTATGCATTTTACTTGGTCTGGCTTATGCGGTAACTCTTTATTTCAGGAGTAAAGCCTTTAGAGAACAATCCGACCGGCTCAATTGGGGATTGGGTATTTTGCGTTTTTTAGCAGTGACAGCAATCGCTATCCTTTTACTTTCACCGCTGCTCAAATCGATTGTAAGGGAAGTCAAAAAACCTGTAGTAGTGTTGGCTCAGGATCAGTCCGAATCCATTATGTCGGATATGACTGATGAACAAAAAACGCAGTATCAGCAATCTTTCCAGCAATTAAGCAGTGAACTTTCAAAAGATTATGAGCTGAAAGAATACGCTTTTGGAAGTGAAGTCAGAGAGGGAATAGATTTTAAATTGGAAGACAAGGTGACCAATATTTCGGAATTGCTACAGAATCTTTATGATTTATATAGCAATCAAAATTTAGGCGCAGTAGTGATCGCTACGGATGGAATTTACAATGAAGGGAGCAATCCGATTTATGCAGGAACAAAGCTCGCGGCACCGATTTATACCATTGCTTTGGGAGATACGACCGCCAAACGGGATTTGGTTTTGAAAAGAGTATTTCATAATAAAATAGCTTATCTCGGTGATAAATTTAGTATTCAAATTGATGTAACCGCTCAAAATTGTTCGGGCTCAAATACCTTTCTGAATATTTCAAAAATAGTAAATGGCAATGCAAACCGCTTGCAGCAAATCCCGGTTTCTATCGATAAAAATGATTTTTTCATAACAAAAGAAGTGATTCTTGATGCAGATAAAAGCGGGGTACAACGTTACCGCATTTCACTAAGCCAGATCAGCGGAGAAGCTACTACAGCCAACAATTCAAAAGATATTTTCGTAGATGTATTGGATGCCCGTCAGAAGATTTTGATTTTGGCAAATTCCCCTCATCCGGATATTACAGCGATCAAACAGAGTATTTTTTCTAATAAAAATTATGAAGTTACCATTAGCTACATCAACGATTTGACGATCAATGTAGCTGATTTTAATTTTGTCATTTTGCATCAACTCCCGAGTCAGTCAAACAATGCCGCGGGTGTACTCAAAACAATTAATGACCGAAAAATACCCACGCTGTTTATTGCGGGAACACAGACCGATTATTCGAAATTCACAAAAGCACAACCTCTTGTAAATATCACAGCGGACCAAAGAAACACAAATGATGTACAGGCAACTTTCGCGAAAGACTTTAGCCTGTTTACGCTCGATGACCGGCTCGTCAAAGAATTGCCCAATTTCGCACCGTTATTAGCACCATTTGGGGACTTTAAAGAAAATCCAAATGCCGATGTACTCCTGTTTCAGCGTATTGGAAAAATAGATACCAATTACCCGCTATTGCTTTTTGGGGAACAAAACAATACCAAAATTGGCGTTTTGTGTGCGGAAGGAATCTGGAAGTGGCGCTTGTTTGATTTTTTACAAAATAAAAACCACGAACTCTTTGACCTTTTATTGAGCAAGACGATACAATATCTGACCCTGAAAGAAGACAAACGAAAATTTCGGATAAGCTTGGATAAAAATATTTTTAACGAAAACGAGCCAATTTTCTTTGATGCCGAATTGTATAACGAAAGTTATGAATTGATCAACGAACCGGATGTTGCCTTGACAATTACAAACGAAAAAGGAGATGACTTCAAATTTACTTTCAATAAAAACAACAGCCGCTCTTATACTTTAAATGCAGGATATTTCCCGGTTGGAAATTACTCTTTTAATGCAGAAGTGATGAGTAGCGGCCAGCAGTTAACTTATAACGGGCAATTTAGTGTTCAGCCCATTCAGCTGGAAGTCTACGAAACGACAGCGGATCATCGATTACTTCGATTGCTCAGTGAAAAGTACGGCGGAGAGATGATCTATCCTGCTCAACTTTCTTCCATCGCCGAAAAGATCAACCAAAAGGGATCGGTACTACCAGTGATTTATGAAACCACTAAAACCCGTTCAGTGATTAACCTGAAATGGATCTTCTTCCTTTTGTTGGGCTTGCTTACTTTAGAATGGTTTTTACGAAGGTACTTTGGTACTTATTGATGAGGCTGCGAACTGTTTTTTCAAAAGCAATTATGCGCTTAACTATTAATTTTCAATCACATTTTTGATTTACTTTTACAAGCTGCTTCATTAAATCCATTGGTTTTAGCAATTCGTAAAAGCCCGGAATAAGTGCCTTCATCCATTTGACTTTCTTTTGAAAGTACCCAGAGAAATTTTTTAAAAGGAAATCCTACCAACGCGTAGTTGTAATTTTCATTCAAAGCAATGATATAATATTCTCTCCAAAAAGGCCAAAAAATCTAACTTTTAATCGACCCGGAAACTGATCATCCGGCACCCATGCTTTCCCTTTGATTTCTTTTATTTTGTTGTTTTTTGTGAGTGAGTATAAGGCAATTTCGATTCCTCATATCAGTTCAGCGAAAAGCGATTTTGCTAAGGAAAAACTCAAGACAAGTTCGAGGAATTTGAACTGCTTTTATTGAATTCCATTTAGTTGTATGTTAGAAAAGCAGTGGATTTGATTTTAGCTTCCCTTACAACGGAAAAATTGTCTATGATAAGTGGTTCGAATTTATAATGTTTTAGTTAGGAAATTTATTGGTAATCACAATGCTAATCTTGACATTCTCAGTATATTGGTAAAACCTATGAAAATAAAAGAAATACAAATTTTCTAGTAGTAAAACATGAAATTTTAAATACTTTTAGTCTCATTTTTTAACTGGACACATGGAAAAAATTTCTAACATAATTGTAAAATACAGATGGTTAGTAATAATCGCGTCTTTTCTTTTAACCGCTTTTTTTAGTTATCAATTTAAATATCTTGAAGTTGATTCCAATGTCCTTGATGCACTACCTGAGGATGACCCAATCGTACTACAATTTAAAGAGGTTGGTAAAAGATTTGGGGGCACCGAAATTGGAATGGTGATAGTAGAAAGTGAAAATGTTTTTCGGTCAGAAGTGTTGCAACATATTGAACAAGTGACAGATACTTTGTCTGAAATGGAGGGTTTGCTTTCAGTTACAAGTGTTACTAATTTATTGAGTTTTAACGTTGAGGGAGATGAGATTGAAGTAGATAATCTAATCAACAAAAATCAATGGCCAGAAACGGAAAGTGAAGCGGAGGCGATAAGAGATAGAATTACTAATGAAAAATTAATTGCCGGGAATATTGTATCTAAGGATGGAAAGGCCACGGTTATCATTTTCACCTTTCAAGATGAAATAGACATTAATAAAGTTTCCAGCGAGATTATTGAAAAAATTAACAACCTTCAACTCCCTGAAAAAATTTATTTTGCTGGAGGAAATTTTATGACCAAGTATGTTGCGGATGTTATTTCGCAGGATATGGTAAAACTTATCCCCATCGCATTTTTACTAATTGCCTTAATTTTGTATCTAAGTTTTCAAAGCATAAGAGGGGTAATTTTGCCTCTTTTAACAGCAGGATTATCCATTGTTTGGGCTATTGGTACATTTATTTTAATGGGATTTAACCTTTCTATGGTATCCAATAATGTCCCGATTATTATTCTGGCTGTAGGAAGTGCTTATGCTATTCATGTTTTGAATCGGGTCAATCAGTTTAAGGACAAAGATTCTAAAAAAGCAGTTGCTCAGGCATTGCCGTTAATTATACTTCCTGTGATTTTAACAGCGCTTACAACGATGATCGGTTTTCTCTCCTTTATCTTTGGAGCATACCTTAGCATGATTAGAGATTTTGGATTGCTTGCCGCGTTGGGAACTTTTTATGCTGGATTTTTAGCAATTATTTTTATTCCTGCCTTATTGGCCGTAATTCCTATAAAAGAGAACAAATCGAAGGAGGGGATTCTTTCTGCAAAAGGAAAATCTTACCTAAATAATTATGTGCTTATTCCATTGTATAGATTTGTTGTTTCTTACCCTTCAAGAGTGCTAGGAATTTGGATGTTACTTTTTGTGGTAGGTATTTCAGGCATTTTTATGCTCAAAAGAAGTGTCAGTGTAAGTGATTACTTCAAGGAGGATCATCCGGTAACTGTTTCCAACAAAATAATGGATGAAAAATTTGGAGGTTCTACACCGGTCTTCGTTGTTTTTAATGGTGACATACAAAGTCCTGAATTGCTTAAAAGTATGGTAAATATTCAGGAATATTTAAAGGCGAGCCCTTACATCACAAATACGCAGTCTATTGCAGATATTGTTTTAAAACTAAACGAAGCGCTAAGTGGTGAGGAAAAGATTCCTGACGAAAAGGAAATAATACAGCAATTGTGGTTTTTACTTGGCCAGAACGAAAACATCGGCCAATTAGTCACTGAAGAACTTGACCAGGCAATAATAATTGCCAAGTTCAACAGCAAGGGGCAGAGTGAAGTCGAAACTTTTGATACATATATTCAAGACTATTTGTCTGAGAATTTATCAGAAAAATTTTCGGTAGAAATCGTTGGAATGCCCTATGTTAATATCCAAATGGATAAAAGCTTGATTCGTAGCCAAATTGCTAGTTTGATTATCGCCATAATTTTAGTGATAACTGTTATTAGTCTATTGTTTAGATCTTTTCGCCAGGGAATATATGCTGGCTTGCCAATCATCGCAACGATTGCAATTTTATATGGCTTTATGGGGCTTACCGGCATACCCTTGAATATTGCAACAGTACTGGTGGCAAGTGTAGCTATGGGAATCGGTATAGATTACGCTATTCACTTTATTTCTCATTTCAACCATGCGAATAAGGAACTTAAGAACGTGAATGAGGCATTGGAAGATACCATGTTGATAAGCGGTAAGGCGATCTTTGTTAATTTTATTTCTGTTTCCGCTGGTTTTTCCATGCTGGTTTTTTCGGATTTGATGCCAATGGTTTATTTTGGAATTTTAATAGCACTTAGTATGCTTGGCGCTAGTATGGGGGCACTGACTTTATTGCCTGCTACAATTCTTTTGGATTATAAAAAACGCACGAACGCAAAATAGTTAATTAATTGTTATTAGCGTTTTCGGTTATCCTTTCTCATTATCTTTATGGTGTTTTATTTTAAGAATTGATTTTTTTTTAAAATAGTATTTTTGATACTTCAAATTCTTTAAGTGATATTTTTAAAAATGAAAAATAGAATATTCCTAATTGTAATACTTTTGCTTGGTTATACCAGTGAGATCTTTGGTCAGGCAGATGCCAATAACTTATTAAAAAAAATGGACCAAACGACTTTGGACATTAAGGATAAAACGTCGAATATTGAAATGATCCTGACTAACCTTAAAACAAATAAGGAAAAAGTTAAAAAAGCAATTATTATTCAGAAAGACAGGGATAAAAAATTGTTCCGATATACTTTTCCAAAATCTGATGAAGGGATCGCAACATTATCACTCCCAAATGGAGAGATTTACTTGTATCTACCATTATTCAAAAAGCCTAAAAAAATAACTAATCTCGCAGATAGCGGATTGAATAATTCTGATTTCTCCGTTGACGATATGGTCGTTAAATTATACGCCGAAGATTATCATGCTAAAATTCTTGAAACAAATGATGGGACTTATGTCTTGGATTTAAATGCAAAAAATAGTGATGAACAATATAAGCATGTGATCGTCCACATTAATAAAAAGCTTTTCTATCCTGAAAAATTTGAATTTTATGATAAGAAGGATAATCTTGAAAAAGTATCAACTGCTAAGTATGTAAAGGTTGATGGTTTCTGGGTTGCAAGTGAAGTTACTATGGAAAATGTCAAGAAAAAGCATAAAACGACCATTATTATGACCGAGATTAAGATTAATCAAGGCCTGAATGATGATGAATTTACTTTAGAAAAATTAAGTGGTCCAGCTGATAATTAGCATTAGCCCCGTTTCTTCATCCTTCATTCCTCCTCGTCAAAACTTTCTTCTAATTGATCAATTAAAGACAATACCCAATTGATGACTTTAGGGCTAAGGTATTTGGAGATACCTGCTTTTCTGCTGGCGCTTTTTATAATATTTATGTTTTTATAACCAATATTCTGTCCCTCTGCCAATTCGATATATTCCTCCCACTCGGCGTGTGAGATCATGTCAAATTGAGCACGCATAATATCTAAGTCGGTGGGGTCATTAATATCGTATTTTGTCATTCCTTGGTCTTTTCTTTTTTTGATTTTTTATTGGATTATTATTTTTAAAACCAGCCATATTTTACGATACTATTTGAATCAAAGTTTCCAGTAATTGGGCCGTTTTTATCTCTTTTGAATTTAAGCCAAATATCTCCCAAAACATCTGCTTTGAGTATTGTTGTATTTGGTGTTTTCTATTTCAATTTTCGTGATATACAATTTTGCGAGCCTTAAGCTCAAACATTTGTTCGTTTTTAAGATTTTTTATGGATTTAAAAATCCAATTGTGGTTTTGATCAAAAACGAAGGTGGTGAGATAATTTATGGTTCCGTAAGGACTTTTTTCAACAGAGACCATTTCAAGTTTTAGTCTGTTATTTTCAAGTTTCTCGAAAGAATATTCAAATAGCTTTTCATTAAAATAGTCATCATTGCCCTCAATTTCGGAATTTCTTTGTTTTAAAAAACCAGGTTTATCATACTCCAAATGATGAACTACCGATTCTTTAATGATGTACTCTCCATCGATAGTTTTATAATCCTTAGCATTCCATTTCACCAATTGATCATCTTCATTGAAAAAATAAAAACGCTCCATTTTTCCGGTTCCGTGGATATACAGGGAATAAAACAATCTACCATTTTCGTCATATTTATATTCGTTGTTTTTTCTTTCCGGATCGTCATTTCGTTTGGCAAAACTTGATGCGACATTGCCAGATCGGGCATACGTCCGGATGCTTTTATTATCAAAAAAGTCGTTTTCAGTAGCTATTATTTCGTCCTTTTTATGCTCGTAATCTACGATGCAATAATGCGTTTTTAATGTTGAAATTTTACCGCTTTCATAGGTAAACTCCCACTTGTGATCTGATAAACCGTAGCTCCTTCCACTATTTTTTCTATCCGGTTGATACTCAGATAATTCAATTACCTGATTTTTTTCATTAAAACAGTATAGTTTTACAATCGCTTGATTTTCAATATCCAAAAGGTCCTTGTAGGTCCAGGCCTCCTTTTCAATTTTTAAATCTCCGGTTATTTCAGCTACAGAATCCACCTTTGCTGTAATCCCATCCAAAGAGCTGGCGGTCCATGATTTGCCATTCAAATAGGTACTTCTTCCTGAATCGTTTGGAAGCGGATTGATTTGTTCGATGATTCTTTTTTGATCCGCTTGAGCCAATTTTTCAAAATGCTCAATTCCGTTTTGTGTAAAAGTATAAAGGGGAAAAAGTATGATTGATAAAATGCTCCATGCCATTCGAAGTCCTTGGATTCATAGTCGTTTTTTAATCTTTGTAAAGTTTAAAGTATTTAAAATATTTAGGATATTCTGCTCTGGGTTTGAAAGCAATGGTCGTCTCCTGGTTATCCAACGAAGATTCCGTCATTATTATAAAATCAGATTCTTGTTTGGCTTTTTCAAATTCTGATGCATTTACTTTACAAACCGTTTTATAAAAAGGACCATTGAGCCATTTTTTTACTTCATCGGTATCCTGGTATTTTAAGTAACAAGCTAAAGAAGCATGAGCAATTCCGACAACTGCCTTTCCAAGGGAAATTCCTTCTTTTACGAGGATATACATTTTTAGTTTTTCATTCATCTTTACTATTACATTCAGAAGATGCGCATTATTTTACAGCCTCAAATTAATACTGTAAAATTAACTAACGTAAATATGACAAAAATCATTTAGAATAATTCTTAATAAGGTGTAAATTGCGGCAGATCGAGAAATTATGAATATCAAAGATTTAATAGAAGGAGAAAAAAGGATCGTATCACATTTCACCGATGAGCGTATTGGCGGCAAATTAATGTGTATGGGTTTAAAACCAGGTTGCACAGTAGAAGTTGTCAGAAAAACGAACCGAAATCGTACTTATTATCTTAAATCCAATTCTAATCGACTGGCCATTAGAGAAAACGAAGCAGCTATCATCGAACTGAAGTGAGTAATATCAATCCTCCACATCACTACAAAATTGCGCTGCTTGGAAATCCGAACAGTGGCAAATCAACTGTTTTTAATCAATTGACAGGACTCCGCCAAAAGGTGGGTAATTTTCCTGGTGTAACCGTAGATAAGCGTCTTGGCAAAACCCTTTTGGCCGATGACTTGTGGATTACCGTTATTGACTTTCCAGGTACTTATAGTTTATATCCAACGTCGATTGACGAACGTATTGTAGTTAACACATTTACCAATCCCGAAGATGTCAATTATCCCGATGTTGTATTGTATGTTGCTGATTCGACCCAATTAGAAAAGCATTTATTGCTTTTAACGCAAATTCACGATCTGGGCATGCCCATTTTACTTGCCCTGAATATGGCAGATGCTGCAAGGGATGATAATATTGAAATAAATACCGAAGAATTATCGCTTCAATTGGAATTGCCGATTGTCAAAATAAGTGCCCGTTCCGGCGAAGGTATTGATCAGCTCAAGGAGCAGTTATATCAATTGATAAAAACATCTCCGAAAAATAAAAAAGTCAAATCTTTCTATTATTTTTCAGAACTGGAAAAACTCGTTTTGCGTAATTTGAATGATTATAATTCTTCCACAGGAGATTATCAAAAAATTCTTTTGGCGCATCATTACAAGTGGCTAAGTTTCCTCAATCCGGAACAAAAGAATAAACTCAAAGCAGCAGTCGAATCCGCAAACATGAACGATTTAAAATTACAGGTTCATGAAACAATGGGTCGATTTAACCGCATCGAACCTATTGTCCGGAAGGTACAAACGAAAGGAGAAAAAGCGGATGAAGATTTGACCGATAAAATTGATCGGGTCATTACACATTGGTTGGCAGGGCCTGTCATCTTTTTTGGTTTAATGTTTCTCGTTTTTCAAGCGATTTTCACTTTTGCTACTTATCCTATGGATTGGATAGAATCCATCTTCGGGTTTACCGAAAATGTTATCAATTCTACCTTATCAAAAAGCTGGTTTACCAGTTTACTCACAGATGGCGTACTTGCCGGGATTTCGGGCATAGCGGTTTTCATTCCTCAAATTGCTATTCTTTTCTTTCTCATTTCGATATTAGAAGAAAGTGGGTATATGGCGCGCGCTGTTTACCTTTTTGACAATCTGATGCGATATTTTGGGCTCAACGGGCGGAGCATTGTAGGTTTGGTTTCCGGAGCAGCCTGTGCCATTCCAGCGATCATGAGTACCCGAACGATCAGCAACTGGAAAGAGCGATTGATCACCATTTTAGTAACTCCGTTAATTAGTTGTTCCGCAAGAATTCCTGTTTATACTGTTTTGATTGGCTTTGTGGTCCCATCAACGGTTGTTGGTGGAATTTTCAATTTGCAAGGCCTAGCTTTCATGGGATTGTATTTATTAGGGATCGTATCCGCTCTTTTTGCAGCATGGGTTTTCAAGCTGATTTTAAAAACAGAGGAAACGAGTTTTCTTTTGCTGGAACTGCCCGTTTATCGCCAGCCAAGTATAAAAAATGTTTTTTTCAATGTTTGGGAAAAAACGAAAACATTTGTAGTTGAAGCAGGAAAAATCATATTTCTTATTTCAATTGTACTTTGGTTCTTGGCTAGTTTTGGTCCGCCGAAAGATATGAGATTGGCGAAAGCAGAAGTTGCACAAATCACTGCTACCCAAACTTTATCAGAGCAGGAAAAAGCTGATCTGCTGGCTTCAAAAAAAATCGAAGCTTCCTACGCCGGCCATATCGGAAAATTCATTGAACCAGCTATCAAACCTTTAGGCTTTGACTGGAAAATCGGCATCGCGCTGATTACTTCTTTCGCAGCCCGTGAAGTGTTTGTTGGCACCATGGCCACGATTTACAGCATTGGTAGTGATAATGATGAGCTCAGTGTCCGTGAAAAATTACGGCAGGCACGCAATCCTGAAACCGGTCAGTTAGTCTATACTTGGGTCACTTCATTGTCCTTATTGATCTTTTATGTATTCGCTATGCAATGTATGAGTACACTCGCCGTCACCAAACGCGAAACAAAGAGCTGGAAATGGCCAATAGTCCAATTTTCTTTTATGACCGCCCTTGCCTATCTGGGTAGTTTGTTTGTTTTCCAGGTTTTTGGTTAATCTTTTAGATTGGTAGATTAATTGATGTGCAAATGTGCGGATTATGGAATTGGTGGATTTGCAGATGGATGATTTTCTTGCACCTGGTTTTTCGCTACTCGCACCTGACCACTCCCTCTCGCCTCTCACTCCCCCAAAAGAATCAAAAACTTACAACACATCTGAATAAGAAAAGCCTTACCTTTGTGCCCTTAAAAAATTAATATAAATATGAGTCAGGAATCGTTAGATAAGATCTGGAAAATGGTGGGTTTGCGTTACAAATCGCATCCCTGGCATGGGATCGATATCGGTGAGAATGCGCCACAAATAGTAACTTCTTTTATTGAAGTCATCCCCTCTGATACGGTAAAATATGAAATTGATAAAACAACAGGTTATCTGAAAATCGACCGTCCTCAAAAGTTTTCTAATATTGTACCTGCACTTTATGGTTTTATCCCGCAAACGCTTTGCAAAGAAAGCATCGCTGCATTTTGTATGGAAAAATCTGGTAGAGAAAATATCGTCGGAGATAATGACCCGCTTGATATCTGTGTACTCACCGAACGTGAAGTGACGCACGGAAATATTATCGTTACTGCGATTCCAATTGGTGGATTCAGAATGATCGACGGCGGAGAAGCTGATGATAAAATCATCGCTGTACTCAGAAATGATGAAATGTATAGTGAATGGAATGATATTTCAGATATTCCAGTGACTATCTTGAATCGTTTGAAACACTATTTTCTTACTTACAAACAGCTTCCTGCTGAAGAACCCAGATGTGAAATTACACATATTTATGGCCGTGAAGAAGCTCATGAGGTTATTCGCAGAAGTTATGACGACTACCAGAAAGCTTATGGAAATCTCGAAGATGTACTTTCACTGACTATGATGGAGGCCTTTAACGTTTCACAGCGCAAACAATCTATTTTGAAAAGACTGGACTAATCAAAATGCAGGTCAAAAAACTGGAATATTACATTGATCAGTTTAAACAGTTTTTGAAACGCGCCAGAGACTTTCACGAAATCTATAAGTGGGAGTCTCTGTTTTGTTTTCAGGAAAATTGGGACATTGACGCTCCTGATTTCGGCGAAATGTATGACCGCTGCCTGCAAAATAGCCAGACCCGCCGTTTGTGGAAGCGCGAATCCTGGACACCTAAAGAGATGATGCTTAAGTTCTGCGAAATCCAACCAGAGTTCGTTCGGAGAATGTTCCATGATCTTTTTAATGAAGAAAAAACGATTGAAACCAGAATATCAAGATTCAAATTTGGATGCGAAGAACTACTCAAAGAATATAAGGACCATCATAAAACTTCAATAGAAAATAATCATTACCATGATGATTTTCAGATGATCATGCTTTATTTGACTTTTCGATTTCCAAAGAAATATACCTTGTATGACTACCCCGCTTTTAATAAAACGATGACTTTGTTGGGAATAACTGATCTTCCTGGACCTTATGATATTGAGCGTTTCATTAAGCTCACAAAAATCCTAAATACTTATTTACAAAAAGATAAAGATCTGCTTGATATCCAAAGCGATCGACTGGCGATTAACAAATTACAGCCAGAGATCGGTTCTTTATTGGTCCATGATTTTTATACGATTTGTGCAACGAATGTTTTCCCAACTCCTTAAAATGTGATTGCAAGGATTCGTAGATAAATATTAAAACAAAAAAACGCTAGATGGAATTTTTCCTTTTCCCAACCCTTCATTCCTGCTAAATTCAAAGAATCATCCCTCCCTTTAAAACCACAACATTTTAATCAAAATGTTTTGTAACTAATCACATTCATTTTACCTTTCCCGCATGATTTTCAGCAGTTCGATATTTCTGTTTTATTTCTTTCCAATATTTTTACTTGCCTATTTTATCACCCCTGTTCAGCATAAGAATAAAACAGCATTACTCGGGAGTCTGTTTTTTTATATGTGGGGTGCGCCCCAATTTGGATTTCTGCTGATCGCTTCCATTATTATTGATTTTTATCTC
The DNA here is from genome assembly GCA_963793295.1 of uncultured Saprospiraceae bacterium. Classification (GTDB taxonomy): domain Bacteria; phylum Bacteroidota; class Bacteroidia; order Chitinophagales; family Saprospiraceae; genus JAHDHW01. Next base: position 354,671 of record CAWBZX010000028.1, on the reverse strand, counting down.
GGGAATAGGATCTTTCATAGTAAAAATGCTCAGCGAAAAAAATGGCTTTTAGGCATTTCTATATTGCTGAATGTAGGCTTATTGGCTTATTTCAAGTATGCCAATTTCTTTGTAGAAAATGTAAATATAATTCTCAACAACATCGGAATTGAAGCCGAAAGCTGGACAGAAATTGTATTGCCCATCGGAATATCATTTTTCACTTTTCAAAAGTTGAGTTATATCATTGATGTGTTTAGCGGAAAAGACAAACCTTTGGAAAAACTTTCCGATTATGCACTTTACATCATCCTTTTTCCACAACTTATTGCCGGACCAATCGTTCGTTTCAACGAAATTGCAGCACAAATCAGAGATCGAAAAACTGCGCTTAATATTGATAATAAACTGAATGGATTTTTTCGCTTCACAATCGGGCTCTCAAAAAAATTGCTCATCGCCAATGTGCTGGGAGAGCAGGTTGATCTGGCTTTTGCTGGCCCTGTGAGCGAACTCGGATTTGCAGATGCCTGGATCATTATCATCGCTTATGCTTTTCAGATTTATTATGATTTTTCGGGATACTCCGATATGGCGATCGGCATAGGCCTACTGCTTGGTTTCCGGTTTCCTGAAAATTTTAATTTCCCTTATATATCCCAAAGTATCACTGAGTTTTGGAAAAGGTGGCACATTACATTGAGTAGCTGGATGAGAGATTATTTGTACATTCCGCTGGGAGGTAATCGGATCAGCAGGCGCCGCACTTATTTTAATTTATGGCTGGTTTTTTTAATTTCCGGATTATGGCACGGAGCAGCCTGGACCTTTATATTTTGGGGAGTTTTTCATGGCTGTTTTTTAATATTGGACCGGCTCTTTTTAAAAAAAGCACTTAATAAGATTGGTACTTTTCCAGCAATGACCTTCACCTTTTTCATTACCCTGATGGGTTGGGTAATTTTCAGGTCAGAAACTTTTTCGCTTGGTTTGGATTATTACGATGCTTTGTTTTCGATGCGGGCGAGTGAATTTGAATTTACCAAACATTTTAGGGCAATCTTTTTTATAGCTGCTGCCTTTGCCGTTTTACCAGGCATTTTTTCTATAGAAAAGAAGCTGAACGATATTTATGAGAACATTAATTTTAGAGGCTTTTTGTTGAAAACCGCAGCCACAATTGTTTTATTAAGTTTGTGCATCACGGAGATCGAGGTCAGCAGTTTTAATCCTTTTATTTATTTCAGATTTTAAAAATGTCGAAAGCAATTATAAAAAATATTCTATTCTCAATCATAATGGCCATTTTGCTTTTTCCATTATGCTTTCAGCCTTTTGACGGAACCATCACAGAAAAATTAAAAGGATATCAAGCTCCGCCTAAAAAAGTAGATCTAAGTCTCTACACCTGGTTGGATGCAAGCTGGCAAAAATACCTGGAAGACTACTCTAAAGATCAATTGCAGGCACGACATTTTTTGATAAGAATCAACAATCAATTAAAGTACAGCCTCTTTGATAAAATGAACGCCAATGCGGTAGAACGCGGCAAAAATGATTTTTTCTTTGAATACCGATACATCGACTCTTACCTTGGATTGAATTTTCGTGGAGAGGATTTTATCTCTAAAAAAGTAGAACAACTCCAGGAACTTACCGATACGTTAAACAATCATGGCGTTGAACTGCTTTTCGTTTTAGCTTCAGGAAAGGGCCACTTCATGCCTGAAAACCTTCCAAAGAAATATCAATCTATTGAAAAGAGGCAAAACAATTACGAAACCTATGTAAGGTATTTGAAAAAATCGACCGTTTCCTATCTGAATCTCAATCAATACCTGCTGGATATGAAAGATACCACCAGCTATCCTTTATACACAAAAGGCAATATTCATTGGAGTTTTTATGCTATATCCTTTGTGACGGATACATTAATCCACACTATTGAAAATCAATTGAATGAAGACCTTCCTGACTATTCACGTGCGCCTGTTGAAATAAAGTATGAACCCACTTTCTATACTGAAGGAGGTATTTTCAAGTCGCTTAACTTATATTGGACCGAACTGAAAGACACCTTTGCCTACCGCAATGCCATAATTGAAGAAGAAGCAAACAAAGACAAGTTTAGGCCAAAAATATGGGCCGTTGGAGATAGTTTTTATGGAACGCTAAATACTTACAAAGTTCCGCATCAGTTCTTTGATCCGGGTTCTCTCTTTTTCTATTATAATAGTCAGGTAAGCCGAATAGAAGACAAAAATTACAAAGATGGTACGATTCGATCTTTTCTCGAAAAGATCGAAGAGCAGGATATGATTATTTTTTTTACAACGGATGCTGGTATACAGGATTGTTCCTGGGGTGCTGCCGAGGAAATTTTAAAGTGGTATAAAGAAAAGAAATAGTTTAGCCTTAATTACTTTTTTTGAATCGATGGTTATTTCATCATTTATCTACTTTTCTGCAGGAAAACTTTTAATGGGCTCTTTTGAAAGCCCCTTCATTTCTTCAATCAAAAAATCAAGGCTCTGATAATCTGAATGTAGTGCTTTTGCTTTTTCAAAACTCTCCATTGCCAAAGCAGGATCGTGCTTCTTTTTATAATAGTAGCCTAAATAAATATAGGATTGAGGAATCTCGTCATCAAATTCGATGACGCGCTGAATATCGGCATATCCACCTTCCAAATCGCCCAACAGCAATTTCGAATACCCACTGTTCAAATACGAAAGCAAATAATTTGGATTGTAATAAATAGCAGCCTTAAAGTCTTTTAATGCATTTTCATGATCACCAATTTCAGCAAAACACAGCCCTCGTTTATTCAAATATTGAACGTTCTGATAGTCCCCGTGGATAGCCTTTTTGAGGCATTTAATTGCATCCGTATATTTTTTTAATTCAAAATAAATGGATCCCAAAGTATAATAGTCACGAGTCTTCAACTTCATTCCCAACTTATAACTACCAAAGTGTTTCAGCGCCTCCTCATAGTCCCTATTTTTCATCAAATTTTCAATAATCAGGTCATTGACTTCTCTGTTGTTGAAACCCTTCTTTAATAGCTCTTTAAAGATTTCAATCGCTTTATCGTATTCAAAATTGAGTGAAGATTCCATCGCGGTATAGTAGCTATCAGGGTAATTTCGTCTTTTTATCAAGCTTAAAAAACGATATCCGTCATTATAGATTTCCGAGCCGTTAAAAAGATAAAATGGTGTGCTAATCGGATAAATATTTACAGCAAAATCCCAAAGCGACGAAAGAATAAAAAAAGTTAATACTACGATTGTTATGTCGCTATAATCATTGAAAATCAACAAATAAACAAGCGAAAGCGCTAAAAATAAACTCGCCAAAGGACCACCGATTATTACGATTAGCGTTTTCCAAAATCCGCCAATACCCTGATGGGAACAGAGTCCTAAATTCCAGGAAAGAAAGTTAAACTTGAGAAAGATTTTCAACCGCCCAATACTGAATGAAAGGCTATGGCTCACATCTCCGTATGAACCGACACAAACGATGACCTGCTCTTTGGTGAACAACAAAGAAGGAACCGCATGCCCTAATTCGTGCACCAGGGTCGTGACCGATCGCGAAATCAAAGCAATCCCGATCAACAAAAAGATAATTAAAATTCCTTCAAACATTTATCAAAATAAGTGTTAACTCTTAAGTAATACGTTTACCTCTAATTTAGTTTAAAATGTGGATTAAAAATAATCCCGATCACATTTCCCCAGGGATCCTTGACTGTAGCTACTTTTATTCCTCCTCCAACATCCTGAGGCCCTTCATTTTCGGTGGCTCCCTGTTTTAGAAGTTTTTTAAAAACCACTTCTATATTTTCAACGCCCCAATACACTTCCACATTACCGGTTTTTAGCGTTGTTGGTTTTTCTTCAGGTTGCAAACCCAATTCATAACCGGCGATATTAAAACCTATATAAAAAGGTTCGTCAAAATAAGGCTCCACTTCAAATACTTTTGTGTACCAGGCTTTAGCTTTTTGGATATCATCAACCTTATAAATAACAGTCCGTAGGCCCAGGAATGGTGTTTTCATAATCGTAATTTTTTATAAAAATAAAATACTAAAATCCATTGTAAAATAAGACAAATTAAGTCAATCAATAATGATCGTTTTCAAAGCTTCATCAATTGAAAGCGGGTTAAAACCTATTTGATAAGCTTTTTCGCTGATTCATCGAGACATCCCCAGGGCGGGCCGCAGGCATCGACACTTCTTTTCGAAGAGCAGGGATAATTTTTTTCGTTGGCAAATTAAAAGCGGATGCCATTTTTAGTGCAAAATCATACCTGGAAATCCTTTCTTTTCCACCAAAATGCCAAATACCTTTTACCTTTTGATCCAACAATATAAACAATCCTTCAATGGCTGAAGTTGCGCTGATCATCGATCGGTATTCATCCGTAAAAGCAGCAATAGTTCCCCCTTCTTTTAAAGTTTTTACCCAGTTTTTCATAAAACCTCCATTTCCAAAAATTACCGGAAAGCGGGCAATTATGGCTTTTTCATTATTTTCTAAAATTTGCTTTTCTGCTTCCGCTTTGTGCTTTCCATAAATCATTTGCGGTTTTAAAATATCCATTTCAGAATAAGGCGCATTTTCACCATCAAAAACCAAATCCGTTGAGGTAAAAACCATAGGTATTTGCAATTCATTGCAAAGCTGTGCAAGCTGTGCACTGGCCGTAACATTGACTTCCAATGACTCCTCAGGATGCAATTCACAATAATTGGGATTGGAAATCGCAGCCAGGTGAATCACCGCATCGGGTTGTATTTTATTAAAAGTTTGGTTTAATTTTTCTTCATTTGTAATATCACAACGAAGGCAATTTACATTTGGGTATTCAACTGCTTTGGTGTTATACAAACCCGTGATCTGCCATTCCTTTTGTCGAAACAAAGCCAATTCTTTTCCCAAAAAACTAGATATTCCAGTGACAAGGAGTTTTTTCATTTTTTTTATTTTGAAGAGGAGTGAGTGGCGAGTAGTTAGGTGTCAGTAGCGAAGGGTTGGAGATCAATTGTGAAAAAATCATCCACCATTCCCAGAATCCATACATCCACAAATCTGCAAATCCGCACATCAACTTTGAACTTCAAACCATAAACTCTCTAACCTTCTAACCTTCCAACCCCTAATGCTGATTCTTTACCAATACCTTCGCAGGAGTTATCTTTTGGGTCAAACGGGAAACCACAATAATTGTTAACAAACCAGAAACCATCGCCAAAGTACGAAATGGAAATAAAACCTCCTCTCCTACTGTCCCTGGATAATTGATCCGTACAGGTATACCCAGCGTTGCGTCTCCTCCTCCAAAGCGCAAAATAAACGCAATAGAAAAACCAGCCAAAGCCCCCCAAACATTTGCTTTTTTATCAAACAGCGCACAAACCAACGCTGGAAATAACAAACAATACACAAAATCACTACACAGAAACCACAATTGATAGACACTTTCAATCTTCAGCGCCAGCAATGTCGCTGCAATCCCGATGATCCAGATACTACGTTTGATGACTTTAGCGAGGTTTTCAGAGGAAATGTCTGGCTTTACCAAAGGTCGGTAAACATTCCAACTAGCCATCGAAGACGCCGAAAGAATTGATGAATCAACCGATGACATCACCGCTGAAGCCACTGCCCCCAAACCAACTGTAGCCACTAAAGGGTTCGTTAAATATCTAATGACATGAGGTAAAACGGAAGCTGCATTTTCAGGTTCCGGAACTCCAAGAGCTTCCCAATCAGCTACCGATCCAATGATACCAATCAAAACAGCAGGAATCGCTGCGATCAAACAAACAAAGCCCGCAATGATGGAAAGTCGCACAGCTGTATTTTCATCTTTTGAAGAAAGCACCCTTTGAAAATAAACCTGCCAAGGAATGCCACCAAACATCAACAAAAGTCCATAATCCCACCATGTCCAATAATAATCTCCCAATGCTTCGTGGCTAGGTAAAAAACTCGCTGCCGCTCCTTTTTGTTCCACATAAATTGACCACGCCTTATCCAATCCACCAACATGTTGCAAAGCAATCGGAACAACGATAATCAATCCCACCAACAACAAAACCAACTGCACAACATCCGTCAAAGCTACTGCCCACAGGCCTCCAAGAGCGGTATATGCAATCGCTATCAAAGCAGAAATAATAATCGCAGATTGCGTTTCAAGTCCGAGGATAGTGCCGAAAGTAGTTCCCAAAGCTGTTAAAATTGCAGCGGTCCAAAATATCTCGCCGCTTAGCGCCGGAAGAAAAAGCACCGCAGCCATTCGCTTTCCAAATCGCTGCGCCAACGGATCGAGCATAGTTCTGAATTCGTAGCGCCGCATCTTTCTTGCGAAAAACAAGCCCCCGATTATCAAACTCATCGCATATCCCCAGGGAGCTTGCACCCACACGAGACCATAGTCTGAACTTGCGGTATATTCTGCAGTTCCGTTGATGTATCCTCCTCCTACCCATGTCGCACTCATGGTAAAAACTGCAATAAAAAGTGGAATCGATCTTCCAGCCAAAAGCACATCCGTTGTATCCTTACTTTGTTTTAAAGTCGAAGCATAGGCACCAAAGAAAAAGATCAACCCATAAAAAAACATCATAGAAATAAATCCCCACCAGGAAACATTCGAATCAGTAAACCAATAAAGATATAACCCCACGATTGCCAAAAAGCCCATTAAAAAGGCAGTAGGTTTTAGGCTTTTGAGGATTGCTGGATTCATTTAAAATTGTTGGATATCAAATTTGACAGAAAAGATAGAATTTTTTAACATTTTTATGCATCTATATGCTGCCCGATTAGTACAAAACAATGAAGTTGTTATAAAATGGAGGTTAAAGTTAATTGTAAGTGCTTGATTTTCAAGACAAAGCTCATTTTGAGAAGCGTACTTGGAAAGTACGGTTGGAGAAATAGCTGAAGTATTGAGAGTCAATGACTATCAAGTAAATAATCTATCTATTTTAAAACAACTTCAAATAATATAAGCTGAAACAAATGACTTCAAAAACCTATTCTCCGATTCAAAAAGCATTAGCCTGGATGGTTCATATTTTTACCGCTTCGGGCTTGATCGCTGGATTTATGGCGATCCTTTCAATTAATGAAAAGGATTGGCAGACAGCAATGTTTTGGTTATTCATCGCTTTGGTAATTGATGGCATTGACGGGACTTTCGCGAGGATGTTTAAAGTCAAAGAAGTATTACCTCAGATTGACGGAAAAACAATTGATTTCGTGGTTGATTTTGCAAATTATGCGATCATCCCAGCTTACTTTTTCTATGTTGCTGATCTGGTTCCAGAAGCTTGGAATCTGCCATGCACTTCGCTAATTCTTTTAGTTTCGGCACTTTATTACGGAAAAGACGGGATGGTTTCGAAAGACAATTATTTTATTGGTTTTCCGGTTTTGTGGAACATGGTTGTCTTTTATTTGATTTTCGTTTTCCAGGCAAGTCCTTTTGTTAATGTTTTATTGGTTTTCGCTTTTAGTATTTTGCATTTTATACCGATCAAATTTGCTTATCCGAGCCAGGCTTCGCGATTTCAAAAACCAACTTTGCTCGTTTCCCTAATATTTTTTATCATCCTGCTTTCCATCCTTTATTTGTATCCGGAAAAGAATGCTATTTTAACCGTTCTGGCATGGCTATGTGGTTTGTATTTTGGTTTTTTGGCTATTTATAATACCTATTTTGAGTGAGAATTAATCGCTATTTTGTTGCCTTCTTATTATAAAAAGTAAAGCATGGTTTTTAAAAACCAGTTCCAAAACACTCAATCTTACTTTTCATTTATTAACATTTGAAGGTTCTTTTATTAAAACTTAAGTTTAATTTTACAGTAAAAAAATAATGAAATATAGTGTTGTCCTGCTTTTTATCCTTTTTACCATTAATTCGTTTGCGCAAGAACTCATCGAGCCTTGCAAATTTGGGCAACCGCTCATTGATGCTTTGCAAGATACTTATACGCCTGACAATCCACTCGGCTATGGACCGGCCAGAGATATTTTATACTCCGAAATTGACAACAACGGATTGGAACTCTCTTGCATTTACACCGAATTTACGGTGACGCTTGATCCAAATGAAGATCCAAGTATTTCTGCTTTTCAAAATGGTGCAGGACTCAACGCCGAACATGTTTACCCGCAATCTTTAGGTGCCGCAAACGAACCTGCGAAAAGTGATTTGCATAATATTTTTCCTTCAAAAGTGAATGTAAACGAAACAAGGGGTAATTGTCCGTATGGCGAAGTAGAAGACAATGACACGGATATTTGGTTTTATCTGGATGTTCAATCGAACAATATTCCAATAGTAGAAATTGAAAAATACAGTGAAAAAGATGAAGAGGATTGCGTCTTTGAACCAAGGGAAGCAGTGAAAGGAGATATTGCCAGAGCAATGTTTTATTTTTATGCCATCTATCAAACCAACGCCAACGCAGCAGATCCAAATTATTTATCATCTCAAAAAGATGTCCTCTACCAATGGCATTTAGCCGATCCCATAGATGATGTCGAACAGGAAAGAGATAATCTGATTGCTTTGCAGCAAGGAAATAATAATCCCTTTATCATTGATAGCACTTTAGTCCGGCGTGCTTATTTTGAAGCTGATGCTTCTTATCCGGAGGGCGACCCCGATTGCTATTCGCTAACCACTTCTGTTTCAGATTTGAGTGATAACGACTGGGTAGAAATTGCTTCCAATTTTATAAAAGATGAAGTCATTATTTATTCTAAAAAAAGCAGTGGAAGTATTTTATTACTTAATCTTCAAGGTCAGTTGATCCGGGAAAAACAGCTATCACTTGAAACTCACTTACAGGTAGATGACTTACCACAAGGCATTTATATTTTGCACATTCACTCAGAAGGCTTGCAAAAGACTTTTAGGTTTTTTAAAAAGTAAGCCGAAACCGAGTAAGACATATTTTTACACTTGTGTTATTTTATTACAAATAGCTTATCAATATTTTTTTTATCTGTGCTTAATGGAAATAGCCGTAACTTTGTAAAATGTTAAGAGTGTTTAAAAATCAAAAGGCTATTCTGGATAAATTGAGCATTGAACAGCTCAATCCTATGCAGGAAGAAGCCAAACTAGCCATCCATTCCTGCCCTGAAACGGTAATACTTTCTCCAACGGGAACGGGTAAAACTTTAGCTTTCCTTTTGCCGATAATCTCAGAATTAGATACAGAATGCTCAGAGATTCAAGTGCTCATTATTGTACCTTCCAGAGAATTAGCTATTCAAATTGAACAAGTTACGAGAGAGATGGGAACCGGTTTTAAAAACAATGCGGTTTACGGCGGGCGACCTTTTTCAAAAGATAAAATGAATTTGAAACATCGCCCGGCAATACTAATTGGTACACCAGGGAGAGTCGCGGATCATTTGAGGAGAAAAACTTTTTCACCAGAAAATATCACAACATTGGTGCTGGACGAGTTTGATAAATCTCTGGAGATTGGATTTGAATCCGAAATGAGTGAAATCATTTCCATGCTACCAAAGGTTCGCAAAAAAATACTGACCTCAGCTACCCTGGGAATATCTGTTCCAAGATTTGTTGGTTTGCAAGGTCCAACGATTATCGATTATTTGGGCGAAGGCGTTCCCCAGTTAAAAATAAAAACGATCATTTCTCCTACGAAAGATAAATTGGAAACCCTTGTGAATGCGTTGAGCCATATTGGAAACCAACCGGGAATTATCTTTTGCAATTTTAAAGAAACCATTCAATACGTGAGTGATTTTCTATCAAAAAATAATATCGGTCATGGCTGCTTTTTTGGCGGAATGGAACAAAAAGACAGAGAAAGAGCGCTCATTAAATTCCGGAATGGAACGCACCAACTTTTAGTGGCCACAGATCTGGCAGCGAGAGGAATCGATGTTCCGGAGATCAAATTTATCATCCATTTTCAATTACCAAACAGAAGCCATGAATTCATTCATAGAAATGGAAGAACGGCCAGAATGAAGAACGATGGAACGGCTTATATTTTAAACTGGGAGCAGCAGAATCTTCCTAGCTTTGTCCAGAACGCCGAAATTGAAGAAATACATCAAGCTCCCAAACCAACAGTTTCTCCATGGAAAACAGTGTTTCTCTCAGGCGGAAGAAAAGATAAAATCTCAAAAGGAGATATTGCCGGATTATTCTTTAAACAAGGCAATCTTGAGAAAGAACATTTCGGAGTCATTGAACTCAAACAAGACTGTGCTTTTGTCGCTGTAAAGGATTCAAAAGTGGATCATCTTATCCAATCAATAGACAATAGTAAACTTAAAAACAAAAAAATACGGGTTACTCTGATTTAACATCACCAAGCTTCAAAAAGCTGGTTGTTTTAATTGAATTTTGCAGCTCAAATCTGCTTTCTACATTGATGCGAAACTATTATTTGAGCGGTTGGAACGACAAAATACGTGGGTGCGGGTGCCAGCCAATGAGTTGAGTATTTATTTTCTGCGCTGCTTAATACGGGGTATTAAAAGGGATTGCAAAGAGATTTTTGGTGACTTTTTATCAATGAAAAAGTCACACGCCGTAGGCAAAATCCCATGACAACATTAGGATGTTTTTTTTATTTAACTACATCAGGTAATGTCTCCAGACATCCTCTTTTTAAAAACATTAATTTCAATGCCTCTTAAAAAAAAGGAACTTATAAAAGCAAAACTACATCCACGAAACAAACATCGTGAACGCTATGATTTCCAACAACTCATTGATAGTTGTCCAGAACTAGCACCATTTGTAAAGCTGAATGATTATGGTGACGAATCCGTCGATTTCTTTAATTCGGCAGCAGTAAAAATGCTGAACAAAACCCTGTTGATTCATTATTACGGTATAGAAAACTGGGATATTCCACAAAATTATTTATGCCCGCCCATTCCGGGGAGAGCGGACTACATCCACCACATAGCAGATTTATTGAGCACCAAAAACAAGGGAAAAATTCCAACTGACAATCAAATAAAATGCCTGGACATTGGCGTTGGCGCTAGTTGTGTTTATCCAATTATTGGAGTTAAGGAATACGGTTGGTCTTTTGTAGGTACCGAAATCGATCCCATCGCTATTGAATCAGCAAACAAAATTATAAAATCAAACTCCTCTTTAAAAGGAAAGATTGAAATTAGATTGCAGGGGAATCCAAAGGATATTTTTAATGGAATTATTCAAAAAGGCGAACGCTTTGACTTGTCCCTTTGCAATCCTCCTTTTCATGCTTCTTTAGTAGATGCCCAATCCCAAACACTCCGCAAACTCAGTAATTTAAAACAGAAAAAAATCACAAACCCAACTTTGAATTTTGGAGGCAAAAACCATGAATTATGGACAGAAGGTGGGGAGAAAGGGTTTGTGCAAAATATGATCCAGCAAAGCAAGCAATTTGCAACTTCCTGTTTCTGGTTTTCTACTTTGATTTCAAAACAATCCAACCTCAATAGTATCTACAAAGTACTCAAAAAAGCAGAAGCCGTTGAAGTAAAAACCATTCCAATGGGCCAGGGAAATAAAACTAGTCGGATTGTTGCCTGGACATTCCTTACAAAAGAAGAACAAAATAAATGGATGATTGCAAAGTGGAAATGAATGGTGATATGTCATCGAATGAGAATAATGACAGATTAAAGAAGTGGAATTGCTGGTAATCTGTACTTACAAGGAATTAACGCAGACCTTTTGAATATGCAATAGCTTTCCACTGTTATCAAAGAGTTGAACAAAGTATATTCCCTGCATTATATGCTCCAGATCAATTGAAGTGAGCGGTTCTTGTATTGTTTGTGAAACAACCGTAATACCTAACAAATTTACTATACGTAATTCTTTCACCTTTAAATCTTTTGCTTCAACTGTCAAGTATTCACTAGCCGGAATGGGATATATTTTGACGTTTCCACTTACATTTGTAACAATCCCTGAACAAATATCAATAGTAACTTCTACTGTTGCTTCTCCAGGACAATCTCCTGAGGTTGTATAAGTTACTATATAAATTCCAATACTACTCTCACTTAAATTAATCTCACCGGTTGTATCGTCTATTACTAATCCCGCATCACTAGTAAATACACCACCAACTGTGCCTAAAATTTCTGCTAAAGGATTAGATTCATCCTGACAAAAAGTGGTTGAAGGATACATAAACGTGGCGTTTTCTAATACATTTATGGTGATTTCATTTGCTGAGCTGGATGGGCATACTCCACCAGTCGTATAATTTACCGTATAGGTCCCGACACTGCTTTCACCTAAATTAATCTCACCGGTTGCACTGTCTACTACTAATCCTGAAGTACTGCTAAATACACCACCGAATGTGCCTAAAATTTCTACTACAGGATTGGATTCATCCTGACAATAGCTAGACGAGGAATAAGTAAACGTAGCATCTTCTACCGCATTTATGGTGATTTCATTGGTTGAACTGGACGGGCATGCTCCACCAGTTGTATAATTTACTGTGTAAGTTCCGACACTGCTTTCAATTAAATTAATCTCACCGGTTGCGCCGTCTATTACCAATCCTGAAGTACTGCTAAATACACCACCGACTGTGCTCAAAATTTCGGCTATTGGATTGGATTCGTCTTGACAATAGCTAGACGAGGAATAAGTAAACGTAGCATCTTCTACCGCATTTATGGTGATCACATTAATTGAACTTGCTGGACATGCCCCACCTGTTATATAAAATACCGTGTAAGTTCCGGTATTACTTTCACTTAAATTGATCTCACCGGTTATGGCGTCTATTATTATCCCAGAAGTACCTGTAAATGTTCCACCAGAGGTGCCTGAAATTTCGGCTATTGGATTGGGTTCGTCTTGACAATAAGTTGAAAAGGGATACATAAACGTAGCATCTCCTGCTGCATTTATCGTTATTTCATTAGTTGAACTTGCCGGACATGCCCCACCTGTTATATAAAATACCGTGTAAGTTCCAGCACTACTTTCATTTAAATTGATCTCACCGGTTAAGTTGTCTATTGTTAATCCTGCTTCACTGCTAAATATCCCGCCCGTAGTACCTAAAATTTCGGCTACAGGATTGATTTCATCCTGACAATAAGTTGATGAAGCATATATAAACGTGGCATCTGCCACTGCATTTATCGTTATTTCATTAGTTGAGCTGGACGGGCATGCTCCTCCTGTGGTGTAATTTATCATGTAAGTTCCTGCACCGCTTTCAATTAAATTGACCTCACCAGTTGTACCATCTATTACTAATCCTGCATCACCGTTGAATGTTCCCCCGGTTGTGCCTAATATTTCGGCTACAGGATTGGTTTCATCCTGACAATAAGTTGATGAAGCATATATAAACGTGGCATCTGCCACTGCATTTATCGTTATTTCATTAGTTGAACTTGCCGAACATGCTCCGCCTGTGGTGTAATTTATCGTGTAAGTTCCCGTACCGCTTTCAATTAAATTGACCTCACCAGTTGTACCATCTATTACTAATCCTGCATCACCGTTGAATGTTCCCCCGGTTGTGCCTAATATTTCGGCTACAGGATTGATTTCATCCTGACAATAAGTTGATGAAGCATATATGAACGTGGCGTCTTCTAATGCATTAATTGTTATTTCATTTGTTGAGCTGGACGGGCATGCTCCGCCTGTGGTGTAATTTATCGTGTAAGTTCCCGAACTGCTTTCAATTAAATTGACCTCACCGGTTGTACTGTCCAATACTAATCCTGCATCACCGTTGAATGTTCCTCCGGTTGTGCCTAATATTTCTGCTACAGGATTGGTTTCATCCTGACAATAAGTTGATGAAGCATATATAAATGTGGCGTCTTCTGCTATATATATTATTACAGTATCAAGAGAAATTTTGGTGCATACTCCTGGTGTTGAATAGCTAATGGAATAAGTCCCGGCAATGCTTTCACTTAAATGGATCTCACCGGTTAAGCTGTCTATTGCTAATCCAGTTGTACTTGTAAATATACCGCCAGTTGCACCCGTAATTTCTGCTACAGGATTGGTTTCATCCTGACAATAGCTTAATGAGGGAAACATAGTATTATTATCCATTCCGGAGGAGCACATGCATACTGTATGATTCTGCACTAAAAAGTCTAAATAATTGCCACTTTTTAGACAAATCTTGTTGAGTTTAGAGACTTGCGGTCCAGCACTATTGAAACTATACTCTTGAGCAATCTGAACAGGTTGCTGACCTTCTGCATTAATCCACACGCTATAAATATTGGTAGAGATATTTGCTTCTACTTTTACATGGTAATTAGTTGATGCAGTGTAATTAAGTATAGCATCAGCCTCATAATCGTTGCCGTTGAGAACGTCAAATTGGCCGGCACTATTCATTCGAATCAATACTGCTAAGCTATCAAAACCATTGATGCTAATATTCTCGTCCGTGTATCCAATTAAACCATTTATATTGTTCTTCGTAGGGATTAGATCAAATTCGGTTGTAACCATACAATATACAGTGTCGGCAAGATGGTGAACCCCTGAAAAATCTGAATGAGAGACCCATGATACTGGCTCTGGTAAAACAGCCAAATGATCAAGATTTGGCCCTCCATCATTAGTTGTTGAAGTAGCCTTAATAACATTGTTGCCCGGTTTCAAATTAATCTGAATGGTTTGATATCTCCAATCTGTCCATTCTCCTGTTGGGTTAAAACTCAAGGCACTATTGATCACTTCACCATTCACTTTAATCTCTGCGCTATTATTGTTTTCTGATCCATTTGCGTATCTAAAACCAATTAGTTTATAGCTTGATTCATCCATGTTTAACGTAAATTCCACGCTACTGCCTATCTCGTTTTGATAATCGACGTATCCTATTCCTGTGAATCCAGCATAAGTATTATCTTCTGCACCTTGTTGGACAACAGCATCTTCAGCTTCCAATGTCTGTTCAGGAATACCAGGATCATCGGCCAAATAATAATCGTAGCTTACTGTCGAACCAGCCTGCTCGCCATCAGGCAAAACAAACAACAACCTGGTTTCATCTAATCCAATGTTGGTAGCATTAGGTCCATCCAAAGATTTACTAACCTCAAGATTGACATTGATAGCTGTATTAAGAGGGTTAGAAACCGAAATTTTATAATCAGTCCCTGTTATATCAATGAGTACTAAACATGCCTGATCGACCGTCAGTGTAAAATCAAAATCTAAAGTTATTGATCCAGCTTGGTAAAAAGCGATACCATATATCTCCTCAGAAATATATTTCACTGCTTGTATTTCAGCGTTATTTGATAAAACAGCAATTGGATTATTTCTAATAAATTCCTGAAATTCAGCTGGACTTTGATCAGGTACTACCAGATATTGATAACTTGCATCATTGGGCGTAAGGTCATGATCCATCCATAAGCTAAATACTTCGCCGGTAACCAAATCATTTGATTCACTGGTGTTTATAGAATACCAATTACCACTTTTAACCTGACTTTGCAAAGTAATATTTCCATTATCCGGAAAATAATAGCCAACACGATCATGATGTACCCAATTGAGATTATCATAGGTTTCAGAAGAATTGTTAAAGAGTTCCGTACTACCCGTATTTATATAAATATCTCCTCTTGACCAGCACTGGTTCATGTTGGTCAATATTGGCTGTGGTTTTGATGCGTTAATCGCAGTGCCCATACAAAATAGGACGTCTCCGGGCATAAAATATATTTTCTTTGCCGCAACTCCATCAAATTCATAATCATAAGCTGCGAATCCTGATATCCCATTAACTACGCCTCCGGAAAAATCCTTCTCGGTCATAATCGTATCAAAAGGCGGAAAGTTCTGGGTATTCTCTCCAGTAGTTCCTGGAATTCTTGACCAATCCCAAATAGGCATAATATCTAAATACTCATCGCCATTCACTAGAATATTGGTAGATCCAAAAGAAAAATAATTTCCTTTTAAATTCTCATCGTTAATTGATTCTGTACCCAGCACTCTATTTGAAGGCATCCTTGCAGAAAGATAATAAGAAGGCCCATGCTGAGACATAAAATCAGCTGTCCAAAAATGTTTTGTACCTTGATAAGGATAATCAGAATCCCCAATCATATAATTATTGATTTTTCCAAATCGTTCTTGAAATGGGGTTTCAATGTTGGACATATCTTGATAGCTGTCGTTACTCCAATTGATCTCCTCAATGCGAGATATCTCTCTACCAAGTACATTAAAGTCTCTGAATTGTCTGTGCCCCATCCAACTATCTCCTTCCAACATTAAACTGGCCAGAATAGCTACCTTTTCAGCAGGATATTCATACGCAGTTCCTTCTGATAATTGGTATAAAAAAACCTGATCCTTAACGTAAGAGTTTCCATAACCTCCATTATACAATAGCTTGCCGTGAGCATTGAAAACATAATCCGGTTGGATACCGTCATCAGTTGTGATTAAAATTTCATTGGACAATTCAGTGAAAGCAGTACTAGCTTCGCTATCATTATCTTCGGAGCAAGCCTTATAAAGGGAAACTTTACAAAGCCATACTTTATTTGCAGCACTCATCCCATAATTGTAGTTGAGTAGAGAAGAACCATCAAGTATGTTTTGGCTTGGAAAATGTGGCTTCATTAATATTAATGAAAGCCCTCGTTTTGAGCCAACACCAATATCATTAAACCACCAATTATCAGATGAGCAATTAGCATTGTTATAATAATCAAAGATGAGTAATAACTTGTTATATAAATCCTGCTGCTGATAATAAATACTGCCTGGCTTATTATATGCACGTGTAAGTTTATTCTCCCGTTTTAAATGAACCATTGGGTCCCAGTTTGTGATGCTATTATCAGCATAATTCACATCTGGCCAGCTTCCATTAGGGTTCAATAGTCCAATAATATCTGCGATTTCATCTTCGTTAACGTATCTGGCTACTTCGCCATCAAATATTCGCTGCGTTACAATTTCCAAATCTGTCTGACCGGACATTGTTGTAGTTAGAAAAATAAAAAATAGAAAAATATACTTCATTACTTATATACTTACGTTTTGACGCTCTCCTTAATTTTGCAAGTTTCCGTTATCAAATTTGCAAATAGAAATACAATGTATAATTACTTAAGACAAATTAACAGATTTCACATTTATCCATTCATAATCAAACATATAACGATTGACATCAGATAAAAGGCATCTTTTCAATTGCATTAATTTTAAATAGTATTTTTGAAGAAATAATTGCGATACAATTAGCGGTAAAACCATTTTCGATATAAACGCTCTACTATCTTTTCACAAAAACCATCCCCCTTCTTAAAAAAGGGGGGCATTTATCTGAGGGGATAAGTAGGATTGAATCGCCGTTATTCAAATTACGGTATTGGGAAGTTCAAAGTCTTTTTTACTAAAGTAAATATACCAATATTATTCCTATTCTTGTTAGTAATCATAATAAACGAAATGTTAAAAAACGATGCTAAAAATTAGTTTACATCATCTTGATCCGCTGGTGTAATTCTCTTCATTCCTGCTGGATATTTATTGTCGTACCATTTCATAACTAAAATCAGATCCACAAGATTGTAAACCTTAAGAGATTTTATGGTCTGCTTGATCCATTTTTGGATCTAATCCGAACAAAGAATATAGTTGAGAATCAGATCAATAATCATCAATCAATTTTTAAAAAGAGGCAGGATAAACTAATTTTAAACCATATATTAGCTTCATGAGATACCGTATAAATTTGCTATTACCCTGCATTTTATCTGTTTTATTCATGAGTTTTTATTCTTGTACTTCAAAAAAGAAAGAACGAGAACAGATATCGCCAAACATTCTTTTCATTCCGGTTGATGACCTCAGGCCTGAACTAGGTTGTTATGGAAATGAGTTTATTAAATCACCGAATATAGACCGGCTAGCCCAACAAGGAGTTACTTTTACACGGGCATATTGCCAACAGGCGGTCTGTAATCCTTCAAGAGCCAGCTTACTCACAGGCTTGCGCCCTGATTCCATACAAGTTTGGGATTTGTATACAAATTTCAGGAAGAATGTGCCAGATGTAATTACATTACCACAGTTTTTCAAGCAAAACGGATATACTACTGTCGGGCTGGGAAAGATTTTCCACAATGATATTCCGGACTCTTTATCTTGGACGGAAAAACCACATATTGATGGTTTCCCATTCGATCCTGACGCATTTTATGTTAATGAAGAGAATTTGCAAACTCAGGAATCAAAGAAACAGAAAATGATAGCTGCAGGAAAATCGAGGATCGATCAGCTTGGTTATTGGTACATTAAAGCTAATGCAATTGAAAATGCGGCAACAGATGATGATGCTTATTTTGATGGTGCCCAAACTACTTTAGCTATAAAATACCTGAAGGAACTAACTGAGCAAAAAAATCCATTTTTCCTTTCTGTTGGATATTATAGGCCACACCTCCCTTTTAATGCTCCGGAAAAATATTGGAAAATGTATGACCGGGATTCCATCCCCCTTGCCGAAAACCAATTTCCCCCTGAAGGTAGCCCTGCCTATGCCGTTCATGGGGATCAGGAATTAAGAGGCTATGACGATTGCCATGATTTGCCTTTACCAAATGACTCTCCGTGGGACCTAAACAGGCAAAGAGAATTGAAGCATGGTTACTTCGCGAGTGTTTCATACATTGATGCACAAATAGGCAGACTTCTGGATGAGTTAGAAATACTGGGGCTCGCGGAAAATACTATTGTTGTACTCTGGGGCGACCACGGCTGGAAGCTGGGAGAGCACAATGGATGGTGCAAAATGACTAACTATGAAATAGATACCCGTGTTCCTATGATTGTGAGTGGAGCAGGTGTAAAAGCGAAAGGAGAAAAAAGCAATGCTTTAACGGAATTCGTGGACATTTATCCTACTTTATGCACGATGGCAGGCTTTTCAGTTCCTGACCATCTGCAGGGAACAAGTTTTACTCCTTTGTTAGAAAATCCGGAAACAACATGGAAAACAGCTGCTTACAGCCAGTTTTTGTTAGGAAGATTTGGCCCTCCGGAAACTCGCCAACAGGAACGAATGGGTTATACGATCCGAACCGATCAATATCGATATGTTGAATGGTATGATTGGGACAAGGAGGAAAAAAAAAGAGGGGAATTACTAGATCGTGAACTTTTTGATCACCACAATGATCCGCAGGAAAATATAAATATCGCAAACGTTATTGAAAACAAGAAAATCATCGAATCGCTTTCAAAACAACTTGAAATGGGTTGGCGGCATTCTAAACCGTAACTAACTGCTGATATGAAATAAAAGCCTTTTAAAACCACTTTCAGTTAAATCGACGCTTCAACAACATCACTCTATTTCTAGATAAGGTTTCACCTTTTGTGAAGTTACCTTGTCCAGGATTTTGATGTTTTCTAGCTGATCTATACTGGTGAAAGTTCCATGCTGATCACGGTATTTTACGATGGCATTGGCTTGGTTCCAATTGAGGTAGGGATGTGCTGCTAAAATCTCAGCGGAAGCAGTGATGAATAATCCTTTGCCCAAATTGCAATCTATAACTTTGGACAGCATGACCCAAATAAACTTCTGGGCTTGCGGGATCGGTAAAAATCCATTTATCAATATTTCTTCAGATAACTTTTTCAGGTTGCCTGATGAGAATTTAACGGAGATTTACACCTCCCTTCATTTCGTCGTTTTCAAAGATTTGAAAGATGGTTCAGCTCCCAAAAGATTAAAAGCCAGTTATTAGGGCTCTATATTTTTAAGCGAGGATATCGCGCAGGTGATGCAGAAATTGCAGAAACTTTAAGAAGTCAGTTTCCTGAAGCAGACATCAAATGGTTTGCTGCAATTGAAGCGAGTGCGCCTTATGAAGAAAACAGTGAATTTCAAAGCAGTTTTCACATTCCGGTCTCCTGGACAGTCATTTATCCAACAAAAGAAAGCCGTCCTTCTGTTAAAACGGAAAACGAAAAAATGCAACGGATCAAATCACAGGAAGAACTCATGGCACAGGTTGAAGAATGTAATATCCCATTGGAAAAATTTACCTGGACCGTCAATTAAATTATTCATACGCAAGACAACGGCGAAAAAGTCCGGGCAATCAAAGCAATTGGTATGGCTACGGTTTTGTGTGTGTTTGATACGGAAAGTGGAAATAATTAAGCGAATCACCTCCTGTTTTGAAAGAAAATGAATAATTTAGTAATCTTAAATTGTTCTATTATAATCAAAAAATATAACTATGAAAATTTCCAACAGATTTAAAATACTCTTGATTGCATTTTTTGGTCTAGCTAGTTCAAGCATGATCGCTCAGAATACAGCGTGTGAGTTGGATTGGCGCTATGCCCGAATTGGAGACCTCCCTAATATTCAATACGCAGGGGATATTGATAATGATGGTATTACAGAAATGATAGTTTCTGCAGCAAGTACTAATGGTGGGTATTGGTATATAATGGAATATGATAGTACCACTGACAGATACCAACAAGTTTGGGTAAGTGATCAGTACATAGACAGTTATGTTTATTCAATTAGAGTTATGGATTTAGGAGGAGATGGAACCCAGGAGATTCTGGTTTGTGACAAGTTTGTGAATGTGCAGGTTTTTAATGCAACAGACTTGAGTTTGGTTGGTGAGTTCGATCTGCTTACCGCCGGATTGAATGAAATGATTCTGGCCGATGCTGATAATGATGATGTAGATGAGATCGTTGTTACCAGTGACTTAAAAACATTTATTATTAATACCCAGACTTTTAATGTAGAATGGGAAATTGATCAAGGTGGAAGACATATGCAAGTGGGGCAAGTGGACGATGATCCTGCACTTGAAATTGTTTTTTCAGACGGAGAAGTTTTAGAACATAGTAATGGTGTCCTCACCGAAGAATGGAACGCTTTTGATGACACTTACCCAAATTGGCGTTTTGTACGATTAGTTGATGCTGATAGTGATCCCGCAAAAGAAATTGCAATTTCAATAGATAAGACAATTTACATTTATGATGCTTCTAATCAAAGCTTGATAAACAGTACGACACATGAGGGTTACATTCAAACTTTGTTGTATACGGATTATAATTCAAATGGAACCAAAGAATTTATTGTAGGTAGTTCAGGCGGAGACGTATATGTGTATGATGTAAATTTATATAATGGCAATAAGATAATTGAAGGTTTTTCCCCCTTTGATTATTTTACTATGTATGATATCTGTAGCATGCAGATTGCAGATGTTGATAATGATGGATCGCTCAACATCATTTTAACGGAGGGTTGTGGCATCTCATCAGGTGAGAGTATCAGGGTTTATACTACTAGTGGAGACCTTTTATCGAAGAGCTATCACCTTGATGCTCCTTTTTATGATCTAGAGCTTGTTGATATTGGGCAGGATGGCAACTATGAATTTATTGGAACTACATCAGGAGCTGATAATATTTATGGCCCCCCTACATTATTTATTTTAGACGCCGTAACAGGAAAAGAACTAGATATTATTCCCGAATTTTCAGTTTACTACATACAAAACATTGAAAAAGGGGATTTAGATGGTGATGGAGATTTTGAAATTGTATCAAGTGGGGTCAAACTAGTTATCTATGATGAAAACCTTCAAGCTCAGGATTCCTCCAATAACATAACTTTGATAGAACGATCATTAAAATTGGCGGATCTTGATCAAAATGGCACATTAGAAATAATCTTTCGGTCAAATGGAGGATTTCATTGTTATGACAAAAACCTTGACTTCTATGGTGAATATTTTTACAATGGAGATATTAATTCAGGTTCAATCGAAGTTATTGATATTACAGGGGATAGCAAACCAGAAATCGTTACCTGTAGTCCGGAATTATTGGTTTTTGATAATGAATTTAACCTGCTTTATAATTCACCCTCTTCTTCATATGAATACAAAGATGTAGCTGTCACGGATTGGAACAATGACGGTGAACTTGATATTTTAGCTGGTACTTCATTCGGTAACATTCATTTTATTAATGCTTCTGACTTTTCCATCTTTGATGAATTGGATGTTTCTTTTTCTTCTGATGTTATACATGCTCTTAGAGTAGATGATATCAATAATGATGGAATTGAGGAATTGGTTATAGCTCATAATAATACTATTTATCTTTATACAAAATTAGGCGAGTTATTTGAAATCGCCCACCCTTCAATTGGAACTGGCTTTGGTGTTTGGGAAAGCCTTAAATTGATTGACATTGACAATGATGGTTTTAAAGAATTAATAATTAGTAACGATTACGCAATATCAGTGTACGAAACAAATTGCTATGAATTAATTACTTCAACAAAACCAACTTTGCAATTCGAAAATAAAATTCAATTATTTCCAAATCCAACAAGCGACTTTATTCAAGTTAAAATTGAGGGAATTACCGTAGAACAGATTGAAAAAGTTGCACTTTTCGATATATCTGGCAAATTGGTAAAAGAATTTATACCTGCAACTTCATTTTCGGTTGAAAGTTTACAACAAGGCATTTATTTTATGACATTCAAAATAATGAATGGAGAAATAATTACTAAAAAAATAGTAAAAATTTAGAATCAAGATCATTCAATTGATAAGTATGGCTTAATCTTTTTAATGATCTCTTGATTTAAGATTCTGATATTCTCCAATTGATCCAAACTCGTGAAGTTTCCATGCTGATCACGGTATTTTACGATGGCATTGGCTTGGTTCCAATTGAGGTAGGGATGTGCTGCCAGCTCTTTTGCGGATACTGTGTTTAAATTGATTTTCTTGACGGTTTGAGTAATAACAAGAAACGGTTTTATACTTTGAAAAGTAGAATCCGGAAGACCATATGCTTGGGCAACCTGGTCAATGGAAACAAAGCCTCCGAGTTTGTCACGAAAGTTCACAAATATTTTTTGAATAAGTACGGACCAATTCCTCTGAGTTGTTGCCATTCTTCAGGAGTCGCTGAATTGACTTCAATTTTCAAAGCCGGATTGTTTTCATAGGATTTTGGAGTTAGATTTCATTGCTAGCAAGGACTTTGGCGGTCTCTTTTTCATGGAATTTTTATGTAGGGAAACAATCGTTCAAAATCATCTTCTGTGATGCCGTATATTTTGCTGAGATCCTCTCTTTTTCGGAAAGTGCCTCCTTTTTTACGATAATTCATCATGATATTAATCGCCTTTGCAGATAAACCAAGTCGTTTCAAATCTTCCCGGGAAACCGTATTGGGATCAAATTCAAATAACTCATAGACAGGTTCCTTTTCGACTTCGAAGTCATTTAGATCGCCTTCCGTTTTTTGACTTTTATCATCTAAAACGATGAACGCTTGCAGCCGTTCATAATCCGCTTCGTTGATCCCATAAATCTTTTTAAAATCTTCTTTTTTATAAAATTTGCCGCCCTTGTTGCGATAGTTTTGAATAGTAGAAGCTACCTTTTTTGACAATCCAAGTTTTTGGAAATCATCAGTTGTTGCATTGTTTGGATTGAATGGAAATAATTGAACGAAGGGAACCGAATTATCTGTCTCGTTGGTATTTTGATAAAAGGAATCGATCTGACTTTGAAATGGGCTAAAGTCAGTTTTATCTTCTTTTTTAAAAAGGTGTTTGTAAATAGTGGGCACAATCAAAAATGCTACACAAATCGCCGTTAAAACAAAAAGTCCATTGCGCTCTGTTCGCGTATAATGAAAATATTCTTTTAGAAAATCCTTCATTGTTTTGATTCAATATTTATGACCAAGGCACCTTTCGAATTAATATCATGAATTGGAATATTCGATTCCACGCAGACTCGATTCCATTCTATTCTTTTAGTCTTTTCAAGGGCTCCGTCGAGTACGATCATTTTAAAGTCAAACCGTTTTATCAGGTCGTCCAAATCAAATTTTGCATTTTTTCTGACTAAAATATAATCTAGGGCAATTTTTTGATTCACTTCTCCAAAAGGTAACGTTTTTAGGAAAGCTATTTTTTTATCATAAAACTGGACAAATCCATTCGACTGCATCCAATTGTTAAAATGTAAATCTTCGTAACCAAAATGATATTTATTAGTAATTTTTATTCCTTTTGAGAGACGATATTCATTGCTTGCAAATCCTAAAGTTTTGGAGTCAATATCTAGATCACCAAAGCTTAAAATATGCTCACCATCAACAAAATCAACAAACGTTTTATTTGGAATATGATAGAAAACGATTTCTTTTTGAAGCTGGTTCTCAAATCCTTTAAATGCGAAAAGTCCACTGAGGATCAATGCAAATGCCATTGCCCTTGTGAGCCAGACTATCTTTTTAGAATTGATGCTAAAAGAGACAAACAGGATAAAAATATAAATTAAAACCACAGAATTCAGGCTCAGCCAAATCCCTGAAAGCAATCCAGAAGGAATCTGTTCAATCAAAAAAACAAGGGAATTCATCAGCCAGATTACGCCGTATAAAAGCATTCCAAAAAACTTTCCTAAAAAAGGAATCAAGGTATGAATCAACAATAAAAATACACCGCCACCCAAAATCAAAAAAGCAAATGGAATGACAATCATTCCAGACAACCAAAAATACAATGGAAATTGATGGAAGTAATACAGGCTCAATGGAAATGTGGTTACCTGAGCTGCAATCGCAACTGCTGTGAGTTTCCAAAGGAAGTTCCCGACTTTGTTCTCAATGTACCATAGCCGGTAAACCTTGGGTTGAAAATAAACGATACCAACTACAGCAAAATACGAAAGCTGAAAACCAACTTCTTTGATCAAAAACGGATTGATCACAAGCAAGCAAAAAGCGGATGCAGCCAGCGTGTTATAAATATTTACTGAACGCCCCAGACTTGTCCCAAACAATACAAAGCTGAACATTGTTGCAGCTCTTAAAACGGAAGGTGATGCTCCCGTTATCAAAGCAAATGCCCAAAGGCAAGCAATGATGAGGAACGTTTTCATCCATTTCCATGCAGGATGCCTCCAGCGAACCCAACCTAATAGCATGGCTACAATTCCCCAGATCATTCCGACATGCAACCCTGAAACCGCAAGGACATGCATTGCTCCGGTATTGGCGTAGGCCGCTTTTATCTCCTCGTCGAGTTCCTCTTTATAACCCAAAATCAAAGCAGATCCTACTGCAAATTCATTTTTACCAGGAAGATAGTTTTTCAAAATATTTAAAAATGCGCCACGCATCTTGAATGCTTGGTTGAGCAAAGGATTGCCTTGCAGACTATCCAATACTTGCCACTCGTGGTCCGCTAGAAAGGCTTGATAATCGATATTTTTTAAGTGAAGATATTGGCTGTAATCAAAAGCCATTGGATTTAAAGGTGCTTGAATAGCTGAGATTTTAGCTTTACAGATCAGCAGATCGCCGTAGGATAATTCTCGTGATTTGCTGTCATTCAAAATGGAAAGCAGGACGGTTCCCTTGCAATTATTTAACTCACTATTTTCCTTTCCAATTTGATGCGTTCTAAGATTTATTTTTACAAATTTGGAGTTAAAAGAAGGAGAATTATCAACGGTTCCGATGAGCACATTCTCGTCAGCTATCCAGGTTTTAAAATGGTTTTTTAAATTCCAGTCCGCATGATAAAAACACAATTGATAGCCCAGTAGCAGGAAAAAGATATTGATCACCGATCCATAAATCCAGCGGAATTTATGATTCCATCTTTCTTTGATCATCCAGACAATCGGAAGGAGCAAAAACAATAATAAAAAATCAAAAGAAAAAATCGCTTTGTTGAATTCCAAAGCCAAGAAAATCCCTGCCAGGAAAGGCAACAGGATACGAACGAGAGGAATTTCTCTCCAGTTAAACATTAAATTCTCCAGATTGGTGGTTTTCGCATAGTATTCAAAAAGAGAAACCAGACGATCATTTTTGGCTCCGCATAATTAAAATCAACCAATTGCACAAAGTATGAAGGTCAATTCTCTCATCAACCAAAATAGATAATTTTATATGAGTAATGAAATAACAGCGCGTTTTTCAACAATAAACTCACATTTTTTTTATTAGTAAAACATAATTACCCTACCATTTCCTCAGCTGAAAACATTTACGATTTTATCTTTACCTTAGACAGCCAATTGGATTTTAAAACAGTATATAGACTAATACTTTTATGATATGAAAAAAAATGCGATCCTATTATTTCTATCCTTATTAAGTTTCACAGCCCTATCACAAAACGAAACAGTTTTTGCCCGTTTCCCGGCAATTAGTCCTGATGGAAACAGCATTGCTTTTTCTTACCAAGGAGATATTTGGGTTGCTCCAATAAAAGGTGGTCAAGCATTTAGAATTACTATTCATGAAGCTTATGAAAGCACACCAATATGGAGCCCGGATGGGAATTTAATCGCTTTTTCGAGCAACAGGTTTGGAAACAATGATATTTTTGTAATCAATGCTAAAGGAGGAACCCCTAAACGCATTACTTATCACTCATCAAATGACAATCTTACGGATTGGACCAAAAGTGGAAATTTGCTTTTTGAAAGTAACAGAAACTACCGACAGGTTGAATGGGACAGAGAATTACAAACAGTTTCTTCTGATGGTGGAACACCAGTGCGGTTAATGGATGCTTTCGGAAGTGAGGCTGTTCAATCACCCAACGGAAAATTTATTGCTTTTGTAATAGGTGCTTGCCGTATTTCACGAGAACAATATAAAGGATCTGCCAATAAAGATATTTGGCTTTACAATGTTGAAAATAAATCATTTAATCAGCTAACAACTTTTGAAGGGCAGGATTATCATCCTGTTTGGGGCTCTGATTCGCAACTCTATTTTCTTAGTGCAAGAAGTGGAAAATATAATGTATTTGCATTACAAATTGATGAAAACGGTAAAACTGTAGGGCAGGCAAAACAAAAAACCACAGAAGAGGAAGACGAAATACGTTTTTTTGATGTAAGCGACGATAACAAAACGATTGTTTACGAACAAGATGTTAACCTTTATTCTAAAAGCACATCGGGAGGTACGGTCAATAAGATTGCACTTCAAATAGCTACTGATTATCGTTTTGATCCTTATGAGAATAAATCCTTTAGCGATGAAATAAGTGAATACGAGGTTTCACAAAATGGAAATTACACCGCTTTCATAATTCATGGCGAAGTATTTATTACCGAAAACGATAAGAAGAAAAGTCTTACAAAAAATATAAGTAATACTTCAGCACGTGAAAAAAATGTATGTTGGTTAAATGATTCCATATTAATTTTCTCATCCGATAGAGAAGGGCACTACAATCTTTACCTGGCAAAATCTACTGATAACGAACAAGAGAACCTCTTTAAAACATTAAAACACACGACAATCAAACTGACTGATAGTGCGCTTGATGAACATTCAGCACAGATATCACCAGATGGTAAAAAAATTGCTTTTATACGTGGCGGAAATTTTGGTGAAAACAGTTTTATCGTCGCGGACATTGATAAAAATGGATTAATTGAAAATGAAAGATCATTGCAAGAAGGCTGGAGCCGCCCTGAAGGGATACAATGGAGCCCAGATAGTAAATGGCTCGCCTACTCCATGAATGACTTAACTTTTAACTCAGAGATTTATATTCAGTCAGCCGATGGAAACGGCAAAGCTGTAAACGTAAGTATGCACCCTCGCGAGGATTACTCGCCTGTTTGGAGTCCTGATGGAACGAAACTAGGATTTATTTCAGCGCGAAATAACAGTGATGAAGATATCTGGTATGTATGGTTGAAAAAGGAGGATTTTCAGAAAACCAAGCAAGACTGGGAAGAAGAGGAAGAAAAACCAAAAGAAGAGGAAAAAGATGAGGAAAAATTAAAAAATGAAGAAAATGCTAAAAAAGAGGAAGTGAAACCACTTCAGATTGACTTTGATTTGATCTACGAAAGATTAGTGCAATTGACCCGTTTGGCAGGTGACGAAGAAAATCTAGCCATTTCGAAAGATGGTAAAACATTCTATTTCAGTTCAACAGCACCAGGTAAAGATGGAAGTGATTTATTTCAGGTTAATTGGGATAAATCCGAAATGAAAGGAGTAACCGAAGGAGGCAAGTCTCCAAAAGATGTAAAGATTGATGAGGCGGGAAAGTTTTTATATATGAATTTAAAAGGGAAATTATCAAGAATAAATACTTCAGGAAATGAACTGGAAAACTTACCTATTAATGCTAAAATGACCATCCAGTTTAAAGAAGAGCTAAATCAGGTTTTTGAAGAAGCCTGGCGTGCTTTGCGTGATGGTTTTTATGATCCAGAATTCCATGGGCAAGACTGGAATGCACTTAAAACAAAATATAAGCCCTATTGCATGGCTGCTTCAACTAAAACAGATTTTTTCTACATGTATAATAACATGCTTGGACAGCTAAACGCAAGTCACATGGGTTTATACGGACGTGACAGGGAAAAAACACAATCTGAAAAAACCGGCCAGTTGGGAATTGATATTAAACCATCGTTGCAAGGTGTCGAAGTAATCAGGGTTATCCCTGATTCACCGGCAGACAGAATAAATAGCAAGCTTGATATAGGTGATGTTATATGGGCTGTTAACGGAGAAAAAGTGGAAGATAAAATTAGTTTTTGGTCCCTTTTAGGTAATACAGAAGACACTAAAATATTACTTAATGTAAGAAATAAGCAAGGTGTTGAACGAGAAGTTGCCATTAGGCCCGTTAGTAGCTTAGGTAACCATCTGTATGATGAATGGGTAAAGGAGCGAAGAAAGCTCACCGATAAATACTCAGGCGGCCGCCTGGGTTATCTCCATATAAGGGGTATGAGTATGCCAAGTTTTGAGCGTTTTGAAAGAGAATTAACTGCTGCCGGTCATGGAAAAGAAGCCATTGTCATTGATGTGCGTTATAACGGAGGTGGTTGGACCACCGACTATCTTATGGCCATATTAAATATTAAACAACACGCTTACACGATCCCAAGAGGGGCTACAAGTAGTTTGAAAAATAATTTAGAATATAGAAATTATTATCCGTTTGCTGAAAGGCTTCCATTTTTTGCCTGGAATAAACCCTCCATTGCTCTTTGTAACGCTAATAGTTATTCAAATGCTGAGATATTCTCACATGCCTATAAAAATCTTGGGCTGGGAACCCTTGTTGGCAAACCTACATTTGGTGCCGTTATATCAACCAGTGGAGTGGGTCTTGTCGATGGGTCGTATGTACGGATGCCCTTTCGGGCCTGGTTTGTAAAAGCAGACGATAAAAACATGGAGAAAATCCCGGCAGTACCCAATATCATTTTGGATAATTCCCCTGATAGCAAAGCAAAAGGAGTTGATGAACAACTAAAAAGAGCTTGTGATGAGTTGTTGAAACAACTGGATGCTAACAAATAGATAGACCAGGACCAAAAAAGATGTTTTAGAAAAGGTAAAAATAACCGATTTTTCAACAATAAAATTAGGACAACTACTCTCCTACTCCATTTGCTGTGGTATAAGAAGGCAAAGTATATCGTTCAACAAAATTTTTCATTTCATCAACCATCAGAGGTGATCCGATTACTATCGTTGTTCTTTCGTGTAATTCTTTTGGTTCCATATCGAGGATTCGGTTCAACTGGCAATTGATTGCCATACCTCCTGCTTGTTCAACGACAAAAGACAATGGATTACATTCGTAAAGAACACGCAATTTACCTTGAGGATATTTCCGCGTATTTGGATAAAGAAATATCCCACCTTGCAAAAGGATTCGGTGGACATCAGAAACCATGGAACCGATATATCGCAACCGAAGATTTAGATCCGAACAGTAATCAATATACCTTCGCATTTCTACATCAAACTTGAGATAATAACCTTGATTTACAGAATAATAACCTCCACGATCGGGTATTTTAATATCACGGTGAGACAAGCAAAATTCGCCGATACTTGGATCAAGCGTAAAGCCATTTACCCCTCTTCCTGTTGAATAAACCAAGATAGTCGATGTCCCATAGATTACATATCCTGCAGCGATCATTTCGGTTCCTTTTTGCAGAAAATCTTCCAGTTTGCAAGGTCCGCTTGCATCGCTAATTCTTCTGTAAATCCCGAAGATCGTTCCGACAGAAACATTGACATCAATATTTGAGGAGCCATCGAGTGGATCAAAAACAACCACGTATTTGGCATTTTTTGATTCTAGTGTAGGAATTTCAATAAAATTTTCATTTTCCTCAGAAGCAATTCCACAACATTCCCCACTATTCTTCAAACAGTCGATCAACTTTTCATTGGCATACATGTCGAGCTTTTGAACAGCTTCGCCACTGGCATTTTCGGAACCATGTACACCAAGGATATTGACCAGCCCGGCTTTATTTACTTCACGATTGACAATTTTGGCAGCAACTCCAATGTCTCTAAGCAGGCCTGTGAGTTCACCGGAAGCGTAAGGAAAGTCTTTTTGACGATGAATAATAAATTCATCCAGCGTAATTATTCGATTCATTAGGTTAGGTTAAATTTGTTTTAAATTTGGTTTTGCAAAGATAGGAAAAAAGGAAGGCTTGAAAAGAGGTTTTTTTATAAATATTAAAAAAAATAATCTCATCTATTTGAAACTTCGGTAAAATCAGATTAAAGCAATCCTTAAGGAAAAGTTTTTTGTTCTGTCAAGGTTGATGAAAACATTTTTATAAAACCTTATATTTTTAAAATAACTACCTTTGCAGGCTTAAACAAAAAACCTATTAAACAGTTAAAGAGTAGGTAATCCAAGAAAAGTAAAAAAGTGAAGGAACTCTCCTATCTCAATAAATATTTTCATAAATATCGCTGGCGCTTTTTGCTGGGGATTGTTTTTGTTTCCCTTTCCAATTATTTCCGCGTACTACAACCACGAATGATTCGTCAGGCTCTGGATCTGGTGATGGAAAATGTAAACATGTATCGGCTTTTCAATGGATATGAATCACAAGCTGAATTGTTTACTATCCTGGGAAATGCTTTATTGTATTTTGGGGTGTTGGTATTGTTGCTCGCTTTGATGATGGGGATATTCATGTACTTTATGCGCCAAACGATTATCGTGATGTCACGTCTAATCGAATACGATATGCGAAAAGAAATATTTTCTCATTATGAAAAGTTGAGTTTATCGTTTTATAAAAGAAACAATACCGGCGATCTAATGTCTCGTATAACAGAAGATGTTTCAAAAGTAAGGATGTATCTAGGTCCGGCTGTTTTGTATGGTATAAATTTAGTTTCTCTTTTTGTACTGGTCATTTATTCTATGCTAAGCGTTAGTGTTGAACTCACTTTTTATAGCTTATTACCCTTACCATTTCTTTCCCTATCAATTTATTTTGTAAGCAATATTATCAACAAAAAAAGTGAGCGTATCCAACAACAGTTGGCTACGCTTAACAGCACGGCACAGGAAGTTTATTCGGGAATACGCGTTGTCAAATCTTATGTCCGTGAAAAACCAATGGTAAAGTTTTTTGCTGATCAAAGTGAAACCTTCAAGGAAAAATCAATGGGATTAGTGCAAGTCAATGCCCTTTTTTTTCCGCTTATGCTTCTACTGATTGGTACCAGCACGATAATCACTGTTTACTTTGGTGGTTTACAAGTTGCAAAAGGCAACATTACGCCAGGAAATATTGCAGAATTTGTTATTTACGTGAATATGCTGACCTGGCCGGTAACCGCAACAGGATGGGTCGCTTCAATCATTCAGCAAGCAGCCGCTTCTCAAAAACGGATCAATGAGTTTTTGCATACTACACCAGAGATCACCAACCCAACGTATAACCCTATTCCACTGAAGGGTGGTATAACATTCAATCAAGTCTATTTTACTTATCCCGATTCAGGGACTAAAGCAGTTAATAATGTTTCTTTTAGTCTCATGCCTGGCCAAAAAATGGCTATCGTTGGAAAAACCGGATCAGGTAAATCTACCCTTGCTGACCTCTTGGTTCGAATGTATGACATCGATAAAGGAGAATTACTGATAGACGGTAAAAATATTGCAGACCAGGATCTTGCAAATTTGAGGCAACGGATAGGATATGTGCCCCAGGATGTATTTTTGTTCTCAGACGACATCGCCGGAAATATTGCCTTTGGTGATAGAGAAGCTTCTCGTGAAAAGATAGAACAGTTTGCAAAATATGCAGCTGTTTATGAAGATATAAAAGGATTGTCATCAGGTTTTGATACGATGGTTGGGGAACGGGGCGTAACACTTTCAGGCGGTCAAAAACAACGTATTTCCATAGCTCGCGCACTTGTAAAAGAGCCTGATATTGTAATTCTAGATGATTGTTTGTCAGCGGTTGATACCAATACGGAGCAACAAATCCTGGGATATCTCAACAATGCACTTTCCGATAAAACGACGATTATTATCACACATCGCATTTATGCTTTACTCAATTTTGATAAGATTATCGTCTTGGATGACGGATCTATCATCGAAGAAGGAACGCATGAAGAACTACTGGCTGCAAAAGGATATTATTTTGACATGTATGAACAACAGCGGATTGAAGACAGTAAAGAGGTCAATCAATAAAATCATATTGCCCTAGAAACTATTGGTTCACAATAGATTTCATCTCTACTAAAAAACAGTAAACATTCTCAAAGAAAATATTCTGTTTTATCATATACCAATAATGAGCTATTCTATTTTTTAGGTACAGGATTGATTTTTATTGAAGATTCTTTTGTATTTTTAAACAAATAATTACATTTGTAATGTAAAATTTGATATTTTTAAGTTCATCAAAACCTAATTATAGTGGATAACGAGAATAACCAAAGGAGATTTGAGAGTGTGTATTCGAATAAGGTACGTGCAGGAAAAAGAAGAACTTACTTCTTCGATGTTCGCCAAACCAAGGGGGACGATTACTATCTCACTTTGACAGAGAGTACTAAAAGATTTAATGATGATGGTTATGAAAGACATAAGATCTTTTTGTACAAAGAAGATTTTAATAGGTTCATGAGTGGTCTCGAAGATGCTATTAATTTCGTAAAAACAGAATTAATGCCTGATTATGATTATGATGAATACACACGTCGTCATGAAGAATGGGAAGCTGCACGAAAGCTTGAAGACGAACAGAATAAGCTTGCTGCTGGTGATAACGGTGCTGATAAAGTTGAAGTCTCTGATAAAATTGAAGCAAATGATGAGGATGTTGAAAATGATGAGGATGTTGAAAACGATGATCAGAGGAGGCAAAAGAAAATAAAAGTGTAGAATCGGAGGACGATATCAGTTGGTAAAAAATTTTATGCTTTGATTTTAAAATAGGTTTTCAAAAGCGAAGTTCTATCAATAACTTCGCTTTTTTAACGAAGAGAACCGGTTACTTTTAAAAAGTAACCGGTTCTCTTCGTTAATTTGGTTTTTTAAAGTTTTATCTAATTAAGACCATCTTTTTTGTAATTGTAGCATTTTTAGTTACTAATTGATAATAATAAATACCATTACCTCCGAGATCATCTGCTACCACTCTTATTTCATTATATCCAGTCTCAAAACCTTCGAATTGTTTAACTAATCTGCCATTAGTGTCTAAAATGATCAGCCTGGCTGATTCACTTTCATTCAGATAAAATGTAATTGTCGTATTATCATTAAAAGGGTTTGGTTGATTTTGTTGGAGATCTAATCCTTCATTTGCCTTTAATAACATATTTGTCTCGGGTCTTACGGCATCATCATCTTCACCCGTAATAGAATTAGGCGATGGGTCGTGAACGGTTTTATTCCAATGATAAGTATTATTATTAGGGCTTATATCACCAAGGATTGGTTGAACCACCATCTCACTGTACAAAACTGTGCCATCAGGAACATTAGAAGGAACTATTAACGTGAAATTGATGTATTCGCATTCGAAAAATGAAAGTCCTTCGAAATCCCAGGTTGCCGTATAAGTAGCCGGATCATAACTTGATGCACCTGAAGCATCGGGGTCAAAACCCGTTAGCAATGGATCGTGTGTAAAAACTAATGTCCCGTCAATAGTTTGGAATCCATTGTTGCAGTATGTCAATTGGTAATGTTGAATTTGTCCAGGTTGAGCTACACTTGATGACCCATAACCATATAAATCAAAGTTGCCTAAGATATCTAAAAAGAAGTTATTGTCGGTTGATTCGGGTTCGCCTGGAAGAATACTGACATCAATTTCTTCCGTATCCGGGCAAATCACTACATATGGGCTAACGGGCAAAGCTTCAATTGTATAATCACCCGCCGGAACAAGGAATTCGTAATACCCGTTTCCATCTGTAACCGTAAATAAATCATCAGGCAAAAGATGAACTGTTACATCAGCTTGGCCGATCACATTTCCTTCAGGATCGCAGATCAAAGTGGCGTCATCATTATAAACGTAACCAGAAATTATCGCAAGACAGCCTGGATCCTGCAAAATATCAAATGTTCTAACCTCATTACAGCTGCCATTTGGTGAACTAATGGTCACCGTGTAGATTCCGGGCGCCAAATCCGTTACATTTGCAGTTGTTGCTCCGTTACTCCATTCAAAGAGGGGGTCATTAATTCCAGTGGTACTAACACCGGCACTTCCATCATCCTCTCCACAACTGGTGTTGGTTGAAGAAGTGGTTATCGTTACGCCGTCTTCTATAACTTCAACGCTAGCGTATGATTCGCAGCTTCCGTTTGTTTCAATCATAACGACATCATAATTACCTGCTTGATCAACTAAAATGCTGGGTCCCTGACTGCTTACAATATTACCATTGGAAGTACTCCAATGTACGTCAACATTAGTAGGACTGGTGATTTCAAAATCAAGTAACAAAGGATTTCCGTTAAAACAATTTAAATATTGAATAGAAGCATAGGCTCCAACAGGATAAGTGCGATCATCGATAACCAAAACTGTCGTCTCGGAAGTACATCCATTTGGACCGGTAGCAACAACTGTATATTCCGCCGGATCGAGTACTTCAGCATTCATACCCAATGATTGTCCCTGGTCGTCGAACCATTCGAAACTTGTCCCCGGAATACTTGAACTTGCATTCAACTGGACAGGGTCAACACAGCTTTCTTGAGAAACGTTATCAGCAGTAATATCTGGTTGCGAAAAATCTCCCGTTACTGCAACAGACGATGACGCTGTACATCCATTTGGACTGGTCACGGTTAAAGTGTAAGTTCCAACTTCGTTGACGGTTGGATTTAAAGTCGTTTCCCCATCGACTATATTTCCATCACCCGTGGTCCAAAGATAAGTCGCTCCACTTTGAGATTGGCTGCCATCCAGTTGAACCGATGAATTATTACAATCAATTGACTGTTCAGGGCCTGCATTTGCAGTAGTTTCAAAAACAACAACTTCATCGGTATCGCTACAACCAAAGGGATCCGAAATGGTCAACACATAGGTTCCCGGCATTCCAATAGTTGGAAAAAGAGTATTTCCATCATCAACTATTTCACCATCGATAGTGGTCCATTCAATAGTTGATCCAGTAGGAAATTCAGAATTGCTGCCATTTAAAACCAAAAAATTATTTTGACATTCAAAATATTGATCATCTCCTGCATCCACTGTAATGGTTGTATTACTCAAAACGCCAATTTCCACTGTTCCATAATCAAAACAATCATTGGCATCCATCACAGTTACAGAATAGGTTCCAGGAGATAAGTTATATATTCCCGAACTTGTTTCACCATTGCTCCATTCATAACTGTATGGCAATGAGCCACCTTCTACTTCCACCTCTATTGATCCATCATTTGAATTATTACAAGAAGCATCTTCTGATGTAATACTGATATCTATCGGACTGATTGCGGTTACTTGTGCACAGGTACTCACTGTGCAACCATTCAATGGATTAGTAATTTCAACACAATAGGTCCCAGCACCTAATATTGAGATACTTGATGTATTTGTATTCGATAAGATAGTTCCTCCTTGAGTAGTCCAATTAAAGGAATATAAATTAAACGGCCCTGAAGCGAATACGTTCAAGGTTCCTACTCCATTCAAGCTGCAATCCAAATGTAAATCACCATATATTATTTTTGCTACTGGTTCTAAATCAGTAGTCACTTCAACACTTGCAGTATTGCTACAACCATTAGTTCCTGTGACGATCACCTCATAAGAGCCTCCTTCAATTGCCGTTATCATTTGATCTTCGGAAATCAGGTTTCCATTCAAATACCACATAAAACTCGCTGTTGAGTTATTGGTTACTGCCGTTAAATCTAAAAAATTCGAATTACAGGTGAGAACTGTACCATCTGATTCAATCGTTGCGGTTGGAATAGCTGTATCATCAATGACAACTGCCGTAGCAAAACTTAAACATCCCGGCCTGATAATAACCAACTGATAAGTTCCGGGAGCATCAACAGTTGGAGTTAAGGAATTGACACCTGAAACAATATTTCCATTATAAGTTGACCATTGAATATATGCATCCTGGCCATTGTAAGATTCTGAGCCATCGATTTGTAAAACTGGATTATTGCAATCCAAATACAACACATCCTCAGTAATTACGGCAAGATCACTATAAACCACTACCTCATCCGAGCCAGTACAACCATTATCTATATCGATCACGGTCAGCGTATAAGTTCCTGCGTCATTAATTAGAGGGCTAAGGGTATTACCACCCGAAAGGATATTTCCATCATAGGTACTCCATTGATAAACCAAGTTGGAACCTGCAGCACCAGGTGCTTCCAATTCAAGGACAAATTCACATTGAATATGCCTATTTGGTCCTGCATCAACAAATAAAAGTTCATCGTTTTCAACAACTGGAACCACCAAAGTGGTGATGCATCCATTTTCTGTTTCTACGATTAAAATATAATCAGCAACTTCAGAAACTTCTATGATATTGGAGGTGGAATGGAACCCATTTGGTCCAAACCATTCGTAAGTAACACCTGGATGGTTGGTACTTGCTATAATGGTATTTGATAAATTATTACAATTCAAAGGATCATTTCCGGAAATCATTACATCCGGACCATCCGGATCACCGAGCATCTCGGTGCTTTCGGTTGAAGAGCATCCTTGAGGAGTGGTGACAATCACGGTATAAATACCAGGTAGTCCAACTTCAGGAGCCTGTTCATTTTCATTGGTCCCGTCAATGCCCGGTCCTTGCCAATAAAAGCTGGAATTTGGAATGGAAGAAGAAGCCAGTAAAAAAGCGGTATTGTTGACACAATCTAATGGTCCCGTATTTCCAATAATGATTTCGGGTTGCGAATTTTGCAATACCGTTAAATTAACTGTAACCGTGCTATCACAACCTAAAGAAGTCGTAAAGTCAAATTCATAAGATCCACTTTGACAGAGCTGAGTTCCATTGTAATCCAAACATTCTCCATCGCAAACCACCTCATCAAGGTAGGTTTCCAAACGAGGCAGAACAGTCAGGTCCAAAATGTAAAGCGTCGTATCACAACCTTGCTCTACTTCAATAATATAAAACCCACTAACGCAGAAATCCGTATTATTGATTTCTACGCATTCGTCGTTGCATACCGTTTCAATAATTAAAAGAGTATCATTAACGCATTGTGCATAAGCTAAACTTCCCCAAATAAGAAATAACGAAGTCAGTAGAACTAACTTTTTCATAGTTTCGGTTTTTAAAATGTTAAATAGAATAAAATGCCTTCAGACGTAAAGACGGGTATATAAAAACGGTATTGGGAAAGTATAAGTAATTGTGTATGTGAGAATAAACGGCGGGGAATATTTTTATTTTCCGACGTTCATGGGCAATCAGGGTTAAAACCCGTATTCACCTTAAAATTAGAAAACATCTTTTACTTATTATAAATTTTTGAATAGAAAATAAAAAATAAGACAAGAACTTTAGGTTTTGATGCTCCCCAAATTGAAGTTGATTTGAAAAATAAAATAATGGTTCCTTTTTCGATCCTTGTAAAAAGCAAATAAAAAAGGAAGCCGCTGTGCAACTTCCATCGGATTTCCCCTAACGCAATATTTGAAGATATCCGGAGTAAGATTTTCCGGCGCCGTCTTCTAGTATATAAAAGTATGTGCCATCAGGTAAAGGTTTATTTTTCCAGGTTCCTTTCCAATCATTTTTATAGCTTTTTTGGTAAAAAACTTCATTTCCCCAACGGTTGAAAATACTGACAATATTATTTGGGTAATTTTCAATATTTTCAATAAAGAATACATCATTTACACCATCATCGTTAGGAGATACTCCTGTATAGATGATCAGTTCTTTGCATAATATAATTATACTCACCGTTGCTGTATCACAACCCACCGGATTACAAATCGCATAGGAAAAGGTATCCGGCACAGTTGGATCACAAAAGCCTTCTTCTGCTGTGTAAGTAATCGTGCCATCCTGATTCAAAGTAACTGAACCGTTTGTTGGAGGAGTCACGATATAAATAGATTCAAGAGTTCCGTTGATGGTATCATTTTCTAATACTTCAATGACTATCGTTTCGTTCTGCCCGATTGATTCGAAATCATCGACCGCAATGGGAAGTTTTGGTATTCCACCGCCTATTTCTGGTTCTTCCACTGTAATGAACATATAGGTGGTATCACAAAAACCTAGGTCATCACAAATTACGATGCAAGCTTCTTCCGTACCAATCTCAACGCCTTCGTAGGTCACACACCAGATTCCCTCTATTAGCTCAAAAAGTACAAATTCTCCGGAAAGATCTTCACAAGCATTTTCAATGCTGACGATATTACCGATGAGCTCAGAGGTATCGATGCAAAAGGTATCAATTTCACTTACAAGAATGGTATCAACAAAAACTTCTTCACTTGGACAGGCAACCATAATATCTATCGTATCAATGCAACCTGATGCTGTCTGATAGAAAACAATCTGGTGCACTCCTTCAACTAAATCAAGCGATATTCCGCTGGACAGTAAATTAAGATTTGCTTCTATGGATGAATGGATTTGCGATTGAATTTGAGCTATTTCTAAATTACCATAGTTTTGTGAAATATTTTCGCTGTATATGATAAATTCCTGTGTATTTAAAATCCAATTTCCTAGTGGATCCCAAACATTCATTGAATCTACTAAGCCTTTAATATTTAAAAACTTAGTACTAAAAGTAAGACCATTGACAGTCCACAAATCTAATTGATAAGGTCCCGACATTCCTTGATCCGGCAATGAGAGATAGGAATAGACAGTCATCATTTGATTGTTACAGCCAATGACAGCACCATTGAAAATTGCTCCATTATCTGTTATCTCATAATTGCTGATTTCATTCAAAGGAATATTAAAACAGATCATCGAATCGCTCTCACAACTTTGAACGAAATAGTTATTTAAACTATCGTTTACAATATCATTACAATCTAAATCGAGGACAGTAATAATGACAATCGTGGTATCGCATATTCCTAAATCATCACAAACAACGATACATGCTGTATCATTTCCAATGAAATTGTCATTCGGAATATAAGTGACACAAGTATCTGAAGGATTGATCACCCAGGTCCCGTTTTCAGGGTCTCCACAAGATGCAATACTGACAAAGTTTCCAGGTAATTCAATGGTTTCTATACAAATACTATCGATAGGATTATTCATGAGTGTTGTTACGAATATGGTATCAGTTTCCGGGCAAATTGAACCAATGACAATTACTAATTCATTACTACAGGTAGGAGAAGACACTGTGATCGCATATACCCCAGCAATTAAATCATTTCGTTCTTCACTGATTACGCCATCGCTCCAATGATAATTGTAGGTATTTGGAGAAAATGTTATGGAACCATTCGCCAAATCGCAATTTGCCTCAGTTGTTGCTTCAATTTGGATAGCCATTCCATCATTGAACCCGATAATTATATCAAAAGCTACAGCAGTACATCCATTGCCATCTGAAACCGTCAAACTATAGGTTCCCGCTGAAAGATCCGAACGGTCTTCCGGCTCAATTCCAGTACTCAAATCTGCCCAATTGTAAGAATAACTTCCATTGCCTCCTGTAACAGTAACATCTATTGATCCTCCATGATCGCAATCACCATCTAATGCCTGATAACCAACTTCAAGAACTTCAGGCTCGACAACAGAAAAACATTCGGTAGCTCCAACACAATCGTTGGCATCCGTGATGATTAGGCAATAATCACCAACAGGAAGCGATCCATTTGTAAAAACAGTTCCCGAACTATCTTGAATAGCTTCATTAGCAGGTTGATCGAATCCTGGATCATAGACTACGTTATAAGCGACGGTCCCATCCATCTGACCATTGCAACTAACCGAAACCATTGGATCAAGATTCAAAGTCACACCAGCAACGAAATTATTTAAAGAAAAATCAACAACTATCTGGCAATTTGTAGCAGACAGATCCGTCACGGTGCAAAAATAATCTCCGGCTGCAAGATCATCCCTCCAGGCTTGGTTGAGCGAACCATTATCATTCCATGAATAATGGTAGGTGCCACTTCCGCCAGTAACTTCAATATTTACATTCCCGTTCACCTGATTGCATCCAGGCTGATTGACAATAGTAAGCTCTGTTGCCAAAGGATTTGTTTGATCAACAGTTACATTTATTACATTATCACAATCCGGATTTAATGGATCGGATACATTTATTTGATACGTTCCAGCTGTTAAATCATATCTTTCAAAAGCGGTCAAACTATCATGCAGCCAAACATAAGTATATGATGTTGGAGAAAATATCACGGCACCGTTACCCGCTTCACAGGTTGCCGGAGAAATAGTTATGACATCAGGTTCAGAACCCGTTGCATTTTCGATAATAATTGTTTCAACGGAATAACAATCAGCAATTAAAAGAGAGGTTACGGTTACGGTATAAATTCCAGCATTGAGGCTGGTCATCTCATTACCTAAAGCATTTAATGTGCCGGCTGCGGTTGACCAGTTGAAAGCGTAATCATCAATATTTACACCCGGATTAAGAGTTGCAACACCTAAGGCCTCACCACATTCGGTATCGATAGTTTG
This sequence comes from uncultured Saprospiraceae bacterium, assembly GCA_963793295.1. Lineage (GTDB taxonomy): Bacteria > Bacteroidota > Bacteroidia > Chitinophagales > Saprospiraceae > JAHDHW01. The sequence goes on along the minus strand of CAWBZX010000028.1, from coordinate 313,571 downwards.
AACATTTATTTCAGGCATTACACAATCACATGCTGCAATAATTTCTATTTCGATGCTAGCGCTGCAGTTGTTTATGTCGGTTGCTGTCACCTGGTAAGTTCCGGCTGACAAATCGTTTCTTATTGCACCCGTTTCTCCATCGCTCCAATTGTAATTTAGATTTCCAGGTGAAAGTGCTACGATGCCATTTGAAGTATTACAAAAATCCTCAGTGAGGGAGTCGACAGTTATAGATATTTCAATTACTTCGGCAGATGCTCCGGAAAGGTCCAGATCACCGCAAATTGCTCCGCCACCTTGAATCAGCATCTCATCAATTTCGAAAATAGTGGTCTGGTTTAAAATAACTGAATCCGGAACATTAATCGTCAGATCATATACCAGTGTGTGGATCGTATATTCCCCAGCACTATTTACTAAAAATTCAGAAATATTTTCAATGGCAACTATTGTATGTACTGGTTTTTTAGATAACAAATAAACGATTCCGAAACCCGGAGGTGCATTCATGTTTCCCATCGGAGTAGCAGAAATCAAAGCTTCTCCGTTTTCAAAACAAACACTATTGTTGTCAATTACTAAATTTCCAGCGGCTGCATCACAGGCTACACAGTCATCATTTATTACAATATCATTTACAATATTTTCACAACCCGAATCATCCGAAATCGTTATATCATAAAAACCAGGTAATAAATCAGTTCGATTTTGAGGTTCATTAGGTTGATTCATGTCCGCCCAATCAAAATAATAATTTCCGCTTCCGCCACTTACCATAATATTGATTTCACCCAGGCTATCGCAATCAGCAGCTTGAGTTGCAAAAATTACGTTAAGTTCATCATTGACAATAATATCCACTGTTTCCTCGGCAGTACAACCTACAATGTTTGAAACAATCAACGTGTATTGCCCAGACATAATGAGAGCAGCATTTGGAATAACTGGATTTTGATCTGTGGAACTGAAACCACTTGGACCACTCCATTGATAATTATCACCTCCACTTCCAGTCAACTCAATAGCATTTCCTATACAAACTGGGCTGTTGGAATCAGCTGAAGCAGTATCAAGTTCCTGGCTTACTGTAACAGTTGTTATTGCTGTTCCAACACAACCGCTTATATGTAAAACAGTCAACTCAATAGTATAAACCCCTTCAGAATCAGTTGTTAATATCGGATTATAAATGCTGTCATTATTGAAACTCCCATTGTCTGAACTCCAGTTATAGCTATAATCCGGTCCTTGTGATAAAACAGAAAATTGAACTGTTCCACCAACGCAAGTTCCACTATTTAAAGAATCAATGATTACTTTTCAATACTATCAATTACTTTTATTATTTGAGACTCTGTAATGGTGTTATTGCAATTGTCAGTTGCTGTCCAACTTCTAGTCAGAAAGTAATGATCCGGAGTAACGCCATTAGTTGCTGTTTCACTAAAAATTATTTCTACATCGGCATCACAATTATCCGTTGATGTTGGATTTGAAGCTGTTGGTATTTCATCACAGTGAACCGTAATATCTACGGGGACACCTGTAAGGACAGGTTGTGTATTATCTGAAACCGTGATTACCTGGGTTTCCGTTTTGCTGTTTCCGCAATCATCCGTCGCCGTCCAGTTTCTGGTCAAAGTATAAGTATCCGGGCAAGAGTCATCCGTTCTGATCTCGTTGAAAGTTATCGAAACATCGCTATCGCAATTATCCGTTGCGGTTGGAGTTGAAATCGCTGGAACCGCTTCGCATTCAACCGTTACATCCGCGGGGACTCCTGCAAGGACTGGTTGCGTATTATCTGAAACCGTGATCACCTGGGTTTCTGTTTTGCTGTTTCCACAATCATCCGTCGCCGTCCAGCTTCTGGTCAAAGTATAAGTATCCGGGCAAGAGCCATCCGTTCTGATTTCGTTGAAGGTAATCGTAATGTCGGCATCACAATTATCCGTTGCGGTTGGAGTTGAAATCGCTGGAACCGCTTCGCATTCAACTGTTACATCTCGCCGGAACTCCTGCAAGAGTTGGTTGTGTATTATCTGATACCGTGATCACCTGGGTTTCCGTTTTGCTGTTTCCGCAATCATCCGTCGCCGTCCAGCTTCTGGTCAAGGTATAAGTATCCGGGCAAGAGCCATCCGTTCTGACTTCATTGAAGGTAATCGTAACATCGGTATCACAATTATCCGTTGCTGTTGGAGTGGAAATCGCTGGAACCGCTTCGCATTCTACCGTTACATTCGCAGGGACTCCTGCAAGAGTTGGTTGTGTATTATCTGATACCGTGATCACCTGGGTTTCTGTTTTGTTGTTTCCACAATCATCCGTCGCTGTCCAGCTTCTGGTCAAAGTATAAGTATCCGGGCAAGAGCCATCCGTTCTGACTTCATTGAAGGTAATCGTAACATCGGTATCACAATTGTCCGTTGCTGTTGGAGTGGAAATCGCTGGAATTGCTTCGCACTCAACCGTTACATCCGCTGGTACTCCTGTAAGAGTTGGTTGTGTATTATCTGATACCGTGATCACCTGGGTTTCTGTTTTGCTGTTTCCACAATCATCCGTTGCTGTCCAGCTTCTGGTCAAAGTATATGCTTCGGGGCACGAACCATCCGTTTTGATCTCGTTGAAGGTGATCGTAATGTCAGCATCACAATTATCCGTTACGGTTGGATTCGAAATCGCTGGAACCGCTTCGCATTCAACCGTCACATTCGCCGGGACTCCTGCAAGGACTGGTTGCGTATTATCTGAAACCGTGATCACCTGGGTTTCTGTTTTGCTGTTTCCGCAATCATCCGTCGCCGTCCAGCTTCTGGTCAAAGTATAAGTATCCGGGCAAGAGCCATCCGTTCTGATCTCGTTGAAGGTAATCGTAACGTCAGCTATCACAATTATCCGTTGCGGTTGGAAGTGAAATCGCTGGAACTGCTTCGCATTCAACCGTCACATTCGCCGGAACTCCAACGAGGACGGGTTGATCGTTATCTTCGATCAATAAGAATTCTGAAACACTGTTTATACAGCCATCCAAAGTAACTTCAAGATTGATCTCCATATTTCCACAAGCATCAAAAATGACATTATGAGGACCAATTCCTGTTGCTTTTGAAGGGGTCGCATTAGGTCCAAAATCCCAACTATAATCTGAGCCCACAACGGCGTTAACTGCTTCAATACTGACTCCGGCATTTACACAGGAAGGTCCTGGAAGCACTATATCAGCGATCGGTTCACAGGCCGGATCATCACAATCTGTTAAACCATTTCCATCATCATCTATTCCATTACCACAAATTTCTATACATCCCTCAACTTCAAAAGTGAAACAACAATCGGGCGAATAACCGCAATTACTTGCCGTTTTTACACAAATGTCATAAGTGCCGGGAGGGATATTATTTAAATCAACAACAATTGAATCCGTGTCTTCTCCAAAAATTATAACAGCTCCTGGCGGCAGATCCCAAGCATAGCCAAGTGCATCAATCGATGGTTCGACGGAGAACCTGGTAGTATCTGTACCGCAGACGATCAAAGGAATTGCATCAGAAATTATTGGACAGGATTGAGGTGCGGGACCATCCAATGTGAGCGATAGCGGTCCAATTATACAAGTTTCTTCATCATTACTTACATAAATATCATAGTTGTTGGCCACTAGATTGTTGAAAACATTGCTGCTTTGCCAGGTTCCGAAAAGACCATTTTTATATTTATAATCCCCGGTTCCTCCGGAGGCTGAAATCGTTATAGATCCATCGTTTCCTTCGCAGGTTGAGGGAGTCGAAGATGCTGAAATGGAAGCTGTAAACGCGGAAGGATCATTTAAAGTGACTGATGCTATTTCATTACAGCCATTTTCATCAGCAACAGTTACGAAATAAGTTCCAGCGCTTAGATTTGTAACAGTATCACCGACTTGCCCATCGCTCCATAAAAGCAGGTAATCTCCTACCCCTCCAATAACACTTGCCACAGCGGAACCATCAGCCGCTCCTTCACAACTGATATCTTGTCCGTTATAATCTGAGATAACATTTGCAGTAACTGCTAATTGCGGAGGGTTTTGGATCGTGATGTTTGCCATTGCAGTACAGCCATTGGCGTCGGTTGCGGTCACGGAATAATCTCCAGCTGATAATCCTGAAGCACTTTGAGTGTTTTGACCATTGCTCCATGAATAGGTTTTAGCACCAATTCCTCCAGTAGCATTTGCAAAAACACTTCCGTCATTGTTTCCAAAACAACTTACATTTGCGCCATTATAATTGGAGGTGATACTTGCATTGACATATAATTGTGGAGGAGCTTGCAACGTTATGCTTTCTGTTGAAGTACAACCATTGGCATCAGTTGCCGTTACAGTATATTGCCCGGCACTCAAACCCACAGCAACAGCTCCTGATTGACCGTCACTCCAATTTATACTAATCGGATCAACGCATCCGCTTACGGCCACTTCTGCGGTACCATCTGCTGAGTTTATACAGCTAATATCCTTTCCGTTATAGTCTGAAGTTATACTTGCTGTCATGGACATCGATGAAACAACTGAAATGATCTGCTCACGGGTTGAAGCGTTTCCACAATTGTCCGTTGCGGTCCAGGAGCGAATTATATCATATGAACAAGCCACAGGATTGGTCGTCTCTGAAAAATCAATTTCAATATCGGGATCACAATTATCAGAAGCTGATATACAAGATGGAATTACTTTTACTTCAGCCAAACTTAAAGCAGCAGTGCCTTGCAATTGTATTCTGACAAACCTTCCTGACCTGTTTATCGACACGGTTGTCGGGCTTCCTGCAGCAGCTGATTGGAAAAAGTTGGAAACGTTAGGATCACTCAAAAGGACACTCAAATCCGTTGACGAAAAAGGTAAATCAGAAATTAAAATATAATAATTGCTTAACTGGCTCGAACAGCAATCTGTCCTGTTCCAAATTTCGATTTCTTTTAAAGAACCTACATTTCCCAAATCAACCTCCCACCAAGCTTGGAATTCATTCAATGTCTGGGTAACAGAATTATTTGAATAATTCCCATTAGTATTACCGTCAATAGCTCTGGAAGCTGCTCCTCCCAGGGTACTCGACTGAACAGCTGGTTTTCCCAAAGCCAGATTTACCACTAAATTACAATCAAGTTCCGGGGGGTCGGGGATCGTAGCACTTGTGACCGTAATATCCGACGGAACATTATTTATCGCAGGAAGAACGTTATCCTCAACTGTAATATTTTGAGTGTAAATAGACGTTTTAGTACAGTGATCCGTTGCTTCCCAGGTGCGCGTAATAGCATAACAATGATCCGTTTCACTCCCATCATTTGTTTGGGTACTGGTCTCATTAAAAGTAATCGAGTGGGGAACATAGTTTGTACATTGTAATACATTGATCTCTGCTATTGAAGCCCAGGGATTACCATTTATCTCCGCATTGGCAACAAGGCGAATGTATTGGCCGGTAACCAAATCAAAATTTACTTCTTTTTCTTTTTTTCTATAATTCCAAATACCTGAAGCTTTTGCATTCCCCCAATTGATACCATCCGAACTGACATAAAATTCGAAGTTTGAAATCCTTCCATTTGATCCGGACTGACGCGGCAAATACTTAAAACCTGCAATATTATAAATTGCTCCCAGGTTTATTTGAATTTCATGTGGATGAGCAGGGCTTCCACCATTCCATTGCGTACTCCAAACAGTGTTCTTATCTCCATCAAATACATTATTTGCGATTTCTCCAGAAGTAATATCTTCGCTATCAACATAATGAATAGTCCAGGCTGTTTGTGGAATAATACTGGTCTCTTCACAATTGTTTAAAAAGGTGATATCCGTTCCGATAACAGGTGCTGCAGGTATGTAATCACAATTAGCTATAAAGTCTTCAGGAATCCCTTCAAGAATCGGCCCTGTAGGATTTTCAACAGGAAAAGTTACATCTGGTCGAAGTGACTGGTAACCATTGCTGACCTGTACAGTATTTGTAATAAATTGCGCTGCTGATAAATTGGTGATCTCAGCGGCGAATATTATGATTAAAGAATCTCCCGGTAAAATAACCGAATTGTGGGTGTAACCATCTTCATCAAAAGGAAAAGTACTTAACGAAGCCGGTACAATATCATCAGGAATACTACTTACTAATCCATTTCTAATAGTTATCGTAGAACTGTCAATATAATTTAAAAAGGTCGATAAAGTATCTATAATATTTAATGATTCCGTAAAAAGAGGAAGTGCTCCTGAATTTTTAATTTGAATGGTATACATCACTTCATCACACTCATCGTACAAACCATTGGAATTATAATCTTTGCTTAAGCCAACACATTTCGAAGCAGTAAATGGAATTCCATTCGGCAAACCTGTCCCCAAATCTAATTCATTGGCAGCGCCGCTTCCATCAGAAGAAGCGGGATCCTGTCCCCAGGCACCAGCAATAATAGCATTGCTCCCGTCACATACCCAAATGCGCATTCCTGTTTGATCTCCATCAGGGTCATATATTTTTGCCAAACCAAGTTCATTGACTGTTATGGAGGCATCGTAATTAGTACCGTTTACATCCATCATACTTCCGCCATCTCCATCATAATCAATACAAATGGTAATGGAACCGCTTCCGGTTTCATCTGAGCGATAACCCGATGTAATCCAAACGGGGGAAGTATTAGTTCCTGAAGGTAAGGTTGGATTTTCACCTGGAGCAAAACCGACCATGGTTATCTGACTGGTTAGCTGACTTTCGGGTAATAAAGCAAATCCCCAGTCATGGATAAGTTCCGAATCTTCAGCATCAATGGTCGCTATTGCATAAAAAGGCATTCCATCATTAGTATAAAAATGGGAACCCTTTCCTTCAGGAACTTTGCGCCATGCAACTCCATTTGCAGAAACATTGATGTTTGGTTGAGCAACTCCTCCTTCGGTTTTCCATGATATTGAAATTGCTGTATTATTTGGATTGTAAAAATGTATGTAAGTCGGATCGTTGTTGCTTCCACCTCCGGCTTGAGTAGCTACTGGATTAAAATAACTGCCACTCCACTTATCTGTAGAAGTTATGGTATACCAACGGGTTTCATAGGTGTCACAATATCCGCCTGTAATTAAATGTACCTGAACTCCCTTAGAGGAATTAATTGAAGCGCCAACAGAAAGATTTCCATCAATCAAATAACTTTGGCCTTCATTAATTGTAGTAGAAATATCTGTGACTCCGTCATTGTCTGTATCAATTGTTAGATCAGTACCATTTTCAGCTGCCATTATAATGGCCCCAACGTATTCAAACATATTATTGACGTCAGCATTTTCACCAACGGGAATTTCAAAATCGGTCCCCCATAATTGATTCGGATATACTTCCAAAGCACCAGCGAAGAAAGTTCCCGGACCAGTGGTCCATGCCAATCGGGTAAATGCCAAATTACCTAAACTCGCGATCATATCACCGCCATCATAATCAATTACAGTAGCTCGCGTTGTTGAAACAACATTATCCTGAAGCACGATGATATCACCTGCATTGAAAATATCTGTACCGTATCCTGGAGCCTGCCCATTGGATAAATCTCCATCTCCCCAAATTTCTGTTGAAGATTGTATTGGAAAGCCAACATTTATTTCATAACCGTCTTCCCAGTGATCAAAATATATAATCGTACCTGTTTCGACAACTCCAATGGAATTATAACTGATCACTGGATCTGCAGGTGTCGGACTACTTGAACCACAGGTAGCACCATTCGGATACATTGACTTCAAGGCGGTCAACACCTGATCTTCTGGAAATGGAATATAAAATTTATTGACAATCTGTGTTCCGTTTTCACCATCAGAGCAATAACTTGTTCCACTGCTATTTCCAATAACACCGCCACCAACTACCAAAGTTACTTCTGATGTCGAAATACAGTTTAAACTTTTATATTTTACATAAACATTATAAGTCCCTTCTGAAAGCCCCTGGAACAAATTACTTGATTGCCAGGATACCCCATCAATGCTGTATTCAAGCCCTATTCCACTACCTGAGGCTGTCACTAAAATTCCACCATCATTACTTCCAGATGCGGTTGGGTTTATTACCGTAATATTGTCTGTTGTTGGTGCTTCGGGAATACCGAGAATCTCGTTGATGGGACCAACTTCACAGGTCCCAAAAGAATTTCTAACAAAAGTTTTAAACATTCCTGGAGCAAGCCCGGTGAAAGCATTAGAGCTTTGCCAGGTCGTACCATTGATACTGTATTCATAGGTTCCTACTCCTCCTGTTGCATTGATTAAAATAATTCCATCATTTACACCACAATCACTAGGATCTGAGGACGATACATAAAAGGTAAGTGGCGGAGGATTCTGAAAATCTAATGGCGCGGCAGCAAAACATCCGTTTGCATCTGTGACCGTTACCAAATAAGATCCAGCGCCAATATTTGAAAGAGTATCTCCAATGTATCCATTACTCCAATGATAGGTATAACCTCCTACTCCACCAGTCGCAGTTGCAACAGCGCTGCCGTCTTTTACACCTGAGCAGCTTATTTCATAACCATTATAATCAGAAGTAACAAGCACAGAAAGACTTACTATTGGAGGATTGACTATGGTCACCGAATCTTCAGCTATGCAACCATAAGAATCGGTTGCTGTTACCAAATAACTGCCAGCGCTAACACCATTCAAATTGGGTCCATTTTGACCGTTGCTCCACAAATAGGTGAAATTACCTATCCCCCCACTTGCTGAGGTTGCTGCATTTCCATCAATATCCCCAGCACAAGAAACCTCTGCTCCATTATAATCGCTCGTAACAATCGTATTTAACACTATTGCAGGAGGATTCTGTAATTCTACCGTAGTACTGATTTCACAGCCTTTCGCATCGGTTGCGGTTACCGAAAAGATCCCTGCACCTACATTACTTAAGTTTGATCCCATTTGTCCATTATCCCACAAATAGGTAAAACCTCCGGCACCTCCTGATGCATTGGCTAAAGCCTGGCCATCAAGAGCTCCAACGCAACTGATATCCTCTCCATTGTAGGAAGAAATGATCGAAGTACTTATAGTTAAAATATTAGGATTTAAAAGGGTTACCATTGAGGTTGCGGTACAACCTAAATCATCAGTCACAGTCACTGTATAAGGTCCCTGTGAAATATCCGTCAAATTTTCGGTACTCGCTCCGTTGCTCCAATTGTAAGTAAAAGGACTTTCTCCTCCACTAATCGAAAGGTCTATCCGCCCGTCACTCCCTCCAAAACAACTGATATTGGTGACTATACTATTTACAGTAAAATCGCAGATATCTCCTCTGTTATCCATTCGGTTTTCAAATGAATGGCGTTCAATATTATTGGACCAGAAAAGTATTTTATGAAGACTAAATGAACCAATGAAGAGAAAAACAATCAATAAAATTCCTGAAAAGTCAAAGGCATAACTAAAATCCCTTTGAAATCGAAGTAGTATTGGGTTGGACTTGGCATTCCTGAAAATTATTTTAAGTGTTTGCCAATTACTCATATGGTATTATATGTTCTATAAAGCCAGTCAGTACTCTCCAAAAAAAGGAAGTATCTTTAAAAAAACGAAGTACTTTTTACGGATAACTTCTGATTAATTTATCAAAATGAAATGGTGATTGGAATAACCATTCACCATACATAAAATTAATTATTATATTATGAGAATGGCAAATACTATACCATTCAAAGGGATTATATACATTTAAAAGAGGCTGGTAATAATAGAAAAAAATAACATTAAGCTGACCAGACGAGATAACAAAACAAAAACGATATTTTATGGCCAGATTAGGCGAATAAGAATCCTCAACAATGGAACATAAAACAATGCTATTACGCTAAATTTTAACAATTTACTGGACTTTTTCGAAGACAATTTTAATATTTAGTTTGAGTAAACAGCAGGGCAGGAAAAAAGAAAACCCCGCCTGATTTACTCAGACGAGGTTTGATATTTTTATGTATAAATTACACACATCAATTCCATATCGCCTGAAAGCAATGATGAAAATGATGATGATTTAATTTATTGAGTTTAATTTTGCAAATATTTATTGTTTACAAAATATTTATAAATCGTCAACGATTTGTAATAACGCATAGTTAATTTGAGCTCGTTGAGTTTGGGCAGTTCCACCATCCAGCAAACCCATATTTACTTGCCTGTCCAATGACTTGTTTCTGCTTGATAAAAGAATAAACTGATTGTAAAGATCCTCGTCCTTTTCTTTCAGATATCCGAGCATCAGTTCAATAGCTTTACCGGTTTTGCCATCACCTATCAGATTTCGAAATTCCTCAACGGGACTAGAGTTGTTTTGAGGTGCTTGCGTAGCAGGAGTAGGAACTGCATCGGGAATTACTACAAGGGGTTTTGCTCCGATACCGCGCATTTCTTTGATCAGCTTTTTTAGTTGATTGACGATATCCAGGTAGGCTTCATCTTCGTCTTCCCATTTAGAAACCGGAAGCGCACCTTTGGGTAGCGCCTGAAGTCTTGCAAACGCAGTATCCTGCCAATCGGCCGGGCGAATTATAATTGGGACAACACGTGCATTATCATTAGGGTTATTATGCCTTTCAATTGCTTTTGCAACTTCTACATCAAAACAATATTCGGAGGCAATAAAATCCATGCTAATAAGCATAAGAATAACATCGGCATCATTCAATGCAGATTTGATGTGTTTATCCCATTCTCCGCCTACTGGTATCTGGCGATCCTCCCACGCGGAGACGTAGCCTTGTCTTTTTAGATTAGCAATGCTGGTCACCAATTTGTCTTTATAATGCTCATCTTTGTGGGCATAGGAAATAAAAATCTTTACAGGATCCATATTATTCGTCAGGTTGATAAGTTTCAAAAAATTCTTTCCGGGCAATGCGATATACTTCGCTATAATCCAGGGGGCATGCGAGGTAATCGTCTTTTTTAACTACCATTTCTTCTCCCCAGGCAGCAATAAAATAATATTCATTAGCTATATTTAATTGTTTCAGCAATTTTTCATTCATTTCAACGGCAATAACTTTCCCTTTTGCCGAATAAACCGAAAATTCGTCAGGCCCTTCTTCCAGAAAATCATAGCGATCATTAAACTTTTTCGCACCCAGGATATACATTTCTTCTGCGTCTGTCTGATTTTTAATGATAAAATCACCGGATTTTGCCTTGTTAGTTGTTTCAAGGCCATCAGCAGTTATCGTCTCTATCTGCTCTCCTTCTGCCGCTTCTCTGGCGTACACTTTTTTGAATTTTTTATAAACATTCCCTTCCGCCTTAAGGATTGGAAGCATTGTTTCGAGCACTTCTTTTTGAGTGTACACTTTTCGGTTATTTAAGTTATCAGAAGATGTTGAATCCAAACATCCAATTAAAATTGAAAATAAAAATAGAATTAAAACTTTATACATTATTTTCAAAGATTATATAACATTTTCTAAATGTAATGAACTATTCCCAAAAACAAAAAATCAGCCTTGAAAATTGTTTGCCTGTTTCAATACTGCAATTTTACCAAAACTTATTTTTAATTCTTTGCATAGGGAATAAATATTTTGCTATTTTTAGCTAAATAAATGCTCCTTTCAACAATGACTCCAATGACAGAACAAGACTATCTCAGCCAAAGAGTTGACGATCAAATGAATTGGTACAGTAAAAAGAGTACCTTCAATAAAAATCGTTATCAGCTTATTAAAGCATTAGTCATTATCATCTCAGCCAGTATACCTGTTTTAGCCATAATGATAACAGGAAATGATGAAATTTTAAAAATTGCTGTTGGCGTTGCAGGTGTTTTAATCGTTGCTTTAGAAGGCTTGCTATCTCTTTACAAATACAAAGATATTTGGTTGCAATATCGGTTGACTGCTGAAATGCTGGGTCGGGAAAAATTGTTTTACTTAACCGGTTCCGGACCATATAAAAACAGCAAAAATCTTCAGATTTTTGTGGAGAGAGCTGAAGCGATCATGAGTACGGAAAATCAAAGTTGGCTAACCAATCAGCTCAAAGACGACGACACCAAACAAGATAATTCTTAACCTTTTTAATTAACAAAAATGAAATTAGTAGATCGACTAAATTCTGTGGGGCCCAAAAGAATGCTAGCGCTCGATGGTGGAGGAATCAGAGGTGCTATTACTATTGGATATTTAGAAAAGATTCAAAGCATTTTACGTCAAAGATATAATAACCCACACCTGGTACTTAGCGATTATTTTGATTTGATCGGGGGTACCAGCACCGGCTCTATCATTGCAGGCGGATTGGCAATTGGAATGGACGTTACCGATATAAAAGCGCTTTATTTAAAACTGGGTGACAAAATATTTGGAAGCAAGCGCGGATTATTTCAACGGCTCAGCGCCAAATTTAAAATTGATGCGCTGGAAAAAGAGCTGGAAAGAATATTTGAAGACATGACACTTGACAGTGATCAGATCAAAACTGGTTTATGTATTGTGACAAAACGAGCTGACACCGGCAGCACCTGGCCATTGATTAACCATCCCGGAGGTAAATACTTTGATTATAATAAAGAAATTCTGCTTCGAAAAGCGATTCGAGCCAGTACAGCAGCACCAACGTATTTTCAACCAGAAGCTTTTGATGTTGGAGGCGGCCAAATCGGTGCTTTTGTCGATGGCGGAGTAAGTATGCACAACAATCCCGCTTTGCAGCTTTTTCTGCTCGCTACCTTAAAAGGCTTTCCGTATAATTGGAGTACAGGAGATGAAAATATGCTTTTAACTTCGATTGGTACCGGATTTTGGAGCACCAGGAAAACAATAGAGGAAGTTACCGATAATAAACTGTGGGACTGGGCTTCCGATGTTATCAATATGCTGATGGGCGATGCAAAAGATATGAATCAGCTTTTGTTACAATACCTTTCTAAAAGCCCCACAGCTGTGAGTATTGATAGTGAAATTGGCGATTTGGGTGAGGATGTTCTTAACGGCAAACCCGCGCTTCATTATTTGAGATATGATTCCGAATTAGAAGATGAAAAACTTAAAAAACTTGGAGTAACAAATATCAAGGCTATCGATCTCCGTGAAATGTCAGCCTCCGAAAATTGTGCTATTTTGATGGATATTGGCGCTAGGTCAGCAAATCTCGAAGTTTTAGAGAGTCATTTTCCAGCTGCTTTTGATTTAAAACCTGAAAAACTCGTTTCATAAAAAAAACAATAAATATGTTTGATGACAAAATACCTGTAAGTGTGTTCACTTCTTATGCCCACAAAGATGAAGATTTGCGCGAAGAATTAGATGTACATCTCGCAATGATCAAGCGCCAACCAGCTATAAAAGTATGGAACGACCGACAAATCGTTCCAGGTGAAGAATGGGATGATTCCATTAAAAATGAACTGGAAACTGCTGATATTATATTGCTGCTGGTAAGTCCCCGATTTTTAGCTTCCCGATATATCTATGATGTTGAAATAAAAACAGCCATCGAGAGGCACGAAAAAAGAGATGCTATAGTCGTTCCGATAATTTTAAAAACTTGTGATTGGAACCAAACGGAATTTGCAAAACTCCAGGCCCTCCCCCGCAATGCTGAACCAGTCAACCAATGGGATGATATGGATGAAGCATTTTACAATGTCGTGACCGGCCTTAAGCAAGTAATCACGGCTGTACAGAAGAAGAAAGGAGTAAAGTAAGTAGGTAAGGGGTTAGAGATTATAGTTTAGGAAGTTATTTGGTTTTGAATGATGGTTTAAGGTGGATAAGGGGATGCCGGGACTTTTGGATGTGTTGGTGTAGGGGAAGTTTGGATTTGTTTTTTCTCACTTCACCTCGCTACTGTTTAATGATCACTGACACCTACCACTCGCACCTCACTAATGACTACTCAATCCACTCTTTTTCCACATTGGGGACAGAAGGAAGCGGTTGGACTTAATATTCTTGCTCCACAATTGTCACAAAATTTGAACTTTGGAGTTTCTGTTTTTATAGTTGTTTTTCGATTTAAAACAGCATCGTATTGGCCTGAATCAATCCATTTCAATAATTCATTGGTACGATCAACGGTCCACTTGTGATCGCCGAGCATCAAGCTAACATACCTGATCACCTTATTGTAATTGCCTACATCAATCCCCTCGAATTGCCGGGCCTGAGTTATAAAATCATCAGTATTAAATGTTTTGTAGTATTTGTTGGGTAAGCCGGATATTTTGGAAAGTGCTGACGCAGCAACCCCTAAATCCTGACAAGCAAGTAATCCGGCACGGTCTGCAGTATATTCCGACATGCGCTGCCATTGCAACAAAGCCATTTGAAGTCCAAGGGAAATAATCGATCCTATACCTAGCGTAAAACTTCCTAAAATCTCACTTAGCAGTGGAAGCAGTGTTCCGATTTCGTAATAAAGAACGTGCTGACTTTTTATATGCCCAATCTCCCTTCCGATGACAAACATTAATTCTTCATCTGTAAAACTATCGATACAGCCATTACTCAAGGCAATAATTGGTTGATCAACTCCTGTTGTAAATCCTTGTAATTCATCAGTATGATAAAGGTATAACTCTGGAACCATAGGAAAATTCAAGACGGAATGTGCTTCCTGAAATAATCGAAATATATCAGGAATGTTGTCTTCTGAAACTTTTAGATTGCTCCCTGTGATTTGAATTCTAAAAATTTTTTCAATACCGTATTCATAAAATTTCTTTACGAGCATATCCAAGCCTTTGGTGCTATGCAAAGCATCTAAAGCTTTTTTATCATATGGATGTTCGTATTCCTTTGGATCAAGGCCTGTTAGTTTTTTCAATTCCATAGGGTAAGTATTAAATGAAAAGATTCACAATGCTTGAAGTTCTTTACAAAAGATTGGTCTACTATTTTCATATAAAGTGCTTTTGCATTTTGCAAATTAATACATTTGAAATACAATTAAGAAAACGGAATGTTTTAATGATAAATCTGAATTTTTCTAACAATCATGGATGACTTAAAAAGTATTGAATGATTGATCACTAAAGAATCAAGCGAAGAAGACTTTCTTTGGTTGGCTGTATGACAGTGTGTATATTTACGATATTGCAAATATTAGCTTTGGATGGTGTAGTATGATCGATAATAAAAAGTAGGATACCAATTCTGAATTTTACACTTGCCATGCAGTAAATGAATATTTCAATACAAAGTACGCTTAAAAACACAAATGAGCCAATGGCGTTCTTTTGTCGAAGATATCAATTCGATTGATTCAACAAGGCATTAGGAGAGATCTTACACTTTTGCATATGACCACACTAACTATAAATTCATATACGCGCCGAAGACTACTTGCATCAGTAAAACTTGGACTGGTAGCGATTCCTTTCGCTGTAGTTCTTCGCCTCGCCCATGGATACGGATTCTCACCTGGTTCGTTCGTTATGGGGTTCGGGGTTGGGTTCATGATTGGTCTGGCGGAGTTCTTTTTTCTCAAAGAATGGCTTAAAGATCTTCCTTTTCTCCTGCATTTGACAATAAAATCAATAGTGCTCGTTGGTGTGATGTACCTGACCTTCGCGGTATTCAATCTCCTGGATGTATTTATTGAAGGCATTACCTGGCAAGAATATGGCGATGCTATCTTCAAACGCGTAACTTTAGTAGGGATACTCGAAGGGCTTGGTGTAATCTCTTGCTTGCTCTTCTTCATCCGTCTCGATCGTTTGCTTGGGCCTGGGGTGCTCCTGGGTTATGTGACGGGGCGTTACCACCACCCCCGCAGAGAATTTCGGATCTTTATGTTTCTGGATTTGAAAGGATCTACCACCTTAGCAGATAAAATGGAAACAGATCACTACTTCGAATTTCTACATCGTTATTTTGCTGAGATGTCCGACTCAATTTTAGCGTCCAATGCGGAGATATACCAATACGTGGGTGACGAAATTGTCCTGACCTGGAAGCTGAAGAAAGGACTTAAAGAAGCAAACTGCATCAGGGTTTTCTTTCTGATTGAAGATCAAATCCAAGCCCGCCGGGATTATTTTCTTGAAAAATTTGGTGTTGTGCCCGAATTCAAGGCAGGTGTACATGCAGGAGAGGTCATTACTGCTCAAATTGGAGAGCTAAAAAGTGAAATCACATATAGTGGAGACGTTCTCAACACAACAGCCCGTATCCAATCGCTTTGTAATCAGTTCGGCCAGAAACTATTGGTATCTGCAGAATTTTTAGAGCACCTCACACTCGGTCCGGAATACACAGTTTCAAAGCTGGGAGCTGTGCCACTCCGCGGAAAAGAAAAGGCCATAGAACTCTGCGCTGTGAATCGCATATAGCGCTAAACATTTCCTGATTTGATTGACAACCGCTTATCTATGGAGGTTTTCAACAATAAGCGTTTTTTCGATTATTCTCGAATCTTGTCAAAGAAAATTTCTTTTTTTTCTTAAAACTTATGGGTAATCGATAATTAGAAAGAATCGTCGATTTGAATACTATCGGAGCACTTTAAAAGTATAACCTCAATAAAAAATACTGTTAGTCACATCCAATATCCAGCCTGGAAAAAGGGTCATTATTTGGAAAGCAATTGCCGGAGAGAATATAATCCGGAACATAACGCTCGAGATTAGGATCATTAAGCGCATCGCTTAAAAAAGAAAGCAAGTCTTCAATTTCATCTTCAGAAAGATTAAGAGGCTGGAAATTTGAAGAAATTTGACTTGCAGGAATATTCGCATTTTCAGGGATTGCATCATTGAAATAATCAACAACCTCTCTGAGCGTTTCCTTACTTGCTC
The DNA here is from genome assembly GCA_963793295.1 of uncultured Saprospiraceae bacterium. Classification (GTDB taxonomy): domain Bacteria; phylum Bacteroidota; class Bacteroidia; order Chitinophagales; family Saprospiraceae; genus JAHDHW01. The sequence continues at coordinate 296,745 of CAWBZX010000028.1, read as the reverse complement.
CATGGAAATAAAATGGCGAATCTTTTAAATTATAAAGCTGAGGCACTTTAAATTTAAACATATCTTCTGCCTTACCGGTAAAGCCGCCTCTTCCTTTGTTTTTATTATCATCAGCCGAAGTATTGAGCGCACCAATTTGGTAAAGATCATTTACGCCAAGTGCATAAAAATTCATGGCATTTAATGAAGGTCCACGGTGACAAGAAGCACAATTTGCTTTTCCAAAAAAGAGCATGGCACCTTTCTTCTGTTGCTCGGTCATCGCATCTTTGTCTCCTTTCAACCATTTTTGAAAAGGAGCTTCGGTGGTAAGCAAAGTTCTGAGATATGCCGAAAGTGCAAAGCTGGCAGCTTTTGGAGAATAACGCTCAGATTCAGGAAACTCACTAAATGCTGCATCGAAATAAGGTGTATATCCGTATTCATCCATAAGCTCTTTGTTAATGACCATACGGTGCAATTCAAGCCCTTCAATATTCTGACTTTCCATACCATCAAATCCAAGGTGGTTGACTTCTGTTAGCGTATCTAATGACCAAAGGTCTTCAGTTCCTATATTTACTCCCTTCGATCCAAACTGACCGTTCCAAAGTGTGTTTGTCACAAAAGCTGCATTGAGAACACTAAGTGGTCGGATTCCCTGAGCATCAATTTCGTTTTCCTGATACTGCGTATCCATAAATCTAGCTTCCCCTTGTTCTCCAAAGCCTAAACCACCGTCTGCGATACCTTGAGGTCTTCCAGGCCGAAATCCAGCAGCAGGTATATGACAAGAGGAACAGGAATAAGATTCCGTGGCGATATTATGAGCAGGAACAAGGGCAAGCCCTGTTTCAAAGAACAAGAACTTGCCTAATTCAACTTTAATTTGATTTAATGGATTAGAAGGGTCCTGAGGTATATTTTCGTAATCCGTACTTTGAGGAAGTATATATTGATCAACGCCTCCTTTTTGATTAATTAATGATCGAAGCGAATAGTCGTTTTGAGTTGCAACGTAAATTTGATCTTTTGTGCAAGCAAAAAGCAATATCAAAAAAGTACCTAGTATGACTGTGCTTCGGTTCATTAGTATTTGTTGTTCACAGGATTATAGCCAAAAATAATAACTTGTAGGCAAAAACTATAATTTACAAAGATATAAATACGATAGGTAGACAACAATATCCGAAATGGGGTATTTTAGGTGCAACAATAAAAAGTTATATGTAAAAAATAAAATTTTATTTTATCAAAAATAAATAAATGCGTTTTCCAAGTTTAAATTATAGTGCATCCATACCCAAGTAAAGATTACCATATCTTTGAAAATTAATTTAGATAAAAGGAATACTTAAAACGTATTGAGTTGAACGCTCAAGAATATGCTCAAATTCTGAAGAAAAATAGAGCTTCTTATCTCCCCTGTATGATGAAGTGCTTACGTTAAATACTTATTATTTTTATTTCTACCCGCTGATTTTTCGCACGACCTTCGGGTGTGGAATTTGTAGCAATGGGATTGCGTTTACCATAACCTTTATAATAAACCCTTTTTGGATCAATGCCCATTTGAACAATGTAGTCGGCGACCGATTTTGCCCGTGCTTTGGATAAAGCATCACAAAAAACATGTTCAGGAATATTGTTGGTATGTCCTCCTACTTCAATGACGACCGAATTATTTTCTTTCATAAAATCATATAATTCTTCTATTACAGGAAGTGAAACGTCAGTGATTCTAAAGCTATCCGCTTCAAAAAAAAGCTCTTCCATTTTAACCGTTTGCCCTTCTCTCAGATTCGCCACGGTCAGTTCCGGTAATATTCTTTTCTTAGTTTGAAAAGACAATAAAACACTACACCCATTATCGTCAGATACCGTTACAATATGACCTCCTATTCCAAGTTGGCTGGCAATATTACCACTTTCATTATTATCCCAACGATAGGTATATGCTCCAACTCCACCACTTACTTCTATTACTGCATTGCCGTCTTCACTATTTTCACTGCTTGCGGGGTTGTTACGACTGATCGTTGCCGATAAAGCTGTTGGTTCCTTAATTAAAATCTCTGAAGTCTTGGTATTCCCTACTACATCTGTTACTGTTAAAAAATATTCGCCTGCTTTAAGGTTAGAAGCTTGGCTATCATTGGAACTGGTGACATTCCATCGAAATTCAAATGGGCCTTTACCCCCAGATACTTTTGCCTCCAAAGCTGCTGTGTTATCTCCAAAACATTTGATCTCAGCCGTTTGATCGATCGAAACACTCAAAGGAAGGATATTTTCGTCAATCGCAACGGTAGCGGTCGTCGTGCAACCTGAAGCATCTGTTACAAGCAGGTTGCGCGTTCCGGGAGCCAACTTGGAAGCCGTGGCAATAGTCTCTCCATTATCCCACTTAAAAGCATAAGGGCCCGTTCCGCCGCTTACTTTTGCTGTCGCCTTTCCGTCAGCATTTCCGGTACTGGCCGGTGATTCTATTGTGATTGCAACAGATAAGGCTTCCGGTTCTTTTATTTTGATATTTCCTACTGTCGTACTTCCTTCCGCGTCGGTGAGGGTTAGAGCATATTCTCCGGCTATCAGATTCAATGCTTCTTTGCCGGTTTGCCCAGGGATGCTCCATTGGTATTCAAAAGGACCTTTGCCGCCGTTTACTTTTGCTTCCAAAGCTGCTGTGTTATCTCCGAAACATTTGATCTCCGCCGTTTGATCGATCGAAACACTTAAAGGAAGTATATTTTCATCAATCGCAACGCTGGCACTAGTGGTACAACCCGATACATCCGTTACAAGCAGATTGCGCGTTCCGGGAGCCAGTTTTAACGCAGTGCTTGTCGTTTCTCCATTGTCCCATTCAAAAGTATAAGGTCCCGTTCCGCCGCTTACTTTTGCGCTTGCTTTCCCATCTGCATTACCGGTACTGGCGGGTGATTCTATTGTGATTGCAACAGATAAGGCTTCCGGTTCTTTTATTTTGATATTTCCTACTGTCGTACTTCCTTCCGCGTCGGTCAGGGTTAGAAAATATTCCCCAGCTACCAGGTTCATTACTTCTTTGCTGGTTTGCTCAGGGATGCTCCATTGATATTTAAAAGGGCCTTTTCCGCCGTTTACTTTTGCTTCCAAAGCTGCTGTGTTATCTCCAAAACATTTGATCTCAGCTGTTTGATCGATCGAAACACTCAAAGGAAGTATGTTTTCATCAATCGCAACGGTGGCGTTGGTAGTGCAACCCGAAGCATCTGTTACAAGCAGGTTGCGCGTTCCGGGAGCCAACTTGGAAGCCGTGGCAATAGTCTCTCCATTATCCCACTTAAAAGCATAAGGGCCCGTTCCGCCGCTTACTTTTGCTGTCGCCTTTCCGTCAGCATTTCCGGTACTGGCCGGTGATTCTATTGTGATTGCAACAGATAAGGCTTCCGGTTCTTTTATTTTGATATTTCCTACTGTCGTACTTCCTTCCGCGTCGGTGAGGGTTAGAGCATATTCTCCGGCTATCAGATTCAATGCTTCTTTGCCGGTTTGCCCAGGGATGCTCCATTGGTATTCAAATGGGCCTTTTCCGCCATTTACTTTTGCCTCCAAAACTGCTGTGTTATCTCCAAAACATTTAATCTCATTTGTTTGATCGATCGAAACACTCAAAGGAAGAATGTTTTCGTCAATCGCAACGGTGGCGGTCGTTGTACACCCCGAAGCATCTGTTACAAGCAGATTATGCGTTCCGGGAGCAAGCTTAGAAGCCGTGGCAATAGTTTCTCCATTGTCCCATTCAAAAGTATAAGGGCCCGTTCCGCCGCTTACTTTTGCGCTTGTTTTTCCATCTGCATTACCGGTACTGGCCGGGGATTCTATTGTGATCTCAGCAGATAGGGCTTCCGGTTCTTTTATTTTGATATTTCCTACTGTCGTACTTCCTTCCGCGTCGGTGAGGGTTAGAGCATATTCTCCCGCTACCAGATTCAATACTTCTTTGCCGGTTTGCTCAGGGATGCTCCATCGAAATTCAAAAGGGCCTTTTCCGCCAGTTACTTTTGTTTCCAAAGCTGCTGTGTTATCTCCAAAACATTTGATCTCAGCTGTTTGATCGATCGACACACTTAAAGGAAGAATATTTTCATCAATCGCAACAGTGGCGTTGGTAGTGCAACCCGAAGCATCTGTTACCATTAAATTTCGAATACCAGCTGCTAAGTTGGAAGCAGTTGAAGCTGTTTCTCCATTGTCCCATTCAAAGGTATAAGGGGCCGTTCCGCCGCTTACTTTGGCAGAGGCTTTTCCATCAGAATTATCTGTGCTGGCAGGAGTTTCAATTGTAATTATAGCAGACAATTTTTCAGGTTCAGGTACTACGAACTCTCCAAAAGTCGTATTATTTTGAGCATCCGTAATCGTGACCTGATATTTACCAGAAGCGAGGCCAGTTGGTTTTTCATCTTTTATATTCGAACTATTCCAAACTGTCTGATAAGGACCTAAACCACCATTTATTTCTACAGAAAGAGAAGCCGTTTTATCGCCGAAGCATTTGATCTCACTGCTTTGAGAAATAGCTAAACTCAGTCCTTCCAGTTTTCTTGAGATCAGAACAGAAGCGGAAGCGCTGCATCCGTTTTGGTCAGTGACCATCACCGTGTGCTGCCCTTCGTTCAATTTTATCGCTGATTTTCCGGTTTCACCATTGTCCCATAGAAAATTATAATCCGGTTGACCGCCGCTGACAGAAACAGTTGCAGCTCCATCCTTTGCAGAAGCTGCACTTTCAACACGATCTTGTGCAATGTCAAGCTTCAATCCCGGATCAGCAATAGTTACTTTAGTATTTCTTTTTTTACCACTCTTATCAGTAACTGTAACTTCGTAAACCCCAGGGCCTAGCCCTTTTGGATTATCTCCTTCCAAAGCAGGAAGCCATTGGTATGAAAAAGGGGCTTCCCCACCACTTACAATAACTCGAAGCTCGGCATCATTTTTACCATCACAACCCAGTTCTTTTTCAACAAGACAGTTAACTGTAATCGCAGTTTCTTTTTCAATCAGGTATAAGCCTTTATCCTCTGTTCCTACCCAAATGGCATTTTCCTGGTCAACAGCAAGGCTCGTAGGGATATTACTTGTAAAATATTCTGCTGCGCCATATTTATTAAAAGCGCCTGATTCCATATTAAAACGGGTAATTACTTCAGAGGCGATCCACATGTTTCCTTTACCATCAATCGCTATATCATTTATTTTTCCTTCCACCATACTGGGGTCCAAATCAATCTCATTCCATTGACCGTTGACATCCACTCTCCATAACCAACCTTCACCAAAAACCCAAATATCCGAGCCTGATTTTTCAACTGCTTCAATTCGTACATATTTTTCAAATAGCTTCCATTTATCTCCTTCATTATGCAATACGCCCTCTTCGGTACCGATCCAGTAACTCCCTGGTTTATCGGAGTACATGACCGTAATATAATCCGTTTTTAATTTGGAATTGCTCATGTCAATTTGCTCTAAAAACTGGATTTCAGGCTCTACTTTAATTCGAAATACTCCAATCCCTTTTGTTCCGATCCAAAGTTCCTTTTTAGACGGATCATAAAAAGCTCCTGCAAAATCCCTTTCCCCTTCAAATAATCCGTTTGTTTGCTCCTTTAATATTTTAAGAAGAGCGGATCGGCTATATTTAAGATTGTAATTTCCTCCCTTATAACTCAAGAGCGACAATTCATCATCACCAATTTCAACCTCGCTAGCGTAATCAACCGAATGAACCTGAAATACCCCCCCCTTGTTATTCCCAACCCATTTGTTGTTATCTTCATCTATATGAATATTGTGGATAGGAATATTACGATCTATTGCAGCACTCCGTATTACCCGCATCGGCTCTTGTGCCGAAAGGTTGGCGATATTCATTAAAAAAAACAAGGTCAACAATCTGTTCATAGCATTAACTATTAAAATTTCCGCAAAAATAGAAAAACCATCGTAAATGATTTTAAGCGAAGCAGCTTAGCAATATCATTATTCAAAAAGCAGCTGCTTGATAATCGCTCACACAATTAAACCACTTTTCAAGGCGAATGTTTTTTTCATCTTATTAACGCAATTCAAAGCAGCTTCGTATAAAGGAATGAGTTTGAAAAAAGGATGACAGAGAGTGCCAAAAAGAAGTGCAGGCCCAAATGGAAGAAATATATTTAAAATCAAAGCTGTAGTAATTATTATTCCAATCCGTTGACTTCTTTTCAGTGATGTGCCACCCGAAATTATTTTGTCATACTAGAGTATCAAAGAAATAAGTAACAAAATGTCTAAAACCTGCATAATATTCTTTGGATATTCAGAATTGCTTCAGAATTAAACATTAGTTTTGTTCACTTATTATTTTAATTCAGCTTCTTACCGCCATAAACTGCTCAGGGAATCTATTCGAAAAAAGGATCTTTAGAATTCCAAGCATATAAACCGACACCTTTTATTCTCTTACAATTTCATTTTAACCGAAATAAAATAATGAAACGAAACGCCATTTTGTTTATTCTGTTAATTTTAGGAATAAACAAACTTAACTCACAATGCACCAATGGCAATCAACCAGAGTGCGAATGTGAAACAGCTCCGGTCCTTTGTACCGTGGATGAACTTGATGGATATATGTATTCGATGGATGATTATCAGCATCCCTGGGATGGCCCTGAGCCATTGTGTCCCAATACGAATACAGTTCCAAACAATCCAACCTGGTTTGCTTTTACTGCCTGGTGCACCGATCTCACGCTTAATGTTTCTGTTGAAAATTGTCAGGCAAATGTTGGCAATACAATTGGGGTTCAAATAGCTATTTTTCCAGATTGTACCTTTAACAATCCAGTGGCTTGTGATGTTGGCGCAGGTGGTTGTAACGAAGATGACAGAGAAATATCTATGACAGGTTTGGTTATTGGAGATGTTTATTATTTTTTAATAGATGGCTGTCTGGGTTCCTGGTGTGATGTAACGGTTGATGTAGTTGGTGTTTGTGGAGAAGAAGAAATCGAACCCTGGACGAATCCTATTTCTGGAGAGACTGAAGTTTGTGCCGGAGACTCTGAGATATACAATGTTGACGATCTGGCAGGTGCAGCGACATTTCATTGGTTTATTGATAATGTTGAAGTTGAAACAACAACTGGTCCGACGACCACTATTACCTGGAACACACCGGGTTCATACGAATTGTGTGTTGACGCTTCAAATGACCCCTGTGTTCCAATAACGGAGGAGCCCCCACCAATTTGCATAACCATTAATGTATATCAAGCAGATGCCGGAACGATCACTGTTACTCCTACGACATTGTGTCCAAATGAAGTCGCAGATATTTCTGTTTCAGGATATAGTACTGATCCAGAATATACAGAAGCCATCGTTATAACTGACGCTTCTGGTGTTATCATTCAGATAATCAGTCCAAGTACAGGAACTTTTACTGCTGACCACTGTGAATCTTATGAGATTTGCAGCTATAATTATGTCACAGCTAATGGTACACCACCAATCATCGGGCAAAACATAAATGATATAGATTGTAGCGAAGAATGCTGTGATTTAGAATGTGAGACGATTTCTTTTGAAGATGTTGAAGCACCAGAATTCCCAAATGCACCCGGAAATTTAACTTTAACCTGTGCTGATTTGATTCCTCCTATGACGGATCAAGAATGGACTGACAATTGTGAAGGACCTGGAATGGTTGCAGGAACTGAAACAGGTACTGCAGATGTATGCTCAGGCGGTACTTTAACCCGAACATGGGAATACACGGATATTTGTGGAAATACAGGTACACATACTCAAACCATAACAGTTGATCCGACTCCAGTTCCTGCCTTCCTTAATCCACCAGCCGACGTAACATTTGATTGTGATAACATTCCGACTAATGGTCCGGATTTAGATTATACCAACAATGGCCTGGGTGCTTGTTTGATCGAAGGAACTATTTCTCCAACGGAATCCGGAAGCGCCGATATCTGCGGCGGAACCATTACTTATACCTGGGATTTTACGGATCAATGTGGAAATAATATCAATCATGTACAAAATGTCACCATTGAGCCGGCTCCACTTCCTGAATTTATCAATCCTCCGGCTGACGTAACTTTGGATTGTGATAATATCCCAACCAATGGACCTGACCTTAGATTATACCAACAATGGCCCCGGAAGCTGCTTGATCGAAGGAAGCATTGCTCCTACGGAATCCGGAAGTGCGGATATCTGCGGTGGAACCATTACTTATACCTGGGATTTTACGGATCAATGTGGAAATAATATCAATCATGTACAGAACGTTACGATTGATCCCGCGCCACTTCCAGAGTATATCAATCCACCGGCTGATGTAACTTTGGACTGTGATAATATTCCTAGTAGTGCACCAGAACTAGATTACACAAACAATGGACCAGGTAGCTGCTTGATCGAAGGAAGTATAACCCCTTCCCAAACTGGAAATGCTGATATCTGTGGTGGTTCGATTGCTTTCAAATGGGAATTTACCGATCCATGTGGGAATCTTATTGTTCATCAACAAAATGTAACTATTGAACCGGCTCCAGAACCAGCCTTTATCAATCCTCCGGCTGATATAACTTTAGATTGTGACAATATTCCTACCAGCGGACCAGATTTGGATTATACCAACAATGGACCAGGTAGCTGCCTAATTGAAGGAGCGATTTCTCCAACAGAATCTGGAAGCGCCGATATCTGTGGCGGTACGATTACATACACTTGGGATTTCACGGATCAATGTGGCAATAATATCAATCACCAACAAAATGTAACTATTGAACCAGCTCCACTTCCTGAGTTCATCAATCCTCCGGCTGATATCACTTTAGATTGTGATAATATTCCTACTGGTGGACCGGATTTGGATTATACTAACAACGGTACAGGTGCATGTTTGTTTGAAGGAGCGATTTCTCCAACAGAATCTGGAAGTGCTGATATTTGTGGCGGAACGATTACCTATACCTGGGATTTTGTAGATCCCTGCGGCAATAATATCAATCACATCCAAAACATTGTCATTGAGCCGGCTCCCGTTCCTGATTTTATCAATCCTCCGGCTGATATCACTTTAGATTGCGACAACATTCCAACCGGTGGACCGGATTTGGATTATACCAACAATGGACCAGGCGCTTGCCTAATCGAGGGAACGGTTTCCCCAACAGAATCCGGAAGCGCCGATATCTGTGGCGGTACTATTACCTATACCTGGGATTTTACTGACGAATGTGGAAATAGCGTTCATCGTGAGCAAAACATTACCATCGAACCGGCTCAGGCTCCTGAGTTTATCAATCCACCAGCAGATATCACTTTGGATTGTGATAATATTCCAACTGGTGGACCGGATTTGGATTATACCAACAATGGACCAGGCGCTTGCCTAATCGAGGGAACGGTTTCTCCAACAGAATCTGGAAGCGCCGATATCTGTGGCGGAACGATTACCTATACCTGGGATTTTACTGACCTTTGTGGAAATAACATCCATCATGAGCAGAATATTGAAATCACCCCGGCACCGGATATCATGTTTATTAATCCGCCGGTAGATATCAATGCTACTTGTGATAACGTACCTGGAAATCCAGGACCTTTAGAATTTACAAACAATGGTATTGGAAATTGTTTGATCGAAGGAATCACCTCCCCTGTTATGACAGGCTCCTATGATGAGTGCGGAGGCACTATTTCTTTTACCTGGGAGCATACCAGTGAATGTGGGCAAACAATAAGTCATGTCCAAAATGTTAACGTAGAACCAGCCCCACAAGCTGAATTTACCGGAAATTTACCTCAGGATATGACAGTAGATTGTGATAATGTGCCCCCTCTTCCACCTCCATTAAATTATACCAATAATGCAAGTGGGCCTTGTTTAATTGAAGGATCACAGCCAGCGACTCAATCAGGAAGTTACGATGAATGCGGAGGAACCATCTTATTCACCTGGCAGTTTATTGATAATTGTAGCAGAACAATTACGCATCAACAATCCGTAACCGTTGATCCAGCTCCTGAGGCTTCCTTTACGAATTTACCGGGTCCGACTACTTTAGATTGTTCAGAGGTGCCACCCACTCCCCCTGCTTTAAATTATACTAATAACCAATCCGGATTATGCCAAATTAGTGGAACGGTTACAGCCATCCAATCTGGTTCTTATAATTCATGTGGTGGAAATATTACCTATAACTGGATATTTACCGATGACTGTAATCGAACGATTACACATTCCCAAAGTGTAACGATAAATCCATCTTCTGACCCACATTTTACTTTCTTTCCTCCGGATGTTACAATCAATTGTGGGGAGGATCCTCCTCCTGAGATAAATTTACCATATACCAATGATGAATCAGGGCCTTGTGCTATTGCAGGTTCCGTCCCTCCAGTAGTAACAATTATTGATGATCTTACACAAGAATATTACTGGACCTATACCAATCCATGCAACCAATATACTATCGAATACACGCAGGTCATTATCCAAAATCCGACACCTGAGATTACTTTAAATCCTGACCAGGCTGTGATTTGTGAAGGAGAATTCTTTGATCTCTCAACGATTTCGGTCACTGATGCAAATAATACAAACCCGGTCATCACTTATCATTTTGGAACTCCGGCTAATCCGGGTAATCAACTGCCATCTTCGAATGTCAATCCCTTACAAACCACAACTTATTATATTTTGGCAACAAACAGTTTTGGTTGTACCGATGAAGCAAGTTTTTATTTGATTGTTGAAGCACCTCCATTTGCGGGGATTGATGGAATGGGTTCTGTCTGTTACTCCTCCGCTTCTGACGTCAACTTATTTGATTTTTTAAATGGAAATCCTGTACAAAACGGTCAGTGGCTTGACAATAACAATTACGGTTTAAACCTATCCAACCCATATAATGTAAACTTCGATGGTTTCCCTCCCGGAATTTATATACTTGACTATGTGGTTTCTTCAAATGGGGTGTGTCCAGATGATATGGCCACAGCTACTATTGAAATACTGCCGGAAGTCATGATTGATATTTTATCAATTGCCTGTTCTGGCGATCCCAATTTTTATGAAGTTTTGGTAAATACCAATGGTTATATCATTGCGCCAAATGGCGGAAACGTAACGGATTTAGGGAACAACCAGATGATCATCACTGACATACCGATTAATAATACTTTATCAATAGTCGCTTTTGATCCTTTGCATACTGAATGTTTGATTAGTATTTCTATCAATCCACCGGATTGTGATTGCCCTACAGTCCCTCCACCTGTCAGCAATGGCAATGCATCCATTTGTGAAGGAGAATCAACTCCTGAATTATCTGTAACGGTTGGGGCTAACGAAACAGCCAATTGGTATAGTGATGCTGCGGGCACTAATCTTTTGCTGGGAGGAAGCACGACTTATACTCCTGATGATATTGCTGTTGGGATTTACACTTATTATGTGGAAGCAGAAAATCTTTTGGACGGCTGTGTGAGTTCTATTTTAACACCGGTACAGTTTACGATCTTTGCTAATCCAACAGGTAATGATGCCCAATTGGAAGAATGTGACGAAGATGGTGATGGTTTTACACTTTTTAACTTAAGTGAAGCAGAAGACTTGATAAGCCTCAATCCGAGTCATTCTTTTGCATTTTATGAAACGCTCCTGGATGCTCAAAACAGTGAAAATCCGCTTGCAACTAATTATACAAATATCACTACGCCCACGCAGGAATTATTTGTGGGTATTACAAATCAGCAAAATTGTACGAGTATTGTCATACTCACTTTGATCGTTAATGCTTTTCCAACAATTAGTCTTGATATAGCCGATGAAGCATGCCTCGGAGATGGAAATGGAAGTGTGAATGTGACTTCTCCTGAAGGGATTAATTTTAGCCTCGACAATATTGTCTGGACAACAGAAACCTTGTTTGAAAATCTGGCAGTGGGCAGTTACACCGTTTATGTCGATGGTGGTAACGGCTGCATTGCTTCTGAGGATTTCGATATCGCTCCCGGCCTCGAGATGGAAATGGCTTCCTTTGAGATAAGTTGTGATGATAATGGCACCAGCAGTGATGCAACAGATGATTTTTATACAATCACTTTTATTGTGAACAACTCTCTAAATGCTCCCGGAACATACACCATAAATGACGGGAATGGCGATTTAGGTACTTTTAATTATGGTGAACAAGAGTCGATAACGCTTTCCGCTATGGGGCAAACGCTTCAATTCAGCTTTTTAGATGATGCACTCGGTTGTTCCATTCAACAAACCGTCGGCCCTTTGAATTCCTGTTCGACTGATTGTATTATTACCATAAATCAATTAGATTTTGAATGTTCTGATAATGGGACTCCTTCTGACCCATCAGATGACATCTACACTATTTCTATAAGTACTTCGGCAATAAATGGATCGGCAAATAATACTTATAATGTTTTAATTGATGGAATTCTTACTTACAATTTTACCTATGATTTAACTGCCACTTTTACGCTACCAGCAAATGGCGATTCTCCTATCATCACTGTAGTTGACAACCAGGATGATCAATGCCAGGCCAGCCAAAGTATTGGGGCATTGGTTTCTTGCTCGGATCTCTGTGTCATTAGTTTTACTGGCTTGGAGTCTTTTTGTAATGATAACGGAACCGTTTCAAATCAAACGGATGATTATTATGAAATTACGATCAATGCAACTGCAATAAATGGAAGTCCATCTAATAATTTTATTGTGCTTGTTGATGGCATTCAGTCAGGTACTTTTGTTTACGGAACAGGTGGAACTATATCAATTCCGGCTGATGGCAGCAGTCCGATAATAACTATAGTTGATGAAACGGATAGCAATTGTACTGCTGAACAACAAATTGGACCGCTTGATCCATGTACTGATGAATGTACAATAACTGCAACAGTTACCAATATCAATTGTGACAACCAGGGAACCGAAAATGACTCAAGTGACGACACTTTTACTTTTGACTTATCAGTTACCGGTCAAAATGTGTCAAGTAGCTGGGAAACAGATGATGGCAGTTATTCTGGAAATTATGGTGATATTCTGTCGCTGGGTCCATTCCTGATCAGCGATGGAAACCAAGTTTTTATTATTTTGGATAATGGCAATCCCGAATGTTCTACGCAGGTTACCGCCAACGCTCCTCCTCCATGTTCTGAACCTTGTGCGATCATTATTACACAATTGGATGTTTTCTGCAACGACAATGGAACCGTTTCTATCCTGACGGATGATTTTTATGAAATAACCGTAAATGCCTCCGCGACAAATAGTCCGACAAATAATTTCATTGTATTAGTTGATGGTATTGAAGCAGATATTTTTACTTATGGAACCGGTGGCACAATAATACTTCCGGCAGATAGCAGCAGCCCAACGATTACTGTTGTGGATGAAACCGCAGATTATTGCACAGCAGAGCAGCAAATCGGGCCTTTAGATGTCTGCAATGATCCTTGTAATATTTCAGCAACAATCACCAATATTGAATGTAATGATCAGGGAACTACCATTGATCCGAATGATGACACTTACACTTTTGAACTATTGGTTTCTGGTGAAAATGTGTCCGGAGGATGGGAGTTGGATGATCAAAGTGCCGTCGGCAATTATGACCAGATAGTAGTTTTAGGACCATTCCTGATTAGTAATGGCGATCAAATATTAACCATTCTTGATAATGAAAATGCGGATTGCAATTTTGAAATTACTGCAACAGCTCCGCCAACCTGCTCGGATGCCTGTGAGATTAATTTTACCCTTTTGAATGTTTTTTGTAATGACAACGGAACCGTCTCCGATCAAACCGATGATTTTTACGAAATATCAATCAATGCATCTGAAATCAATGGAGGCCCAAACAATAATTTTGAAGTTTTAGTGGATGGAATACCTTCAGGTATTTTTGCTTATGAAGTGGGTGGAACGATAACAATTCCAGCTGATAATAGCAGCCCGACAATTACCATTGTTGATGAGACCATTGCGTCCTGTACCGCAGAACAACAAATCGGACCACTAGTTCCTTGTACCGATGAATGTCAAATTACAGCGAACGTTACAAATATTGTTTGTAATGACCAAGGTACCGGTAATGATTCGAGTGATGATACCTATACTTTTAATCTATTTGTAACCGGTCAAAACACATCAACAGGATGGATTTCGGATAATGGAAGTTATTCCGGCACTTATGGTGTTAACCAGCAATTGGGGCCGTTTCTAATCCTTAATGGAAATCAAGTTATCACTATTTTGGATTCCGAAAATCCGGATTGTAGTTTTCAAATTAATGCAATCGCTCCTCCTTCTTGTTCCGATTGTGTGCAAACAGCTGACGCCGGACAAGGTGGAACTTTGACTTGTGAAAATACATCTGTTGTTTTAACTGCCACATCATCAGCACCCGGAGCTTATTTATGGACTGGACCCAATATGTTTGAAGCCACTACATTATCTGTTTCGGTTTCAGAACCAGGAACTTATTTTTTTACAGCAACATATCCCAACAACTGTATCATTGAAGATAGTGTAGTTGTTGATCTAAATGGTGAAATTCCAACCGTCGATGCCGGGCCTGATCAAATTATTACCTGTGATATTTTGGAGGTTTTCCTTGATGGATCAATGAGCAGTCAGGGTCCGAATATTTTGTATATCTGGACCAATCAAGCTGGTGATACGATCAGTCAGGAAACAGGTCTGAATGTTACAAATGGTGGAACTTATTATTTGCAGTTGACAGATATCGTTTCGGGTTGTATTTCAGCGATTGATGAAGTTTTGGTGATCGATAGCACTGCTTTGCCATTGGCTATTATTTATGCAGAACCACAGAATATCCTTGATTGTACGGTAAGCAGCATTCTTCTTTATTCTATTGATCAGGAAAATGTTTCATACACCTGGGGATCTTCAAGCGGCTCGATTACAACAGATCAGATTATTATAGGTGAACCTGACACCTATACCCTGCTTGCCATTGATACAATTACCGGGTGTGAAAATTCTGATTTTATTATTATAGAAGATCTTCAGGATTATCCATTTGTAAATATAAATCCTGTAGATACTTTGAGTTGTTATTTTCCTGAGATTTTCATTGATGCTTCTGGTTCACAAACAGGTCCAAATGTCATCTACAATTGGTATGACGGATCAAACAACCTGATCATCGGTGAAAATGGAGATTCCTTACTGGTTGACGAAGAAGGGTTTTATTATTTACAATTAATCGACACAATCAATGGTTGTGAAAACATTGATACTGTTTTTGTAGAAAGTCTGTTGGATCAAATTCCAATTGCATTCATCGATCAAACAGGCGCTTTAGATTGTAATAATTCTAGTCTTATTTTAGATGGATCAGGCTCTTCTCCTTTCAATAATTTAATTTTTGAATGGTCCACTTCCAATGGCAATATCATTTCTGGAGAAGATACACCGAATCCTGAAATTGACCAGGGAGGGGTTTATAATTTGACGGTAACAGATATCATCAGCGGTTGTAGTCATACCGAGTCTGTTACAATTATAGTAGATATGGACCAACCGACTGTTGTAATTCTTCCTCCAGGTTTCATAAATTGTTATAATCCGCAAATTGAAATCGATGCCAGTAATTCATCTACTATCGGTAATTTGAGTTATTCCTGGACTTCTGATCCAGCGGGTGGCATATTTTCCGGAGGAAATACATTAACTCCTATAATTGAACAGGGTGGAATTTTTACTTTAACTATTACAAATCTGGATAACGGTTGTACAGACAGTGGATCGATTGATGTTGATGAAGATACAGAAATTCCGGCCGCTGTAGCAAATGTAGATGATCAACTTGATTGTATAACCGAAGAGGTGCAGCTAAATGGAATTGGCTCCTCAAGCGGCCCTGAGTTCAATTATTTGTGGACTGGAAATGGAATCGTCGGTGGCAACACCACACTACAACCTGTTGTCAATCTCCCAGGAAGCTACACGCTCACTGTTTTTAACACGGAAAACGGTTGTTTAAATACAGACGAAGTTCTTGTTATCGAAATCACAGATATTCCTGTTGGAATGGAAGCAGTGGTTATTCCACCTATTTGTTATGGTGATCGAGGTAGTATTGAAATAGTCTCTGTTGAAGGTGGAGCAGAACCCTATATTTATTCAATAAATAACGGTGAAACATTCCTTCCTTTTGGTTTCTTTACTTCTCTTGAACCCGGAGATTACAATATTTTGATTCAGGATGCTAATGGATGTGAGTATGAAGAGTTTTTCTTCATTCCAAGTGTACCTGAACTCTTGGTCAATTTAGAACCTGAACTTATTATACAACTTGGAGAATCGGATCAAATCATTGCTATCGTAAATATCCCAACTTCAATGATTGATACTATTGTTTGGTCGCCAGTAGAAGGATTGAGTTGTACAAATTGTCTCAATCCAAACGTGATGCCTTTAAATGAGACCGCCTATATGGTTACAATTACAGATCTTGATGGTTGTACCGCCTCAGACCAAATCATTTTAAGGGTAAAGAAAGACCGGGACATTTATATTCCGAATGCATTTTCTCCTCACAATAATGATGGGATCAATGATGTATTTATGATTTTTGCAAATGATCGGGTTATCAAAAAAGTAAATTCTTTCCAGGTCTTTGATCGCTGGGGGGAATTGGTTTGGGAATATCACGATTTTTCACTTGATGATCCGGCTCATGGCTGGGATGGAACATTGAAGGATCAACCAATGAATCCGGCCGTTTTCGCCTATTGGGCTGAAATAGAGTTTATTGATGGAGTAAAAAAGTTATACAAAGGAGATGTGACCTTAATGAGATAAAAAAATGGCCTATGCTCGAAAAAGCATAGGCCATTTTTAGTTGTGGAGCTGCCGGGAGTTGAACCCGGGTCCAGACAAAGCATCTGAGAGCATTCTACATGTTTAGTTTTCTATTAGATTTTCGAGAACAAGAAAGGACAGAAAACATTCCCATACTTGTTCCTTAGTCTCTTAATTTTCGCTCAGTGAACAAGACAAATCACTTCGCTAGTCTGAAAGGTTATGGTGTGCGCTGTGCTGTGTATCAGACGTCAAGCATAGGGCACAAAAGCTTTATAATTCCTAGAATTATGCAGCTAAGGCATACTTAGTATTGCCATTTAAATTGGTTTGAATATCATTTTTTACGAGTTGAATATTCATGACTCGACATGCTTACTAACCGATTATCTTTCCTGTCGATTCCAGTCAGCCCCGTATTTCAAATTTCTTCAGAATCTTTAATTACTGAATTCAATTAGTAAAACTAATATAATAGCTAAGAAGTTTCTAAAATTGAATATTTTTTTTCAAATGAATGATAAGCTCTTTTCTTGGTAATTTTAGCAGGCCCCTTACGTACATAGGGTTTCTTATATATTCTCTCAAAAGGAGAATACAACATATCGTTAACATAGAGAAAAATATTATGTGTTGGAAATAAAAATCGCTCACTTTATTTGGTAGGTGAGCGATTGATGAGAAATTTTAAAAAATCAAGATCATTATTTGACAATAATTTCTTTTCTGATTTTTATATCGTGGGTAGTGACTAATTCAACAGTATAAATACCTTCTCTTATTACATTGGTATTAATTTCATAAATCGTATTATCAGGCAAGTCTGTTAGATCATCCTCTAGCATAAGATTTCCTTTACTCCAGATATTGAGCGTCTGTAAATCATCAACAATAACATCAAAATCAATAAATAACAACTCGTTTTCATTGTCAAAAAAGAAAATGTTATAAAACGAATAGTTCGCGTTATTTGCATTAATCAATTCCAGTGTTTTATATCTTTCTGGAACTCCGTTAGTTGCATTTAGTGTAAAACAAAAAGAGAGGAATACGATTAGGTTAGTTACTCTTATTTTCATGGTTATAATTTTAGTGCGTAGTAAAAGTTGGTTATGTATGTTATGTATGAAATCTTGTAAAGGAGGGAATTTTTTATGGCGGGTAACAACAACTCAATTCTCAAGTTTCGTGCCAATCAAAACATTTTGGATGAAATTTGTTGTGTATTCTTAATTCAAGAGAAAACTTGTTATTTTTCTTCGCGAATTAAAATTTCAGAAATAGTCAAGAAGGGATGCAAACACTATTGATTTTCATAATTGCTTTCATTTTGCTGTATTTTATCCTTTATTTAGTTGTACCCAAAAAGACGATCCTGTTTGAGATTTTCAGAATACCTGTTTTCCTCTTTCGTTCGGTTACTTCAGAACGAAATAATATGATTGCCGAAAAACACAGGTTCGGAAATCACAGGCGGCAGTACGTTTTATTTTTCCAACCTTTAAATCACAAGACCCACAAAAAGAATGTAATCATTTATTATCATGGTGGCGGATGGCGAAGCGGCAGCCCGGAACTATTAAGATCAAACGCACAAGTTCTGGTTAATTTGGGTTACTCTGTTTTCATGCCTTCCTACAGACGAGCTCCCTTTAACCGTTATCCTGAAATCAGAGAAGACTTATCCTTTAGTTTACAAAAAGTAGTCGATATCATGAATAGTAAAGGTCTTCAAGACAAAAAGATAATTCTGGGCGGAATGTCAGCGGGCGGCAACCTTGTAGCGCTTATGCTCTATGACCGAAATCAACTGGCAAAATATGGATTTACCCAGCAAATGTTTAGCGGCCTTATGCTTTTCGGTGCTCCCCTAGATCTTTCAACAATGAAAGACACTTTTGTACTTCGTGATTTTGCGGGTCGTCGAGATCATGAAATGTTTCAGCAAGCCAATCCTATTACACATCTACAGGCTGATGAAAATATTCCAGTATTATGCATCCATGGAACTTCTGATGGTCTGGTTCCTTATTCAAGTGCTTTATCTTTTAAAAACAAACTGAGCGTAATCAATAATGAAATTCTAACATTTGTCACTATTGAAAAAGCTTCACACCTCGAAACAGCAAGCTGGGCGATTGAAGACAACCGCATTCGAAAAATCATGAGCGATTGGCTGTTCCAAAGAGAGGACTGACTATTTAAATTGGTGTTTTCCTTAAATGATGATTATGAATGCTAATACGCAGTGAGTATCCAATACTTTGAAGTTCAATTACTACGAATTTGTTTTTTTTTGCAACAACTAATTTCCCCTTCACTCCAGCTAATGAACCATAAATTATTTCAACTTCATCTCCAACTTCAAACTTCAGAGGTTCAACGGTCACTTCCAATTCAATATCCCCAACTACCCTTTTGAGTATTTCGATCTCCATTTCGGGAATCGAAATTAAATCATTAGCTATTTTAATAAACCTCAAAACATGATCAGTCTCTAAAACCGGCACATATTCAGCCTGTTTTATTTTTACAAATACATAACAAGATATCAATGGCAATTCAACAACCCGTCGCCTACCTCCCCAAATTCTAAATTGTTTTTGTAAAGGCAAAAAAGCATGGATACCCTTGTCTTGCAACAACTTCTGTACATATTTCTCACATTTATACCTTGTAGAAATAGCAAACCAACGCTCTATATCTTTATCTAAATGAATCATTAAAGAATATTAAACTTTATAAATTTTGCTTTCTGATTTTTAGCAAATTATAAGAAAGGGAGCATTGCAATTGAGGAGATAAAAAACATCAACTCCTGCATTAAAAGTCGCAAGTTAAATTCTTTTTCGAAAACTTGTACAAATCAATTCCAGACAGTTTTAAGAAATAAAATTGCGAAATATTTCAGTCTTTATTTTAATAGGATACAACATTTATTAATTCTTAGAAAAGATATAGAAAAACTTATTTTATTTCATATCTTGGCCGCCGAAAATATAAAGAACCTATGAAAACGCCTCACTTTTCGTTCCACTCTTATTTGGTATTTCATGTAAATCAAAAGAAAATATATTGTAAAGCAAATAGGCTTTGATTCTGTTTTTAAAATATATTTTTTTGAGTGTGTAATCAATTAAAGCCAGCAAAAATAAACGAACGAATTTCGAAAAATTAAAGAATAAGGAGCAATCCTTTTCATCAGAAAATTATATGGAGATACTCGAAAATCCAATGAAAAGAGTAGAGCGAGTAAGTCGAAAATCGAAAGAGTAGACAAATCAAAAACAAAAACAAATCATGATTAAAAAAATTTTCTTTATTGCTTTAATTTCAGCTGTTTTCTCTCAAGCTAATGCCCAAAACTTATTATCTCCTTCCTACGGTTTTTCTCATAAAAAGACTTCCTATGTTACTTTGATTGATGGAAAAGAAATCAAAGGAACTATTAAAGATCTTGACAGAGAGAAGGGATTGATAGAATTTGTAAAAATAAAAGACGGGAATGGTAAAAAACACAAACTTGATGCGGAGGATATCAAATATATGTACCTCCCACCAAGTGGTTTGGATAAACTATCAACCGCGATGGATTTTTTAACCGATGCCCAAAAATGGACTGATGAAAAATTAGATCAGGATCTCCTAAATCAGGGATATGCTTACTTTGAACTTTCTAATGTAAAGGTTAAGAAAAAGGAGAAACAACTATTAATGCAATTGCTCAATCCGGAATTCAGTAAAAAAGTTAAAGTTTACCACGATCCTTATGCAAAAGAAACTGCCTCAGCTGGAATTGGAGGGATCACAGTTGCTGGTGGAAAAGCAAAATCCTATTATATAAAAATTGGAGATGACGCAGCTTATAAAGTTCAGAAAAAGCGATATGATGAAGAATTTACTCCTTTATGGAACAAATGCAAGGCATTAGTTAAGAAATATACTGATGTCAAATGGAGTGAATTAGGACAACATGTTCTTGATTATTCCAACTGTGAAGAATAACCTATCCAATATTACTATATAGTAAAAAAATATTTTCTTTAAAGTCCAATGCTTATCAAAAATGCATTGGACTTTTTATAAAAAAAGAGTTACGCTTATTTTACATAACTCTTTAATTATCAAGTATTAGGGATGACAGAATTTAAACCCAATACATGTTTATAAATAATAAAAAAAGCTTCCCAGAGGAAGCTTTTAAGTCGGGATGACAGGATTTGAACCTGCGACCACTCGGCCCCCAGCCGAGTGCGCTACCGGACTGCGCCACATCCCGATGAATTTGTGTTTTTCAGTGCTGCAAATTTAGAACTTTTTAAGGAATAGCAAAACTTGTTTTGCTTTAAATAAAAAGGCGAATGAGAATCCCATTCGCCTTTTTATTTTGAATATCAGCACTTAATTCAAATCACAATCATCAGAAAACCCTGTAGCATCAAAAGTCGTAATTCTGTTCCCTTCTTTATTTTCCTTTTTCACGGCAATGTGCAATTCATTATTTCCACTGCCATCGCGTTTTGGTGTACAATATTCAAAGAGGTAAAAAGAGTTTGCAGCATCATAGATCAATTGCGCAATTTCCTCAAATTTTGCAGTCAAAGCAGCAGTATCCGAGGCAAATACGTGGCTTGTTTTTCCAATTCGCTTCAAAACTGTTTCGTCAATTTCATTCCCCAGGCCTATCGTATAATATTTAATTCCTTCCGATGCGTTTTCGACAGCAGCATAAGCTTCTTCACGACTGTATCGCGCTGCCTGATCGGTTCCATCAGTAAATACGATGAGGGAAACAGCTCCTAAAATCCCTTGATTCTGACTTTGCTGTAGTTTGCTTTCCGCCAATTGTGTTCCTTTCAAAATGGCACCAAACAAGTCAGTGGAACTGTCATTTGACAAACTAGTGGTTACACTATTCACTGCTGCATGGAGATCGTCAGCACTGCTTGTGAAATCTATCAAAGTATGAATGGCATCTTTCCCGTCAAACCACCAAATTCCAATTGTAGTTGCTGTATTACCTTCATCAGTGATCACATTATCAATAAATTCATTAGCCCCTTCTTTCAACTCTTCAAGACTATTATTTAAAACACTTCCACTCAAGTCAAGCAGAAGAATAGACCGGTTTTGAAAAACAACGCTATTATCTGAAATCATCCTGGTAGCCTCGTCTTTACTCAGTAGCCGTGGATCATCATCATTTCTACCTTTTTCGTAAAGAGTAAAGTTGTCTTCGGTTAGGCCAGATACGGGATCGCCACCCTTGGTTTCGACTTTAAAAAAAACTGATACTCTAGAAGGAAGAGCTACAAATTGATCCTGAATTGTAATCACCAGGTCACCTCCGGGTGGATCAAATGAAACCACTTCTTCGGGTTTGTTGCATGCATTGGTAGTGAATAAAATAATTGCCAGAATGGAAAACAGGTTAATCAATCGCATTTTTTATGGGGTTTTACAGATTCAAAAAAATTACAATATTTCATAAACGAATATTGCGCCATGTTCTGGTATAATGAATCGTAAAAGTTTGTGACACCCCTATTTGAGGTATAACATTTAACTCAGATTTAACCATCCTTAAAAGAAAATGAGAAAAAAAGAAGGGAAAAGTGAGACTGGAGGGAAACAATTTTCGGCAGGAAGATCGCTCTTGCTCTCTACTCACACCCAAAACTATTTTTTCAAGATAGTCAATTTCACTTTGTTAACCCTTTTAACATAGCAAATAACATTTTTGATATTTCTTCAAGGAAAGAATAATACTGTTTAAAAGCACTATCGCTAACCATTTCCAAATCTCTCAAGTAATCAAAAATCGCTACACATTCAAACGCTGAGCCTCTTGCAATAACATAAAAGTTACGTTTGTCAGGTTTTGTAAATCTTCCGGAACCTTCAGCAATATTTAACATGATGCTGAATGATGCTCTACGCAATTGATCTTTTGTGACTTTATCAACCTTGGAAGTGGAAAGAAAAATGAATACCGATTTATTAAACTTCTTTGCTTTTAAGTAAACGTCTAATTTTTCAAAGTCAAACATTTTTCAAGTGTGAGTTGGAGTGTGAGTATTGAGAAAAATAATTCATTACTAAAGTAGACCACTCTTGCTCTCTACTCTCCCTCAAAACTGTTTTGTGAGACTGGAGGGATTCGAACCCCCGACCCCTACCCTGTCAAGGTAATGCTCTAAACCAACTGAGCTACAGTCTCTAAAATCGTTCGCAAATTTACATCTTCACTTTTTAAAAACCTAGCATGACAAAACTATTTTGCAAAACACTTAATCAGCGCTGGAAGAAAAATGATATCTGCAAACAACGCTGCTAAAATCGTAAAGGCGCATAACAATCCAAATGTACTCACCGATATCACACCACTAAATCCCACAACTATAAACCCACAAACCAGTGAAATTGTCGTCGAAAACAAGGCGCTTCCAGTATAAAGGCTGGCTTTATTTATGCTTTCCTCCGGCGAATTTCCTTCCCTATGATACAATTTATATTTGTTCATCAGATGTATCGTATCATCCATCGCTATTCCGAGCATTATTGCCGCCAACATCGCGTTAGAAGCTTCCAATGGGATTCCAAGAATTACCATTAGCGTAACAGTGAGAAATAAAGGAAGCAGATTGGGAATGATCGCCAACAAACTGGTTCTGGCCTTTCCGATAAAAAGGTATAAAACAAAAAAAGAAAGGACAAAAGCAGCAGTAAAAGATCGAAATTGGGTTTGTAAAATAAAATGGTTTAGCTGAACAAATAAAGCGGAAAAACCCTGGATTTCAAGGCGGTATAAATCTTTTTGAAAAATTGATTGAAAATCTTTTTTGATATCATTGATTAAGACTTCCAACTCCTTTGATTGTAATTCGCGAATGCTAACCGAGATTCCAATCCTTGAAAGATCCTCCGTAAATAATGAAAAGAATGGATTGGCTTCTTCTGTACCGGAAGTCAAAATTCCATCAAGACGAGACTGGTTAGTGACCTGAAGAAAACGTGGGGTTCTTTTTTCGAGGAATGATTTAAAATTGATAATGGAAATTGGCGATGCTAATAAAGTGTATGTTTCTAATTTATTTTGAAAGGTTTCTATTTTTTCAAGGTTTTCTTTATTCAACAATGATCCGTTATCCAAACTTGAAATATTCAATTGCAGACGAGCGCTCCCGTTGACTTTTTCTTCGATAATCTGAAGGTGAGCCTTTGCTTTTCCCTCTCCCAACAAGTTTAAATTATCCGTATTTACTTCCAAAAGCGTAATAGAATACCCGCCAACGATTATCATCACCACACAAAAACCAACGATACTTTTTTTGTGATAACTTGTAAACCAATTTACTTTTTGAATAAATAATCGAAGGTCTACTTTTTTAAAAATCTTTAAAATATGGACATTTTGACTTTTGATTTTTGGCATATAACCAAAGCCAATAATTGCAATTATATATACCAATAAAAAGGATAATAACAATCCAATAAAAGTAAAAATACCCATCACTTTAAACGCTGGCAGCGGTGATAAATAAAGTGCCAAATATCCAATTATTGTAGTAAGTGTGGTCAAAAAACAAGGTTTCAAACTCTTCCGTAAAGCGAGTTGAATTTGTTTGATTTTAGCCTGATCCGGAAACTCCTTTTTATGCAAGTGATAAATATTGATTATATGTATGACATCACTCACGCTGTAAACCATCAAAATGGTCGGAATGAGCATTGAAATCATATTGAGATCATAACCCAATACGGTCATCAAACCAAGCAATAATCCAACCGGGACAATCACACAAAGCAATGCGATCGGTAGATATGCAGGATGCGGCAACAGAAAAAGTAAAATGAAAAAAATCACAAATCCCGTAGCTACCGCAAAGAAAATACTTTCATCATAAACCGCTTTATTATAGGCTTCATTCAGGATGGAAGAGCCCGAAATATAATAATCTTCTAACTTTTGATCTATTATCAATTCTAAATTTTCAACGACTCCTTCTCGCACACCATCGAGTTCTTTTGTTGATAATAATTGGACATAAAAAAAGACAAATTTTCCGTCAGCTGTTATCAATTTATGTTTTATCGTCGGAAGTTCGGCCAGGATATTATTGCTGTTTTCTATACTCCGTTTTGACGTATAAATATTTCTATAAAACAGTTTTTTGTTCGAATAAATCGGATATTTCACATTCGCCAGGCTGAAGGTGGAATGCACATATTCAATCGAATCTAGTTCATCATGCAATTCCTGTAAAGTGCCTAAATCATCATTTGAAAGGGAATCACCAATCGGAATCATCACAACGACAATTTCATCAGAGCCTTGCTCTTCCTGAAACCGCAGGTATTCCTGATACTGCGGATTGTCTTCTAAAAACCAAATTGAAACAGAATTATCTACCTTCAGATTTAGAAAAATATTGCTTAAAGCAAGTATCGTTGTAAGGGCCAACAAAAAGGTGATAGACTTTTTATACTTTAAAACGGACTCAATGATCTTGTCAAAAAGTTGCTTCATTTAACGATCATTTTGAAAATTTGTCCAACGCCCCAGTTGCCGAAAGGAAAATACAACGCAAAGAATATCGCCATCCCCAGACTAAAGTTTCGGATGCCAAATAAATAGTCTAAAATATTATCATCATAAGCATAGGAAGTTTGAAGGGCATAACCTGAAAATTCAAGAAAAGCCATGGCGACCAACCCATAAGCATACTGTGCGTGGAACGGCAAATTGCGAAGCAATAAAGAAATTGGAACCATATATAAAATATAAACGGTAATGATCTGCCACCAATGGGTAAATTTGGCGATCTGCACCATCTGTCCAAAATTGTCCATCGCCGTTCCCCATAGGAAATAGACGACCACGTAAAGTAGAATCAATCTTTTATCAATTTTAAATTTTGATCGTGCGAAATCTAAAAATCTTTCCATTTCTGTAAAAATATGGTAATTCCTCTTAGTGTTCCTTAGTGTACTCGTGTCTTAGTGGTTTTGTTTTTCTTATCATTCAGACACTGATTCCACTTAGATGCGCTAAGTTTTTATTAGTTTGATTTTGAAAATGTTTTTATGGCAAATGCGCCATAATTTCCATGATGAGTCATTGAAACAGCAGCCTTCTGTTTTTGTTTTTTAGAATAGAAAAAAGGAATTCCCTCGTCATCTTTTTGTATGGAAATATTTTGAATAGTGTCTTCCGAAAACGCAGCAAACTGAGCGATGGCCTTTTCATAAACCACTTTGTGTTGTGAATTATATTTCGAATTTTCGATGGTAAAGATTTGACTCAGATATTCGCTGTCAACATCTATTTTTGAAATGGTGTAAATAAACTGCTCTGCAATTTCAGATTGGGTAACACATTGGAAATCATCGCAAACAACTTCTCCAAAGCTTTCTTTTTCATTTAAATCCAACAAAGTGCAGACCAGACTTTTTGGAGCGAAAAAGCGTTTGCCATTGATTTGAACATATAATTTGTAGGCGCTTTCTTTCATGCTCCAAAGCAGCCAAACCATACTTTCAGGTTTTTGGGAATCCCTGATGTATTTTTGCTCTTTTTGGGTGAATATTTTGTCCAGAAAACGGGACTGTTTCCAATTGCTTTCCTCTTTTGCAAAACCTAAATCTACAATGTCGTTGCCGATCACTTTTCATTCAATTTAGTGGTAATAATGGCCATCGCTGCTTTTACGGTGAGCATTTGTTCCATGGATTCATCGTCGATTTCGATATCAAAGGCATCTTCAACATCCAAAATCACATCGACCAAATTTGCAGAGTTGATTTTCAGGTCTTTTATAAAATCTGTATCCTCCGTTAAATTGTCAAAACCAGCTTCATCCTGCACATAAGGTTTGACGATTTTTTTCAGTTCTGCGATCAATTCATTTTTATTCATTGTGGTACTTTTTAAAAATGGTACAAGCGTTTACATCGCCAAAACCAAAACTCGCTTTCGCAATGATCTGCAAATCTAAATTTTCTTTTAAAGTTTGCGGAATTTTTTCCACATCAATGATCTTCGCTATTTCCGGATGTACATCTTCACAATTAATAGATGGAAACAAAAAATCATCTTTTAATTCCATAATCACAGCCACACTTTCAATGGCTCCCGCGGCGCTCAGACAATGCCCAACCATCGATTTCAAAGAATTAATATAAGGAAAATCTTTGCCTTTCCTTCCTAACGCAGCGGCCCAATTTTGCACTTCATCAGGATCTTTTGCGGTAGCAGTCAAATGGCCATTGATCGAGTCAATTTCGTTGGCTGAAATTCCTGCATTTTCAACAGCATCGCGAATGCAGCGCTGCACTGCAATTGAATTTGGAGCCGTCATCGTACCTCCGTTCCGCTGCCCTCCTGAATTTACAGCACCTCCTAAAATTTCCGCATAAATGGTCGCTCCTCTTTCCAAAGCACTTTCCAGCGATTCCAACACCAGCGCTCCCGCACCACTCCCCGGCACAAAGCCCGAAGCTGTGGCGCTCATCGGTCGAGAGGCTTTTTCAGGAGCATCATTACTTTTATAATTCATCACGCGCATCGCATCAAATCCTCCCCACAAATAAGGGCCGTGATCGCTACAACTCCCGGCCAGCATGCGTTTCGCTCGTCCGGATTGGATTCGTTCAAAAGCCATCAAAATAGCTTCCGTTCCTGTTGAGCAGGCTGATGAATTTGTAGTCACTTGATTTCCCAAACCTAGGATTCCACCCAAATAAGCACTGATTCCGCTGGTCATTGTTTGTGCCACGGTAGTACTCCCCAGGCGTTTCACATTCTTACTATCTAATTTGTAAATTGCTTCTCTCATTTTTTCAACTCCAGACAGCCCTGTTCCGAAAATCGCTCCGCTATCCCAATCGGTCGGACTATCATCAGAAATAAATAGGCCCGCATCTTTCCAGGCATCTATCCCGGCAATGCAACCATATAAAATACCAGAGCTGTTGAAGTTTCGCAATTGCAATGGAGTCAAATATTGCTGTTTTAAAGCTTCGCTCACATCAGGAATACCTCCTATACAGCAAGAAAAATTCATCGCTTCTAATTCTTCAAAATATTCAATTCCCGAAATTCCTTTTTTAATAGCATTTTTAAAATTAGCCAGCCCTACCCCATTCGGTGCAGCTACGCCAAGTCCGGTGATCACTACTCTATTTTTCATTGGCAGCTTTTTTTATCATTCCGGCAATAATGCCTTGGCAAACTACTTTTCCTTCGCTGTTTTTCATTTCAACTTTGCATTTTAATTTTCCAAAACGGAAATAGATCTTTTCGGAAGAAACCGTAACTTTTTCTTCCGGGAAGACGGGAGCTAAAAAGTCAATTTCATTGGAAGTCAGCGCTATCCTTGGCATTTTTGAATTCGATAATTGGTCTTGTAATAGATAAATACCCAAACAAACGACACCGATCTGCGCCATGGTTTCCGTTAAAATAACACCCGGCGTTACCGGAAAATCTTTGAAGTGTCCCTGGTAAAAATAGGAAGAAGCTTTGAAAGTGTAAGAACCTATAGCTCCATTTTCAGAAATAGCACTCAGTTCATCCACGAAAAAGGAATGGTTCAGCATAAGGCAAAAAGGCGATGATATCTTTGGGGGACATAAGATTATATTTCAGTATTGTTCATAAAAAGAACATCCTCTTTTAAAAGGTATCAAACGATGTGCTCGCCTCCATTTACCGGAATAATACTTCCGTTGATCCAGGCAGCTTCATCTTTACACAGCAAATAAACCACATCGGCAACATCCTCAGGTTTTGTTAATCTTTTAAATGGATTTCGCATTTCCGTATATTCTCGCAGTTGTTCACTTCCAGGAATCATACGAAAAGATTGTGTATCAGTAATACCCGCCTGAATACAATTAGTGCGAATCCCAAAAGGAGCAAATTCCAACGCGAGATTTCTTGTGATGGCTTCGAGTGCTGATTTTGCTGCAGAAACCGCAGCATAATTTTTCCAGGCTTTTGCATTTCCTTCACTGGTGAAACTGATAATCCGCGCATCAGTGGCAAACAATTTATTTTTCAAAATAAGCTGCGCCCAATCGTACAAACTTATCGCCATAGCTTCAATCGTCAAATGGAAATCATCGTTTTTCAAAACAGGCTCATCATCAGAATACATGGGTTTTAAATTCCCTTTTGCAATACTGTGAATCAGCGTTCTGATCTTTCCATTTTCACCTAATTGTTCTTGGAGCGCTGTAATCACATTTCTCTTTTTTTCTTCATTTAACGCATCGACATTAAAAGATAAAAAATCTACTGTTTTGAAATTTAATCTTTTCAAACTCCTTTTCAACTTCCGTCAATTCTGATTTCCTGTTTCGATGAACGATGCAGATATTCATTCCATGCTGCGCCAACTTTTGCGCAGATGCCAAACCCAAACCACTTGAGCCGCCCAATATCAATGCCCAATAATTTTTATGTTCAAACTCTTTTACCATTCCAATAAAACTCGTTGTGCCGAAAACCCAGGACCAAAACTCAACATCAATCCTTTGTCTCCCTTTGTTATTTTTCTATCCATAAATCGCTCTAAAACGTACAAAACCGTTGCGCTAGACATATTTCCATACAAGCGAAGAACTTCTTTTGTATCGTCAATATTTTTATTCAAAGATCCAAATAACCCTTCTACCGTTTGCACGATTTTTCTTCCACCCGGATGAAATATCAAATGATTAATTTCCTCAATTTTAGTATGATTCTTTTCTAAAAAGGGATGTACTATTTTTGGAAAATGCGCTTCAATTTCTTCAGGGACTGATTGATCAAGGACCATGTGAAGTCCTGAATTTTTGAGTTTAAAACCCATCATTTTTTCGGCATCAAAAAAATGATACATTTCTTCTGCCACGATTTCCGGTCCCTCATCTTTAGGGTCTGATGACAATAAAACACAAGCGGCACCATCCCCAAAAATCGCTGCGCTCACGATATTTACCATCGAAAAATCATCAACCTGAAAAGTTGCCATCGGCGATTCCACTGCAATCACTGCAGCTCTCTTTCCAGGGTTAGCTTTTAAAAAGTTTTTAGCGTAAATAATTCCGGATACTCCTGCTGCGCAGCCCATTTCAGTGACTGGAAGTCGGACCACATCCTGCCGCATTTGCAGATTATTGATCAAATAAGCATCTACCGAAGGGATCATAATTCCGGTGCAACTCACCGTAATCAAAAAGTCGATATCCTGTGCTTTCCAATCCGCTTTTTCAAGTGCATTTTTTAGCGCGTTTTCCGCCAATTCAACAGATTTTTGCGCATAAATATCATTCCGTTCTTCAAAAGAAAGCCGAGCAAACATTTGATCCGCGTCCATGACCGAATACCGTCGATCAACTCCAGCGTTTCTAAATATTTTTAATGCTTTTCGCTGAAATCTTTCCTCCTGATCACTCAGCCACATTTGCACAAAAGGCAGAATCTCTTCGGTATTCCGAGTATACTCAGGCAATTGTTTGGCTACCGCTTTTATTTTTACACTCATATAATTTGTAATCGTACTTTGTTAGTTTGATTTTCTTTCTTCGCTTTTCCGATAGCTTAATACCCAATTATTCATAGAATTAAATTACAGACTTTACAAAGCCTTCACTTTAAATTGTTAATGGTCCACAAGTAGCGGAAAGCCCACTTCCAATGAATAACATAATTTTTTACATTCAGTTTTTGAGAAAACCGAATAAGGTCCTCTCTTTTGAATGCTTTTAAAATTGAAGTCAGCCCATCATCGCGAACCATACGGTTCGAAATCGTCACGCATAAAAGCTTGAATAAATAATAAGCAAGGGCATTTCGATGCAAATCATTTACAATTACACCTATCCTTGCTTTCGAAGAGATTGATGATAATAATGGTATGATTTCGTCCTCTTTAAAATGGTGCAAAAACAGGTTCAGCAAGGCTAGATCGTAGTTCAATTTGGAAAATTCTTTCGAAAAGATGTTTTGTGAAAAGTAGGTAATCTCCGGATAATCCGTTGACAATTGTTTGCCGTATTCTATCGCAAATTCATTTGCATCAACACCAATTAACTTAAAATTGCGTCTGTGTTTTCGTCCAAAATCAGCCATAACTCGAAGTGTATCACCATGTCCACAACCTATATCAATTATAGATATTTGCTCCTCTAAAGGTACTTTATCTATCAGTTTTTTCAATGCGCTCAACGTAGCCCGGTTGCCGCCCAGCCATTTGTTGATCCTGGCCAATTGGTCTAAAGTATCACGAAGCACTTCTCCTTCCATGGAAAGGTCGTCCATTATTTCGATTTGTGTACTTCTCTGCTTCGTATTTACGAACATAGATTTTTGATGAAAATGAATTATTGATCCACAGCAATTGGTTTTCCATGCGTTTGCCTGATAAAGAAAGGTAATAATTTTGGAACCAAAGTCAAACCGGATAGCATAACTTCTGACAAACTATCCATCCTGAAGAACGTTTGAAATATACGACCTGCCAGCAATCTTTTTTGAAATTGTTGTTTCCATTGTTTTGCATATATCAACTCAAGTGCCTCGCGAGACCGGATTTGGCCAGCAAAATACTGCTCCAACAATTCAGCTAATATTTTCGCACTGTGAATAGCCATTGCCATACCATTGCCACATAAAGGATGGATCATTCCGGCAGCATCGCCGCTCATCAGAATATGATTTTCAACAGGATTTTTGGGCAAAAAAGAAATTTGACTAATCGTCAAAGCCTTTTGGAAAACAGGCTCAGCATTTTCAAAAACTTCTCTGAGAAGAGGGTTTTTAAATAAAACTTCTTTTTGAAAATCATCGATATTTTTAAATTGCTGAAAAGATTGGTAATCCGCCAAATAACAAATATTCAGGTGATCATTTTCCACTTTTGACACCCCGCAATACCCTCCCTTGAAATTGTGCAGCGCAACTAAATCCTCCGGAAATACTCCTTTGTAATGCCCTTTGACTCCTAAATAAGGAGATCTTTTTTTGATAAATGGTCGATGGAGATTCACATCAATATTTGATCTTTTGCCAAAAGCACCAATAACCACTTTAGCCAAAAAACGTTGACCATCCCTGGTTGATACAGTAAATTGATCATCGGAATAGTCTATTTCGTCAACAATAGCTTTTATAATAGTACAGCCATTCTCTTTTGCTTTTTGAAATAAAAAATCATCCAAAGTATATCGGGAAACGCCAAATCCACCCATTGGCAAATTGGCTTCAATTGTTTTTCCTCCGACGGTACTCATCATAAAACGGTTGATACGCTTCGCTCCTAGAGTCATCGGATCAGCCTCCAAATACCTGAGATAAGGCAACACCTCATTGGAAATATACTCTCCACAAACTTTATGTTTCGGATAATCATTTTTTTCGACTACTACTACATTCAATCCAGCCCGGGAAAGGTGAATTGCATTTACGAGGCCTGCTAGTCCGCCGCCAATGATCAAGATATCAGAGTTTCGATTCAATTTTTGGATTTGAAATTAGCATTCATTTTAGACTTGCAAAATTATCTCTTTTTCAATGATTCTGTATAATTACCCTATTCTAATGTCTTAGGAATTAATATTTTTATCACTACCGAAGGTATTAAGTTGTTTGACGGAATTATCAATAAGTTATTTTTTTTAGACATTTGAAATATCACTTCATAACTTCCTTCCAGTCAGTTATTTCAACGATTTTTCAAAGTCAAAATAACTTATCAATAATTTTGTTCCGTCACTTATCTATTAAAAAAGGTCAGATTGGGTTTTTAATTTTTGATTGCATGATTGGTGTTTTTTAAGATCATTTTGATATGTAATTTCTGTCGAATCAATAGGTATTACTATATTTGATAATAAGTTAGTATTTGATCTTCTTTGAGTTTAACCTTCACCATATTTCTACGTATAATAAAATATTAACTTCAGATAATGCCTCAATTTAAAATATTCATAATAGAAGATGACCCCTGGTATGGGGAGTTGCTCAAATACCATCTTTCCTTAAATCCAGAATACGAGGTAAATGTATTTGGTACAGGGAAAGACTGCTTAAACAACTTATATCAAAAACCAGATGTAATTTGTATCGATTTTGGGCTACCAGATATAACGGGGGATAAACTTTTTGAAAAGATTAAATCAACAAACAATACTATTCCTGTCGTAGTAATTAGTGGACAAGAAGAAGTTTCAGTTGCTGTAAATCTCTTGAAAGCTGGCGTAACGGACTATATCATTAAAGATGATAATTCAAAGGATTTGCTTTGGAATGCAATATTGAAATTAAAAGAAAATGCCGGACTAAGAAAAGAAGTAGAAGCGTTAAAAGAGCAATTAGAGCTAAAATATAATTTTGAGAAGTCCATAATCGGACAAAGTCCAGCCATAAAAAAAACTTTTTCGCTGATTGAAAAAGCGACCAAAACCAACATTAATGTATCGATAACCGGAGAAACCGGGACGGGGAAAGAGCTTGTCGCAAAAGCCATTCATTTTAACAGCAATCGCAAAAAGCAACCTTTCGTTGCAGTCAATATGGCTGCTATTCCTAAAGAACTTGTGGAGAGTGAGTTATTCGGTCATGAAAAAGGTGCCTTCACTGGAGCCATTGCCAGGAAAATCGGAAAATTTGAAGAAGCACAAGGTGGAACGATCTTTCTGGATGAGATTGCTGAATTGGATTTAAACATCCAAAGCAAAATATTACGGGTTTTACAAGAAAGGGAGGTCACTCGCATAGGAGGCAATGAAAAAATAAAACTTGACATAAGAGTATTGACCGCTACCCATAATAATATAGTGGAAGAAGTGAAAGCGGGTAATTTTCGCCAAGACCTTTATTACCGCATCATTGGCCTGCCAATCGAATTACCTCCTTTGCGAGACAGAGGAAATGATATTTTGATTTTAAGTAAACATTTTGCTGATGATTTTACGAAAGTAAATAAAATGAATCCAATCAATTTCTCTGAGGATGCCAAAGAAAAATTGATGAAATACAACTTTCCCGGAAATGTAAGGGAATTAAAAGCCATTATTGATTTGGCTTGTGTGATGTGTGATGGACTTGAAATAAAAGCTCAAGACATTACTTACGCAGCAATAAATTCTGATGAACATTTTATGATTGAAGAAAAAACTTTGAGGGAATACAATTGTGATATAATCAAATTTTTTCTGGATAAGTATGACAATAATGTATTAGTGGTAGCGAATAAATTAGACATTGGAAAAAGTACGATTTACAAAATGATCCAGGAAAAAGAAATTTCCTGATAAACCCCACAATAATGTATGGCATAATTAACAAAGCGATCCAGGACCTGGTAGTCCAAAAGTTTGGAGAAGAAAAATGGGAATCTATTAAAAATAATAGTGGAATAGACATCGATTTTTTTATCAGTAATGAAACTTACGACGATGCAATTACCTACAATCTGGTTGGTGCAATTTCAGAAGAAACCAATGTCCCTGTAAATGATTTATTGCTTGCAGTTGGAGAATGGTGGATCTTAAAGGTAAGCAAAGAAAAATATGGTGCACTATTAGAATCTGGTGGAAATTCACTACGTGAATTCCTGGTTCATCTTCCTTTATTTCACAATAGGGTGATGTTAATTTACCCCAAACTTACTCCTCCAGAATTTCGGGTTTCGGATATAACGGATCGAAGTATTCACATGCATTATTTTTCTAAAAGAGCTGGTTTGCAAGAATTTGTCAGGGGTCTTTTTCAAGGACTTGGAAAACTATATGAAACACCTGTAGATATTGAATTATTGGATAGCCGTGATAAAGGGGATGACCATGAAGTTTTTAAAGTTAGTTGGTAATCAATGAATCAAAGCTCCAAAATTTTAAGCCTTGAGCAGTTTAACAAACTGTTTCCATTCTTTATTTTGATTGATCATCAACTGAAGATTCAATCTTTTGGTAAGAGTATTGGAAAGCTCTGTATTATTGATGACCAGGCTTTATTTACTTCAATATTTCGTTTGAAACGCCCAGAGTTTGAAGCTCCTGATTTTGAGGATTTAAAAGCTTTAATAGGGCAAATGATCATTTTAGAATCTAAAGGAAAGGATCCTTTTATTCTTCGCGGACAATTGGAATATTTGAAAGAACACGATCAAATTTATTTCGTGGGCTCTCCTTGGTTTGATTCTATTGACCAGGTTAAATCAAGAAAATTAACGATTCATGATTTTGCGATTCATGACCCGGTGATCGATTTGTTGCATGTGTTAAAAACACAAAAAATAGCAACTGATGAGATCAAAGAATTACTCTTAACGGTACAGCGTCAAAAGAATAATTTAAAAGGTATCAATGAACTTGCTGCCAACCTGCTTGAAAAGGATAGCCTTGATGAAATAGCATGGACTATTATCGAAAATACAATTAGCAGGTTCGATCTTGAGGATTGTGTCATTTACCTTGTTGATCAAGAGGAGCAAAATCTCATACAAATTGCGGCATATGGTACCAAACAATCAGAAAGGCGAGAGGTCCTTGATCCTATAAAAATTAAAATTGGTGAAGGCATTGTAGGAAAAGTTGCACTTACCGGCAAACCACTAATTATTGCAGATACGTCTAAAGTTCCTGAGTATATCGTTGATGATAAAATCAGGTATTCAGAATTGACAGTTCCAATCATTGCCAGCAATAAAGTCATAGGCATCATCGATTCTGAACATTCCGAAAAGAATTTTTTCACTAAACAGCATCTTTTAGATTTCGCTACAATTGCCAATTTAACAGCTATAAAAATTAAAAATGCACATGCACAAGAAAAACAAGCCCTGATTGAAAAAGCACTGGAAGAAAATAGAAAAAGATACGAGATGATCGTGGAGAGAGCCAGTGAAATCATTTATGAGTTAAATGACCGAGGTAATTATACTTATGCCAATCCTGTGTTCTTCAAAAAGACGGGCTATTCTATGGAGGAATTGGAAAAAATGCATTTTTTGGAATTGGTCAAAGAAAGTGACCGGGAAAAAGTAAAAGCATTTTATCATAACCAATTCACTCAAAAAATAGCTGAAACTTACATGGAAATGCCCACAATTATTAAAGGGGGCAAGGAAATCTGGATTGGGCAAAATGTAAACTTCAGATTCAAGAAAGATGGTAGCATTAAAGATATTATTGCCGTTGCAAGGGATATAACCGAAAAAAAGCTTGCAGAGATAGCACTCCAAAGAAGTGAAGAAAAATATCGTGGAATCATTGCCAATATGGAGCTAGGGATTCTTGAGGTGGATTTGGAGGAAAAAATTCAATATGTCAATCAAAGCTTTTGCAAAATGATCGGTTTTAGTTCAGCTGAACTCCTGGGAAAAGTAGCAAGTGAAGTATTGCTGCTCGGCAAGCATAAAAATATGATGACCCAAAAAAATAAACTCAGAAAAGATGGCGTATCGGATGCTTATGAAATTGAATTACTTGATAAAAATAATGAAACAAAATGGTGGCTGATCAGCGGTGCTCCTTATTATGACAATAATG
Organism: uncultured Saprospiraceae bacterium; assembly: GCA_963793295.1. GTDB lineage: Bacteria > Bacteroidota > Bacteroidia > Chitinophagales > Saprospiraceae > JAHDHW01. The sequence goes on along the minus strand of CAWBZX010000028.1, from coordinate 260,303 downwards.
GTAAATTAATAGGTTCTATCGGTATTCATCTTGATATTAGCAAACAGAAAAATCTAGAAAAGGATCTTAAAAAGGCTAAACAAATTGCAGAAGAATCTTCAAAAGCAAAAGAATATTTTTTAGCCAATATGAGCCATGAAATTCGCACACCATTAAACGCCATCATTGGAATGGTCAGAGAATTAGAAAGAAGTGGCCTGGACCCAAAACAAAGCAGTTATGCCAATAATGCAGATACTGCAGCGGAACACTTGCTTTCCATCATTAACAATATCCTGGATATGTCAAAGATTGAAACCGGAGAGTTTCAATTGGAAGAGCGGCACTTTAGCTTGAGCGAGGTCATTGAGGAAACAAGGAAAATAATGGCAATCAAAGCAAAGGAAAAAAGCTTGGAACTGAATGTAAAAATTTCAGACAATATTCAACCGGCACATATTGGAGATCCTGCCCGAATAAGACAAATATTAATCAACCTACTCGGAAATGCAATTAAATTTACAGAAGAAGGAAGTGTCACGCTTAATTGCCAGCCAAAAACTGCTGACCACAACAGTCAGCAAATCCATATCACTATAACTGATACCGGTATAGGAATAGATAAAACCTACTTTAAAAATATCTTCAAAAAGTTTTCACAAGAAGATAAATCAACAGCCCGAAAGTATGGAGGTACCGGATTGGGTATGGCGATTACCTATGAATTGATTCAATTGATGAAAGGAGAAATTAACATTTCCAGTAAAAAAGGTAAAGGAACGAGTTTAGATGTCTTTTTTACTTTGCCTATTGGTGATTTAACTAAAACCAAATCAACAAACACAACGTCTAATTTTGAGCAACTCACAAATAAGAAAATATTACTTGTCGAAGATAATGAGATGAATCGCCTGGTAGCAACAAATACACTATCCCACTTCGATGTTCAAATTACGGAGGCAGTGAATGGAAAAGAGGCCATTAAAAAAATTAAAGAAGAAACTTTTGATATTATCTTAATGGATATTCAAATGCCAATTATGGATGGAATCGAAGCAACCAAAATAATTCGCAATGAACTAAACATCCAAACGCCAATTATTGCTTTAACAGCAAATGCCTTTAAAAAGCAAATTGATCTTTGTTTAGCTGCAGGTATGAATGAATATGTCACTAAGCCGTTTGATGAGGATACATTTTTACGGACTTTATTGAAAGTGAATCAAGATAATACTAATGCCGTTCCTGGTCAGATTTTGGAAAAGCACCCTGATCCTTTTGAAGAAAAACTTTATGATTTATCTGCGCTTCAAGAAACTAGTCGTGGAAATAATGCATTTATTGAAAAAATGATTCGCTTGTTCATCGATATTATACCAGACTCTGTTCTAAAGATGAGAAATGCTTTTGAAGAAAAGGACTTTGATACTTTACACGCAATTGCACACCGTATTAAGCCAAGTATTAATAATTTGGGAATAGATGAAATTAAAGTTGAAATCAAGCAAATAGAACACCTTGCTGCTGAAGATCCACGATCCAACCAATTACCACTTTTACTTGAAAAAACCGAAACCGTTTTATCAGAAGTAATCAAACAATTGAAAAAAGAACTTGTCTAATACTTAGCTCTGTCCTTAATTAGCAAAATAATCCTTTCTTTTTAGTCCAAAAAATGGAATCGCTTCCGTCTCATGGACATTGGCATGCCTGCAAAAATTGTATGTCATTGATAATCAGACAATTATCTTGTCGGCACATATCTAGCATCCTACCATGAAAATTTAATCATGGAAATAATAAAAAATTATAAAATCTTTTTGGTAGACGATGACTTGTTCTACCTAAACATGTGTGAGCAACATATAAAAAACCTTGGTTTTGATGATGTTACACTTTTTGAAAACGGCACTGATTGCCTAAATAATCTGACCCAATATCCGGATATCGTCTTTCTCGACCATAATATGGATATGCTAGATGGTTTTGATGTCTTAAAGAAAATCAAACGGTTTGACCCCAACATCAATGTGGTAATGGTATCCGGCCAGGAGAATCTACAAACAGCTTTAAACGCTTTAAAATATGGCGCTTTTGATTATATCGTCAAAGGTGATCGGGAAAATGAAAAAATGAAAAGCGTAATCAAGCGAATTTCAGATTTAGATAAAATCCTGAACCGACCAAAGCCCTCCTTTTTCAAAAAATTATTTTCCTTCATATAATCGAACCGATGAAAAGTTATATAGCATTCTTATGCCTGTTTTGCTTGCTGGCGTCTTGTAAGACTTCAAACATTTTTGAGGGAACAAAGGAGGAACGAAAGGCCCTTCAAACTGATCTTGACAGTGCTTTCCTTTTTAACCCTGATTATCAATACACAATCAGGAAAGACGATAAAATTAATATCAGTGTATGGGGCCAAGAAGATCTCAGTGTAGGTTCTGTATACGGAATTTATAACTCCAATGAGGTTTACGGAAAATGGTTGATGGTTGATGCCAACGGATGTATTGAAGTACCAAAAATTGGAACAACTAAAGTTGAAGGCAAATCAGTGGTCCAACTGAAAGACACGCTCAAAACCATATTTCAACAGTGGATCGTAAGACCGATCGTTGATGTCAAAATCCTTAACAAAGAAATCACCATTCTTGGTGAGGTAAAAAACTCAGGCATTATCAAGGTGGATAAAGATAGTAACACTTTACTTGAATTAATTGCTCGTGCCGGCGGATTTGAATTTTACGCCAATATGAAATACATAAAAATTCTTCGACAAGAAGGACAGCATGTTAGAGTAGCTAATGTAGACCTGACCAAATCCGGAGATTACCTTAGAAAGAATCTTCAGCTTTACCCCGGTGATCTGGTCATCGTGCCCTCCAAGCGTAATAAAGAATTTGATAAAAGGGTTTCGATCATCATCCCATTCACAACCACGATCACAGCAGCGGCCATCCTGTTAGGGGCATTTTAAATTTCAAATCATGGAAGAAAACTTCAGAATATTAAAACCGTTTATCCGCGGATTTTTGCTGATCATATTATCGATGGTAATAGCAGTTGTTGTTGCCAAAAAATATCTCAGTTATGTAATTCCAATGTACGAAAGTACGACAAAACTAAAATTGGCGGATGTTGGCGAAGGGGTTCCAAGCAGCAATCTTTTTAAAGATTTTGATGTATTCGCCTCTGCTAATAAAATAGCTGCCGAAATAGAAGTACTCAAATCAAGTATCTTGTTGAATAAAACGCTTGACAGTCTTGATTTTGATGTAGAAGTTTACCGCAAAGGCCAGCTGAAGTCAGTAGAATTGTATCATGATTCTCCATTGCAGGTTAAAGGAGATTTTAATAGTCCTAAAGCATTTGATAAAAAGTACGGACTAAAGGTGATCTCTGACACCAACTTTGAAATTACCCTTCCTGGAGCTGAGCAATCCTTAATCGCCGGAAAATTTGGTGAGCCGGTTTCTTTTCAATACGGACAAATTTTCATTTCGCTGGATAAAAAATACATTGCCAGCAAACCGAATGTAGCACTTGTGGATCAATATGAATTTGAATTTTTAAGCCGCCAAAAGCTCATCGGTAAAATCTCAAAAAACTTAGACATTGTTTCTGTTGATAAAGATGTTGCTATTATTCGGATTAATTTCAAAAATCCGGTGCCAGCCAAAGCTGCTCTATTTGTAAATACCCTTGCCAAATCTTACATCCAGGATTATATAGAGGCAAAATATAAGGCTGCAGAAACTACGGTGGTGTTTTTAGACAAACAATTAATAGATGTAGCTAGAAAATTATCGCGTCAAGAGTCCGACATTGAAGACTATCGCAACACCCAAAAAATTGTCAATATCAGGCAGGAAACAGAAACAGATCTTAGGAAAATTGCCCAGTTAAAAATCCAGCAAACCAATGTAAAAATGAATTTGCTGGCAATTGAATCGCTCAATGAATATATTCAGAATGGAAAAGAGAATTTTTTAGAACTAGCACCTAATTTTGAAGCTTTTACAGATTTATTATCAACAGAAATCATAAAGAGTATCAAAAGCCTCCAGGCGGAGAAAAAGGACCTCCTTATAACTTATACTCCCGAAGAAGAACAGGTGAAAGTTATAGACGCCAAAATCAATGATCTGACGAATTATCTGATCGAAAGTATAGCTAACACAAAAAGAAATCTGGAGATAAAATATGCCAATCTGACCAAAGATATTGAAACGTTTGAAAAAGTATTTATATCAGTTCCGGAGAAAGAGAAGATTATGACCCTGATGAACCGGGAGTTTGAAATCTATCAAAAAACTTATATTTCTCTCAATGAAAAGAAAATAGAGGCAGAAATAGCTAAAGCTGCTAAGATTGCCTTTCATAGAATAATTCACCCCGCGGAGCCCTCCAAAGAGCCCGTCTCTCCCAACAGACCAATAATAATTATTGTCGCTGCTATTATGGGAATGTTTGGTTCCATAGTTCTTATTCATTTGGTACATCTTGCCAAAGCAAAAGTGAATGATGCTTATACTATCGAGAAAAATTCCGGCTTACCTATAGCTTTGCTAACACCCTATTTTCGTAAGAAACAAATGTTGCAGGAACATTTTCTGAAAGAAGCCATTCAACTTGAGTTAAAAGGAATACTTAAAGACAAAACTACTCTTGTATTTTCCTCAAACCGCAATAATGAAGGCAGAGCTTTTCATGCACTTAATCTCTCAAAATCGCTTGCGATTCAAGGAAGAAAAGTACTCTTAGCTGATGTAGGCGGTGATTTATCTTATATTACAAAAAGTGAAGAAAACGTAAAGAGCCCTTCAGAAACGTCTTTCAAAAACATAGCGTATCTCAGCTTCGACGATCCAAATTTTAATCGTTTTTCCAAAGCCGTTTTGCGGAATTTACTCAATGAGTATAAAGCTTTGTTTGATGTAATCATTGTTAATAATGAATCTTTGGAAAACGAGACTAAAGGCCTGCTCTTTATGAGTGTTGCTGACACCAATTTATTTGTTTTGGACTCGAGAAGAACACCAGCCAAACAGATTATCAAGACAGATATCCTCAAACAAGAATTTAAGCTGCCTGATACCTGGTTTGTTTTAAACAAAGAAGGTTACAACCCGAATGTGGCCCTTTATACAATCCAATGTATCGGAAAAATGATCAGCAAAAGGAAAAAAGGGAACCGGTAAGCCATGAAAAAGTTATTGAAAATAATGAGAAGTGAGCGGTTTACCGTATTAGCCGATCAAGCTGTTTTTAGCGGCTCCGGTTTTGTCATTACCCTTTTACTGGTAAGGATACTTAGTCCGGCTGATTTTGGGATATATGCCTCGGTGCTTCTATATAACTACTTCATAATCAGCATCTCAAATGCTATCGTCATTCAACCGCTTCAGGTTATCCTGGCACAAACAAAAAAAGATGCCAGCTATCTTTCTTTTGCATTTTATGCACAATTGATAATAGCAGTCGTTGCGGTTTTTATCACTTTTATTTTACTACAAATTAATGTTGCTTTTTTAAACGATTTGAAAGGAAATTCACCAGGCATTCTTCTCTTTGTCGGTTGTTTTCTTTTCCATGATTTTTTCAGAAAAGTTTTTCTAGCAAAAGGTGTTATCAAAAAGGCCTTAATTGTGGATGTTCTAACAGGATTTTTACAAACCGGAATTTTCTTTTTTGCTTTTTTGAATTTTGAGCTGAATCTTTCAGAAGTAATCCTGATAATTGGAATTGCTTATATACCGGCTCTCCTTGTTTCCTTATTTTTTTTAAAACCAACACTCAACAACAAAAGTAACTGGAAACAATACTTTCAAATGCATTTTAACCAAGGGAGATGGCTTTTGATGGCTGCTGTTTTGCAATGGTGGGCGAATAATCTTTTTGTAATCGCTTCCGGAGTGTTCCTCGGCCCAAAGGCGCTTGGTGCTTTTAGATTAGTTCAATCGATTTTTGGCGTGCTGAATGTCTTACTTCAAACTTTTGAAAATTACGCTTTGCCTTTCGCTTCACGACTATTTCAATCTTCAATAGAAAACTCAAAGATATACCTGAGAAATATGAGCCTTAAAGGCGCCGCTATCGCTGGTGGTTTATTGTTGATATTATTCCTGTTTCCTGAGTTTTTCATAACACTAGCAGCCGGAGAATCCTATGTTGAATATGCTTTTTTGATAAAAGGGATGGCGATTTTATATTTCGTGATCTTCGCAGGTTATTCGACAAGGATAGCTATCCGTATGATGGTATTAAATCATCTTTTCTTCATGGGCTATGTCATCTCCTTTTTATTTAGCCTCCTGTCTTTTAATTATTTACTTAACGAATGGCATTTGTGGGGAGCTATTATCGGTCTGATTGTCAATCAGTTAATCGTAATTGCTTTCTGGCAATATGCCTTAATAAAAAAAGAATTTGTCTTATGGAAATAATCCACATTGTATTAGGAAAAGCCAATCCCGAACGTATGAACGGGGTTAACAAAGTAGTGTATCAACTTGCTACCCAACAAGCTAAATCCGGAAGGAAAGTCAGCATTTGGGGAATCACTAAAAATACTACACACAATTATGGAAAACGAAATTTTGAAACCAATTTGTTTCCAGCCAAAAGAAATATCTTCAACATTGATCAAAAATTGGTTGAAGCTATGATTGTTGCCAAGAAAAGGAAAGCTATATTCCATTTGCACGGCGGCTGGATACCAACCTTTGCTAAGATTTCTAATGTGCTTTCATCACATCAGGTCCCATTTGTATTTACGCCCCACGGTGCCTATAACACCATTGCTATGATGAAAAACAGGTGGGTAAAAAAAGTATACTTTCATCTGTTTGAAAAACATTTGCTTAAACGGGCATCAAAGATCCATTGCATTGGCAAAAGCGAGGTAAGTGGCATTCAAAGTATTTTCAAAACCTCAAACATATTTTTAATGCCTTATGGTTTTGAAACCGATGCTTCATCCTATAAACCTGATTCTGAAAATGAAAATGATTTCATTATTGGATTTGTAGGTCGTTTGGATGTTTATACCAAAGGCTTGGATCTGCTGCTGGAAGCTTTTGAAGCTTTTCAGAAAAAAGAAAAAAACGCAAAACTTTGGATAGTTGGGGATAGCGACGAACGCGCTACTCTTGAAAAAATGATTGCTGACAAAAATCTACAAAATGAAGTGATTTTATGGGGCAGTAAGTTTGGAAAAGAGAAGTATGATTTGCTTAAAAAAATGCATGTATTTGCCCACCCTTCCAGAAATGAAGGCCTTCCGTCTTCCGTCCTAGAGGCTGCATCAATAGGTATTCCCTGTCTGATAACAGAAGCTACGAATGTGGGAGACGCCATCGGGAAATATTCTTGCGGATTATCCATCGAAAATGAAAACCCGAAAGCGCTTACCAATGGCTTGTTCAAACTAAATCAAAAATGGAAGAAAGGTCAATTGGCAGCTTTGGGACAAAAGGCTCAGGAAATGGTACAGCAAGAATTTAATTGGGGCCACATCGTGAACGAATTTGACAAATTGTACAAGTAAAAATGAGATCTGAAAGCATACATATCGACCATAGTCCGCTTTTAAAAAAGGTAGACAGGTATTTGTTCATCATATTGCTACTAATGATCGCTTGCTTTTTCACCTGGAGTGAAAACGTAATCATCACAAGGGGAATAAAGGTAGTGGGTAGAATGGGCGTATTGGTGGCTTCCTATCTGATTTATAAGATGCTACTGAACTATGGAGCTGTCGATTCCTTAAAATGGAAAAATATATTTTCACCGCTTCTTTATGCAGCATATCTTGCTTTGGGTTTTGTATCATTCATGTGGAGCACAAACGTTGGATACAGCGGCTTGCAATGGTTTATGACAGCACAGACATTAGTCTTTTGTTACTATTTTGTCAAAGTTTTGTATCTACTGGATGAATACTTTCCCAATCATTCCATACGCTTATACAACTTACTGGGCAACTCGGTTTTTGTGCTTATTCTGATTTTTGTTGTTGGTATGTGGGCAGCTCCGGATGTATTCTATCGCCTGACACATGGAGGAGAAGAAGCCCGTCTGGGTGGTTACATGATGAATCCCAATGAGCTGGGAATGCTAGCCGGTGTTGGTATTGCTGCTTTGATCTTTGACCTTTATAGAAAAGACAGTAAATGGTGGACCATCATTAAGTTGGCGGTTCTTTTTTATGGCTTGTATGCTACAGGATCGAGATCTTCGCTTATCGGCGTATTATTGATTATTGGCTTTCACATCAACCAATCGTCTAATGCAAAATTAAAAGCGCTTATGTTGATCGGTATGCTTCTGGTAACGCCAGTTGCTGTTTTCAAAATCATTTTGAAAGGAGGAGATAGCGAAAGATTGGAAGAAGTAATGAGCATGACAGGGCGTCTTCCGTTCTGGACGGCCCTCATCAACGAGGGATTGCCAAGAGAGCCACTTCTCGGTTTTGGTTTTATGCGCATCGATTACAAAGAGTATTTTCAAAGTACGCACACCTATCCGGGAAAAATGACCCACAACACCTTTATGCAAGTTCTCATGAACCTGGGTTTTATTGGCCTTACAATTATAATTTTTCAAATGATCTTCACTTTTCTCGGGATAGCCAAAGAACCCAAAGAAAAGAAACTCATGCTGTTCAGCTTGCTTATCCCTTTGATGATCAACTCTTTTACAGAGTTTGGCATTTTTGGAGAGTCTAATTTCGGCATATTGTTTTATCAACTCATTATTATCTACATCGCTTTTAAACGGAGCCCCTATCTCACCAGAAGAGAAAAAATCCATCTAATCAACAAAAGACCGGATCTGATTAGCCATTTAAACCTACATTAAGGAGTTTCCATAAAATGGAAAACAGTCCGTGAGATGGAAAAAGGAAAGTTCTTCGTTTTCATAAAACACTGTATATCAACCATTTATTGTTTTGGTACAAAACTGTTAACTACTTGAATTAAATTAATGAAAATGAAAATCATATCCACCATTTTTGAAAACCTTGGCTTTAACTACTCAATGGACCAAACCTTTGAAAAAGGAACCCAAATCCATCTTCTTTACATCAATAATCCTGATGGGTCAGTGAGGTGGGTTTGGCCAGCACAGCTCCAAAAGCCACTTTTTCTTAAATTTTATTCCATCTCCTCGTTGAAATCAAAGCTTATTTCTGCAATCATTAAATTGATCTTTTTATTGCGTATCCAAAGCCTGGTTTTTAAAAATGTCTGTATTTCATTACAAGCAAAAAACAGTTTATCTCCGGTTATTTTAATCAAAAAAAACTGGGCACTTTTTACAGGAACAGCAGGACCCAACCGAAAAGCATTATTATACATGGAGAAGCCGGGAAATAATACTTTCATAAAAATTGCTTTAAATGAAAGATCAAAAGCATTATTGCGCAATGAGGAAAAAGCACTGGATATACTTTCCTGGGCAAATATAAAATCATTTGCTTTTCCGGAATTGCTTTCGGCAAGCAAAAATACATTGCAACTCTCTGACCTTTCGAAAGGTGGAGTAAGACATCCTAAATTTTCTGATTTACATCTTCAGGCACTAAGCGAATTAAGTGAATTTTTCTCCCTTTCTCTTCCAATCCGTGAATTGATCGCCTGGAAAGAGACAAAATCAAACCTCAAAAAACTTTTAACTCAAAATAATTCTAAAATCCCAAAGGGTTTGTTGAGAAAGCTTTCTATGCTTATCGACACCATTGATGATGCTACCTCGATTGAAAACACCTTTTGCCATGGTGATTTCACTCCCTGGAACATGTATGAGGAAGATGGGAAACTCAATATTTATGACTGGGAATTGCATCAACTCTTAATGCCAAAAGGGTTTGATGCTTTTCATTTTATCATTCAACAAGGCATTTTGGTAGAGCGACAACCCTGGACAATTATTGAAGCAGAAATAAAAGAAAAAATCAATCCAGATACGTTAGCGAAACTAGCTGTTAAAAATGATCACAATGTTGAATTATACTTAAAATTATACCTGATATTCAATACTGTTTACAATTTAAACCTTTTTACTCAACAAGACTCATGGCATCCCCAGATCCAATGGTTGCTGAAAACCTGGAATGAAGCAATCAGCAGTATGTTGGCCAATGAAAAAGAACATCGGTCATTAATCCTGATAGATACTTTTGATTTCCTATTGAACAAACCCTACGCGGCACTAAAATTTCCGAATAACTTTCCTGAACAATTAAGCGAGTATTCGGATGTGGATCTGGCCCTTGACCAAACCCTAGCTGATTCATTAAATGCCTATTTAAAGGACCATCCACTGGTTTTGAAAAGCAAAGTCATCAAGAAATCTTATATGACTGATCTGAAACTGGTTTGCAAGGATGGCAGTTCATTGAGCCTTGACCTTATTTGGAAGTTAAAAAGAAAAGCCACGGTAATGATGGATGTTCAAGATTTAATCCAGTCAGCTACTTTGAATGACTTTCAGGTAAAAATTCCCAACTCAATGGAACTCGCTCGTTTTATTGTCCTTTTCTACACCTTAAATAAGGCTTCTGTCCCAGAAAAATATTTACAAATTTCAGAAACGCTAAAAGAAAGCGAGAACTCTATTGACCAACAACTTTATCAGGTTGTGCAAAACATTTATGGTTCAGCGCTGGAATTGAAAAAACTAATTAGCAAGCAAAAAGCTAATAATGGTTTTCAAAAACTTAAAAATCAAACGCTTTACCTGCTGGATACCGCAAAAGAAGCGATTTATAACCCGGGAATGATCATCACGTTTAGCGGGGTGGATGGAGCCGGCAAATCAACTATAATTGAAAAGGTTAAATATAATTTAGAAAAACAACTGCGCAGAAGAGTTGTCGTGATTCGACACCGACCCTCCGTTTTACCGATTTTGAGCGCTTGGACAAAAGGCAAAGCTAACGCAGAAAAAGAAGCAGCTTCCCGCTTACCACGTCAGGGAAAAAATACGAGTTTTTTATCTTCCATTTTAAGGTTCTGTTACTACTACGCGGATTATTTGTTTGGCCAATTTGTGGTTTACTTTAAATATATTTTTCGTGGTTACGTGGTGTTATATGATCGATATTACTTCGACTTCATCAATGACAGTCGGCGAAGCAATATTCAGCTTCCTTCCGCTTTGACTCGATTGGGATATCATTTTCTTATCAAGCCCGAGCTCAATTTTTTCCTATACGCAGATCCTGAATTGATACGTTCCCGAAAAAAGGAATTAGATACAAAAACCATTGAACAGCTTACCAAAAAATACCACACTCTTTTTGAACAACTAAATGAAAGAGACTCCAGTAAAAGCTATGTTTCAATTGAAAATACAGATCTGGAAACCACATTGGATACGATCATTCACCGAGTAAATCATCAAGCAGCCTAAAATGAAAAAAATTATTGAAAATATGATCCAATTTCGTAATCCTGCTTTTCGATTTGATCCGGAACTTAGCAATTTAGCATTGCTTCAATTTATCTGGATCGAGGGCTGGAGCCTGCTAAGAGCCATGTGGTTGTTGATCTATTTCAGGAATCCAAAAGGAGCAATGTTTGGTTCTGGCGTTCGATTTTTTAACCTGCCCAAAATCAAATGGGGAAAGTTTTTAAAACTAGGTAAGAGCGTGTATATCAGCGCATTAAGTAAAAAAGGTGTCAAAATAGGAGATCATGTAGGGATTGGAGCTTATAGCAGAATTATCGTTTCAACGACTTTTAATGACCTCGGTGAATTTATAAAAATTGGTAACAACGTGGGGATAGGTGAATACGCTTATCTCGGAGGTGCAGGTGGCCTAGAAATTGGAGATGATTGCATTGCAGGTCAATACTTTAGCTGCCATCCGGAAAATCACAACTACTCAGATTTAGCATTGCCTATCCGTTTTCAGGGCGTTACCCGGCAAGGGATCAAAATTGGCCAAAATTGCTGGATCGGTAGCAAAGTCACCATTTTAGATGGCGTTGAAATCGGTAACGGTTGCATCATAGCTGCAGGAGCTGTTGTTACCAAATCTTTTCCTTCAAACAGCATCATTGGCGGTGTTCCTGCAAAATTAATAAAAGAAAAGATATGAAAAATAATAAAACCATATTAGCTACAGCTTACGCGGTAAATCCTTACAAAGGATCCGAAGATGGCATGGGTTGGAATGCTTTGTACCAGATTGCAAGGTTTAATAAAGTAATTGCAATAACGAGAAAGAACAACAGAGATAACATCGAAAAATACATGGCGGAAAATCCGGATTCCCTTTACGAAAACATGCAATTCCTTTATTTTGATTTGCCCAAATGGATGCGTTTCTGGAAGAAAAAAAGTAGAGGAGCCATGCTTTATTATTGGATGTGGCAAAAAGCGATCCCTGGTTATATTTCCAAACAAAAGATTCAATATGACATCGTTCATAATTTGAATTTCCACAACGACTGGACCCCCTCTTACTTGTATAAACTCGGAGCACCTTTCGTTTGGGGGCCAATTGGTCACCATCCTCAAATTCCGTCTCAATATTTAAGCCCTTATAAAATTAAATATTTAGTAAAAGATCGCCTGACCTGGATGGTAAAAAAGCTTTTTTGGAATTTTTCTATTGGATTGAAAAGGTCCATTGACAAAGCCGAATATGTATTGTGTATGAACAGCAGTGTACCGAAAGTTATTCAACTTTCAAAAGATAAATACAGTATCATTCCTTCAGTTGCTACCGAAGATTTTGGATTTAATTTAGAAAAGAGCAATGACAAATTTACACTGATCTCAGCTGGCAGGTTGGTACCCCTAAAAGGATTTGATTTAAGTATAGCTTCTTTTGCCGATTTTATTTCCAAGACGAATGGAAAGGGGAAAAACAATTGTGAACTACTTATTGTAGGAAGCGGTCCAGAAAAGCATTTTTTACAAACTTTAGTTAAAAAGAAAGGAATCCAACAAAATGTCCGATTTATTGATTGGATCGAACGAAATGAATTAATGGAACTGTATAAAAACAGCTCGGCTTTTATTTTTCCTTCTCATGAAGGAGCCGGGATGGTAGTAGCAGAAGCACTATCCTTTGGATTACCTGTGATTTGTTTGGACAATTATGGCCCTGGTGAATTTATTGATAAAAGTTGTGGCATCGCTGTCCCGGAGCAGGATTATAATAGTACAGTAAACGCGCTAAGTAACGGAATATCAAGCTTATATCAGGACCCGCAACTTTTGAAGGAGATGAGTAAAAGTGCGCGACAAAGGTTTGATCAATATTTTAACTGGGACAACAGAGGAGAACAGTTTCACGCCATCTATCAAAATCTATAAAAAATGAAAATTTTTACTTTCCACTTACTAAACGATTATAGCGGTAGCCCAAAAGTACTGATGCAATTAATAAACGGTTGGGTGAAAAAAGGCCTTGATGTTAACGTAATCACTTGTGAAGGCAGAGAAGGATTCTTATCGGACATCCCCGGAGTAACGTATCAATACTTTTGGTATCAATGGGCAGCTAATCGATTTCAAAGATTTTTCAATCTGATTTGGAGTCAATTAATGTTAATTTTTAAGTTACTTTTTGTGGTACGAAAACAAGATGTCATTTATATCAATACGGTATTACCTTTCGGAGCTGCTTTATTGGGTATGATCAAAGGTTGCAGAGTGATTTACCATATTCATGAGACTAGTATAAAGCCGATTTTACTTAAAAAATTCCTTTTCGGCATGGTGGGTTTGGCAGCAGACGATGTAATTTATGTTTCGAAGTTTTTAGCAGAACAGGAAAAGTTTAGAAACAAAAATATAATTATACTTCACAACGCCATTGAAAACAACTTTTTAGAAACCGCCTCTTCTCAGCAAAAAGAATCGACCAATTTTCAAAATGTGCTGATGGTTTGCTCCCTAAAAGCGTATAAAGGGGTTAATGAATTTGTAGCCTTGTCCCAACTTCTTCAACAATATCAGTTTAGATTGGTCGTGAATGCAGATCAGGCAGAGATTGATCAGTTTTTCAAAACCACTCTCCTACCCCAAAATCTTGAAATTTTCTCTACGCAAACTAATTTGCACCCTTTTTATTCCTGGGCAGATATTGTGCTCAACCTTTCACGCCCGGATGCATGGGTTGAAACATTTGGGCTTACCATTATTGAAGGCATGGCTTATGGTTTACCGGTTATTGTTCCACCAATTGGAGGCATTACCGAATTGGTAGAAGAAGGAAAAAACGGCTTTTTAGTAGATAGCAGAAACATAGATCTTCTTTCGAAAAAACTAAAAATGATTCTTGAAAAACGGAATCAATATACTCAAATGCAACACCATGCACAGAAAAAAATAAAAACATTTAGAGAAGATGTCTTTGTACAAAAAAGCCTGAACATTCTTGACAAGCAACAGAGAAATTAAACTCCCATAAACAATTAAAGATCAACATTTTAAACTTAAAATCTTATGTATAATAAAAATAACAAAATTGCTATAATAGGAACGGTTGGATTACCAGCAAATTACGGTGGATTTGAAACGCTGGCGGATCACCTGGTTAGAAACCTTGGAGAGCAATATGATATGACCGTGTATTGTTCAAAAACAAAATATCCTGCGGGTCAGCGACCCAAAAAATATTTGAATGCCCGTTTAAAATACCTTCCTCTTAATGCCAATGGCATACAAAGTATTTTTTACGATACGCTTTCCATTTTGCATGCATTGTTTTATGCAGATGTCCTTTTAATTCTAGGAGTAGCAGGGGCATGGATACTCCCATTTGTCAAAATGTTTACCCGAAAAAAAATCATTATTTCTATTGATGGTATCGAATGGAAAAGAGATAAATGGAATCTCCTCGCCAAATGTTACTTGTGGTGGGCAGAAAAAATTGCTGTTAAATATTCCCACATCGACATTTCTGACAATGAATCTATTCAGGATTATACTGCTCTCAGATATGGTAGTTTGAGCAGAATAATTGAATATGGTGCCGACCATACCTTAGCAGTAAAACCAACTTTGAGAGACAAAGAAGCTTATCCTTTTCTTAAAATGCCCTATGCTTTTAAGGTATGCAGGATTGAGCCTGAAAACAACGTAGGCGAAGTATTGAAGGCTTTTGCACAATTACCAAAGCACATCATGGTGATCGTCGGGAATTGGAACAATAGCGATTACGGGAAATCCCTTCGGGAGCAATATCGACAATACTCAAATATCATTATGTTGGATCCCATTTATGATCAACGGACGCTTGATGTTCTAAGAGGAGGTGCACTTGTATATATTCATGGGCACTCGGCCGGTGGCACCAATCCTTCTTTGGTAGAAGCCATGTTTTTGGAATTGCCTGTGATAGCTTATGAGGTATCTTATAACAAAACAACTACAGAAGGGAAAGCGCTCTATTTTAAAAATGCATCTGACCTTAAAAAGATTATTGAGCAAGTGAAAATAAATATACTGAAAGACCTGTCGGTAACCATGAAAGAAATTGCCGACCGTCGTTATACCTGGAAAGTGATAGCTAATAAATATAATCACCTCATTCAGGAAGCTTTACAACCAAGTAAAAAAATGAAGGTAGTTCCTATTCTTGCATGGATAGAGGAAAACACACTCTTACAGCATCATGTAGCTCACTTAAAACATCAAAATATATTTTTCGAAAAAGAATTCTAAAATCAATAGATATGAAAATAATTACAGAAATATTTTTTACGGGTTTTACTACTTTGATTATGGCATTAATATTAATTCCATTATTGAAGAAATTAGCCATAGTTGCCAATTTAGTTGATAGACCTAATCACAGAAAAGTCCATTCAGAACCCATCCCGCTTGTTGGCGGAATAGCGATTGTACTTTCAGCATCTTTGGCACTTTTAATCAGCAATACATTTATGTCGGGAATAAGTGAACACATCGTCGTACTTGGAGCTGGTATCTTGTTGATGATCACTGGTTCGATTGATGACAAAATGAATATTAATCCAATATTTCGATTAGCGATCCAAATTGGTTGTGCTTATGCCGTGGCTTCTTCAGGTATAAAAATCACTTCACTTTACGGTGTTTTTGGAATTTATGAAATTTCAATAGTTTGGCAATACTTGTTAACGATTATAGTCATTACAGGAGTTGTCAATGCATTTAATCTGATGGATGGTATTGATGGATTGGCTGGTGGTTTAGCCATTGTTGGATTCACAGCTTTATCCATTTTATTTTATATGCTTGGAACCTATGAGCTCGTGATATTATTTGTTGCCGTTACAGGTGGTATTATCGGTTTTTTAAGGTTCAATTTAAGTAAGAACAAAATATTTCTGGGCGATGGAGGCTCTCTATTTCTGGGCTTTGTTTTAGTCGTTTCGGGAATTCAATTGATTGAAATGACAAACATAATTGGTAGCGCCAGCCAAACTACTGCATTATTA
Organism: uncultured Saprospiraceae bacterium; assembly: GCA_963793295.1. Lineage (GTDB taxonomy): Bacteria > Bacteroidota > Bacteroidia > Chitinophagales > Saprospiraceae > JAHDHW01. The sequence continues at coordinate 243,873 of CAWBZX010000028.1, read as the reverse complement.
ATGGTTATTGGAATATTTCTTTTACCGGTACTAGATTCTCTGCGTGTATTTAGAAAGCGGATCAAAAGAGGTGAGTCTCCATTCAAGGCGGACAAAAGTCATATCCACCACTTGTTTTTATTGCTTGGAATAAGTCATAAGATGACATCCGTTTTAATTATTTCATCTACGCTTCTACTTTTATTGAACTCGTTCATTTTGATTAACTATTTCACACTTACATGGGTACTAATCATAGGAGCGTTGACATTCCTTTGGTTTACAAGTGTTTTGGTCATTAACAAAAATGTAAAAGAATGGAGCCTAAAGATCTATGAAATGGAAGGAAAATGACTAAAAAAAATTGAAACCAAATCAACATCAGTTTACTTTTTTAAAAACAATCGTTCAATATAAAAGCTTTTTTCAAAGCAACTTTCTAACAAATTTTGAACTTATATCGTCGAAAAACCACTGTTTAATTGGGCTCTATTTTTTTATTAAATTTAATCCAATTACTTCTTGATTTTTGAAAAAAGGTTCTATATCTTTGTGCCGCTTTAGAGCTAAGGCTTTGGCATAATCTCTGCAAAAGGTGGAGTGGGTGAGTGGCTGAAACCACCGGTTTGCTAAATCGACGTACTTGGAAACAGGTACCGCGGGTTCGAATCCCGCCTCCACCGCATCAAAGTGGCAAATGAGTCACTAAACTCAACAAAAAATATTTTTTCGGGGCGTAGCGCAGTCCGGTTAGCGCACCTGCTTTGGGAGCAGGGGGCCGCAGGTTCGAATCCTGCCGCCCCGACATTAAGCCAGCAATTAATTGCTGGCTTTTTTTGTTTATGACTTACAGAACTGACATCCTCTATTCAAAATCTATCTATAAATAATTATACTGGACTTGCTTTCTTAGGCATGATGGATACACTAACCTTTCAGGTTAGTGATCATAAATACTTCACTATAAAAATTGCTATCAATGAATCTTAAGACTTATGGGGCAATGATCTGATCCATAAAATTCCGGAAGCACTTTAGATTCTTTCACTTCATTGACGATAGATTTGCTGACCAAAAAATAATCAATACGCCATCCAATATTTCTGGCCCTTGCGTTAAAACGATAACTCCAATAAGTATAAGCTACTTCATCGGGATGTGAATACCTGAAGGAGTCAACAAATCCTGCGTTGATAAAATTATCCATCCCGTCTATTTCAATCTGGGTATAACCCGCTGTTTTGTTGTAATTGGATTCATCATTTTTCAAATCAATAGGTCGATGCGCTACATTAAAATCTCCGGCAACAATGACCGGTTTTGTTTTTTCTAATTTTTTTAAATAATTTAGAAAATCGGCGTCCCATTTTTTACGATACGCCAACCTTTCTAATTTTTGCCCTGAGTTGGGAACATAAACGTTTACTAAATAAAAATCAGGAAACTCAACACACATCACCCTTCCTTCGGTATCATGCTCTTCAACATCCATATCATTTACTAACGCTACAGGTTTGTTTTTACAAAGGACAGCAGTACCTGAATATCCTTTTCTTTCGGCCGAATTACAATATAGATGATAATCCTTCAAAGATGACAACGCCTCCCTTACTTCTTGTTCCTGCGCTCTGGTTTCTTGTAAACAAAGAATGTCAGGATTCAACTGTTTTATAGTATCAAAAAAATCCTTTTTTACCGCTGCCCTGATTCCATTTACATTCCACGAAACGATGGTCATCTCTTAGTTTTTTTGGTTGAATGAATCCGTAATTACCCTTTTTTGCGAAAAAAGTTGAATTTTTATTTTAAAACTTATTTCTCCTAAATCATTTGATGCAATTTCACAGCTTCTTTTTCCATACTTTCCCAGGGATTTTTTTTATTTTTTATCCAATCAGGTGCTGTTTGAATGGTAAACTCCCGCGGTGATTTTACTTTTTTCAAATCCTCCCAACTCAAAGGCATAGAAACCGAAGCGGAGGGCGTTGCTCTTATTCCATACGGTAATGCCATCGATTGATAAGAATGATTGCGGTAAATATCTATTAAAATTTTATCGAGCCTTTTATCCTTTGATATCTTTAAGGTGCTTTCCGGAAAATCTGCTACAATAGACTCCCCTACTTCTTTTGCAGCTTCAAATACCTGGTCAAAACTCCAATTAGGTTGGATAGGGCAAAAAACATGAATCCCTTTTTTACCCGAAATTTTCACGAAAGTCCGGTATCCAAAAGATTCAATTCGTGGTTTTATTTTAAAGACAAAATCTCGTAATTCTGAAAACTCACAATCTATGGGGGGATCTAAATCAAAAACCAAAACGTCTGGTTTTGCAAAATGAGGGGCAGCTACTTGTGCAACATGAAATTCTAAAGCTTCCAAATTTACCAGCCAAATCAAAATAGCCAGATTTTCCAAAATGATGTAATCTGCTTTTTGGAAGATGCCCAACTGCTGGCTGTGAATCCACTCAGGCGCCCACTTCGGTTTGTTTCTTTGAAAAAAGGATTTTCCGGGATAACCTTCCGGATACCTCAAAAAAGATAGCAACCTTCCTTTTCCAAAATGCAAGATCGCTTCTTCAACCGCTTGATAATAATGGATAAAATCTAATTTAGTGAACCCATTCTCCAGAACGATAACCTTATCAGGATTTTTCACAATCACTTCTTGCCCATCTATTTGAAAAGTTTTTTGGGGAGTCATCTTATTTATTTTTTAAAACCCCAGTCGAAAAGACAACTAATCTCTTCATAGAAATCAGCGATACGCATCAATCCATTAAAAAGCGTAAAAAGGCTTTACAATAAAAAATGGTTTAAAACTTTCAATTGCCACTCGCCAACTATGGGAAGTTCGGGTCGCGCATTGAGCAAAACCATGGCATAACCCAATCGGGAAAGTTTACAATCATAAATCAAACCTCCATTTAGCTGGGAATAAACTGGAGCAAAATGCTTTCGAATTTCCAAACCAGCGGCTCCGGCTGCTGCCATTGCCCTTTGTATTGCCTCCTTGATATCCGATGGGGATAAACCTTCTTTTAATAAATCACCTGCAAAAAATTCCATTCCTTTGTTGAAATGCAGGTCAAGGAAGTTTTCTATTGATTCGCTAGAATCATATTCTTTATGATAAATTATTAATTCCATCTTCAATGATATTTTAAATCCTGACTAACGTTTAAAAAAATTAAAGGATTGACTCGTTATTTTTCTTTAGCGGTTTTATGCAAATTGGTTAATGACATTGATGACTTGTTGTTTAGTTTGAACTCCTGATTGCTTCCAAACGACTTTACCGTTTTTAAAGAGTGCAAGAGTAGGCACCCCTCTCACCTGAAAGCGCTGAGCAATTGCCTGATTTTTGTCCACATCAATTTTGATAATCCGGACTTTGCCGTCCATGGTGCCGGCAACTTCCTTTAAAATAGGCGACTGCATTTTACAGGGGCCACACCATTCCGCATGAAAATCAACTAATACTGGTATTTCTCCGCTGACTATTTTATCAAAATTTCCTTTCATTGTTTTAAAGGTATTTAATTATTTTCCGGACATAAATCCCTGCAAAAGGTTGATTAATAATGTTTTTGTCCTCCGTCATTAACCAGAAGCTGTAGTTCTTTTAATTGTTGATAGCTTCTTGTGGTTCTTTGGCTTTTCGAAGTACTATAATTCCGTCAAATACATCTAATACAACCTTACTGTTTGGATGAATTTTATTCAACAATATTTGCTTGGATATTTCATTCAAAACCCGTTTCTGAATCACCCGCTTCAATGGACGAGCACCAAATTCAGGATGGAAACCTTCTGCTGCCAACCAATCCATTGCTTGTGGTGTAAATTCCAAGTCGATTTCCTGCTTTTTCAAAGTGGCTTTCACTTGATTGAGCTGAAGCTCTGTTATCTGACGGATGTCTTTTCTGGACAATGGACGGAACATGATGACTTCATCAATACGGTTGAGAAATTCAGGGCGGACAGATTGTTTGAGTATTTCAAAAACCAGGTTTTGTGTTTTCTCAATGGTTTCATCTTTGTTTTCCTCTGTCATTTTTTCAAAGTTCTCCCGAATGATGTCAGAACCGATATTGGAAGTCATGATGACGATCGTGTTTTTGAAATTCGCCACACGACCTTTATTATCGGTCAATCTTCCGTCTTCCAACACCTGCAGGAGGATATTGAATACATCCGGATGCGCTTTTTCAATTTCATCCAGCAAAACTACGCTGTATGGCTTTCGCCTTACAGCCTCAGTCAACTGTCCACCTTCGTCATAACCGACATAGCCTGGAGGCGCGCCTACCAATCGGCTGACGGTATGGCGTTCCTGATACTCACTCATGTCAATACGAGTCATGAGATTTTCATCATTAAAAAGGTATTCTGCCAATGCTTTTGCCAGTTCGGTTTTTCCTACACCTGTCGTTCCGAGGAAAAGGAAAGAGCCGATGGGCCGTTTTTCGTTTGACAATCCGGTCCGGCTGCGGCGGATGGCATCAGCGACCGCTTCCACGGCTTCCTCTTGGCCAACAACCCTTTTGTGCAATTCATCTTCCAGGTGAACTAGTTTTTCTCTTTCACTTTGAAGCATGCGGGTAACGGGTATGCCAGTCCATTTACTAATAATTTCAGCAATGTCTTCTGCATCAACTTCTTCTTTTACTAATAAATTTCCTTTTTCCTGCATATCCAGCATCTGCTGGTTGAATGTTTCGAGACGCTGCTGAACTTCAGGAATTTTACCATAACGGATTTCGGCAGCTTTACTAAAATCTCCTTCCCGTTCGGCCCGATTGCCTTCCAATTTGAGTTGCTCAATTTCTTCTTTTAATTTTTGAACACCCAAAACCACTTCTCTTTCAGTCTCCCAACGGGCTCTGAATTCATTGCGCTTCTCTTCCAGATTGGCCAGTTCTTCATCGATCAGTTTTATCTTTGCCTTTTCCTTTTCCCGCTTCATGGCTTCCCGCTCAATCTCCAACTGACGGATTCGTCTTTCCACTTCATCCAGTTCTTCAGGCATGGAATTCATCTCTAATCGCAACTTGGCAGCTGCTTCGTCAATCAGATCAATCGCTTTGTCAGGCAAATAACGGTCAGAAATATAGCGGGTAGAAAGCTGGACTGCAGCAACGATGGCACTATCGGTGATATTAATTTTGTGGTAGGATTCATAACGCTCTTTCAATCCCCGCAAAATAGAAATCGAATCTTCTTCGCTGGGCTCGCCAACCATGACCATTTGGAACCGTCGTTCGAGCGCTTTGTCCTTTTCAAAATATTTTTGATATTCATCCAAAGTAGTTGCACCAATCGCTCTTAAATCTCCACGGGCCAAAGCCGGTTTCAGAATATTAGCGGCATCCATGGCTCCTTGCGTTTTCCCTGCACCAATGAGGGTATGTATCTCATCAATAAATAAAAAGATGCTTCCTTCAGCACTCATCACTTCATTGACAACAGATTTGAGCCGTTCTTCAAATTCACCTTGATATTTGGCACCCGCAATCAAAGCTCCCATGTCCAAAGAAAAGATTTCCTTGTCCTTTAAATCTTCGGGAACATCGCCGCTTACAATACGGTGAGCGAGACCTTCAATAATCGCTGTTTTACCAACTCCGGGTTGTCCAATCAAAATCGGATTATTTTTGGTTCGGCGAGCGAGAATATGAAGGACCCTCCGAATTTCCTCATCTCGTCCAATGACCGGATCAAGTTTTCCGTTACGGGCACGTTCGTTGAGGTTGGTCGCATATTTATTCAGCGCATTGTAGGCTTCCTCAGCACTTGAGCTTGTTACTTTACTACCTTTCCGCAAATCAAGTATAGCCGCTTTAAGCCTTTTTTCAGAAACGCCACTGTCTTTGAGCAGTTGAGAAGCCTGGTCCTTGGTTTTCAAAATACCTAAAAGCAGGTGCTCCAAAGCGACGTATTCATCACCAAATTCCTTGAGCAAAGCATTCGCATTTTGTAAGGCTTCGTTAGCGGTTCGGGATAAATATTGTTCGCCTCCACTTACTTTTGGATAAGATTTGACAACGCTGTCAATTGCCTGGCGAACAGTGTTGACATTGACTCCGAGTTTTTTAAAAACAAAGGGTGTTACGCTTTCATCGGTATCCAAAATACCTTTTATCAAATGTCCCAGTTCGATAGCCTGGTTTTCATTTTCCATCGCAATTTGTTGCGCCCGTTGGACAGCTTCCTGCGATTTTATGGTGAAGTTTTTTAAGTTCATTATGGGTAATTTTTTATTGTTTTATTGGGTTAAAAATTAATTCATATCAACTTTGTGCCCTTCTCTGATTGTTTGCAGTTTTTTGAAAAGTATCTCTTCTTCAGCAGTCAGGTTTTTTGGAAAGGCCACATTCAATTTGACTAATAAATTTCCTTGTTCGTTGGGTTTTCCATATTTGGGCATTCCTTTTCCTTTCAATCGAAGTATTTTACCAGATTCACTCCCTTTGGGTATGGTCATTTTTAACGGATAAGTCATCGTAGGCACCTCGATTTGTCCGCCTAGAATAGCAGTGTATAAATCAATGTTAGCAGTATAAGTCAGGTCATCTCCTTTTCGCTGAAAGCGAGATTCAGGTTGAATTTTCAGGATAATATACAAATCCCCCGGACTACCTCCACCAGCCCCGGGTTGGCCTTTACCTTTGAGTCGGAGTCGTTGTCCATCGTAAGCACCAGGTTTGATGGAGATCCTCATTTTTTTACCATTCAGCTCAAAAGTCCGTTTGCTACCCTGATAGGCTTCGAGAAGTGTAATTTGCAACGCTGCTTCCATATCCTGCCCTCGGAAAGCAGTTTGACGACCTCCTCTCCGACGGCCTCCGCCTTCACCGAAAAACATATCGAAGAAGCTGGAATGTCCACTACTCCCAAAAAAATCGGAAGCGTCACCTTCAAAAGTAAAACTACGTCCACCGCCGGGTCTGTCTTGTTGTGCATACTGCCGCCAGTCACCACCGCCTTGTTGATAGGCTTCCCAGTTTTTACCGAGCGTATCATACTTTTTACGCTTCTCAGGGTCACCAAGTACTTCGTTTGCTTCGTTGGCTTCCTTGAATTTTTCTTCTGCCGCTTTGTCGTCAGGATTTTTATCAGGGTGATATTTGGCAGCTAATTTTCGGTAGGCTTTTTTAATTTCTTTTTGAGAAGCATCTTTGCTTACGCCTAGTATTTTATAATAGTCTTTGTAATTCATTCTGTTTATATTTCGCTAAGATTTTCTTTAAGCCATTATAAAGACTCCTTTAACATTAATCATCTCTCATCCCACCTTTTCCAGCGTTTTAAGTTCCTGGTAAAGCTTTACAATGCTTTTTCATTGTGCAATTTCTATGAATAAGTTATCTAAAACTGCTATTTAAATGCACTGAGAAAAATCACTGTGCAGACGTGATATTTATCAATTATTCAATTTCCTCACAATAATAAAACAAGTGAACAAAAAGAAGTGTTCAAAAGCCCCACAGTTAGGTGGGAACCTTCATTCAAAGCAATAAAATATGAGGTGAGGTTTTAGGAGTTAAAAATAATTTATGTTACTAAAATCTTCAAAAAACCCCTAATAGCAGCTATGTGAAAGGACAAAAGTGATCTCACCATAAATTTTAAAGTTCCCAGCCAAATGTGAATTGAAATACATAATCTGCTTCCGAGCCACCTTCAACAGCCCGGTTGTCATAGTTATAAGTCAATCCCAATTTGGTATAGAAATCTAAAGGCAGGTTATATTTTAAATCCAATACGATATCCGCACGCCACCTGCCCGAATCAGTGAGACTAGGATATGCATTGGCTTTTGTAAGTAAATTAAAGTCACCAATATCAAAGAGGTTTAACTCTGTTCCGAGAAAAGCTTCCAGACTTTGGCGATTTGAATCTTCTGTCGAAAACCTTTCATCATTTAAAGAAGCTCCTCCCTGCAAGCCCCAATAAAATTTGTTGGTTTGAATTAAATACTTTCCTACACCGAGTTTCATATTGGTTCTAAGATCCAGCTTTTGCTCCGTATTAGATAAAAAAGAAAGCTGAGAAAAAAGATACCAGCCTCTCGGAAGTACAAGTTTATAAGTTAATCCTCCATCGGTTCGGCGAATAACATCCGCATTTTCCTGAGTAGAACCTATTGTATTATAAGAAACATCCGCCGACCACTTTTCTGCAAGATATCCCAAACTACTGCGAATACTCACTTGATTTAAATTGTTCGCCTTTGTAAAACTGTAACCGAAATCAATGGAAGCATAGGCTCTGCTCCAAAAGTCAGTTTTAACCGATTTCAAATAAACCACATTTATAAAATTCACTTCAACCGTACCATCCTTTTCGATTATATTTACCTTGCCCAAATCTGAAGATTGTAGCTTTCCATTATACCTGGAACCATCGGATATGGTGATCAGATAATTTGATTCGGTATAAATTTCTTTAATGCCATTCCATTCAATTTTAAAATCGCTGTCGCTATAAACAGTTTTCATAATTAAAACGCCTTTATTCATTTCTTTTGCTTCTCCGACAATGACGTTACCATTTTTTAAAAGAAGGGAATCTGTTTGAGCATGTAAAATTGAAAAGCATGGGAGTATCAATAAAAAGAAGTGTAATATATTTTTTTGCATTTTGTGTTTAATTGCGATTTTTAAATAATTGAATGCAAATAAATTCATTTCTTTTTAAAATGAAAAAAATCTCATAGAAAAACAGAACCGATTGTTCGTAAATAAATTGAATCACTGAAAGGTATCACCTTCGAGTGTTCCACACAATGTCAACTTTTAAACGGAGTACTCAATTTCTGTATACGAAATCCACGCTAAGAGCGCTGAAAGGCCCTATTCTGTTAAAGAAAAGCACCAAACAATGCTCTTCAAAACAAACACATATTATTTTTTAATCAATTGATAAATACACTTTTCGAGGTATTTTATGTATATATTTTTGCCATATCTTTGTATTTAGAAATTATCCCCTTCTATTAGCCAAACTATTTTAATTCCCCAGTAAAATAAAAATCCCTCTTAGACGATTTTTCTCCCCCAGCATTTTTTTAACCATAAAAGGAAACTTACAATGAAATTTTTAACTATTAGCTTAATGGCTATTGCCACTCTATTTAGCATTTCTGCTTCTGCACAATGCCCAACCATGAACATTACTCTTAACAACCAAGGACAAGTTGATGCTTTTCCTGTTACTTATCCAGGATGTACCGTCTGGCCAAGTGGTTATACACTAAAAGTAAAAGGTAACATTACAAACCTGAACGGACTTAGTGGCTTGACTACAATTGATGGTGAACTCAGTATCCAAATGTGTACTATGCTTACTGACCTTGCCGATCTGACGAATATTACCTCTATAAATGGTGAGTTGGATATTGAAAACTGTGCTATGCTAGCCAGCCTGAATGGATTAGATAATCTAACAACTGCAGGAGATATCGAAATTAGTACTTGTGATGCGCTATTAAACTTAGATGCACTGAGTTCATTAACTACAATTTCTGGTGAGCTCTACATTAAAGAAAATAATGCATTAACAGATTTAGATGGCTTAAGTAGCCTTACTTCTATTGGAGATAGTTTAGTAATAGATGGAAATGATGCATTGGCAAATCTGGATGGATTGAGCATGCTTGCTTCTATTGGAACCGACTTAAATATCGATGATAATGATGCATTAACAGATTTGGATGGCTTGAGTAGCCTTACTTCCATTGGGGGTGACTTCAAATTAAATGGTAATGACAATTTGACTGACATCACTGGCTTAAGTAATCTTACGTCTATAGGTGATGATGTTAGAATTTTAGGTAATAAAAATTTACCCAACTTAACTGGTTTAGATAATGTTACTTTCATAGGAGGAGGTATCGATGTAAAGAATAATCCTACATTAGCTGATTGTATCGGGATATGTAAAATGTTAGATGCTCTTCTGCCTGGAGAGAATGCATTTTTTAGCTCTAATTTTCCTGGTAGCCCTTGTAGTGACCTTCCTACTTTAGAGGCGGAATGTCTTATAGCACTACCTGTTGAACTTATAAACTTCAGAGCTAAGGAAGATGCAAAAAATCAAAATGTAGTGCTTGACTGGGCTACTGCTTCAGAATCAAATAACAAACATTTTGAAGTAGAGCGTGCTGCTGATGGAAGAAACTTTGAGATTATCGGCATCGTATCCGGAAATGGAACTACAACAAAAGCCAGTGATTACATATTTGTTGATGCTCAACCAATCACTGCAGCGTATTATCGTTTGAAGCAAGTCGATTTTGATGGAGATTATTCCTATTCTGATTTGGTACTTGTAAAAATGACTAAAGCTGAAGTTGCTGAAGTAGTTGCTTATCCTACAATTGCTAAAAATGAAATTACGATCCGTTTTGCAGGATTTGAAGCTCAAAGTGGAACTTATAGCATTTTCAATGCTCAAGGCAGATTGGTACACACGGAAGAAGTTGATCTTTCAAACAAAATGGCTTACAAGGCTCTTGATATTACAAAATTTAACACTGGAATTTACACGATAGTTATTACAGACAATTCCACTCATATCTCATCGAACTTCGTAGTTGTTAAATAATTTAATAACTCTGAGAGCTATACACTAGAACTAATACTTTGAGAAAAAAACCACCTCCAAATTGTGAGGTGGTTTTTTTTTCAACCTTCCCCAGCTACTAGAACACCAAGGCTTATAACATATTTTTCAAGAAAAAGGAATCTTACAATGACCAAACTAATCACTGGCTTAATAGCCATCCTAATGCTTGTCGGGCAATCTATTTTAGCCCAATGCCCAACAGGAGATGTTACCCTTACCACACAAGTTGAGGTTGATAATTTTGGAACTTCATATCCTTCATGCTCTAATTTTACCGGAAACATTACCATCCACGGAGCGGGAATTATCAATGTTGATGGCTTGATAAATTTGCAAACCATTAGCGGAAATTTGATCATCAAAGGCCCAAATAATATCACCAATGTTGATGGTTTGTTGAATTTAACCACTGTTGGCGGTAAATTAGAAATAAAAGGATCTAACAAACTAAATAGCCTAGAAGGACTGAATAACTTGACCATGGTAGGTGGTGATTTAACAATTATGCAAAATGATATACTTTCAGATTGTTCAGGACTATGTACTCTGCTGGATAACGTTGGAGTTACAGGTAAAATAAAAATACAGCACAATGATAGTGGCTGTAATAGTGAAACTGAAGTAAACACTGAATGTGCACTCATCGCATTACCTGTTGAGCTGATCTCAATTAAAGGTTATGCCATGGAAAGAACCAACGTTCTAAAATGGCAAACTGCTTCTGAAGAAAATACCATGGTATTTATCGTGGAAAAATCTTTAAATGGCAAACGTGATTTTAAAGAAGTCGATCGAATAAATGCTGTTGGAAATTCTGATGTTATCCAAAATTATGAAATGGAAGATCATGCTCCTTCGACTTTCGCTTATTACAGATTGCGCATCGTTGATTTTGATGGATACTTTGAGTATTCTGATCTTGTCCCTATTGGCAGATCAAAAAATGAAGGTATTTCGGTTGAAGTCTTCCCAATACCCACAAAAGATGAAGTAACGATTTTAATTCCCACGGAATCAACCGGTTCAGCAATTATGACACTTTCAGATTTTACCGGCCGCATTATAATTCAAGACAAAGTGAGTTTAAATAATGGGATAAATCGGTTCACAATCAATCTCAATAATTATAATACAGATCTATATTTTTTAAGTATTGACAATGGAAATGAAATAATTGTCAAAAAGATTTTGAAAGCTAATAAACAATAAGATTAAGTTTCATTCATTTTTTAGGGTAGTTTTCAATATGAATGCTGCCCTTTTTTTAAGACTCCAAACATAAATTAACCTATCACTCTTGTTTGCTATAGCTCCATACTGCTAATGTGTTAAAAACAATGGCTAAAATACCCGTGACAGCAAATTGGTATTGCACATCGTAAAAATTACTTCCTTTAAGCAGCACCTGCCGCATCACGCTAACGAAGTGGGTCATTGGATTCGGAACGGTCATCCATTGCGCCCATTGAGGCATACTTTCGATTGGCGTAAACAAACCACTCATCAAAATAAAAATCATCATAAAAAACCATGCGATAAACATTGCCTGCTGCTGGGTATCTGCAAAATTGGAGATCAATAAACCTATACCTAAAACCGCTGTAACATTCACAATACAATAAAGAAAAACAAGACCCAAACTCCCAACCAACGGAATATCAAAAATCAATTTCCCTGCAGTCAATCCGACTGATAAATCAACCAGTCCAATCAATAAAAAAGGAAGCATTTTTCCTAAAATAAATTGCCAGTTTTTGATGGGAGAAACATTGATTTGCTCGATAGTTCCGATTTCTCTTTCCCTTACGATATTCATTGCGGTGAGTACCAAAACAATAATGGTCACCAAAACGCCTAAGATTCCCGGCACCATAAAAACTTTATAGTCTAACTCTGGATTATACCAGTTGGAATGAGTAATGCCTATCGTTGGAATTCTGTTTTTATTTACCACAAATCGAGGCACAGCCTCCGCGAAAATTTCCTGATTGAAAGATTGAATAATACTACTCAGATAAGTCGCTCCGATAGTCGCCTCCTGCCCATTGATCGCATTAACTAGTACCTGAAGATCAGCTTCTTTATCTTTTAAAAAATCTCGTTCGAAAAAAGAGGGAATAGTGAGGACGATATCAGCATCACTGCTTTGCAAATCTTTATCTGCTTCCTTTTGATCCATTGGAGCATTGACGATTGTAAATCGTTCTGAAGCTTGTATTTTACTAATCAACAAACGGGAATAACTGGAATGGTCCTGATCAACAATCGTAATGTTTACATTTTTGATTTCATTGCTGGCAGCAAATGACAATAAGATCAATTGCACTACAGGAATAACTGTCAGTATTGGCAAAATAGCTTTATTGCGAAATATCTGTAAAAACTCCTTTTGTATGATATAAAATAATATTCTCATAAGTCGTAATTAGAAGGTCATGTAGTTAGTGAGTTAAGAGGTTTATTGATTACAAGTTTATAGTTTGACTCCAACTTTTTAACTAGTAAACCAATATCTTAAAAACATAAAACTTCGATCATTGAAGCCGGATTTTAAAATTTTTCCAACTTATTATTAAAAAAAACAAGGTCATTCCTGCCAGTACCGTTGTCGCATACCAAATGAATTCCCATCCTGTACCTTTCAGCATTATATTTTTCAGAATATCAATAAAATAAGTCGCTGGTATCGCGCTGGAAATAACTTGCAAAAGCACGGGCATGCTTTCTATCGGAAATACAAATCCTGAAAGCAGCATAGTCGGCATCATCAATACCATCAAAGAAGCCAACATAGCTGTCTGTTGAGAATCTGTTTTTGTCGAAATAAAAATTCCTAAAGAAAGGGAGGTCAAAACAAATAATATGCAAACGCCCATCAACAATATCAAACTTCCTACAATGGGCATCTCAAAAACAAAAACACTAAGCAATAAAATGATCACCGCATTGATAAACGAAAGCAAAACATATGGTGTCACTTTTCCCACAATAATCAACAAGGGAGACAATGGAGAAACAAGTAATAATTCCATGGTCCCCAGTTCCTTTTCTTTTGCAATCGTCAATGCTGTCATCATCGCTGAAATCAGCATCAGAATCATTGCCATGACTCCGGGGACAAAATTGTAAACGCTTTTTAATTCCGGGTTATAGATCATCCGCGTTAAGATATTTATCCGGAAAGGAATATTGAGCGATTCGCTTTTTCTTTGTTGAAAACTAAAAAGTATAGGTGTAGCGTAGCTGACCAAAGTAGTTGCATAATTTGGTTCGGTTCCATCAGCTATCAGCTGGATCTGCGCATTTTTGTCATCATAAAATTTATTGGCAAAATCATTTGGAATGACCATAGCCATTTTGATGCTCCCCTTTGCAAAATAATCGTGCATCTCTTCGTAATTTTTAAGATCAGCTGTTATTTTAAAATGCCCCGATGACTTTAAATGCTCCACCAATTCAGTACTCAGGTAGTCTTTTGAGTTGTCCAAAACTGCAATAGAAGCATTTTTAAACTCATTCGTTATGGCATAACCAAAAAGAATAACCTGAACGATTGGCATACCAAAAAGGATGAGCAAGGTTCTCTTGTCCCGCAAAATGTGAAAAAACTCCTTTTTTACAAATGCCCAAAATGTTCGCAGTTTCATTCGCTTAGTTTATTGTTTAGTTTGCGGTTTGAAAGTTTTATACTTTATAATTTTATCTATAACTCAGACCTATTATTTTTTTCTCGCCAATTTCAAAAACACCTCATCCATATTCTTTGCGGAAAATTGTTTTTTTAGTTCATCAGGGCTATCCAGTGCATCAATTTTTCCATCCACCATAATCGATACCCGGTCGCAATACTCTGCTTCATCCATGTAATGTGTCGTTACAAAAACAGTCCTGCCACTTTCGGCTGCCTCGTAGATCATTTCCCAGAAGCTCCTTCGCGTTGCCGGATCAACTCCTCCCGTCGGTTCATCCAGAAAAACGATATCCGGATCATGGATCATGGAAACCGAAAAAGCCAACTTCTGTTTCCATCCCAATGGAATAGAACCTACCAGTTGTTTCGCTACAGAATCTAAATGAAGTTCGTCCATAATTTTCGCCGTTTTTGAAAGTATTTCAGATCTTTTCAACCCATAAATTCCTCCATAAAACCTGATGTTTTCTCTTACTGTCATATCTTCGTACAAACTGAAACGCTGGCTCATATAGCCAATCCGCTTTTTGATATTTTCAGCTTGCTTGTAAACATCAAAGCCTGCAACTGTTGCTTCACCACTTGTTGGGCGACTCAATCCGGTAAGCATTCTCATGGCAGTGGTTTTCCCTGCCCCGTTCGCTCCTAAAAAGCCGAATATTTCTCCTTTGCTAACTTCAAAACTAATCGAATCAACAGCTTTGAAATCACCAAATTGTTTGGTGAGATTACTGGCCTTGATAATGTATTCCTGTGAATTATTCATGACGCTGGTGTTTGCATTAGATCTAAAAATACATCTTCAATCGTGGGCTCACTTGCTCGCACCTCCACATTAGTATGCCCCCTTCCTTCGATCCAGGTTTTCACAATTTCTTCGTCGATCGCTTGTTTGGTGGTCAGATGCAAATAATCTCCAAATGGCAAAACCTGCTCGGTCCCTTCAAAATTTCTGAGATCTTTTAAAAGTTGATAAAATTGGTCACTTTTAACGGCAAGGAGTTGTTTCTGAAAATTATTTACAATTTGTGTAGGCGTATCGACCGAAAGGATTTCTCCGTGTTGAATCAGCGCGATTCGTTCACAAAGGCTGGCTTCATCCATGTATGGCGTACTTACCAAAATGGTAATTCCTTTGGCTTTCAATTGCTGAAGCATATCCCAAAATTCTTTTCGGCTTACAGCATCCACTCCTGTGGTTGGTTCATCCAAAAAAAGCACTTCAGGCTTATGAATCAGCGCACAGCTAAGCGCCAGCTTCTGCTTCATCCCTCCCGACAATTTGCCGGCCTTACGCTTTTTAAAAGGCTCAATCTGGACATAAATATCTTTGATCAAATCATAATTCTCTTCTATGCTGGTGCCAAAGATGGTAGCAAAAAAGCTGAGGTTTTCTTCAACGGTCAAATCCTGGTAAAGCGAAAATCTCCCTGGCATATACCCTACCCTTTTGCGAATCTCTTTATAGTCTTTTACCACATCAAAACCAACCACTTCTGCTGTTCCACTGCTTGGTAATAAAAGCGTTGTCAATATTCTAAAAAGGGTTGTCTTTCCGGCTCCATCAGGTCCGATCAAACCAAACAGCTCACCTTGTTCAACCTGAAGTGACAAAGGTTTTACTGCTTCAATCTTATCGTAACTTTTACTTAATTGGTTGATATTAATTGCTGACATTTCCTTTTGTTGTTTTCTCCGAATCTGTTGGACGATCTTTAAATAAAACTTCTGCCGGCATTCCAATTTTTAGTTTTCCATCATTCGGTACCCGCACTTTAAAAGCATAGACCAGATTCACCCTTTCTTCTTTTGTTTGAATGGTTTTTGGTGTAAATTCAGCATCTTCAGCAATCCAGATAATTTCTCCTGAAAGTTCATGAAAAGCATTTTCGGGAGCATCGATCAGTACTTTTACTTTTTGTCCGATTTTGATGTCCTGCATTTGAATGCCACTGGCATAAGCTCTCAAATCCAAATAATCAAGATTAGCTATTTTATACAAAGGCGAACCAAATCCTACAATCTCTGAAGGCTCTGCGAGCTTTGTCAATACAATTCCTGAAATCGGATTATAAATGTAACACTTGCGAATCTGTTCCTCCAACGTGGCAATTTGGGCCTTAATGGGTTCCTGTTCTGAAAGAATGCCCCGATTGGCAATCTGAGTCTGGCTTTTTGCCGCTTTGATACGTTGGTTTACCACTTCAAGTTCCCCATTCAAATCATCCAGTTGTTTTGGAGTCGCTGCTTTGTCTTTCAACAATTTTTCAACCCGGTCTTTTTCTCTCAGAAGGTTTCGCTTTTGGTCTTCCAAAACAGCAATATCCGGGCTTGCATCCCTCAGTTTTTTAGGCACGGTGTTTAACATTGCTAGTAACTGAAGCTTTTGCAAATGGAGATTGGTCGTATCGACCAAACCAATGAGGGCACTTTTTTCAAGACTTTGTCCTTCTTCAACTTTCAAAAACAATAGTCTGCCATTTGCTTCAGCGCTGACGATCGTTGAGACAGTTTCGAAATTTCCATATGCATCAGAAGTTTTTACTTCTTCTTTGCAATTGGAAAAGAAAAATAGTGTTGTGATCAATGAAATCATTTGAAAATATTGCATGATTTTGATTTTTATATTTTTGGTGTTATAGTCTAATGTCTGATTAAGTGAATAGATTTTTTTGAGTTGTCAGTTATCAGGTGCGAGGTGTCAGTTGCGAGTTTAATTTTTTTTCTGTCTTCTCGCTTCTGACTCCTCGCTCCTATTCTTTCCTGGTATTCTTTTCAAAAAACACCTCGTTGTGTTAAATAGTCAATCTTAATCTGGATTAACTGCATTTTATGTAATTGTAATTGTTGCCGGGCTCTCAATTCTGCATTGGCTTGAATAAGGTAATCATTAACCGTGATCACTCCATATTCTAACTGAAAAGACAATTGTTTAAGAATTTTATTTTGAAGTGCCGCGATTTCCTCATCACGCAAAAGTTGCTTTTTCAGTTTGGCGATATCTTCTCCAACCTTGCCTTCCGTCAAGTTCAAATTGTGTTCGAATGTTTCCTTCTGGTTGTCAATCACCTGACTCTGAATGGTCAGCAATTGGCGATCCCGATCTGATTTTCCCCAATCGATTAAATTCCAGGAAAAAGCGATGCCCCCTAATGCGTATGGGGAAACATTGGTATCAAAAAAATTCAAAGGATTAGCATAACCGACACCAGCCTTAGCAAAGGCACTTAATTTCGGTCTTTTAACTCCCTGGATTAAGTTTTCATTTGCAAGCAACGCTTGCTTTTGCAAACTGAAAAGTTCCTGTTCGGGGCGATCCAACTGAAGTCCTAACTGAAAATCGTCCATTTGAGGTAAAACAAGTACTAAATTATCACTTAACTCCACTCCTAAAAACCGTTCTAAAACCGCAACCAAAGCCTTAATATCACTTTCTGTTTTTTCAATCTCTGCAATGATCTCCAATTCTTTTACTGAAATTTTGTCTACTTCACTTTCTAAAACAACGCCATGACGAACACCCGCTTCAAGCGTCTCTTTCCGAATGCCCAAATCTTTCAGCGTAACTTTCAATAAAGAAATCTGTTCTTTAGAAAGTAATACACCCATGAAAGATTGATTGATCTGCCCTTTGAGTCCATTCATGTCTACCTCGATTGATTGCTGACTAGCTTCCAATTGCAACCTTTCGAGCTCTTGCTCCGCCGAATTAATTCCGCCATCATAAATGACGTATTGCACCTCTGCGTATGTTTTTGCATTAAATAATGGTAGATCCAGTTTGATGGGCACAGGAGAATCTGCCGGGAATTCAACTGTTTCTGATTGTAACGTGGCGTCAGCTTTCCATTGGATTGTGGGTAACCGTGATTGACCTAGGTTTTCCAACTTTAAAGTGGTAGCCTCCTGAAGCAAAACTTTGTTTTTCAGCAGTGGGTAGTTTTGTTCCGCCATTTTAAAAGCCGCTGTCAAAGAAAGCGTATCAAGCGATTGTGTATATCCTATGGTATTGTAAAATAGACCTAAAAGGATTAAAAGATATTTAAACATAATTGTCTGTTTTTATTCTTTGCGTTCTTTATGATTTTTATACTTCAATACTTTAGATTAACTGTTGAGTTAACTCTATTTTAAAAGTTACTCTTCTAATGCACTGCGCACAAACTCAGTAACCACTTCAATCCGCTGATCCATTAACATATCAAACTGCTCCTCCGGAATTTCAATGATATTACAAAATACCGGCTTCACTATAAAAGGAAAAATACACATAGACATCACATTTAAAAGCAAATGCATTGGAGGCACTTCCTTTATCAAACCAGCTTCTTGCTCTTCATGTATTTGTTGAAAAAATTCTAAAAAATTAGGCAAATGATGGATTCTTCTTTTGACCGCATCCAGAAATTGCAAGCGATTCTGGGATAATTCATGCAAAATAAAAATAGGCATATGCGGGTTTTCTTTGATCTTGGTTATGTATGCTTCAATAATATTTTCGAACTTCTCCATTACTGTGCCTTCCGATTCTAAAGCTTGCCCAAACTTTTCAACGATCGAAGCCATTGTATCCTCAAGAATTACTTGAAACAACTTCTCCTTGTTTCGAAAATAATAATGAAGCATTGCTTTGTTAATCTTTGCTTCATCTGCTATTTCCTGCATCCTGGCACCTGAAAATCCACGCTTTGTAAACACTTTCTTTGCCGCTTCCAATATTGCTATTTCTGTATTTTCTGCCATTTAATCAAAAAGTTTAACCATTTGGTTAGTGTAAATGTAAATGATTGTTTTTAATAATACAACAGAATTAAAAAATAATTTTTGGAAGACGATAAAAAGGGATTTAAATAAAAGCCAACCTAGGTCTTAGTCTTATGTCGGGGTATATATTGATAGTTACTTTCTACCACAGAGCCATCTGACGTTTTTAATTTTTTATACACTAATCGACCTTCTCTGTAAACTTCTGTTTTCCTGAGGTTTTCTTTATCGCGTTGACCAGATAAATAAAAGCTGGATTCTTTTCTCTGAAGTTGATTATTCTGATAAATAAATAATTTTTGGAAAAAAGTATAATCCTTTAATACATCACTGCTCCTCACAATTTTTATTAATTGACCTTTTTCATTATAATAAAAATGATCGCTTTCATGAGGCAATCCATCCTGGTTATAGAAGTTTGTTCTTACTTTAAGACCAGAAGACAGGTCATAATGATGAATAACTTTTTTGGTGGTTGGTTTCTCATTCGAATGATAAGTGTAACGCATTTCTCCAAAAAGGCTATCCTTTTGATTATAATTGTAAACTGTTCGTGAGCTTAAATCAAATTTTTCTTTTTTGGAAACATCTTTAAAAAATTCTTTCTTTTCTATTACCTGTCTTTTCTCATTTTTATAGTAAAATGTTTTCCTCCGGGTATCTCCAAAATGCATTTCGACAATATCCTGCCCTTCTTTATACGCAAAGATATAGGTGGTCGAATCATATTTTTCATGCTGATATATCCAATGGAATCGCTCCCCTGATGTATACGTAAAATAAAACTGTTTGTCTTCATACCCATCTGTAATCAAAGCAGCAGTAAGCGCACCACCCGACCGGAAAGTATAATGATCCCCGAGCACAACCTTATTATCCCCGTAATTGCGCCATTCCTTGATTTCTTTAACTTCTACTCCATTTACAGAAGGTGCTCTCCAAAACAATACATCAGAAAATCCAATTCCGAAATCCGTCTGAGAAGTAACCGGTGCCTGAGCAAAAATCGTTGCTGCTAGAATGAAAAAAAAATACGTGAGATAAAGCTTTTGTAGGTTTTCATTTTGGTTCATAACACAAAGAGGTAAAGCTTGGAATAATTATAATTGCAACGGAAAGGCTGCACATCATTCTAAATATATTCATTTTTTATGAAAATTTCTTGTCAGAAGTCGGAAAGACAATTGGAAACGATAGACAATCGCCTCTTTGTTACAATTTGCGGAAAAAAATAAAATAGAAAGTCAGGAGGTATTAATAGCTTAGAATAGAAAAACATAAACCATATCTTTAGTTTCAAAGTTCAGCAAACCTATGATTTACAATGGTTTGAGTAGAAAAAAAGGCTTCTACCCTATTTATGGTATTTTTAAAAACATATAGCTAAAACTAAGTCGATGGCACAGTAATTGAACATTTTATATTGTCACTGATACTAGAAAAACAGCCTCGGCAAATTTAATCCCATAAAAACCAACATCGTGACATGAAAACAAATTAATTAACTTTCCTCCTTACAAATCAAATTATTACTATTAAAGAAATTCGACTTAATAAATTACATGCAATCACCGAGAACCGAATGTTTGAATTTTAAAATGAAAAAGGAATGAACGTTTTTTCGATTAAATCCCCCCCCTTTTTTCTTAAACAGAATAAACCAAATTACATAGCCTTGCTCAATAATTCCATACATACACGCATAAAAAAAGACAGTCCAAAAATGGACTGCCTCGATCAAATCTCCCATAAAAACACATAAATATGACTTAAATCATGACGATAGATTTTATCTTAATAAGATGACTGACCCCATGGTTTTATAACCGCCTTTTTCGCTTTTCTCCCCTTTCCAGGAAGTACCATCTTTAAAAATACCCTGGCATTTCCAAACATAAACATCCTGTGGCATAATTTGGCCATTATAGGTTCCATCCCATGCTTCAGCAGGTTGACCATCTTCAAGTGCAGTAGACTCCCATAACAATTGGCCATAGGTAGAAAACACCTGAACATGATACTCTTTCAGACCTACCCCTCTTGGTCTAAACAGTCGTACATCCCCTATTCCTTGCTCAGGAGAGAAACCATTTGGCAAGTGAAGTCCTTTAAAAAACTCAGGCAAAAAGGTGATCAAAGTGTCATCGACACATCCGTAACTGCTTATTGCTTCAAGGTAAATTTGCTGTGCCCCATCACCATAAAAACGGTGGATTGGGTTTTCTTCTTCAGACGAGCCTCCATCAGAAAATTCCCAGTAATATTCATCTGCATTTTCTGATAAATTTATCATTTCGTATGTTCCGTCGCTACTTTGGTCTACAATTTCCATTGGTTCAAAATTAGCAAATGGAGTTGCGTGAACAGTAACAATATTCTGACGGAAAATAGTGTCAAAACATGCACCTTCAACCGAAACGATCAATTGAATATCGTACTCTCCTTGCTCTGTAAAAACATGCTCAGGGTTTACATCATTAGAGGTAGTTCCGTCACCGAAATCCCATGAATACAGATTACTGTCTGTCGATTGATTAATAAATTTCACATCAACAGGGGAACATCCTTCAGCAGTCCCCACATCAAAATCAGCCTCTGGTTCCGGGTAAATTCTAATTTCAGTTTCTATCGTATCCAAACAACCAAACTGATTAGAAGCGATCAAAATGATATCATAATCACCTGCTACTTCATAAATTTTTGTTGGATCATTAAAAACAGAGGTTGTTTCATCTCCAAAGGTCCACACAAACCCGGTTGCTCCCTGCGTTTCATTTTCAAAATATATCTCAGCCGGCAATCCACAAAGAGATTCACGCTCAAAGTCAAAACCTGCATCTGGTCGTGGATGTACAATAATATTCATTACAGAAGTATCATTAAAACAACCATTTATATCCGTAGCGACGAGTGAGATTTCATAGGTTCCAGCTTCTGCAAAAACGTGGACTGGATTTTCTTCATTTGAGGTATTTCCATCACCAAAATCCCATTCGAAGAAAGTTCCACCTATTGAAAAGTTATTTAATTGCAATGGAAATGGTGCACAACCAAATGTCGATTCAGGTTCAAATGAAGCGGTTGGTAAATCCAGAACTATCACTGTACTTGTATAACTAGCAGGGCACTGATTCAACATCGATACTCCTGTCAGGGTCACCGTGTATTCTCCAGGTTGGCTATAAACATGCGAAGGAGAAGTCAGTGTACTGGTTCCACCATCACCAAAGTCCCAACTATTTCCTGAAACGTTAACAGAGAGGTTTTCAAATTCAATCGGTTGATTCAAACAAACAAATGACGAATGAACAAAAACAACTGCAGGCTTAGGTAATACGGTAATATTTATTGTAGAAGTATCATAACCACATTCTGAATTAGCATATTGGATAACGGTATAAGTCCCTGGCTCCTCAAAAGTATAAATAGGTTGTTCAACGGCAGAAGTATTACCGTCGCCAAAATCCCAATCAATTACTGCTCCTGGTGTCGCATAGTTATAAAATTCTACGGTAAATGGCTCGCATCCCTGTTGGTCTGAGACTCCAAATAATGACTGAACATTTGCTGGTTCGACTACAACCTGAGTTGTCGCCGTATCAGATCCACACACGTTTGAAGAAATCAAAGTTACTGTATAAACAGATATCGTAGTATCCGTAAAGTAAGTCTGAGATTCAGGAATTGGATCAGTTGAGGTATTTCCATTTCCAAAATTCCAATAAAATTCAGTCGCAGCTCCTGTAGAGATATTTGCAAAGTTCATGATAACTGGAGAACAATCTGTTTGTGGTGATAATCCAATAGCTGCTTGAGGAAGTGGATGAATTGTAATCACATCCTGGAAATTACTGGTTCCACAAATATTAGTAACGGTTAAAGTGATCACGTAAGTAGTATCACTAATTCCTTGTCCAAAATAAACGATCTCTGGATTAGCTTCTGTTGAAGTAATTCCGTTTCCAAAATTCCACAGATATTCCAATCCTTCTCCTACACTTTCGTTTGAAAGTTGTAATTCTAATCCAACACATTCTTCTGTGGTATTGGGTTGGAAATACGCCACAGGAACATCAGTAATTACGATTTCACGCTCCACATAGCCCACACAACCAAATTCATTTTCTACACTCAAACTTGCGGTGTAAGTTCCTGCAACATCATAGATATGCTGAGGTTCATAGACAGTACTTGTCGCACCATCTCCAAAATCCCAACTGTATTCGAAAATATCTGAAACCAAATTATCAAAGAAAATAACATCATTTCGACAAGCCATTTCAGGGATATTAAAATTAGGGTCTTGCATAGGAAATACAGTGATTACCTTCGTTGGAGCATTAATACATCCTGACATATCATCAACAAAAGTATAGGTCAAAGTATGGCTTCCTGCTCCTGCTAATGAAGGATCAAATACACCATAAACGGGATCGATAATTCCTGAGCCACTCCATGTTCCTCCTGGAGGGCTGTAACCTTCGAGGACAATCTGATCATAAGTCAAACAAGTTGATTCATCAGGTCCAGCTTCAACATGTGTTAAGTCTACAACAAGAACTGTTTTAGCATCTTGTACAAAACAACTTCCTTCGCCGTATGAATAGGTTAAGACGTGTACACCACCACCCGCTACAATCGGATCAAAAGCTCCGGCATTCGAGTCAACTATACCATCTCCACTCCAGGTTCCATTCGTTGGGGTATTTCCTGCTAAATAGTAAATGCCTTGATCAATACACAAGGTATCATTTGGACCTGCATCCACAACTTCGGGTTCAATCAAATGCACAATCAAACTATCAAAATTAGTACAACCTGTATTTGGATTTGTATAAGTATAAACAATATCATAAGAACCAATTCCACCAGCAAAATCAGGATTAAGTACTCCATTTTCTCCGTCAATAATTCCCGGTCCGCTCCAAACACCTCCAATTGGTGTTCCGGATTCCAGTTCTACATTAATTCCTTGCGCACAAAATACGATGTCATCTCCAGCATCAACGATTGGAAGAGGTACGATAGTCACAACAAGTTCATCACTATTTGTACAACCAATATTATCACTGTAAGTATAGGTCAAAGTATAATCACCAGGTGCCAGAGAAGGATCAAATGTTCCGTTTTGCGGATCAATTATTCCGATTCCGCTCCATGTACCTCCTGTTGGATTATTTTCATTAAGATTAAAGGCAGGCTCTCCAAAACAAATGGCCACATTTGAACCAGCTTCTACAATCGGGAGCGCCTGAATAGTTACAATTACATCATCACTAACCTGGCAATTGCCAGAACCAATCGAATAGGTCAATGTATGGAAACCCACGCCAGCTTGGCTTGGATCAAACATAGATCCATTTAGACCAGCACTACCATTTGCATCCCAGCTTCCACCCATTGGAAAAACCATTGTATTTAAATCAAATGATAAAGCGTCAATACAAACTATGGTATCTTCACCAGCATCTACAGCATCTGGTTCAATCACAGTTATATTTGCATTAATACTATTTTCACAGCCATTGTTATCCGTATAAGAATACGTAACCACGTAGCTTCCAGCGCCTCCTGCTGTAGCTGGATTAAATTGATTGTTTGAAACTCCTTGCCCGCTCCATGTTCCACCAATAGGTGTAGAAAAAGGCAAATCCGTTAATCCAGGAGTATTACAATAAGAAGTATCATTTGTAGTCAAGACAGGAAGACCATTAACGGTTACTAAAACGTCATCCGTATTGGTACAACCATTTATATCAGTATAAGCGTATGTAAAAGAAAAGATACCAGTTCCAGAAGCACTTGCATTAAAAATATTTCCACCCAAGACACCTCCATTGTTGCTTGTCCAGCTTCCACCCGAAGGATTTCCGTTTAAAACAACAGAATTTTCACTGATACAAACTTCAAAATCATTTCCAGCATCAACGCTAGGAAGCGGATTAATAATTATCGTTATATTATCTGAAACCTGGCAGTTTCCACTACCAATACTGTACGTTAAAGTATGAGTTCCGACTCCCGCAATGGAAGGATTAAATATAAAACCACTTAAACCGGAACTACCATTAGCATTCCAAACACCACCCGGAGGCGATGCAATTTGGCTAAGATCAATTGCTCCTGAATTGACGCAAGTTGCGAAATCGTTTCCAGCATTTACATTATCTGGATCAATGACCGAAACATTTATATTAGTCGTATTTGAACAGCCATTTCCGTTGGTATATTGGTAAGTTAAAATATAAGTACCTATACCACCTGCTGTTTGTGGATTAAACTGATTTCCATTCACTCCAGGACCGTTCCATGTACCACCGAATGGAGTTGCAATTGGCAAATTGACCAACCCAGGTGTATTACAATAGCTGGTATCACTTGACACCAATTGTGGCAATGGATTTACTGTAATTATTAATTCATCTGAGTTTGTACAGCCATTATTATTTGTATAAGTATAAGTAAAAGAAAAAACACCTTCTCCACTTCCACTTGGATTGAAAACACTGCCATTTAAGACCCCTCCGTTATTACTTATCCAACTTCCACCAGCGGGAGTAGCACTCAAAGTAATTGCAGTTTCATTTACACAAATATCAAAATCAGACTCTGTTGTTACGATAGGAAGTGGATTGACCACAATGATCATATCATCTGAAACTTGGCAATTTCCAGTCCCTAAACTATAGGTTAAAGTATGATTGCCTGGTCCAGCCTGGCTCGGATCGAATATACTACCATTTAAACCTACCCCAGTCCATGTTCCACCCGGAGGTGACGCGAATTGATCTAAATCAATTGGAGAAGCATCAATACAAAAAATCTGGTTATCTCCTGCTTCAATAGTCGAAGGATCAATAACAGTCGCTTCAATGGTTATACTATTTCCACAACCATTACCATCAGTATAATCGTAGGTCAAAGTATATGTTCCTGAACCTCCAGCCAAAAACGGATCAAACTGATTACCAGAAACTCCAGCACCTGACCAGGTTCCTCCAACCGGATTGGTTACAGGCAAACCAACAAAACCTGGTGTATTACAATACGAGGTATCATTTGCTGAAAGTACCGGAAGAGGCAAAACCTCTACGGTTAAACTTTCTGAATTTGAGCAATTGTTCCACGGATCAGTATAGGTATAAGTCAAAACATGAATCCCAACTCCTGCATTAGCCGGAAAAAAGACTGTTCCGCTGATACCATTTCCATCCCAGGTTCCTCCTGCAGGTGTTGCTGTTCCAAGATCTAAAAATGTTTCATTAATACACATTGTCTGATCAGGAGGTATAACGATGTTAGGTAAATCCAGCACCGTAATTGTTTTCGTATCAGTGGTTTCACAAATCCCTGTTCCGTATGTATAAGTCAAAATATGATCTCCAGGTCCAGCAACTAATGGATAAAAAGTATTATTACCGGAATTGACACCATTTCCGCTCCATGTTCCTCCAATAGGCAAACCTGTAGCAATCACAAATGGATCTTCAGTAATACAAACCGTCTCATCATTTCCTGCATCGGCTATTTCATTAGACACAACTGTCATTATCATGCTATCCACATTGGAGCATCCTGAATTAGAATTCGTATAATTATAATATAAAGTATATGCTCCGGTTCCAGGAGTATTATTTGCATTAAAAACTCCAGAAGGAGAAACTCCTTGACCCGACCAGGTTCCTCCAGGAGGAGTGAAACCAGTTAATTGATAATCATTTGGATTTTCACAGATTGATTGATTTGGTCCGGCTTCTACAACTGGCAAGGCATTGACAACAATTGTTTTATCTGCTTCATTTGTACAACCATTCTCATCAGAATATGAATAGGTCAGCGTATAAACACCTGGACCTGATGCAGCCGGATCAAAAACATTAAGTCCAACTATTACTCCACCATTATCCACAGACCAAATTCCTCCTGCAGGTGAACCTCCATCAATTAAGAATGGAACATCATTGACACAAGCTGTTTGATCATCGCCAGCGTCAACCAAAGGCAAAGGAAATACGGTAACCACCATAGTTGCTTCTAAAATACAAGAACCATCAACATAGTTATAGGTTAAAATATTATCCCCAATATTGTTACTCGAAGGATCAAAAACTCCTGAACTATTTACACCATCACCACTCCAGGTTCCTCCTGCAGGTGTTGCATTTACGGTGAAATTAGCAGCATCTTCGCAAACTTCAATATCATTGTCAATAGTAATTGCACTTGGTGCTTGAATAGTAAACGATTGTGATGTTGTAAAATCACCACATTGATTGGTTGCGGTTACTGTCACAGTATAATCTCCTGGCGAACCATAATAAATACCAGTAGGATAAGTATCCGTTGAAGAAGAAGGTACCGCTCCAGAAAAGCTCCATTCTATAGAAGAAAAAGTACCATAGTTTGCTATAAAATTCACGTTTGAAGCATCGAAATCAAGCGTAGCTTCTTCGCAGAAATCAGGAATAGGATCTAAAACTATTTCCGGCTCAGCTGCTATAACCAACAAAGTATCCCAGGTTTGAGCTCCACATTGATTTGAAACAATCAGAGAAACATCATATTCCCCAGCTTCATTAATCAAAATTTGTAAATCTTCTGTTGTATAATTAAAAGTATCGACGAATTCCCAACCACTTCCAGGATTTATCACCCATTGGTAAGACAAACTATCACCGGTTGACAAATTATTAAAAGTTGCCAGCGTCGGAATACAATCATCAGAAGCAGGTGATGCTGCAGTATTTAAATCCACATCAGCTCCGGCAATTGCCCCTTCAAGTATGGTGACATCCTGGCTAAATTGTCCTGAACCACAACTAGGACTGTTAATAAACATGGTGATTGTGTAATCTCCAGGAATAAGAAATTCAACTATTATTTCTTCAGAATTAAATAAATTTCCACTTACAACTATCCAGTCAACACCTGGAACACCTGGTGTAATCGTCCAACTTGGAGCAAGGCTTGTACAGGTTGAAGGACTACCAGAAACCACTTCATTAATTCCTACAGAAGTATTTGTCATTGTAAAAGCTTCTCCTGTACAACTAAAAGATGGTTCATCAACTTCAAAAATGACATCCGGTGGATCACTTATTTCAATCGGTTCAATAGTAGCTAAAGAAGATCCACATGGATTACTTGCTTCAACCTGAACATCGTATGCATTTTCATAGTTTCCAGTAGAAGTAGTTAAACCACAAGATGATTGCAAGAAAGTATAACTATAAATTGAGGGAACGTTATCCTGAGTAAAAGAATCTACTATTTCTCCACTTACATAAACATAATACATCGTACCCGTTGGGTTAGTAGCTGTATTTGTAATTGGAAAATTAATAGTTGCTGGAGCACACAAACCTGTTGTGTTTCCTGGGTTTGCTAATCCAACAGATGGATTTCCTCCGTTATAAAGTGTATAATATTCTACATTGACACATCCATTGGTAGCCGTTGTTGTAACTGTTATATCATAAAATCCAAATCCACTATAATTGTGAGTAATGGATGAAGTATTAGGAAAAGTAGTATTATCGAATGTTTCAATAGTCCCATCTCCCCAATTTATTTCATAAGTATCATTGATTGAATAGGTCGTTGAAGCATTATAAATTTCAAAAGCAATATTCTCATTACTGCTACAAACCCTAATATCATTTCCATCCATAATGCCACTACCTGGAACCACTCCAATTGAAGGATCTGGCGTAGCTTGAACGGTAACGACTTGTGGAGTACAAGGATTTCCATTATTAAATAAGGTTACTGTGTAATCTGTATCAATTCCAGCCTGAGGAAATGAATAAGATACATTGATACCAGTATCATCAATATTACCATCAGTATCAAAGTCCCATTCGTAGGAGCCACTAGGGCTTACCACATTAAAATCAACTGAGGTCAATCCACAGGGATTATTATCAGAAATAGTAAAATTACACTGGCCAAAACTATTAGCTGTGTGAAATACTATAAATGAAAAGATTAGTAAAAGTCCGTTTGATCTCATATTTTCATGGATTTGGTATGTTGTTGTAATAATTGGTATTTCTATTATGGAAATCTGAACGGAGGGGAAATCGAATTTTTAGGTTTGAAAAAACCTTACACTAATTCCTAAAAGAAATTAAAACACTTCAAGTACTTCTTGTTCTTACTTTTACGCTTTCCTCCAAAAATTCCCTGGACATAATTACCGGTCCATCGAAAAGCGATTTCATAAACGCCACCTGCCCTTGTTCCAACACCTGTCGTATTGGCATCATAGCTAAGTCCTACAAAAAACTTGGAATCCTTTCCTGCATCCATACTTGCACCTACGGCCAGTATCCAGGAATTGGTATTTTTGTAATGAGAAAAAATGTGTTTATTTTGATACAAAGCACCAACATAAAAACCGTCATAAAGTAGGTAGGCACCATAGGTATAAACTTGTAGAACTTCCTTGAATTTAAAGAGATCCTCGCCTTGTACATCAATTTTTAAATTTGGAGAAACCGCGATTTCTTTTTTAGATCCGTTAAAAACAACCATAGGAATTACCGTTCCTGCATGAAAAGTAAGCCTTGGTGCAGTCTTCGTTTCTAAATTTTGAAGGGATTCTCCCCCACCGGTTGATTTGAATAAAGACGGCAAATGATGAACACTTACCCCAATGCTACTCAAAACATCGCGGTATTTTCGTTTTCCAAGTTTAAGGTCTGAGCTAAATCTCCAGATCACTCCCGCATCAAAATCCGTATAGGAAACTCGATCCAAAACCGGTACTGCGGAAGTAGGATAAATTGCTCCATAAACAGGATCGAGCTGATCCGAAAAAATAATTTTGCTCCAGTCCACTGATTTTTGAAACCAACTTGCCTGAAATCCAAAATGAATATTATGCTTGACCATTGGGATGGTATAAGAATAGGAAAGACCAACCATGGTAGTTTTTAATTGAGCCAACCCTTCCGTATTACTCAATAAGTTAAGCCCGAAACCACTTTTTATAAATGGCTCTTGTATTTCAACGGAAAATCCATAGGTACGGAAACCATAGTCTACATTGAGCCACTGCATCCTTGCGACACCAGCAACACTCAATCCTGATTCTAAACCAGTAAAAGCTGGATTCAAATAAATTCGGTTTGCATAAAATTGTGAAAAGGAAGGATCCTGCGCATTTCCGAGTAAACTAAAAAGTAACAATAACCCAAAAAGTGTAAATCTTTTTCTCATAAGGAAACTATTATGGATCTTTTAAAATCCAGATTTAGAAAAAATGTTGGGAAGTTTGCTTATAAAAATTACAATGAAGAGGGAAAACTTGAGGGATATTTTTTGGAAGGGAATAGAAATCAGTTTTCTATTTCGATATAAATTTATCTTATTAATAGACTAACAAACATGATCCTGTTCTTTCAAATTGTGACTTAAGAATCCCCTTGTTATTAGACTAAATTCTAAATCAATAGAAATTCTAAAAATGCTTTAATACTAACAAAATATGATGCTAATATTGAAACAAAACGCTAAAAAACGAAGAATCCAAGCATTTATAAAAAATGAAGTAACTCCAGATTTATTAATGAAAAACAGTTTAGATCTTGTGACAATAATTCAGGTAAAAAAATCAGAAAATTAAACAATAAAGCAAAAAACGATTTTATAAATTAATACACATCAAGAGTATCTCACACCACTTTATAATAATCTGGAGAAGATCCAAACCATCTATTTTTTTTTTATAACTAAGATTAGATTGTCACAATTTTCTTCAAGAAGCCAATTTTCAGTCGTGATATTTAGAAGAACTTGTAAAGAAGTTCACCTCTCATTTTACTTATAGACCTCTCTACCAAAAAGCTTATTCTTCCGTTTAATAAAAATATAAAGAAGAATAAGGATTCATCATTTTTATTAATCCAAAAAGACGGACCATGAAAAAAAATAGCTACTTTTTTCTATTTATGACCGCGGTCGCCTTGCTTTCTGGCTCATGTTCATCAACAAAAGGCAGTAAAGGTAAAGGTGGAGGGTGGTATAAAAATAGAAATGTGTACCAGATTGATTTAGAAAAAGAAGCATCCATTGTTTATCAATCCGAAGAAATCACTTTCAATAATAAAGCTCATTTTGAACAATGAGTGGACAACAACACCTTGCTTTTAACTGACTGAGAATCGCTATTTGATAATTTATACAACAGGAAAGGCAGCTCAAATTGAGCTGCCTTTCCTGTTGTATCTGTTATTCGTTAAGTTATTAGCTATTTTTATGCTTTCTTATTTTTCATTAAGACTCATTTTGATCTTTTTTTCAAGATCGGAAACGGTGTCCTTAAAAATCATATCCGTGTCTAAAAGATCCTGAACTGCTTTGCAGGAATAAATCACAGTACTGTGATCTCGTCCTCCGAAATTTTCACCAATCGCCTTTAGTGATTTATTTGTCAGGTTTTTTGCAAGATACATAGAAAGCTGTCTAGCAATTACAATGGAACGTTTGCGGGTTTGGCCTTTTAGCTTGTCGACTGGTAAATCAAAATGTTCCGCCACAAGTTTTTGAATAAACTCAACGGTAATTTCTTTTGACATTTGCTTCACAAAGTTTTTAATAACTTCCTTCGCCAACTCAATATCTATCTCTCTTCGATTCAGCATTGATTGAGCCACTAGTGATATTAACACACCTTCCAGTTCACGAATATTGTTTTTTATATTGTAACAAATAAACTCTGTAACATCATAAGGTAAATCTAAACCTTCCTGATTCATTTTTGTCTCAAGAATTGCCATTCTAGTTTCGAGATCTGGCGCTTGCAAATCAGCAGAAAGCCCCCATTTAAAACGGGAAATCAATCTTTCTTCCATGCCATCAAGATCTTTTGGAGGGCGATCAGAAGTTAGCACCAATTGCTTCCCATTTTGATGCAGCTGATTAAAAATATGAAAAAAGATTTCTTGGGTCTTAACCTTGTTTGCCAAAAACTGAATATCATCAACAATTAAAACATCAACTAGCTGATAAAAATTTACGAAATCATTGACCGCATTATTTCTAATTGACTCAATAATTTGATTGGTAAATTTTTCAGAAGAGACATAAAGAACCGTTTTACTGGGATCACTAACTAGAGCATCGTTTCCAATGGCTTGTGCCAAATGAGTTTTGCCTAATCCAACATCTCCGAATATCACCAATGGATTGAAAGCAGTGCCACCTGGTTTACTTGCAACTGCAAGACCGGCTGAACGAGCAAGTCGATTGCAATCCCCTTCGATAAAATTTTCGAAAGTGTAACTTGGATTTAATTGAGGATCAATCGTGATCTTCTTTATACCAGGTATGATAAATGGATTCTTTATGCTGCCGGTATCAACAGATCCAGGGACATTCATATCTCTTTTCGAAGTAGAGGAAGAGGAAGTTCTAGCTGTTTGATCCTGATCATTATTTGGACCCATAAGTATCTGATATTCCAGTCGTCCTTTTTCTCCAAGTTCTTGTCTTATAGTCGTTTTAAGTAAGGCAACATAATGCTCTTCCAACCATTCATAAAAAAACTTATTAGGAACCTGAATCGTAAGAGCATTTTGTTCTAATCGAACAGCTCGAATCGGCTCAAACCAAGTTTTAAAACTTTGATTATTAACATTTCTACGAATAGTTCGCAGACAGCTATCCCATACTGTAGCGCAAGTTTTTATCATTCTCCAGATTCAATAGTGGCGTATGCCAAAATTAATTAATATAATTAAAAACCGAAATGTGTAGAATTCAAAGTATCAGCAAGATGTAAAAGTAGGAGTCAATGTATTTACATTGGATTTGCCATTATTAAACATTATATATTGCTTTCTCCCAACAAATAAATTTAATAATGGAAGACTACAAATTTGAGAAAAAAAACCCGGATTGTGAAATGTATTTCTAATCTTTTCTCAAAAAAAATTAGTTGATATAAACTATTATTACAAGTGTCATTTTTTCAATGATACAAGCGAAAGTTTAATCAAAAAAAGGATTCCTTTGACTATCAAAACCTTAGCGGCTAAAGGAACGTAAATAAACTCTAAATCCAGTACAAATAAGATAAATATTACTCATAAGTAAAAAATTTAATATAAGTTAATGCTCTAACAGAATTTAACACTAACCAGTGACTTTCACTTAGATTTTTCCTTTCACCGTTATATTATTGCAAGTTGAACAGCGGTTTTTAAAATTTCGCTCAAAATAGAAATCTATTCGTCCCAAAACCATTCCTCCCCACCCAACCTGGTTAATCATCACTTCCTTTTTATCAAGATTAAAGTACTTGTCTGGCTGTTCCATAAAAGTATGGGTATGGCCTCCCAGAATTAAATCAATATTTTTACTTTTTTTGGCTAATGCGATATCAGAGACCTTATTGTCTTTATATTTATAACCAAGGTGGGAAAGACAAATCACCAGATCACATTTTTCATCATTCTTCAGGATTTCTGCAAATTTATTTGCATTTTTTATCGGGTCTAAATATCTAGTATTTCCGAACTGTTTAGCAGGAACCATTCCTTCCAGTTCAATTCCAAGGCCTAAAATACCTATCCGAATATCAGCAACTTCAAAAATTTCATAAGGCTTTGTCTGGCCATCCATTATGGTATCAGAAAAGTCATAATTACAAATTACAAAGGGAAAATTAGCATTAGGCAATTGTTTAAAAAGACCATCTATTCCAGCATCAAAATCGTGATTTCCTATTGTAGCAGCATCATATTTCATTGCTGACATGAGCTTAAACTCAAGTTCCCCACCAAAGTAATTAAAATATGGAGTTCCCTGAAAAATATCTCCGCTATCCAGCAACAAAACATTCTCTTCTTCTATCCGGGTTTTCTCCACAAGAGCGGCACGCCTGGCAGCTCCACCTAAACCTTGATAAGGTCCTCCATCCATTGGAAAAGGTTCAATTCTACTGTGTACATCGTTAGTATGAAGAATAGTAAGTTTTGTGATTTCGGGACCAGAAAATGCTTCAAGAGGAAATGTACCACTACCAATTAATAAGCCCAGCGTTCCTGCTCTTTTAATAAATAATCTTCTCTTCATTTAACAGCTAAAGATTTAATTGATTATTCTTTCAATTTAATTCTTCCATCCAAGGCTGCAGTAATTGCCACTCCTTTTTCGTATTGATCAAGAATACCTTGCATGATCATATTTCTGATCAAAACATCGACATTGTCACGATCTTCCCCTTTAAAAAAGGAACAACTGTCTCCCCCGTTAGCAAGATAATCCGAAACAGCAATATGATAGATATACCCCCCTTTTAAAGGTTGGCCATTTATTGAAATATCAATTGGTATATCGTTTTCAATTTTAAATTTTACTTGTTTACTAATTGGCCATCCTCCTTTTTTTGCAATATTCTCAAATAACTGGAGCACGACATACTGATCCACTTTCATAATCACCAAATGATTTTCAAAAGGCATTAATTCGTAAACCTGAGCTTTGGTAATATTTCCCTTTTGTACCTCTTGAATTCCAATACTGTAATAATTAATCAATGCAAAATCAACCTTTCCTTCATAATATTCCTCCGCTTTTCGATACAAAACATCAGCTACAAAATTGCCCAAAGTTGATTCCGGAAATGCCTTATTTAATCGTGTTGCACTTTCACCAATTACCACATTCATTTCAGCATCAAGCTTTGTTTTATAAGGCTTGATCAATTCATTTATTTCATCAACGTTATCTGAATTGATTGAATCATTTATTTGGTAGGCACTAACCTGATAATCAGCAACATGATTAACCTTGGCGCAGGACAATGTGATAACTAAAAAAAGGAGACTCAGGCATTTTATTGTCATGAAATTGAATCTTTGATAATCTTCCAAAAATAACAAATCCCTTCTCAAGCAAGCACTCAGAAAGGGATTTTTATTTTCTACTATCAAAAATATACTACATCAATAAGCCTGCTTCTTTTTTAATAGCATTTAAAGCTTTGTCTGAAGAGATAAATTCTCTGTTTTCCAGATAATGAACAATTGCATTTGAATATTCTCTCGCAGTAGTGTTTGGCTCAATAGAATTATAAACCAAATTGATAATATTGACTGCATCATCCCGCGCAATTTTTACGATTTGCCAAAGTTGGTCAGATACATAGACCTGCTGGGTTATATTATGCTCGAATTCCTGCTGAATAGCAATCATTAGAGTTAACCGCAGATCTGTGGCATTCATTTTTTCATTGCGCAAACGAAGTATCATACTTGGAATGGAAATACGTTCACAGAACAACGAAAGTCTTTCATAAGCCTGTAACCTCAACCTTGTAGTAGTCTTTTGCTG
This sequence comes from uncultured Saprospiraceae bacterium, assembly GCA_963793295.1. Lineage (GTDB taxonomy): Bacteria > Bacteroidota > Bacteroidia > Chitinophagales > Saprospiraceae > JAHDHW01. Next base: position 208,464 of record CAWBZX010000028.1, on the reverse strand, counting down.
GCTTTGTTTAAGGTCAAGCATTCTAATTTTATATTGATTTTCCAAATACTGTTTCAATAAGGTATAAACCGTAAGAAAAACAATTAATGCTGGAACGGTTATTTTAACAATCTCTAATATGACGGACAACCAAATAGGCATATTTTATTTTTTATATTTTTCGCAAAAATAGCAGCTTGGAACGCTATTTACAAATATTCCTTCATTATAACGAAAAGGCTCACTTTTTGTAACAACAATTCTAAGAATAAAAATGTTAATAACATCAAATGGAGCCGTGTATATTTTTAACACGTTCATTTTTTATGTAGATTTGAGGTTCATTTAAAAATAAAGAAATGAGTAGTATAAAAGAAGATATTGCAATACAACCTATTACACTTACCGACGGAGCAGTTAAGCAACTAAAACGGATCATGAGTGAACAAAAAGTAACTGGAGACCATGGTTTGCGTGTTGGTGTTAAAGGTGGTGGATGCTCTGGTTTCTCTTATTTGTTAGGGTTTGATCAGAAAAGTGAAAATGATGACGTTTTTGAAATAAATGGTATGAAAGTTTTTATGGAAAAAGCACATGCTATTTATTTGCTGGGCATCGAAATAGATTGGATGGAAGGCCTCAACAATCGTGGATTTACTTTTAATAATCCAAATGCAAAAGATACTTGCGGCTGCGGTACTTCTTTCTCCGCTTAAGTAATTTCTTATAAAACATCTAAAAAACAAGAAACAAGCCTTTGTAATTTAATCGAAGGCTTGTTTTTTTTAAAAAAGAAGTTTTCCAAATAAAAAAGGTGTCATCTCAACTAAAAGATAACACCTTTTTCTTATTCAATTTTGAAGATCCAATGATTATCCAACCATTGATTCTTTGGTCATATTTTCAATAATCTCTGTTCCAAACTCTGAACATTTAAACTTAGTTGCTCCGTCCATCAAACGCTCAAAATCATAAGTCACTCGTTTTTTAGCAATAGCTCCTTCAATTCCGTTTACAATCAATTCTCCAGCTTCTTTCCAACCCATATATTCAAACATCATCACACCAGAAAGAATCACAGAACTTGGATTAACTTTGTCCTGACCAGCATATTTTGGTGCTGTTCCATGAGTAGCTTCAAAGATGGAAACACCGGTTTCGTAATTGATATTTGCTCCTGGAGCAATGCCAATACCACCAACCATTGCTGCCAAGGCATCAGAAATATAGTCTCCATTTAAGTTTAAGGTAGCAATTACATCATATTCCGCAGGTCTCAAAAGAATTTGCTGTAAAAATGCATCAGCGATCACATCTTTGATAATCAATTCTTTACCATCTTTTTTAATAATTTGCCATGGCCCGCCTTCATAATCCACTGCACCAAATTCTCTTTTCGCCAAGTGCATAACCCCATTCTTTGAATTTACCTTCCGTAAATTTCATGATATTTCCTTTATGAACCAGGGTTACAGATTTGCGATCATTTTCCAAAGCATAATTGATGGCCGAACGAACCAATCGTTCCGTACCTTCTACAGAAACAGGTTTAATCCCAAGAGAAACAGTATTTGGAAAACGAATTTCGGTAACACCCATTTCATCTATTAAAAATTGCTTTAATTTTTCAACTTCCGGAGTACCGTTATTATATTCAATACCTGCGTAAATATCTTCTGTGTTTTCTCTGTAAATCACCATATCCACCTTTCCGGGTTCTTTCACAGGAGAAGGAACTCCCTGAAACCATCTTACAGGACGCACACAAGCATAAAGATCCAACTTCTGACGAAGCGCTACATTTAAAGATCGAATACCTCCACCAACAGGAGTAGTCAATGGTCCTTTGATCGAAACCAAGTATTCGTTTATAGCATCAAGAGTAGCCTGAGGCAACCACTCGCCAGTTTTATCCATGGCTTTTTGCCCTGCATAAATTTCTTTCCATTCGATCTTTCTGGTTCCTCCATAAGCTTTTTCAACTGCTGCATCAAAAACACGAACTGATGCCGCCCAAATATCAGGACCGATACCATCACCTTCAATAAAAGGAATGATGGGGTTGTTAGGTACGTTTAATTTTCCGTTTTCAATCGTTACTTTTGTTCCGCTCATATTTAAGTCGTATTTTAGTTAAAATTATCTTTTTCGAAATCAGGCACAAATGTAAGAATTTTATACCTGTTTTTCTACATTTAGCACAAATACAACACAGGTTTAAAAGCTTTTTTACAAAAATGTCTATTTTAATTGAATATTTTACAAAATCTATTATATCCATTTCATTTACAATACTTTAAGTAAAATCACAATATGCGAATCCTCTTATTTCTGTTTTGTGTAATTTGTATGTTAAGCTGCAAAACAAAAAAAGATATGCCAAACGGTGAGAGCTCTGAATGCAAAACTATCGCAACAGTAAAAGATTTCACAGGTCTGGATGGTTGCACTTTTTTGATCGTTTTAGAAAACGGTGACAAGCTACTGCCTGTTAAATTAAATGATGAAAATTTTGAATTACATGATGGTCAAAAAATTCGTTTTGATTATATAGAGCTTCCCGATGCCATGAGCATTTGTATGGCTGAAGATATGGCTGTCGAAATAACCTGCATTAAAGAAATTGAATAAGAGCCCAAGAAGCGAAAACTTTATGAATGAAAATTTAGACCCTACAAACGAACAATATACTTCTGAAGACAATCAGATTGAACGCGCGCTACGCCCTAAGGAACTGGATGAGTTTAGCGGTCAACCCAAAATTGTTGAAAATTTAAAAGTATTTATAGCTGCGACCAAACTCAGAGGGGAAGCGCTTGACCATGTTTTATTGCATGGCCCTCCAGGTCTTGGAAAGACTACACTTTCTTATATTATTGCCAACGAACTGAATGCCAATATGAAGATGTCTTCTGGTCCTGTTTTAGAAAAACCAGGGGACCTTGCGGGCTTATTGACCAATTTGGAAGAAAATGATGTGCTTTTCATTGATGAAATCCACCGGCTAAACAATGTTGTAGAAGAATACCTTTATTCGGCAATGGAAGATTACCGGATCGATATCATGATCGATAGTGGTCCGAATGCGCGAAGTATCCAAATCACATTAAATCCTTTTACACTCGTTGGAGCGACCACCAGGATGGGATTGCTGACCGCACCGATGCGGGCTCGATTTGGTATCAACTGCCATTTGGACTATTATGATTTTGCGACTTTAACTAAAATTATAAAAAGATCTGCTGGCATTTTAGATCTTCCGATTACACAGGATGGCGCAGAGGAAATTGCTCGCCGCAGCCGCGGAACTCCCCGTATCGCCAATGCACTCCTTCGCAGAATTCGCGATTTTGCGCAAATCAAAGGAGATGGGAATATTGATATTAAAATCGCCAAATATGGCCTTAATGCCCTCAATGTTGATGAAGGTGGCTTGGACGAAATGGATAATAAAATCTTGTCAACGATAATCCACAAGTTCAAAGGAGGACCAGTTGGTATCAGCACCATTGGAACTGCTGTTGGCGAAGAAGCCGGCACAATCGAGGAGGTTCACGAACCTTTTTTAATCATGGAAGGTTATATTCATCGGACACCTCGTGGAAGAGAAGTTACGGAAAAAGCCTACAAACATCTTGGCATCATTCCTCCTTCCAGAACGGGGACATTATTTTAACAAAAAAAGCGTTATATTTATAGTTCATTTTACCCGCCTGTTTTTTTTACAAAACAAAGATTATTGAAGCTTTTGTCTTTCCGCTCACAAAAGATTATAAGCATTTTATGGGCATTATTATTAATTTTAAGAAAAAGCTTCCCCTTGCGTAATCTTTACATCAAATTTACTGTTTATACTATATGTAGAATACCATTAACATAGTCGCTATGAATACCAAAACTTCAAAACTTTTACTTTTCTTCGCAGGGCTGCTGGTTTTTGCTCAGCTTTCTGCTCAACAAAATCATTTAGGTCAGGTTCATAATCACAATCACGACAAATCAGATATTTCCTTTATCCAAAACAATAATCAATGGCATCCTAGTGTGCGTTACAAAGCTAATATTGGTGGGATAAATACGGTGTATCTTGAAGAAAATGCATTTACCTACGTGTTTTCCAATCATGAAGATGTAGAAGGAATACATGATGTGATGTATGCATCAGATTCTGTTCGCAATGCGCATTTCATCCGGAGCCATGCTTACAAAGTACATTTTCAAAATGCTCAAACCGATCGTTTAGAAGGATTAGATAAAAAAGTAGAATACAACAATTATATTTTAGGAAATGATCCTTCCAAATGGGCTACATATGTACCCTTGTTCCATAAAATAAATTACCAGAATATTTACGAAGGCATTAATCTAGAAACTTACAGCTCTGAAGGCCATTTCAAATATGATTTCATTGTTGAAGCGGGTGCTGATCCGCGCCAAATTATTTTAGATTATGAAGGAACGGATGGTATTGAAATGGATAATGGAAATTTGATTATTTATACCTCTGTCGAAACAATCATTGAAAAACAACCTTTTGCTTATCAGCTTATTGAGGGTAAAGAAAGAGTGGTTAATTGCCAATATGTTTTAAACGGAAATCAGGTAACCTTTGAATTTCCTGATGGATATGATGACTCCAAACCTTTGATTATTGACCCAACGGTTATAGCAGCCACTCTTTCCGGAACATTTGGTGCAGCGAATTTTGGGCACACTGCAACATTTGACAATGGAGGGAATATTTATGCAGGCGGGATTTCTTTTGGTATCGGTTATCCTACAACTTCGGGAGCTTTTCAAACCAGCTTCAATCTGGGCAGCACCGATATTGCTGTCAGCAAATATAATCCTACCGGAAGTTCACTTATTTTTGCTACTTATATCGGAGGAAATGGCGTAGATTTTCCGCACAGTATGGTTACCGACTTTGATCAACAGCTTTATATTTTCGGATCAACAGAAAGCAATAATTTTCCAGTTACATCAAATGCAGTTCAGCAAAGCAAAGGAGGAGGTTCAGATATCATCGTAGTCAAACTCAATAGTACCGGAAGTGGCTTAGTTGGATCTACTTTTATGGGAGGATCTGGAAGCGATGGTATCAATACCACTTATCAGCCAAATGGGCAACAAGTCAATCCATATTACAATTATGGTGATAAATACCGAGGAGAGATTATCATTGATAATCAAGGAAATGCTTACATCGCCAGCTGTAGTTCGTCTAATAATTTTCCAACAACCAGCGGTTCATTCAATACCTCATTCAATACCGCAGGAGTAGGTGTATATCCAGCGCAAGATGGCGTTGTATTCAAACTCAACAGCGATCTTTCAACATTATTCTGGAGTACTTTTGTAGGAGAAAGTGAACCTGACATTGCGCTAGGTTTAAGACTCGATGACGACAACAATGTTTATGTAACAGGAGTAGCTGGTTCAAGTAGCTTTCCTACAACCCCGGGAACAATACAACCAAACTATAACGGTGGACAAGAAGATGGTTTTATTATAAAATTATCTGCTGATGGAAAAAATATGATTTATGGTACATTTTGGGGTACACCACAAGTGGACCACAGTTATTTTATCGATATAGATGAAGATCACAATGTGCATATCTACGGACAGACAAGTGGTTCAATGACCATTACACCAAACACTTATTATTATAATGTAAACAGCCCTCAGTTTTTAGCGAGTTTTACGAGTGATTTGAGTACGACGGTTTATAGTACTGTAGTTGGAACAGGATCAAATCAGAGTTATGACTTTGCTCCAGTTGCCTTTATGGTAGACAAATGTAACAATATTTATTTCTCAGGATATTATGCAGGTAACGGATTACCTACAACTTCTAACGCAATTGAAAGTTTTGCTTCTCCTTTTAGTTTTTACCTCGGCGTTTTAGAGCCAAATGCAACTGCACTTTCATATGGAACTTATTACGGAGATGCGGATCATGTTGACGGAGGAACAAGCCGATTCGATAAAAGTGGGACCGTCTATCAAGGAGTTTGTTCCTGTACACAATCCGGAACCTTAAATACCCTTCCGAATGCTTATGCAACTTTTCAATCTACTTTCTGCGACATTGGTGTTTTTAAAATAGATTTTGAAGTCAATACGGTGACCGCAGCAGCAACTGCTTTACCAACTACAAGCGGATGTGCTCCTTTTACCGTTGATTTCAGATATACCGGACAAGACGCTACAAGTCTTTTCTGGGACTTTAGCGATAATGGAAGTACGAGTACACAATTCAATCCGACCCACACTTTTGTGGAAGCTGGAGAATACAGAGTTATGCAAATTGCAACGGCTCCAAACACCTGTAATCAAAAAGATACTTTTTATATTAACATTAGTGTTTTTGATGGTTCGAGTACATCAACTGAACTCACTATTTGTAATCAAACCGATCCTACCTATTTGGATGTAACAACCACAAATGCTACTTATGAATGGCATGATGGATCCACCGGAGCAACCTATACCGCGATGGATGCAGGGATTTATTGGGTTGATATTACCATACCAGGCTGTACACGAAGAGATTCCTTTTTAGTCAACTTATCCACTCCTTTAAATATTGATTTAGGTCCTGATTTTTCTGTTTGTGATCAAAACTCATTTATTCTAGATGCCACTACACCTGGTACAGTTTCCTATCAATGGCAAGATGGTTCTACCGATCCAACTTTAACCATTTCAAGCGGAGGGCAATACGTTGTAGCAGGAATTAATAGCGACGGCTGTCCATTTTCAGATGAAGTAAATGTGCTTTTTGGAACAACTCCGACGGTCAATTTAGAATTTGTTGATACACTATGCGACTGGGATTCTTACACCTTTGATGTTACAATGCCAAATGTTACTTATGAATGGCCTGATGGTTCAACCAATCCAACCTATACGGTTTATTCGCCCGGACAATATTGGGTGAATGTAAGTAACAATGGTTGTATTGCAAGTGATACCATTCAAATCAATTATCACAATGAATTAATATTTGCTCAAAATACATTTGATGTAGACTGTGATGGTGATTGCAACGGAAGTATTGATGTATCTGCTTCCGGTGGAAATGGACCATTGAGCTTTTTATGGAATACTGGCAGTACCAGTACAAGCCTGGATGAGCTGTGCCCCGGCACTTATGATTTGACGATTACGGATGATATCTGCACTTATGAAACTTCATTTTTCGTCAATGAACCCGCTCCGCTTGCTTTTGAATTATCCGGCGTTGATATAGAATGTAATGGAGATCAAAATGGAATTATTGAAATCAACAATATTTCAGGAGGAACTTCACCTTATACCTTTTCACTAAATGATGGCCCACTCAGTAGTACAAGTATTTTCAACAATTTGTCAGGTGGCACATACGAAGTGAGTTTAGTTGATGCCAACGGATGTATGTTGAGTGAAATGATTTCCCTTTATGAACCGCTTGAACTCGTGGTAGATGCAGGCCCTGATTTACAAATTGAACTTGGTGAAAGTATACTGATCGATGCAACTGTTTTTCCCTATTCTAATGAAATTATTGTGTGGTCTCCATCAGATAGCCTTAATTGCATCAATTGTATTCAACCAATTGCTTCACCAACAAGTACGACATTATATATTATTTCCGTAATAGATTCAACAACAGGTTGTGTCATTAGAGATGAGGTATTGGTTGAAGTAGATAAAAACCGAAATATCTATATACCAAACGCTTTCACACCAAATGGTGACGGTTCCAATGATGTATTTAAAATCTTTACTGGAAATGGAGTTCGAGAAATTAGAAAACTCAAAATTTTCGATCGATGGGGAGAATTGGTTTATGCTGCTGAAAATATTTTACCAAACGATTCCAAAATGGGATGGGATGGTACTTTCAGGGGGCAACCAATGAACAATGCGGTGTTTGCTTATTTTGTAGAAGTTGAATTCGTAGATGATGTTGTGATACTTTATAAAGGAGACATCACTTTACTTAGATAATTTGATTTAGGAACTGCTTAGCTGATTCAGAACGATTTCATAAGGGAGATTGAAATTATTCTTTTAGTATTCAAATATTAAAAGACTATTTTTAATCTCAATTAAATCTTAGTTTTCAAGAACCTCGTAAATCTTAAATGATTTTTTCCTAAGTTTTTTTTAGTTATTAATTTCCTGGATAAGTGGTCTGTTATTTTTAAAATCGTACATGGTTAATCTGCGTATTTCGTAATGCGCCAGCCAATAATTTCGAAGATTGTTCATATAAGATCTTCTGGCTTCATCTTCTTCCCGAATGGCAATATTAAGGTCTACGATCGCAATTTTACCAATGAGATAGCGCTGTCTGGTAATTGCCAATCGTTTTTGAGAAACTTCAAAAGCTCTTATTCCAAGCAACACTTGATTTCGCTGTAATTCAAATTGCTGCACTTTAAGTAAAACCTCACGATCAAAATTAATGCGTTCTTGCTCGATATTCATTTGCTCCAGTTGCATATTTGATTTTGCAATTTCGATCTGTGCTTTTGTTTTTCCCCAATCTGCAATTGGTAAAGTCAACCCTACTCTAAAACGTTCCTGATCAAGCGGATTGACATAAGCATCCTTCAGCGTTTTGGAAGTTTGCGTTAATCCAAATTGTCCAAAAACATCAATATTCAAACCATTTTGTGCTTCCGCTTGAACTACGTCGCGTTCTGCCTCTTTAAGCCTTCTCATAAATGCAATGGTTTCGCTGCGATATAGCTGAGCATATCTCAATGCAGTATCCGGATTTATTTGAATTTCAGGGATATCTATCGGTGGGATCAGGTTAAAACTAACCGAATTGGTTATTCCAAGAAAATTTCGCAATCGCTCTGTATTTGATTGTTGGTTGAGAACCGCTTCGGCCAAATCAGCGTCTGCGTTCATCGCACTCAATTCAATTTGTAGCAATTCCGTCTCAGCAATCCGGCCAACGCTAAACCGTCCTTTTGAAATTTCAAATAATGTATCAGCATCCGCTTTATTTTTGGCAACTGCCGCTACATTGAGTTGTGCAATTAATACATCAAAAAACAACCTTGTTGAATTAAAAGCAACTTCTTCCATTTCTTCGGCAAATTCCCGGTTTGCTTCTTCATAACGAAGTGGCTCAATCTTTTTATCCCATTTCAAACCATTGAATTGAAAAAGGGGTTGATTAAAGCCAATCACGATGGGAGTGGAAAGGTATGAGATCGTTTTTGGATTTAAACTGGTGGCAAAATTATCAACTCTTTGAAAGCCTGAAAACGCAAAAATACTACCTCCTGTCCATGATACATCTTGAGAAAGAGAGATGCCTATTTCATTTGTCATTAAGGTCCGAGGAATAAACTCTACAGTTCCATCCGGTTGAGTGATCGGTTCAATGGTCCGGTTAAAATTAGGTAGCGTAGAAGTCAGGTCCATCTGAGGTTTGTAATTAGCACGGAAGGATTGGTATTGCCAATAATTGGTAGTTTGTTTCGTTTTGGCCAATTGGACATCAGGAGCCTCACTTTGGGCAATCTGGATGATTTCCGGCAAAGTAACATTGATCGTGTCAATTTGAGCACTTATTTCATTATTATAAAAAGCTAAAAAAAAGAAGCTTGAAAAAAGAAGCAGGTACTTGTTCATAGTTGATTTTAAAAGTATTAAGATGTCTTAGTTTTATTACGTTCGGCTAAGTTTACAATTTGAAGTTTAAGGTTCAACGTTTTCCAAAATTCGTAACCAACAAATCCCTCCAACTCAATCGGTACGTAAAGCTAAAATAGGATCTTGCATGGCTGCTTTTTGTGCCGGGAATAAACCAAAAACAAGTCCGACGATCGCTGCGACGCCAAAAGATAGCAGTACAGACCAGGTAGATACAATAGCCGGGATGTCAAAAGAATCTGCAATGATAGTGGCGGACAACACGCCTAATAGTATTCCAATCACACCACCAATCAAACTGATGAAAATGGCTTCAAATAAAAACTGAAGGATGATATCATTTTGTTTGGCCCCCAAAGATCGTCTAACCCCAATTTCTTTGATGCGTTCCATCACTGAGGCGAGCATAATATTCATTATACCAATTCCGCCCACTAAAAGAGAAATACCTGCGATCATCGCCAGAACATTGTTGAAAATATCCTGTGTTTTTCTTTGCTGTTGTAATAATAATTCAGGGATGGCAACTTCATAATCCAACATGCCGTGATGCCTTCTTTTTAAAATCCTACCTATAACATCGGCTGATGCCTGAAGATTTCTGGAATCATCAACTCTTATAATTAAACGATCTAACTGATGATAGTTTTGGGTTTTATCAACTTCATCATCCCAATCCCCCCGTTTGATATCATCTCTACTTACCAGTGCCCTGTTTTTAAAACGTAGCAAAGCGGTTGAAATGGGAACATAAACATCAGAATTATAATCGCGGATGCCTAAATTCTCTAAACTTTCCTTGCTCGCTACCCGTTTTTCAAGAACACCAATTATTGTTAGCCAGGTGTTCCCACATTTTATCTTTTGACCAAGCACCTTTCCCTGGCTAAAAAACTTGGAAGCCACATTTTTTCCGATAATACAAACAGGTTTCCCCCCTTCCATATGATTAGAATGGAAGAACATTCCGGAACTCAAATTCAAATTATTCAATTCAAAGAAAGTGTTTGTTATGCCTATGCACTTCGCTCTTTCCAGCTTTGCTGATTGGATTATCGTAGTAGAAATAACAATTTCAGGACTGATTTTATCAATTGTAGGAACAACGCTTGCAATGGCTTTGGCATCTTCTATAGTCAAACCAGGTGACCAGGGCATCAAATCTTTTTGATTCGTATTGTTATTACTGTTAGTTGCAGCAGCTTCTTCCTCCGTTTGAATTGATGATTCGATCACAATGTTATTGGTACCGATGAGTTTCATTTGATCCAGAATAGATTGTTTGGCACCTGTACCGATAGCAAGCATAGCAATTACGGCAGCTACTCCGAAAATGATTCCCAAAGCAGTAAGAAATGCCCTGAGTTTATTAGCAAGTACACCTTCCATTGCCAATATGAAGTTAAATAATACTCGTTCCATGGAGGGAGGTTATTTTTGGTTATTAGTTCGTAGTTTTTTGGTTATTAAATTGTGGTTTGTGGTTTTATATTTTATGGTCCAGCGTTCCCATCCTCTTAACCTTCTGACCCCTAACTCCTAATTAAAAATCATAAAACCTCCCCCTGAATTATTATCGTTGCTGATTTCTTCATCTTTCATCTTTTTCTTTTTTTCTTCCATCAAAGCCTGACGTGCTTTTCGGTCTTCCTCTTGCTTTCTGAGAATTTCATCTTTTATTTTCTGATCCAATGGGACTAAATTCATTTTATTAGCATCGCTAGGCTCAGTCAACAATATCTCATCACCTTCATTTAAACCATGTTCAACAAGTATTTCATCTTCATTGGAAGCGCCGGTTATCACTTCTTGTTTGGTTAAATTTCCTTTATCATTTTTGTAAACAAATGAAAGGCTATCATTAAATAGCGCTTCTATCGGAATAAAAATTACATCATTATAAATGTTGGTCACAATTTCATTACCAGTAGTCATTGCGGGCCTTAAAATAGAATCTATTTCATTCACCTGAACAACTACTTCAAAAACTTTTGAATCATAATTGCGCAACTGCTCTCCAATATTGGCAACTTTGATGACTTGCCCTGTATATTCTTTATCCGGAAAAGCATCTACGGTAATTTTAACATCTTGTCCCTTTTGGACCCTACTGATATCAACTTCATTTACAAAAGTCTTTGAAACCATATCACTTAGGTCCGGCAATTCCGCAACAACAGGATCCCAGGCCCGGATTTGTGAACCAGGACCTACCTTTCCATCCCAACTCCTTGCATAAATAACCATCCCGTCTTTGGGTGCTTTTACAAGAAATCCTGCGGCGAGGACAGACAAGGTTTTCAACTTTAATTGTTGCTGTCGAAGTGAGGCGTTTATTTCAGAAATCTTAGCTTCCGCTTTCGTTTGAGACAAACTAAGCTTTGTTAGCAATTGATTATAATCTCGTTCGGTTCGTTGCAGATCAATTTCAGCTTGTTGGATAACTGATTTTGCTTCAAACTTGCTTTGTTCGACGTAAAGTAGTTTTTCCTGCTTTGCGAATTTCAAATTGATCAATTCATCCCTTATGCCTCTCAATTCAATGGTGGTATCGATTTTCGCCTGCTCAAGCTGCGTTTCTATTTTTTCAATTTCAGCCATCGCGTCTTTCATTTTAGTATCCAGCTCTGTTTTGTCCAAGGTCGCAACATAATCACCAGCTTTAACAAGGGTGCCTTCAGGAATCATGTCAGTGATATTGGTTTGCCAAATTTGTGCAGCACGCATACCTTGTGGGCCACGAATTTTCTCGGACCGTTTAGCTTGCAACTCTCCTGTGGCAGTTACTTTAACTTTGAATTCACCTTTTTTTACAATAGCTTTTATATTTTCTTCTTGAGGGACCTCTTTCTTTTGAGTATAGAAATAATATCCGATTCCACCAAAAATGATAATAAGGACTGGTAGTAAAATTTTAAATGGGGGCATAAGTAAAATGCGTTTTAGTTCTTATATGTCAATTTTAAAAATAGACTTTCGAAACGAAGTTAGCAAAAAAGAGCATTGGAAAACGAAACGTTAACGTCTATTTAACAGATAACGAAAGTCTTCGTAGAAGCAACAAAAAATTCGTATGATTAACAAAAAATGTCGCAAATCAGCTGCAAAATAGCATTAAATCAAAGATATGGAAATGAAATGTACATTCGGAAATCGAAGATTTGACGGATGGTTCACATTTTTATTTTTTATAAAAAAGTAATTGAATCATCAAATCCAAGTAGCAAATGCACTTTCCTGTATTAAGCCTGTGCCTTTGGTGTATTGAAATTCATCGGAGGAAACGGAGGCTGCTCTGGTTCATCAATCACACCAAACTGTGCTTCAAATTTTTTCACATTGTCCATTAAAGCGCGCATCAAACGCTTGGCATGCGGAGGAGTCAAAACTACCCTGGCTTTTACTTTGGCCTTCGGTACATTGGGCATTATGCGAATAAAGTCCAAAACAAATTCGGTATGCGAGTGTGAAATAATTGCCAGGTTTGAATAGACACCTTCGGCTACTTCTTCCGGTAATTCAATATTGAGTTGATTTTGATTTTTTTTAGAATCTGCCATCTTTGCTTATTAAATTTGAGCTAATTTTGATAAAAAGCGAATATCGCTATTATACTCGACAACGCAAAGTTCGATTTTAGAATTAAACCGATACTTTGTTAGTTCGACCGTTTTTGAAAAATTTTGAGTAAAATAAAATCCAAAATTTTCCTGTAATCAGGTTTAAAGTTAATGATAATTATGAAAGAATACTTTGAAACCAATCGCAAAGCTTGGGATTTGCGCCTAGATGTTCACAAAGCTTCTGAAATGTATGATCTCGAAAGCTTTAAAAAAGGTCGGAACTCGCTGACTGAGATTGAACTTAAAGCGCTTGGTGATCAGGTTTCGGATAAAACATTACTTCATTTGCAATGCCATTTTGGTCAAGATAGCCTATCATGGGCGCGTATGGGTGCAAAGGTTACAGGAGTGGACATGTCTCCAAAAAGTATAGCCCTTGCTCGTGAACTCAACAATGAACTTGGTTTGGATGCGACCTTCGTCGAATCCAATGTTTTGGACCTTCATAATAATCTTGACGGAAAATTTGATATTGTTTTCACTTCCTTTGGTGTGACCTCATGGTTGCCGGATTTGGAAAAGTGGGCTTCGATTATTGATCATTTTTTAAAACCAGGAGGCACTTTCTTTATTGCTGAATTTCATCCTACCCTTTACATGTTTGATTTCCCTACGCAAAAGATTGAATACAATTATTTTGACAGCGGTCAGGCTCTCGAGGAAGAAGTTACCGGTACTTACACTGATCGAAGCGCCAACATCAAGTACAAAGAGTATTTCTGGACACATTCACTTCATGAGACCATCAACCCTTTGGTACAAAAGGGTTTAGTCGTAAAGGAATTTTTAGAATATCCTTATTCTCCCTTCAACTGCTTTGAAAATATGTATGAAGTGGAAAAAGGGAAATACAAATTCAGCAATTTTAAAACAAGTATTCCTCATACTTTCAGTCTTAAAATGGAAAAGTCAATTTAATATATCATTGAACTGAAGCTAAAGAATGAGATTTCCTTTTGAACAGCATGGTGTTTTCCTCAATATCAATGTATATTTTTTGACATTTCTTGAGTATATATTAAAAAAACAATGAATTCTTGAATCTAAACATCAATCAAAACTGTTTTGATAATGGTTTTAATAAAATAAAGTGTACTTTTGCGATCGATTTTGAAATATAAATATTTTACGTAATATTTATATCAACGAATTTTAAAATTTTAGTCCCAAGATTGTTTAATTAATCCCGTACGTACCCATGAACAAACCACAAAGGTTGCTGCTTCTTGCTGCAATCACAATGGCATTTTTGCAATGCCAGAATCCCATTCAAACCGAACCAGCCAATGAAATCCCTCAAATCGAAGAAAAGAGTGTTCAATTGTCAGGCAAGACCAACGACTACCATGGAAATGGAGTAAAAGTAATAGCTGAAACAACCACACTCAATGCTGAATCTAAGCTGGAAAAGGTTTCATTACCTCGGTTCTCAACTGAGTTGATTAAAGGACTCCATTATCAACTTAAAGCACTGAATTACAGAAAGAAAGAGCAGCTTCAAGCTTATGGCGTAGTTGATCCTTCCATCGAAAAACTGGAAAAAACTGTTCGACTGCTTCTAGAACAGCAAAACTCTGACAAACCTGATCTTTCAACTACTTTAGAAGCCATTCATTTGGAAGGCGATGACGATAAAGGAAGTGTTTACTTCACTGGTTACTTCACACCTGTTTTAAAAGTTAGCCGGGTTCAAACAGACGAATACAAGTACCCTATTTATGCTCGCCCAAAAAATAGGACTGGAAAATTACCAACTCGCCGGCAAATTGACGGTGAAGGAATACTTAAAGGGAAAGGATTAGAAATAGCTTATACCAAAAATCTGCTGGATATCTATTTTATGCAGGTTCAGGGAAGCGGTATTGTTGAATATCCTGATGGCACCAATCAAATACTTGCATTTGCAGGAACCAATGGACGCAAATACCGAAGCGTGGGGAATTATATGATTGAAAAAGGATATGCAAATGAACAGAATGTTTCATTGAAAAAAATAAAACAATTTTTCAATGAAAAACCACATTTGATCGATCCTCTTTTGTACGTCAATGAGTCCTACGTGTTTTTTAGCCTTGTTAAATATCAAAAAACACCAAAAGGTGCTGGTCATGTACCATTAACAACTGATTATTCTATTGCCGTCGATAAAAAATTTATTCCAATAGGTAGTTGTTTGCTTGCCAAGGTTCCTATTATTGATAATTACAACCAAATTGATCACTATGAATATCGGATTTTGATTGCCCAGGATGTCGGAGGAGCAATTAAGGGACCAGGGCGAGTTGATCTATATACTGGTGTAGGCGATGAGGGCCGCCGAAAAGCTAGCGCTTTACACCACTATGGAAGTCTTTGGTTACTCATGCCGAAACAAAACGAATCAGATCAAACTCCAAAAATTACAGCAAGCTTGTAAAGCAGTTTCATTCACCATATAAAATCGCATCCTCTTAACCCTAATCTGGATGCGATTTTTTATTTTTAAGATACATTTTAAATATTTAACTATAATTTATCTTGATAATAAAATAAAATTAATCTATATTTGCAGTTGTTCTTTAATAATCACACTTGAAGGCATCTGTCCTTTTTACTACGAGAAAACAAAAACTTACCAAGAGAACAAACTCAAACTACATAACTGAAAAATTGATCGTATTCTAGAATCAAAGGGGGCTTTTGGTTTTAAAAAATACTTTCTTTTGCCTCAAAATATCATCTTTTGACCCATTATAAAGAAAGTATTTCAGCCTGATTTAGAGACTAAATTAAATCTGAAATATAGCATTTTATGGTTTTTTACTTTAAAGATTAACCAAGAATCCAGTCAAAAGTAAAAGCCACGAACAAGACGAATTCTGTTTTTATACAGACATTATAAAACCGATTATTTCAATTTTTAAATTGTAATCCATATGAAGCACTTCGACAACTCTATTGACAGAAATGTCAATTTCAGCAACATACCTGAATTTGAATCGGATTACTCCCCTAAATCTTTAAGGACTGAGAAAATTATTGTAGTTCTACTTATCATCGTTGGTATTTTAGGAGCTATTTACACTTTTAATATTGGTTTTAAGAGCAGCCTTTCAAAAGCTACAAGCCAAATGACTAAAAACATTTCTGCTCCAGTTTTAGAAGCTAACATCCGTTCAGATCTCCAACAAGAAAACGCTTCCAGAAACAATGTAGTTGAAACGCAAGTCCAAATTATTGGTGAAAAAGAAGCTAATCAAAGAATGAAATTTACTATTGACAGCTTTGACAAAAAAGCAAAGTACGACTTAATTATGGGTGATGGGGTTATATTGCATCCAATGAATAAAACCATAGAATATGCGTACCAAAAACCAGGAACCTACCGTATCCAATTAAAAGTAAACTATAATGGCAAGTCTGAAAAGATATTTTCTGAAGATATTCAAATACTAGAATCGATTGCCATAGCTCCAAATTCGAATCAGGAATATTAAGGAAAAAAAATAAAATACTATGGGCCATTATCCATTTTTGGATGATGGCCTTTTTTGCTGTTTGGATAGTCCGATAAGGATTTTTATTTTTACTCGTCAATGAATAATTCTCGAACGAACGATATATCCAAGGAACTAGATGAAGTAATTATTGACTTGCTTATCCATGAACCTTTCTTCGGACGACTTTTGGCAAAGTCGGTCAAAGTCATGGATACTACTTGCTTTGGAGTTTCACTTGTTTCAATCAACCAGGAAACTGTTCAATTGATTATCAATCCGGAGTATTGGCAAATTCATTTAAAAAGTACGATTGAAACCCAAACGCTCTGCCTTCGAAAAAGTGTGTTAAAAAAGCAAGTGGTCCATTTTATTTTCAATCATGATTCCCAAATTCATGATTTCGAAAACAAAGAAATATTCATCCTTTCAGCGGAATTAGTTGCCAACCAATATTTACAAAACGTTGAAGAGATCGATCGACATGATCCTTCCTCAGGATTTTCCTGATTTAAAGTTGTCACCTTTCGAAAATCTAAGTTATTATTACGGAATCCTATCTGAAAAAGGGATTAAAAATACGTTAAAAAAACCTTTTGATTTCCAATCCAGGCATCTTGAATATTACAAATCCTGGAAAATTCGAAAAGAAATCAACCTGGATAAAGAATTGGAATGGCATTTTCGAAAACAATTCTTATTAAATTCTTTCCGTTCAGATCAATCTACAATCGAAAATAGTTTATCAACTCCATTGATTTCTTACTTAACTCATTTAAAAAACGGTGATCACCGATCGATAAATTGGAAAAGAATACTTCGGCTTTTTTGCAATAGCAGCCTTCGAACAAAAATAGTCAATACCATTCATCGTGGTTCCAAAAGATTTGGTACTTTCCCGGGAATCCGAATCAAAAAACAATCGCGTATCCTGGTTGCGATAGACACATCCGGCAGTATCAAAGAAAGTGATTTTGAACGCTTTTTTGATGAAATTCATCAATTATGGAAACAAAGAGTTGAAATAAGAATTGTAGAATGTGATACAATTATTCATCAGGAATACAATTATAAAGGAATTTTTCCAAAAGTAGTTACCGGTCGCGGAAATACAGATTTCAATGAACCGATTCGATTTTCTAATGAAGTATTTCAACCAGATGCTTTGATTTATTTTACCGATGGTTTTGGTCCGAGTCCACGGTTGAAATCTTTGAAACCTGTACTTTGGGTGATTAACAATGTAGGGATTAAAAGACATTCAAAAACCTGGAACGATTTGCCTGGAAGAAAAGTAAAAATGAATCTTTTAAACTAAATTTTATAACTTCCAACGTTCGATTCTTAAATTAAGCAGCAAACTTTATTACAAAAAATGCTCAATATTTGTATTATTTATACGTTTTTAATAAACTTGAAGAATCAAGAATATCAAGACTAGAATTATGATTGACGAAATAAAAAATTTACTGGAAAAATCTGCATTTGGAGTATGCAGTTACTTAGGCGAAAAACTCGGAATAGCAACCACACGGGTTCGGTTATATTTTGTTTACTTATCGTTTGCGGCTTTAGGTTCGCCTGTTATTTTTTACCTTTTTATTGCCTTCTGGCTAAACGTCAAACAGTACATCAAACAAAAAAGAAATACAATTTGGGAATAAGGTTACTGATCAAAAGCAAATTGAATGATATTAGCGCCCATTTTTAAAGCTTGCTGACGAAGTTCTTCCGGGTCTTTATGAACATCCCGGTCCTCCCAGCCATCACCCAAATCACATTCATAAGAATAAAACACCACCAAACGTCCTTCCCAAAGAATACCGAAACCCTGTGGCGACTTTTCATCATGCTTGTGAATCTTTGGCAAACCATTTTTAAATTCAAACTTTTGTTTATAAATTTCATGTTCCCAGGGCAACTCAATTAATTGCAGTTCAGGAAACACTTTTTTCATTGCGGCACGTACGTAAGGATCCATTCCATAATTATCATCAATATGCAAAAAACCTCCACCGATCAAATAATTTCTTAAGTTTTCAGCTTCCGAATCCGAAAAAACAACATTGCCGTGACCGGTCATATGAATAAAAGGATAATTGTAAATTTCTGCACTACCCACTTCAACCGTAGCATATTCTTTATCGATATTAGTTCCAAGTTCAGCATTACAAAAATCAGCAAGATTTGTCAATGAGGTAGGATTCGCGTACCAGTCTCCTCCCCCATTGTATTTCAATAAAGCAATCTTTAATGATGGCGCTTCATTGAAATTGACAAAAGAAGACAAAGCAAAAACGAAAAGAACATAAAAAATATATTTCCAATTTTTCATAAACATTTTTTTATTCTAACGCCGTTCCGGCAAATTTATTTAATAACGGTTGGAATTCAATTTTGATGCAACCTTTTTATGCTTCATAAAAAAGATTAAATAAAAAAGACGATAAAACATTATTGATTCTATCGCCTTTTGAAAAATATTTTCTAAAATACTTTTTACAGCTTAACAAGGCTTTTTGTTAATAAACCGTCATCTGTTGATAGTTTTAAAACATAAACACCTTTCGGCAAGTCATTCAAATTCAATTGTTTGTGAATCGAATTTTCTTCAAAATTCCATCGTTGAATTATTTGACCAACGCTATTGATTAAACTCACTTCAGCCTTTTCAATATGTTCAAAACTTGCATTGAGCATTAGGTGATTTTCAATCGGATTGGGATAAGCTTCAAAGTTTTCCAAACTTGTGATTTCTTCATTCGAAGTAGTGACCGCCGATTCATAATGATGGTTTAAAAGGTATAATTCGTATTCTTCCGGTCGATAAACCATTTGTTGTTGAATAATATCTTCGGTAAAATCAAGCATCCCTGAGAGAGATGGAACATCAGACAGCGCTTTAAATCGTAAAGAATACAAAACGGAACCGTCATCGATTGTCACTCCTTCGAGAGTATTCGACATCGTACCCAATGCAGGAAGTAAGCCTTGATCACTAAAATCTTCATTTGCTAATAAATTGTAGTCCAGTGGGTTTTCAATAGAAAGAAGTTCCAAAATCGCAGGATCCCAACTCAATGTATGCTGAAAACCTGCAATCTTTATAAAGTCTTCAACAAAGATTTCTACTTCAAATTCTTCATCTTGTGCCACGCTTTTATCCTGAAAATATAAAACAGGTTCAGGCGCATCAACCGGAGGAGGAAAGTGATCTGCATCAATCGCAACATCTCCCAATTTAGTGGCAATCATTTCAAGCGTGTCGACATCTTCTGTTACATTTCCAAGAAAAATACCGATACATTCTGCTGGAGTGCCTTGAAAAACACAACCACCTGCAAAACTGAAATCACTACCAAATATCCTCCAATAATTAGGATTAGTTATTCCCTGGATTTTGTCGGCGATTTTTAAAAGTTCAACTATATCAATCGTGGAAACGATTGAAGAATTATTAACATCAGCTGCAAGTATTTGAAATGGGGATACCCCATTCGCAAAGTCCAAAACAATATCTGCGGTTTTCAAGGCATCCAAAACGGTAATAAATTCATTGGGATCAGACTCTTTTGTTGCAGAAATCACATAATCTTCACCGGAGGGTAAATCAGTAAACGTGAAGACGCCATCAGCACCCGTGACAACATCGTTCGCATTGGTACAATGCACGGTAACTCCCTCCTCTGGAACACTATTGTGTCTGGTAATTACGCCAGAAATCGAAACAGTTTGAGCCAAGACAGAGAACGAAAGGAAGGTAAATAAAAAAGCAAAAGAGTAGTATTTCTTGTTCATGGGTTTAAAGTTTAAATTGTAAATAGGATTATACTAACAATTTAAAGCTTTTTGCCCACATTAGTCATCTGAACTTATAGAAAACATAAAATTTATTCGACTTTGATTTTAGAATTTATCTTTAAAAGTAATTTGATAAAATCAGCCTTATCAATCGGAAATACATTCAAACTTCGATTCTTCCTGTAGGAAATGGTCAACTTATATTTGGCAAGACTTCCTTTAAAAATAGAAGGTTTAGTGCTTTTTATTTTCGTAATTTCATCAATCTTTACTTCTTGAGTGAATGGTCCGTTTTTGATTATTAATACCTGATTTTCAATCGTATAACTGGAAACTAACCACATCCAAACTACCATCATCGTGAGAAAAAACGTAAGCATCAAAACTGGAATCGAAAAGCCGTATCCATTAAAATACCTCAAAATACTCAGGATGAGGATGATCCCAATCAGGCCGACCATTGAAACGATATCTTTTTTATGCTGAAATGTTTTCATTTGATTTTCCTTTGAAAAAATTAGATCTCATTTAAAAGATTCATTGTGTGGCATGCTACTATTCCTGCTGTTTCGGTGCGGAGGCGGCTGGGTCCCAGTTTGACTGCCAAAAAATTGTTTTCAAGAGACAGTATAATTTCTTCTGGAGAAAAGCCACCCTCGGGACCAATAAAAATGGTGGTTTTTCTACCCGCTTTGGATTGATCCTTAAGTTGTTTTGCATCGTTTTTGTAAACGGTTGCAATAAAACACTGCTCACCGGCAGTATAGTTTTCTTTTTTTATGAGATTGCTAAAAGAGCTGAGATTATTTAATTTGGGGAGATATGCTTTGACAGACTGCTTTACTGCTGAAAGCAAGATTTTTTCTAACCGATCCGGCCTTAATTTTCGCCTTTCCGAACGCATACAGATCATTGGTGTAATTTCATCAACGCCTATTTCCGTAGCCTTTTCCAAAAACCACTCAAAGCGATCAATATTTTTCGTCGGTGCGATCGCGATGTGTAAATGAAAAGGACGTTTATCAAATGCTTCCTGTTTTTTTTCAATTTTTAACAAACAAGCTCTTTTATTTGCTTCCACTATTTGGGCGACATAGAATCCCCCTACTCCATCGATAAAATTGATTTGATCTCCTTGCTTCTTGCGCAATACCTGGACACAATGCCGGGATTCTTCTTCTCTGAGCCAGGCCTGATCTCCTTTAATATCATTTGTATAAAATAATTGCATAGTCAGCAAAAATAGAAAGGTAAATTGCTTAATACAAACTTATAGGACAATGTAATTTATTTAAAAAAATAATGTGATACACTCAAATTGAAAAATCCGTTTGGAAGTAGTATTTTTGCACTCAATTTGAAACAACAACCTGATTTAAACTGTTATTCAGGCATTGAACTATAATTTGTAATTGCACCAACCTTACTTGTACTTACAAAAATATCTGATAAAAAATATTTATGGATTACGTTATAATGATTGGCCAGCTCATTTTGAGCTTATCTATACTCATCGTTTTACACGAAATGGGGCACTTTTTCCCAGCACTTTTATTTGATACGCGTGTTGAAAAATTTTATTTGTTTTTTGATCCCTGGTTTTCACTTTTCAAATTTAAAAAAGGAGATACAGAATATGGTATTGGCTGGCTGCCGCTTGGCGGTTATGTCAAAATATCCGGGATGATCGATGAAAGTATGGACAAAGAGCAAATGAAACAACCTCCGCAACCCTGGGAGTTTCGCTCAAAACCAGCCTGGCAAAGGCTGATCATCATGCTTGGTGGCGTCACGGTCAATTTTATTCTGGGTTTTTTCATTTTAGGAATGGTGCTGTACGTTTGGGGAGAGGAATATCTTCCGAATAAAAACGTGGAATACGGAATCCATGTAGATACTTTGGGAATGGAAATGGGCTTCCAAAACGGAGACAAAATCATTAGTGTGGGAGCTGTTCCTTTTGAAAAGTTCAACGACCGTTATATTTTTCGGGAGATTATTATCAACGAAGCAAAGGAGATAAAGGTCAATCGTGATGGGAACGATACAACAATTCCTATTACAGATGAAAAATTAGCTGAATTAACAAGCCGGGATAATAAAGGGCGAGCGCTTTTTGGACCACGATTGCCATTTGTTGTTCAAAATGTTGCTGAAGGTGAAGATTCCCCAGCTAAAGCAGCGGGTCTGAAAAAAGGTGACCGCATCATTGCTGCAAATGGAATACCGACTCCTTTTTATGATCAGTTTTATACCATCTCACAGGAAAGAAAAGGGCTGGATACAGAAATTACCGTTTTACGTGAGGATAAGGATACTGTGAATCTAAATCTGAAATTAACAGAAGACGGTAAAGTTGGCGTTTATCGAGAATCACCCTCCTTCTTTTTTGAAACGGAACGCCAGGATTATTCTTTTTTCCAGGCAATGCCATTAGGCACAAAAAAAGGATGGTCCTTTTTGACGGATCAGGTAAAAGCTTTTGGCCAGATGTTCAGTGGCCGGCTCAAAGCATCGGATAGTTTAGGAGGCTTTGGTTCTATTGCTAAATTATATGGTTCTGTTTGGATTTGGGAAAACTTCTGGAGAATGACCGCTATCATTTCTTTGATATTGGCATTTATGAATTTATTGCCTATCCCGGCGTTAGACGGAGGCCATGTGATGTTTTTATTATACGAAGTCGTAAGTGGCAGAAAACCCAGTGATAAGTTTATGGAATATTCTACCATCGCAGGTTTTTTACTTATCCTTTCCTTATTGATTTTTGCAAATGGCCTGGACTTCCTCGATTGGTTTAAAAACCTTTAAACAGGATCAATGATCGGTTTATCAATGATATTTACAAAAGACGAAAAGGGGCACTTATTTTATACATCTAATTTCCAATGAATTACTTTGAATTCTACAATATTCCGATCTCTTTTAAAGTTGATAATGCTAGCTTGAAAGATATTTTTTATGAAAATAGTAAAAAGTATCATCCGGATTTTTATACGCTCGAAAGTGATGAAAAGCAAACAGAGATTCTTGAGTTGTCAACCTTAAATAATGAAGCATATAAAACACTCAAGGACTTTGATAAACGAATGAAATATATTCTCGAACTAAAAGGAATCATGAAAGAAGAAGGTCAAAATAAATTGCCACAAAGCTTTTTGATGGATATGATGGAAATCAATGAAGCGCTGATGGAATTAGAGTTTGATTATGATGAATCTAAAAGAAATGATGCCCTCAATCATTTAAAAAATCAGGAGAGCAGCATTTATGCAGAAGTAGATGCAATCATCGAAAATTATCAGGATAACAAGGCTAGTGAAACGGATTTAAAAGTCATAAAAGATTATTATTTAAAAAAGCGATATCTTTTGCGAATTCGTGAAAATTTGGATAAATTTGCCTCGCTTTGAAATAAAAAACTTTCTACCAAACTAGTACAAGCCTCGGTGGCGGAATTGGTAGACGCGCTGGATTCAAAATCCAGTTCACGCAAGTGAGTGGGGGTTCGATTCCCCCCCGAGGTACTAAACAACCCTGACAGTCTTATGATTGTCAGGGTTTTGTATTTCTATGGGTGACAGGAAAGCAGAAAACAACAACTTCTAAAACTGTTTAGATCAGTTATAAAATAGCTTCATTTATCTTTCAATCGAGTTCTTTTATTGAAGTTGTTTTAAAATGGAGGTTAAAATTGATTGTAAGTGCTTGATTTTCAAGACGAAGCTCCATTATTTTTTCGTAGCCAAAGCTACGGTGAAAATAATTATCTAAAGTATTGAAATTCAATGACTTGCAAGAAAATTATCTATCTATTTTAAAACAACTTCATTATTCCATTTTCATCTTTCTATTCAGTATATAAGACTTAAAGCCTAAAGGCCAATAACTAATAAAAATCATACCTGGGTTTGATAGGAATCAGTGCTTTTTAAAATGAAAAAGATTATAATGAGATATTTATAGCACTGTATCCAAATGTCATTAAAAACAAAAAAATATTTTTAAATCTAATTTCAAACATGGTGTTCTTCAATTTAAAAAGAATACATGTAGGAATTAAAAAACAATGAAATATGAAACAACTTATAATTTTTCTGATGGCAGGGCTTTTTATGTGCTTCCAGCCCTTTGATGTAAATTCTTATGACATTAAAAATGGAAAGTTTACACTTACAAACGGAACCATTGAGCTTACGTGTGATGTTGGTTCTAGCTGGTTTGGTGGTAGTGACGATCTTGAAGGCAAGTTGACTGACGGTAAGGATGGATTAGATGGCGTAGTGATCAAATTCTATAGAGTTCCAAAGAAAAGTGAGGTAGGAGATTTCAAGGATGCTAAGGGGAGATTTTGGAAATACATGGGTGAAACAAAAACCAAGAAGGGTGGTAAATATAGCTTTGATGATCCCGATGACAATCCAACCGCAGGCAATGAGTTCTACCTTCAATGCGATTATGTCGAGGGTTCAGGTACGGCGTAGCCCTAACCGTTTGCAAAGGGGAGTAAGCATTTGACTTTACTCCTTACAATACATAACTCTCAGCAATTATGAGAGTTATGTATTGTCAATTATTATAGACCGGAGCCAATTTTCTATCAAGAGAAAACAATGGAGAGTTAAACCCTATTGTTCACGTATATTGATTTGTTCCATTCAATAAAAAAAAGGTGAATATCACTCATTGCTAATAGAATTTTCACATTTATAAAGTATACAAAAGTGGTAAAACCCACATCTATAGTAACTAAATTCTTTGATCATGAAAAATACACCCTTTAGATTTATAGCTCTATGTTGCATTTCATTTTTCTTTTTTCCCAGTTTCAATTTAGCTCAAGAAAAGGAAAAGGTAGTAGATATTAAAGAATGGCAGAACGGGGAACTTCCACCATTTAATTTAGCGCTTCATGAATATAAGGATGTTGAGGTATTTAGAATTAAATCTGCAACCGATGTTTCTTATGCTTTCGCTATTTATGGAACTAAAAATGATACGCTTAATTGCGATATTCCATTTTCTGCTGTTGACAAAGATGGTTTCGATAAGGTTTTTTATCGCTGGGATAACGAAACCACTCTCCTCGTTCGATTATACAATACAGACACAAAAAAAGAATCAAAATTCAGATTAACTGGAAATCTTTTACTTAGATCTGGAGATCTGACTCTTGAGCGTTTATGAAAGGATTGAAATATGCAGAATGGTTGAATTAACTATTGCATTAAGATCCAAATATCATGAAAAACAAAAGCTGCAAAAGAATTGGATTGATACTGAAACTACAAGCGTGGAATACAGTTTCAGCTATTGGTACCCAAATAAAATCACATTTTTTTCAATCCAGAGCTCCTTTTATTCTAAAGATCTTTCAAACTGCTCGCATCTATTTCAACGATAATTTCATTTCTGCGATTTATTACTTCAAAAGGAGGATTATAGCCGAGAAAGCTAAAATTATCAAGGTGGGTGATACCATTAGTTTTCAACAGATTTTTCAACTTCGTGGTGTAAGCTTTAATTTTTTCGTCGTCAGCCCAACCGCCAAAAGTGATTGCTGCCACCGTTTTTCCGGGTTCTTTTTTAAACTTAACATCTGAGTTATTTGGCTTTGGTAAATCCCCTAATTTATGCTCAGATGGAACCATAAACATCATCGTCGTTGTCGAGTCGTCCAGGCTCATCGCAACAGGAGAAGTCATGGCAATTTTTTCGTTTTTATCATTATCCCCAAAAATATAACCTGCCAATGACCTGAAGCCTTTTCCCGAACTTTCCTTGTACGAACTAGCATTCATGGTTACATAAGTGAAGTTGGCAGGCGCATATTTTCTGATTTCAAAGGAGTCATATTTTTTGATCACTTTGTAAGCATACATTTCTGTATCGCTTGTAGATTTCATGACAAAAGCCTGGGTGGTGATAAATAGGACAAGCAAGGAAATAAGTCCGATAAATATAATTTTCATGATTTACTTCTATTTGAGGTATTTGGTTATTTTATTACTGAGTGGCTTGGTTAAGCTATAAAAAACATCGATGTATTTTCCTTCCTCATCAATCAGGTATTTTTGAAAATTCCATTTCACGGAACTGCTGTTAACACCATTCAATTCCTTTTTCGTTAACCATTGGTAAAGCGGATGCTGGTTTTCTCCTTTAACGTCTATTTTTTCTGTAATCAAAAATTCAACACCATAATTTACAGAACAAAAATTTTCAATTTGCTCCGCATCACCTGGTTCCTGGCCTCCAAACTGATTACAAGGCAAACCAATAACCACGAGTTTATCTTTATAGGTTTCATGAAGCTTTTGCAAAGCTGCGTATTGAGGAGTAAACCCACATTTGGAAGCGACATTCACAAAAAGGATTTTCTTACCTTTAAATTCATTGAGATCTATTTTTTTTCCAGTTAAACTGTCGATGTTAATATTATAAATGGATTGGACCGGCTTGCTTTCGTTTTCTTTATCCTTACCATCAAAAATGGACGTTAGCGAATTTAAGTCTAGCAATATTTTTAATGAATTCATTGAATTTATGTATTAATATTTTAAAATTTATTTATAGTATATTCCTCTTTCAAAGTCCATAGGAAATTACAATAATGGAAACCCATTTGACCTGTTTTTGTTTAAGTTTTTTAGAAATAAAACAAAACAAAAATAGTCTGCGCCAGTGACTTCCGTTCTGTTGAACTTCATTGTTTAAATCGTTATCTTTGCCGTTCAATGAAAAGAGCTACTCAATTTTTCACGATTTATATCCTTTTTCTGTCGCTGATACCTTGTAGCGATGGTGGTAGTGGAATTGTTGAAATTGCTATGCATCTTTTTGGAGTAACACATCAGGAATATTCAGATCATGAGCAGCATTCCAATACCTGTGGTGATGACCATTGTTCCACATTTTGTATTTGCAGCTGTTGTTCTTCCGCTGTTGATTTTCCTGCAAAATTACCTTTACTTTTTAAATCTCCGGCTCCTCTTCCGGGAACAACACCTTCGTTCTTTTCTAATATTATTCACTCCTCTTTTACTTTCCCGGTTTGGCAACCACCAAAATACGGTTAGACCAGTTCGCAGGATACCTATGCCTGTGTCATTTCTTTATTTGGTTTAACAAAGAGGGCGTGAAAAATTATTAATAAGCTATTTGCTATTGTAAAATGAAGATAAACAACTGATTATAAAGAAGTTTTTAGATTTATTTTGTGATAGCTCAAAAAAATAACTTATTGATAATTTAGCCCAATAACTTAAATACTAATTTTAATATGTTTGATAAGGTTATCGCTTATTCGATTCAGAATAAGCTTGTGATTGGGCTATTTGTAACGGCTCTTATCGTTTGGGGATTATTATCCTTGCGCCAATTACCGATTGATGCTGTGCCTGATATTACCAATAATCAAGTACTGGTCATCACCGTTTCGCCAACATTGGCGACCCAGGAGGTTGAGCAATTCATCACCACTCCGGTAGAATTGTCTTTACAAAATATTCAAAAATTGGTAGAAATACGGTCCATCTCTCGTTTTGGATTATCGGTAGTTACCGTAGTCTTTGAGGAAGATATGGACGTTTATCTTGCAAGACAGCTGGTCGGTGAATATCTCAAAGAGGCCAAAGACAATATTCCTGATGGACTTGGCACACCTGAAATGGCTCCTATTTCTACTGGATTGGGTGAAATTTATCAATATGTTGTCCGCCCAGAAGAAGGCTATGAAAACAAGTTTTCACCTACTGAATTGCGAAGTATTCAAGACTGGATTGTAAAACGACAATTATCTGGAATTGATGGTGTCGTGGAAGTCAATACTTTGGGTGGTTTTCTCAAGCAATATGAAGTTGCTATAAATCCCAATTTCCTCAAATCAATCGGCATCAGCATTACGGATGTTTATAATGCGCTTCAAAATAGCAATGAGAATACAGGCGGGGCGTACATCGAAAAAAATCCAAACACTTATTACATCCGTACTAATGGAATTGCTAAATCACTGACGGATATTGAAAACATAGTCGTTGAGGTCCGCAATGGCAGGCCGATATTAATAAAAGATGTTGCTACTGTTCAATTTGGCAAAGCTCCCCGATATGGTGCACTTACCCGGGATGGCAAAGAAGTCGTAGGGGGAACGGTGATGATGCTAAAAGGTGCAAATTCTGCGGCCGTTACCCGCCGGATAAAAGACCGGGTGGTTCAAATACAAAAATCATTGCCTGAAGGCGTTGTGATAGAACCTTACCTGGTCAGAGACAAGTTGATATCAACCGCTATTGGCACCGTTAAAACCAATCTTATCGAAGGTGGTTTGATCGTCATTTTTATTTTGGTGCTGATGTTGGGCAACTGGCGGGCAGGCCTCATTGTAGCTTCTATCATTCCCTTATCCATGTTGTTTGCCGTTTCTATGATGAATGTCCTGGGCATTTCAGCCAACCTGATGAGCCTCGGAGCAATTGATTTTGGATTAATTGTAGATGGGGCGGTGATTATTGTTGAATCGGTGATTCACAATTTATCAAAAGATTTTTCAGGCAAAAAACTGACTTCCGCCCAAATGGATAAGGAGGTAACTGCTTCGTCTCAAAAGATAATGAATGCTTCGTCTTTTGGGATGATCATTATCCTGATTGTTTATATCCCAATTCTGGCACTTGTAGGTATTGAAGGAAAAATGTTCAAACCTATGGCACAAACGGTAATGTTGGCTATCGGTGGAGCATTGATTCTTTCCATTACTTATGTCCCCATGATGTCCGCTTTGTTTTTAAATAAAAAAATAGTCAATAAAAAAACAGTAGCTGATTATATCATGGCTTTTTTCCTAAGGCTTTATGTCCCTTCTCTAAATTTAGCCCTTCGACTAAAAGGTCTTTTTGTTATTGCCACCATTGCTTTATTTGTCTTTAGTTTCTATACGTTTACGCGAATGGGGGGCGAATTTATTCCAACACTGGAAGAAGGCGATTTTGCATTTCACCAGATTTTGCCACCCGGAAGTTCACTTTCGCAAAGTGTCGAAATCTCGAAAGTTTTACAGAAAAAATTAATGGATGAATATCCCGAAATAGAAGATATCGTTACCAAAATTGGATCATCAGAAATACCCACTGACCCCATGCCCGTCGAAACGGGTGACATTATCGTGATCATGAAACCAAAATCTGAATGGACTTCGGCATCTTCCCGTCAGGAGATGTTTGAAAAAATGGAAAATACAATGAAATCTATTCCTGGTGTTGGTTATGAATTTTCGCAACCTATCCAAATGCGGTTTAATGAATTGATGACTGGCTCGAGAGCAGACATCGCTATAAAATTATACGGTGATGATTTGGATGTTTTATTTGAGAAAGGAAAAGAAGCCGAAAAAATTATTCGCGCTGTGGATGGTATTGGTACCGTAAAGGTAGAACAAACAGTTGGGATGCCTCAAATTATCATCAATTTCAAATACGATAAAATGGCCCAATATGGTTTGCAGGTCAAAGAAGTCAACCAAGTCGTCAGAGCTGCTTTTGCCGGCGAAAAAGCAGGGATTATTTATGAAGGGGACAGACGATATGACCTGGTTGTGAGAATGGACGAAAGATACCGCAACGACATCAGTGATGTGCAAAACCTTTTTATCACTTTGAAAAATGGTACACAAGTTCCTTTGGAAGCTGTTGCTGAAGTCGAATTAACAGATGCCCCGATGCAAATTTCCCGGGAAAATACCAATCGCAGAATAGTCATTGGTGTGAACGTTGGAGATTCAGATGTCGAAACATTGGTTGATAAGATTCAATCTTCATTAGATAAAGAAATGGAGTTACCCGCAGGCTATTATTTTACTTTCGGCGGGCAGTTTGAAAATCTGAAAGCTGCCAATGCTCGCCTGGCAATAGCGGTACCAATTGCTTTAACTCTCATTTTTGTTTTGCTCTTTTTCACATTTGGTTCAATGTCACAAGCTTTATTGATCTTTACTGCTATTCCGCTTTCTGCCATAGGAGGTATTTGGGCTTTGCAGCTAAGAGGGATGCCTTTTAGTATTTCGGCAGGTATCGGTTTTATTGCTTTGTTTGGTGTTGCTGTACTCAATGGAATCGTATTGATCGGCTATTTCAACCAATTGAAAAGAGAAGGTGTCAGCAATATTCGGGAACGAATAATAAAAGGAGCAAGCGTCAGGCTTCGCCCGGTATTGATGACCGCGTCAGTAGCTTCATTAGGCTTCTTACCTATGGCACTTTCTACTTCTGGCGGAGCCGAAGTCCAAAGACCTTTAGCAACGGTTGTGATCGGTGGATTGATAACTGCTACTTTCCTCACGTTGGTTATTTTACCGATTTTATATAGCTGGCTGGCCAGTTGGAAAGAGCAGAAGGAGAAAACTGCCTCGCTTGCAAAAGGAGTGATCATTTTACTTCCTTTTATCCTTTTTGGAGGATCTGCGCAAGCACAACAAAAACCTGTTACGATAGACGAAGCGGTAGCAATTGCTATCAAAAACCATCCATCTGTCCGTGCTGCCGATCTTCAAATCCAGCAAAGTCAAGCTTTGCAAGGATTGAAATATAACCTTGGAAAAACAGAAATTATCTACCACGGTGACGGATTGTTCCGCGAAAATGGCCAACAGGTCAATCAAATTGGCGTCATTCAAAACTTTCCCAATCCTGCCACCACCAAAGCCCAAAATGCTTTGCAGAACGAAGTGGCTTTAAAACATAATTTAAATAAACAATTAACTGAAAATGAGCTGAAGTTTCAGGTCAAGCAATTGTATTATGAATTGCAACAACGAAAGGAACTGCAAGGCCTTTATCAGGAATTGGTCCAACTATACGAACAGTATTACCAAACGGCTTCGATCAGATTAGCGGCAGGTGCCGTTAATGGAATCGAAAAGCTCACTTTGCAATCTTCGCTGAATGAATACAAACTGCTAGAAAGCCAGGTAACCATCGAAATTACCAATCTCGAAAAACGTTTGCAGGGTCTACTCAATACTACCGAAGTGATTACCACAACAGGCAGTTTGGGATTGAATGCTTTTTTTGTAACAGATAGCATTGCTTCCCTTCAGGTACAGTTGGCACAACAGGACATACAAATTGAGCAGGCCCAAATTTCGATTTTAGATGCCAGGAGAAAACCTGATTTTAATATTGGATATGCTGCGCAATACTATTTTGAGGACGGATGGCTCAATGGATTGCAGGCGAGTGTGCAATTGCCTCTTTTTAATAACCAAACTAAGCAAAGAGTAGAAGCCCAAAAAATGCAGGTTGAAGTAGCAAAGGCAAAATACGAAACAGAACGCCTGAATGCCGATCAGCAATTATTATCCATTTATAATACCATCCAGCTTTATGCAGAAGGAGCTGCCTATTATCGCGAACAATTGGAAATAGTGAATCCTGAAATAGAAAGAATTTCGAGACTAAACTATCAGGCTGGGGAAATTTCTTATTTGGAATTGCTCAATACGCTTAACCTGCTTGCCAAAAACAATAAAAACTATTGGGAACAGGTACTTGCCCACAACAAAGCTGTGTTGCTTTATCAATTTTTGTCGAATGAATAAAAAGGAATAGAAACCAAATGCCAAAAGTGGGTAGCTGGCCTTCCAATTTCAAACATCAAATCATAATATCTAAAAAAATGAAAATCATAAATAATTCAATAATAACAATCCTTTCAATAGTCCTGATCTTACTTTTTTTCACTTGTAGTCAAGATCACTCTGAAGAAGACGGACACACTCATGGAGCTAAACAAACAGCCCTTTCAGAAGAAGACGACCATAATCTTGGAGATGAAGAAGAACACCAAGAGGGAGAGATTCACCTTACTAAAGAGCAGATAAGCATTATGAATATCACTTTTGGTGATTTCTCTCAGATTAAAATTAATGCCTTTGTCAATGCGACCGGTACTTTGGGTTTACCACCTAACGCTTATTCTTCGGTGAGTGCTAAAGAAAATGGATTTATTAAAGACAGTAAAAAATATGTAGAAGGAGAATATATAAACAAGGGAGTTGTTTTGGCATATTTGGAAAACCCTGAATTCATCCAGCATCAACAGCAATATCTTGAAGTAGCTGCTGACCTGATTTATCTCCGCCAGGAGCTTGAACGCCAGCAAACACTGGTAGATGCCAATGCGGGTGTAGTCAAAAATCTGCAAAAACTGCAATCTGAAGTCAGTATGAAAACGGCTACTTTGAAAGGAATAGGCAAACAGTTGTCGTATTTAGGTATCAATGTTTCTGAATTGTCCCCTGATAATATTGTAGAGCGCATATCCATTACTTCACCGATGTCAGGCTTTATTACTTCCATTAATATGCACAATGGGATGTATGTCTCTCCTGACTTGGAACTCATGGAAATCGTTAGTGAAAACCATCTGCATCTGGAATTGGATATTTTTGAAAAAGACATTGCCAGCCTGAAAGAAGGA
This sequence comes from uncultured Saprospiraceae bacterium, assembly GCA_963793295.1. Taxonomy (GTDB): domain Bacteria; phylum Bacteroidota; class Bacteroidia; order Chitinophagales; family Saprospiraceae; genus JAHDHW01. The sequence goes on along the minus strand of CAWBZX010000028.1, from coordinate 175,445 downwards.
CAAAAAATCAGTTACGTCGTTCCAGCCCTGGGTAATAAAGTTTATGAAGGTGAGGTACATGTCATCGGAAAAGAATTTAATACTTCCAATAAGACCGTCCGTATTCATGGACATCTGGAAAAGGAACACCCAAGGTTTATCAAGGATTTATTTATTGAGGCGAAAATCTGGCTCAATGACCAAACGGTTGATGCTTTGCCCGAAAAGGCAATTATCAAAGAAGGTACTTCTGCTTACATCTATGTTGCAGATGAACGACAGGAAGACATGGAAATAAAATTTGAACAAGTAAAAGTCATTCCAGGCGCTACCGATAAAGGTTACACCGCCGTAAAATTAATTGACAAAATACCCGAAGGAATGAAGATAGTGACGGACGGAGCTTATTTCGTTTATGCCCAATCCAAAGTAGGTGAACTGGAGCATTCACATTAAAATATGATATGAATTAAAAGCTGCCTCGTAATAATAAGAAGATCATAGGACCAGTGCTAAACGAATAAAGAAATAATCGTTACACAACAATTCATTATTTGGAAACTTATTATGCATTACTATTATTTTTAATATCATTAGGTTTTTTCTACAAGGATTATTAGGGGCTCCCTGAAAAACACTCAAATCCGGACACACTGACAGCGCATTAAAACACACCATCTTCTATACGTATGAACAATACAAAATAAAATATCCTGTAAAAAAATCTACACAGTTCTTTGCATTTCTTTTTAATGATTCTTTTCTAATCGATCGATGCAATGATACACATTTCAAGCATCCAGAAAATGGAGTAAAGTGCTAGAATTTCTTAATTTGATTTTTATTTTTGGGGTATAGCGATTGTTAATTTGGGGATATAATAGAAATACAATTAAGTACTAAATTTGCATAATCATTTTATTTTTTATAAAAATGAAAGAAAACAAAACCAAATTAAACGAAACCAGCGTCATGGATTTTCTCAATAACGTGGAAAATGAAAAGCGAAAATCAGACGCAAAGCTTGTCCTCAAAATGATGAAAAGATTGACCAAAGAGGAACCCAAAATGTGGGGAACCAGTTTAGTTGGATTTGGAAGCTACCATTATAAATATGAAAGCGGCCGCGAAGGAGATTCTTTTATCACCGGTTTTTCGCCCCGAAAGCAGAGCCTTACGCTTTATATCATGAATGGTTTTCAAAGATACGAAGAGCTGATGAGCCAACTGGGGAAGTTTAAAACCGGAAAATCCTGCCTGTACATCAATAAACTGGAAGATATCGATCAAGTCATTCTTGAAAAACTGATCACAGAATCAGTAAATTATATGAATCAAAAGTATCATTGATTTCCAATCAAAACAACGGATATGAAACGAAGAACCCTTTTTGTAACTATAACTGCATTATTTATTCTGGGTGGTATTTATATTTTCCCCAAAATGATCAATCAGCGGGCATACAATAAATACCTCCTGTATGTTCCTGATCAATTGCCACCATCCGGCAAGTATCCCTTGTTGTTATACCTTCATGGCAGCGGAACACGAAACAACGATCTAAATACGCTGGAAGGAAGCGGTCCCCGCCCCTTTTTAATGAAAAATAGTGATTTTCCATTTGTGCTGGTCTCACCCCTTTGCGCAGATAATGATTCCTGGCACCCGCTTTATTTGCTTCGACTGATCGACAGTATTGAAGCAAAATTACCCATTGATGAAAACAAAATTTATGTTACTGGCTTGAGCATGGGTGGCAATGGAACCTGGAACCTGGCTCGGTCAGCTCCAAACAGGTTTGCAGCCATCGCTCCGCTTTGTGGCAGAGCACATTTTGAAACAGAAGAAGTAAGTGCTTTGAAGGATGTTTCCGTATGGGCCTTTCACGGTAAAAAGGATGATTTGGTTCCCTATCAGGAATCGGAAAGATTAGTGAACAAACTGGAGGAACTTAATGCCGATGTGAAGTTCACGCTATATCCAGATCGTGGCCATGATATCTGGACGGTAACTTATGAAAATCCGGAGTTGTATACCTGGCTATTGTCAAAAAGTAAATAGGCAAAACCCAACCAAGCTTAATCCCTGAGATTTGATGATTGGGTTATTGCCTACCCCGAGTCCAAATAAAAGGTTTTCATTCTTGTAAATATTTGCCTGAAGAAAACAAAAAACCAAAAATCGTCATCAAAATGAACATTGTAATAATCATAATATTTATTTTAAAGGTGTTTGAAAATCATTTTTAATTAAACGCAATTAAACCCTTTTAAAATAGTATTAAAACTATTTTTTGCTGAGCAGGAAAAATCAAAATACGAAGCAAAGAAAATCAACACTCAATTCATTTATCAACTTCTGAAAAAGAGCATTATCATCCTAAAGTGGATTGTAATTGTAGCCGCAATCATAAACTTTATTTCTATCTTTAGTAGATAGAAATGTGAACAACAAAAAATACTTAAATATGAACCTTAAAGTAATCTACATTACAATTTCTTTTTTATTTCTTCTTTCAACGATTTCCTTTGGACAGATTTCCTTTGAAGCGATTTTACAGAAATTAGAAATCAACAATACCTCTATTAAATCCCGTATCGACCCAAACAACAATATTGAGCATCGAATTTTGGATGAAGACGACCTTCTATTGGCAACGCGGGAAGATCGTTGGATTAATAATTCATGGGAAAAAATGGATTCCGTTGAATATTATTACGATGATAATAATTTAGAAGTTGAGCGAATATACAAGAAGCTTGATGGTTCTATTTGGACAAACACTTTTAAAGGTATTTTTGAATACAATTCGAACCAGGATTTAATTTTAACTTATACTTCTGCCTGGACGGGTACAGATTGGGAGCCCCATAATCAAATCATTCAGGAATATGATGACAACAACAATTTAACACTTTATTTGCGGCAAGAGTGGGATAATTCAACAATGACATGGGAGAATGACTTTCGCTCAATTTATGAGTACGATGTTAATAATAATCAAACCCTTTCAATGCTTCAGAAATGGATAAATGCAAGCTGGGATAATAACTCAAAGCGCATCTCGGAATATGATGGCAACAACAATGAAATCACTTTAGAACAACAAATTGGTAACGGAACAGAATGGTTAAACTACCATTTTACAACCAAAGAATACAATGCCAATAACGACATCTCCTATTGGGAAACGCAACATTGGAATGATTCTCAATGGAAAAAATATTCACAAGACTCCTTTGAATATGACTTAAATAATAATCCTAAAGCTCATACCTATCAATCCTGGAATGGAATCAATTATGTAAATATCCACCGAGATGTTTATGAATATGATGCATACAACAATCTATTATCACATACTCAGCAAAATTGGGGTGGACAGGATTGGGTAAACGACTTTCTATTTACCTACGAATATGACGCTTCCAATAATCAAATCCTACTAAATGCTGCCGAGTGGAATGGATCAAATTGGCAAAACCTGGGTCACCGAATTTTTGAGTATGACGAAAACAATAACTTAATTTATTGGCTGGATCAAAACGCAAATGGAACAAATTGGGTGAATACCAGGCAAAAATATCACTACTATGAAATAATCAACAGCCTTGTCAATTTGAATACCCAGAATTTTGAATTTAAAATTTCACCAAATCCAAGTAATGGTCATTTTGTGATAACTTTAGACCATTCCAACATTCAAAATAGTAATATCAATATATACAATTCACATGGCCAGCTATTACATCAGCAATCTTTTGATCAAGAAATGCAATCCATAACTTTAGACGAAAACAATTTTCCTGAAGGAATATATTTTCTTCAAATTTCTAACAAAATTCATCAATCAACACAAAGGCTTCAAATTGTCCATTAGACAATTATTTGACAACTATCCTCTGATGTTTTTTAATAACCTTTAGGTTTTATTTTTTTACCTTTAAGTAGATATTTTTAAACTACAAAAAGGTTTATTATGAAACGTAAAGTATACTACCTTTCGATTTCTCTTTTTTTGATCCTTTCAACGACTTCCTTTGGTCAGGTCACTAATGAGCTATTTCCTCCGGAAATGGAAAATGTTTATCCTTTTGCGATAAATGAAATACTGATAAACCAGCATAACAACCTGGCAGCCTCAAATCGGGATGACGACGATTTGTTATTGGCAACGAGAAAAGATCTTTGGAATAATGATCTGTGGGAAGGTACCGATTCCCTCGAAAACTATTACAATGCAGAAAACTTGTTAATTGAAGAGAAATTCCTTGCTTTTGACGGAGTCGATTGGATGAATTCCAGCAGAAATACTCGGATATACAATGCCAATAATAATATAGCCCAAAGTTTAAGTCAATCGTGGAACGGTACAAGTTGGGATTCTGTCTTTCAATCGATTTACACTTATGATGTCAATAACAACCGAACAGCCATTTTATCCCAAAGTTATGACGGAGCAAACTGGGTGAATTCACAGCAATTTTTATTTGAATTTGATAATGACGACAATCAGAGTTTACTACAATATCAGAGTTGGAACGGTACCGATTGGGATAATTTTTATCAAATCCTTTCAGAATTTGGTCAAAACAAAAACTTGCTATCAGAAACCACTCAATATTATATCAATACCGAATGGGTTAATTCCTCCAAATCTGTTTTAGAATATGATGCAAATAACAACCGAACTCTTTTCCTTTCTCAAATTTGGGTGATGAATGATTGGGAAAACGCCTTTCAATTTATTTATGAATTTGACGTAAACAACAATCAAATATCGCGGTTAAAACAAGATTGGGATGGAAATATCTGGGTCGATGATTATGAAATCATCAATGAATACGATGGAAATAATAATCCTACCTTGGTGCAACGGCAAAATTGGGATGGCACTTTTTGGGTCAATGATTACCAGGAGATCTATACTTATGATGGCGAAAGTATTACATCGTTTTTAAGCCAATTTTGGGATGGAAGCGATTGGGTCAATGACTTTCAAACGATGTACGAAACTGATCAGGGAAATAATATTACCTTTCTTTTAGAACAACTTTGGGATGGAAACGATTGGGTCAATGCAGCCCGTACCTTTTTCTATTACGAAATCATTGTTAGCAATTCAAATCTCGAACGTTTGGAAGGCGATTATACTATTTTTCCTAATCCGGGAAATGGTGATTTTACACTTGATTTGAATAATCATGAGCTTCAAAACGGCACGCTTAGTATTTACAATTCCATTGGCCAATTACAACATCATCAAACGATTGAAAACAGATCAGGAAACGTCAACCTGAATTTATCACATCTACAAAAAGGAACTTACTTCCTCCAAATAACAGAAGGCAATAAGCAATTTACACAAGCCATTCAAATCGTTTATTAATTTTAAAAAAAGCAAAGCCATTTTATAAATGATGGCTTTGCTTTTTTAATATTTCAGAATCATTATTGTACAATAAATTTCCCGCTATAAACCTTGAAATCGTCCGTCAGGATTTTATAAAAATACATGCCTTGACCAAGTTCATTTCTTTCAATTTTGAGTGATTCCCCAACAACAGAATCATAAACACGCATCAATTTTCCATCAATAGAATATATCGAAACTTGTTGCACAGCGTTTTCTAACTCATTGAAAATCAACTCCGAATGATTAGTCATCGGATTTGGTTGGAATTGGATGTTGGCAGGTACTTTAGCCAGCGTTTCTACTGAAGTGATTATATGTTCATCAAAATGATTTTGTACCTCTTCAGCAACTTCAAGTAAAGGCGAAATATCGGGGCAAGGATGAGCTACGTTTTCGGCATAAATGACTGCAAAACTAAACCGATTAACTTGTCCCGGGTTTAAATCGAAAAGGCCCTGAACCAATAATCATTCGACGATCTCCTTCAGCTGTCCCTTCAGTACACATCGACCAACCAGTAGTATCATTGGGCGGACTTGGGAAAGCATAATTGGTATAATCGGTACTTCCAGGATTGTTCCCATCGCCACCAACCGTCAGATGGTTTCCATCCACCCAAGTTGCAGTCATCAATTTATAAAAATCAGGTGCATTATTTGCTCCACCACCTGGTAATCCACTACCATTATAGTACATAAATGAGGTCATGCCTAGCTCCACAATCGTATCAGGAGCCTCAGGCTGACCTAATTCTGTGTTGCAAAGTCCATCCGAAGCATCCACCCCATTGCAAAACATTTTTCCACCATTTACACCACTTAATATTTTTATTCCCACAATTGGAATCTCTTCACAATAGGTATTTAAACCCAAACAATCATTACAATCGGAAATACCATCCAAGGCATCCATATTATAAACATAGCCTAAATTATTTGCAGTATCACATCCCACATAATCATCGATATAACAACCCAAATCAGGATCTGCCCAGAGCGCAACATAAGTGCTGTCAATTTGATCCAACGCACGGTTTATAAATTTATAATCATAAAAAGTCGCGTTATTGATATTATCATTACTATTCGAATATGCATAAGCTAAGACTTGGACTTCCATTTGTATTGCATGGGCCCCTGATACAGCATGAACCCCACCAGCATCATTGAACACCCACCATTTGCCTTGATCCGCTCCATTGATATTTGGATAATCTCCATTTTGAGGTTTGTAATACACCGTCTCCATTAATATCGTTAAAAGGTGCAAATCCTTGAGAAGTATTATCGGGTAATTCAAAGCCGTGAATATCTTCAAAGAAAGGGTTTCCTCGACCGGGCCAGGCCAAAACTGATTGAGGTATGGGTCCATCAATGACTCCATTGTCGTTCCAATCAGCAAGATGGGCATTGATATCAGCTGAATTGGTGGTCCAAAACTGATCATAATTATTGCATTCATCAGATGTAGTTATTCCTTGATCAGTTAAAGGGCCGGGCCAGTAATCCGTTTTATTATTAGCTCTGCCATAAGTTTGTGCAGCCAGCTTCATATTATGGCCTGAATCATATCCTCCAATCCAAATGCCTCCCACATGAAACGCGGTAACTTCAGGATCGCCTGAAGCGGGTTTGGGCACGATATATTGCCCATCTCCGCCGTTCCACCATAAGTCGCCTCCAATGGCAAGTCTAGCTTTTACATTATTGGCATCCAACTCGGTTTCGGCAGTAGATTGCTCACAATCTGCATCAACAGTTAATTGCTCAAAATCCTGAGCCAGGGATTGTGTAAAAAATAGAATGCTTAAAAAAATGTAAAAACTTAGTTTTAAAAGGTATTGATTTTTCATAGACATTATTTTTTGATAAGTAAAATAGAGTCTTGAAAGTAATTGAATTCCAACGAGTTAGCAACAGGAACTTCGTTGGCATCACCTATTCTATGACAAACCAGGCGTTTGAATGAGTAAACGGAAATATTATTTGATAAAAACTTTATAGAACACAATCATCCTGCCGCATCATAACCTTCTTTCATCCAATTGATCAGATCTTTGTCAACTTCTTTTGCATCGGAAATACGGACACGATGACTAACCATGCCATTAAAACTCCCGGAAGCTTCGAGTCGTTCGGTCGTTTCCCGTCCTTTGATATTGATTCCGACATCAACTCGTGTTTTTGTGGAAGGTTGGATGATCGCGAATTGTTTTTTGCGGCGAAGGCTGACATAAGCTCGTTTGGGGGCGATCTCAAAATCGTCACCAAATTGCTTTAGTTCTGTAATGATTTTATCATAGATGGGACGGAGCGATTCCTTTCCTTTGTATTGATCGGTTACCAGGTCATCCTGGTTTTCAACAGAGCCGGCATCGCTTTTCCTCGCCTTATGCGCAACCAGATTGGCAAAACCGTGGGTGAACCCATGATTTGCTTTTAAATAATCAATGATTTCTTTGTGTTTTTCTAATTTGGTTTTTTTAACAATTTCGATCCATTCGTTAATCGATTTTCCAGTTTTTTCTTTAAGATTTTGGAACATTGTGTTTTCCATAATTGTTTCTTTTATTAGGAGAATTGTAAATATATATTTGTAGAAATATTTTTAAAAATATGGATTTCTGTATTAATGACATACACTCTGCAATTTATTTCTCATAAACAGGTTCTATAAAATTAAATTTTGAATAGTCAAATGTTTAGCTTTACATAAAGCAATGAGAATATTTTCCTACTATTTTTTTACTAATAAAAGGAATAAATGAAACCTGTTATAACATTTTCAAAAAAGGATCCTGCCAACTTTTTTTCGACGATCCGAAATAGGGTCAATGCTTATTTTGAAGAAAATAATATCAAAAAAACAGGAAGCTTTGAATTGCATCTGAAGACAATCATTATGCTTTCTTTATACCTGGCACCCTTTGGTTTGATACTTACTCAAGTCCTTCCTGCCTGGGCTATGATTTTGTGCTACTTAGTTATGGGTATTGGTCTTTCCGGTATTGGTTTGTGCATTATGCATGATGCAAATCACGGTTCGTATTCGAATACTTCATGGATAAATAAGCTGATGGCGTACTCCACTGATTTTATTGGAGCCAGCTCCTTTACCTGGAAAATTCAGCACAATATTATGCACCATTCTTATACAAATATCCATCACATGGATGAAGATATTACCGGCAAAGCATTTTTAAGATTGTCCCCTGATGAAAAATTAAAAAAATACCATCGCTTTCAACATATCTATGCAATGCTGTTGTATAGTTTGGCTAGTATCAGCTGGGTACTTAAAAAAGACTTTACACAATTGGTTGCTTATAACAAAGAAGGAACTACCAGAAAATATGGCTTTAATCCAAAACGGGAGACCGTTTTTATGATAGCAACAAAGCTATTTTATATATTATATATCATTGTCTTGCCCATTGTCTTAGGTGTACCTGTTTGGATTGTGTTACTCGGTTTTCTATTAATGCATATGGTTGCAGGAGTGATGATCACCACTATTTTTCAATTAGCCCATGTTGTTGAAGGTCCGGAACATTTTGCCACACCTGAAGACGGGAAAATGGAATCTTTGTGGATTATTCACCAATTAAAAACTACGGCAAACTTTGCCCCAAAGAATCGATTTATCACCTGGTTTGTCGGAGGATTAAATTTTCAGATCGAGCACCATCTTTTTCCGAAAATCAGTCATATCCATTATCGAAAGATCGCTTCGATTGTGAAGAAATACTGCGAAGGAATTTGACCTACCTTATCATGAGTATTCAAAATTCAGAATGGCACTACGCTCTCATTTGCGATTTTTGAAAATGCTCGGGCAGGGTGTGTACGCGTAAAACGCATTACACTAAACATAAAGAAGTATTTAGCTCTTCAGCTTTCCAGTAATAATGGGGGAGATTGGAAGGTACTTAAATTCTCATGTACTTTTGACTCAGATCAAACTTTATTTTTGGTTTCAAGAGGAGCGCCCTCCCCAATAAGATGCAGAACGGTTGGGATATTCTTTTTTCAAAGTATACTTCAACACATCAAGTGTAGAAACAATTCCCACTAGCTCACCACCTTTGTTAACGATAGGAACCGCATGAAACAGGTTTTCAATGAATAACAACACTGCAGATCCAACTTTAGCGTTGTCTTCAAGCGTCGCTATTTTAGTTGTCATTACATCTTTGACCAAAGTTTCGCCATATTCCTTGAGTGATTTTTCCAGCTTGAACAGATCATAAGTAGTCAATATTCCAACTAGCTTTTTATCAACTACAACTGGAAGGTGATGGATACGATTAGCTCTGAAAGTTTTATATACTTTGGCTAAATTGTCTTCTGGACCAATAGTAATAAGGTCTGAAGTCATAATCGAGGTTAAAGGTTCATTCATCATATGGAGATAAGTTTAAATAGATTCTAAGAAACGATCATTGTAATTTCAATGATACTAAAATTAGATTGTATTACAAAGAATTTATGTTAATTTCTTCCGCATTCTCTTCTACCTGAAACAGGGACCAGGCTGTTGTAATGTTGGGTCTTTTCTAAATTATAAAACAATTATTTTAGAATAATAGTTGTCTGAAAGATAATGCGGATTTTTAAAGGTAATTGAAATTTTCAGGTGCTTTTTAAATCTAAAAAAAGCCTTAAAAACTAAGAAATGAAAAGAGAAAGATTACTTCACCATACCTAGGATATCGAAAATGGTCCATTTTAATAATACAAAAAAATAAAATGCGATTTTTTTGTTATTTTTATAAAGTACGAATCAAACATACTTATGAAAAAATCTGCAATCCTTGTGCTTATTGCTTTGCTGATAGGATGTAATCAGCATCAAAAAGAACCAACAAAAATTCCAGTCGCTATCGCAGATAGAATCGATGTTGTTCCATTGCAATTACCCAATTGTTTTGAAAGTGGGGAGTTACAGGTTTTACTAAATAACAGTGCTTTTTCATATGTCATTTACAGAGGCATTCCGCTTGGCTATGAATACGAGCTCATAAAAATGTTTTGTGATGACAACGGATTGGAACTTAAAATTAAAATACTGGAACGTTCTGCCGAAATGATCGATAGCCTTGAGATGGGACATGGCCATATCGCCGCTTCCAATTATACCATAAACGCCAGTAGGTTGGAACGAATTAATTTTAGTAGTCCTTTTTTTCGAACCCGCCAGGTTTTGGTTCAAAAGCTTCCGGACAACTGGCGAAAAATGACTGTTGACGATTATAAAAAACAATTGATCCAGGATCCCCTTGATCTTGACAAAATAACCGTTCACGTAAAACGGGCTTCTTCTTTTGAGGAGCGGCTTAAAAATTTTTCTTATGAAAACGGAATCAATATTGACGTGGTAAGTGCTTCTCCTGAGGAAACCGTCGAAGATCTGATTGAAAAACTGAATAACGGCGAAATAAAATATACTGTGGCTGACGAAAACACAGCAAGTTTTTACAAAGCAGCCTACCCCAATCTCGACTTTGATACGCCAATAAGTATGAACCAAAATATCGCCTGGGCAGTCAATAAAACACAACCTGAACTCCTCAACAAAATTGATGAGTGGATTGAAGCAAACAATGGAAGTTTACGATTTAATATGCTCAACAATCGTTATTTTAATTTGTCAAAAAGTGGAAGGGCCATGATCCAAGAGGGAATTGCGGAAGTTAAAGAAGGTAAAATATCGCCGTATGACGAGATCATTCGAAACGAAGCAAAAGCGCTGAAAATGGACTGGTTGATGTTAGCCGCCCTGATCAAACAGGAATCCAGATTTGATCCCAAAGCAAAATCATGGGCCGGTGCCTTGGGTTTAACCCAGGTATTACCGAGTACAGCTAAAGAATTAGGTGTCAAAAATCCAAATCAATTGTACCAACCTAAGATCAGTATAAAAGCCGGTGCCACCTATTTACAACAGCTTATCGATTACTGGGAACCGATTGTAAGCGATCCTAAAGAAGCCATTAATTTTGCTTTAGCGTCTTACAATACCGGTAAAGGGCATGTGATAGATGCCCGTAGTTTGGCTGTTAAATACGGAAAAAATGAAAACGTATGGTTTAATAACGTGGCACCCATGCTGCTGAAAAAATCTAATCCAAAGTATTTCAACGACCCGGTCGTCAAGTATGGCTATTGCGTTGGAAAGGAGCCCGTTCAATACGTTGCCAATATTAATGATTATTACGAGACTTTTAAAACTTATAAACTTGAAAAAATAGTAGTCGATTAAGAAATCACTAAGTTTTAGTCGCGTCATCTGAAGACCTAAATATATTGTACCTGAAACGGAGCCGGATGACATAATCAGAAACATTTAAATTAAACTCATCGGATTGGATTCGCTGAGCAAAAAACTTTCCATCAATGGTGATCTTGCGATTAAATACATAACCCAAGCCAATAGTATAACGGCCCTCACTTTGCACTAATTTGTTCAATTCTTTGTCAGAATTAAAAAAGAATTCAACTTCCAATGGAATAAAGAAAGTTTTATATTTCTTGTCTTTGCTCAGGTTTATCTTTGTACTCAATTGGTACCGGTACCGATTGATATTAATATTTGCCCAATCTTTTGTATTATAAATGATTCGCTGTTCAAACCGAACCTGGTGGGTAAACTTAAGTCGCTGAATGGATGGCCATACTACCGCAAAACCCTGCCAGGGTCTGACTTCTAAAACATCAACCCGATCGCCAAAGTTGGAATAAAAAACACCAACGCCTCCCCGAACATCCAGCCAATTCAACAACTTCCATTTCATCGATGGTCTGGCCATTACCCGCCACCATTGGCCGCTTTCAGAAAAAACCTGGCGATAGCTGGCATCGGTATAAAAATTCCATTTTTTTGCAAAAGAATAATCTACTAAAGCTTCCAGCCAAACGTGTTGGTTAGATTGTGAAACAGTTTGTGATTTTAATGGCAGAATTATAAATAAACACCCAAGAAAAAGGGCTACTAAATATTTCATTTTCGCATCAGTTAAACAGTCCTGAAAAAAAAAACTCCAACTTTAGGTAAGTTTCTATTATTTAAACAACTCTTTTGGATTAGGGTTTTTAAAATAAAAAATCCGGTTCAAAAGCGACTTTTTGATAAGAATTTATAATGGCAAAAGTTATTTTGTAAGCAATAATCAAAAACTAAGTTTATCAGGATTTGGCATATTGAATACTAAAGAATTTAGCTATTTTGGTCAGAATTTATATTTCGATCAAAATTCAGTTTAAATGTTTTTAAATCTACAAAAGTTGCGCTGGCTATTTATTTTAGGCCTCTTTTCAGGAATAACGGTGCTAACCAATGCCCAGCGAACAATAAACGGAACAGTTTCATCTGCCGATAACAACGAACCATTGATCGGGGTCAACGTGGTCTTGAAAACCGGAGATACCGGAACGGTAACCGACATTGATGGAAAATATACAATCGAAATCTCCAATGAGGACGCCGTCCTCGTTTTCAGTTATATCGGTTACCTCAACCAGGAAATCGAAGTCAAAGGTCAAAGTATTATTGACGTTTTTTTAGAACCAGACGCCCAGCAATTGGATGAAGTAGTAGTAACTGCATTTGGGATAAAAAGACAAAAAAGGGAACTGGGTTATTCTACTGAAAAAATTGAAGGCAAGGAATTAGCGCTTTCCAACGCTCAAAATGCAATCAGCGCCCTAAGTGGTAAAGCTGCAGGGGTTAATATTATTTCTCCAAACGGAGTAGATGGCGGTACAACAAGAATTGAAATCCGTGGGAATAATAACCTTACCACCCAAAACCAACCTTTGATCATCGTCGATGGCGTTCCGATGGAAAATAATCCTGGATGGACGGATGTCGGCAGAGGACAGGATTGGGGTTCAGAAAACTTTGGTACGAAACCTACAATTTTGGAGACCCAGCCAATTTACAACCCACTCAAACTATTAATGCACCAATTCAGGAAAATGCGCTCGCTGCAAAATTAAAATTAGTTTCTACAGGCCACGGATGGGGTGATAACAATACAAATAATGCTGCCGAATTTCATGAGGATACGCATCATGTTTGGGTAGACGGTGCGCAAACTTTCTCACAACACAATTGGCAGATTTGCAATCCTAATCCTGATGGATGCTCCCCTCAAAACGGAACCTGGACTTTTAATCGTGCAGGTTGGTGTCCAGGGTCTATTGCGCCATGGTTTGATTATGATATGTCATCTTATGTTGATCAAAATGAAGTGGAACTGAAATATCGTTTTGATGACGATTATGTTGACCTTTGTAATGCCAACAATCCAAATTGCGTTTCCGGAATTACCTGTCAAAATTGTAATGATGGATTTAATCCTCATTTGATCGTTGCCTCTTACCTGATTACTTTAGGAGATACTCCTATTGATGTTATTTCCACTGGAATTGAGGATTTGAAAAAACCCGATTTAGCTTTTTTACTTTACCCAAATCCTTCTTCCGGCATGATAAATTTAGAGTTGAAAGAAGCGACCAATCAATTGGAAATAAGAGTTTTAAATAATTTAGGACAAACAGTCAAAATAATTGAAGAAACTAATACCCTCCTCTCTACTTATGCCATCAATTTAAATGGTTTTCCAAAAGGGATGTATTTTGTTGAAGTGAATACCGAAAATAGAACTGGTGTTCAGAAAGTGATGATTGAATAATCTAGTTTAAAAAAAATCTAAAATAGAAAGGCTCTTCGATTTAGAAGGGCTTTTTTATTGTTTAAATTGTAAATTAGACTTTTCTGTTAACTCAATTATTTTTAATCATGAAAGAATTACTCCCTACTATAGAAAACTGGATCAATCAAAAAAAGCCTTTTGCAATTGCAACTGTTGTTAAAACATGGGGCTCCTCCCCTCGCCCCGTTGGTTCTTCCATGGTCATTTCTGACGAAATGGAAATGGCCGGATCGGTAAGCGGAGGTTGCGTCGAAGGGGCAGTCATCAAAGCTGCAATGCCTTTGATAGAGCGCGGAACTGCCGAGAACCTGGCTTTTGGAGTAAGCAATGACGAAGCATGGACCGTTGGATTGACCTGCGGCGGTCAGGTTGAAGTTTTTACGGAGCGGTTTATTGCTTTGGATGAACGCTCTGAAGAAAAAGAAATCTGGCAGCAATTAATTCATTGTTTAAAAAATAATGAAGCATGCATTCTTTTAAGTCGTCTCCAAAGCGGAAAAAGTCACCATGTTTTGGTCTTGCCAGACGGAACAGCTTTCGGTAAGGATCATGATGATTTTGTTATAAAAGAAGCGCAACGTGCCTATAAAGAACGAAAAAACCAAATCATTGAATGGAAGGAAGAAAACTACTTTGTACAGGTTTTTCCCCGAAAAAGTCAAATGCTCATTATCGGAGCGGCACACATTACTGCAGATTTGGTTCAGCTGGCAAAATTGTATGATTTTGAAGCGATCGTCATTGATCCAAGAGGTATCTTTTCCAATAAAACACAATTTCAGGTAACTCCCGATCAATTGTTTGAAGATTATCCTTCAGAGGTTTTGTCTGACTTTAAACTGGATCCTTATACTTATGCCGTTGTACTTTCTCACGATCCAAAAATCGACGACAATGCTTTACAGATTTTATTGAAATCAAAAGTGGCTTACATCGGTGCGCTTGGAAGTCGAAAAACACATGAAAAACGAACGAATCGACTTATAAAGGCTGGATTTTCTGAGGAAGATCTAAAACGTATTCACGCCCCTATCGGCGTATCCATCAATGCCAAATCCGCAAAAGAAATCGCACTTAGTATTATGGGTGAGATAATAAAAGTGAAAAATGAATTCCTATAGCAAACACGCTTTATCGCTGTGATTTTAGAAAAGTACTGATCTCATCCCAGCTAAGCGTCGCGCATTGTTTTCTTTCCGGAAAAAATTTCACCGCTGAAAAGGCTTCGAATTTTTCATTTTTTTGTTTAGAAAGAGCTCCATCCGGCTCAACATGCTCGTAAAAATTTTCGCATATTTCAAGCGCTTCTTCCATCGTTTTTCCAATCAGGTTTTCTACCATGATCGAAGTGGAAGCTTTCGAAATGGCACAGCCATGACCATAAAAACTTAGGTTTTTCAAAACACCATTTTCAATATCAAAATAGAGCGTAAAACGATCTCCACAAATTGGACTGTTTGCTTTTAAAATATACTGCGCGGATTCATTTTTTTCAAAATGAACCGGTTCATTGTTGTGTTGGACGATTACTGTTTTATACAGTGCTTTTAATTTGTCGTTCATGCAAAGAATTTTTGAATGGCTTCCAGTGTTTTGACCAGTTGATCCACCTCATCTTGTGAATTATAAATCGTAAACGAAGCCCTCGTCGTTCCTGGGATTTCATAAAAATCCATCACCGGCTGCGTGCAATGGTGTCCTGCTCTTACCGCTATATTTTCTTCCGCCAAAAAAGTCGCTACATCGTGTGGATGCACGTTTTTCAGGTTGAATGAAACGATATTGCTGTTGCGGTTTGGATTACCAATTATTTCCAGATTTTTGATGCTTGAAAGTTGCTCAAAGGCATATGATCCCAGCGTATTCAAATAATCCAAAATTTCTGTTTTATTGAAATTATTTAAATAGTCAATCGCGTAACCCAAACCAATGACGCCAGCTAAATTTCGGGTACCTGCTTCAAACTTTTGTGGTGCATTCAGCATAAATCAGACGTTTCAAAACTGACTTCTTTGATCATATCGCCTCCAAATATAAAAGGATCCATTTGATTCAAGCAATGCTTCTTTTCCATACAAAACGCCAACTCCCGTCGGACCAAATAATTTGTGCCCAGAAAACACAAAAAAATCACAGTCCATTTCGCTGACATTTACCGGATAATGCAAAACACTTTGTGCTCCGTCGATCAAAACAGGTATCTGCAATTTGTGAGCGGAATCAATAATCTCTTCAATGGGATTTATCGTTCCCAAAGAATTAGAAACATGAACTACGGCAACCATTTTTGTTTTTGGTGTAAGCAGTTTTTTGAATTCGGTCATGTTCAATTTGCCAGACCTTTCCATCGGAATAATTCGCAATTCAGCGCCTTTCTTTTTGCAGAGTACCTGCCAGGGAATCAGATTGGCGTGATGCTCCATCGCCGAAATAATCACATTGTCGCCAGCATGAAGTCGAGGTGCTAAAAAAGAATGAGTTACCAAATTGATAGCTTCGGTTGTCCCGCTAGTAAATACAATATTCTTTGAATTCGGAGCACCTATAAAATTCGCAACTTTTGACCGAACGGAATCGTAATTGGCGGAAGTTTCGGCAGCAATTTTATAGAGTCCCCTGTGAATGTTGGCGTTTCCTTTTTCATAAAAATTGATAATTCCTTCAATAACCACTTTCGGTTTTTGCGTCGTGGAAGCATTATCCAGATAGACCAAATCAGGATGGTGTTTAAAAATTGGAAAATCCGCCTTCACTTTTTTGAAATCAATCATACTTTATTGTTAACTGAAGTTAAGCAAAACAATTTTTATGTTTAGAACTTTTCTTGGGAAACTCCTCGATATTTCAAGGCACTAATTCTTCATTATTTAAAGCGAGGGGCGCGACAAAATACGTGGGTGCGGGTGCCGCCAATGCGCATAGCATTTATTTTGTCTAGATTTTTTTATGCCGCAATATCCGTCGGTATTGCTTGCCCTTTTTTCATCAATGGAAATCGCCGAAGGAGATTCATGAATGCCTTAATTTTAAATAATAATAGAATGAACTAAAAAATGAAGGCGCCGCAGGCAGAAAACAAAAGAAAGCTACCTTAATTTATTCGATTCCCTACTTTTGGGAAAACTTCAATAATATTTTCTTACAATCGCGTAACATCAGTTATTAATAAACTGCTTTCAAGCGATTCACAATGTCTAAAACAGCAGGACAGACCAAAGTGTTTTTAAAAGTTAAATCTAATAGCTGGTGGATTTTGCGTCGATCAGTATGTGGATATTCGCGGCAAGCCCTTGGGCGGTTTTCATAGACGGAGCAATAATTGTCCAACCCCAAAAAAGGGCAAGGAGCTTGGTTCAAAACATAATCGTTTTCATTGTCCAGATGCAGGTATTTTTCAATAAAAGCTGAAGGTCGAACCCGGAAATGTTTTGCCAGGCGTTCAATATCTTTATCCATAAAGATCGGGCTGGTTGTTTTACAGCAATTAGCACATTCGAGGCAATTTATTTCCTCAAAAACTTCTTCGTGCAAATGATGGAATCGTTCGTCCAATTCTCTTGAATTTTGTTTTTTCAAGCCTTGAATAAACTTTTTATTTTCTTTTTTCTGATCCCCTGCCTGTTGTCTGAATTTTTCGATATCCATATCTTTTCAAAAGTAACAAAAAAAAGATTTAAAATTTTTCAGCTATTTATAAAATCCCGTTAAAAAGAACAGCCATATTATGATAAAAAACCATTTTGGCTATATTTGTGAAAAATCAAAAACGATATGAATAAATTATTGAAAACCACCCTACTGATTGTTTGTATTTCTTTCATCGCCAGAGTCGGTTTTGCTGGTGAAGGGATGTGGCTGCCGCTTTTTTTGAAATCACTCAACGAAGCCGAAATGCAGGAGATGGGCATGAAATTGACTGCCGAAGATATTTACAGCGTAAACCAGGGTAGCTTGAAAGATGCGATTGTTCACTTTGGTGGGTTTTGTACGGCTGAATTGATTTCCGATCAGGGTTTGCTGCTCACCAATCACCATTGCGGATACAGTAATATCCAGTCGCATACAACATTGGAAAACAATTATTTGAAAGATGGGTTTTGGGCGCAAAATCATGGAGAAGAATTACCAAATCCGGGTTTGTTTGCAACATTTATCGTTCGCATTGATGATATAACTGATAAAATTTTAGAAGGTGTAACTGACGGGATGACTGAAAAGGAGCGCCAATCTACTATCGATAAAAATATTGATGCCCTTAAAAAGTTAACCGATCTGAAATCCTACGAAGATTATGTTATCAAGCCATTTTTCAAAGGCAATCAATATTTTGCTTTTTTGACGATGACTTACAATGATGTACGTCTTGTTGGAGCTCCTCCGGAGTCTATTGGAAAGTTTGGCTCGGATACCGACAACTGGGTTTGGCCAAGGCATACCGGTGATTTTTCATTGTTCCGCATTTACGCCGGACCGGATAATTTACCAGCTGAATATGCTGAAGATAATGTGCCTTACAAACCAAAGCATTTCCTTCCAATTTCTTTGGATGGCGTCACACAGGATGACTTTACCATGGTTTTTGGCTTTCCGGGTAGAACAAATGAATACCTGCCTTCTTTTGCAATCGAACAATTGGTTGATGTCCTTAATCCTTCGAAAATTGCGATTCGTGAAGCTGCTTTAAAGATCGTGGATGTTGAAATGCGCGCTGATCCTGCTGTAAAAATTCAATACGCTTCAAAATATGCAAGAATCGCTAATTATTGGAAAAAGTGGATCGGCGAAAGTCTGGGTTTGAAAAAAACAGGAGGTGTTCAAAAAAAGAAAGATTTAGAAGCTGAGTTTATGGCAAGAGTCAACAAAAATAAAGCATGGAAAGCAGAATATGGTGGCTTGTTAAATGAATTTCAATTATTGTACGCCGCGATCGAACCTTACGCGCTGACCCATGATTATTACAACGAAGTGGTTGGCAGGAATATAGAAATTATGCGAATCGCAGGTTATATGCGCCGGTTAGTCGAAGCTTACCACGAAAACGGCGAAACCGGCTATAATGCTTACAAAGAACGGCTCAACAATACGTTGGACAATTTTTATAAAAACTATCGTCCTGATATCGATCAAAAGGTCTTCGCTGCGCTGATGGAAATGTACGTTTCTAATGCCAAACTTGGAGTAGCTGATATTGTTAAACAGGAAATTTTTATGCTGGGTACAAAGGACTACAATGCTTTAGCGAAACACAAATTTGCTAACTCTGCAATCCCTTATCAACAAAAATTAAATAAAATTCTGGAGGCCAGCCCTGAAGAAGCCGTTAAGCAACTGAAAAGCGATCCTTTATTTCAATTTTCAAGCTCTTTAGCAGATGTTTATAATAATAAAGTCGCCACAAAATACAGCGAGATAAATGCTTCGCTAAGTACTTTACAACGAAAATATATGGCAGCTTTGATGGAGGTTTTTCCTGAGAAACGATTTTATCCGGATGCTAACAGCACGATGCGTGTAACCTATGGAAAAGTAGCCGGTTACACCCCTCGCGATGCGGTTACTTATACTCCAGTGACTTATCTGGATGGTGTGATAGAAAAATACGTTCCCGGTGATTACGAGTTTGATGTCCCCGAAAGATTAATCGATTTATACAATGAAAAGGATTACGGCCAATATGCTGATGATGGCAAAATGCCAGTTTGTTTTATAGGCTCCAATCACAGTACCGGCGGTAATTCCGGAAGCCCGGCGATTGATGCTCATGGCAATTTAATCGGTTTGAATTTCGATCGCGTTTGGGAAGGAACGATGAGTGATTACAATTATGATGCTTCCATTTGTCGGAATATCATGGTGGATGTCCGTTTTGTCTTATTCATTATTGACAAATATGCCGGGGCAACACATCTTATCGAAGAAATGAAACTGGTACATCCGAAAGAAAAAAGGTAGTTTTTTAAAGAAATTTTAGATACTAAAAACATCCTGAATATCCAAAAGATAAATTCAGGATGTTTTTTTTAAAGTGGAAAATATACAACTTGTTACGTTCAACTTTAATAATATTAAGCAGTTGGGCTAAATCAATATTAAACTGCTCATCCGTTTCATTAAGTACTTTTCCCGCAAGTTGCTCCTTTCTAAAGTAGTTAATAAATGTTACAAGTAAATCGTACTTAGTCAAGCCTTCATATTATTTGTATAATTGAAATATTTACAAATAAGCGTTTTACCAACTTACTTCGATATTAGAATTCTATTATCAGACTTTCCAGATTAAAGATTCAACTGAAATTTATTAAAAACTTAATAAATAATATTGACATTATTTAGAAATAGTTTTTCAACTAAATTAATTTTTTATTGTTTGTAAAATAAAGTTATATGAGATAGTTAATTATTAAACCTTAAATACCCGGTTATGGAAGAAATAAAGATAAAGAAAGCAATAGTCAATGTTTTTACATTACTAATTTCATTAACCGTTTTTGCACAAGATACTGGATATATTAATCCTGTTGAAGGTAAATCACATTCGAACGAAATCTTTGCAGTCGATAATTTTTTCCACATAAGAAATTCCTATTTACAACAGCAATTGTTTGATTTTGAGGGAGCCTATATTTCGTTAGAAACGGCAGTGGCTCAACATCCACAATCTGCAGAAGTGCTGCTCCAACGCGCTAAATTCAAAAAACGTTTTGGCATGAACACAGAAGCTGAAGCGGATCTGCGTTTGGCTAATTTGTTGAATCCATATGCCGCAGATCTTCACGGTTACAATGGATCGGCAAGTATTCTTAACGTCATTGAATTCGAACCGGAACAAGCTGTTGTAGAATTGAGTACTTATAAACGTATTGGCTATTATTACGGTTTCTTAGATGAACAATACGAAAAGGTAGATGTCGAAGTCTACCAGTTAGCTAAAATAGAAGAAATCATCCGCCTCCTTGAAGAAGATCGCCTTTCAGAAGCCTTAGATATTTTAGAAACTGATTTTATAGGAGAAAATTACGCATTCATTGCTTACGACTTAAAAGGGCTGATTCTTACAAAACAAAAGCAATTTGATACGGCAGCCCAAGCATTTTTGCAGTCCATTGAATTGCAACCCGATTTTGCTATTGCCTGGTACAATTTCAGTCGCTTAGAACGAGAAAAAGGAAACAAAGAAAAGGCCAAAACATATCTTGACCAGGCCATTCAACTTGAGGAAGACCTTACCAAAGCCTATTTTGAAAGAGCCCTTCTTCGCAAAGAACTTGCTGACAAAGAAGGTGCTTTGGAAGATTATGATAAAATCATTGAACTAAAAGCTGATGATTATTTGGAAGCTTTTCTCAATCGAGGTCTTACAAAAAGTATGTTAGGAGATTTTCATGGTGCATTGGCAGACTTAGATAAGGCGATTGAAGAATTTCCAAAAAATGCACTATTGTATAAAAACAGGGCTAACATTTATTTGCTATTTGGCTATCATCAAAAAGCTATCGCAGACTATACCAAAGCTATCCAGTTGGATCCTTTTTTTGCTGAAGCTTATTACAACAGAGGATTGACTCATTTGAAAGTATTTGATTTGAGGTCTGGATGCCGCGATTTAAAACAAAGCCAGAACTTGGGGCTGGAGCGGGCCAGCGAAAAATTGAGATTCTTTTGTTTAGAGTAAAATAACTTTTTGAAATAATTTAAAGGAAACTCTAATAAATTTAAGCCTTGCCAAAATAGATATTCCAAGTTTGGTAGACTTTTTGAATTACTCCTCATTACAAACAACACAACACACTGATCAAGCACTGATGCGATAAAGGAAAAAATACCCCCTTTAAAGCAAAATATCAGTGAAATGTTAAAAAGCAAACTACCCGTGCTAGGCCTGTTACTGTGCCTGCCATTCTTATCTTTCTCAACAGAAGTATCTACTGCGAAAGTTAAATTTTATTCTGCCACCGTCAACGTGCAATACGATCCTGAGACGATTTTTAAGTTCCGAACCTGTACCCGTGATAAGTGTCTGAAGACTTTTTTTGAAACGATGGAAGGGACCAATTACCAGGTATTGCTGGATGATCTTTTAAATCAAAAGGAACAATTGCAGTTGAATGACTGGTTTTTTTATAATCTGGTCAGAAAATCTGTAGAGAAAATTTATGTCAAGCAAACAGAGATTTATCAAACTTTGGTCTGTTGGTTTTTGTTCACAAAAGCTGGCTATGACACGCACCTCAATACAGCTGTTAATCAATTTGTATTCTTAAATGTGGCTACAAATGACAAAGTATTCTATACTCCGTTTACGAGATACGAAGATAAAACATATGTCAATCTAACGGCTTTGTATTTTGGATTGAATACCAGAAGAGCACTTTATGAAATTCCGGCTTACAAAGCCAAAAAAGAAGGAAAGCTGTTTTCCTTTGATATCGATCACCTACCAAATATCCCGGCTAAAATTGTTAAAAAAACAGTCCAATTTAAATATGACAATGAACCCTATTCAATTGAAATTGAAGTGGATACTATGGCCAGGGCCTTGATGAGAAATTATCCGATCGTTAATGACGAAAACTACTTTAAGGTGGCTCCTTCAGATCAATTAAAAAGCACTTTGATGCCACAGCTTGCTTCATTTTTAGAAGGAAAAACGGAACAGGAAAAAGTAGGGTTTTTGGTTTCATTTACCCGATCCGGCTTTGATTACAAATTCGATGAAGAATATTATCGACACAATCAGCCAATGATTCCTGAGGAACTTTTTATTCAGCAATATTCCGATCATGAAGATCGCTGCGCTTTGTTTTATTTCTTAATGAAAGAACTGACCAGCCTAGACATTATTGCCGTTCGATATTATGACGCTTATATAACAATGGCTGTCGCCTTGCCGGATCCAGTTGGAAAGCCCATCGATTATGACGGCAAAAGTTACTTTATATGTGATCCGACATCACCAAATAATTCGAAAAAACTCGGAAAATTCCCAGCAGGAATGACTTATGAGAATATAGAGGTGGTGGATAACTTTTAGAAAAAAAATTAAAACCTACAACAAAAAATGCTGGTGTTTGAACGTTCAAACACCAGCATTTTTTTTGTATTCTCATTTGGTTTATTTCACCAAAAGTGATTGTCAATTGATTTTTAATGCTTTAGTTCCCGGGCACCAGTATAGGCTGTTTTTGTTTCATTGATACATACATTTTCTACACCGCCACAAGTACAATGGCCACATGCTGAATTCAGGTGATCAAAATGGTTTTTAGTTTTCATTTTTTTGGCGATGATCTGCACGACCACCCAACCTGCGCAAAGTACTGCAAGAAACAATATTATTATTATGTATTTTATCATTACGTTTCGTTTTACGCACTAAATAAACCAGCGAATCCCATAAAAGCCATAGAGATAATACCGGCGATAATTAAATTAATTGCAGTTCCTTGTATTACGTTTGGGATATTCAATAATCTGGTTTCTTCTCTTACTCCCGCTAGCAACACCAAAGCCAGCGTTACACCGCCACCGGCTCCCAAAGCATAGACCATTCCTTCAATAAAACCATAACCTTTGTTGGTAGTGAATAGGGCTAAACCAAGGATCGCGCAATTTGTGGTGATCAGCGGTAAGAATATTCCTAAGGCTCTAAATAATTCAGGACTCAGTTTTTTTACTGCCATTTCAACAAATTGTACAGAACTGGCAATAACAATGATAAAACTGATCAACCTTAAATAAGGGGCATAGATCAATACCCAAGTGTTCAAAACGTAAGCACATGCTCCCGTTATCAGCATAACAAAAATATTTGCCAGACCCAAACGAAAAGCGGTTTCCAGTTTTCCGGAAACGCCAAGAAAAGGGCATAAACCTAAAAAGTAGGACAAAGTGAAATTGTTGATCAACAACGCTGAAATAAATATCCACATCAAATTATCCATAATATTCTTTTGTTGCGTTAATTCAGTTTTGGTTCATTAATGATCGTTCTCTTTTCTTTTGTGTAAACCAGTTAAAACCTAATAATAAAAACCCAAGCATAAAGAACCCCCCTGGTGGTAATATCATTATCACCCATGGCTCGAAACTGTCTCCAAATAATGAAATATTAAATAGACTTCCGCTACCCAAGTATTTCCCTTGGGATTCCAATGCACAGCATCGCAAATGTAAACCCGGCGCTCATACCCAAAGCATCCAAAATGGATAAACCGACGGTATTTTTTGAAGCAAAAGATTCCTGCCTGCCGAGTATTAAACAGTTAACGACGATCAAAGCGATAAATGCGCCTAATTCCTTATGTATTGCTGGGGTGAAAGCCGCCAGTGCAAAATCTACCACCGTAACAAATGTTGCAATAATAATGATATAAGCGGTGATCCGAACTTGTTTTGGAATGATTGATTTTAATGACGAAACCAAAATACTGGAGCTCAAAAGGACAAAGGTTGTTGCCAATCCCATTGCCAGGCTATTGATGGCTGTATTGGTTACCGCTAATGCAGGGCACATCCCTAATACAGCTACAAAAACTGGATTTTCTTTCCAGAGCCCTTTTAAAAATTCCTGTGTGTTTATATTACTTTGTACCAACTTAATCTAGTTTTTTTGAAACCCTTAAATTGTTTTGTTTGATATAATCATCAATGTTTGTTTGCCAAATATCCATCGTTTTATTTAACAACCTTACCACCGCTTTTGAAGAGATCGTAGCCCCTGTAATTGCTTCGACTTCGTTTGGTTTTTGTTTCTCTCCTTTTTTAACAGGGACAATTTCAGGATCAACGGTAAGCGCAGTAAAGTTTGTTTGAAAATCAGCATCCTTGAATATCTTATCTCCTAAACCGGGCGTTTCTTTACTTTCTAATACTTCAAAGCCAATAATTACTTTTTTAATATCATCATAACCGAACATGGTAGCAATAATATCCTGAAAGCCTGG
This sequence comes from uncultured Saprospiraceae bacterium, assembly GCA_963793295.1. Classification (GTDB taxonomy): domain Bacteria; phylum Bacteroidota; class Bacteroidia; order Chitinophagales; family Saprospiraceae; genus JAHDHW01. The sequence continues at coordinate 150,391 of CAWBZX010000028.1, read as the reverse complement.
TTCACTCCCCGGAATAGCAAAACCAATAAGTTCTTTGTTTGCCTTGTATCCTGCGTAAATCAGTAATTCATCTTTATCCGATTCTTCTTTATTGTCAGCACCGACAACTTTCTCGATCAGTTTTCCATCTTCTAATTTTAAAGGCACATAAGATTCACATTCCGGTAACACCTTAAAAATTGCGCGCTGAATAGCAGCTTCTTTATTGGCTTTTATAAATGGATTGGTATAAATAAAAGTACTTACCAAAATGATCCCCGACAAAAGCCCGGCAATGCCTAAAGCAAACACTAGTTTGAAGGAACTTGGGTCTTGTTCTTCATTTATTTGAGGTAACGATATGTTTTGCTTTTCACTCATGGCCGTACGTTCTAATCTTTGTAAATCGATTGATCAAGGGTGTAGCTGCATTCATCAATAATATCGCATACATCACACCTTCCGGCAATCCTCCCCAGTTCCTTATCAAAACAATCAAGATTCCGATACCAATTCCAAAAATCCAGATTCCTTTTGGTGTTAAAGGAGAAGTTACCAGGTCTGTTGCCATGTAAACCGTACCTAGCAATAATCCGCCGGATAGGATCATAAATACCGGTGATGGATAAATTTCTGGATTAATCAGGTAAAATACACCTGAAAAAACACTTACGGTAAGAATGATAGATAAAGGGATTCTCCAGTTAATAATTTTTTTTGCCAACAGATAGATGCCTGCAAGTATGATTACAATCCGCGCAGGTTTCACCGAGTGAACCTCCAGTGTTTCCCAATAATAAATCCAATGAGTCGGTTGACACATGGTCGAATTTCATCTGAGCTAATGGAGTCGCTCCAGTTGTCGCATCTACATTTACTCCCTGAAAAAAGGGAAAGGCTGCATTTGTTCCTCTTAAACTAAAATACATTCCATTTGGAGGAGACCAGGTCGTTATCGCTGTTGGAAATGCTGCCTGAAGAAAAGCTCTTCCCAGCAATGCAGGATTAAAAACATTTTGCCCTAATCCGCCCCACATTGCTTTTCCCATACCTATTGCGACCATTCCTCCAATAAAAACCATCCACAAAGGAAATCCCGGAGGAAGGGTTAAAGCTAAAAGTAATCCGGTAATTAAGGCGCTTCCATCTTTTAATGTTTTAAAAGCATCATCAGATTTATTAAAAAGCCATTCCGTAAATACGCAGGATATTACTGCTGTCAAGGATATCAACAAAGCACTTAATCCAAAGAAATAAAATGCAACCAACTGTATAGGAATCAAGGTATAAACCACAGTAAACATAATGTCCGGTGTGGTTTCCTGATCCTTTAAAAAAGGAGCTGTTGAAATCGATAATTTTCTACTCAAATCGTTCATTAAATTTATTATATCTTTTTAGTGGTACTTAAAGTGCCTAAAGTATTTCGAATGCCTAAAGTACTTAACTCAGTTTCGCTGCTATGGAAGTAAATAGGGCAAGAATTTCATTCGCTTCAACTAATATCAGTTGTATTTTATTAGGCTCAACCCTATTTATTTCATCTATAATCTCTAGCCAATAAACCGTCTCACTTGCTTCGCTTTCACATATCTTAATTTTATTTTAAAATGCTCAGAGTTTTCCAAGTACTCTAAATACTTTAAAACTTCAAATACTCTAAGTACTTTTTCCTTTTTCCCTCATGGCTTTTTCACGTAAAATTCCTTTGGCCACTCTAAAACTTTGAACCAATGGAATACCAGAAGGGCATACATAGGAGCAGCTTGCACATTCAAAACAATCCATCACATTGTACTCCAGCATTTCATCCCATAATCCTTTTTTAGCTAATAAACCCATCATACTTGGATTTAAAAATAAGGGGCAAGCATCCACACATCTGCCACATCGGATACAGCTGTATTCTTCAAAATCCCTTACTTCATTTTGGCTCAACACTAAAATGCCTGAAGTGCCCTTCACAACAGGAACATCGATACTTTTTTGAACCGCACCCATCATGGGTCCTCCCAATAAAATCCGGGCAGCATCATCAGTGATACCGCCGCATAATTCTATTACATCTCGCATTGGAGTACCAATAGGTACTAGAATGTTAGCTGGTTTTTTTATGGCTGTTCCGGTCACCGTAAGAATCCGCTCTATCAGAGGCATTCCCTTTCTAAAATATTCGGAAACTGCCTTTATCGTTCCAACATTGCAAACCAATACCCCTAAATCCAATGGTAATTTACCGCTGGGTACTTCACCTCCTAAAATAGCGGTAATCATCATCTTTTCAGCTCCCTGGGGATATTTGACTTCCAAGGGAACTACTTCTATTGGAAAACTACTTTTTGCAGCAAATTTTGACAAAACTTCGATGGCATCAGGTTTATTCGCTTCAATCCCTATGTATGCTTTTTCAGCATTTATATAGCGGTTTAGAATCAAAATTCCGTCAATAATTGCCTCAGGATATTCCACCATCGTTCGGTGGTCGGCTGTTAAAAAGGGTTCACATTCGCAGCCGTTGAGCATGATGTACTTGCAGTTTTTATCTTCCGGGATAGAAAACTTGACATGGGAAGGAAAGGCTGCTCCACCCAAGCCTACGATGCCCGCATTTTGTAATGCTGAAATAAATCCTTTTGTGTCCAAAGATTCAAAATCAACCGGTGTTTCATCCATCCTTTGCGTACTGTAGGGATCCGTTTTTATTTTAATACCCGGAAGTACTTCTCCTTTAGGCGTGTCAAAGATTCCTATGTCGCTCACTACACCATCAACAGGCGAGTGCAGCGCAACGGACACAAAACCGACAGCATCCGCAATCTTTTCCCCTCGTTTTACATGCTGTCCTTTTACTACCAATGCTTTGGCTGGAGCGCCAATATGCTGCCCTAATGGCAAGGTATATTCCTCCACAAAAGGCATCCGCTGTATTTTGCAATGGCTGCTTAGCTCTTTAAACTCTTCAGGATGAACACCATGGCTGAAGGTTAAAGTCTTTTGTGTATATGTTTCAAAAATTGACATGCTAAGCTTTATTTTTAGCCATATTTGAAAGGGCAATTAATTTTTCCTTTAGGCGCTGCCTTAATATTTCGGTTTGTGCAGCTTCCTGTTCTTTGAGTTGCTGTTCGTATTTCTTTTTTAAAACAGCTGCATCCTGCTCATATTTCTTGCTTAATTCTTTGTTTATATCCTCTCTCAATTTCAATGGAAATTCTGTCAAGTAATCCCGCAAGTTCCTGAAGGGTGTTCCAATTGGACAATATTGCTTCCGTCATTTCAACTACTTTATCGCTAACGGCATAATACTTCAATCCACGCTCATCAACTCTCATAATGACCGGCACTTTTTCGTTTCTCGTTTTTTCATCTAATTGAATATAATCTGGCACCAATAGTTTTGAACTATTTTCTTCTGTCGGTGTAAAGTGATTTTTCCATTCCCTTTGTGTAAAAGCCCAATCTGCCCAATTGATTTTGTAATTTATGGTTTCTTCGCCTGCTATTGCAATGTCTTCCTGAACCCAATCCTGTTTGTTTTCTTTATTTCCATCAAGCTTAATCGCACCACTCAAAAAATCACTTTTCTCTCCCGGATCGTAGCGCAAAGCGGGAAATGCCCTGCTGTTTAAAGCCAATGACGCATAAGGGGTCCAATCGACATTTGCAACTCCATGTTTTTCATATTTCGTAGCATACAAGTTGAAAAGCGCCGGATAAGATCGATCTAAACCATCTACCAGTCCCTCGAATAAATGGTCAGCATTTCCCATTCCACCCTGAAAAACAAAAGCATTTTTTAAGGCTATTGAACTAAATATACCAGAACTCGTTTGTGCCAAAGCAGCAATAGGTGATTTGTTTGGTGGCGCCGAATGATCCAGCAAGAATATTTTAACCGGGTATTTTTCTGCTAAAAGTTTGTTTAAACTATTCCATCCCAATTCATTTAAATCGTCTCTTTCGGCAACCAATAAAATTGGTGGGATCAACCGCTTTTCTTCATCCGTTAAATCATCCCAGGTCAATGTTGCAATTTCGAGATCATGAACAGCAGGATCATATTTATCTTTTGATTCCAATACCGCTCTTCGCATCAACTTAACATGGTCAAGCACATACCGCAACTGGCCATAAAACAGCCCTAATGTTTGATCGGGTGCAGAGCCATTCCAATGAATTACACAAGGACTTGTAAAATGATTAGCAGGATATTGTTTTGCCCACTCCATAGAATCTGAACCGGAAAGCAACAGACCATATCGCGAGCGCCCTACACCGCTTGGCCCCTCTTCCAATACCCATTTTAAATTTTTTAAATCTTCTACTAAATCTGCTTTGCGTCCAATATCTTCAGAATCAATGAGTTTTCCCTGCTCCTGTTGAGCCATTTGATTGACCAATTCCTGAATAGGTATTTTTCTTCCATGCGCTCCTTTCAATGATTTTGATAAGGTATCCAAATGCTGATCTGGTAAAGCATCGCTTAATTTTTTATGAACATTTTCTGATAAAGAATTGATTAATTCTTCAATACGTTTTAAATGAGCCAGCATTTTGGGTTGCACCACTGCTTCCGCAGTAGCTGTAACAATATGAAGCAATGTTTTATAAGGACTATTTTGTTCTGAATCACTCGCTCCAGACATCGCCATATAATAATTTCTGCTTAATAATATTGCCGCTAAAGAAGGATAATCCTTATCATGATGTAAGCGGTTTATTGTATCGCCTGATGTATCCGGCAATTGTTCCCATAGCTTGAATTGATCCTTAATTTTTGTTAGGTTTTCTTCATTCTGAGGTTCCATAATTAAAGCTTCAGCTTCGCAAACCTGAGCGCAAATTGAGCATCCGGTGCATGCTGCCGGATTTACTGCTAATGAAAATAATTCACCACTACCCTGCTCCATCAAGGTAGGCTTATTATAAAATTGATCCGTAATCGCAACAGGTAAAGCAGCAACTTCATCCATCACTGCATTAAACTCATTTTGTGCAGCTTCCAGCTTTTCACCTTCCAATTTCATTTGAACGGTTAAACTTTCGAAAGCCAAGGGAAGAAAATCTCCGACTGATGTGACCGCTGTGTCGTTAATTATTTTGGTAGCAACTTTTGCTAAATTTTTAAACATTGGAGTCAGCCTGGTGATAGGCGCTCCTTTTTTTGATGCTATCGCAGCACCGGTTTTCATCAATTGCTCCACACCAATAACAATTGGTGGCAAAGCTGAGTGAGGGCAGTGTACAAAACAATCACCGCAACCGGTACATTTCTCCGGGGCGAGTATTGGAAGCGAACTTCTTTTTGACGACTGGCTGAAAAAACTTGCGCTGGCGCTGGGTAAAACAGGAATTGCAGCGAACGGATCCGCAACTAATTCGTCATGCTCGTTATGTTCGTAAAAAAAAGCTGTATCAGAATGAAATCTTGATAGGCGCGAATAGTTTGGTCCATGATCCTGATACATTCTGATTGCCAAAGGAATTTCATCCCGAACATTTGAAGAAGGATTTGCATTTGTACTGTTTGTAGAAATAGATTCTTCAGTTATTTCCGGGTATTGTTTTTCAATTTCCTGTAATAAAATCTCATGTTTCGGATAATTACTTGAGGCTTTAGTAAACGCAATTCCAAGATAATAATCAGTTTTGGGCTGATTAGAAACCATATGCTGAATAGCCATTTCCAAACCAGCTGCATCAAGTTTCGAACTGTATTTCCCGCAGTAAACTTTAAGGGGTGCCCCTGTCAGTGCGTTAACCACATTGTAGTAAAAAGGAGAATTTGTTGATCCCGATCCAGAGGTATTTTCCAGGATAGTCACCGATTTTTTCCCTTTCATTAACTTAGCAAGGGTATCAAAAGGAAAAGGATTCAATTGATTTATCTGAATAAGTTCGGTTTTCCTGTTTGCCGTCGAAAGTTGATCGAATAGCTCACTTATTTGTCCTCCCAAGCTGATTATAGCAAAGTCAGATGATTTTCCTTTAGATGTGATAGGCTTTAATTCAACACCAACCACTTCCTTAAACTCTTGAAATGCCTGTTCGATCAAATGAGGTAAATGATCATAAAAATATTTTTGTGTAGCTGCTCCTTCGAACGATATTGCTTCGCTATCCTTTTTTGATCCCAGCATGACAGAGGTATCAAAGCTAAACCAGTTGGGAATTCTCCTTCTGGTCCTGCCGAATATCATTTCCTGAGCCGGAGTTGGGCATTCAATCTGATCATCCGGATCCCCCAAATATTTCCGAATCAATTCATCATCGGGAATACTCACAACATCATCGGATGATTTATAATCAGCTATGACTAGACCTGGAATCAGTGAAAGCTCAGCTATTCGATGAGCGATCATTGTCAAATAAATCTCTTCCTGAGCCGAAGTTGCAACAAACTGAAAACAACCGGTTTGTTGAATTGCACTTATATGTTCGAAATTGTTGAGGGTTGAATATTTAGATTCACCAACTAAACGGGCATTAGTATTCACAACCAAAGCCAGATGTTGGCGTGATGCAGTTAAAAATTGGTCGTAATTACTGATTACTTTTTCGCCATTTAATAAAGCGGATCCTCTTAGTCCCGATGAGATCAATCCATTAATAAAAGATAGATCTGAAGATTCATGAGTAGCTACTGTTCTGTAAAATGCATTTATCTGCTGCTCCGTATTACTCAATGACGAAGCTTGAACTCCTTCTCCAATTTTGTACGCCAGCTTTTCAATCATTGCATGCATAACCGTCTCTTTTATTGATAATACTCGTCTTGGTCAAACACTTTTTCAACCCTGCCCAAGGGAAGGTTCGTACTTCTTTTTTTGTTCAAATTGGTTGTCGCCCGTTAACCAAACAATAGCATCGGTAGGGCATCTTTTTGTTGCTAAAGGGCTCGTCAGTTCATTCAATTCGTAATTTATCACTGCCAGGTTATTTTTTATTTCAATTACTCCTGGTGCTGAATCTGCCACACAGCGGGAACAGGCGGTACAAGCCACGCTACATTTTGATTCTGCCAAATCACCCTCAATTAGCGAACGGCATTGAACGATCAACTTTTGACTTATTGGCATCAATTGAAACAATCCCTTGGGGCAGACCTCCACACAATCGTTACAGGCGGTGCATTTTTCGGCATCGACAACCGGTAATCCATCATCATTCATTGATATGGCATCGAAATCACAAACGGTTTCACAGTCCCCTAATCCTAAACATCCCCAGGAACAATCCTTAATTCCTCCGGCGACAACTGCTTCCCCTCTGCAGGTACTCATGCCGCCTTTATAACTTGCCAGGTTGTGTGCTTCGTTGATTCCACCTGCACAGAGTAATCTTGCGACCCTTTTTTCTTCCTGACTGGCTTCGACTCCTAAATAATTGGCTATTTTGAGAATACCCTCTTGAGAACTTACGGTACATTTAGCAGGATTTGTTCCTTCGGTCACGACCTGTTCTGCGAATGCTCTGCATCCGGGTTCACCACATGCGCCACAGTTGGCACTAGGCAATAATTCTTCTACCACATCAATACGAGGATCTTCATAAACCTTAAATTGTTTATAGGCTATTGATAATATAATACCGAACAAAAAACCTAATCCGGCAAGAATAAAAAGCGGTATGAGAAAATCACCTACCATGCTTAATTAAATTTTTCTGCTCTTTTGACTAAGTTATCCAGATCTGGTTCGTTGGGATTAAGCGGTGATCCCGGATGGATAATTCCTACAGGGCACAATTCAGCAGCTTCTACTAACTCCTTAAATGTTCCCGCACTAGCATCAGCAATATATGCCATCTTATCTGCATTGTATTTAAACATGGCTTTATTCAGCCCGGTACACTCATCACAGGCTGTACATAATGCCGTGTCAATATAGGGATCGTTGGATAAGACATTTTCCTCTTCTTCAATTTCTTTAGGAGTATCTTCAGCTACTACTTCCTCTTCCGGTTTGACAGTCGGTCGGCTCAGCAGATGGTGGATTTGATGCAGGAGATATTTGTTGCAAGTACATTTGTAGTATCTAAATCCAATAAAACAGATGTAAGGTTTTCCATTACTTTTCCAGCTTCCTCTTTTTTTATCTTTTGAATTTCAAGCTCGTGTTCTCCTTTTAATTGTTCTATTTCAAAAGTCATAAACCGCTTTCATTTCTGCCTTTGTCTGCTCGACAGCCTGAGCGACATGATAATTATTTATACCACTATTTTCCTGTAAAAATCGCCAAAAATCCAGTCGCTCCTGTGTAGCTATTACCATTGGCCATGATACGGCTACTTTGTGTAATTCATTAGCCGCATCCATCATCCAGATAAAAGGCACTTTGCTAATATTATCTTCCTCACTACTTTTCATATATTCTGTTAAGGGGATAAGATCATCACTCCAATAGGATGAATTTACAGGTAGATAATAATGGTGATAAGCCGGATTTAAAACGGCCTGATCGGCAAAAGTAAATGGGAACTCCATTTCTTTTTTATCTCCTTCTTCATCGATAACTTTCAGTTGATGTACACGGCCAGGGTAAAGTAGGTTGTGGATTATTTTCCACTTCAAATCTACTTCCCCAAGGAGTACCTAACAAACCTTTAAATGTAAAGCCCGGAAAATCTCTGCCTTCTATAGCTGCACTGGTCCATACAAAAGGATTTTCATGGATTTGTTCATCAGTATTTAATACATAGAAAAAAGCAGGTGCAAATGCAGATAAGCCTTCTTTAAATCCATTAAATAAATATTTTGGCGTAATTGATGTTGATTGCGCTACATAAATATTTTTGATAGGATAACATCAATGCCCCTAACTCTGCGTGTGTATGCAAACCGCTTACTTCTTTTTTCGAGCCATTTTGATTATAATCGACAAAATCATCTCGCTTTACAGCTACAATTTTAACAGGAATATTATCGGACAACATGGTTGAAAGCTTACTAAATTCTTCATCAAAAAGCTGAATATCATCAGCAATCAAAATAAAGTAAGGGCAATTGTTTAATTCATCTGCAGAGAAACTCTGCCAATTAAAATGTTTAAAATATTCATCATGAATATCCGGTTGATATTTATTTTCTAATTCCAACTCTCCAATTCTTTTTGCTATAAAAAATTTGGTGCAAATACTTATTTGCTGTTCAAATGTTGAACGAATAGCATCACAACCTGTACCTTTCTGAAAAACCTCAACTTCGGCATGTTCCAAATAAATTTTCCCAATCAATATTTTTGTTGTTGTACAACAGTTCATCTACAAATAAAAATCCTTGCTGATCCAGTATCGTTCCTGTTTCTTCTAAATCCCTGAGCACATTTGTAATGCGCTGAACCCGTTCTTCTCCCATAAGTTCAGAACCGGCATCTGGTAGGATAGATGATAGCTCATCAAATTTCACCATGGAATCCACAAATGAAAAGGAATCATGAAGATTATCCGGATTTTTTCTTTCAGGCCCTTTTTCTTGTTCAATTCTTAATAAATCCTTAAGCTTGCTTTTTAATGCTATGATATCCTGCTTCAAGGTTTTTCTTGGCGGGTTAAGTGTTGCAAGCATGCTGCTTCCAATAGTTGAAAAGAGGTATTAACGGAATAAGGAAGCAATACACCACTTTTCGGCAAGGCCTCTTTTAAATACTTAAGATTATTATTAAATGCCTGGGCTTCATCTCCTGATACCTCTAATTGTTTTTCCAGCTTCATCCAGTATTTGATTGATGGCTGGTTGAAATAATTGAGGCTTTTTATCTGCTAAATGATCATTGGCAATATGCAGGATGCGTTCAATATTATTTTTTAAAATAGAGGCATCATTTTCTTCCGGTCCGATTTTGTTCAACGACTGTGTTATAATTTCTTTTAATGATAAACAAAATGCACCTTCACCATCAAAATTTTCATCAGCTACCCAAATCGGAAAATCAGCTGCCACCATGGTTTTTGTGTAAAGAGGAGACATGATTACAGGCCAAAGGTCAGTCGGCAATCCATGCTGTATTATTACCATTTCTAAAAAATGATCCTCAACTTCCGCCATTGCGATTTAAACTCATCCTCTGTAACTTCTTTTGAAGGATTTATTTTTGGAAATTCTTCTTTAAAAGCAAGTCCAACTTCGTTCGATAGCTGCTTATCCGTATCAGCATGAATGATGTCCTGAATATTTTCAGCATCTTCTTTAAAAAAATGGCTAAATGTGCTTTTTTCTTTTTTAGGCATCTTGCTATTTAGCGGTTTGAATGGTCCAATAAATTAGAATTGAAAAACTCATATTGCATATTTATCAAATTCTGCACTCAGTACTTCTTCTTTTTGTTCTACCGTAAAACCTAAATTAGAAGCACCGTATAGATCATAACGAGGAGCATTTTTATCTTGATAAAATAGCCCCATAAAAACTTTATCTGTATCCATAGCTAATTCCCTGGCTTTAGTTAAATCAGTCGGATCATGGCTCAATTTGTTTTTAAAAGTTTTAGCGACGTCTTCACTAAGCGTAATTCCATTTTCATGTTCCAAGTAATACATGGCATCTTTATTAGTGGCTAATTCTTTACCCAAGGCCTGTTGAAAAATAGGACACCGCTGAATAATGTGAATAAATGAAAAGCCTTTGTGCTCATAACCTGCCTTAATCGTTTCGTACATATGAGCCGGATTCCAGTCAGCTGTTTGAGCTACAAAAGAAGCATTGGCCACTCCTAAGGTTGTTTGTATAGGATTTATTGGTGGTATTATTGATCCTTCCGGAGTAGTATTTGAAACGGTACCTAATCTGGATGTAGGAGAAGTTTGTTTTTTGGTTAATCCATAAATCTCATTGTTCAACAACAAAACAGTCAAATCCATATTATACCTGATGGCATGAATCCATGCTCCTGCACCGATAGAACAACAATCACCATCTCCTGTAATGACAAATACATCCAGATCCGGTCTTCTGAATTTTACACCACAAGCCACCGGAAATGCTCGTCCATGTAAGCCATGAAAACCATAGGTATCCATATAATGAGGAAACCGCGAAGAACAGCCGATCCCTGAAACAAAAACAGTTTTTGCCGGATCCAACTGTTTCTCTTTTAGCAGTTTTTGTGTATTGTTTAACACGGCATGGTCTCCACATCCCGGGCACCAGCGAGCTACCCCTTTTGAATAATCTTCCAACGAATAATGTTTTGAGGGAAGATCACATGCTAAATCCGATTTTAATCCGTACATCTTTATCTGATTTATTATTATAATATTAATTAATCAGGAATTCTGAATTGGAATACCTAATTTATTTTTTATTGCATCTAATATTCTCTTTGGCGATAATGGTTGGCCTTCGACATTAGAGTAGCAATCCACATCCACCAATGTTCGGGCTCTTAATACCCATGCTAATTGTGAATATCTCCTGCTGGATTCAGTAAACTGAGGATTGTCAATGCTATCGCTATAATTGATTTCAACAGTCATCACTTGTTTGAAATTCTGGAAAATCTCTTTTAATCCTGGTTGAAAAGGACTCATAAAACGAAGGTGGATAGAAGATACTTTTATCCCTTCTTTTTGAGCAATTTCTACAGCTTCATCAATAGCACCTAAAGTAGATCCCCAACCGACTATGAGTAAATCTCCTTTTTCTTCTCCGTTAATAATTGGAGGGTTTAATGTTTTTTGAAAGGCAGCAAATTTCCTGCTTCGCATTTCAGAAGCTTCCTGATTTTCATCAGGTTTATAAGAAACCTGACTAAGTCTATCATGAGCTAAACCGGTTACGGTGTGCTGTCCACCCGGCTGTCCAGGAATCGGCTCGTTTACTCAGACCAGTGTTTTCATCCCATTGATAGGGTGTGACGTTTTCTTTCCAGGGACTCTGATCTATTGGCGGAGCAAACCAATCTTTTTTAATTTTTGGCCTTGGAAATGGTTGCTGGCCCGTTGCCAAATTAGCATCCGTTAAAAGATAAACCGGTGTTCTAAATGCTTCTGCCAGTTTTCGTGCTAAAATCACGAAGTGAAAACATTCTTCAATAGTCGCTGCAGCCAAAACAATTTTGGGAACAGCCCCAGGTTGGCCATAAAGGGCTGCAAGTAAATCACCTTGCTCTACTTTTGTAGGTAACCCGGTGGAAGGCCCTCCACGTTGCACATCAATAACCACTAATGGAATTTCTGCCATCGTAGCAAGTCCCAAAAATTCCGTTTTCAATGCCATGCCGGGACCTGATGTAATGGTTACTGCGGTTTTACCGGCATACGAGGATCCAATGGCAAAACCAATCGCGGCAATTTCATCTTCCGCCTGATGAACCCGGCCACCGGATTTTTTAATACCTCTGCTAACAAATGAGAAGCGGAAGTCGCCGGAGTAATGGGGTACATTGAACAAACTTCCATACCCGAAGCCACAACACCTAGTGCAAGGGCTTCATTGCCATTCATCACTACATATTCTTTATCCAACTTCACTGCCGGAATTTCATATTGAAAGTCTAAATTTGACTGTGCCCATTTATAGCCTGCATTAAGCAATGCAATATTGGAATTAATGACGGCATCAGATTTTTTCCGGAAAATATTTTTGATTTGCGTCTCTGCTTTTTCTATACTTCTCGTGTAGATATTGCACAACAATCCCAAGACCCACATGTTTTTACCTTTTCTGGCATTCCCGACAATTTTCAAGCACTCTTCTTCCATCGGAATTTCGATCACATTGTATCCACGATTTTTAAAATCTGCCAATGCTTCCGAATATTTGATTCGAATATCTTCGGAAGAATCTGTCGCCCATTTATTTTCGAGCAGTAAGCGGGTTCCGTTGCGATATGCTTTTTGGTCCATTCTGCCATAAGGGACCTGATCATTAAGCGCAATAACCAAATCAGCTTCGTTTCCCATGTTGGTAATTTTTTTAGAACCAACTCGGATGCGAATACCTGAAGCTCCGGCCCGCCCTCTGGCAGGTGGTTGGATTTCTGCTGGTATAATTTCTACGGTCCAAACACCATTACCCATTTTTGCTGAAATGGCAGCAAAACTTTGACCGCATTTTTGTGCTCCTTCTCCGGAATCACTTACAATCTCTACGATATGCTCATCGATTTTAATTGCTTTCGAGACTTTCTTCGATGAATTCTCTTTGGCTTCAATTGAATCACTCATAATATTTTATAAAATAACTTTAAACGACTTTTGTGAGCCCGTTTGTTAATAAAATTATTTGACGGCTATTACAAAAGTTTCCTCTCCTAGTAATTAATCACTTACTAAAGAAGGGAAACATATATTTTACAATAATCCGTATTTGAAAGTTTAAAAAAGGTGAGAAAAGTCACCAAGTGAACTAATTATTGTCAATAATTATTAACGATTTTCCTACTAGCCCTAAGAAACAAGGATTTTACGTTCATTTGAGATTTGTTTAAAGACTGACTATCAATACACATTGTCATGAAGTATAATTGTGTTGCTCCAATTTCTTTGAAAAAGCGGAAATAAAAATAAAGCAGTAAAAGTCAAAAAATAAACTTCCTATCGATACTCCTCATTGATCCCTTTCAAAGCTTCTGAACCTGGACAAAGGTCTTTTTCTCTAAGGCTATTCAAGGGTACTTTCACTGTTTTCTGAGATTCATGTAAATCCTGGCTTTCCGTATTGATATAGAGTAAACCTGTGAGGATCTCACCTTTTGATTTAGCTTCCTGGAGTCGGTTGATCGCAGATTTTCGGTCCTGTGGATACCAATGCGGAGCGAGTTTGCTGAGATGGATGACTGAGCCATCATGGAGGGTTACATTTGCTGTTTGGCCTTCTTGGTAAGCAATAGTGATTTCATCTCTGTGGGGCACAAAATCAATGGTGGCTGTAGCTTCCAGATGATCCCGGACAAAATCATAAGATTTCGTTGAACCTTTATTATTGTTGAAAGTGACACACGGAGAGATCACATCCAGGAAAGCAAAACCAGGGTGAGACATAGCAGCTTTGATCATCGGTACCAATTGTTCTTTATCGCCCGAAAAACTTCGTCCGACAAAAGTAGCGCCCAGTTCCATTGAAAGTCCAACCAGGTCGATCGCCCGAAAAACATTCTTTTCTCCGGCTTTATTGATCGAACCAAAATCAGCGGTCGCTGAATCCTGTCCTTTGGTCAAACCATAACAGCCATTGTTCATCACGATATAAACCATATTCATATTTCTTCGGATTGCATGGACAAATTGACCCATTCCAATTGAAGCGGTATCGCCATCTCCCGAAACTCCCAGGTAAATCAAATCTCGATTGGCCATGTAGGCTCCGGTAGCAACAGAAGGCATCCGCCCATGAACTGTGTTGAAGCCATGAGAATTACTTAAAAAGTAAGTGGGTGTCTTTGAAGAACAACCAATACCGGAAAGTTTTGCTAATTGATGCGGTTGAATATCCATTTCAAAACAAGCCTGTACAATAGCACCGCTGATAGAATCATGCCCACAGCCTGCACACAGCGTGGATATTTTTCCTTCGTAATCTGCTTTTGCAAAACCGATTTTATTCTTTGGTAATCCGGGATGTCTGAAACTAGGTCTTACATAGGTCATATTAAAGTCTGTGTTTGTCCTTCTTGAGGAGATAAAGGATATTTTTCGATAATCTGATTTTTGATCGTGTCTGCAGTGATTGGCATGCCATCGTAGTTCAATACTTTGATCAGTTTTTTTGGGTAGACTTCCAGTTCGTTGATCAACAAGGATCGGAATTGTGCATCCCGATTTTGTTCGATGACAAATATTTTTTCGTGGTTTTCTATAAACGCAGCTACCATTTGATTAAAAGGAAAAGCCAGAATGCGCATACCATCCAACCAAATACCCTCCGCTTCCAACAATTCTATTGCCTCCAAAGCCGCATATCTGGTAGTTCCGAAAAAAATAATTCCATAGTGGGTTGGCTTTTTATGCAGCCGAACCACAGGTTTTGGAACATAATCTTTTGCCGTTTCCCATTTCTTCGTTATACGATCCACTATTCTGACATAAACAGATCCGTCTTCCGTGTAACGGGCATATTCATCCCTGGAAGTCCCACGGGTAAAGAAGGAGCCTTTTGTAGGGTGAGTACCGGGAATGGTACGATAACAAATGCCATCACCATCAACATCCAAATACCTACCATAAACCTCCATTTTTTCAAGATCTTCGGCATTCAAAACCTTGCCTAAATCATAAACTTTTGAATCGTCCCATTCCAGGGGCTCACTTAAATGATTGTTCATTCCCAAATCCAGATCAGACATCACGATGATCGGAGTCTGCAAACGATCTGCAAGATCAAAAGCTGCAACGGTATGCTCAAAACATTCGGTAGGTGTACTCGGAAACAATAAAACATGTTTGGTATCACCATGGGAAGCATAAGCGGAAGAAAGAATATCCGGTTGCTGGGTCCTTGTCGGCATCCCCGTTGAAGGGCCGCCCCGCTGAACATTGATGAGTACCACCGGAATTTCAGCAAAATAAGCCAGACCGATAAATTCACTCATCAGGGAGACTCCCGGGCCACTGGTTGCTGTAAAAGCTCTGGCGCCATTCCAGGTTGCCCCGATGACCATTCCCATAGCTGCTAATTCGTCTTCAGCCTGAATAATTGCATATTTCTTATGACCCGTTTCCTTATCTACTCGTAGCTTTTTAGCATATTTTTCAAAGGCTTTCACCACTGATGTTGAAGGAGTGATAGGATACCAGGCGGCAACCGTTGCACCTGCATAAATGGCTCCGAGCCCGCAAGCGGTATTGCCATCAATCAAAATTTTATCCCCTACGCTATCTCGCCGTTCCAAGCGGATCCCAAGGGGACATTCAAAGTTTTCTTTGACATAATCAATTCCCAATTGAAGTGCCTGATAATTCGGTGGAATCAGTTTCGGTTTTTTTTCAAATTGTTCGGAAATGATAACTTTGACCACATTGACATCCATATCAAGCAAAGCGGCCAAAGCACCTACGTAAACAATATTTTTAAACAATTGCTGTTTTCTTGGATCATCATAATGATCCATACACAATTGCATCATCGGAATGCCAATGAAATGAATATCATCGCGTAAAAATTCCTTGTGCAGTTTCCTGGTATTATCATACACAAAATACCCTCCCGGCTTGACAGAGGCGATATCTTGAACCATGCTTTGAGGATTGACACTGACGAGGAGATCTAATCCAGCCCGACGCCCCAAATAACCTTTTTCGTTGATTCGGATTTCGTACCAGGTCGGTAAACCCTGAATATTAGAAGGAAAAATATTTTTCGGAGAAATAGGAATCCCCATTCTAAAAATTGCTTTTGCAAACATATTATTTGCACTTGCTGAACCGGTACCATTTACATTTGCAAAACGAACTACAAAATCATTTACAGACTTCACTTTCTCCATTATTGACCTGCTTTTGTTACGTTGTATAAATATTTTTGCATGTCCCAGGCTGCCGTAGGGCAACGTTCCGCACAAAGCCCGCAATGCAAACAAACATCTTCATCTTTTATCATCACCCGCTTTGTTGGAAGAACATCGGAAACATAAAGATCTTGTGTTAATTCCATAGCTGGAGCACTCAATCGTGTCCGCAAATCTTCTTCTTCACCATTGGCTGTAAAGGTAATACAGGATGTAGGGCAAATATCCACGCAGGCATCACATTCAATACATCGATCTGTATTAAAAACAGTTTGCACATCACAATTCAAACATCGTTGTGCTTCCTTAAAACCTAAAATCTCATTGAAGCCCAGTTCAACTTCGACTTTTCGGTTTTTCAATGCTACAACTTTATTTTCATGAGGGACTTTATAACGAACGTCATCTACCACAGGACTATCATAAATCCATTCATGGATACCCATTTTTTGACTTATCAGATTAGTCATCGGATCAGGCCGCTTGGCAATATCATCCCCTTGACAAAAGAGATCGATCGAAATAGCAGCTTGGTGGCCATGAGCAACAGCAGTAATTACATTTTCAGGACCAAAAGCAGCATCTCCACCAAAAAAGACATTCGGTAAAGTTGATTGGAAAGTCACTTTATTCAAAACCGGCACATCCCATTTTCCAAATTCAATTCCAATATCTTTTTCAATCCATGGAAAAGCATTGTCCTGTCCAATCGCAATCATCACATCATCTGCTTCAATAAACACATCAGGTTCTCCTGTAGGAATCAGTTTACGTCTGCCATTTTCATCATATTCTGCTTTTACTTTTCCAAATAATACTCCTTTGAGTTTTCCATTTTCAACGACAAATTCTTTAGGTGGCATATTATTTAAAATTGGAATATCCTCGCGTTGAGCATCTTCAATTTCCCATGGAGAAGCTTTCATATCTTTAAAAGGGCTTCGAACGACAACGGTAACTTCTTTTCCTCCAAGCCGGCGCGAAGTTCGACAACAATCCATTGCTGTATTTCCACCACCCAAAACGATTACTTTTTTACCTACTTTTCCGATATGCTCAAAAGCGACACCCGCTAAAAATTCAATACCGATATGAATATTTTTAGCTGCTTCTTCGCGTCCGGGAATATGCAGATCTCGTCCTTTCGGAGCACCTGTTCCTACAAAAATGGCATCATAATCCTTTTCCAGCATTTCTTTCATGCTACTGACAAAGGTGTTGAAATGTGTGTGAATACCCATGTCAAGAATATAATTCACTTCTTCCTCCAAAACGATTCAGGTAACCGGAAAGCAGGAATTTGTGTTCGCATCATGCCTCCTCCTTTATTCCATTCATCATACAAATGGATTTCATAACCCAGTGGAGCCAAATCTCTCGCAACCGTTAGTGAAGCAGGTCCACCGCCAATCAAGGCAATCTTTTTTCCGTTTTTTTCTTTTGGAATGGAAGGCATCAAATGTTTGACTTCTCCTTTGTTATCGGCAGCCACTCTTTTTAATCGGCAAATTGCAACAGGTTCTTCTTCGACTCTTCCGCGGCGACAGGCTGGTTCACATGGCCGGTCACAGGTTCGTCCAAGTATTCCGGGAAAGACATTGGACTCCCAATTGATCATATAAGCTTCGGTATACCGTTCTGCGGCTATAAGCCGAATGTATTCCGGAACCGGGGTATGTGCCGGACAGGCATATTGACAATCGACTACTTTGTGAAAATATTCCGGGTCTTTTATATTTGTAGGTTTCAAATTTTAAATTCTGCTATTGTGTGATAAGTTTTTGCAATTTAACGCAGAATTTCAGAAAACCAAAAGGATACTTCAAATTTTAATATATTTCACAAATATGATTTGGAAAGCAGCTGTCATTTCACTTTAAAAGTAAAAAGCGCATTGATTATTGGTGTACCGTATTTAGTAAGTTATTGGGCTAAATTATCAATAAACTATTTTTTTTAGCTTTCGGAAAATAAATTGTAAAAAAAAGCCACCTCATCATTACAATGAGGCAGCTTCTAAATTGTGTTTATTTGCAAAAATGAGTTCCTATAGATTCGCAGGAATAACCACTTTATCAAGGACGTGAATTACGCCATTTGTTGCTTGTACATCTGTCAATACTACATTTGCAATGTTTCCATTTACATCTGTAATAGTAACGCTGTTTCCATTGATATTCACTGTGAAAATTTCTGTATTTACTGTTGTTACTTCAAATCCATCAGACAAAGCACTTGATCGAACATTTCCAGCTGCAACGTGATAAGTAAGTACTTTTGAAAGTTGGTCTGCATCTAATGTCGCGACAACATCTGAGATTTCTTCGAAAGCACTATTTAATGGTGCAAATACGGTAAAAGGACCATCCTCCTGCAATACTGAAACCAAGTCGCCTGTTGCAGCTCCTAGAGCTCCAACCAATTCAGTGAAAGCACTATTTGCAGCAGCATGTCCAACCACATCCAAAGGCATGATTACCGCATCTACAATGTGGATTACTCCATTTGTAGCATCAACATCTGCTGTAGTTACGTTTATATTTCCATTTATTGAAACGCCTGTACTTGATTTTTCAATAAGCATTGAAAGTTGATTGTCATCCGGGCCAGTTGTGGCAGCTGTAGTCACATAAGTCTGACCTTCGGCGATATCTTTGGAAGCTACTTCAGCACCCAAAACGTGATACAATAAAATTTCAGTCAAAGCCTCATCTGAAATGGTATTAAGATCTACTCCCAAAGCAGTGAAAGCAGCGTTTGTTGGAGCAAAAACAGTGAAAGGACCATTTCCTTCAAGAACAGAAACAAGGTTAACACGATCCAATGCGCTAACTAAAGTGCTGAATTGAGCATCACCAGAAGCAATTTCAACAATACTTTGTGGTTGCGGAGTTGGATCAGGCATAGTATCTTCATCATCATTACAAGAAACTAAAAAGAAAGGCAAGCTTAAAAGCAGAATCCAAGCGAAATTATAAATAGACTTTTTCATTGAGTAAACAGTTTTAAATTATGTTTTAAATAAATAAAAATTACCCAATCAGAACAGGGATAAATTTATTTTGTTTAAAATATGTGCAAAAAAGTTAAACAAAAATATTTTATAATTTAAAACTTAAACTGTTTTTTAATGTGAAACGCTTACAGGCTATGGTTTTCACAGCTCAAAAAAATATTTTTAGAAATTAGATTTTTTTTTGTCTTTTAAAAAATTCATGATCCAATCTCTAATCAAACTTTTATCGGGTGCCTTCTCAAGGCTGTCTAGTGCTTTTTGGATCTTTTCTTCACCAATCCGATCGGTTCTGCTTAGCATGAAAGCTTTTTCATAATCTTTCGAAAATTCAGGATGCGCCTGAATGCCCAGCATATTTTCTCCAACTTTGAATATTCCCACAGGGCAGTTAGCAGAGCTAGCCAATATTTTACTATTCTCAGGCATTCTAACAATCTGGTCCTGACACATCATCAATAAATTTAAATTTTGTTGAAAAGGATCCATCCAACTTTCTTTTGAAACGATTTCAAATGAATGAACACCAACATTCCAGCCTTTTTCGCTTTTCAATACCTTCCCTCCTAAAGCTTCAGCCATCATCTGATGACCAAAACAAACACCCACGAATTTTTTCTCTTTCTGATGAAGTTGATAGATGAAGTCTTTTAATTGCGAAATCCAGTCAAGTTTATCATAGACAGAAAATCTTGAACCTGTGGTAGTATATGCATCACATTCATCGATGGATTCTGGGAATTCACCATTGCAAACATCATAAAGTTGAAACTCAACATCTGGCAACAAAGCAGCGAACATATCCGGATAGGTTCCCGAAATATCTACAAATTTATCTGCAACATGATCACATTCTAAAAGGCCTATTTTCATGATATTATATGTAATTTATGATGGATCGATTGGGATAAGAATAGAGGCATTTTTCATATTTCAGCTTTACTAAAATCAATTTTATCGGAAGCCATAATAAATTGAGTTACTTTTTCTTTGTGCATCACAATTCCGATAAATTCTTTTTTTAGATTTAAAAATCTAAATCCTACATATGCAAATTTGTCTTTTATTTGATTGAGTATGCTAATTGAAAATACACCTAATTCACCAATGTCGCAGTTTAAATTCTCCTTTAATGTAGAGGTTAAATTATTATAGATTAATTCTTCGTTTTGTTGAATGAAATCAATCGCATTTTCTTCGCTTGCAAGCGCATCATGAATATAATCAGCAGATTTACCGTCAACAAATCCGTTTGTTTTTTCTTCTATGACAATTGATTTTAGAAGATAATTAATTTTTCTAAAATTAGAAAAAGCGAATATTTGTATGTTGCTGTCATACTCCTTCATGTTCTGGTTAAATATGGCTTAGCTTTTAATTGAACATTTTTTCACTGCTTAGAATTTATTGGGGACCTTGATCGATTTTTTTACTGCCCACAAACGCTCTAACTATGTTTAGTACCATATCCATTATTGCTTTTATTCTGCTCCCATTATTTCAATAATTAATTCAAGTTGCGAAGTATCGCAAACTTGAATTAATTAACATGAAGTTTTTAGATTGTTTTTGAACTGTGCTAAAAAAATAGCTTTTTGATAATTCCGTCAAACTACTTACTAAAGTATTAGTTTTGTTTGTTAGTTTCAAATAACAGAGTAGAGGCATGTGCGATATCGTTGGTTAGCGGCTTTGGTTTAATGGAAATGCAATTTCATCCCTTCATGTGTAGCGGCAAATCCAAGCGACTCATAGAATTTTATTGCTTGCGGTCTTTTTTTATCCGAAGTTAGTTGAAGTACATGCGCTCCTCGTTCCTTGGATCGTTCAATGGCCCACTCAAACATTTTTGTTCCCAGTCCTTTTCCTCTCTGGTTTTTTCGGATACGAACAGCCTCAATTTGAGCGCGGATACCACCTTGATAAGTGAGGTACTGAATGAAGGACAACTGCAGCGTCCCAATGACTTCAGCATTCTCGTTTTCCACCACGATCAATTCCTGGTGGGGATCAGCATCAATATTTTCAAAGGCTTCTTGATAGGAGGCGGGAAGGGGAGATTTAAAGTTTTCGCGTTGACTTCCTAACGCATCGTCAGCTAGCATTGCTACGATATCTTTAATGTCTCTTTTTGTTGCTTTTCGGAATTCCATCGTCAAAATATTTTAGCCAATTCAGCAATTATCAAATCATTTTACGATTAAAAAAAATTTATCAACCCATTGATTTATTAACATAAGTTGCTTTCTCGAAATCTCTTATATTTATTGAGATAATTGGGACATCAGGAAACACCGATTTTAATTTTGAAATAATCTTTTTGGAAAGACCTTTTTTCTGATCTACCGTTCTACCTTCCATTATATTGGCAAAAATATGGATGAAGTCTTCTTTGCTATTTCCAATATTGTAGTGCTCAAACGAACTGATCCTCACCTTAATATCTCTCTGTGCAAAAAGACCAGTGGAATCTGCCTCATTGTAGACTTGTTGCATAAAATCGTCTGGAGATATCCGGGTTATAATATTTTCTGAGCAATGTATGATAAAGTGTGGCATATCTGTTTTTTTTTAGTTGGAAGAGGCTATCTCAAAACAAAATGAGACAGTCTCTTTGAGTATTTAGATAGATTGTGGCATCGATTGATGCCAGACACCAGTCTTCGCTGTTTTCAGAACATACGATTTAAAGTCAGTCGCATTTCTGCCCAGCACCTTCTCCACGTCAGAGGTTACCACTTGGTTGCTTGGGTTACCTAAGACTTCTCTGAACAAGTAATCAAAAAGCCAGATGTAATCAGCAGATACTCCGGCAGCCTTCATCATGGCATTATATTCTTCTTGTGAAACCGCTTGGTATTTCAGATTTCTTCCGGTTACATCGGCAATTTCTCTTATAACTTCTTCAAAAGTCATCGCATTGGGGCCGGTGATTTCATAGGTTTTTCCATTATGCGCATCGTTCAACAGGGCTTCTACAACTACTTCTGCAATATCGCCTGTATCTACGAAAGGAATTCTCGCATTGGGCATAGGGAGTGCAATATGTCCTGCCAAAATAGGATCAAGAAAAAAGCTTTCACTGAAATTTTGATTAAACCAGGAGGCTCTTACCAGGGTATAATCCAATCCGGAATTGGCAACGACCTGCTCGCAGCGCTCAGCTTCTTTTTCCCCTTTGCCGGAAAGCAAAACGGCTTTTTTGACACCTGCTTTTTTTGCTGCTTCTGTGAATCCCTGGATAGCCTCAAAGGCACCCGGAACCGCAAGGTCAGGATAATAGACGATATACACTTTATCTATTCCTTCTAAAGCTTTTTCCCATGAATTGGGATTATTCCATTCGAATGATGGCGTCTCATTCCTTGAACCAATTCTTACGTTTTGGTTTAGGTGTTTTAATCCTTTTACTACTTTTCGACCGGTCTTACCAGTCCCACCGATTACTAAAATGTTGTTTGTCATTTTTGTTAATTTATGGTTATTAATAATTTTATGTCTTGATTTAATGCTTTAAATAAGAAAAGACTCCCAGTACGGATAACAGGAATGAAACTACTGCGAAAATTGTCCTGATTAGATGTAGCCGATTCCAATTTGTCTCATAAAAGGTTCTAAATTCTGCCAGCTTTTTCGCACTTAATTCTGCTAGCTCAAGGACTTCCAGCTGATCATTTAGCGGGACATTCCCCAGAGCAGTTACTCCAACTGTCCCTAACAGATAGATAATAGATGAAGCCAATAGAAGCCAAAATGTTACTTTGTTGGTATGAAACTCATAAACGCTTGATATGCTTAAAAATATTAGGCTTCCAAAGAATATCAGATAGAAAGCAGGATTAAGAATAGCCTGGTTAATACTTTGCATAGTTTCCAGATAAGTGGCGTCAACTACTTTTTGTGTGCCTGGAATGACAGATACAGACCATGCGTAAAACAGTCCTGCCGAAAGTCCTGTAAAGATTACTGATCCAAAAAGGATGAATGATTTAATTGATATTTCCATTGTTAATTGATTTTTTGTGGTAATAGCCATTTTTCTAATTTTTTGTATTCTTCGGTTGTTAACCGGATCTGATCGCCCTTTGGCATTCTGCGGTCTATGAACACCATTTTATAAATCTTTGGAGCTCGTTTTACCATGTTTTTCTGATTGAATATCATAAAGGGATTTTGCTTTCGGTGACACACGTTGCATTTTTCCTCAAGTATCTTAAGAGCTTCTTTTTTTAATTCATCATCTGCATGTATCACATTTGGATGGTCTCCGGTAAAAGGTTCTGAATTTGTGGTAAAAGCAGTCAAGAAAATAAACACTACTTTTAATACCGATAACACTAAAATTTTTGTGGATTGCTTTTTCATTTTACTTCTGTAATTTAATACAGTAGCAAAATTAGAGGTAGCTCATAACGCATACTTGACCATATCCGCCAATGTTTTGACAGTTTGAGCCAAATAGATTTGTTTACTTGATTTTTCGAAATTCAAGAGGGGATTGACCGGTCCAGCGTTTGAACGCGCGGTTAAAAGCGCTCTGTTCCGAGAAGCCTGTTTGAAAGGCAATTTCTCCCACACTTCTGGAAGAATTTAAAAGAAGGTTTTTTGATATTTCCTCTTGCGTCTTTTTGATGAGGTTCCTAAAGGTAGTTCCGCTCTCAGAAAGCCGACGGGTTAATGTACGGTTGCTCATACCGACATAATCACCCACTTGATCAATGCTTGGAATGCCGCTAGGAAGAGCATCCATAATTAATTTTTCTACATCTGCGACAATTTTGTTGGGGCTAACGTTGATTCCTTTTGTTTCTTCTTCTACCCTTTCTACTAAAAATTTATTGATACTTGTATCGGCCTTAGCTGTGCGGATCTCCAGATCAGCCGTTTTGTAGGAGATGTAATTGTGTGATTGGTTGAATAAGATGGGGCATTTAAAAGCAAGATTATAGCTTTTCATGTCTTTTGGTGGATCATGTTTAAATGATACTCCGACAGGTGCAATCTCGACATCAGTCATGGCTTTAAGCACTACAACTATTGCAGAAAAAGTAGCTTCATTGGATAATTCTACACCTCTTCGATATCCTTCTCGAAATAGATAAATTTTAGATATATCATGGTCTTTCTCTACTTTGAAAACATAGGTGTTTGATAGTAGTCGGAAGTAGCGTTCACTACGTTCAAATATTTCCCCGGCTTTGGAGCAAGTCCTCCATGAAAGTCCAAGTACACCATAATCTTCTATCTCCATCTGTTGACCCACTCGTACTGAAAAGCCTGGCCCTATTGCCTGGTCTACCTTCTCATGAAGTTCAAAAAAATGATCCGCAGGAACAGCCTGAATTTCATGCCGTGTATCGATAGGTATTGGAAGATCTTTGAAATCTTCCTTCTTCATGCCTTCTGTCAAAGCATGATCTATGATTTTACGATATAAACTGACAGAGATATAGTTCATTTACATTTATGGGTATATTATCAATTACCATAAGGCTTGATCTTAATTACTGTTTGGAAAAACATTCATACATGATTCCAAGATAAGAGATGTTTAATTCTGACTAACATCCATAACTTGTTAATTATCAACACTCGTGTTTTAATGTTTCGATTCAGAAGTTAACACTTTACCTTTTCAATTCGTTAGCTCCCTAAATTAATTTCAATGTTCTGAATAGTTTTTTGGAGGCTAACGATAGGCTATATTTGACGCTAGCAAATTTGCAAGTACGCAAACATATCCAGATTTAAATACATTCAAAAATAACCCTATTCCTCAATGAATTTTAATCTCCGCTAAATAATTTCGTCTAAAAGCAATGATAAGTATCCAAACATCTACTTTGCATTGCTTGCTTTCATTTAGCTTTTATTATAAGCTAAATTATATTTTTTCGATCTGAATATCATCTATCCAAAAGGTTCCGGGCTGCAGAATATTTAATCCATCCTCAAATGCCTGTCTTGCGGTACTTCAATTTCGTACTCAAGAAATTTCCAGCCATCTATTTGCTCCTCACCTTCTACTAAAGTTTTCATATCTCCTTCTAGCGGTGAAACCCCTCCAGCATTCACCTGATATTTTGCTCCATTATTCTTTAACCAAAAACTTAGTTTATAAATACCTTCACCTTCAAATTTGCCATTCTCTGAGAACTCATTGGTGAACCCCGGAGATTTCCAGCCACCAACAGAAGAACATTTTTTAACGTCAAACTTAAGTGATTGCAATCCTTCTTTAAAAATATCTTTGTCAAGTTCTACCTCAAATTCAGCATCCGGAACAGTAGTTGGCGTATACATTAACCAGTTTACGGGCAACCCATTTTTAGCCACTTCAAACCCACCATTTAATCCAGCCAAAGTATCCGTTTCTTTTTCACTCATTTTATCACAACCTGATAATATCAACAAAATACCAGTTATTAAAGAGAAGTTACTTTTGATAAAAATCCAATGCTTTTTCATGATTATAAATTTTAGTTAAACGTATATCTAAATCAATAATCAAAATTACATCACATTATAATATCAAGTGGTTAACCTGTGTTAAGAAATGTTTTTGGTAAATCTTCTTCTGATTCGACTGAGAGAAGGTGGTTTTACCCCCACAAAAGAAGCAATTAAATACTGAGGAATTCTTTGCGTTAAATCCGAATAATGTTCAACAAACCTTTTATACCGTTCTTCATGATTTTGCATGTAAATGGCCAGTAACTGGTTTACCATCACATCAAAACGATGTTCTATTATGTGGCGGCCAATGAGGTTTCCGTTTTCTGCAGTATTAAAAACAGTTTGGACATCGGCGTAATTAATAATAAGCATTTCACAATCTTCAATCGCCTGAATGTTTTGAATCGATGGCATTTTGTTGTTAAAACTTTGATAGTCGGCTATAAACTCTCCTTCTTTTGTAAACTCAAAAGTTGATTCCTCTTCATCTTTAAACACAAAATATCTAACGAGACCTTTTTGAAGAAAGGCAACGTGCTTATTTATTTGACCTGCGTTTAGAAAGAACGCTCCTTTTGTAAGAAAAAAAGGTTTGAAACTACTTTTTATTAGATTTATTTATTTCTCATCCAACTCAACAATTTGGCTAAATAGTTTTAATAAGTTTGAATGCATTACGACTAAATTTTGAAGTGTATCTTGGAGGCTTAGACAATTATTCTTTGATGTTTTTTTTAATTTTTAAAGCAAATCTATCATTATTAAGATATAGCTTTTTTTGTTGCACACAAAGAAGAACTGTGCTAAATGAAGTTCTATAAATATACTGAAAATTGCTTTACTCTCCATTTTCTCTTTAATTGCCACCAAATGCACCTAAATTAAAGATTCCCTATGTTTTTAGCTTCAAATGAAAAGATTTCGGGCGCGTCAAGGCATCATAACCCAATGTTGAAAGTGTGCAGCCACGACCCGAATCTTTAACACCTGTCCAAGCCAAGGCAGGGTCAAGATAATCACAACGGTTTAAAAAGACAGTTCCCGTTTCAATTTGATTACCAATTTTCAAAGCTTCTTCGGGATTTTCCGACCAAATGGACGCAGTCAAACCGTATTTGCTATCGTTCATTAATTTGATAGCTTCGGCGTCGTTTTTAACAGACATAATTCCAACCACAGGACCGAAGGTCTCTTCAGTCATAATTTCCATTTCGTGATTCACATTGATTAAAACTTGCGGAGCCATGTAAGGAGAATCGTCATGATGATTGGGAAATAATTTTGGATCAATCAAAGCTTTTGACCCTTTTTGGATTGCGTCTTGTATTTGTGCTTTGGCAAAATCAGCCGCAGCAGTTTTCACCATTGGGCCTATCGTTGTATCCAGATCAAGAGGATTTCCGAGTTTGTATTTTTTTGTCAGTTCCACAAAACCTTCGACAAAAGGATCAAATATATTTTCATCAACATAAATCCTTTCAACGCCACAACACGATTGCCCTGAATTGAAAAAAGCGCCATCGACAAGGTTTTCGATTGCAAAATCCAAATTTGCATCATGCCGGACATACGCCGGATCTTTGCCTCCTAACTCCAAACCCGTTGCAATAAATCGTTGATTAGCCGCTTTTTGAATGGCTTTTCCACCATTTACTGACCCCGTAAAAGCGACAAAGTTGATCCTTTCGTCAGCAATGACTTCAGCAACCTGGTCGTGAGAAAGATGTAATATTTGAAAAACACCATCCGGCAAACCTGCATATTGAAAAGCTTTTTCATATCGTTCCGCGCAAAGTGGCGTTTGTTGGGCATGTTTAAGAATCACTGAATTTCCAGCCATTATAGCGGGAAAAATAGCATTGACGGAAGTGAGGTAGGGATAATTCCATGGAGCGAGGACAAACACAGTTCCCAGCGGAACTTTCCGAATAAAGCGATGAAATCCTAAAATTTCTTCAACAGGAATATCAGCCAGACTTTCCTCAGCGATATTGATCATATATTCCGCACGTTCCCGAAAACCTTTGGTGATTTCAAAACCAGCATATTGAATCGGGCGGCCCATTTGCCAGGTCAGTTCTTCTTTTATTTCGTCAACATTTTTTAAAAAATAATCGACTACTTTTCGGCAAATTGTTGCTCTTTGGGCAATAGAAGTTGATTGCCACGCTTTTTGGCTTTGAGCTGCATTAACTAGCTTTTTTTCAATTTCTCTTTTTTCAGCAAAAGGCCGTTCGAGAAACACCGAGCCATCAACAGGGCTAATTGTTTGAAAGGATTTTTTCATTCCATCAGTTTTGTGAAAAATATTCATTCTGGCGTAACATAAGCGGCAGTAATTCCTCCGTCGACCATGAATTCCGTTCCGGTCACGTAGGACGATTCATCAGAAGCGAGATACAAAGCAGCCGAAGCCATTTCCTTTGCTTCACCAAAACGGCCCATCGGAATTTGTACCAACCGTCTTTGTTTTTTTTCTTCTGTATCCAAAAACTTCATCAAAAGATCCGTTCGAAGCGGGCCGGGACAAAGGGCATTGACGCGAATATTCTCGCGAGCGTGGATTACAGCTAACTCTCTGGTCATCGAAAGCACAGCTCCTTTGCTCGCCGTGTACGCTAGCTGAGGTGTGGCTGCACCAAGCAAAGCCACAAAGGAAGCCGTGTTGATAATCGATCCGCCGCCAGCTCGTCGCAAAGCGGGAATGGCATATTTACAGCCAAAAAATACACCTTTCACATTGATATTCATGGTCAGATCCCAAATCGATTCTTCTGTAGAAATCGCATCGCCATCGTCGCTGTGCATAATCCCGGCATTGTTGAAAATGATATCCAATTTCCCGAAAGTAGCTTCTGCAAAATCAACCATTCGTTCGCAATCAGCTGCTTTGGAAACATCAGCATGGACATAAACTGCTTCCGCGCCGGAGTTGTTGATCCTATCAACGGTTTCGTTTCCGCCCTTATCGTTTACATCACTAACAATGACCTTTGGCTCCTTCCTTTGCAAACAAGATCGAGGTTTCTTTTCCGATTCCACTGCTTCCTCCGGTAATGATTGCTACTTTATTTTTTAATCGCATTTTTGTAAATGATTATTAAGTTGATTGAGTTATTGGGTAAGAAAGTTAATAGGTAAGGGGATTAAGAAATAGACTTTCAACTTCTGACTTCTGACTTCCGTCTTCCGTCTTCCGTCTTCCGTCTCCTCCTTCCTCAAATTCGTTCAAAATATCTTTTTCGTTCCCAATCTGTGACGGCAATGTTATAAGCTTCAATTTCTTTTTTAAAAAAGTGGCTATAATGCCCGACTACTTCTTCTCCAAAAGCATTTTTAGCAAATTCACTATTTTCAAATTTTTGAGTTGCTTCTCCTAAAGTATACGGAACTCTGGGCAAATGTTTTGCGGCATAAATATCTCCTACAAAACATTCGGGCGGTTCGATTTTGTTTTTTAAACCATCCAAACCTGAAGCCAGCGAAGCTGCGAAAGCGAGGTATGGATTGCAATCTGCGCCAGGAATCCGACATTCAATCCGTAAGCTTTTTCCTTTTCCGACGACACGAAAACCAGCGGTTCGATTGTCATAACTCCAGGCCAGGCGTGTTGGTGCCCATGAAGCATCAACATATCTTTTGTATGAATTGATCGTCGGCGCATAAAAAGGCATCACATCCGGAACATGTTTGATCCAACCTCCCAAAAACCAACGAAAAATATCAGAACATTCAACCGGCCCAAACTTTTGATCGCCATCAAAAGCATTCTTTCCGTCCTTCCACAAACTCATATGAATATGGCAACTTGAGCCAGCGCCATCTTCCGCAAACTTGGCCATAAAAGTCACCGACATTTCCATCGAATCTGCGATTTCTTTGAGGCATTGTTTGTAAATAACATGGCGATCAGCCATTTCAAGTGTTTCAGCAAAACGCACGTTTAACTCATGCTGACCAAGTCCCCACTCCCCTTTAGAGTTTTCAACGGGAATACCGGATTTTTTTAAATGTCTTCTTGCAGCAGCAGTAAATTTTTCGGTTCGGGTACCTTGCAAAATGTGATAATCTTCGAGATACCAACCCACAGGTTTCAGGTTGTGATAATACTGTTCAAAAGCTTCCCGATAGTTATTTTCAAAAACATAATATTCCAGTTCAGAAGCGGCAAAACTTTCAAAACCAGATTTCGAAGCAGACTGAATTTGCTTTCTGAGAATCGACCGTGGCGCCTCCAAAACCCAATCATGCGTTTTTTCATTTTTCAAATCACAAATAACCAAAGCGGTACTATCCAACCAAGTCGCTTCGCGAAGTGTATCAAAGTCCGGAACTAAATGAAAATCGCCATAACCGAGTTCCCAATTGGCGAATTTGTAACCCGGAACCGGCTCCATTTCCATGTCCGTCGTTAGCAAATAATCACAAGCATGGGTCCCATCTTCAATCGATTCGATGAAAAATTCTGCGTCAAACCGTTTACCAACTAAGCGTCCGTAGTGATCGGTAAAAGCTACAATAATCGTTTCGATCTCTTCATTCGCAACTTTGTCTTTTAATTCAGCATCGCTAAGTTTCATTTGTTATTTTTTTTTAATTCCCAACCTTATAGGTCAATTTAAACCAAATATATGCAATCAATAAAATAGCAAAATAGATAGATGCAAGCATCGGGTTGTAAACCGTAATCGCCACGAAAGCGATGCAGGCGATGAGCAAAGCGATGATTGGTGACAATGGATAAAACGGTACTTTAAAAGGCCGTTCCAAATCCGGTTCTTTCTTTCTCAAAACCAGTAACGCAACCATCGAAATGATGTACAGATTTAAAGCGCCAAAGCAGGCTATAGTGATAATTTCACTTGTTTTGCCCGTCAACAAAGCGATGATTCCAATGACCATATTTATAACCAGGGCATTAGCTGGAGTTTTAAATTTCGGGTGAACATTTCCCAGCATTTTTGGTGCAAAACCAACTCTTCCAAATTCAAAAGTGGCTCTTCCCGCTGCCAAAATGATCCCATGAAAAGACGCGACCAATCCAAACAATCCGATAAAAGTTACTGCTTTGTATAAAAAATGGCTTTGTCCAAGTGTATGTGCAATCGCCAATGGCAAAGGAGAATCTGAAGCATCAGCCCCAGCCTCCGGAAACACAACCGCTTCCCAGCCTCCAACACCAACTGCAGAAGCAAAGGTCAGCAGACAAAGAACCACCAAAGTCAAAATGGCAGAACCGAAACCAATCATCACATTTCTTTGAGGATTGATCGTTTCTTCAGCAACATTTGCGACACCTTCGATAGCCAGAAAAAACCAAATGGCAAAAGGTAACGCTGCAAAAGCACCAGTCCAACCATTTGGCAGGGCATTTTTTTCAAGGTTTTCCCATTCAAAACTTGGAAGCGTAGCTCCTGCAAAAATCAACAAACCAATCACAGCAATCACAGTAACGACCAACTCAAATGAAGCCGCCGCTTGTACACCATAAATATTTATTGCCGTAAAAACCAAATAAGAACAAATAGCTATTCCTAGCACAGGAAGCGCCGGAATCAACAAATGCAGATACGCTCCAATGGCAAAAGCAATCGCCGGAGGAGCGAATATAAATTCGATGTTTTGCGCCATGCCTCCCAAAAAACCCCAGTCTTTTCCTAAAGCTCGAATCGCATAATCGAATGCGCCACCAGCCTTTGGAATGGCGCAAGCCAGTTCAGTATAGCTAAATGTAAAAGTGAGATACATGACAATGATAAAGGCTGTTGCGACAGCCAATCCTAAAGTTCCCCCTTTTTCAAGACCCAGATTCCATCCGAAATACATCCCCGAAATCACGTAACCTACTCCCAATCCCCAAAGCATCAATGGCCCTAACGTTCTTTTTAATTGTTGTTGGTTTTGTTCTGTTGCTGCCATAATTGGTTGGTTTAAGTTTTTGATTTCACAATTTACATTTTTTTATGTTATCGACAATTTTGCTAGCTTTAGTAAAATTTCAAACATATGAGTTCTTTAATTCCATAGAAAATTACACTAAGTTATAAGCGAGTTAAGAATGCATTAACCAATCCGATTACTACCTATAAAATAAAACCGATAAAGAGAAGCGACAGCATTTTGATACCCTATTGATTAATGATTATTATGTCTTTTTTGATTACAACATAAGTCTGTATAAAGTCACTCAGGGAAAACCGCGCAATACAAGTTGACTAAAATGCAAAATATTTTTTGAGATTAATTTAGTACTTTAGTTAAGCGCATTAAAAAACCTCCAATTTTTAAATTGAGAAAACAAGTTGCATATCTTTTTATCTTTTTCGGTTTAGGCTTTTATCATCTTGCCTTTGCTCAGCAGCTTCATTTCCAACGTTACGGCATCAAAGAGGGTTTGGTGCATTCTGGCACAGGGAGCAGAGAAGTCATCATCCAAGACAAAGAGGGTTTTATTTGGTTTTCAACCCACCATGGCATCAGTCGTTTTGACGGCATCGAGTTCAAAAATTTCCGGTACGATCCACACAACCCACGCAGTATCGGTAATAATTGGACTGTCGGAATTGTAGAAGCAGATGACGGCAAAATTTGGGTAGGAACAGCTGACGAAGGCCTCTTCATATTCGACCCCGCAACAGAATCGTTCGAAGCTGTTGGTAGTGAAGAAGCGGGCATATGCGGTCATGGCATGAATACGCTCAATAAAGACAAGGATGGCAATATCTGGATAGGCACCCGTTTTAATGGCTTCTGCCGCTGGCTAAAACAGACCGGACATTTTGAACAAGTAGGCAATTTGAGGGATGGCCATCATTTTTACCAACAAAAAGACGGTACTGTCTGGCTGGGAGAATGGCATGGTTTATTTAAAATGCTTCAAGACGGAACGTTTAAACTTATGCCTTTTCCACCTGGGTTGCCGAATGATTGGCGTTACCAGGTGATACAAGATCAGGTCGAATTACCGAATGGAAGGTTTTTGCTGACTTCTTCTTTTGAGGCGTTTTGGGAATTCGATCCTATAACAGAAACTTTCAGGGATTTGACAAAAACTTTTCAATTTAAAAACGCTAAAGTCCCTTATTCTTTCCTGGCCGATGAAAATGGAAAAATATGGATAGGTGCTGACGGGGAACTATGGCTGTGGGATCCGGAAAACAACTCCAAAACTGTCTTTCTTCAAGATGATAAAAACCCGAACAGTGTTCCATCAACGATGATCCCGTGCATGGCTAAAGATAAGTCAGGCAGTCTGTGGCTGATAACACGTGGTGATGGACTTGCCGTGGCTCATGACCTTAAAAATCCCTTTGAGCTGATCGGCCAAATGCCAATCATCCAAATGATGCCATTGGAAGAAAATAAAGTGATCATCTGGACAGAGCAGGGCGTTTATACTTACAACACCCAACAAAAAACCTTAAGCCCGGGAGGATTGCCCATTGGTCCTTTCAATGGAATAAATCCAAAGTTGCTCAAATATTCTGACGAAGAAATACTGATTTCTGAAGGGAATCGAAGCGTGCCTAAATTGTACAATAAAAAAACCGGAACGGTTACGTTTCTTCCACCAGCACGTTCCAACTACAATTTGCAGATAGCCGGTGGAAGGATTTGGGATAACCTTCGCTACCTTGACGAACAGGAAAATAAATGGGTCGATGCGTTCCCGGAACTTCAAAAAAACATTCCCGGTTTCATTTCCTCTATGACCTTCTTCAATGATATTATTCATGATACAGGGACCAGCATTTGGTTGTCCACGACCAGAGGACTTTTTCGCTACGATTTGGAGACAAAACAAAGTAAGCAATACCACCATGACCCTGATGATCCTCATGGATTGCCTACCGTCGTCTGTCAATTGATGTATAAAGGTGCAGGAAGGCAAATGTACCTGACTACCACCAACGGGCTGGCCGTGTATGATCCAGTAAAGGACCATTTCAATATTTACAACCAACAAAACGGACTTTTGCACAATGTTGTGGAAACAGTGGTAGAAGACGCTGATGGAAATCCCTGGATCGGGACTGCTTTGGGTTTGCAAAAGCTGGATTTGGAAACTGGTGTATTCACCGACTACGACATGAACGATGGCCTGCCAGGAGAGTTTATCAATGGGCAACATAGTTGTCGCGATAGTGAGGGTTGGCTGTATTTTTTTTCAGCGGATAAAGCTTTCCGATTCCATCCTGACAGTTTGCCCAGCCGTGACTACAGCGTCCCTGTGTACCTGTTAGATTTTTTTCAAAACCACCTGCCCGTCGCTGTTAACGCTGGGGACAGTATCTTGAAAAAAATGTTGCGATACACACCTTCCCTCACGCTTCCATTCAACAAAAATGATTTTGGGTTCAGCTTTTCCATGCCCGTTTTCTATAAACCGGAGAAGACTACTTATTACTACCGCTTGTTACCGTACCAACGGGATTGGCTGTTTGCTGGAAACAACCGTGAAATGCATTATACTAACATGGATCCAGGGAGGTACACTTTTCAGGTCAAAGCAAAAACTGTCTCCGGCGTCTGGTGCACAGAGGAAGCTTCTGTCGAAATCATCATCCTCCCACCCTGGTACCAGACCTGGTGGGCAAGGACACTTTTTGTTTTACTTTTAGGCGGCACAACGTATTTTTTTTACCGCCAAAAACTTTACAGAGCACTCGAAAAAGCCGAAAGCCAACGTTTACGTGACTTGCACACCCTCAAATCCCGTTTATATACCAACATCACTCACGAATTTCGTACCCCACTAACAGTTATCATGGGAATGACGAACAATATCCGAGGACATTCACAAGAACGAAAACTCATCCAACGAAACAGCAAAAACCTGCTTCGCCTGATTAACCAATTGCTTGATCTGTCCAAGCTGGATTCAGGCAATTTAAAAATGGATAAGATCCAGGGCGATATTGTCAACTATCTGCAATACCTCACGGAATCTTTTTATTCTATGGCCGAAGAAAAACATATTCGCCTAACTTTTTATCCGGAGGTAAAAGGACTTATTATGGATTATGATGAAACGAAAATCCAGCATATCGTTTACAACTTACTCACTAATGCAATTAAATTTACGCCGGAAGGAGGCAAGGTGGTTCTTCATATAAATAAATTGGAAAAACATGGGGTGGATTGGTTACAAATAAAAGTCAGTGATACAGGAATAGGTATTTCAAAAGAAAATTTACCACAGATATTCGACCGATTTTACCAGGGAGAAGGATCTTCTACAAGAGGAGAGGTTGGAACGGGAATCGGTTTGGCTTTGACCAAAGAACTCGTAGAAATGATGGGGGGCAGAATTGCCGTGGAGAGTAAACTAGGAGCCGGGACTGATTTTCTAATTCTCTTGCCTGTTATTTGTGGCACTGAAACTCCAAAGTTGGATGTCGATGGTCGGCGGATGTCCCCGGAAATCGGAGAGCAATTAGCGGTGAGCGAAAGTTTGGTTCCAAGTTTAGGAATCTCTACTTTTAACAAATCCGCTGAAACCCCATCACTGTTGATCATCGAAGACAACAGGGATGTGGTTACTTACATAGAAAGCCTGCTTAAAAAGGATTACAATATTGAGATTGCCCGCGACGGGCAGGAAGGGATTGATAAAGCGCTTGAGATGATTCCTGACATTATCATCTCCGATGTGATGATGCCGGAAAAGAACGGTTATGAAGTTTGCCAGGCTTTGAAAAACGATGAACGAAGCAGCCATATCCCCATCATCTTGTTGACCGCAAAAGCTGCCACTGAAGACCGCATAGAAGGTCTGAAAGAAGGTGCAGACGCTTACCTGACCAAACCCTTCAACAAAGAAGAATTATTCATACGCCTGGAAAATCTGGTTGAACTTCGAAAGGCTTTACAGGAACGATACGCTTCAAACAACTATTTATTAAAGCAGCCTGGTCTTAAATCAGAATCTTCGCTCGATGATATTTTCCTTCAAAAATTGATTAAAGTCGTTCAGGAGCGACTTGATGATCCTGATCTCGCCGTGGTTCACCTTTGTAGGGCTGCTAATCTGAGCAACACTCAGGTCAACCGTAAACTCAAAGCCCTTACCGGAAAAACACCCTCGCAGTTCATCCGCTCAATCCGACTGCAAAAAGCCCTTGAACTCCTGCAAACCACTGATCTAAATATCTCCGAGATCGCCTATGATGTTGGATTTAATGACCCAAATTATTTTTCCCGCTCTTTTTCTGAAGAATTTGGCCACCCACCCAATGCAATTCGCAAGTAACTGACAATCAAATTATTACATCTCCTATTTTCATTGCCATGCAAAATACCTGCTAGTATTTTTCCCGCCATGTGGAATAAGTAAAGCTTTTGGAAAATAAGTGAAGGGCTTTGATATTGATTGCCCGCATCTTTGAAGTGTTCAAAGGAATTATCCTTCTTTTTCACTAAAAAAAATTAATATGAAAAGTTACCTCCTTCTCTTTATTTTTTCATTACTGGTTTACAACGCCCAAAGCCAGGAAGTTGAACGACAGGTAATAGCCAACGCTACCCATTTTATGGAAAGCGGCAACTTGTCTATAAACGGGACCTTGGGCGAACTATCAGTCTCTACGCTTGACAGCGATTCTGATCTTTCCATAGGGCAAGGTTTTCACCAGGGCTCGCTTTTGATTACAAATACTTATGAAGCTTTTAGTGATTTGGAATTCAGCGTATTCCCAAATCCAACTACGGAAGCAGTAGTGATCACTACCACTGCCGAACAACCACTGACCGCTACAATTTTCGATTTGACCGGAAGAATTTTATTACAGCAGGATATAGAAACTCTAGTGGAACAGACAACTGTCCATTTAGGAAAATTACCTGCTGGTCACTACTTCATGAAAATAACCGACGAAAACGAAACCCCCATCTTTATTTCATCAATTCAAAAAATTAACCAATGAAAAATCTAATTTTCACTTTTACGCTTTTAATATTAGGAACATTTTCTTTGATGGCTCAAATAACGCCACAAAGTTTTAAATATCAGGGAGTAGCCCGCGATAACGGAATGGTTGTTACCGGAGGTCTCAGTTTGCAAATTTCAATTCGATCTGCTAGTACCAATGGAGCAATTGTTTATCAGGAACGACAATTTCCGACAACGAATGACTATGGTGTTTTTTCTGTTGAGGTCGGTGGTATTAGTGCGATTGTCACTCAAGGTGACTTCGAAGCCATTGACTGGAGTACGGGCGAATATTTTATGCAGGTAGGATTGGATCCCAGCGGTGGAGCCAGTTTTAATGATATGGGTACAACTCAATTGGCAAGCGTCCCTTTTGCTTTATTTGCTGAAACCGCAAGAACTGCAATCGATGATAATGATACTGACCCTACTAATGAGATACAGGGATTGAGCCTTAACGGAACGATCCTGGAAATTGATAACGGAAATATGGTGGATTTGGCGCCTATCATTTCACAGGGTGACGACGACCAAAACCTGATACTATCCGGAACAAACCTCTCTATTGAAAATGGCAACGCTATCGATCTGAGTGTTATTCAGGATGGTGTCACGGATGCCGATTCAGATCCCAGCAATGAAATTCAAGACCTAACCTTGACCTTGACTGGAACCGTGTTATCTATTGAAGATGGCAATGCTATTGATTTGGGACCAGTGATCCCTCCCGGTGGAACAGATGACCAAAATCTGAGCATTTCCGGGAATACCCTTTCCATTGAAGGAGGTAATAGTGTAGACCTCAGCGTGGTACAGGACGGTACAGAAGATGCGGATGCTGACCCTAATAATGAAATTCAAACCTTGAGTCTGTCAGGTACTTCATTGTCTATTCAGGATGGCAATACGGTAGATTTATCCGTTGTCCAAGATGGTGTTAATGATGCCGATGCTGACCCAAGTAACGAATTACAAGATTTGACATTGACTGGAACAGTCATCCAAATTGAAAATGGCAACTCAATAGATTTAGCACCTGTTATTCCGCCAGGTGGCACCGATGATCAAAATCTAATGTTAAGTGGAACCAGTCTGACCATTGAAGATGGAAATACAATTGACTTGGCTCCCATCATTCCTCCAGGTGGCACCGATGACCAAAACCTGACCTTAAATGGAAATAGTCTAACCATAGAAGATGGTAATACAGTTATCCTGAATGTCAATGACGCCGACGCTGACCCTGACAACGAATTACAAGATTTGACATTAACTGGAACAGTTATCCAAATTGAAAATGGCAACGCTATTGATCTGGCTCCTATCATTCCGCCAGGGGGTACTGACGACCAAAACCTGACGTTGAGCGGAACCAATTTGACCATTGAAGATGGTAACACTATCGATCTGGCGCCTATCATTCCTCCAGGTGGCACGGATGATCAAAACCTCATTTTAAATGGATCTAATCTGGCAATTGAGGACGGGAATATTGTTGATATGAGTAGCTTTTTGGACAATACCGACGCGCAGGATCTGTCACTTAATGGAAATACTTTAAACCTTACCAATGACGGAACTCCCGTTGACTTGAGCGGTTATTTAGACAATACCGACGCACAAGATCTGTCACTCAGTGGAAACAATTTAAATCTTACCAATGACGGAACTCCCGTTGACTTGAGTGGTTATTTAGACAATACAGATACTCAAAACCTTGCAAATGTTCTTGACCAGGGAAATAGTGCCAATTCGAAAATTACTAACCTAACCAATCCTACCAATGCACAGGATGCAGCTACTAAAAATTATGTCGATACTCAAGTGGGCACCATTGCAACGGATTTGATTATGGACGCAACGGATGGTGATACTAAAATACAGACGGTGGAAAGTGGCAATCAGGATTTCATTCGCTTTGATTTGGAAGGAACAGAATTTGCGAAGATGGATGGAAAGACTTTTCATCTGGCTTCAGAAGGGCATAGTGTGTTTATTGGAAATGACGCGGGCAAAAATGATGATGGGACGGATAATTACAACACCTTTATTGGTGAAGAAGCGGGAAAGGATAACACAAGTGGCTCCAGTAATACTTTTGTTGGAAGTTCGGCGGGGCCGTTGACTACCAGCGGAAATGAAAACACTTTTGTTGGGAGTCAGGCAGGGCTTCTAAATGAGGTTGGAGCAAGAAATACAATGCTTGGTCACGCGGCTGGTAATGATAATATAGGAGGAGATAAGAATACCTTTTTAGGCGCAGGAGCCGGTAAATCGAATGTTGATGGTAATGACAATACCATGATTGGTGAATTTGCCGGAGCTGGCCATGAGACAGGAAGTCGGAATGTGTTTATAGGTAGTAATGCCGGGAACCAAAATACGAATGGAACGGCAAATGTTTTTATTGGAAACGAAGCGGGTTATACTGCTCAGGGTAGTAATAAACTTTACATCGAAAATTCGGACTCTAATAATCCATTGATCTACGGAGAATTTGATAATGATATTCTAGGATTTAATGCAAGGGTAGGGGTTAATCATATTGCTAATAATAATACTATGAATGTCAGAGGCATTAGTGGAGATAATTATTATTTCCACACTGAGGATCCAAATAGCATAGGCTTGTTTTCAGTACAAGGTGATGGGAATGTATATGTGTGGAACAAATTAGGTATAGGTGGTGTATTTTCTACTCCTATAAATGAGTTGGATATAGGAGGTGGAATGGTAGTCGGGACAGCTTATGCAGGGAATAATACTGCTCCTCAAAATGGTGTTTTAGTGGAAGGAAATGTTGGCATCGGAACAACCACTCCTACTGCCAGCCTCCACATCAAACAGCAGACCGAGACACCTTCTGGAGTCGGTGGCATAAGGCTTGAGCGACCTGCCTCTAGTCAGAATTGGAAAACGTACATTGACGACGTTTTAGATTACAACTTTGCATATAATGGCACCCTCAAGGCCTGGATTTTGGACACAGATGGTTCCTATCACAATTCTTCCGATCGACGCTTAAAGAAAAACATTACCCCACTTCCAAGTGTTCTTTCCCGTTTATTGGAGTTGAGACCCATGCGATACCACTTTCTGGATACACCAGATGATGCTACTAAGTCTTTTGGTTTAATTGCCCAGGAAGTACAGCCTCTATTCCCCGATGTAGTAGGAGAAAAAAATGGCTATCTTTCAATGAATTATGGCGCCCTTGGGATAATTGCCATAAAAGCCATTCAGGAACAACAAGTCGAAATCGAAAATCAAAATGCTAAAATCGAGTTGTTGGAAAAAGAAAATGCAGAACTGAAAGCACGTATGGACAAATTGGAAGCTTTAATAATGAATAATAAATAAAATTTTCTAAAAAACAAACCCCGCATTTTCCAAAATGGAGAATGCGGGTTTTTTCTTTGGTTTTAAAATCACTGCTTTTCACCTCAGGAATGGATTGCAGCCAGCAAGAAAACACAATTTACATTTTTTATGCTATCAACAATTTTGGTAGTTTTGAAAATAATTTTTAAAACTATGGATTCCTTTACTTCGAAGAAAATTACCTTAGGTTTTAAACAAATCAATAATGGCCCGCCGGAAAAGGTTTTTCCACTCCTTTGTCCGGTCCGGGAAAAAGACTGGCTGGATGGCTGGAATTACAAAATGATTTATTCAAAAAGTGGTATGGCAGAAGATGGCTGCGTTTTTACAACGCCTCATCATGGCGATAAGGAAACGATTTGGACAGTGACTAAATATAAACCAGATGATTTTGAAATAACCTTTGTTCGGGTTACACCTGGCGACAGTGTGGTCAGAATTTCAATAAATCTTGAGCGTTTTGATGTAGTTTCCACGCATGCATTTATAAAATATGAATACACTTCTTTGAGTGCCGAACAAACGGAATATTTGGAAAATGATCTAGAAAAAGATTTTCAATCTTCAATGCTTTGGTGGGAAAAGGCGATTAATTATTATCTTGAAAATAGTGAAATGTTATTAAAGAACGACAATTGATTTTTTATTTCAGCACACAAACAATCTCCAGCTCCGCTTCTTTGCTGGCAGTAAAATTACCGTAATCTTCACCGATATTGTAATCCAGCCTTTTGATCTTCAGTTTACCTTTGAAGATATTATTTTCAAAAGTAAAAGGGATTTCAATCTTCTTTGTTACTCCATGTATCGTCAGATTTCCTGTTGTTTTAAAACCAGAATTTGTTTTTTCAATGGATGAAGAAACAAAACAAATCTCCAGGTATTTTTCCACTTCAAAGAAATCTTCACTTTTCAAATGATTGTCTCTTTTTTCATTATCTGTATTAATGCTCGATGCATCGATACAAACATTAAATTTTGAGGCAGATAAGTTGTTATTATCAAACTTCAGATCACCTTTCATTCCTGTAAAAGTTCCTTCAACGGTATTGACCAATAAGGCAGTAGTAGTAAAATTTACCACAGATTTTTCCGTATCAATGCTTTGTGCTGAAAGCGTGACTAATGCGAAAAGAGTAAATAATATAATTGAAATCGGTTTTAGCATCAATGGATTGATTTTAAGGTTTCAAACAATACCTAAACCCAGTTCGGAGGAGGATTGTTTAAAAAGGTCGTGAAACTTTCAAAATATTGGTAGCAGAATTTATTAACAAATAAGTGTGGAAATTTCAATTAAAACGCTGCCAAACGTCGTAATATAAGTTACTTTTAAACAAACTTGTCAATATTCTCCAAATATCCTAGAAAGCTAAGCTGTATTTTGAAAAGCTACTCTCCCTGGTTGAAAACACCAATTGCACCAGACCCGAAATTACAGAAGCAAAAGCATTTATTGGAGAGATATAAACGCGTTATTGCAAGAAAAAAAACATAAATGAAAAAATTACAGTTACTGGTTTTATCTATCTTTTTCGCACTCCCTTTTAGTTCATGCGATCAAAATAATGTTGAAATCAAAAATTCTGACAAAATCATTGAAAAGGAGAATG
The DNA here is from genome assembly GCA_963793295.1 of uncultured Saprospiraceae bacterium. GTDB lineage: Bacteria > Bacteroidota > Bacteroidia > Chitinophagales > Saprospiraceae > JAHDHW01. Next base: position 108,577 of record CAWBZX010000028.1, on the reverse strand, counting down.
AATTAGCGGGTACCTGGAAGTTAATCGAGTACAAAGATTTTGATTCCGCTTCAGGTAAATGGATCAGTCCATATGGAGAACATCCAAAAGGATATTTCACTTATACAAAAAACGGTATCGTTAACTTGAGTATTTCATCAGAATTTCCATTGATTATTTCTGAAGATTCAATTTACAATCGTCATTTCACATTTGGAGAGCTACTCGATAAATATACAGTGACCTATTTTGGGAAATATACAATTGACTATGAAAATTCCATTGTCACGCATTTACCGGAAGGGGGTTCGATACCCTGGTATATTGGAACTGAGCAGCCTCGACAATTTATCCTAAAAAATGACTCTTTATTTATTGGTGATCCTACCTTTGAAATTGGAAAAAGAGTTTTAGTGAGAGAACAATAAAAATGAAAAATCAGCCCGTAACAAAGGCTATTCATCCATGCCAGCGATCCAAGCCCACAGCGCACAGCCCGTCGTTAAAGCAATTTCGGGAAAACAGCTTTTCGTTTTTCCGGATAATCTGGAAAATGACTTTTATACCAACGATGATGGCTGATTGCTCTTGGAATTAGATTAGCAGCGGTCCAGATAGCAAAAGAAAGCGCAGGTAAACTCCAGGTCATTACTGCAAATCCAAACCATTGGATAATTTCTCCAAAATGATTGGCGCAGGAGATCCAATTGAACAAACCTCCAACAGGAATTTTATAGCCCTTCTCCCCTACTTTTCGGAGCGAAATCAAAATATTATCTGCTTGCTGGTTAATAATAAAACCACCCCAGAACAAAACAAAGCCGATCCAAAACCGGGCATCGTACATCCATGAAGCATCGTATTCTTTGAGATGACCAAAGAAATAACCGTTAAAAAAACCATTGCCGGAATTGAAAACCATCGCCATGAGTACCACCGCTATCGGTATTTGTTTACCCTGCGTTTTTGTGCGAAGTGGAAAAATAAATGTCCGATTGACATAATGGATCATCCAACATAAAAAGAAAAACCAATTGATGTCGGAACTTGCGTCACCGGAAAGAAAAAACCAGGCAAATCCCAGCAAAGAAACCAATTCCATCAGTATCCATCCTAGGCGATTATCCATCAAAGGTCCCCATCCTTTGGTAGTATGCCGACCATACGGAGCCGTTGTTTTAAACTGAAAAGGAAATATAATCAGAGCCAGAACAATCCAAGCCCAAACTAAATAATCAAAAGTATTTTCGTCCATTTCATTTTTTAAATAAAAAACTTTTGCATCAAACTCACTCCGTCGCTGCAATTTACTTTGAAAGATTCCAGTTTTTTCCCAAACCTAAAAGCATATTGACGTTTTGCATGGTCTTGAAAATAATCCACTTTTGAGCGATGAATCAGATTGATCGTACAACCGCCAAAACCTCCGCCCATCATCCGCGCGCCCAAAATATAATTTCCTTTTTTCGCCAGCTCCACTAAAAAATCAAGTTCCTTACAACTCACTTCATAAAGATCTCGCAAACCTGCATGCCCTTCAAAAAGTAATCTTCCGACTTTTTTTAAATCGTTTTGACGGAAAGCTATTCCAACATCCAAAACACGCTGATTTTCTTCCACGACATATTGACAACGTTTAAATATTGACTCCGGAAAGTCCTTTCTGTGCGCGTTCAACATTCCAATACTTACATCACGAAGGCTTAAAATTTCAGGGAAATGTTTTTTTAAAATGGCAACACCTGTATCGCATTCCAATCTACGCGTATTATATTCCGATGATTCTAATTCGTGCTTTACATTGGAATCACACAATAAAAGAGTGTATTCTCCAAGATCAAGGTTAAAATAGGAATACGCCAAAGTCCTGCAATCCAATTGAATCGCATGATTTTGTTTTCCCATCATACTTGCAAACTGATCCATGATACCGCATTTGATTCCCGTAAAATGGTGCTCGGCAAGTTGCGCAGCTTTGACCATTTGTAGCTTTGGCATGTTCAGTTCGAACAAATAATTCAAGCCAAATATTATCCCGCATTCCAAGGCAGCTGAAGAAGATAAACCACCACCTCGGGGAATATTTCCACTAAAAACACAATCAAAGCCTTGTATTTTTTTTCCTAAAAGTAGTAATTCTGATACAACCCCCATCAGGTAATTGGGCCACCCTTTTGTAAGCGGTTGGAAATTGGAAAGATCAAATTGAAAAGAATCATTCAAGTCAAGTGCAAACAACCGACATTGGTTTTGAGTACCGTTGGCAGCAAGGGCAAAAACGATATACCGGTCAATTGCAGCGGGAAAAACATAGCCCTCATTATAATCGGTATGCTCTCCAATTAGGTTGATACGACCAGGTGATTTGACCAGGATTGGCTGATTGCTATAAAGCTTTTGAAATTGCTCAATAACTCGTGTTCTTAGCATTTTCCAAAAATAACACAATCTTGTTTAAACTATAATTAGGAAAAGAAAAATAACTTGGAACATCTCAAAACAATCATTTTAAACAAGCGTTTATAAGTTCAGAAAACATAAAAACTATGAGACTTATTTTAGCCTTTCTTCTGTTGCTGACCTTTTCTTCCATCTTTGCGCAAGACAACTGGGAACTCCGAAAAAATAAAGACGGTATCAAAGTCTACACCAAACAAATGGACGGATATAGCATAAAAGGTTCAAAAGTGACGAGCGTATTGGAGACTACAATATCGCGTATAGTAGCGGTTATGATGGATGCTGATAATTTTTACAAACTTATTCCTGATTCAAAGAGTTCAAAACTACTCAAAGCAGTCAGTGATAACGAACGAATTTATTATGTAAGCACGGATGCTCCCTGGCCGGTCACTGACCGGGATGGCATTTATACAATGAAGTTTTCTCAAAATCCAAGCTCTAAGGTCTTAACTATTTCGGTAAATTGCTTGCCAGAATATATACCTGAAAAAGAAGACTATGTTAGAGTTCCTCGTACAGAAGGCACCTGGAAATTCACCCCGCTGAGCAATGGAAAAACTGAAGTTTTCTACCAATACGTTGCCGAACCCGGTGGAAGTATTCCAGCATGGCTAGCGAATACAAGCGTTGTAAATATGCCTTTTGATACGATTAAGAATCTAAAAGAACGAACTGCTATGAAGCAATATGAAGGGCAAACCTTTTCTTTTCTAAAAAATTAAAACCCTACAGAAAGGTGCCAGCAAAGAGGAGTCAAGAAGTTTGAAGTTTCTAGCAAGACTTTTATTCATTAGAATCGAAAAGCCCCACAATGTGGGGCTTTTCGATTCTAATATTTATTCTTCCAAATAACCATTAATTTTCCAAAGCAATCGCTTTCGGAAATAGAATATTGTTTTCCAGGTGTATATGTTTATGTAAATCTGTCTCAAAGTCCTCTAATTTTGCGTATAAAACTTTGTAGGTGTTGCAAGCTTCCTCAGGAGGTGTATAATTATTGCTCAGTTGAGCGATCCGTTTAAAAATATCACCAGCTATTTCATGTTCTTCTTCCATCATTCTGATTGGATTATTTACCGTCCCGAAAGGAACATCTGGCATAGGAATTCCTTCCTTTTTAGCTTTGACTAATTGTTTGATATATGGAAAAAGGATTTGTTCTTCTTTTTTCATATGAGCCTTTAATTCATTTGCTACTTCGTGGAACAGTTTGTTGATTTCAACGGTTTCTTTATGATTTTCGCCATGGACACTGGCAACTTTATCGGCATATTGTAAAATAATTGGAATATTTTCATCTACATAAGTGTGATGCTGATTGATGATATAATCGACTAAAAAATCAAGGTTCCATCGATCAAAATCCGGAGTGTCTTTTTTTTGATTGACAACTTTCTGCAGGTCATCTTCAATTTCAGAAAAGTTAATTTCTTTTTTTCTGCAAATTTCAGAAAGGCCAACATGGCCTCCACAACAAAAATCTATTCCGTATTTTTTAAATACATCAGCTGCTTTAAAATTTGATGCTACAATTTCCGCTACTGTTTTTTCCTGAAGTGCTTCCATTTGGAATGAATTTTATTTTTAAAATGATTTCTAAGGCTTTAGTTATTGCCAAAGATGATATTATTTATACAGGTTAAAAATGATTTTTGTCATTCTAAAGAATGTGGCATTAGTCAGTCTATTTGTCCAACATCATTTTCAATTTTAATAAAACAAAAAAAGGCAACAGTGAAATACTGCTGCCTTTTGTTAATCCGAGTTAAAATATATTTTATCAATTTCCTCTTTTCTTACCGCCACCCACTTTTCCTTTGCCAGCGCTCTTTTGGGGGCTGTTTCTTGGTTTTGCTGATTTATTACCAGCGGCATTCCTTTTGTTTGTTTGTGCAGCTTTGGACTTAGTAGTTGTAGTTCTTGTTGCTGCTTTTCCATTTTTGGTCTTCGCAGCCTTGGTTGTAGTTGTCTTGGAACCAGCTGCTGCTTTGTTGGCTGTTGAAGCTTTTTTATTAGCTGTCTTAGTCTTTTTATTGGCTGTTGAGGCCTTTTTATTGGCGGTATTGGCTTTTTTATTAGCCGTACTAGCTTTATCATTAGCTACTGAGGATTTTCTATTAGCGGTATTCGCCTTTTTATTAGTTGTAGTTACCTTTTTAGTGGCTGTTGTCTTTTTCACCGCAACATTACCTCTTGGCCCTTTTACTGCTTTGACAGAGGTCGTTCTGGCATGAACGGTTGTACTTGTCCTTCTATGTGGAGTGTAAACTTTATGCGCATGAACTACTCTGTGCGTATGCACATGGCGATAATGTCGGTGATATACTACTCTTCGAGTATGACATACATGCCAAGGATGAGGTCTCCATGGTCTCCAATAGCTTGGATAATAATGCCATCTCCAAGGTGAAACATAAACAACATAAGATGGGCGGTAAACATACCGAACACAAGGCCAGAAATATACATTGACAACAATCCGAGCTATTCTCGCATTGGCAGAAGGGCCACCTTTGCCATCACCTTTGGCTTCTTCATCAAAAGGTTCGACATAAGTTTCTTCTCCATAAACATCAGCATCTCCAACTATTTGTAAAATCGCATTTTCTTTTCCTTGTTCTTCGATACCAATAACGGCAACATCCTGAGATTCTTTCTCATTCAATGGAACCTGTAAAATGATCGCGTGGGCCTTATCATCCATATTGTCAATGACCCGAATATAGTCTACTTCTCCGTCTTCATTCAAATCCAGATTGTTGACATAATTATCATCTGAATTCAATAATTTTTCAAAATCTTCAGGTGATTTGGATTTTTTGAATAATTCCAAAGCTCCTTCCAAACTGAATCCATCGCCTGGATAACCCGTACTATCAGCAGATACATCATCTTGTGCGTTCAAGGAAAATGTAACCAGAACAGCGAAGAATAGGACGAGCAAACTATAAATTGATTGGGATTTCATAATAATTAATTTTGTAATAATGATTTAATTTGTGGGTTTGACTATCACTATCTTTAATAGTTTAAAATTAAACGAATAAAAAACGAATTCTTTTATACCGATTAGTGATCCTTTTCGCCTTCTTACACTTTTCCGTAAACCGGTACAATGAAATTGCCGTTTAAAAACTGATCTGGATCAATTTGGCTTTGCAGAAGCACCCCGCTTTGTGAAGATTCGAGTAATAGTTGTGCGGATTGTAGTAAAGGTACCGCCGTTGTAGTTTGTATAGCACGTAATTGATGCCTTCCTACTTTTTGCGGGAGTATCCGTTTAGCGATTTCTCGTCTCCGCAACGTACCCCCTGCATCCTTACCCTCTACTGCTGCGTATAAAATGATCTGATCGTCTTCAATATGCGGAATAATGGCTTCCATTTTTTGTTGTAACGTTGCAATAGTTTCCGGAGTATTTCCCAAACCAGTAATTTGTGTTTGAACCCATGCATAATGCCCCGGATGCCGCAAGGTTTTATAGTCGAGGGACCGTACTCTTCCGTTTAATGCATCTGGCAAATCAGCTGCACCTCCAGAGGTTAGATCATCTTCGTAGGTAATGCCATCTACTATGATAACGCTCCTTTCAGACAATGATGGAAGTGTTGTTTTCTTAAAATCCCGAACCACAATGGTATCCTTTAAATATTCTGTAGCCACACCGACTGGGCTCCACGTATATCCATAAAAATGAGGTGCAACAGCATTTTTAGTCAGTGCGCCTACTTTTAATTCTAGCTTGTCTATCTTTTCTACTTTAAAATCAATGCAAAACTGTTGGAAGAGTCCGTTAGCCAGCACATCAATGTAGCCTGGAGCCAGACCCGTTTGGAGTATGAAACCCGTTTTGGCATCCTTTGCCAAAGCTATTATTTCGTTAGTTTCAGCAACGTACTCCGTCAGATTAGCATAATGCAGTTGAAAATCTTTGGCTATTTGGGCCATTTTTGGTGCCAGGCTACCCGGAAGGCAATCGAGGAGAATATCACCTTGAAGTAGAATTTCTTTAATTTCCGCTGAAAGATTCTCTGCTGAAAGATGAAATGCCCGAACAGAACAGGATTTGGTTGTTCCAGTTTCAATCCATCTGGCTACCTTTACCGCTTTTGAAAGCGTTCGGTTTCCTATGAAAATAGAAGGCGTTACTTCACTCCATTCAGCCAGGAGTAGACCGGCTGCCTCAGCGATACCTCCAGCCCCTGCAATGATGATATTATAGTGCTTTTTCATACCTGAAAGATAATAATTTTAAAGGGTTATTTTATAGTCTGTAAACTGGGAAGTAGATAAACTTTCGACTTTATCATTAACTGATTTTGATTCAATAAATAGATTAGCTCCCTGTCATCAAAGCAAAGACCTATTGATATAAAGGGATAAAAAAATTTGGTGATTTAAATGCATGGCTTAATGCCAAACGATAGTTGTTATATTTTTTAGAAAAAGAAAATTAATTTTTCATTAAGCTTTTATGGCAAATAGATTGCAACTGATTGATACAAATAAACAGCTCATGAGAAAACGGTATAGTCTAAAAACAATTTTGATACTACTTGTAGGGATTATTTTGAGCTCTTGCAGTTCAAAGAACTTTTTAACAATAGCTGTTACCGAACCAGCTCCAGTACTTATCCATCCGGATATCAAAAGGATTGGAATTATTGATAGAAGTTTACCTTCAGATAAAAATAAAAAACTAGATAATCTCGATAAAATTTTATCAGTAGAGGGTAAAAACCTGGACAAGGAAGGAGCCAATGAGGCCGTCCTTGGTTTGTTTGATGAACTTACAATTAATCCTGGATTATCCGAGATTAAAATACTCGATTGCGTTGATGAACGAAGCCCCGGACTTGGTGTTTTTCCGTCAGCAATTCCCTGGAAAACAATTGAGCAAATTTGCAGTGAAAACAACGTAGACGGAATCTTTGCATTATCCTTTTATGACACAGATACGCAGGTTGATTATCAAGCTATCCCAACTGAAATCAGAACACCTTTGGGAATAAATGTTCCAGCTATTGAACATCAGGCAACAATTAATACCTTGATAAAAACCGGATGGCGGATTTATGATCCGGCATACAAATTTATTGCTGATGAATTTGTTGTAAACGAAAATATAGTTTCGACAGGCAGAGGCATCAATCCTTTAAAAGCTGCTGAAGCAATTATTGGAAGAAAAGAAGCCGTTTTGCAGATCAGCAATAACATCGGTCATTTTTATGCTTCAAGAATCTTTCCTTATCGAACAAGGGTCTCCAGGCAGTATTATGTCAGAGGAACAGATAATTTTAAAATAGCAAAACGCAGAGCACAGACCGGTGATTGGGATGGAGCGGCAGAACTTTGGAAAAAAGATGTTTCAAACCGAAAAGGAAAGATAGCCGGCAGAGCTTGTTATAATATGGCCATCATCAATGAGATCAACGGTGATCTTGATTCTGCCGTACATTGGGCCTCAAAATCCTATACCGATTATAAAGATAAAATGGCATTGAGATACCTGAATGTACTTAAAAACAGAATTGAGAAGAACAAACAATTGCAACAACAAATGGCTGATAATTAGGTCTTTTTTAAAACAAAGCTGACCAATGCTGTTAAATTACAAAAGCCTAAGCTTTCGCTTAGGCTTTCCCTTTTGTTGTGACCTGGCCGGGGCTCGAACCCGGGACCCTTTGATTAAAAGTCAAATGCTCTACCAACTGAGCTACCAAGTCATTTTACATGCCCTTTTTTCAAAAGGCGCTGCAAATATACAATCTATTTTTTTAAACCAACAAATATAAAATGGAAATTTAAGAAATAAATTAATGTTTATTTTTCTGTCTATTTGTAACTCGCTCCAGCAGGATAAAGTTCATAAATAGTCTGTAAAATTTCAATTTCCTGAAGGAATTTGGGAAGTTGCTACTAATTGCAAAAACTGGCTATAATCCATATAATTTTCAATGACATGGGAAGCTCCTTCTCGGATCAACACATCGTGATCTCCATTGATCCTAATCCCAATAAAATTGAGTCGCATATTACGAGTAGTTTGCACATCCCAAACAGCGTCTCCAACGTACACCATGCGATTGATATTTGAATGAATTTGTCGTGCACTTTGAATGGATCCATTGATGATTTCTTCACGGGTTTCTTTTCCATCAGCAAAGCTCATATGTAACGATTCGGTCGGAATACCAATGTGATTTAATTTGAGGGTCGCCGGTCGTTGCCAGCCACCTGTTGCTATTCCTACAATAAATCGTTCATCTTCAATTAGTTGTTCAATGGTGCGCTTTGCATTGGGCACTTCCGCAAACAGGACAGGATCATTCCTGCGGTTTTCACTTAGCATTTCAACAAAACAATCTTGCTGCCGGTGAATGTCCTCTTCCGTAGCATCTCGGCCAAAATGTTGCTGAATGACCGTATTGAAAATTGTGGTATCCGTAACATGCGGATATTTTCGCCAATCTATAGTTGGAAAAGGTTTTTTAAAAACAATTTCATAAGCCTGGGCAAAACATTGGCTATCAATGCGATTGGAATGCAACAGCGTTCCGTCAATATCAAAAATAATTAAGGTGTTCGACATAAAAAGTAAAAATAAAGAATAAACATTTAAAAACCTCCCTGAATAAATTGATACTCAAGGAGGCTCTTATTTGTTTTATATAAAACTCATTATTTTATTAAAAATCCTATTCTAAAGCCAGCAGCAAAGGCAATTCCAGCATCCGTTGTCACATTAGTAAAATTATATTGACCTCCTTCATTGCTTGTTGAGTCAAACCCATAACCGATACCTACAAACAAATCCAATAAAAAAGCATCAGAATATACCCATTGTTTTCCTAGATTGAGCATTAGGGTTCCGAAAGTAACTGTGCGACGCTCGCCAATGGAGTTGCGCTTGTTAGGATCCTGCTCACCATAAGAACCAAATGCAATCTCGGGACGAATATATCCTCCTTTCAAAATGTGTGCATAACGCATACCTCTCAGAAAATGGGAAGGTTTGTTGTAAAATTTATAGGAAGCACCTACATAAACTCCTCTGGCATCTCGATTGTCGATATTTTTACCCAAACCGATACCTCCAAGTTTTATTTCAAAGCTTCTGCCGGGAGCCAGATTCTGTTCAAATGAAAACTCGGTAAAGCCAAATAATGGCCCCAAAAAGCCAATTTTAAGCGCGCGCTTTTTTTGATCGGCATAAAGTTCGGGATTTTCAAAATCTGTTATAAAGGTCTCTGTTCTGCCATTTTCAAATTTGACTTTATCTATCGCGTCTTTTGAAATAGAATATATCACTCCATCCTGATTATTATATTCTACATATTTGACTTCATCCAATCCAATTTCTTTGACTTTTACTTCCATTTTTTTACCACCTTTTTTATAGATGACATCTTGTGCCATGACAAAATTTGTTGATAGGCTAAAAAGCAAAATCAAAGTGGTAATTTTAAAGATCGTTTTCATAATTTGGTGGTTTTTTAATTAATAAATTTGATAATACAAAATAACTGATCTTTCATTTATGGTTTCAAGTAAATATCAATTCAGATACATATTTTTTTATTGAATATTAAGATTCCCAGAATTCAAACTCCAGCTGGGACCCTTCCTGACTCTGTTCTTTACTGAGGTTTGAAACTGATATACCAAGTAATCTTACACTTTCAAACTCATGGAAATTATCAGCAATTAAGTGATTTACAATTTCTTTGATCTTTTCAAGTGATTTAACTTCACTATTAAAAGTCTTGCTCCGGGAAATGACCTGGAAATCGGCTGTTTTAATTTTCAACGAGATCGTCCTCCCAAAATTATCGGTCTTTTTCATGTACTCAAAAACCTTCTCAGTAATGGGGTTGATCTTTTCATAGAGTTCACTCAATTTTGACAAATCATCATTGAATGTTCGTTCAGCGCCGATGGATTTTCGTATGCGATTAGGCTGAACATCACGGTCGTCCTGCGCTCTGACAATCTTGTAATAGAAACGTCCCACTTTGCCAAATCGCTGCACCAGTTCCAATTCACTAATCTTTTTCAAATCGGCACCGTTGAAAATCCGCATGTTGTGCATGCGTTTTGCCGTTACTTTTCCAATCCCGTGAAATTTTTCAATTTTCAGCTTTTCTAAAAAAGATATAGCATCAGCAGGCTCGATGACTTTCATTCCGTTTGGCTTATTGATATCTGAAGCGATTTTTGCCAGAAATTTATTAAACGAAATGCCCGCGGAAGCAGTTAAACCAACTTTTTTAAAAATTCTTTCCCTGATTTCCTTGGCTATCAAAGTTGCTGAATTAGGGCCTTTTTTCGCTTCCGTTACATCCAGATAAGCTTCATCAAGAGATAATGGCTCAACCAGATCGGTATATTCTAAAAATATTTCGCGAATTTCTTTGGAGACATTGTGGTAGACTTCAAACCGGTGTTTGACAAAAATTAAATCAGGACAAAGCCGCGAAGCAGTCACACTTGGCATCGCCGAACGTACTCCAAATTTTCGTGCTTCGTAACTTGCTGCAGCCACTACTCCCCTCTTCCCTGAACCGCCAACCGCAATTGGCTTTCCGCGCAACTTGGGGTTATCCCGCTGCTCTACAGAAGCATAAAAAGCATCCATGTCAATATGAATAATTTTTCGATTAGCGATTATATTTTCCAAAATCGGGGCTTTGATTATCTTTGAACAAAGTTATATAAGACGAAAGACTATTTTTCCTAATAAAATATTAATATCTATCCTTTCGAATGGCATCCGACAATTCTAACTTACTGACTTACGGAACTTCAGCAAAAGCATGTGAAATACTGCGCTTTTTGGATCATTTTATAAAAATCAACCAAAAGGCGGAAACGGAAAGAAAACGTAAAACGCCTGTTTGTATTTGGGGTAGCCATGGAATTGGCAAAACAGAATTGGTTGAAGATTTTGCAGAATCACATGGATTTCAGATGGCTTATGTCGCACCAGCTCAGTTTGAAGAAATGGGCGACTTGCTCGGTATGCCGCAAATTGTATCAGGCAAGACTCACTTCGCTCCGCCTGAATGGGTTCCGCAACAAAAGGGACCAGGCATTTTGTTGATCGATGATGTCAACCGGGCTGATGACCGTATCCTTCGCGGTATCATGCAGTTGCTTCAAAATTATGCATTGGCCAGTTGGAAATTACCCGCAGATTGGCACATTGTGCTCACGGCAAATCCGGACGGTGGCGATTATTCCGTTACGCCGCTTGACGATGCCATGATTACCCGGATGAGGCATATCACCATGGCGTTTGATGTTAAAGAATGGGCAAAATGGGCGGATAAAAAAGGAGTTGACCCAAGAGGCATCCACTTTGTATTGAGTCTTAAAAACCTAAACAATAGAAGCCGGACTACTCCCCGCACATTAGTCCATTTTTTTGAATCGATTGAAAATATTAAGGATCTTAAAAAGAATAAAAAACTAGTTCAATTACTAGGCGATGCCTCTTTGGATAAGGAAACTGTTGCTGCGTTTTTGAATTTCATCGATCAAACTTCTGGTGAATTTCCTACCCCGGAAACTATTTTAGATACCACCAAATTTAAGGATGACGTTTACACTCCACTGCGTCAGGCCGTTGCTGGGGACCAGGTTCGAAATGATATTTTGTTTATCGTAAGTACACGTCTTTTAAATCACGTTGAACAATTAAAAACCACGCTTACTGAAGAGCAACTCAACAATGTAAAGGCTTATTTACAAATGGAATTTTTCCCTGCTGATCTGAGATTTTCTATTGCTCAGGATATCGCTTCTTCTTCCAAAAATCAATTAAAAGATATGCTGGCTGACCCTGATTTGGGGAAATTACTGCTAAGTGTTTAAAAAAGTAACCGGAACTGAAAAAGATTCAGTCCCGGCTCTAAAACGGTTATTGGGAATAAAAAAACTTGCTAGTTCGCTTTCACGAAACGTGTGTTTTCAATAAAATTATTTTGATTGGTTTTTACGATATAAATGCCATTGCTTAAGCCAGCAAAGGAAATATCGAAATAGTTCAAATTTCTGATTGTTCTGAAATCCTCACGATATAAAAGTTTTCCGGTAACGTTGTAAATCTCAACCTGCAAATCTCCGCTTTGCGATGCATTATAAACCAATTGAAAATGATCTTGTTCAACAGGATTTGGTCGAACTTCTACATTTATATCTGAAACGTAATCGATGACAACAATTTTATCAAAAACTTCAAAAGAACCATCAAAATCCGTCTGCGTCAATCGGTAATAATTTAGGCCCAATGCGGGATCGCGATCCAAATATTCGTAGGCTTGTTCCTCATAAGTTGTGCCTTGCCCTTTGACAATGGCTATCGTTTCAAAGTTTCTTCCATCGACAGATCGCTCCAAAGTGAAATAATCATTGTTGATCTCGGTGGCGGTTTGCCAATTGAGTTCGACTGCTTCGTTTAATCTTTTGCCATCAAAAGCGATTAATTCTATGGGAAGAAGTGTTGCTGAAATTTCAAAATCATCAACCATAGCTCCATCTCGAGTATAACCACCACCCCATCCTGAATCTAAACTAAAAACAAATCTGAATATAACAGAGCTATTGCTGGCAAGAAATCCTATATCATAGGTAAAAGTGAACCCTTGACTAGTGAAGTTCCACCCCATTTCGTCAGTGAAGACTGTTGTTGCTATAGAACAGCCTAAACTTGGTCCCCTGTTATACCAAGATGCATCTGTATCTGCACCAAGTCGAGTCCAAGTACTTCCATCATTGGTAGAATACTGAATCTGCACACCAAATGGTGCATTGCAAAATTGATATTCCATTCCCAGATCAAAGGATAAAGTGGCAGTTGAAACACTAGAAAAATCATACCTTGGACTGTATAAGACCATTTCATTTTCTTGTGCAGTAAGATCTGCATCCAAGTCAGTCACCCAGCAATTCGTACTATTAGTGAAGTAATTGCTCGGAATTCCTTTTTCAAAAAGAGAATTTACGCCACTGGTAAGTGATTCTGTACCAAAATCGTCATCATCCATATTCCCACCATCGGCGACCGTGTAAGGTAAAACTTCGTTAGGTAATACATGAATATATGATGTTTTAGTCTCTATATGTGCACCGGAGTTTACCGATAAAGAAACATCATAAATACCAGCAGTAGCATAGGTATGTGAGGGATTTTGAGCAGTTGACATATCACCGTCTCCAAAATTCCAACTCCATGAAGTTGCGTCTGTCGATTCATCCGTAAAATTGACATTATCATTTACCCAAATTAACAAGTCATCTGCACTAAAAGCTGCACACGCTCCAGGATAATATTCTACAATAGCTGACACTGGAGCACTATAGCCACTCCCACTACAGTCATTTTCTACAATTACCATATATTGATGGCAAGCTTCCCAGCCAGTTGGATTGATCGTCATTGCTGTTGAAGATGTTGGTGCAGAAGTGTGTATAATGCTTAAATCTTCTTCGTCTCTGACTCTCAACCTGTAAAGGCTTTCAGTAGTAGCAGTCCAGCTTATTGTAAATCCCGTAGCATCAATACTTGTAATGCTAACATCCGTAACAGGATCACAAGGTGTAGCAGCACAGGCGATGATGCAAGAAGCTGTTGCCGCATCATCAACTTCTGTATCAATACTATCCGCTGAGGCTGCTGACCAGGTTGTCGTATTATTTAAAGTCGGTGACATAACAAAGGTTGAACCCGCATCGTGAACGGCATTGAGATTGTGACCGATTTCATGAGATGTCATTACCCTTAGTAAATCTGCATCATTTGAAAAATCCTGAAGCACATGGTGAGCAAAATTACATAACAAACCCGGAGCTCTATATGCCAAGCCAACAGTTGATCCATCAAAATCCCTATCTGTCCAAAATTGGCATATATCCACACTATTATTAAAACCTCCATTCACCGACCAATTAGCAAAGTCACTAAGTAAATCACCTGAGTCTGTGGAGGATGTCCATTCATCGCAAACTTCACAGGTTGAAACTATTTGCTCCACTATTTCAAATTCCAATGCATCATCAAAATCAGATGTTTCATAATCTGTTTCTACATCCATCATGACTCCAACAGTATGATCAATAACACCTTGAATGGTACTTCCTTTATCAATGTAAAGTAATGAATCAGAAACAATTCCAAGTTCTACGTCATAACAAAGGCCGGTCTGGCTTCTTCCTGTTCCTTCATGGATATGATTGCTCCCTAAATCAAATTGGGGATAGCTATCAAACCCACACGTTCCTGTCTCATTCATTATTTGATCTGTCCTGTCATAAATTATATAAATATCGTTAGGTGCATTTTTAACATGCCTGCTCAAAGAAGAAATGTAAGTTCTTTGTGTACCTTCTGTAATGTGCGCATAAATGTATGAGCCATGTATTAATAAACTTACTTGTTTCTGTGGATCCCCTTTTACATTCCCTTTATAAGAAATATTTCGAGGAACCGGATGAGTTATTTCTCCATTCTCAGTGAGAACTCTGATCACTGCATTTTCTGAATACATATCAACTGGATATAATTCAAACTCCCACTGATGCTTATCTCCAAAATTTACATTAAGCAAATAATTAGAATCTGAAATATTGATATCCTGATTTAAACTTTCTGCAGCTATTTGAAATAACTCTACTTTTTGGAAATCTTGAGATAATTCAGTCTCGAATTCGTTGTTTGTTTTGGCAGTCTTAAATTCCAGCGTCTGTGCCCGCCCAATAGTTACCATGAAGAAAAAAAAGGAAAAAAGAAAGGGGAATCTCATTTGTGTATTATTTTAAATTAATGGGTATTAACTAATACTTCTATCCTTCGAAAGAAGAAAAGGAAAATGATATGGTCATGAAATATTTCGGGATTTAGAAAAGTAAACGACATTTCTACTCGATACATTGCAGAAATACTTAATATTTCAAAGTTACAAAATGTATTTTATTCAATATATGGTAGATACGATTTTGAAAAAAAAAGTTCCCACAAATAACTTGTGGAAACTTCTCCCTTTTTTACTTAAAAGAATTATATGTAAAGCATTGTTTTTGCTAAAAATACCTCGGGGTATTTACCTTTTTAGTTTTATAACTGAAATCATAACCTAACATCAATTCAAAAGAACCCTTGGCGTAAGTTTGCAATTTCGTAAGCGTATAATCGTATGCTGCTCCAATACGCATTCCATTGATTAAATAATAGGAAACCCAAATGTCAGCAGAATCGAAAGAACTATTGCCACCAAACTGTTTTGCTGCAAAGGCAGAGCGAAATGAAACTCCTACCCACAATGCTTCATAAAATAGTAAAGACATGTCAATATCAAACTGCGCGGGCGCTCCTACATCTGAGGCGCTACTTGGGTCCCCTGTAAATTTCCCCAGCAAACCCACTGTTTTTATTAATATGGAAGGTTTGAAAATCAGAGCTGGACCATTGATTGGCAATGCAGCACCAGCAGTTAAATAATAATGCCGATATTGCTGCGCCCAAATTTGAACATTGGACGGAATATTTTTTCTAAGATCATTTTGCAACAAATTAGGCACGGAAAATCCCAGATAAAATTTTGGCGCATAATAAAATATCCCTGTTCCAATATTGGGCAGCCAGTAATTTGGGGTCATATTTTCGAATGCCTGATCCATTTGAACAGGATCTTTAAATTTAAGTTTGTTCCAATCGGCTCGCCAATTCATAAAACCGGCCTGAAAGCCCATAGATAACTTACCATTTCCAAAAGGAACTCGGTATGAATAGGACACATTTGCAAAAGTTGATCCCGTTGCTCCAACTTTGTCATTACCCGCACTAAAGCCAAGGCCCACCCTTTCTTTTACTGGCGAATGAATTGAAAATGTTTGAGAATTTGGAGCTCCTTCAATTCCCCACCATTGTTCGCGATATAAAATTCTGATTGACATATATTCGGGACTCCCGGCAAACGCAGGGTTGTAGGAAAGGCTGTTGAACATATATTTGGTATACATGGCGTCTTGTTGGGCATAAATCAAGTTGCAGAACATAGTCAACGCCAGTATAAGAAGTGTAGATTTTCTTATCATGTGGTTATGTGTTAAAATGGTTACCTCATAGAATTTCAAAAACCATGCCTTCTATGAGGATATTCCCTCATTAGAATTCTTTGACTATCAATCATTTACTATTAATTTTCTAGTTTTTGTTTAAAATCCTAATTGATAGCTTTTTATATATTATAATTCATTACTAATTATAATCATTTTATTATTTATACTTAAAACCGAAGAGTGTTTTCAATCTGAGATTAATTACAAAATTCTGCATTTTCTATAAAAACAATAAAAAAAATTCTAACCAATTACATAACTCAATATAAAAAACCTGTAACTCATGTTGTTACAAAATTTTAAATCAACACCTTACAAGCAACTGATTATCAATGTTTTAAAATATTTCAAATAAAAGTCGTTAATACACAAATCAATCATAATGTATTTTATTTAGCTAATAATATTTTACAATTTTACTCTAACAACGCTTAAGAACATTATTAATCCATTGAAACCTACTTAAAAAACTTGCATTATGGATACCAATTCAAAAATTACATTTTTACAGCAATTTCCACTTTTTGACGTGCTCAATCATGAAGAAATAGTAAGTTTGGCGAGCATGATTGAAGTAAAAACCAAAAGCAAGTACAGCTACATCTATTTGCCAGATGAAACCTCTCATACCATATTTTTCCTTGTAAAGGGAACCATAAAAATAGGAACGCATTCGAGTGATGGAAGAGAAGTAATCAAATCCATCCTTCATCCCACTGCGATGTTTGGTGAACTTGGCCTTGTAGGAGAAATCAGAAGACAGGATTTTGCGAGAGCAATGAACGAAGAAGTAAAGATTTGTACGCTTAAAGTCCAAGATTTCCAAAAACTGATGCAGTCTAATCATCATCTTTGCCTAAAAGTGATTTCTTTACTTGGTGGACGATTGCGAACTGCAGAAAACCGCTTAGAAGCATTGATATTCAAAGATGCTCGTACTCGTATCATCGATTTCTTAAAAGATAGTGTTGAAAAACGCGGACGCCGAATTGGCTATGAAATGTTGCTAAAGCATTCCCTTACGCAACAAGATATCGCAAATCTAACCGGAACTTCTCGTCAGACAGTTACCTCTGTATTGAACGATCTTCGCAAATCAGATTTGATATATTTTAACCGCAGAAGCATCTTGATTAGGGATGTTGCAAAACTGATGTAAGCAATAGCCTACAAATATTTTTTGCAAGCCATGATTGACAAATTTCTTTTCGTAAATATAGTTTGGTTAAAAAATGGCAAATAAATGAACCGGCATCATGCAGGTTCATTTCTTTTATCGCTCCTTGCCAGGATGTTTTTTATAATCTACTGAAACTGTTTTCCCTTCAATTCCCAATACTGTATTCGGAAATATTTTTTGTGCTTCGTCCAGCAGGGGTGTCAAGTCCTTATACCTTGAAGAATAATGCCCAATAATCAACTTTCCCACATGAGCTTTTTTTGCAATAGTGGCCGCCTGTTTCACTGTTGAATGCAAGGTTTCTTCTGCCAATTGTACCATGTCATGCAAAAAGGTGCTTTCGTGATAGAGTAAATCTACACCTTTAATAAAAGGAAGAATTGACTCCGTGTAAGCAGTATCTGAACAAAATGCGAAGGACCTTTTTCCTAAAGGTGGATAAGTCAGTTCCTTATTAGGTATTATTTTCCCATTCAAAAGTTTGTAATCAGCACCATTCTTTATCTCTTTAATTTTTTCGATGGGTATTTTGTAAGTCTCAATCATTGAAGGAATAATATTGAGCGAACGGAGCTTCTCTTTAAACAAAAAGCCAGATGTTGGAATTCGATGTTGTAAAGGAAAAGTGGTCACTTCTACCAAATTATCCTCAAATATAATTTGGCTCCGTGTGGTATCCAGTTCAAAAAAGGTTAAAGGATAACTCAAAGCTGCACCAATAATTTTAAGTTGAACCCTAATTATTTCTTCTAAACCTTTTGGTGAAAACAGCTTAATTGGTTCTTTTCTCTTGGAAAGGCTAAACGAAGTTAATAATCCAATCAAACCAAAAATATGGTCACCATGAAGATGGCTGATAAAGATTTCGTTTATGTTGCTTTTTTTAATATTGTATTCCGATAAACGCCATTGGGTACCTTCTCCGCAATCGATTAAATACAGCTGTTCCGAAACATTTAAAACCTGGGAAGTCGGAAAACGACCATGTGCTGGAATAGCAGAGTTGCTTCCCAAAATGGTGACATCAAAACGCATTAATTGGTTGTTAGTAAAAACAGAAATGAAATACTTTCGAAATTATTCGTCATCACCTTGGTTCAACTCTCTTTCAATTTCTTCCATCAACACATAATCAATTGATTCGGCAAGTGTAGGCAAGATTGTTAGAACTGTATTTACACGAGAAATTTCGATTAGTTTTTTTACAGCTGCATGTTCAATACCGGTGAGAACAAAAGTACTTTCATCATTCCATAAGCGATTAGCTGTCAATATGGCGCTTAATCCGGATGAATCAACAAATTTGACAGCTGATAAGTCAAGAATAAGATTTTGTACCCCTTCGTTGCGCATAATAACTAACTGGGATTTCAGTTCAGGAGCAAGGAGTGTATTGAGGTTATCTTCTTCTAAACTTAATACGGTATATCGTTCTTCTTTGTTGATTTTGAATTTCATAAATCTATTATTAAATAGAATAAGTAAAACTAAATGTTGTTTTACAAAAGTATCAATAAATTCCTATAAAGATAAATTATTCAATCAAAGTTTTCTTTAAAACAATCTAAAAGCTCTCGCGCCTTAAATAAAAGTAATATTTGTGTAATACAAACTGAATTTCAACAGTTTAGGCCTGATACCTAACAATAATAAAAAATATTTTGAACCAACAAGTATTATCCTTTGTTGTTATAAAAACATTAAAAAAGCCACACCTAGAATCCATTTCCAAACAATTGAATAACTTTGTAATTAAGATTATTTTTTACTTTGTAGATTTACGTAACACAATTGAATATTATCCCGTTTGTAACCTTACAATTTTAATGCACGATAGTGTAATTGTGATGTTAAATTTGGATGTAAAAATATTAAACAGGACAACATTTTTTAAAAACTTAGATTGAGCCTATTTTGAATGGCACTATTTTTTCAGAAGAGAATACTATACTTAAAAAAAACATAAGTCAATTCAATCTTTTCTCAAATATAAATGTTGTAATCTTAAAGAATTAATCTTATTATTGTTATTCAACCCTCTTATACTATTTTTTATATAATAAATGAGGATTAAACTATAGACATGAACAGGAAGTTTTCACCAAAAGTTAAGCAAATAATTTCTCATAGTCGCGATGAAGCATTGCGGCTTGGACATGATTTTATTGGCACTGAGCATTTACTACTTGGAATCGTGCAGGAAGAAGGAAGTCTTGCAGTGCGTGTTTTAGATTCGCTCGATGTCGATACTTATGAATTAAAACAAACCATCGAAGAGTCTATTCAACGAAGCCACCCAAATAAAGCTTCTTTGAATATAGGCAATTTACCACTCAACAAACATGCTGAAAAAGTACTTAAAGTAACTTTCCTGGAAGCAAAAATGTTGAAAAACGAAGAGATTAGCCCTGAGCATTTGATGCTCTCTATCTTAAAACATAAAGATAATCTGGCTTCACGTATTTTACATCAATTTGATGTTGATTACGATATCTACAAATCTGAACTGGAATTTGTTAAGCAAGAGCAGGATATGATCAACCCTGATCTTTTTGCACAAGGCCCTTCCGATTCTGATGAACCTTTTGAAGAAGAAGAAAGCGCTCGCTATCAGCGAAAAGGCAGTTCAAAGTCACGAACTCCGGTTTTGGATAACTTTGGAAGAGATATCACCAAATTGGCAGAAGAAGATAAATTAGATCCTATTATTGGTCGAGAAAATGAAATAGAACGAGTATCTCAAATACTGAGTCGTCGAAAGAAAAATAATCCAATCCTAATTGGTGAACCCGGAGTTGGTAAAACTGCAATCGTTGAAGGCCTGGCATTGCGAATTATTCAACGAAAAGTTTCACGAACGCTTTTCAACAAACGAATTGTAATGCTTGATCTTGCTGCTCTTGTTGCAGGCACCAAATATCGTGGACAGTTTGAAGAGCGAATGAAAGCAATCATGAATGAGCTGGAAAAATCACGTGATGTCATTTTATTCATTGATGAAATCCATACGATTGTTGGAGCTGGTGGAGCTACAGGTTCTTTGGATGCTTCTAATATCTTCAAACCTGCATTGGCACGAGGAGAATTACAATGTATTGGTGCATCGACATTAGATGAGTATCGTCAGCATATTGAAAAAGATGGTGCACTAGATCGACGTTTTCAAAAAGTAGTTGTTGATCCACCTTCTGCGGAAGAAGCTGTTAACATATTGCATAATATTAAAACGAAATACGAAGACTTTCATAATGTAACTTATTCCGATGAAGCTATCAAAGCTTGTGTCAATTTGAGTGATCGATATATTAGTGATCGATTTCTACCAGATAAAGCCATTGATGTCCTGGATGAAGTAGGTGCAAGAGTTCATTTAAAAAACATCCATGTTCCCAAACATATTGAAGATCTTGAAAAGAAGATTGAAGAACTGAAAGATAAGAAAAATCAAGCAGTAAAAAATCAGCAATATGAAAAAGCTGCTGATCTGCGAGATGATGAATCCAAATTGGTTAGACAATTAGAATTTGCAAAAGTAGAATGGGAAGAAGAGTCCAAAACAAAACGATATCCTGTAGATGAAGAAGATATTGCTGAAGTGGTTTCTATGATGACCGGAATTCCTGTAAGGCGAGTTGCTCAAAGTGAAAGCAACAAGTTGGTGAATATGTCTAAAGATTTACAAAAGGTGATTATTGGCCAGGATGAAGCGATTGTGAAAATTACCAAAGCTATTCAACGAAATCGTGTTGGACTAAAAGATCCTACAAAACCAATTGGTTCTTTTATCTTCCTTGGGCCTACCGGTGTTGGTAAAACAGAATTGGCAAAAGCTTTAGCCAGATATATGTTTGATTCTGAAGATACATTGATCCGAATTGATATGAGTGAGTATATGGAAAAATTCTCTGTCAGTCGATTAATAGGTGCGCCTCCTGGTTATGTAGGGTATGAAGAAGGTGGACAACTAACTGAAAAAGTAAGAAGAAAGCCATATTCTGTTATTCTTCTTGATGAGATTGAAAAAGCACATCCTGATGTTTACAATATCCTTCTTCAGGTACTGGATGATGGTCAATTAACAGATGGATTAGGTCGAAAAGTGGATTTTAAAAACACGCTGATTATCATGACTTCTAATATTGGTGTTCGCCAATTGAAAGATTTTGGGCAAGGAGTTGGTTTTGCTACTCAAGCTAGACAAGATGCTGCTGAAGATAATTCGAAAAGTGTTATTCAAAATGCTTTGAAACGCACCTTCTCTCCAGAATTCCTGAACCGGATTGATGATGTGGTGATCTTTAACAGCCTTGATCAAGAGGATATCTTCAAGATTATTGATATCACGCTGAAAGATCTACACACTCGATTGGCAGGCATGGATTATAATTTAGTCCTTACGGAAGAAGCCAAGAAGTTTGTAGCTGAAAAAGGATTTGATCCACAATTTGGTGCTCGACCTTTGCATCGTGCTATTCAAAAATACATTGAAGATCCTCTCGCTGAGTTTATCTTAAATGAAAACCCTGCTATAGGTAGTACATTAGAAGCTTCAATGAACAAAGATGGTGATGCGCTTATCATCAAACTTTCTAAAAAAGTAAATACAGACGTTAAAGAATAATTTTTTAAAAGGAACTGAAAAAGTACACCCATCGTTGAGATAGGTGTACTTTTTTCTTTTTTTATCATTTTCTTTTATTATACTGCTAAAAAACAGCATATTTGTTTAATATTTTATAAACCTTACTATAAAACCTCTATTTCTTAATAAAAATTCAACAATCTATTGGCCAAAAAAGCTAGAAATTTCCAATCCAGAAGAGACACTTCACCTCAATTCAGAATCAACCATTTAATCAGATCCTCTCAAATCCGTTTGGTCGGAGACAATCTCGAAGATGTAAGCGAAGTCGCAGGTAGAAAAATAGAATCCGACGTATTCTCCACTAGAGAAGTTCAGGGGTGGGCAGACGCAATGGAATTAGACCTTGTAGAGATCTCACCTAAAGCCGAGCCTCCGGTTTGCAAAATTATTGACTACAAAAAATTTCTTTATAATAAAAAGAAAAAAGATAAAGAACTGAAAGCAAAAGCTTCCAAAACTGTAGTCAAAGAAATTCGTTTTGGCCCAAATACAGACGATCATGATTTTAATTTCAAGTTACGTCATGCGCAAAGGTTTTTAGAAGAAGGTGCAAAAGTGAAAGCTTATGTGCATTTTCGGGGAAGAACCATTGTCTTTAAAGACCGCGGGCAGTTGTTGCTTCTGCGATTTATGAAAGAATTAGAAGAACTTGGGGCTGCCGAAGCATTGCCGAAGCTGGAAGGCCGAAGAATGATCGTTGTTATTGCCCCTAAAAAAGTCAATAAGAAAAAATAAGCTTTATTATCGCTTATCGAGCTTTGAACTCTACGTTCTTTTCTATACCTTTGCAATCCATTTTAAAAAAAATGATTTTATAATGCCTAAGATGAAAACTCATTCCGGTGCTAAGAAACGATTCAAAGTAACCGGATCAGGAAAACTGAAGCGCCATCACGCTAACTCTTCTCACCTAAAACGTAAGAAGAGCAAAAAAGCTAATTTGCGCTTACGCCACGCAGCTATCGTGGATTCAAGTGATGAAAGAAGAATGAAATTACTTCTTTGCATGAAATAACATTTATTTTTTAACGAGGATGCAGGCTCACAAGTGTTCAACAATATTTATTGAAACTCTGCATCGAACTAAAAACAAAAAAATATGCCACGTTCGGTAAATTCGGTAGCCTCCCGTAAAAGGCGAAAAAAGATTCTGAAAGCGGCCAGAGGATACTGGGGCGCGCGATCAAAAGTTTACACCGTTGCGAAAAACGCAGTTGAAAAAGGTCTAGTCTATGCTTATCGTGATCGCAAAAACAAAAAACGTGCTTTTCGAAGCCTGTGGATTGCAAGAATCAACGCCGAAGCGCGTCAGCATGGTATAAGCTATTCCAGATTGATGCACCAACTTTCTGAAAATGAAATTAGCTTAAACCGTAAAGTGCTTGCTGATTTAGCAATGAATCATCCGGAAAGTTTCAAAGCTGTTGTTGATTCTGTAAAAAAATAAAGCAACATACTCAAAGCAAAAAAGGGAAATGGTTTCGATCATTTCCCTTTTTTTATTTTCTGTTTGATCGGATTAATCTGACAATATTTTAAAAGTAGTCCGACGGTTTTTCTGATGTTCCTCTTCCGTACAATTGGTACAATCACAATCCACCGCGGGGGAAGTTTCACCATACCCTTTGGCCACTAAAACTTCTGCATCAATTCCACTTTCTATCAAATAATCAACAACAGATTGGGCTCTTCTTTGGGACAGATCAATGTTATAATCATCTTCTCCGCGACAATCGGTATGCGAGGAAAGCTGAATCCGGATACTTTCATTATCATTCAAAATTTTCAATAAAACATCGAGCTTAGGAATAGCATCAGCACGAATATTTGCCTTATCATAGTCGTAATAAATGTCTTCCAATACAATTTCCTTCTCTGGGAATATTTTGTCCAGGATAACAACAACAGTATCATTTTTCAATTTAGTTTTTGGAACAAAGTCTACTCCATTATTAAGGTATCCGGGCTTTGAACAAACAAAATGATAGATGCCGTCTTGTTTTAGTTGTAACCTAATTTCAGCTTTCCCATCAACTTGGTAGCTTATAATTTTCTTTTCCGTATCGAGATTTACGGTACTTCCCGGAAGGGTTTTCAATCCCTTGACCGGGCTATTGGGATCATCAGGATCCTGTAGTATTTTTTCTTTCACCTGTACACAAAGCTGGAAAGTTGGCGGAGGAGCGGGAACCGGTTTTTCTTCAATCTTCACTACCGCTGGTTCCGTAACAATTTTGTTTTTATTTCTTTTTTCCGCTAATAAAGTTTCCCGTTCTTTTACAGCTCCATCAGAAAAATAGGTTTGTATAAACGTTGGTAAACCTAGTCTTCCGTTATTTTTTCCGATCATAATATATCTTTCCCGTATGCGGCATCGACTCCCATAATCATTTGGATTTAGGATTACACTGATATAGCTGTAATGCAGACTGGTCATATAAATTCTACCATCAGGCCCTATTTGCAACGCTCCCAGGTTATAATCGGATTCTTTATTTAAAACAACCCTTGATTTTGAAATGGCTGATTGTGAATATTCAGATAAATCATATTGCTCGATCAGACCCGTTTCAAATGATCCAACAAACAACTTATCACTATCCGGTGAGAACTCAACACCATATGCTGATGGTGCTGTTTTGGGTAATTTTATTCGATTGGAAACAGCTCCTGTTGAATTGTCAAAATCAAAAAGCTCAACACGATCTTCCCGGTAAATGGTCAAAGCCAGTCGTTTCCCATTTGGAGAAACTTTCAGATAACCGGCGCCATTTTCAAAATCACCCCTTATTTTCGAACCAACAACTGATGGATAGGCTGCCTCTTCAACCCCTTTTTCCGTTATTAAAAAAGCTAAAAAACGATCTGAATCCCATTCGTGTGTGATGATCCAAAAGTCCTTTTGATTTTCATGGACCGTTGCCGTAATTTTTTCACAGGTGGGTGAAGCAAGCGCTTTATTTTTATATTTTATTTCCCCAAAACCATTGTCAGCGAGCATATTTACTTCTGAATAACGAAGCCCATTTCCTAAGTCGTTTTCAGCTGCATCAATAGTAAAAATGTAATAAGTAGTCCGGCTCCTGGGCTTTGGGACAATCACAGCGGACTGGGTCGCCGAAGAGTCTCCCATCAATCCCTCTCCATTAGGCATTATTTTGTGTTTCGCGTTCCATACCGTTTGACCATCCGTATAAAACAGAAGATTTCCTTTATAATCCGACATTGATGCAACTCCTTCAAAAGTATTTAAAGCACCGTCTTTTAAAAGTTTTGGCTCGCCATCGTTAAAATCTAATCCAAATCCTTTTCCAAAATACCAGATATTTCCTTCGCCCTGAGCGGAAAGGTTTAAAAGATAAAATGAAAATAAAAAAACTAAAAACAGTAATCGATTTATCATAAAAATTGATCTTTATTCTGATTGCAAACTTACACCAAAATTAACGAAGGAATTCTTAAAGAAATTTTAAACAAAAATCACCCCACCATTTTATAAAATTAGGTTAAATTAATAATTTGAAAATTTTAGCCAAAAGGTTAAAACTTCTTTTTAAAAGCTGGTATTTTTACTATTATGAAAAAGCGGGAACTGGCAAGACTCTTCTATCGGGAAATCGAAAAAATTGACCAAAACACAAGTTGGGATACCATCGCTAAAGTGGAAAAGCTATATCGTACGCTTAATTTAATTTTCGTGGAGGTTACCAGCCATGAACAATTACAATTTACAACGCTTTTTGCTCGAATTGCCTACGTAAGTCAGCAGTATGATCTTGGAAAGCACACTCATTTTTATATCCACCATTTCAGAAAAAAAGCCAGGGCACTTATCAATTCTGAGGAAATTGAAAATGTAGAACAGCTGTACGCCTTAGGTTTAAAAGTGCTGTTGGAAAGTATCGCTGCATTGTATGATGAGCCTATTCCTGTTCAACTGCAAACGATCCTACCCAATGAATCCTTTCTTGACTTGAAGCCCGTTGAAATTACCGGTTTTCAACCCAAAGTAAGAGTGGTTATTCTAAAAGATAATCCAGAGTTGCAGCAATTAATTGGATATGATGAGACAAATCCTACCAATGAAATTTATGTGCAATACAATATTCCTGACCGAAATGAAAATTTTAACCCAACCATAAAAGTAATTCGCGAACAGTTCAGCTTTCCGCTCAACATCAACCTCATTGATGTGGAGATCGACCTCAAAGGCTGTTATCGTCCTGCTGCCTTCGTCATTGAACCTGATTATCTCGTTGATGTTTCGGCAATTTCTGAGTGCTTCAAAGACTTTGGCGCTGAGCCTTTGTTTTATTTGCTCAAAAAATATTTGCCTTTTGAGTATACCAAATATTTGATGATCGGAAATATTGCCAATTTCTTTTTGGACGAACTGATGAGCAATCCCGATGTGACTTTCAAAGAAATTTTTCCAAAAGTATTTCGGTTAAACCCACTGGCCTTTGTCCTTTTTGAAAACAGCGAAGTGCGGGAAATCATGCAAACTTCACAAAAGCATTTTGTCAACCTGAAGCGAATGGTTTTAAAAGATTTTGCAGAAAATGGGATAGAACCAAAAAATTGTATCATCGAACCCTCTTTTTATTCTGAATGGTTTGGTTTGCAAGGGCGTTTAGATGTTTTTTATAAAAATCCTGAAAATGATAAATCTGCTATCGTCGAACTCAAAAGCGGAAAACCTTTTAAACCAAATATTTATGGTATAAGCGCCAATCATTTTACACAAACTTTGCTTTATGATTTAATCATTAAGTCTGTTTTTAAAGGAAAGCTAGATCCTACAAATTATATTTTGTACTCCGGGATTGATGATAAAAATTTACGATTTGCTCCGAGAGTAAAAGCGCAGCAATATGAAGCGTTGCAGATACGCAATCAGTTAATTGCCACCGAGCAGAGTCTTGTTAATTTAAAAGATCAAGGCAAAAAAGCCTCGCTTTTTGATCAATTGAAAGAAGCCAATTTTCCGGAACTAAAAGGGTTCATGATTCGCGACATTAAAGCTTTCGAAAAGGTTTATCAAAGCATGAATCTCCTGGAACAGGAATATTTTAAGGCTTTTTCTTCATTTATCGCAAGAGAACATCAACTGGCAAAAACCGGCGTCCAAGGTTTGGAGAATGTAAATGGACTTGCCAAGCTATGGCTCAACGATTACAAAGAAAAAGAAGAACAGTTTGATATCATCAGCCATTTAAAAGTAGAAGAACATCAAATTCATGCTGATGATCCGATAGTCGTTTTTAAAAAAACACAACGGACAAATCCGCTTGCCAATTTCAGAAAAGGAGATATTGCGGTGCTTTATCCTTTTCAGGCAAAAGGGCAACCGGTACTATCCAACCAGATTATTAAATGTACCATCACAGCGGTTACCAACGAAATGGTGGAGGTACGATTGCGTTCCAAACAATTTAATAATGCCCTTTTTGAACAGGATATACCCTGGAATCTGGAGCATGATATGATGGACAGCAGTTTCATTTCCATGTATCGGTCACTCTTTCAATTTGTACAATTTGACGAAAGGAAAAAACGACTTTTATTTACTTCAGAAGCTCCTCAAGAACCTGAACAAGAATCGTTTTTAGTAAAAAAAGGCTTAACGGAAGAGCAGGGGAATATTCTCCAAAAAATGATTAATGCCAAGGATTATTTTTTACTTTGGGGTCCTCCTGGCACCGGTAAAACCAGCGTGATGCTTCGTCATTTTGTCGCTCATCTTTTGAATGAAACCGATGAAAACATACTCCTCCTGGCTTATACCAATCGCGCTGTAGACGAAATTTGTGATGCCATTGAAATAATTGATCCTTTAATTAAAAATGAATATATCCGGATCGGTTCGAGATTTTCAACGCAAGAGCGGTTTCACGATCAATTGCTCGATCAAAAGATTAGCAAAATTGACAGCCGAAAGGATTTAAAAGATACGATCCAAAGTCACCGGATTTATGTGGCTACGATTGCCTCCTTAGCCAGCAAAATGGATCTATTAAAACTGAAAAAATTCCACCGGGTGATCATCGATGAAGCATCGCAAATATTGGAACCCATGCTCGTCGGATTGTTGCCACATTTTGAACACTTTATATTAATTGGCGATCACAAACAATTGCCGGCCGTAGTAGTTCAAAGCCCGGAAGAATCAAAAATTGAGTCCCCAAAGCTAAAGGAAATCGGTCTGGAAAATATGCGTGATTCTCTATTTGAGAGGTTATTTAAAAGATGTATCGAAAAGGAATGGCATTGGGCCTTTGCACGACTCAGTCATCAAGGCAGAATGCATCACGACATCATGGATTTTCCGAATGAGCATTTTTATAATTCGGGTTTAAAAATATTGCCGGAACAACTCACAGCCAGCAAATTTCAAACGCAAAATATTGATTTTCAAAAACCTGTAAATATTTCTTATCTGGAACAAATCCTTTTTTCCCGTCGGAACATTTTTTTACCTACAGAAATTGACAACAACAGCAGAACCGGAAAAACAAACGCTTTTGAAGCCAATTTAATTTGTGAATTGGTTTATGGCTTTAAACGTATTTATGAATTCAACAATCGAGCTATCGACAAAAACTCCATTGGGATCATCACCCCTTACCGCGCTCAAATTGCGCAAATCCGCCAGGCTTTAATGGAAAAAGGTATTGATCCTGAGTTGTTGACCATTGACACCGTTGAACGTTATCAGGGCGGAGCCAGAGATGTGATATTGATCTCCCTTTGCCTGAACAATCAAACACAACTTTCTTCATTAGTCTCCCTTTCTGAAGATGGCGTTGACCGCAAACTTAATGTCGCGCTTACCCGAGCAAGGCAGCATCTCGTTGTTTTAGGAAATGTGGAGATTTTGCAGCAAAATGCTATTTACAAAAACCTGATGGAAAGCTTCGAAGCAAAAGTAAGGATCAATAATTGATTTCAAATGTTTACGGAATATCCAAAATCTTATGCGTCTGAAGGCTCAGCGACCATTGCGGGTTTTTTAAACAATATTCCAATGTTTTACGTGTATTTTCCTGAATTTTTGGGCTATCCATCGGTTGCAGAAAGAAGTGATCGAAGTCAAAATTTTTAAATTTTTCTGGCTCAGCACCAAGTTGGGGAAAAACCAGTTTTAGTTCGTTTCCCTTTGTCAAAACAATTTCTGTATTTGCTTTTGGGCTCATACAAATCCAGTCAATGCCAGCCGGCGGTTTGATCGTTCCATTGGTTTCAACAGCGACTTCAAGACCTACCCTGTGAAAAGCATTAATCAATTCCTCATCCAACTGTAGCATGGGTTCTCCTCCAGTACACACCACGTATGGTTTACTTTTTCCCATGGCTTCAGGCCATAGAGAGATCACCTTTTGAGCCAGAGTTTTTGCATTATACTTTCCACCATTTTCACCATCCATTCCCCAAAAATCCGTATCACAAAACTGACAAATAGCTTTATGCCGGTCCTGTTCTCTCCCACTCCACAGGTTACATCCGGAAAAACGGCAAAATACCGCAGGCCGCCCTGTGTGATAACCTTCTCCTTGCAAGGTGTAATATATTTCTTTGACTTTGTACATTCTATTCAGTTACCAGATGTCAGGAGTCAGTAGCGAGTTTTTGAGTTTCACAATTCCCGCTTCATTCCAATCCGCAAATTAAAAAATATCAACATCCGCTAATCACTCTTTAACCATCGCAGTTACCTCAATTTCTACCAGTAATTCTGGATTGATCAACGAGCTGACCTCAACCATTGTAGCAGCAGGCTTTATGCTTTTGAAGAACTCTCCGTGAGCTCTTCCAATCTCCTCCCAATCCCGAATATCAGTGACATACATTCTTGTTCGGATTACATCTTCCAGGCTCCCTCCTGCTTCTTGCAGTGCCTTTTCAATTTTATAAAAAATAAAAACAGCCTGATTATAAGCATCTCCCGGAGAAACAATCTGGTCTCCGTTGACTGCAGTTGTTCCGGATACTTCGATGATATTCCCCATTCTAACTGCTCTGGAATATCCGACAAGGGCTTCCCATTTGGCTCCTGATGATATGTTTTTTCGATTCATGTTACTTAGTTAAATAGTTCGAAGTTTATCAGATATTCGTCTTTTATTCTTCAAGGCTTTGAGCAAACCAAAACATAATAATTAAAAAAGAAATGCTTTTTGTATAAAACTAAATTGGAAACTTCCAATCCTCGTGCTATGAGCATGCGTTGATATTCTTTCAAATCGTATTGGTGCGGATGTAAGATATCACCAGGTATTAAACGGAAAACATACTTAAAAAGTTGATAATTATGTGCATCGATAGAAAAGATCAATTGCCCACCTGGTCGTGTAAAATTCACTAATTTATCCAAACAAATGTCCAAATCAGCAACATGGTTAATTGCATTGAGACAGAATACTTTATCATAAGTTTTGGTAGATTGAAAATCCTCAATAGATTCGGAGAAAAAGGAAATGTTTGGATAATTGCTTTTCTGAAAATGATCCAACTTTTCATCATATTGATCAAGAAGAGGATCAACCGCATCAACTTGTTGGTCCTTCAAAACGGTAAAAATCCCTGCAGGCCCACAGCCTGCATCGAGCACTTGTTCCTCCGTTTTTAAAAACACGTTAATTTGTTGCAAAAAAGTTTTCCAGTAAGCTCTTTTCCATTGCAAATAATCAGCTGTGGGTTTGCGTTTTAGATAACGTTGCCACCATCGAAGTTCAGCGGACTGAGCTATTTTCCAGCGTAATTTTCCCATGGCAAACAAAGGTAATCATTTTGAACAATTCGACCTTTAAAGTGTACCTTTGATAAGGTATATTGCACCAAAAAGAAAAACTTAATTTAGATGCTTTTTGCGATAGGAAGTCGGGTAAGATTGAACCATACCGGTGATGAAGGAACGGTTAGTGACCTCCTTGATAACGGCATGGTCAATGTCCTGCTGGATGACGGAGACGAAATTCCTGTTTTTGAGGAAGACCTGATGCGCATTGAAGATTACCGTGCTGCCCTGCGAAGCAAGCCTCCAGTCAAAGCTAAGGTTGTAAAAGGGCCCTCTGAAAAAATAGCGCAACAGCCAGATTTTCCTGAAGCTCAATCTCAGTATTCTATTCTCAAAAGTCTGGGCATCCAATTGGTTTTTGAGCCTCGATACCGGATTGATGGTTCAACCGAGAAATACAATATTCACCTGATCAATGATACCAAATATGATGTTTTATTCACCTTCAGCCTGTATTTAGGCGAAACCCTAAAATTAAAATCAAATGGAAAAATTGATTCGGTAACCACTGTTCCATTAGGCGAATTACTTTTTGATTATTTGAACGAAGGACCAGAGGTTCAATTCGAATGCTGGCAGGTGACCACAATGGGAACCGGAAAGAAATTGACTAAAACGCTTAAAATAAAAGCACAACAGTTTTTCAAAAAAGTGCGTACCGCACCAATTTTAAATTTGAAAGTACATCATTATATACTTTTTGAAAATTTTGACACTGCTACCGAAAAAGAAGAAGATCTTCAAACCTATACGAAAAGAAACAGACAACCTTCAAAATATAGTTCTAATTCAATCCATTATAACAAATCCAGTGTCGCTGAATTAGCCCATTTCAATGCTGAAATCGATCTTCATATTGAAAGCCTTACTTCAAAGTATGAAGGTTTGAGCAATGCTGAAAAAATACGAATTCAATTGTATCATTTTGATGAGTTCATTGCAAAAGGCATTCGTT
Organism: uncultured Saprospiraceae bacterium; assembly: GCA_963793295.1. Lineage (GTDB taxonomy): Bacteria > Bacteroidota > Bacteroidia > Chitinophagales > Saprospiraceae > JAHDHW01. The sequence continues at coordinate 76,440 of CAWBZX010000028.1, read as the reverse complement.
TGGGTGTTCCAAGGGTTTTTATCATTCATGGTATCGGAAAAGGAAAACTCCGCGATGAAATTGCAACCCGGTTACTTCAAAACCCAGATGTTGAAACTTTTATAAATGAATTTCACCCAAGGTATGGATACGGCGCTACGGAAGTTATTTTTAGCAAATGAATGGATAATCATAAGATAATTTAATAGATGCAGTGAAAGCATCCTATAGAATTTAATAGTTCATACGCTAAAATGGGCTTGAAAAAGCCGGGTTATTTGTAAAGGTGGTATCAGTCAGCATTTTCAGAAATGCGATCAAGTCATTTTTTTCCTGTTGCGTCAGTTGAATTCCACCGCGATAGGCCTGTTTCATCAAAGGGTCTATCGTAGTAGAGATATTTACTCCTTCACTGTAAAAATCTATGACTTCCTCAATCGTTTGATACCGGCCGTCATGCATGTAAGGAGCTGTCATTTCGATATTTCGCAAGGTTGGTGTTTTGAATTTGCCTTTATCATTCGGATCGCCGGTTATTTCACTTAAGCCATGCTCTGAAGGATTGATATCCAGTCCGTTATTATGGAAAAGGTTATCTGTAAACAAAATGCCACCATGGCAGTGAAAACAATCCCCTTTTTCAGTAAAGAAAATTTCAAACCCGTTTAATTCCTCTTCTGTAGGAAATACACCGGAACCTGAAGTGATGGTCCTGTCATAACGAGAATCGGAGGAGATGAGTGTCCTGACAAACTGAGCTATTGCTCTTGAAGCGTGAGTCGCAGTAATTTCTTCTATCCCAAAGGCTTCATAGAAAAGCTTTGGATAAATTTCATGGCTTTGAAACTTACTAAGGTCGGTTTTGAAAAATTCTTCAACTTCAAAAAGCATGATATCCTCTACATTTCCACTGACCTTACCATTCCAAAGAAAAGTATTATTCCACCCTAAGTTGATATGAGGAAGTACAGTTGGAAGGGAAGAGAAAGAAGTGGATTGAATGTGGCAATTCGCACAAGCCATTTCTCCAGATGGGTGTAAAAGTGAATCGTAATACAGCCTTCGCCCTAGTGCAACACCTTCCACGGTCAATGGATTCTCATTATCAAAGGTCATTATCGGAAAGTTTTCCGGGTAATTAATACTATAAGGAATGGGATTGTAAGTCCAGCCATGACCAGGTGTGTCCACATCCTTATTACATCCCAAAAAAGTTAATATAATTAAAAGACTGAACAGAAATATGGAAAGGTTTTTCATTTCTATGGTTTTTTTGTGACAGATGTTATACTAAAAACAGTTGATCCATTAGCTTTAAGTATTTCCTGGGCTGCCTGGTTCATCATGACCATTTCCATACCAACAAAATCAAAAGTATGGGGATTTTGAAACCACTCATTGAGGTCCATACTGAGATTGATCACCCAGGAGTTAGAACGAATTGGCATCTCGGAAAAAGGTAACGTAACTTCAAAGTAGTTCTGGTTGCCCATGGTAGCCCCTGTATGAATATTAAAACTCTTGATAACGCCTGTATTCAAAGAGTCATATCTTCCTTCAAATTTCATATAGTGATAACCTTGATCTCCTGGAATGGGCCATTCCATATTAATATTTTCAACAGTATTTTCAAGCCCTCCATCCACATTTTTAGTTTCATCCAAACCAAAAATGAATGAAATTGAAGTATAATCTCCATTAGGCACATTCTCAATTAAATACTGTTCTGTTGAAGGAACATTAATATCACGCAAGTGTACTTTCTCCCCCGAAACAGTATTGCCCCCCTTTTCGTGTAATACAATCTCAGAGAGATAATATTTTAAATTGACCACACTGAAAGTATGTCCGGCTTCACAGAGATATTTGATTTGTTCAATTTCTATCTGCTCCCCGTTCACAGTTTGATCCAGATGCAACGTTACAGTGCTACTGATTGTACTAATGCCAGATTCCTTCTCACAGCTAAATACGGAGAAGAGAATGAGTGCCAGTATAGAAATCTTCAGAAAAGTATATTTTTTCATGTTGCGATTATTTTTTATCGGAAAACCTTATAACTAAATCTTCATAAGAATGGGCCGAATAATAGTAAATGTTATATTATATACTATTGCTCAGGAATGTAGCATTTATCAATAAAAAGGAATATGACATTTATCATCTGTTAGGGTGACAATAATCATAGTAAAGGGATAGCATATTTCCCTATACCAGACTTGATGTTATTACTATTATTATAATCAGAATGAGGGCTGATTTCCAAATTAAGAATCAGAATGGGATTACTATTATTTGAAAAGATTCTAAACTAGATTGACATTGCAAATTCGTAAAGAGAGGAGAACTTAAAGTCTATTAAATCATCATAAAGATTTTCTTCTTTTTTACCTTCAATTAAAACGGTCGTCATATTCAGCCGCTTACCGAATTCCATATCAGAAACAGAATCACCCACCATGACCGACTTTGAAAATTCAATTTCGGGAAAATCTTTTTTAGCTTGAAAAGCCATTCCCGTATTCGGCTTTCTGCAACCCAGGTTATCTTTTTCAAGCTCAGGACAAAAGTAAATTTCGTCAATTTTCCCACCAGCCTTTTCAACAGCAGTTTTCATAAAAGAATGAATTTCATGGAGTTGTGCTTTGGTCATTATCCCCTTTCCAATCCCTTGCTGGTTGGTAACAACGACTATCCGGTTGAATATTTTATCAAAAACAGTAATGGCTTCCAGGCAATGCTCGGTAAATTTAAACTGCGATGGATATTCAATATACGCTCCAGGGATACGCTGATTGATGACCCCATCCCGATCTAAAAAAAGCGTCCAGCTTTTATCCAGCTTTGCTATTTGACGCATAATAGGGGTTTATTTTTTAAAAATAGCAGACTCCACCAATTCACAAATGATATGGCCTACCATGATGTGGCATTCTTGAATCCGTGGCGTATCGATACTCGGAATTTTAATCATATAATCACAAACGCCATTCATTTTTCCACCATTCCCGCCAGTCATACCTACCACAATCATAAAACGTTCTTTAGCCGCTTTTATCGCGTTTATGATTCCAGGTGAATTTCCTGAAGTAGATAAAGCATAAAGAATATCTCCTTGCCGGCCTTTCGAGCGGACAAGGCGAGCAAAAACTTCGTCGTAGCCATAATCATTGGCAATAGCGGTGACTGCTGAAGTGTTGGTATGCAATGCTTCCGCATCTAAAGGTTCACGATCCAGATAATATCGCCCTGAAAATTCAGCAGCGATATGCTGCGCATCCGAAGCACTCCCTCCGTTACCGCAGAGCAATAATTTTTTATCCGCTTTAAAAGCAATTGTGGTTACATCGACAATTTGCTGAATGGTCTCCAGTAGTTTTTCGTCTAGCAATACAATTTGTTTTACCAGGATGCTTTCTGTAATTCTTTCTTTTATTAAGGGATTCATTTAAAGTATTTTCAACAATTTAATGCAAATTACAATGCAACTTGCTAATTATGAATTATGAATGAAAAATTATAAATTCTCTTCCAAAACGTGTGAAAATAAATTTATCATTCCTCATTTTTAACTCATCATTCTCAAATTGGCGATACATCTCAATTTGAATTATTTAAGTATTTTTTAAATCGGTTTTATTTCAGTCATCAAATCTTCAATTCCTTTTACCATATTGTCCCAGGAATATTTTTTCTTATTTTCAATGACTGCTTTTTTGAAACTTTCTGCGCGGTTATTTTGAAAAAAATCAACTATTGCCTCCGAAATTTCCTTCGGGTCAACTTCAACGATATAACCTGATTTTTTGTGATCTATTATTTCGGGTAAGCCACCAACATTAGTGGCCAACATTGGTTTTTCATAAAAAAAAGCCAATTGTGAAATTCCGCTTTGCGTTGCTGTTTTATAAGGTTGTACAACTAAATCTGCAGCACAGAAATAAAATTTCACTTCTTCGTTCGGAATAAATTCGGTTTTTAAAATGATCTGATTTTCTACGTTTTCTGACTTAATTAGTTCTTGATATTTGGCTTCATCTGAGTAGTATTCTCCGGCTACAATTAGCTTTAAAGGCAATTTTCTTATACGCTCGTCATTCAATGCTTTAATTAGCAAATCCAGGCCTTTATAATCGCGTATGAACCCAAAAAATAAAAGGTAGTGATCGTTCGGATCTAATTTTAAAAAAGACAAAGCTTCCTCTCTGCTCACTGCCTCACCATAATTATCATAATTCGGATGTGGAATATAACGCTGAGGTTTGGTTGCAGAAAACTGCTTGATCTGTTTTCCAACTGCACGCGACATTACGATAAAAGCATCAACGGAATTCACAAAATAACCCGACAAAGTACGATCACCAAATCGCTTTTCATGTGGGATAATATTATCGACGATAGCAATAGTTTTACTATGTTTATTTCGTTTTATCAGACGCAAAACCGAACCAATAGCCGGAGCCATGAACGGAATCCAAAATCTGGTGATAACGATATCGGGCTTGAGTTTACTTATTTCTCTGCCTACTTTCCACCAACTGAATGGATTAATTGAATTTAATTTGATTTTGATATTCAATCCTTCCGGAGGAGGATCTTCGCTATACTGCGTTTTTCCAGGGAAAAAAATACTAGGATACTGTAAACTAAAAGTATATATCGTCACCTCATATCGATGGTCTTTCAACTCATACGCCAATCTTTCAGTCGATGAGGCAATTCCTCCACGCAACGGATAAGCCGGTGCTATGATGATGCATTTCTTCACAAAATTTACGATTCTGATTTAGCGTGTTGGTTATGCGTTATACGTTTTTCAACCAAATAATAGTTGCGATCAGGAGAATTTCTGGCAATTAATTCGGACACAAAACCTCCCATAAATAACATCGTACCCATGATCATTGCTGTGAGTGCGATATAAAAATACGGGTTGTCCGTAACCAGTATTGTTTGTAATCCTTTGCCAAGTCGATACAATTTATTTATACCGATATAAGCCGCTGAAGAAAAGCCAATGATAAACATGATGATCCCATAAACGCCAAAAACATGCATGGGTCTTTTGCCAAATTTTCCAACAAAAGTAATGGAAAGCATATCCAAAGGGCCGTTGACAAATCTACTTAAACCAAATTTGGTGACGCCATATTTTCTGGCTTGATGTTGTACTACTTTCTCCCCTATTTTGGTAAAACCGGCCCATTTCGCTAATAATGGAATATAGCGGTGCATCTCTCCATAAACCTCAATATTTTTTACCACTTCTTTTCGATAAGCTTTCAAACCACAATTAAAATCATGCAAGGTGATACCACTGATTTTTCTAGCGGCAGCATTATATAATTTGGTAGGAATAGTCTTCGATATCGGATCAAATCGCTTTTTCTTCCAGCCGGAGACCAAATCAAAGTTGTCTTCTTTAATCATCCGAAAGAGCTCCGGGATTTCGTCCGGACTATCTTGTAAATCTGCATCCATCGTTATAATAACATCACCTTCGGCGGCTTCGAAACCTACATTGAGTCCGGCTGATTTGCCATAATTTCGCCGAAATTTTATTCCCTTAACCTGAGGATTGGTAATGGCCAGCTTTTCTATTATTTCCCATGAATTATCTGTGCTGCCATCATCAACCATGATTATTTCATAGCTAAAATTATGTTCATCCATCACCTTTCTTATCCAGGCTTCCAATTCCGGAAGTGACTCCTCTTCATTGAACAATGGTATGACAACAGAAATATTCATATAGTTATTGGTTAGAAAGTAAGAAGGTTATGAGTTATGGATTATTGGTTATTTAATACAATTATTCGTCATTTGTATTTTATCATTCTCAATTCCCTTTCAATCGTTTTCCCCTTCTCATTGTCGCTGCTATAATCACGCTCAAAATAAAACCACCGATCGCACTTCGAGAAAAACCCAATATTATTGAAGAAAAACCAACTTCAAACTTTTTTTCAATTTCAGTGGTATCTTGACCCATTTTCTGATAAAAACCTATAGTAGATTGCTTAAGCATTTCTAACAACTCCGGATCACTTTTTAGAATAAAAAAATAGAAAATATAATAACTGACATTCGCAATAATAAAAGTAAGAAAAGCCACACTTATTGCATCCCGAAAGGAAATAATACCTTCCTGTAAATTTCGCTGATCGCTCACTGCTTTTCCCATAAAAATGACATAGATCAATATTGAACTATATGCCACCCATATTTTGAGCATACTTTCCTTATCTAAAAAATAAAACAGCAGGAAGTAAAGCACAACTATTCCTCCTGCTATCAGACCATATTTCAGGCTTATTTTTCTATCCATTTATTAAGCGGTTTGCGGTTGATCTTTTTTCAATACAGCACTAACAATTAGAGAAAGAATTGCACCCCAAATCAATGATCCAACAAATGTTGCTCCTACCATAAAAGCTGGAGAGCTCATAAAACCGGTGTAACTTTGTGCTTGCTCGATTTGTTCATCAGATAATCCTTGCTCTTCCCATTTCTCGACCATGGCATCCTGAATGCCATCAATCATGTCAGTAGCAATAAAGTTGAAAAATATTAATGCCCAAACTGTAGCAATTACGGCAAAAACCAAAGTCGTAAGCATGCCCGTTTTGAATCCGCGTCCAAAGCTGATAAAACCACCTAATTCTTTATCCCGATGATATTTTATTGCCAAAACAAGCATCGTAATATTTAAAGCAATTGAAATTATACTGGTGAGAATGCTACCTGCTGAAAGACTACTCGAAGGGTCAGTCCAGCCCATCAGATAAGTAATCAAGCCTAACAAAATACTAAAAAGCGCCCATATCATGCCATAACGCATTGCCGTTGAGCGAGGAGAAACTTCATTTGGATCAATATAACCCATAGGTTCATCTAAAGTTGTCATAACGAGTTGATTTTTAGAAGGTTAAAAAATAGGAAAAGATGTTCTACGAATATGCGAACTATTACCTTAAAAAAGAAATCTTTTCGACAGATAGTTAAATCACTTTATTACTCAACTAATTGATATTTTCCATTATTTACCACACCAATAACTTTCCCTTTAAATTGTTGATCAACAAAAGGTGTATTCTTTGATTTTGAATGAATATCTTTTTCGCTAAAGGTCCATTCCAGATTGGGGTTAAAAATGGTCAGATTAGCCTTTTCTCCTTCTTTGATAGAAGGCATGGGTAATCGGAGTAGCTTTCTCGGATTTATTGCCATAATAGACACGATATCTTCTGTTTCCAGAGTATCTCTAAGAAAGGTGTTGCATAAAGCATAAGTAGTCTCCAATCCGATTATACCAAAGTCAGCGTAAGGAAATTCTAAATTTTTCGCTTCTTCATCCAATGGAGTGTGATTGGAAGTGATAAGTATAATAATTCCGTTTTTTATCCCGCGTTTCAATGCCCGAATGTCTGATTTCTCTCTCAAGGGAGGCAAAACTTTATAATTAGAATCAAATTCTGCGATGGCAGTTTCGTCAAAAATTAAATTTAAAACCGGGACGGAAGCCGTTACATCAATTCCTTTAGCTCTTGCTTCTTTCAGCAATTCAACAGAACGCTCTGTTGAAATATTAAAAAGATGTAGTCTCGATTCAGCATACTCTGCCAGGTAGAGGTCACGCTGCACCATCAATTCCTCAGCAAGGGATGGAATCCCCTTCATCCCAAGCGAAGTGCTCATCTTGCCTTCGTGCATCTGCCCTTCTGATGAGAGATCATGATCTTGAGGATGATTCATAATCAATCCGTCAAAAGCTTTTACATACTGTAAAGCTCTCATCATCAATCCACTGTTTTGAATTGTTTTTTGACCATCCGAAAAAGCGACAGCACCAGAATGATGCATATCATACATCTCCGTAATATCCTTGCCCTCACAATCTCTTGAAATGGCTCCAATCGGCAAAAAATCTACCAGTCCATGACCAGTTTTATTTTTTAAATAATTAACCTCAGATTTGGAATGAATCGTAGGAATGGTATTTGGATTAGGGGCAATTGCCGTAAAACCTCCTGCAACAGCAGCCTCCGTTACGGTTTGCAAATCCTCACGATGTTCAAATCCAGGGTCGCCAACTTGCGTACCCACATCCATCCACCCGATAGAAACACAAGCCTCTTTAGCATCCAATATTTTTACATTTGGAGCTTTGATGTTTGCTTTAATAGATTCTATGATCCCTTTTTTGTTAATCAAAATATCACGCTTCTTACCGTTCAGCCCGGAAGTGGGATCTACAATCGTCGCGTTTTTTATCAATAGCATAGAGGAAATGGCTGTGGGTTAATATTTATGAGTTAATGGTTATGAGTTATTGGTTATTCTTCTGACTTCTGACTCCTGACTTCTGACTCCTGACTTCTCACTCCTGACTCCTGACTTCTCACTCCTCAAAACAATTCACTGCAAATTTAATTTTAAAATTGTCAATGTCGAAATCTCATTCCACAAATTCATTCTAATAAAAAACGCTTATTCGGTTATTTCATCTTTTTGGTAATTATAAAACCGGTTGTTAAACATCAACTCATCTTCAAATTCCCGAAACAGCTTAGCCTCCTGAAGCCGGATTTGAAATTCATCAAAATATAACTTCCGGTCTTCCAGGTCGCTATTTGTAATAGAAAACTGAAGAATGCTACTCGTGCTTTCCAATTCAAAAGGAGTATCAATCAATGCCCAATCCCCATCATAAGATCGGATGTCGTGATTGATTCCCCAAACTCTTTTTTGGATTTCTTCTCCCGTCTGTGCATCAAACTCCTTTAAAGTAAGCATGGATTTCGGGTACAAATCTTCTTTCATATAAGCCCAAATGGAGAAAACATAACGTTGCTTTGCTTTTTGATTTGGAATCTGCCCTTCAAAGATTATATTTTCATTGTTTCCAATTCCTTCAAAACCATTTCCACGATAATACTTTGAAGCTTTTTGATCATCAAAATTTTGGTAAATAAAATTTTGTACACTGTCTTTAGAAAGGATATTCTCAAACCTGAAAAGTTTGAGTTGTTCAAAATCTTCCACCGCATTCTGCCTCCTTTTTTCAATACTGCGTTCGATTTCTTCGATGGTAAGCTTATATAGTTTGATTTGATCGTCTTCATAAATTGCAGGAAGATAGAATAATAAATGGTTGAACCGATACCAGACAACAGCATAGGATTTTTTATGCAAAAACACCAAAAATGCTTTGTCATTTGGTAAGTCATCAAATATTGCCGGTATACGATACGGCTCAGCGACCAGCTCAAGTTCATTGATCGTCTGGCTTACAGAAGTTCGCCCTAAAAAAGCACCGGTAATCGGTAAACCTGTTTGAACAGAAGCCCACATGGATCGGTGCATATCGTGCCCGTAGGATATTCTCCAAAAATTTTCGGACCCCTGATGAAAGTGCGGAAGAGGAATGATCGCCTGGTATTCAGAAATATCAATGGAATCCAACCATGGATTATCTGCTTTTCTAAAATTTTCCCGTAATTCAGGGTTAGGAAACAAAGTAATCTTGTTTTTGGTAAATAAAAAAGTAATCCCTTCGAAATTTAATACACCCAGAACCAATACCAGCAAAGGTATTCTGAGATTTACCCTTTTTATGTTTTTCAACTGAAAATAAAGGGCATAAAAAGTAATAATGTTAATTACATAAAAGAAAACCCATGCAAATCTTCCAACGCTCCTAAACTGACCAATCGGCCCTAATTTGTATGGCAAATTTTCCCATCCGTGGATTATAAACGGAATACCAAAGGAAAAAACAAGCAATACAAAAGAAGCCCAAAAAGCACTTTTCATAAAATATCGATGATCCTCAGGAATGATCGAATGGTAAGATTTTTTTTGAATAAGGTTTTTGATATGCGCCGCTATTTCTTTGAAAAAAAAGATACTTGCAACAATACCAATATATGCTTTTCCTTCACCGGACATTGGTCTGATTTCAGCGATATAAGTATTAATCCAACGACCAATTTGAAAATCTAACGGAAGAAAGACATTTTCCCAATAAGAGCGATATACCATAAACCCATAAGGTCGTGAGGGCCGGTCAGTGATCATGTCATTGATTAAAAATTGGAGCACCAGGTAAGGCAAAACTACTTGTATGGCCAAATGAGCAACATTAAAAACGAGTTCTTTTTTATTAAAACGAAATAGAGTCTTGAACCCCATCAATCCACCAATAAACAACACCCCAACAGCAAATAAATAAAGGTGGATTTGGCTAATTAAAAAAAGTGCAGCAGCGATCAGCAAGCTGGTTTTTACATCCCTTCTCTCGTGAAATACTAAACTCAAATAGAAAACCAAAGGAATCACAAAAGGATGTGCCAGACCGTAGTGAGCACCTAAACGCCCGATTTGTGGCGAAAGAAATGTTAAACCAATTGCAACAGGAATGATGTACCAATTTGGTAATCCCAAATGCTTGAAAATCAGGAATAAAAATAAACTACAAAGTAAAACTGAAAGCAGCAAAAACAAGTTGAGTGCCCCTCCGGTATAATCTGATATATCAACTACATTATTAGTAATAAATTTGACCGTATTTGCCAATAAAGGAAGGTTATCCGTAAATCCAACTACATCGCCATAAGGATAATGCATGCCTTCAAAGTGTTGATAAGTGCTGTCGTGTTTGACATGAAAATACGCAGCTGCATAACTTCTGAATCCATCGTGCGAATCGCCAATGACCCAGTCATTGGGAGCCGTTATTAATTTTGGAAATCTTACACCTAAAATCAGCACCATCAATCCGATCAATAGCAATAAACCTCCCTTAGTTTTTTTGAAAAAGCGCATAGATTTTATTTAGCAGCGCGAAAATAAGAAGATTTTATAGAACAAATTCCGGAGATTCGTTTTAAACAGACCTTTGGGTCAATTTGATATTTGATATATAAAGTTCAATACTAAACTTAGTAAAGTTTTTTTCTTTTTTTCTTTCTCATACTTTCAAAATGGTGATGAACGGTGTTGATAAATGAAAGGATAACGCCAACACCAAGGATGATGTAAAAGACCGTGAATATTTTCCCTTCGTCAGTTGCCGGAGAAAAATCACCGTAACCGATTGTAGAAAGGGTGATCACAGAAAAGTACAAACAGTCAATCCAGCTCCATCCCTCAATATAATGATACATAATAGTACCAAAACCTATAAAAACACTTGTAGTGTAAAGGAGCTCCCGATACTCGCGATCTCTAAGAAAACTGATGAGCCTGTGGATAAAAACCATATTTATTAATATTTAGAATCAAGAATTTCTTGAGCCCAAATTTATAGCTTTTATACACCAAAATTATTTATTGGAAGGACTGATTATACGAGTTCAAAAATCAAATTCAAACTCTCCAAAGACGTAACAGCATTGTTTCCAAACCCAGAAAAATTAAAGCAAAAATGAGGCACCAGCGCCACAAAACAATGCCGCGGCTTCGCTCGCCAATGATGGGAGTCAGGCTGGCTGCAGCGGTATTATCGATCACCTTGATTAAATCGCTGGTAAGATTTCGCAGATCTGCATTTTTTAAATGAGCCATTTCTGACTCTTTTCGATCATAATTGAAAGCATACTTTGCAAGGATTTCATCTTCCTTTAAAAACAGGTCATAAAATCCTGCTTTTGTAATTTGCCCATTGATACCTAGCAATATCCTTGGACCAATTACAGTTTGTTCGGGAATAAATTCTTCCGAAGCTCCTTTAATTTTATAAACGAGATCGGTATCGCTGATTCTATTATCTGCTTCAATTAATTCATCTCTTCCGATAGTATAAGCGATCTGCTTTGCTCTAGCCGTTGAAATAGCCATTTTGTAAAGCATTGGAATGAAAATCTCACCGCTACGCACCAAATTATTAAATTCTTCATCGAGAGGTGCGGTACAAACGTAAAGATGTCCCTGGTCGTTTTGATACTTCGCCAGAAAAGTCGAACCATCCCGATAGGTCAGCAATGGTTCTTCGGCGCGACTGGCAAATTTGCTGAGCGTGTAATTTGCCTGCGAAACCGGAAGTTTTAAATTAGCGCTTTGATTTTCAAAAACATCATTAAAAACAAATTCCTCCGTATTCATGACGGATACTTTTCTTTCCAGTTTTTCAAGGGATTGCAATTCATTGGCTCTTAAAGAAGCAAGAAAACTGTTGTAACTTTTGATATTAACAGTTGTAGCTGGAAAAACCAATACATTTCCTCCGTTTTCAACATACTGTTTGAGTCCCGATGATAATCCTGTTGAAAATGCATTAAGGCCATTGGTGATGATCAGATGATATTCCGGAAAGGCTGAATAATCCAGATTACCGCTCAACTGGTTGACTATCTCAAAATAGTCCACTCCTTTAAAAGTGGCATCGAGGTATTTATTGGACGCTTTTTCATTGATGACTAATATTTTAATTTTTTCAGCAACATTGAACGTAAAAAAGTATTTGTCATCAAACTGAACCGGATAATCCGTAATATTCAGTTCTGCTTCATGCCAACCTGTTCGGAGGATCGTAATATTCACAGTATCTGTGACCGAAGAAAGCGCCGGAATAGAAAGCGTACCAACCGGTTTGACCTGGTCTTCATGGCGAAGAGATAATCGAATGTTCTCGGCATTCTGATCACTGTGATTTTTTACGCTAATAATTAAGCTATTGGTTTGATTGATCATCTGTGCAGGTGCATCAAACCAACAAGAATCAATGCTGATATTACGCTCTTGAATGGGTTGAAGCGAGACGAGATTTATTTCCAGCGTCGTATCTTTAAAGTTTTCAAAGTCAGAAATATTTTTCTGAAAATCGGAAATAATGAATGCTGTTTTATTATCATTTGCACCGCTATTGAGCGCTTGCTGCTGGCGTGTAAGAACCTTTGAAATTTCCTTTACGGAAGGACTGATAGACACTTCATCAATCAAAGACAAGGCATCTTCTTTGCTAACCAGCAACTGGTGGCGTCCTTCAAAATCATTCGTCAGTATTTGAAAACGGTCTTCTACCTGAAAGGCATTTACAATTTCTCTGGCCCGTTGCTTTGCTTTTTCAACTAAAGGAACATCTTCACTCAAAGCACTCATGCTGAATGAATTATCAATAAATACACTTACAGATTTTGCACCTTTCTTCACTTCAGTGTCTTGTGGGATAAAGGGCTGTGCAAAAGCAAAAACCAGAGCAGTAACCGCCAACAAACGCATTAACAACACCAAAAGATTTCTTAGCCGCTGACGAGCACTAGTCTCTTCTTTGACTTCTTTCAAAAACCGGACATTCGTGAAATAGACCTTCCTGAATCGCCGAAAAAAGAACAAATGAATGATAATCGGAATCGCTAAAGCAAAAAGCGCAAATAAAAATGTAGGATATAAAAACTGCATAGATTGCAAAAATATAATTATAAAACTATTGTCAAAGGGTTTGTGGATTTTTAAATTAATTTTTAAGCCAACCCCCTTTTAGCTACCTGCTCAAATCATAAAACAAAGCATCCTTCATAATACGCACAATGTACTTTTTTGTTATTGAAATTGGCCAATGTTTTCAGTGGAAAACAGGAAAGATAGCTTTTATGTCCGTTTGAAGGTTTTTTAAATAAAAAAGTCGCACTATAGCATAAAAAAATTAGCTTATCAATCACTTCGCCCAATTACTTATAGTAAATTGACACCTCTTTTATCAACAGACATCAATTCAATGAAAAATATCTTACTTTTTTTCTTTTTGGTTTTGAGCCTATCGTTAAAAGCGGGTGATTTCCGTGGTGGCGATCTACACATCGAGCAGTATACCAGCCTTGCTGTTCAGGCAAATATCAACATCAATCTGATCATTCATTCCGAGATTGATCACATTACCATTTGTTGGGGAGATGGAAGTTGTGATATTCTTGGTAGCCCACAGATTTTGGAGTATCCATCCATTGATAGTAAAACACTGCATTTTTATTGGATTCATGAATACAATCAACATGGTTTTTATGAGATAAGTGTTGAAGCATGTTGCTGGGCTAATGACATTTTTAATATGAATCTGATTAATGCACAACCTTTCGTTCTCGCGGCTACTTTCAAATTGATGAATCCCCAGAGCGAGCCATTTAACGTGATGCCACTGATCCCGACTTTGCCCGTCGCTCTCGGAAATCTATACGAATATTTCGTTTACAACTCATTTGTGAATATTCCAAATAGTGATGAAAGCACCTTTGAAGTTTGTGCGGTGGAGGTTAATAATTACTTTTTTTTAGAGGAAATATTTTCTCAACCCAACAACTTTTTTTTCGATCCGGTTACTGGCGGTTTCACTTGGTTCAGCCCTCCTGCTCCCGGTTATTTTATTGTAAAAGTCTGCATCACAACAACGCGAAACGGACAATTGATTAGTGAAACATCCCGTGATATTTTGATAGCGATCAATAATACTGTCGGTGTTGATGATCTTGGCAATGCTGGCGATTTTGATTTAAAATGTTATCCCAATCCGGTACTGGATTTCATCCATTTTGAGTATCATCTAAACGAAAAAGAAAAAGTTGAAATCGAGCTTTTTGATGCTTCGGGGAAGAAAATTAAAACTTTACTTTCAAAGACTAAAAACCGTGGAACTCAGATCGAAAAATTTTACATGCAGGATTTATCTCAAGGCTTTTATTATTTTAAAATCAAAACAGAAAATCAAAACGGTACCATTGCTTTTATTAAAACATGAACGTGTTTCTAAAAAACAGACAGCTTTTTTTTTGCAAATGTTATCCCTACTTTTTTTTGCACTTTAGCTTTTATACTACACAAGATGTTCAGGTTTTTTTAGTACTTGAAGGCTGTGTTAAAAACCAATAGTTATTTTTCAAAAACTTTGTAGTTTTGAGTTTCTTTTCGTTGATGTGTTTGAACTCCAATTAATTTATGCTTTGATTTTATGCGCCAAATAGATTTTACGAATATTATCCAGGAAGCCTGGTTCAAATACGATAGCAGTCGATCCATCCAATCGATTACTGATATCAGTGCGCTCGTTTCAACCAATCATGTATTCCGGGTAATTCTGGAAAGCGATGATATTGTGATCGCAAAGTTGTCTTATTTTGGAAAATACGAGCATTTCAAAGAAGATCATTCAATCATCAACGCATTAGCCAATAATTTGTCGGCGCCTTTTCAAAATTTCCTCGCACGTTCGTTGATGAAATCCAATGAAGTGTATACTTTTCGTTTTTCCAGCGGGCATTTGGATGCCTGGGTCGTTTTTTACAACCCAATCTCGATAGCAGAAAAATTACCCCGAAGATTCAAAAGAGATCAGATTGTCACGCTGGCTAGGGAGTTGGCCAATTTCCACAAAGCCTGCAACAAAGTCAAAGGAGTTCTGCCATCATATTCCAAAACGCTGCATACTGATATAAACCATTTGCTGGACATCTTGAATTCTGAGCAAGGTCAGTTTGAACATCGAATGCATATTGATGATATCAAAAACCAATGTGAACTCTTTTTTGAAAATACACAAAAACTGAACTACTCCAATTTCGCGAAAATGCCCGTTTTTATCGATTGGAATATTGGAAACTTTTCTGTCACTAAAGAGTTTAAATTATTTTCGAGATGGGATTACGACTGGTTTCGGATGAGTTCGAGAGTGATGGATTTTTATTTTTTTAGCAGGATCGTTTCCGATATTGGCGACCGGACTGTTTTTAGCTATGTTGTCGGCCCTTTGATGGAAGAACGGTTTTTATTGTTTTTAAAAGAATACCATGCTGTTTATCCTTTGACGGAACCTGAAGTTCGTTTTATAAAAGAAGCCTATCGTTTTTTCATATTAAATTATGTAGTCAAAGACGGCAGGTATTTTTTCCATGAAATCTATGCGACCAAACTACAAAAAGAGGCGTTCGAAATATATTTTCCAATGTTGGACATCGAATTTAAAGCAGAAAAAATCTTAAATGTACTCAATCTCTGAACCACAAACCCTCAATTCCCTTTCAATGAAAATCACCGATTTTAAAACTGTTGTAAAAAATTATGAAATCGTCTTTTTTGACGCATACGGTGTTTTAAAAAATTACAACGGAATGATCGAGGGTATCGAAAATACTTTCAAATTTTTAAAAGAAGAAGGCATCGATTTTTATATTTTGACCAATGATGCTTCACGCGGGCCAAAAAAATTGGCTGAAGCCTACAATAATTACGGGCTTCATGAAATCACCCCTGACAAGATCATTTCCTCCGGAATGCTTGCGCGGGAATATTTAAAACTAAAAGTGACCGATGGAACAGTAGCTTTTTTGGGGAAAGAATCCTCCGTAGAATATCTTAAAGAATTAGGCCTGAAAACGCTATCCGTTACTAATCTTGATCTGGATGATGTGGATGACATCAGCGTTTTAGTTTTTATGGATGACGAGGGTTTTGATTGGAATCACGACATTAACAAGATTATCAACCTGCTCAGAAAGAAAAACATCCCTTCTGTAGTCGCCAATACCGATTGGTTTTATCCCACCTCAAATAATGATATTGCTATTGCTATCGGAGGAATTGCCAATATGGTGGAAGCGATCACCAACCGCAGGTTTATTCGCTTCGGCAAACCAGATTCCAATATGTTCATTTTTGCCTACGAGCACTGCGCCAAAGGAAGAAAAATTGATAAAAGAAAAATCCTAATGGTGGGCGACACCCTTTATACCGATATCATCGGCGGCAACAAATTCGGCATTGATACGGCGCTCGTCCTTACCGGAACTACCCTACCCCATAAAGCCAAAAAGCGGATTAATTCGACAGGCATTATTCCTGATTATATCTGTCAAACCGCTGCGATAGAATATTAAACGAAAAAGAGCCATTCCTTAAAAGGAATGGCTCTTTTTTTATAAATTTTTATTTTTTTATTCTTCCATTTCTCCTTCGGAAGCCTCAGCGATCGGAGCTTCTTTTACAGGCATATCTGTATTCCACATATCTCGGATGCAAACGTATTTTCCATCGCGTTTTTCAAAAACAGATATATATTTTCCTGTTTCGACAACTTCTCCACCTTCGTTTGTCTCCGTCCAAGTTCCTGTTTCGACAGCCATATCTCCAGCGGCCCACAGATCAACTACTTTAAAAGCTGATGCGGTCGAATCTTTTTCCATATTCTCCATTATAGCTGCTTTTATAGCATCTTTGCCTACTATAGTGGGTTTGTTGGGTGCCATACTTTGGGCATCGTCCGCATAATAAGCTACGACCCCATCTACATCTTTAGCATTTGAAGCTTCGGCAAAAGCATTTTCCAAAGCAGTGATTTCTGCTTTTACGCTTTCCATATCAACAGTTGTATCAGCTGGTGGCGTAGTGCAAGAAAAGAAAAAAAGCAGCGTAACTGCTAAACAAGTAATAAGACTGAGATTTTTCATTTTTTAAAATTTTTAATTGAATAATTATACCGGTAACCCATTAAAGGTAATAAAAAAATAATATTTTTTACATAATCCTCTTACTTTCAGTAAAGTACAAAGTTCTTTTAACTATAATTTTACAGACAATCCATACTTTATTTGGGCAGGTTGAAGTTAAATTTTAAATTTGCACTTTCTGAAAACCTGTTAAATTTAAAAATCAAAACCCATGTCTAAATTTGTTCCTTTCAAAGCATATCGACCTACAAAAGAATCCGTCAAAGCAGTTGCTAGTAAACCTTATGATGTTTTAAATGAAAAGGAAGCCAGAGCCGAATCTGAAGGCAATCCAATTTCTTTTTATCATGTCATCAAACCTGAAATTGACTTTCCGGAAGACAGCGATCATTATGCTCCGGAAGTGTATCAAAAAGGAAAAGAGAACTTTGATCAATTGGTCAGAAAAGGAATCATGGCTCAAGACAACACAGCCTGTTTTTATGTGTACCAATTAAATATGAATGGACATGAGCAAACTGGCCTGGTGGGTTGCTGTTCCATTGATGATTATTTCAACAATGTCATTAAAAAGCACGAACTCACTCGTCCCGACAAAGAAGAAGATCGTAAAAATCATATCCGCGCCAGCAAACTCAACTATGAGCCTGTTTTCTTTTCTTATCCTCCCGTCAAATCTATTGATGAAATAGTCAATGTGGTAAAAAAGGCAGCGCCAACTTATGATTTTACCGCTGATGATGGAATCAAACATAGCCTTTGGATTATTGATCAGCCTGAAATGTTGAGTCAAATCATGCGGCTGTTTGAAACACAGGTTCCCAAGCTATACATTGCTGATGGCCACCATCGAACAGCTGCCGGAGCATTGGTTGGAAAGGAACTCAGAAGTGCCCGTGGAGGCACTCAATCCAATGGAAAAAGAGATAATTATTTTATGGCAGTCGTTTTTCCGGACAACCAATTAAAGATTTTGGACTATAATCGTGTGGTCAAAGACCTCAATGGTCTAACAGAAGAAGAACTCATAGGCCGGCTATCCGCAAACTTTGACATTGAACAGAAAAACAGTCCGTACCGGCCCGAGGTCCTACATACTTTTGGCATGTATCTGAACAGTAAATGGTATAAACTTACTGCAAAGAAAGGTACCTTTGATGACGTCGATCCTGTTGGACAGCTCGATGTTACCATTCTTTCAAAAAATGTTCTAGAGCCAATTTTCAACATTGTAGACCTACGGAAAGATAAACGGATTGATTTTGTTGGTGGAATGCGAGGCCTGGGCGAACTTGAAAAAAGAGTGGATAGCGGTGAAATGAAAGTCGCATTTTCTATGTATCCGGTTAGCATGCAGCAACTGATCAACATCTCTGACAATGATCTTATCATGCCTCCAAAAGTTACCTGGTTTGAACCTAAACTCAGAAGTGGTTTATTTGTTCACAATTTAGATGAGTAGCAGGCTTTTTTTATTTAAACAAAATTCCAACGGTTATACTAAATGTTTGATCCGGCATAATTTGTCCATCAAAAGGTTCACCATTTCGATCGACTTTGACTTGTCCTTCACTGATCGGCACATATCTTTTCTTTCTGAAAAATTCTCCACGTTCCCAAAGCCAGAGGTCCTGCCTGCGGGATATGGGAAGAAGATACGCGCCTCTGATATAAAGTTCCCTGCCAGGATTGAGTTCTAATGAAAATTCAGCAGCAAGTTTTATATTATGCGTTCGGCTTCCGTAATACATATTTATATAATCCGATTTAAATTTCTTGCCGTTGGCTTTAAATTTTCCGTAGTCATTTTTGGCCTCACCGACTTTCCGGGCATATCGCAAACTGTTGAATGAAGCAATTGCTTTAAGAAAAAATGGGCGTTGTTTTGATAAATTTACTCTGGCACCAAAACCTATGGAGCTCTCTTTATAAATACTATTATAAAAGTCACTGCTCAAACCCAAACGAGCAAATAAATTTTTATTAAATGAGATATCCACGTCAACGTTCCATATGATTTCAAAATTTCTGGCCGGCATGTATTGATTCACCGAAATGATGGTATCCGGAGCTTCTCCGGCATCCGAAAGATACGTTAAACCCATTTGGCTTCCTTCCGTTTTTATCAGGTGGCTCCCCAGTCCAAACATAAAATTAACCTTGGAATAATTTTTCTTTTTCTTTTTTGGTAAAGCGGGTATGTTATATTCAAACATAGCTGATTCATCGAGATTGTAATCCTCTCCTAATCCGACCTGCATTTTTTTAGATTCGAGCTGCTGGATGGAGTCTCTTTTTTCCTGAAGCTCCTCCATGTAAGTTGCGGTAAAAACTTCCTGCGCTTTTTTTGCTGTTTCCATTTGCTGCACGCTTTCTGTCAAACCTTCATTTAGTGGTGTGGTATTGTACGATTTCCAAAAATCATCGTCGTATTCACCAGTCACCTTAGTAAATTTTTCTCCCCTGCGCAAGCGATCATTATAGGGAAGTGGGCCGGATTTTTCGGTATTGATTTCTGTGATTTTGATTTCATTATTGTAAAGGCCGCCGCCGCCATATTTCCCTTCCCGTAATGCATCACTGAAATACCATTTATCATCTAATTGGCGGTAGTTGACCACATACGAATTGCCGTCCCATGATCCAGCGTATAGCGGGTAATCGTTGTATTTTCTCAACCCTTCTTTCGTAATTTCAAACTCTGCGCGCAGAAAAGCATAAGATTCCTGCTCAATATAAATCCTTCCTTTCATTCGGGCTTTAATCTTTTTCTTGGTCTTTTTCTTCCCTAAACTTTTCAAAATCAAGCCATAAGAGCCGCCATCATCAGCGCCTTCGTCATCAACTTCCCCTTGCTCCGGATCGGCTTCGTAGTCTTTATCAAAACCAATAATATAGACCTTTTTATCATTGTAAAAAGTGATATTCTCTACCCAATAATTAAACACTGGAAAAAATCTTTCATCAATAAAATCAACTCTGTTTTTCACAAAATCAAACCGATGTGCTGCCATATGCCCTGAAGAAAAATTTGAGTAGACCGTAGTATCCAGAGGATTTTGCAAATTGATCAATCTACCTTGTACCAGGCTGACCTGCCCTTCCTTTTTACTGGTGTAGCTTTTTTTATATATATTCAAAACACCTTCAGCAAGGTATACATATTTTAAGCTGTCGTCGGTTCTTGATTCCCGATAAAAACCCAGTACCGATGTGGGGTGGGTGGGATAATTATCAGGAATATTTTTCACCGCCTTTCGGATAATATCTTCAACAGCAGCATCTCCCATAACCACAACCTCTGTTAATTCATTTAAAGATTGTTCAATATAAATCCTGACGGGGCTTTCTATTTCGCTGAGTGATTTTTTGAAAGTTTTATAACCGATAAAAGAAACCATCAATGTTGCGTTCTTATATTTTTCAGGGACCTTGAAAACAAATATCCCATTATCGCTGGTCGTTGTTCCGATTCCTTTTTCGAGTATACCAACGTGCGCATAAGCAACCGGTTGATTGGTTTTTTTGTCATATACTTTCCCTCGGATAGTGCGATATTGCTGAGCAATTGAAAGCGTGGAAAACAACAAAAAGCTAAAAAGGAGGTACAGACGAATTTTCATAGTTTATTTTATCTTTTATCCGATTGGTATAGAAATATATAAAAAGGACGATCAAAAAAAGATATTTGTTACGAAGAAAAGTTGAAATTACTTAATATTCATTTTCTGGTCCTTTATATTTAAACAAAAAACAAAAAATGTCAGACATCGGGTTTCAGGGATTGGGGGCTTTACTTATATTTTTGGGTCTCTTGGTCATTAACAGCATTTTCTTAATTCTTTCCATCCTCTTTCTTGTAATTGAAAAAAGGAAAAAGAAACGGGTCATAAAACTACTAAATTCTAAAGGGCTTTTTGTTTCAACAATGATCGTGGAAGTCATTTTGCTTTTCCTGATCCTATTTACAGAAAAAACCAATGACAGCGATATTTTAGGTTATTTGGATTTGGTATCTCCGATTATTGCTTTCATTGTTCTGGTAGGACTGATTATTATCAATGTTCGGTATAGCAGGCAAAATAAAGTTTCCAGCTAGAAGACGGCATTAAAACATGAGTCATCCCGAATGTTAAAAAAAATCTTTTCAGGAGCAATTCTGAAAAAAAATTCTTTTAAATATTTGATTACCAATGACTTAATATTATAGACTAATGACCTTTTTTAATTTTGGGTAACAGTTCTTAGCGAAAATTTTGAGCGAATGGTTGTGAAAGTAGCTATGTTTGAACGAAGTGAGTTTGGCTACGCTGCTAAATCGAGCTTAGAATTGTCCAAAAGGAAAAATAGTCTTGATTTTTTGATTCTTTTTTATCAAGAAAAAAGAATATACAAATTATTGAAAACCAAATATTAAGATCAATAAACTACTGGTTCTAAATAAAAGAAATCCCGAATTTTCAACATTGCAAAATTCGGGATGACTCATTTTTTATAATATCCTGTATTTAAAAAAAACTTACTCTTTGATTACTTTTTCTGTATAAATCGCGTCTTCGGTACTAATCTGTATAAAATACACTCCTTTTTCAAATCGCTCAAAATCAATTGTTTTGGAAGCCGTACCTTTTTCAGACAATAATAATTTTCCGGTGAGGTCATAAAGTTCTAAAGAATAGCTTTCGATTCCAGGCCATTGAATCGCTAAAACATCATTTACTGGATTTGGAAATAACTGAAAAGGTGTTGAAATGAGATCTTCAACTCCAACATTTCCAACAATTACCTCTGTGTTAAAGGTATCGCTGCAGCAATAATTTTGAGTGATCAACTGAATAGTATAAAAACCATTTCCAGCATAAGTATGAGGTTCCGGGTACCGTTCCATAGAAGTGGTCTGATCACCAAAATTCCAAAAATAGCTCGTGGCATATCGCGATTCGTTGGCAATCGTAATGGTATTTCCGTCCAGAGATATGGATGCTTCCGCCGGAGGCACTACCAAGCTATCCCCACAGAGACTTTGAACACCGATAAAAACGCCTGAATCAAATGACTGATCTAACACATCAGCGATTGCAATTTTAATGTGATAGGTTTCATTGGCCAGCGCGACAAAAGAAGCAGGTAACTCTGTAGAAATTCCATCTAGTTCGGTATCCATTCCGCCATTTTCTACATAATCGACATAATAAACAGCATTAGAATCTAAATTAATGGTATTGATCGAAGCAGGAGTTGAAGAGCCTGGTACGGTTGCGATATTTTGTGTTCCTGTGATTCCAGCCCCGCTGACATAAAATGCAAAAACATCGTTAAATCCGCTTCCGACCCATTCATTATATTCTTCCGATCCAAAAATATAATAGAAGTTTAAAGTATCGTCGACTAAAGATACAATATCCATTTCGATCACAGCTGCATCGTATGTTGAAGCTCCTACTTCATTATCCAAATCCAGATCACCGGCAGTATCCATTTCGCTGGTAGTTCCACTGGAAGTGCTTGGTCCGATCACATCTTCTGCCAAACCAGAACCAATAAATATCCCGGCAGGAATATTCAAATCCGTATTGGCTGCTTCAAAGTAAGCGGAACTTTCATTTGCGCCTATGTACGTAATATTAGAAACGGTTACACATTCTCCATCAAAAAAATCCATCACCATTTGTTCGACAGAAATCTCAGGATCAATATAAAGTTGAGCATGAAGCACATTTTGAAATACTAAAAATGAAAGCGTTGCGAATAGGTAAAATTTTGTTTTCATAAAATAACGATCTTTATGTTTGAATAATTTAATACAAGTTCAGTGGTGATTCCAAGCAAAAATACCATTTACCAGTAGTTGTCTATTTCTTATCTTGTATTTTGTAAAAAATGGACAATTTGTATGCGATTATAAAATCATTTCATCAAAGTCACATCACCTTTATAAATTTGAGTGACGCCATCAATAAATTCAATTTCAGCAAAGTATACAAAAACAGCAGGATTTAATTTTTCTCCTTTTAAAATACCATCCCAACCCTTCTTAGGATCATTGGGCTGAAAATCATTGGCTTCAAAAACGATTTCACCCCAGCGATCAAAAATCCTGAAAGTGTTGATCTGCTTAATTTTATCCGCATTTGCGAAAATCATGATTTCATCATTGATGCCATCATTGTTCGGAGAAAAGGCATTTGGAATATAAACCTCCCGTATTTTATCTACTCGTAACATAATTTGAGCGTTAACTGAACAACCGCTTGTATCAATAACAGTTACTGTATATTCTATTTCGTTTAGTATGGTATCAACTCTCGGATCAAGGCAATTGATGCAATCCAAACCAGCGAAAGGTGACCAAATGATCGTATCGATTTCCGAAGGTGGAATGTTTGTAAAAGCATTTATCTGATAATCATCTCCTAAACCCAATATGACTTCACGTTCTACATTTAATATTAATTCAATTGCAGCTTCAATAAAAACTACATCCTCGTATTCACAACCTTTGGCATCCTGAATCAAAATATTATATGTTCCCGGATCAAGTGAGGTAAAGCTGTTTGAAGGGCTAAAATTTTCTCCGCCATCAATGGAATACAAATAAGGCCCATCGCCACCTGTAATCGAACCAAAGGTAATACTTGCAGGATCACCGTAACAAGGGGGTTGAGCAACTTGAATATCTGCTGCTGAAGGAACATCTTCGTCTTGTTCAACAACCACATCGGCGGTTTGGGTACATCCATTGTTCAAATTTGTTACCAGGATGCTATAATTCCCAGGTTCGTAAACTGTCGGAATAAGACTTGAAGCATTATCAATGATACTGTTTCCTGTCCAATTATAAGTAAAATTAGGTCCAACTGAGGAGCCGGTTCCATCCAAGGTCACGCTTTCCGTCACACAATCAAATTGATCATCAACGTTTGCCACTGCAGTTGGTGCTGTAATATCCTGATCTACCGTTATTTGAGCAGTGCTCTGGCAACCATTGTCAACGTTTGTTACAGTAATTGTAAAATCCCCTGGCTGATCAACCACGGGTTGAAGGGTATCCTGTCCGGAAATAATGTTTCCATCGTTAGTTGACCAAGTAAAAGAGAAATTACCAACTGACAAACAATAGGCAGGGATCACAATTACACTAACATCACAAGTCAGTATTTGTGGAGGATCTATAGCAATAATTGGGGCATCCAAATCCTCAAAAATCTCAATCGATTCTGTATCGGTGCATCCATTCATCAAATTGGTGACGGTCAAAATGTAGGTTCCCTGAGCATCAACTTCTGGATTTGGTGAGTCTGCACCTACAGATATATTTCCATCATTCGTTGTCCATAAAAAGCTCAATTGATTGGCTGGTGAAGAGCCTGTTCCATCCAAAACGGTACTTTCATTATTACAATCCAAATCAGTACTAGACCCTGTATTGATAAAAGCGATTGGAGGCGTTATGTCTTCTAAAACGGTCACCTCATCTTCAGCCGTACAACCATTTGATTCATCAGTGACGATTAAAGTATAAATTCCGGGTAAGAAAACTGAAGTTTGAATATCCGTTCCAATCGTAGCGTTACCTGCATCCTGCCATTCGTATGAAAAATCCGGACCTGCGCTGGAAGCGTTTCCGTCAAGACTAACATTTTCAACAATACAAGTCAGATCCGCTGCGGATCCTGCTTCTGCAACAGGCAACACAATATCAGAATCGACATTTACCGTTGCTGAAGCGCTGCAACCATTTTCGTTGTTAATTACGATATAAGTAAATTCACCCTCTTGGCTAACATTAATCGTATCTGTGGTGCCAATTAAATTATTGCTTTCATCTCGCCATTCGCATGAAAACATCGTTCCGTTATAGGCACTTCCAGTAAGTGTAACGATCGTTTCGATGCAAGTCAGGGTCTGTGCTTCGCCAGCCTCAGCCGTTGGCGGCATAATGTCCTGATCGATAAATTCGGTAGCTGATGCCGTGCAGCCATTATCTAGATCGGTGATAATTAAAATATAATTTCCAGGATCTACAACATTGATATTATCATTAATTGAAATGGTATTTCCCGCAGCATCCTGCCATTCATAACTTAGATTTCCGCTAATGCTCGTTGAGCTGCTCCCGTCAATGATAACTGAGGTATTTCCACAAGTTAAAATGCCATCAGGAATAGCAACCGGAGTAGGTAGATTATCATCCGGTGTTACCGTCACGAGAGAAGATGCGGTACACCCGTTGGAATTTTCCGTAACAACCAAAGTGTATTCTCCAGTTTCAGAAACCTGAATAAGCATTTGATTACCAACGGGTTGGTTAGATTCATTAAACCATTCGTAAGAAAGATCGATTCCACTGGAATTACTTCCATCGAGTGAAATTGAAGTAACATCACATGTCAATATTCCATCTAGCCCGGCATCAGCAATTGGAGCTACCACATCTTCCAAAATTTCTACAGATGATGCAGCTGTACAGCCGTTGTCATTGTTTGTAACAATTAAAGTATAAATTCCAGGTGTAGAACTAATTGTATTTTGATCAGTAGAAATGGTTATCGCATTACCATCCAACCATTCATAAGTAAAATTGATCCCTGAACTAGAATTGCTACCATCCAGCGTGACTTCAGTGACGACACAGGTTAATGTACTTTCTGCTCCGGCATCAGCATTGGGAAGATTGACATCAGGAACGACTTCTACATCCGAGGAAGCGGTACAACCGTTATCAAGATCGGTGACAATTAATGTAAAAATTCCTGTTTCGGAAACCATCACAGAAGCTTGTGTTCCAATCAATACTCCACTACTATCCTGCCATTCAAAGGATACGCCTCCGGGATTTCCGGAACCACTACCGGTTAAGGTAACTTCCGATATATCGCAGGTAAGTGAAGCATTCTCTCCGGCATCAGCAGATGGCGGAGCGAGGTTTTCATCCACCGTAACAATTGATGACTCCGTACAGCCATTATTTTGATCTGTAACAACTAATGTATAATCTCCAGGAATATCAATATTCAAAGTGGTATCCGTACCAATAGAATTGTTGTTTTCATCAAACCATTCAAAAGAAAGACTATCACTTCCTGTGGATGCACTTCCATCTAAAATGACTTCAGTTTCTAAACAAGTAAGCAATCCTTCTGGTCCGGCATCAGCTACCGGAGCATCATAATCTGGATTAACCTCTACCATATCTGAAGCTGTACAACCATTATCCAGGTTTGTTACAATCAAAGTATAAGTATCTGTTTCTGAAACAATAACTGAATCTGTGTTTCCGATGATTTCTGTTGAGGAATTTTGCCATTCAAATTCAAGGTTTGGGCCACCACTGGAAGTACTTCCGTCTAAAATGATTTCAGAAATGATGCAATTCAAGAGTGTATTCTCTCCAGCCTCAGCATTTGGAGGAGTTATATCTTCACTAATTTCAACCGAAGAACTGGAAGAACAGCCATTATCAATATCGGTGACAAATAAGGTATAAATTCCAGGAGTTGAAATGTTGACCATAACTGAATCAGAAATCGTATTTCCATTATCATCCTGCCATTCATAATTCAAAGAGCTTCCTGTTGAATTGCTTCCATCAAGGGTCAATTCAGTAATTTCACAGGTTAGCAATGCATCGTTTCCAGCATCAGCAACAGGGACATTTGCATCCAATAAAACTTCCGCAGTATCTTGGGCAGTACAGCCATTATTGGTATTGGTTACTATAAAAGTATACACTCCAGCCTGGTTTATAATCAGATTCACATCGTTTCCGACACTATCTCCATTAGAATTTTGCCATTCAAAACTTAAATTATTAGCTCCGCTCCCAACCCCTTGCAAAGTCACATCTTCCTGATCGCAGGTTAATGTTTCATTATTCCCGGCATCAGCCTCCGGCGATTCCAGATCTTCCCCCACTTCAACAGTTGAGCTAGCTGAACAACCATTATCCGTGTCAGTAACAATCAATGTGTAAGTTCCCGGGCTATTTACCTCAAGTATTATCGAATCTCCAAGGCTGGTATTTGCAGAATCCAGCCACTCATAAGTGATATTGTTTCCGCTACTTGAACCTGACCCATCAAGAATTACCATCGCCACAACACAAGTGAGCGAATCTCCTATCCCGGAATCGGCAATTGGTAAATTATCGTCTGGAATAATTTCGACGGTGGAAAGAGCAGTACAGCCATTTTCAGTATTCGTTACAACCAAGGTAAAAACGCCTGTTTCTGAAACATCAATAGTCTGATCTGTTCCAACTATGGTCCCGCTACTATTTGTCCATTCATATGAAAATTCAGGGCCGCTACTTGATCCACTTCCATCAAGTGTCACAGAAGTTTGATCACAAGTTAAGGTATCTCCAATACCTGCGTCTGCAATTGGAGGGTCAATATTTCCATCAACTTCCACCATGTCCGTCGAAATACAACCTGTATTGAGATCAATGACAGAAAGGGTGTAAATTCCAACATCACAAACAAAAGGAAATTGCTCTCCCGAGATAAATGAATTTGGACCTACCCACGAATAACTAATATTTGGTCCAGAGCTGGAGCCTGTTCCTCCTATAATCACGCAGGCTACCTCACAATTCAACGTTTGGTTCATTCCTGCATCAGCATCAGGTAGTTGGCCATTATCAATTACCATTATTGAAGTAGAGTTGGTACAGGTTACATTTCCTAAAGTCTGTTCAATCGTTAAGATGTAGGTACCCGGACAATCGACCAATGCTATTGAAGAATTTCCTCCTGAAAGAATACAACCCGGATCAGGTCCTGTCCAAGAGTAGGTTATCTGTCCTGGACCCGATGTAGAGAGCGTGCCATCCAAAATAGATGTAGTATTAAAACAATCAATTGGATCCGGTGGCCAGATTACTGCCAATGGATCCAATACCGTGAGGTTAAGGGTGACAATACTATCACAGCCCTGGTAATTTGCATTCGGAAATACAACTTCGTAAGAACCAGAATTACAAAAAGAAGTTCCTCCCAAAATTTCACAATCCCCAATACAGACTGCTGCATCGTACTCAAATGTACTGGAAGGAATGACCGTCAAATCAGTATTGATAATACTATCACAACCATTTGATGAGAAGTAATAATCGGAATATAATCCGCTGGTTGTTTGATTGGCTCCTCCTGCAAAATACGATTCTCCTTCACAGATTTCTACTTCAACAGTTACCTCGTCACCTGCAGGATATTGAGGTTCTGCAACCGGGCAAATATATTGATTGTTAACCGCTCCACCTGTTGAACCGGTAAAACCCCAATAACAAAATGGATTTCCATTCAAACAATTATTTATAATATCATAAACACCAGAAATCTGGAGTACATCGTCAAAATAAACTTCGTAAAAATTAGATCCCGGATTCCAAACAACCCGAACAAGATGATCTTGCCCGTCTTCAATATTTCCTAGTGAAACAGCTCCATTGATTGGAGCCCCCATATTTCCATTTACATTAATTGCAACATGATCATTTGGAATATCCCCGAAGCCTGGCCCATTGTCATAGGTATCCATTTCTATAATGAAGGAGTTTGAAATATTACCCGCTATATTTTGACCTGTAGTTCCACAAGCATTTAATCCAGCCGGATCACTTTGAAAAACCCAGCAAATACCGTCCGCTCCTGCATCTGAATTGCCAAAATTTAAATTAAACGTTTCATCAAATGGCTGACTCATATCAATTTGATCGGGATCCCACGCACAACCCGCCTGCCCCGCTGATTCTGTCGTCAGTTGCACACAATCCAATCCATTTATATTTGTATTAAAAGCGGTACCGACCAATGCGGTTGTAGGAATTGGAGGAATCGGTATAGGGCCATTTGAAACCCGGATTTCGAAATCGCCATTGGGAGCTCCGTTTTCAGCCCAAATCCGAATGTAATAGGTTGCTCCGGGTGTAAGATTGTCCAGCTGCATGATTGGCATAATGGAGTTGCCGCAATTATCATCATCGGTGCAATAAAGCTCTGTTAAATCACCGCATGAACCTTCATAAAATGCCATAGCTCCATTTATCAGGCCGCCAGCTAATGTTACAATATCTAGCATTCCATTGGTAGGGCCAGTGACCGAAAACCAAATATCTGCGGTTACATAATTGCCACAAGTTGGATCATCCACTCCTGAATCAGTATTACCCAAATTGCTGTAAGTTTCAAAAAGGGTCATATTATTGGCAAGTGGAGTCGCGCTACACGGAGTGTCCCCAGCAAAAGAATAGATAGAGAAACTTATAAAAAAAGCTACAAAAATAGCCTTGAGGAAGTAAAGCTTGTTCATTAGTGTGATTTAAGTTTTGGGTATTTAAAAAATCTGGAGCCAATACCAAAGCGATCTATAAAAATATTACTTTTTTTCCAGTTTAACTAAAATCCTTTGGCTAGCCCAAAACAATCTATGGAAATCTCAGATTATAAAACGCTAATATTAAATGGATGGTAAAACCAAGATTATAAAATTGAATATTATTTGGAGGGATAAAGCAATCTAAAAATAACCCTTTTTAAGGATTATTATCTTCTAAAAGCGAAATTTTATCTAAATCAATCAATATTACTGGTATTAAAATCACTGGTAATATTGATTGATTCAGTTAGAACGCAATTTTATAGCGGCTATCGAAAGAATCCGAAAATTTGTTACCGAAGCAACGTAACATCTCCTTTGTAAAGAATCACGACTCCATCGATGAATTCTATTTCTGCCCAGTAAACAAAAACCGCAGGATTCATAGGTTCATCTTTCAGCCAGCCATTCCAGCCATGTGCCGGATCATCCGGCTTGAAATTATAATCCTCAAAAACCAATTCACCCCATCGGTCAAAAACCTGGAAGGTATTTATATTTTTCACACTTTTTTTATCTGAAAAAATCATGAATTTATCATTTATACCATCGTTATTATGAGGTGTAAATGCGTTTGGAATATAAATGCCCCTGTCTTTTTTCACTCTCAACGTGATTTGATCTCTGGCTAAACAACCATTATTATTGATTACGGTGATCGTAAAATCTGTCCAGTTAGATGGAAAAGCATAAGGCT
This sequence comes from uncultured Saprospiraceae bacterium, assembly GCA_963793295.1. Lineage (GTDB taxonomy): Bacteria > Bacteroidota > Bacteroidia > Chitinophagales > Saprospiraceae > JAHDHW01. The sequence continues at coordinate 45,954 of CAWBZX010000028.1, read as the reverse complement.
GCAAACAATTCGAACAGCTCAAGAACTCACTTGGTGTCCAAAATATGGTATCAATTTCCGATAGCGGAACATTCACCAATGCTTCTAATTGGACGGTATCTCCCAGCTGAATTTCGATATCCACTTCTGTTACCACATAAATTGGTATCGCTTCAGGAATATAAATTTGATCTTCATAAACACAACCAATGGCATCTTGTATCGTAATCGGATAAGTTCCTGGTTCTAATCCTCCGAAAAAGGTCAGATTATAAAAATTCATGCCTTCATCAATAGAATACAAATAAGGTCCTTCTCCACCGGTTACTTCGACAATTTCAATACTTCCGTCATCGCCAACGCATGGCGGCGGCGTTACCAGCACATCAATTGCACTTGGAACATTGGTGTTTTCATTAACAAAAACATCAGCTAAATTGGTACAACCGTTTTCCGTATTGGTAACAATCAATACAAATGACCCGGATTGGCTGACAGTAGGCTGTAGAGTGTTCGAACCTTGAATAATACCAGTTCCATTCCATTGATAATCGAAACCAGCACCAACTGAGGAACCGGAACCGTCAAGTTGCACTTCTTCGGTTACACAATCGAGTTCATCAGCCACTGAGGCTTGCGCATCAGGCAAATCAATATCTTCATCAACGGTTACTGAAGCGGTACTTTCGCAACCATTTTCTTCATTTAAAATAGTAAGGATATATTCGCCTGATTGATTAATCACAGGATTTAAAGTGGTTCCTCCACTTACGATTCCTCCTGCCGGATTAGATGACCATTGAAAAACAAATGTGCCGCTTCCGGAAGTATTAATTGCATTAAGTTGGAATTGTGAAAGGGTACATGTCAAAACAGGCGGAGGATTAATCACCGCTGAAGGTGGCGTTAAATTATCGGTAATGTTAAATGTCGCCGAATCCGTACACCCATTGATTAGATTGGTGACTGTTAAAATATAAGTGCCTGCCTGATTGATTTCTATTTGTGAAATATCTGGATTGGTCGTGATGTTACCATCTACCGTCGCCCATTCAAAATCTAGCGCTCCAAAAGGTACGGAACCACTACCATCAAGGATGACACTAGAAACATCACAATTGATCTCTAAAGGTCCAATACCGGTTATATCTGAAACTGGTAAATCAACATCTTCTAAAACATCGACTACGTCCTGCGAGGTGCAACCATTTATATTGTTTGTAACAATGATCGAATAGGTTCCGGGTTGATTCACTTCAACTTGCAAGTCTGTGGAAATGGTATTACCACCTAAAAATTGCCATTCATAGCTAAAATCATTTCCTTGTGTTGAACCCGAAGCATCTAAAATAATCGCATCAACGATACAGGTTAGTGTCCCTCCCTGGCCAGCAACTGCAATTGGAAGATTCATGTCAGGAACAACCTCTACGATATCTTCTCCGGTACATCCATTTTCTAAATTTGTAACAACTAATGTATAAATTCCGGGATTATCGATCACCACACTTTGGTTATTGGAAATTGGATTATTTTGATCATCCAACCATTCGTAAGACATCACATCTGCATTTGATCCGGTTCCAAAAAGTATCAATTCGGTCAAACTACAGGAAAGGGTATCATTTTCACCGGCATCAACAATTGGAGGACTAATATCTTGCGGAACTTCAACTAGCGCGGATATGGTACAACCGTTATCATCATCTGTAACTATTAGGGTATAAATCCCCGTTTCACTAACAATAACGTTTGGATTACTACCTAAAGACTGACCATTTGGATCTAGCCATTCCAAACTCATTAGCCCACTTACACTACCTGAAGCGCTTCCATCAAGCATAACATCCGTTACATTACAGGTCAGTGTTCCACCTCCACCAATAATTGCGGTAGGAAGATTTTCATCGGGAACAACTTCCACCATTGCGGAAGAGGAACAACCGTTAACTGAATTAGTAACAACAAGCGTGTAGTCTCCTGTTTCTGAAACCTGAACCTGCGGCTGATCATTTATAACAGATCCGCTGGCATTGTACCACTGGAAGACTAAATTGTTCCCTGAAGAATTAGAGCCATCAAGAATAACCGAGGTAATATCACAAGACAATATGCCTCCTTGTCCTGCATCAGCTACCGGCGTTTCGATGTCCTGGTCAACATTAATAAGATCTTCAGCGGTACATCCATTTTCAGTATTAGTTATTAAAAGGGTATAACTCCCTGGTGCATCAACTTCAACTGTGGGATCTGTTCCAAGTGAATTATTGTTTGGATCAAACCATTCGAATTCTAAATCTCCGCTTCCTCCCGAAGAGGAACCATCCAGCATGACAAGCTGATCAGCACAGGTCAAAATACCATCAACGTTTGCAACTGGTGTCGGATTTTCAATATCCTGCTCAACGAGAACGGAAGTTTCGTCCGTACAGCCATTTTCCGTATTTGTAACTATTAAAATATAAGTATCCGGATCGTTGATGTCAACAACGACATTGTCTCCTATTTCAGCGCCTCCTGAATCAAACCACTGATACGTTAATTCTGCAGAGCCACTGGAAGGATTTCCATCAAGTTGAACGGTAGTGACCGAACAATTCAATAGATCTGGTTCCGCAATAGCAGCCGTTGGAGCAGCAATATCCTGCAACACTTCAATACTTGTTTGATCCGTGCAACCATTTGCTGTATTGGTAACAATTAAAGTATAAACTCCAGGTGAAGTAGTTACTGCAGTGACACTATCAGATATCTCCGCATTGGAATCATCCAGCCATTGGAATGCAAGAGGTCCATTTGCAGAAGAACCAGAGCCATCAAGTGTCGCATCATTGGTGGTACAAGTCAATATGTTATCTACTGTTGCGTCGGGTATTGGTGTTTCAACATCTTCATCAACTGTGACCTGGTCCGTTGAAGTACAGCCGTTGTCAACATTTGTTACTACCAAAGTATAAGTTCCCGGAACATCAACATCGACTGTAATTTGGTCACCAATGACTGTGTTTGATCCATCCAGCCAGGAGTAAGTAAAATTATCTCCACTATTTGAACCAGAGCCATCAAGAGTGACTTGCGTATCATTGCAATTTAGAATACCACTTTCACCAGCTTCAGCGAGAGGTTCCTGTATATCTTCCTCCACGTCTATTGTCAACTCAGCGGTGCATCCATTATCACTATTGGTGACGACTAAAGTATAAGCTCCGATGATATTGACATCGATTTGTGGATCATTACTTATAAAAACATCATTTTCATCAAACCATTCAAAAGTTATATCATTACCGCTTGAATTACTTCCATCAAGTGTCACCTCTGATACTTCACAAGTGAGTATTCCGGATACTTCAATTTCTGCAATTGGCGGTGTGGATTCTACTGAAATATCAACCGTTGCTTCTTTTGTACAACCGTTAGAATCAGTTACGGTAACGGTATGCATTCCGGCGCTCAGATTTGTTGGATCTTCTAACACTGATCCATTATCCCATTCAAAACTATAAATCGGATTTCCGCCGGAAACAGTTAGATCAGCTGCACCACTGTTGGGGTCAACACAATCCACTCCTTGAGTTTCGACAGCCACAGCAATGATCTCTTCGGGTTCAAATATTTCTACTGATGTTTCTTCCGTGCAACCATTAAGATCGGTTACGGTTACAAAATATAACCCTGGGCCAAGATCGGTTGGATCTTGCTCGTAAGTATCATTACTCCAGGCGTAAGTATATTCAGGTGCTCCTCCGACTATTGTTAAATCAACAGATCCATCAAAAAGACCAAAGCAACTTACATCTTCCGGCACTGGAAAAAGCAAAATAATTGTTTCAATCACGACGCCTGCGCCACTTCCAACCCCCGGACAGGGTCCAACGTATACTGATCCGATAGTATAAGTTCCCGTTTGGGTAACTGTATATATAAATGGGTTTTCCGTGATTCCTACAAATGCATCCACCGGATTTCCATTTAAAAGTATTACCAAATCCCAAGGGCCTTCTCCTTCAAAGGTTATGGTTAATGTACCAGAAGGATCTTCAGAACATACTTCAATAAATCCATCGATTGTTGCAAACTCCTCCTCTGCAACTATAATTGTTGTAGTTGATTCTGCCGAGTTTCCACATTCATCAGTAACTGTAACGGTATAAGTACTTGTCCCGGTGGAAGCTGTAACAGTAATCGTTGGCGTTGTCATTCCATTATCCCACAGATAGGAATAATTTAGCACTCCACCGCTGACGTCCGTTGGAATTTGTGTCGTCGTTTCTGAACAAAATTCTAAATCCGGTGTAAAGACCTCCAAAGGTATCATATCAGAAATCTGCAATTCGACACTCGCCTCATCACAAGTACATGGATTTGAAAGATTTAAAATGAGTGTTTCTATACCTTCTGTCAGATTATCATCAAAAATATCAAAAGGCAATATGAATTGTGTTTGGCCAGCAGGAATAGTAATTGAAGATGGAAGCATTGAAAAATCAATTCCATTTGTTGCGGAACTATTCGGATCAATTGTAAACTCAACAACCAGGTCTACATTTAAATTAGCATCCTCAGGCCTTTCAAAAATGATGTAACCTCCTGAACAGCCTTCGTATGCAACGCCATTTGTCTCAACACCTGCAATATCAAAATTTATTGATGCTTCTCCACCTGCGCTAAAACTATTTGCTTGAAGGAATACTGCTGAGTCAAAAATACCATCACCAACGTCTCCTACTACCAACCGAATATGGTAGGTTTCACAAGCCTGAACATTAGCCTCTGCAGTTAAAACAGTGGTAAAGCCATCATATTCACAATCATCAATTGCTGCTCCTTGTTGGGCAAGATCTTGAGTGCAAGGGAATGGTCCTTGTTGAGGTTGTCCGAGCGGAACATTGTCTACATAATAAGCAGAATTGGTTTGGATATTTACATTATTGATGGAAACATCAAGATTAGTACCTGGGACTATTGCAATATTTTCAGCACCTAAAGAAAACCCACCGTTTATTCCTGGCCCACTTATAAAAAAGCCAAAGACATCATTAAATTGGGTATTTACATAATCGCAATATTCATCAGAAGCAAAAACATAATTGAACTCTATCATGTCCAAAGTTGGTGTAAAATCGAATTCAATACCAACAGCATCAAACACATTTCCTCCCGATAAAATATTAAGATCCTGGTCTCCGGAGCCATCTCCAAAATCGGTTGTAATATTAGTCACAGTATTTGGACCTTCCGCATTTGCAATAACACCCGTAGCAAGGATTACTCCTTCATCGATACTAATAGAGGAACCACCATTGCTAAAATATCCAATACCCTGAGTGTTACCGATAGGCGTTACATTTGAAATTTCAAAACATCCTCCTCCAATAAAAACATCTTCGATAAGTTGTTGCGCTGAATAATTGGGATCCGTGGTGATCCCGGCCAATTGCACCATGTTTTGAACCGTTGAATTACAGTTTAAACAAGATATTGATACATCAATCGGATACTCTGTATTTGTTATGCAATTTGCATTTCGGGCTACAAATTCCATGCAGTCATTTACTGCTTTAAATTCGAGGGTGTTCTTTTCAGAAATATAATCGGTGAGACGTTTATCTTTTGAATGGGTTATTTCAAAAATACAATCGGGAGCCTGATCGAAACTACTTAAAATAATACTATACTTTTTACCAACTTTTAAATTACAGATTGTGATTACTTTTTCATCTGAAGACAAAAAAACAGTATGCCTAGAAAAATCAGATTGCAATTCGATGACATCTTCGTCATAGCAGTTGTCAATCATTGAATTTCCATTAGCAAGGGGCAAATTCAATAACATAAAAAGGACACAAAAAAATATCGTTTTCTTGAATGTAAAAGTATCGTTACACATCTGAGGGAGTTTTGGGTTACTCAATAATTTGAGTTATCAATTGGTGATTCTCAAAGCATTACTTTCAGTGGTTTCAATTTAATGCTTTTATAAAATTTTATTCAAAAAATAAAAAAGGACATTAAATACACAAAACCACCTTACCAATGAGATAATGTGGGCATCAATAAGTGTCAATCGCACAAAAGCTGTTCAATGTAATAAATATAACAAAAACTTACTAATTATAATTCATAATGTGCATTTCAAAAATATACAATTCGAAGCCAATTATGGTAGATAATTTTAATAAAATTCCTTAACAAGTAAAATTCGTTGCTGAACGGCGAAAAATGCTTTTCAAACCAATAAAAAAAGGGCGAACACAGTAATGCATTCACCCTTTTTTTTATTTTATTTGATTCTATTATTGCATGAGTGTCACATCACCTTTGTAAATAATCTTAACCCCATCAATAAATTCAATTTCAGCAAAGTATACAAAAACAGCTGGATTTAATTTTTCTCCTTTTAAAATACCATCCCAACCCTTCTTAGGATCATTAGGCAGAAAACCTTCAGCTAAAAACACCTGCTCACCCCAACGATCAAAAACCTGAAAGGTATTGACTTGCTTGATTTTATCATTATTGGCGAATATCATAAACACATCATTTTGACCATCATTATTGTGAGGTGAAAATGCATTCGGAATGAAAACTTCCCGTGTTTTATCTACTCTCAACATAATTTGAGCACTTGTCTGACAGCCACTGGTATCAATTAGGGTCACAAAATATTCGATTTCATTAAGCATTGTATCAACACTAGGAGTAAGACAATTCAAACAACTCAGTCCCGTTGTTGGCGACCAAATGATGGTGTCTATTTCTGATGGAGGTATGTTCGCTAAGGCTACTATCTGGTAATCGTCTCCAAGCCCTAAAACGACTTCCCGTTCTACATTTAATATCAATTCCGGTGCGGGTTCAATGTAGATATATTCCTCGTGCTCACAGCCGATTGCATCCTGAATGATTACAGTGTAATCACCAGGTTCAAGGGAGTTGAAAAAATTGGATGAACTGAAGTTTTGGCCTCCATCAACAGAATATAAATACGGTGGTTGCCCTCCGGTTACCTCAACAACAGTCAGATTTCCTGGCAGACCATAACAAGGAGCATCGGTTACATCAATTTGAGCAGCTGTTGGCACATTGCCATCCTCATCAACCAAAACATTGGCAGTTTGAGTACATCCATTATCATTGTCTGTTACCAATAAGGTATAAGTCCCTGGCATATAAATAGTAGGTGCCAAGCCGGTGTTGTTATCAATAATACCACTTCCTGACCAATTATATGAAAACTCAGGACCGACAGAAGATCCATTTCCACTCAAAGTAATTGCATCTGTTACACAATCAAATTCTTCATTGGCTGTAGCAACAGCATTGGGAGGAGTTACATCTTCATTGACTGTAATATTGGCTGAACTTTGACAGCCATTATCTTCATTGAAAACGAACAAAGTGTAAACTCCTGGAAGATTTATTGTAGGCTGTAAAGTAGTACCTCCTGAAACAATGCCTCCATTTGAATTCGACCAGGAATAACTAAAGTTGCCATTAGCAGAAGAACCTGTTCCATCAAGAAGCGTTTCGAAAACCGTACAAGTCAAATCATCTGGATCATTGATAAATGCTACAGGTGGTGTAACATCCTGATCAATAAAGAGCGTCTCGGAGGCGGTACAGCCATTGATGGTATTGGTTACAATCAAGGTATAAGTACCTGCAGCGTTTACCTCTGGATTTGGCGTGGTGGCTCCAGACATTATATTCCCATCATTTGTAGTCCACAAAAAGGTTAAGCTATTTGCTGGAGAAGAGCCTGTTCCATCTAAGACAGTGCTGGTGTTATTACAATCCAGATCAGTACTTGAACCGGTATTGATAGAAGCTGTTGGTGCCGCTATGTCTTCATCGACAACGACCTGAGCTTGAGATTCACAACCATTATCAGTATCTGTGACTATCAATGTGTATATCCCAGGCACATTTGCACTTGCATTCACCGCAGTAGAAATAGTATTTCCAGAAGGATCTAACCACTCATAAGTTATATTATTTCCACTACTCGAAGCACTTCCATCAAGTGTAGTCTGAGTAATTGCGCAGGTCAGCAATCCATCGTTTCCTGCATCAGCTGTTGGTAAAACGACCGTTGAGGTAATTTCAGCAGAAGAGGAAGCGCTACAACCTGTATCGTTATTGGTTACTATTAAAGTATAAACCCCAACTTCACTGACCACTAAAACAGCAGTATTTCCAACTTCATTCCCCATATCATCTTCCCAAACATAAGAAATATTTGGACCGCTTTCGGAACCGGAACCATCCAATGTGGCATCTGTCACGATACAAGATATTGATGCATTTTGTCCGGCATCTACATTTGGTAAATCAACATCTTCATCAACAAAAACTGTTGCTTCTTCTGTACATCCATTATCTTCATTAGTAACGACCAGTGTATAGGTTCCCGAAATACTAACAGTTATTGCAACATCACTAGAAATAAAATTTGTCGAAGGATCAAACCACTCAAAAGAAAGGTTACTACTTCCTGTAGAAGCACTACCGTCCAATGTAACTTGCGTATCGTTACAAGTCAGTAATTCATTTTGACCGGCATCAGCCAATGGGGGATCTATATCAGGATTAACTTCCACGTTATCCGAAGAAGTACATCCATTATCTGTATTAGTTACAATTAAAGTATAAATATCTGTTTGCGAAACAATAATAACAGCATTGTTACCAACTTGATTTCCTGAAGAGTTTTGCCATTCAAATTCTAAATTTGGACTGCCACTTGAGTTACTTCCATCAAGAGTCGCATCGAAAACCACACAGGTAAGCAAGGAATTATCACCGGCTTCTGCAACTGGCGGAATGACATCTTCTGTTACTTCCACCATAGCTGAAGCAGTACATCCATTACCCGTATTAGTAACAATAAGCGTATATATTCCAATGGTTGAAACATCAACTGTAGCAGTTGTACCTATTGGGTTTCCAGTATCATCAAGCCATTCATATTCCAGTATCCCCCCTGAGGAGTTGTTTCCATCAAGTGTAGTTTGAGTAATTTCGCATGTAAGCAGTCCATTATTGCCTGCATCTGCAACTGGAGCAGCTACATCAGGAATAACTTCAACAGTTGTTTCGGCGGTACATCCATTAATGCCATCGGTAACCATCAAGGTATAAATTCCGGTTTCTGTAACTGAAATGCTGAGCGCCCCTCCCACTGAAGTTCCACTCGGGCTCGTCCAGTCATAAGAAAGGTTATTCCCTGTTGAACCACTTGCATCTAATGTTGATACAGGATCAGCACAAGTTATATAAGCATCTTGTCCGGCATCCGCTACAGGTGGTGTTACATTTTCGATGATTTCAACAGAAGAGGATGCAAAACATCCGTTATCTGTGTCGGTTACCACAAGGGTATAGGTGCCAATATTAGAAACATTGATGATGATATTGCTTCCAAGTGATGAATTATTTGGATCAAACCATTCGTAATCTATATTAGCTCCACTAGAGGAAGCACTTCCATCTAAATTTACATCTGTAACTACACAGGTAAGCGTAGCTCCTGTCCCTGCGTTTGCAGTAGGTAGTGCCGCATCAGGAATAACTTCTACGGTAGAGGATGCCGTACAACCATTATCGTCATTTGTTACGATAAGGGTGTAAATTCCTGTTTGAGAAACATCAATTAAAGGTGTCGTCCCAACTGGAACACCTCCTGCATTTTGCCATAGATATGAGATATTATTGCCACTACTGGAACCGCTTCCATCTAGAGACACAGAATTGACCCCACAAGTTAATGTCGTTCCCTGACCAGCATCAGAAGTAGGTTGAGCGATATCCTGATCTACAGCTACTGCAACTTCAGCAGTACAACCGTTGTCGAGGTCTGTGATGACTAGCGTATAGATATCCGGTGCCATTACATTTAGGGTAGGATTAGTTCCTATTGAATTTCCTCCTGAATCGAGCCAGTTATATGAAATAGTTCCATTGGTGGTGGAATTGCTACCATCAATTAATACTGTTTCGTTTACACAAGTTAATATTCCATCAGCAAAAGCATCTGGGTTAGGAAAGTCCGAATCTTCTTCTACGTCTATTGAAGTTTCATCCATACAACCATTCGAAACATTGGTAACTATTAGTGTGTATGTTCCGGCAGCGTTTACATCAAGGGTAGGGCTTGTTCCTAATGAATTTCCTCCTGAATCAAGCCAATCATAGTCCAGTGATCCGTTACCAGAGGATCCTCCTCCATCCAATGTTACCGTGGTTGAGGTACAGGTGATTAAACCAGATGTGGTTGCAACAGCAGAGGGTGCCGCTACATCCTGTAAAACTTCTACTTGCATCTCGTCTGTACATCCATTATCAATATCGGTTATGATTAAAGTATACATTCCAGGTACTGAAACGGTAATATCTGTATCTGTACTTATCGTATTTCCACCAAACTGCCAATCATATTCAAGTGTTCCATTTCCAGAAGAACCAATTCCATCTATCATAATATCAACCTCAGCGCAGGTTAATGTTCCCTGAACTTGTGCGAGCGCATCAGGTGCTATTGTATTTTCATCAACTGTAATGTCAATTGACGCGGTACAACCATTATCAATATCAGTAACCACTAAAGTATAATCTCCAGGAGTGTTGACATCTAATGTCGGGTCGGTTCCTAAAGGAGTATCTAAATCATCTAGCCATTGATAGCTTAACGTTCCGTTTCCACTGGAACCACCTGCATCTAATGTTGAAGTATTTTGAACACAGGTAAGTGGACCTGTTGTAGTTGCATCAGCAATCGGAGTTATTACATTTTCATCAACTGTAATAAATTCTTCGGCAGAACAACCATTATCAATATCACTTACAATCAGGGTATAATCACCAGGATTGTTAATATCAAAAGTTATTTGGTCACTAATTACATCATTATTTGCATCCAGCCATTGATAAGTAAGGGTTCCAATACCTGAAGAATTGCTTCCATCAAGGGTAACCGTTGTTACATAACAGGTTAAAATACCCGATACTTGAGGAACAGACACAGGTATATCGTTATCCTGATCAACGGTAGTCATTGCTTCTGCTGTACAGCCATTGAGTTGATTTGTTACTATAAGCGTATAAACACCTGGTATACTCACATCAGTTGTCGGATCAACACTGATAATATCATTATTTGCATCCAGCCATTGATAAGTTAAGACACCACCATTTGAACCACTACCATCAAGCGTTGCACTAAGCGTATTACAAGACAATACTCCTTGAGTCTCTGCCTGAGCCACTGGTGGCGTTGTATCTTCTGTTACTGTTACGGTCACAATTTCTGTACAAAGATTTGCATCTGTCACTGTTACAGTGTAATCACCAGCATCTAAACCAGAAATATCTTCCTCCTGACTTCCATTATTCCATACAAATATATATCCTGGTGTGCCTCCTGCAACAACAAGGTCTACCGCGCCTTCTCCTATATGGTTACAATCCACTCCTTGTGTTTCTACTGCAACAGCAAGAATTGGAACTGGCTCATTTATAAATATACTTGCAGTTGTTGTGCAACCATTCATATCTGTCACCACAACTACATAATTACCAAAGGAAAGATTATTAGGATCTTGATCATTGATACCACCTCCCCAGTCATAAAAATAATCTTGTACACCTCCTGTTACCGTGAGGTCTACGGCTCCATCGTTTCCACCATTACAACTTACATCCTGAAGGAGAATTACTTCGGCATTTATAGCTTCAGGCTCATCCAAAGTAATACTGGTACTAGCCGTACAGCCAAGCATATCTGTAACAGTAACGATATACGTTCCTGCCTGAAGCTGATTAGGGTCTTGTAGGGTACTGCCATTATTCCATACATAAGTATAATTTGTCGTTCCTCCTTGCACAGTTAAATCTATCGATCCATCAAAACCTCCGTTACAAAGTACTGGACTGATAAGCTGCACCTCGGCAGTTAATTCAGTTGGTTCAGTAATTTCAGTACTTATGACTTCACTACATCCATTATTATCTGTGACCGTAACCGAATAGGTTCCTGCTCCAAGTCCTGTTGGATCTTCAACAGGAGGGGCGTTATTCCATTGATAAGTGTAGCTAGGATCTCCAGAGAGAACAGTTAGATCTATCGATCCACTTGTTTCACCATAGCAAAAAACATCCAGTGGAACAATAGCTAATTCAACATCCACTTCTGTGATAGTTGCTGTGCCACTTACTGTTCCCGGGCAAAATGGATTTTCAATTGATGATAATCCATAATTACCAAGTTCGGTTACAATTATTTCAAAAGGATTATTTGTAATGCCAGTTATAGGTGTTTGAGGTGTTCCATTAAAGGTGTAAATAAGATCCCATGGACCAGGTCCGGTAAATGTAATGGTCAAAACAGCTGAAGGATTTGGGTCTTCGGCACAAAAAGAGGTACCACCTGTAAGTATCGCTGTAGGCTCCTCTACAACGTTAACAGTTGCTGAGCCTTCCGCTGTTGAACCACAATCATCTGAAACAGTTACCGTATAAGTTGTCGTTGTACTGGGTGAAACCGTAATACTTGACCCGGTTTGATTATTGCTCCATAGATAAGTATATTGGGGAGCACCTCCGATTATTGTTGGAGAAATCGTAGAACTTTCAACCCCACAAACAGTTATATCTTCCGTTTCCACCTCTAAGGTCAGATAATCCTCTATATTTATCTCTGCAGTCTGCCCTATACAAGAGCAAGCATCTTCAGGAAGTTCAATGGTAATTGTTTCTATCCCTTCAGCAAGAAGATCAGAAAGAATTTCAACGGTAAGTAAAAATAAGTTTTCACCGGCAGGAATGGTTATCGTTGTTGGAAAAGGAACAAAATCTAATCCTGCTGTCGCCGTACCTCCAACGGTAAAAGAAATGGTCAAGGGTACAGTTATATCATTGCTAATTCTTGTAAAAGAAAATACTCCATCTTGGCAGCCTTCAACAGCGGTATTCCCATTTGTACCTGGAACATAAGCGTCAATAGCAAACTCACCACCTGCATCAAAACTGTTTGCTTCCAGAAAAACGGCAGTATCAAATATAAAATCATTCGCATCCCCAACAACCAACTTAATATGGTAGGTTTCGCAGGGTACTAAGTTCTCTGCAATAGCTTGAAAAATATGGGTATAACCATCATATTTAATATCGTTACAATTAGTTTGACCACCACAGGTTGAAATTGAATTTGGGTTAAAATATTGAGTATTCGTTTGGTGATTGACCGTGTTTATGGCAACATTAGTATTTGTGCCTGGAACTATTGCAATATTTTCAGCTCCATTGGAAAAAGGACCATTAATACCGGGGCCACTAATAAAAAAGCCAAAAGCATCATTGTACTGACCAACCCATTCACAATACTCTTCTGACGCGAATACATAATTAAAGGTCAACTGGTCAATAGTAGGAATGAAGTCAAATTCAATACCTGTAGCGTCCTGCACACTGATTCCTGCTAGCTGCGCTAAATCAGCATCACTAGGTCCGCCGTTGTTGGTCGCAGCATTACCACCACAAGGTCCGGGTGCATTTGTTACATTACCTGTAGAAAATATAATCCCCTTATCTACTCCGACAGAACTTGTTCCAGAAATAAACATTCCTAAACCATTGGCACTACCGATTGCAGTCGCATTAGAAACATCAAAGCAATTTCCACCAATAAAAATATCCGAAATCAACTCTTCAGCAGTCATGTTTGGATTAATTTGTAGATTTGGTAGAAACCCGTCAGCAGCTTCCTCAACTTCATTATTTGGAGCAAGACATTCAACTGATACAATTATTGTATAGTCGTCGCTATTAACGCAATTTATTGAAGAAACAGTGATATCCATACACTTTTTCTCTGCAACAAATTCAAAATGTTTTTTTGGAGCAGCAGCGATCTCTGTCGTATTATTATTTGTGGGATTGATAAGAAATTTAGAATTATTGTCAAAACCAAACTGAAAATTACAACTCGGATTTATATCATTTATCCCACTAATAACATAAGTCTCCCCTACTTTAAGGTTACAAAAAGTAAGTTGGTTTACACTACCCGATAAATCCAAAAAATAGCGCGAATTATTCTCTTCAACTATAATCGGGTCATCACTATATTTACAATAATCATTTCCTTCATTTGAGTAAATAGCTGAATTACAGCACATTACTAACAATAAGGTATAAATAGTGTGTTGTAGAAGTTTGAGCATGTCGAAACAGTGTTTGGTTAAAAAATTGTAATGCAATCAGTCTTTCTTATAAAAAACATAATGCTTTTAGGGGGCTAATCAATAATTTATTTGGCAAAAAACTCAACCATTGCCAGATAAAAAGCAACAAGGCGCCACTTCATTCAGATACATTAACAGCATTATTAGGCGGGAGAATCGCTGAAATTTCTGAAATACGAAAACAAAGATAAGTATTTAATACCACAGGATATAAAAAAAAAATCAAAATGTCCATTATTTGCACTCAGAAATAGCAGTAAAAATCGTTTTCCCTTATTATTTCTATTGTAAAGATACAAATTCAGCATATAAAAAAGGGTTAAAGAAAAGTATTTTACTATTCTCAACCCTTACAAATTGGAATTATGAAAACAAATTCAACACACTATTTTAATAATGCAATAAAGAAGGTCTTTTATCTAACATAGATTTGCAAATAAGCAAAAAAAAGAACTACTTAAAAAGACGGATCATCTGCTGAATTTAATGATCCTTCAGATCAACACTCTTTAAAAGAATATTTTAATCTATCAGGGTTAAATCCCCGCTATACAATACTTTAACACCGTCAACAAACTCAATTTCAGCTAAATATACGAACACAGAAGGATTCATTGTTTTACCTTTCATTGTGCCATTCCATCCACCACTTGAGTCATTGGGAAGAATGTCAAAATTTTCAAATACCTTTCCTCCCCATCGATCAAAGATTTGTAACCGATTGATTTTTACAACACTCTTTTCATCAGAATAAATTAAGAATATATCATTGTTACCATCAGCATTTGGTGAAAATGTATTAGGTATAAATATTTTGCGGACCGGGTCCACTCTCAAAAGAATTTCGGCAGTTGCTTCACAACCATTTTGGTCCAAAATAGTGATCGTATAAATCGTATTTTCAAATGGAAGAGCGATTGGATTAAGACAGTTTATACAACTCAAAGATGCATTGGGACTCCATATAATGGTATCAATCTGACTAATGGGAATATTGATGTGGGCATTTATCTGATAAGATTCTCCCAATTCTATTTCTATCTCTGGCTCAAGCGTAACAATCAATTCATAGGCCTGTGGAATCAACACCTGTTCCTCAAACTGACAACCTTCTAGATCCTGAACAATTAAATTATAAATCCCGGAAGATAAAGTAGAGAAAACAGCATTAGAATAAAAGTTTTCACCTCCGTCAATAGAATAGAGATAAGGACCTTCTCCACCAAAAACAGTTAAAACAGTAACACTTCCAAAATCACCAAAACATGGCGGAGGAGCAATGATAAGATCAACTCCACTTGGAACATTCATATTTTCGGTAACCGAAACTTCGTCAGAAGCAGAACAACCGTTTTGATTATTTAAAACTGTAAGAAAATAAGTACCTGATGCTCCTACCATTGGATTTGAAGTAAAAATTCCCGAAACAATAACCCCATCGAATGTGGTCCAGGAGTAGTTGTAATTGATGCCGGAGGAAGACTGGCTAGCATCCAAAGCCGCAACTAAAGTATTACAATCCAATTCTGCAGGCAATCCTGCATCCGCAATCGGAGGTTCAATATCTTCTACCACTTCGACCACAGCAGTGTTTTCACAATTATTCGCGGTATTTTGAATACTTAAAGTATAAACCCCAGGCTGATCAAGTGTGGGAAAAAGGGAGTTAATTCCATTTAAAATATTCCCATTATCGGTTTCCCATAGATATTCAAATTCAGCGCCGACAGAAGAATTTCCTGCATCAAGTTGAATAATCGTATCTATACAATTCAAAATCAACGGCGTTTCAATATCAATTACAGGCAATACTATGTCAGCATCGACAAAAAAGCTAGTAGCTGCGGAACATCCATTGTCTGTGTTGGTAACAGTCAATAGATATGTTCCGGCAGCGTTCACTTCTGGGTTAGGTATATTTTCGTTTTCGGGAATAATATTTCCATCAATAGTTGACCATTCAAATTCTAAACCTCCAATAGGAATTGAGCTACTTCCATCGAGTATTGTACTGGGGTTTGAACAATCCAAAACCAGAGGACCCAAAATTTCTATAATCGGAACGGGAGCAACCGTATCGATGAAAACCTCAGTCTCATCAATAACCACACAATTGTTATCTGTATTGGTAATATTTAAAAAATAAGTGCCCGTTTGATTAACTAAGGGATTGAGTGTCATCTCTCCTGAAAGGATATTCCCGTCGTTGGTTGTCCACAAATAACTAATATTGGTCCCCTGTGTACCGCTACCACTTAAAGTCAATTCAGAAATTATACAATTTAAAGTAGCATCTGCACCAGCTTCGACCACAGGGACATTATCATCAAGCGGAACAATTATACTTGAAATAGTGGAACATCCATTAGCATCAGTCAGTGTAAGATTGTATGTTCCTTCCATAAGATTTTCAGGATCTTCAACCCCTCCCAGTCCATTATCCCATTCAAATTGATATGGACTTAGACCACCGCTCACGATAACATCAATATTACCATCACCAGCCTCAGGACAACTTTCCGCTGTTATTTGAGCATCGATCTGAAAATTGATTTCCACAACAGAAGCTGCACCCTGCACCTCGCCCTCGCAGCCGTCATGGGAAACACTGATTAAATGATAGATTCCTAATTCATTGACCGATAAAATAAAAGGACTGGATGTGATCCCTGAAATTGGCGTTTGAGGAATCCCATTGAGACTATATTCGATCTCCCAGGGGCCCTCGCCTAGCAATTCAATTAATATCTCAGCAGTTGGATTTTCCGGGCAAACCTGTTCATAACCACTTATCGTAGCTGAAGGGATTTCAATAATTTCAATGGTTGATTGAGCTTCAACAGTATTGCCGCATTCGTCGGTTACCGTCAAAAAGTAAGTGGTAGTGGTATCAAGGTTTACAACAATTATTTCAATAGAATCATTGGTATTCCAGTAATAAGTGTAGTTGCCTAATCCACCAGTTATTAGTGGGGCTAACGTTGCCGAAGAAGGGCCACAAAGAGTGAAATCTTCCAGTTCTAAAGTAAGCTCCTCGTAATCACTGATGAGCATTTCAATATTTGGAATATTACAAGAGCAGGGCGCATCCAATTCTAAAACAAGCGTTTCAATCCCTTCAACTAAAAGGTCTGAAAAGATATCCACAGACAGATAATAAACAGAGTCACCTACCGGAATGACAATTGAATCGGCGAATAATTCAAAATCAACACCCGGAATTGCCGTGCTTGATGGAGCAATATTAAAATGTACAACCAACGAATCGCTTACATCATCATTTATCCGTTCAAATACAAAAAATCCATCCTGGCAATCTTCATAAGCGATATTGGAAGAAGTCTCGCCCGGCACTTGAGCGGATACATTTGCAGTTGCTCCTGCATTAAAACTATTAGCTTTTAGGAAGACTGCGGAATCAAAATAGGCATCAGCCACGTCCGCAATCGCCAGTTTAATATGATAAGATTCACAAGGCTCTACTTCCACCGTTACCGTCATAACGGTCGTAAAACCATCAAATTCAATATCTTCAATGGCCACACCACTTTCCAATGTATGATTTTCACATTGGAGATAATCCGGAATCTGATCATGTTGCCATGAGGGTATGTTATTGATATAATAATTAGAATTTAAAAGGTGATTGACACTATTTATAGCGATATAATCACTCGTATTTGGAACAATTGCGATATTTTCAGCATTGTTGGAAAATGGACCGTTAAGCCCTGGGCCGCTTATAAAAAAACCAAAGACATCGTTGAAAGTACTGTTTACATACTCGCAATATTCTTCGGAAGCGAACACAAATTCAAAGGAAACCATATTCGTTGTTGGCGTAAAATCAAATTCGAGGGAAGCAACATCATAGATCGAATTTGAACTGACCATGTCAGCCAAATCCGAATCTATGTAATTTAATGCAAAAGAATTGCCGGTGTTGTAAGCATTATTAGGTCCGGCGCTGTTTGCAATATTCCCGGTTGATAGGATGACCCCTTCTTCGACATTTATGGAGCTGCTTCCGCTCGAAAAATAACCTCTGGCTAAATTGTGCCCAATATAATTGATACTGTTGCTGTCTACATCAAAACAATCTCCACCGATAAATACATCCCGGATCAACTGCTCCGGATCATAAGAATTATCCGTTTCGATCCCGGGTGGATTACGCTCACCAGATTCATTTCCACAAGAAGTGCAACCAATTGACAGGTTCAAATTCGCAATTCTGTTGCAATCTCCTTTGCGAAGCATAATTTCAAAAATGGTTTTATCAGCTTTAAATTGTAACACATTATTTTTTAAAACCACAACTTGCCCATTTGGTACAAAATCCACCTTACAATCGTTTACATAATCCGCATTACCCAAAAAAACAGTATAATCTTCCCCCGCTTTCAGTTGCGTCATTATCAACTTGTGATTTGAGTCACTCATACTAAAAGGATAACGTATAAAATCCTTTGCAACTATGATGCTGTCGACAGCTTCTTCATTCAGCTTATTTTGAAAACCATATACTTGCAAAGGTTGAAAACAAAACCAAATTCCAATCAGCATAGCAAGCTGCTTTACATAAAATTCAATCATGGTTAATGGGACGGTTTTTTTGTGTGTTAAAATATTTTCAGACCAAGTGATTGTCAAACTATTTGTCCATTAGTTCATAGCGACAAGATGAGAAAGCGTGTGCGAAACGATCTCATCTTTTGTCGATATAAAATGCTTCATAGTGCCTCGCAAGATGCAAGACAATGGGCATTCGAATCAAACAATTCAAATTTGTTACATGGGAAAATAAAACGTGTGCGAAAAATAAATTGGGGGATGTTCTCTCAATAGAAAAGAATAAGCTGGTTTTTCACTTTGCTTGATACTTATTCTTCGTTTTGTGTGTGGTATGGCGCTAAAGTATTTATTTTTTACAATTAAACGAAATATGAAAAGTTAAAAATTGTATAACGCTTTAAGAAGCTTAATATTCACGCCAACATTTAACACTTATCCTTCTAACATTTAAAAATGAACTCCCTAACTGACCCTGATTTTCAATACTTTTATACAACTCACCTTTTTTCAATATCTTAGCAAAAATTGGCTAAAAGAATATTTAAAAAATGAACGGAAAACTAAGTTTTACAACTATTCTCATCTTTATCTGCTTCACCCTCTTTGCACAAAAAGTTGATGTTGAACAATTGAAAGGAATGAAAATCCGCAATATTGGCCCAGCAGGGATGAGCGGAAGAGTAACAAGCATTGATGTTGATTTGAGTAATCCTCAAATCATTTACGTCGGAACGGCGTCAGGTGGTGTGTGGAGATCAAAAAGCGGAGGCATCAAATGGGAACCTATTTTTGACAAAGAGCCTGTGCAGTCTATCGGAGCTGTTGCCGTTAACCAAAAAAATCCGAGCGAGATTTGGGTCGGAACAGGTGAAGGAAATCCCCGCAATTCGCATAACAGCGGAGAAGGAATTTATAAAAGTATAGATGGTAGTAAAACATGGAAGTTGATGGGCCTTGAAAAAACACGACTCATTCACCGGATCATCGTGCATCGCGATAATCCGGATATCGTTTATGTCGGTGCTTTAGGTTCCGCCTGGGGCCCCAATGAAGAACGCGGCGTTTTCAAAACTACTGACGGGGGTAAATCCTGGAAGAAAGTACTTTACATCAACGATCAAACCGGCGTCGCTGACCTCGTCATTGATCCAGCCAATCCCAATAAAATTATTGCAGCAATGTGGGAGTTTGGCCGAAAACCCTGGGTTTTCAATAGCGGTGGCAAAGGTTCTGGTTTACATATTTCTTATGATGGTGGCGAAAACTGGAAACAAATTACCGAGAAAGACGGCCTGCCAAAAGGAGACCTCGGTAGGATTGGCTTAGCCATCGCCCCGTCAAAACCCAATATCGTTTATGCATTGGTGGAAGCCAAAAAAAATGCTTTGTACAAATCCACAGATGGCGGACACAAATGGAAAATGGTTGCTGATAAAAATATTGGTAATCGCCCATTTTATTATGCTGAGATTTATGTAGATCCAAAAAATGAAAACCGAATCTGGAATCTTTGGTCTTACGTTTCAAAAAGCGAAGATGGCGGAAAAACATTTGAAACGATCTTGGATTATGGCAAACGAGTGCATCCGGACCATCATGCATTTTGGATTCATCCGGATGATCCAAGTTATTTAATCAATGGAAATGACGGTGGTTTGAATATTTCGCGTGATGGCGGTGCCAACTGGGAATTTATTGACAACCTGCCGCTTGCTCAATTTTATCACATCAATTATGACATGGATTTCCCCTACAATGTCGCTGGCGGAATGCAGGATAATGGATCCTGGGTAGGCCCGAGTGCAGTGCTTAAAAGTGGCGGCATCCGAAATGAAGATTGGCGGGAAGTACTTTTTGGAGATGGCTTTGATGTCATATTGAGAAGAGATAATAATCGCTTTGGCTGGGGCATGTCTCAAGGGGGAAGCCTTTCGTATTTTGATCGCGAAACTGGCCGGACTCAAAGAATAAGACCCTTACATCCCGAGAATGAAGAATTGCGATTCAACTGGAATGCAGCGCTTGCACAAAATCCGTTTTATGATTGTGGCATTTATTTCGGTAGCCAATACATACACAAAAGTCTGGATTGCGGACAAAGCTGGAAGATCATTTCTCCTGATCTGACAACAAACGACACCATCAAACAAAAAGAATCCAATGAGACCGGTGGTCTGACCAAAGATGTTACTGAAGCAGAAAACTTCACGACCATCCTTTGCATCGCGCCTAGCCCCGTTGACGAAAATACGATTTGGGTGGGCACAGACGATGGCAATTTGCAACTAACTCGTGATGGCGGAAAAAATTGGACAAATTTAGCGGCAACACTCCCCGATTGTCCGGAAGGCAGCTGGATTCCACAAATTGAAGTTTCCATAAAAAATGCAAACGAGGCCTTCGTCGTAGTTAATAACTATCGTCGAAATGACTGGAAACCATACGTTTATCACACCACAGATTATGGAGACTCCTGGACACGTATCGTCGATGAAAGTCAGGTTTCGGGTCATGCGCTTTGTATCGTGCAAGACCCGGTGGTACCTGAATTATTGTTTCTTGGGACAGATTATGGGCTTTACTTTTCTATTGATGCTGGAAAATTCTGGAACAAATGGACCAAAGATTTTCCATCCGTTTCAACAAGAGATCTAAAAATCCATCCTCGTGAACACGACCTGATTATCGGAACTTTTGGCAGAGCAGCCTGGATTTTGGATGATATCCAGCCTTTACGGGAAATTGCCAAATCAAAAGGAAACATCCTCGAACAGCCATTTAAAGTTTTTGAACCTCGCGATGCTTATATTACTGATTACCGATCAGTTGATGGAATTCGCTTTATTGCCGATGGTGAGTTCGTTGGTCAAAACAAACGCGGTGGAGCAATGATTTCGATTTGGACAAAACCGAAAAAAAAGAAGAAAGAAGAAAAGCAGGAAACAGAAGAGGAGAAAGAAGGAGAAAAGGAGGAAGAGGAACCAAAGAAAGCGGAAAAACAAGGGAAAGGTAAGAAAGGGAAAGATGAAAAGAAATTATACCTGGTTGTCTACGACGAAGCAGGAGATACCGTCCGTAATTATTCAACCAATGCTGATACATCACTTTACCGAATTTCCTGGAATATGAGAAGCAATGGTGTTAGCTATCCCTCTTATCGGGACCGCAAACCCACTGATAATCTGCCAAATGGTCCAAATGTTCTTCCAGGTCGATATAAAATAGTGATTGAGCATAAAGATTATAAAGATTCAACTTTCGTCAATGTTAAAACAGATCCCAGAAGCTCAATTACCATTGCTCAAATAAAAGCTGAGCAAAATGCTTTGGATGATTTTTATAAAATTGTAAAGAAGGCCACAGCTGCGTTTGAACAACTTAAGCAAGCAAAAAAGACAATCAAACTTGTCGACGACCAAATGGTCAATGCTCAGGATACCTTGAAAAAAGATATTGCAAAACAAGGGAAGGCCATGCAGGACAGCATCAAAACACTAATGGAAATTTTTCTACCACCACAAAAACAAAAAGGAATCGTCCGAAATAATAATTCCTTGAGCACCTATCTTTACAGAGCTAGCTCTTACATCGGTAATTCCGACGGCCCGCCAAGCCAAATGGCACAGATAGCCACCGAAAAAGCAAAAAAGGAAACAACAAAAGCACTTGATGCTGTAAATTCATTTTTTGAAAAAGACTGGTCTCAATATCAAAAAAACGCCGAAGCTGCCAAACATTCTGTCTTTAAATCTTTCGAGCCTATAAAGTTGGATTGAATTGATTTGTAGTTCGTAGTCGTTTTTTAGATTTGAGGATTTTTTGGAGGGATATGCTTTGGAGACCTGAATGCTCGCAACTCGTCTCTCGCTCCTGACTCCTTACAAACATCACTCTAAATATTTCCAATCACAACCATTTCCTCGAGGGTTGGTGTCGGGCTACCTCCTTTACGTTCGAGTGTAACAGCAAAAGCAGAAACGTTTTCTATGAAGGGTACTTCCTGAAGAATCGTAGAATCAATTTTTACATCAAAAACGCCCATATCCGTTGGGACACCATCGACAATAGCCCAAAGTTGGTATTGTTTGTCAGTTGGTGGAGCGGGCAACCTGATGACATCGAGATAGGATTTTTTAGTTTCATTATTCCAGTGAATCGTAGCAATTGCAAGCGGAGCTTTATCCGTTCCTTTCATAATAATTGTCTCATTACCGTCGGCACGGATGATTTCCCACTCGTCTTTCAAAAGTTGCAAATCACGCTCTGTTTGAAGGCAGTCTTCTCGCAAACTATCCAATTGCGTCTGCAAATCATCATTAGCAACTTTTAAAGTCCGACTGTTATTATAAAACCAAAATGCAGCAACTGCCGCCACTAAAAATAAGAAACCTAGAAGAAAAGAAAGTCCATTATTACTCCCTTTTTCCGGAGTGTCTTTTGGTGTTTGATTAGCAGCGTTATCAATTTTTTCCAAAATTTTTGCCTCCAGACTTATAGGTGCTTTTATTTTTCGGGCCTCCGCATAGCGTTCAAGGGAACGCTCAATCTCGTCCAGTTCTTTTCTGATTTCAGGATATTGTAACGCCAATTGCTGCACCTCCTGATTCTCCTTTTCAGAAGTCAGTCCAAGAACGTAGTTCTCTAAAATTCCTGATTCTATGTATTTTTTAATATCCACTTTTTATGCTAAAACATTGCTGATAAAAATAATAGTATGAGTAATAAAATTTTTATAAAATCGCCGTCCAGTTTATGACGCAATTCTTTGATAGCCAGTCTAAGTCGTGATTTTACAGTACCCAGGGGAATATCCATTTCCTTTGCAAGCTCGCTATGTGAGTACCCTTCAAAATAAAGTTTGTCAATGATTATGCGATATTTTTCATCCAATGAGTTAATCACCTTTTCCAGACCAGGGTCCTTTAGTTCAATATTTGTATCGGGGGCAATATTTGTATATACGGGATTATCCAATGAGTCGGTTTTTTGGAAATTCTGATATTTAGCAGAACGTACCATATCAATAGCTGAATTTCGGGCAATATTTGCAAACCAGGTAAACAGCCTTCCTTTACTTTCATCAAATTTGTTGGCATTGCCCCAAACTTTGATAAAGGTATCCTGTAACACCTCTTCTGCAATTTCATGTGACTTTACAATTCGGACGATAATCCCATAAAGCGCATCCGCATAGTTTTGATAGGCTACTGAAATAGCTTTTTTATCCCCTTGCGATAGCAAAGTGATAACTTCTTTTTCAATATCTATTCTATTTGAAAGAAAGCTCATCAAAAGACTATGATTTTGCAACAAATTTATTGGGCACTTAAAAGTAAATATTTTTTTTTGATAGCTGAGATCTAGCCTGAGAGTATTTCCAATCTACTTTAATAAAATAATCATTTTAAATGTGACTAATTGATTATTTTGCAGTCTATCATTTAAAGAAGATCACCTTTTTCAAAGTTAAAGTACATGATTGCCACGCTTCGCTTCGAACCATGCATTTCAAATATAAAGTTTATTTTATCTCTAATTTTAATTGCAATGCTCTCCCAAACCACTTTTGCTCAATTTGGCAAAACGATTCGCACAGGACGCCCCGGAGCAGCTATTGGCGCGTATACCGTTGGCAAAAATGTTTTTCAAATTCAAACCGGATTCAATTACAATGAATATAACCTGGATAAAGTTTTTAATAGTAAAACCTGGATTTCTAATTCTGTTTTCCGATATGGTGTTTTTGAAAAATTGGAAGTCAGTGGAGTTGTTAATTTTAGGACTGACGAAACCCTTACCATAACAGGTACCGAAAATCAATTTGGAGTTAGTAATACTCAAATTGGTTTGCGATACAATATTTTAGAAAGAAAAGGGGCTATACCCGCCATAGGTTTGCAAGGACGGCTATTATTAAAAGCCCAAAGCAAGGAATATCGCAGGGA
The DNA here is from genome assembly GCA_963793295.1 of uncultured Saprospiraceae bacterium. Taxonomy (GTDB): domain Bacteria; phylum Bacteroidota; class Bacteroidia; order Chitinophagales; family Saprospiraceae; genus JAHDHW01. Next base: position 21,212 of record CAWBZX010000028.1, on the reverse strand, counting down.
AAAACTAGGTACAATTTTCATCCTTGCTACAGGTAATAAAGTTACGGATTGGCTATCTGTCACAACTAACTGGGGAATCATTTGGACAGGAAATGGCGGCGATCCAACCAGCATTTATGTACTCAACACTTCATTCAGTCTTACTGAAAAATGGGGAGCTTTTTTGGAAGTTTACGGTAGCTTCAATGCTTTCAGTGATAATTACGATGCGGGATTTTCTTATCTGGTCAACAATGATCTGCAATTGGATGTTTCGGCTGGCTGGCAGGGCCAGAATAGTTTAGTTGATTGGTTTATTGATTTTGGCGTTTCTTGGCGATGGCATAATCGCAACTAATGTCACCTGGCATAAGCTGCTTCTAATCTCTCCGTTATACTTTATGTAAAAACAGGTTTTGCATGATACTTCTTGTGCTAAAAAATAATACTGGCTATGGCTATTTAAAATATTTTTTTGATGGTTGTGATCCAGTCAACTAGTTCTTCTCGTATGTCTAATAAAAAAATGCACATCAATAATTTTTAAAAAAAAGAGCCTAACCTTCAACCTGTCTATTTCTAAATTCAAATATCTCAAAAACAGGTTTGATATCACCAAATTTGCTGAAAGGCAAATATTAGGCTATCAAATGCTGCGGCCTGAAGTACCCTATGACTGTCTGTTTTAGCTTTCCACTGAAGGTCGTGGCATTTTTATTAAACTATAAAAACCTCCTAAATTCAAACCATTAATAATTTGCAAAACCTAGATCAGGCTTAATACAAGATCAAAATTTGTAAAAGAATAGTACTTTTCAATATAATGCAAAAAGGCTGTTGGAATATTTTCCGACAGCCTTTTCTTTTATTTTTTTTAAAAAAACTTAACTCATAATTAGCAAGGTGTTTCGCAACTTGCGTTAATTAGTAGAAATAATGGTTTATTATTTACTTGGTTTCACTGGATAGGAAGCCATAATTTTAGCAATGTCTGTTGGAATATTTTGCTCCCGCGATTGAGGATTATCATCCACAGTTCCCTGACCGATTCCTTCCCAAATCAACTTTTCAGCTTTGGCATCATATACTGAAATAGCCAAAGTTCCCGTCGTATATTCATACTCACTATAGGTTGTGGTAGACATACCACCACCATAACCCCAGCCAGGTCCATAGTCATAATACCCTCCGTATCCACCATAACCACCCATGTTGGTAGTATTGGCCGAAACCTGAGTTTTATCTTCGGTAACTACAAATAATGTAACGATGAGATCTCCTCCACTTTCAACAATATCGATACCTCTCTTTTTGAATTCATTTCCGGCTGCTTCTTCGATTCGTTCTTTGTCAAAACGACTTAAAAGCTTATCGCTATCCTGAGCCCAGCCGTAATATGTTAGTGATTTGTATTGGGTAAAATCAACGGTTTTGTCGTAATCGCTGGTTACTTTTAAAGAGCTACAAGAAACGAACAGCATTCCTATAAAAGAGAACAATAATAAATTTTTCATGATTGTGTTTTTTGTTTTATTTAGAAAATTATTTTTTCAATGGTTTTTTAACAAGTAATGTTGAACAAAGTTAAAAAATTAAGCATCTATTAATGGATCTTTTTCTTATAGATTTAACGAATTATCCATTTCTTCTGCTGTTTTCAAACTGTCCTCATCCATCCAGGCTTGAAAGAGTTGATACCCCAAAGCGAGTACTACCGGTCCGACAAATAATCCAATCATACCTGCAGCCATCATACCGCCAATTGCTCCGATAAGGATCACAATCATGGGAATATCCATCCCACGCCCCAACAACATTGGTTTTAATATATTATCACTTAGTGAGGCAAGAATACTCCAAATCGTGAAGGCAATTACCACTCCTGTCGAAGCGGTTGAATAAACATAAAAAATAACTGGAATGATAATGATAATCGGAGGGAATTGAACAATTGCCAGGATCATAACGATCAAAGTCAAAACAGCTGCTCCAGGGACACCTGCAGCAAAAAAACCTATTCCAACTAATATCGCCTGAATGACAGCAACCCCAATCACTCCTTGCATAACACTTCGAATTGTAGCAATAGAAAGTTGGAGTAGCTCCTCCGCTCTGTTACCAGTCAATTTTTTAAATAACTTTAGCGCAATATTATGCCCCCCTTCTGCATTTGTCAAAAATACCCCGGCAATAATTATAGCTATAATAAACATGATTAATGATCCGCCTAATCCTGTAATAGATGAAATTAGAAATTGACTTGCCTGTTTGAGTTGCGGAGCTATTTTTATTAATGTTTGTTCCAAATTTTGTGATATGTCCTGCCATTTTTCTATGACGAATTGTTGGGCCGTAGATAATTCACCATCTTTTTCAGGAAGCGTAAAACTTAATTCACCTTCCTCAAAAGACTGAGACAGGTTTCTGATGCTATCAATGATTGAACCTGTAAAAAGAATAGTAGGGATGAGTACCAAAGATAAAACCAACACTGTCATAATAACGGCTGTAATTTTTTTTCGGTTTCCTATTAATGTATTCAGTCTTTTTGCCAGTGGAAAGATCGAAATCGCAATAATAATTCCCCATGCAACCGGAACAATAAATGGTTTGAAAATCATATAACTGGATAGGACGATAAATACAAGCAAACCAATTTGGATCGCTGCTTCAATGGACCAGTTTACAAATTTGTTTCTATTTATTTTATTGTTCTGATTTTCCATAGTCTTGTTCATTTATTTTAAGCAGGCGTAAAAATTCTTGATAATTTAGCCCAATAACTTAACAGACCAAAATACCAGCTGTAGCTCCACCTCACAATGTAATGAATTTTGGATTTATCCAGCTTGAAAAGAAAATCCAAATCGTCCGGAAATATGTTCCCCAGGATTCAAAACAATTAAACCGTCACCGTTATTAAAAGCATCAATATTACAAGTCATTGGTTCTATCGCAATAGATTTGCGGTTTGGTGGAGTAAAGATTTGCAGAAAATTAAATTTTTTCAAGCCCGTTTCCTGCCAGTAAATCAACTTTTCAGCATTAGAAAACAGCACCACTTCTGCCCTACCCTTTTGATTCTTTATTTCAAAGGCATTGTCCAAAGCCACATTTCCTATTTGGCGCTTTTCATTGAAATATTCGTAGTCGAATCGTTCTTTGGTTGGAATTGCAACTTCATCAACATCAACAATTTCACATTCGGGCATTTGCAGAAATATTTGATCTACTTTATCAAAACAATTAAAGTAGGGATGCCACCCCAAACCTACAGGTATTTTTTGTTGACTTTCATTTTTAAGCATAAGCTCAATAACAAAAGAAGCTGGCTCCGAAATGCGCATTTTAATATCAAAGCTAAACGCAAATGGATAAGACGGATTGGTGCCTGGATTTTTATGCCGACAAAGTATTTCAGTCCAATTTTCATTACAATCAAGTGATATTAATTTAAAAATCTGGTTGGCTCCAAATCCATGCAAGGTATTATTTGTAGCTGGTTCATTAATTGGAAATTGATAGGATTTTCCTTCAAAATTGTATTTACCTGATTTCAACCGGTTTGGAAAAGGAAAAAGAAATGCGCTTTTACACCATTCATTTTTTAAGGATTCTTCAATGGTTTGAGGACCATCAATCATTGTTCGTCCGCCAAAGGCAACATCCAAAAGACAGGCACCATACTCCGGGCTTATTGAAAAACTATTTCCCGTTTCGTCATTATAAAAAGTATATTTTAAAAATTCCCCATATTCTTGTGTCTTGTGATTATACATTTCAAGTTATTAAAATATTCCTATAAAAAATAAGCGTTCTTCGTTGATTTATTGGTAATAATTTGGTTGGTATGTAGTCAGTCAAAGTTAATAAGACAGGCTATTTATTTTGCTAAGATAATAAAAAACAAAACCCCGTCAACTTAAAGCTGACGGGGTTTTGAATTATTCAAAAGTTGACTTATTTGCTAACTACTAACCTTTTGGATGATTGATGTGCACCATCAGTCAATTGAATAAAGTAAACACCATCGTTTAGCTTCTCGAGGTTAATTTCGATGGTGCCATTTAAAGCGCTATCAATGATTTTTTGCTCAACAATCTGACCAATGGCATTGGTCATTGTCATTGTCAAATCTACTGTTTCATTAAAATTATAAACAAGATTGGTTCTGGATTTAGCCGGATTTGGAGAAAGCTGAATCGCTTGTTCGAACGCTAAATCACTTGTTCCTGTAATCATATCAACGACAACTGTTTCAACAACATCTTCAACGCATCCTGAATCATCAGAGATAGTCACTGTATAAGTACCTGCTGGCAAACCGGTAATCGTTTCAGCATCACCTCCGTTACTCCAATCGTAAGAATAAGAGCCAGAACCACCGGTCACTGAAACACTAGCTTCTCCATTATTTCCCGGAGGAAACACTTCGTTAGTAGAAGATGGAGTACCAACTAAATCATCAAATTCAGCATATAAAGTTACTTCGATGGAAATACCGGTTTCAACACAGCCACTTGTAAAATCAAGTCCTTCAGGAGAGCCATCTGTATCTATTGCCGCACCAAATACGACCGGAGTAAAGAAATAAGTACCTGTATTAAGTTGTAATCCATCGTTTAATAATATAGGATTATATGATGCGTTCGATGAGCCAATCATTATAACCAATGAAGCTTCATTATATGGATCAGAGGATCCTGAAATATCATCAGTACTCACTATCCAGTCGAAACCAGAAATAGGGAAAGTTGGAACGACTGCTCCTTCGGTTGTAAATGAAGTTGATACGCCGAAGCAGATATTCGCATCCCCGGTGGATTCCCCAATCGAAAGTGCCGCACAAGTTACCAATTCAGTTATCTCTACACAATACTCTCCGAAAGCGCCGTCATATCCATCGATCATTATAAAATAAGTCATGCCTTCGGTAGTTTCAAAATCAACTATTGGTGCATAAATGTCCGGCTCTATTTCTCCATCATCACTGCACGCTATAGCAGTTAAATTATTACAATCATTACCATTATAAATAGCGATCTGAGCATCCCCGTCATAAATATAATCCGTTGCAGTTCCATTACAATTTGTAGTCTTAATTTGATAGGTTCCTCCATCACCGGTAAAAGTGTACCACAATGGATTATCAAGAGATTCATCCCACCAACATTCCCAACCATTTCCCGGTTCATTCCCGGTAACTGATGCATTTGAATTATCCCAAAGAGGTGAGGATTGTGAATTACCAGCTCCTTGACCAATCATGCTGCTTAAATTTGCGGCTTCGCCGCAAACATTTGGAGCTTCAAACTGTGTAGTAATGACACGAAAGTGGTAATCGCTTTGAGTATTTAGCATCCAATTTGATCCGTCAAAGTTAAAAGAACGATTAGCAACAGCTGGTGTAGTTTGCACTAAATTAGTTTCGCCAGTAGGCACCGTATATCCAACGAAAAAGTCACCAGATAATCCTGATAATTCAGCTGAATATGCAGACAAATCAATTCGAGTCATAGGACTTGTCGCCATTAAATCAGCTTCAGGAGTAACCATGAATGGTGTAATCATATCGGTTCCCGGTAAGCCATTATTATCGGCCCAAATGTGGAAAAGAAAATCATCATTTGGCGAACTTTGATCAGTATAATTTCTAATTAAGGCATAAATAACATCTGTGGTCCCATTCAAAGTAATACGCACCGCACATCCCATTAACCCACTCGTTGATGCCGGGCCAATAGATGTTGTATTGTCATTTTGGGCATTATCATAAAAAATGTGATTTCCAGCAATGTAGGAATAAACATCAGTAGTGGTTGTGTTGTCATTTGGAGAATCATCTCTGACTAATAGATAATAATCAACTTGAGCTCCTTCAGTTTGTTTTGGTATGGTAAAGGACCAGGTTTCATCAATGGTATTCGTTCCAGCTGCAGTTTGTTCGGGACCTGAATTTACAGAATATTTCAAAAAAGCGAATTGTATCCCTGAATCGTCAATCAAATCCGCTGTCATTTTGATATTGCCGATATAACTTTCATAAAATTGTGGTGGATTGTGTAAAACACCAGGAGGCGTTTCGTCCGCTTCTAAACTAATAATATAAAAATCGTCAATATAAATTCCATCATATTCTGTTGCTCCATCGGAATCAAAACGAAATCGAATTTTAACATCTGAACTACCTACAAAATCACTTAACGAATAAATGTGTTCTGCCCAAGGTGTAGAATTATCTTCCCCCAAAAAGCTAGCAATTGTTGACCATGTAGAACCTCCATCACTGCTGGCTTCCAGGTAACAAAAATCAAAATTTCCCGGTTCAATGTCGTAGAATGCGACGAATCTAATCTCCGCATTAGGGGCGTTGGAAAGGTCCACTCCTGTGGACATTGTAGCTGAAATATTCTGATTAGGCAAATAATTGCCCGCCGGGCTATCCGTCAAAGATTGGGTACCAGAACTTGACTGAGTTGTTGTAGTTCCCCACGTTCCTTCTAATATCCAGTTGTTCGTAAATAATTCAAAATCATCACTAAACTCAATAGATTGAGAAAAAGCGAAAAACCCGGTATATAAAAAAGCAAACGTTAGTAGCAGAAATTTTCTCATTTTTAATCAGTTTATTTTTATAAAGATATTTTTATATGTTGCCTTTAAACTATAAGCAAGTTTCAAACCAAAATCTTGTATTAAAGAAAGCTGTTATAAGTAAATTATGAAGTTTCGAAAAGTCACTTCAAAGACGGGTCAAAATCGCTGAAAGAAATAATCTTAACCTACTGGTTTAGACCTTTTTAACAACTAATCTTATAAAGTGGAATTGAGGGAGTTTGTAAGCTTAAAAGAATAGGAATGCTGCAGAAATTACATTACTAAAGGAAAGAAAACTAAAATGGCTTGCCTGAATAATTCGGGCAAGCCATTTGAATTATTGCTTAATAAAAATTATTCAACTACAAGTTTTTCTACCATACTGCTTTCGCCATCTGTAATATGTACGAAATAAATACCTCCAGATAATCCATCCAGGGGAATGGAATAGCTACCATTTAATGCCAGCAATTGGCTATGTTTTTTTTTTGTTCTGCTGGCTTCGTCCAGTTACGTATTGCTCACCCCAGTTCTGTTTCCACCTGACGGTTTCCAGGAACTCCTGGCGTGTTATGTCTACCCGTGAAACATATTGATCCAGTGCAGCTTGGCCGTCCCAGCCGAACATTTCCATCGCTAAGGCCGGCCTGCGGCCCTCCGCCTTCAGTCTCCGCAACACCGACAGCGCTGCGTCGATATGAAACCTATTGTGATGTTCTTCGCCCAGATAAATGATGTCCTGCTGGAGCAATAATGCCGCCCATTGATCGAAAGGAACCGTGTGTCCTGTCGCCGTGTTAATGATCTGCCACTCTTGGAGGGGTACAAGCTGTCCGTCCGGTGTGAGGATGGAAGATCTGGCGCCTCCTCTGCTTGTGCAGGCCACGGTGAAGCACAAAGCCCAGATCAGCAGCAGCGTCGTGAATGAGGAGAAGATCACTCGCATAGTGAGGCGCACTGGTGTCCTGTCCATGGCCTCTACCTAACACAGGTCTCTCAGGATGGGCAAGACGGAAGCCTTGACGCCCATGGAACAGGTCGTTATGCTGCACCATTCACCAATTTAATCTCGTAGTTCTACGGTCGCGCATCCCGCACAATCGGCTCATGAATTCTCCCGCACAGATTCTTGCAGATTTTCGCTCCCAGGTTACCCAGCTCTTGCAGGAGCGTGAGAAGGAATGGGAGGTCTCACGCAAACTTGTTGAGGCAACACAGCTCTCTGCGACCCTGAAGCGGCTGGTCGAAGAAGCTCATCGGGTCGATCTTCCTATCATCATCCGAGACACGATCATCCTGGCGTTGGGAAACTCAGAAACCGTTCGAATTCAAGACCTCTCCGGCCCCCGACTCAAAGAACTCACAGGACTCCCTCCCACAAAAGCCGTGCGAGCGCTCTGTGTATGGTTCGGTGTCACTGAGGGCCCAATAGCGCGCTGGCCGGTGACCACTCTGCGGAGCGAGGAGATTGACGTCTTCGCCCACTCTCACCCCAATCCGTTCGATCTCCTGCTCAATGCAGATGTAGCTTCCCTCCTGGATGTGGGGGCTGGAGATCTTTCGTTTGCCACGGAACTTGTCGAGCTATACGTGGCCTCCCTTCAGCAGCAGCAGCGCGAATTGATATTGCATGGCCTTGATCGGCTCCAGCCAGGCTCACAGTTGGGTGGTCCACTCCATCCGGATCGAGAACGGCTCAATGGTCTCAGGTCTCGAACCGGGCTCTCCTTTCAATTCTACGGAAATCAGGACATGTTTGAGCTGGGCGATCTCGACCACAGCGGGAAGCTTGCCGCTCGCTATACGGTTGCGACCTGCTGGGCTCCCGCGACGCCCACGTTTGCCTACGAACCAAGCAGATTGTCCGATCCGATTATCACGCAAGAGCTGCATCGCACCAAAGGCCTGTTTCGACAGACCCAGTTTTCTGGCGAACCGGCACTGGAAGTCATGCACGGGGATCGGGCACTCCTCTTTCCGCCGTGGAAGTTTGAGGTCCGAGGCAGGCAATTGGTAATTTAATTTTTTTTTTTTTTTTTTTTTTTTTTTTTTTTTTTTTAAAAAAAAAAAAAAAAAATTTTTTTTTTCTTGGCTCAGTTGCGTATTGCTTCGCATCCAAAAGCAAAAATCATTGCCAATGCATCCGGAGGAGATGGTCTAAGTGGATCACATAACCGTTCCATCTTTTTACCTGGATATGGGGCTGATGCAGCCCACCATAAAGATACTTGGGATCGAAATTGAGGAAGAAATACAAAAGCTGGAACCTATGAAGCCGCTCCGTGGACTGGAAATGGAGGAAACGAAGCATGGCACGCTATTAATTCTTGGGGCGCTGTAACCAGATGTAGAGATTGCAGATAATTATTTTCATCATATGTACAGTGATGCCATAAGTATTCTTCCTGATCCGACTTCTTTCCTACGACCCAACCTGATGAATGGCATGTTCATCACAACAGATTTGAAAAATTAGGACGTCAAGGGATTACTCTTCGGGGCAGGTGATGGTGACCCTATAGATTTAATATTATCCGTGACGTTGGGCTTGACACCCATAGATTTTGAAGATTCCTTCCCAAGAATGGGAAGGGAAAAAACTTTCTCGTTCCATACGCAGGTTCAACCTATCTGATAATCTATTTGAGAATTGGCAATGGGGAATAAAGTTAATGAGTATATTAAAACCGGCAATCCTGCTTATGGGAACTTAACAAACTGGGATCTGCCCTCTGGAGTGTTTTATTTTGGGGGTGCATTCAGTTGTGGGTTTTGAGCCACTGGTTTAAACAGCATGGATGTCGTCGATGATCTCAAGATTGAACGCAACACTTTCAAGGGGGGTTCACGTGGCATTGGAGGTCTGGAATACGCCAGGTGCAACACGCATCAAGCCGCATTAAAATTGGGTGGATCAAGCAAAAAGACAAATGTCAGTATTAGAGATAACAAATATGAAATGCTACCTGAATTACAATGCGGGCATGGTATCACGGTTGAAAATGCGCACAATTTAAGTGTTGTTAACGATTACCTGCCCAAGCAAGCCATCTCTATTAGAAGTTGCAGCGGCATTACTGAGAGTGGCAACACCGCAAGCAGTGCGTTGTTGAAATAATCAACATCTGTTTATAAATGATTATTTCTTTCATTTCGAGAAAGGGGGATTTATGTTTTTAAAGTCAGCTTTTCAACGTTTGTTCGTACTCATCAGTGTCGTTTCGCTTCCATTGTGGCAAAGCCACAGTAACAAGCCCCGCCGATGTTGACCGCGAAATGAGCCGTATTGAAAGCCAGCTTTCTAGCGGTAAGGCTGACAATACCGGCCTTTGCGTAGAATACATCAAGCTGTGTGAGAGCGCGCTGTCGCTTTGCCTCGCCGGAGACAATGCTCAAGTGTATGCGGATTTCTGCTCGACGTATCCAGAGCGTTGCAATGTGACTAGGATCAATATTGTTGAGAAATACTGGAAATGGCAGCTCCAGCAGCTCCTCCAGTTCAAGTTCCAGCAGCTCCAGTTCAAGTTCGTCGGTGCGCGGCGGATCGGTGTTAAGTAATTTACCATTTTCCATTTTCGCCTATTGTAACCGCTTGACTCATACGTATTGCTCCACCACCGCCAACACCAGCACCATCGCCAAGATGTCCGGCTCCAACTCCACCAAGGCCAAGCAGCTCCAGCACCTATCCGACAGGGTGGACATCATCCCTCAACATGTTGAAGGATGCAACGTCCAGGGTCGGTACCAACGGCAATCGCAGGGAGGAGATGAGGACGTTGGTCGAGGAACTCAGGAAGAAGATGATGCAGGGACGCAACAGGGATGGTAGGGTGAGTTCTGTTTGGGTTTACGTTGTACTTGTTGAATATATCATATTGTTGTTGTCATTGTTCGTCGTTGGATTCAATGATTGAACGTACTATGCTATATTGGCGCTGTACTTCAATAGATACATTGAGAAATACCATCCTAACGACTACGCTTTTACTTTGTAACTCTTTATTGCTGCAGCTATTCTCCGAGCTGGATCTCAACGACCTCGAGAGCCGTTGGGAGGCCGAGTACCACGCCACCAAGACCGACTACGACGTCGCGGATGTCGACGTCGTCCACGACGGAGATGGTGCGGAGGAGGAAGGAGGTCTAGGCACCCAATCCGTTCAACGATAAGTCTCCCACCAGCATTGCCGGAATTGATAATGTTGCCATCGCCACCCACCAGCAGCAGCAAAGCCAGCAGCATCAGCAGCAGCACAATGCCAGCACCGCCAGCATGGAGCTGTTCTACAGCGCCGCCAGCAACGAGGACGAGATGATGATGGACCATGGAGCTGCCATGGCCGCCACCGGCGCTATTACTGGCGTTGCCAACTCCCTGGAGGACACTGCCGGTAATCCCTCTGCCGAAGGATCCGATATGCAGCAGTAGGATAGCATAGTACTAGCAGACTAGCAGGGCTGCCGAGCGAGCGCAAAACCAACAAGATCAGCGTACGATCGTACGTTAGTGTTTGTGTTTTGGCCAGCAGTAGAGAGATCATATTTGAATGTATTGGGGATATTAGAGTATCATGAATTGAAGAGAAAGAAAGATAGTTGAGCCGCAGTTGTATACCGATGGACGGGTTTGGACCCCGATCGAGTCTATAGTATGTATCGCACTGATATTATTGAAGTATCAACAGATTAATTCTATAGCTTCCTCCATGGATTGCGCCACAAACTATGCACAGACTTTGGTTATCCAGTCCAACCGCTCATATCTCTAGCTACCGACGCACAGGCTGGATCGTCGGCGAGACGTCCATTCGGTCCCCAACCTCCGGCCTCCTCCAAGCGATCTATTATACCGGCAAAGTCAGATATTCGCAGGACCTTATCCTTATCCGGCTTATCCCGCAACGCCACAACACTCACAGGCTCATCGTTAAGCACGAGTCTCAATACGTGCGTATCGTCCGGATCGCCCTTGCCCTTTTTGACTCGTACCAGCTCAATCACTAGAGTTGTTGCATACGACGGCCAGAATTTCCACCCCTCGCCGTCGTCGTCTTCCAGAAAGTCCGCTCCGAGCCCATAAAGCAGCGAAAGGATGGTAACGTCATGACAACTGTATACAACAAAAGGACGCCTATCATCTGCGTCCATTTCCACTGCGTTCCGTATCTGACCTTCAATCTCTCGTAGTGGTGGTGCAGCAATTGCTGCAAGTAACGGGGGACTCTTGTACCACTGACGAAACCGCCATGCCAAGTGAGTAATGGTGGGCTTGAAGAGCTTCCGCAGTGCCGCCTCAACTTTGGTATCGTGCTCCATATCCGAAAATCTAGCATAATTCAGACCATGCGATAGTCGACATATGTAGTGGTCACAGGCATGGATCCAATTAATTCCAGACGGACCCCCAAATAAGCGTCGTTGTCCAGGTGCAAGAAGACCGGGCAGCAGATCGCAAAGCTGCTTGGCAAGCGCCGAGCCGTATTCGCGATCGTATTTCTGAAAGTGATCCGTCTCGACCACTTCGGTAACTAGACTCTTCATCAGATCAGGATTCCGATCGAACGCATTCAACGTATCGGTGGCTCGATCCCGCACCCGCACATCGACGCTGACCAAATCATCTGGTCGCGTCGGACGTTCTCTCCTCGCCTCGTCTGCAATGATTTCTCGCAAAGTCTGCTGCTTATGCTCGCACCCTATGTATTCTTCGTACGATCTCTGATCATCGTCGCCCAAAAGACCGTGCAGGAAGCACTGCACGGACTTGACCGTACGCAAATAGCACGTCGAATACGCCTCAATGTTCCAATACCGCAGAAAGTTCCGCCCAATCGTCCCCCGGGCATTGATCGCCTCATCGGTCGCTGAATCCTCGACGTTGGCTCCAACCATTGACGCCTGATGACCGTACCTGGCGTATCGGACGCCGCACCGATGTCCGACCAGCCTCATCTGTTCCATGCCCCGCCACGTTAGGAATCCGTACGGTTCGCGTCTAGTATCGAAGAAGCTTCCGTCGTTGTTGCTGAAGTGTATGTCCGTGGGATACAGCTCGCTGAGAGAATCGTACAGGGATGGACCGGGTGGTATCTTTGTCTTCCAGAAAAGAGTTTCTTCGATGGCGTACGCATCGGCCACGAGACGACGGGCCGGGGTCCGATCGCCGTGGCGGTGGAAGAGGAATACTCCTTCTATTGTACCCTCGTTGAGATCGTTCCTACTAGATATCCTATTGCTGCTGGTTTGACTGTCGTGATGGATTGTTGAGAAGAATTCATGGCTCGAGATGGCCGGACGTCTTTTATTCCTTAGACAGCAGTTTGTTACCGTCGCAATCGTCCGTCCCGACATTGCTTTAATAGGAGCAATAGAGAAGAACTGTCTCTCGCTCCTCTCAATTGAACCATTGACGGCACTGTTCTCTCGTCGTCAGAAGAATTCAGGTAGTCTAGCGAGATCGCATCGGCGGACAAGAGGTGAGCGAGCTCAGCGCGAGAGGAGGCGACCTTTTTCTGCAGACCCGATACCTGGGCGATTGGTACAGTATCACTGTACGAGGCAGCGGTAAAACTCGAAAAGTCGAGTTTTCGTGAAACTAATACGTCGTACCGAGAATTGCGCCGGATTAGAGGATGGGACGGAACCCCCCAGGGATGAGACGGGACGGGTGCACCGGACAGTAGGATTAACGTTAAAGCAGCAGCTAACCTCTTGATGCCTTTGTCTAGTGTACCCGTTCCCGCCTCTGTTCCCAAGGGCGGCACCATCATTGGGGACTCGCTCCGAAGGAACTCATGGACGAGTACAATCTTTGGGACAAGGTTCACAACGGTGCCGTCTGTGCGGAGGTGAGGAAAGGGATGTACGGACTACCCCAGGCTGGCCGCACTGCCTCCGACAGACTGCAAAACCATCTCGACGAGCGCGGGTATGCACTATCGGCGGCAGGAATCTCATGGTGCAGAGAGGCGGTGCCGTCTCTCCGTAGTACGTCAGCGTATGATAAAGTCAATGTGCCTGCAGACCCTGGTCGCGGATCAACATTGAGTGTAGTTGAAAAAGTCAACAAGTCAATCGACGATAACTCATCAACCCCTCCACCTTTTGTTTCCGTTCCTTCACCGTAACGTTCACAACCACTCGATCGACACAGTTGATGTATTGACTTGATGGGAGAAAGTGCGCGCTCGCTACTTTGGCACTACCCCGCTGGTTCGTCGGCCGATTGATTGATTCGTTCGATTCGATTCGATTTGATTCGATTGATTCGATTCATTCATTCGGCGGCGGCGCGGGCGTCGGTTTTCGGCAATCGGCAGGCAAGATAGAAATCCTGACACCTACCTAGTACCTACCTTGCTTCATGCTTCATGCATGTCGCCTACTGCCCGCTGATCAACCCCGTTTGGTCTGACTACTCCTTACCTAGCTACTTGTGCCGACATACCGCTGGGCATAACATAATACCTGCATCATGGTGGCGGAGCAGCTACCAGACGATCCGGGCTCGTTCGTCGTTTTCTTCCTGCCCAACTTTTTCGGGATCTTGTTTGCGTTGCTTCTCGAAAGATACCAAATCGAATCCATTTTGCGTGATCGACTCCTATCAGATGACGCTCACAAGTACAGTCTCCTTGGCATTGGAATATTCGCCATTGCTAATGCAAATTCCTACTTGGCTGGGTCGGTCGTAATGGCCAGGATTAAGTATGGCGTCAAGTTGCCAAGTCTGTACGCGGCCAAAACGCACAACAAGAATGCCACCACGTTCAATATCATCCAACGTAGTCACCAGAACTTCGTAGAACAGTATGCTCAAATAGTTATGAGTGTGCTCTTCACAGGTCTCGTTGCGGATAGGCCAAGCATTGCCGGTATGATGCTAGTTGTCATTTCCATATCCCGTGTTTTGTACGCTGTGGGATACAGCAAGGATATCAAGTCTAGAACTGGCGGTGTTTTACTTTCCATGTTCACTTCAAGTATCGGCGTTGGTTATGGTGCTTTGATTGGTATTACGGCACTCGGTATTAATCTATTTGTGGAGAAGTGAGGAGTTTATAGAAAATGAGATAAATAATGGGTATAGAAATTCTAATCCGTCATTTCAAGTACCTTAATAAATCGTGTCGTTTATTAGATAGCATTCTTCTATGGGCAAAATGTTTTTAAAGGTACCTTTTGCCGTGATCGGAGCATCCCTAACTTCCTTCATTGTATCTGTTCCGATTAGAATATAAAAGAACATGGTGGCACATGATATGTTATGCGTGTTATATTGCTGTGATTTTTCTTATTGCATTGATGCGACCTGTCTGGAGCAGCCTGTTTATCTAGGATACATATTCTTGTCCTTCTTCTTCTTTTTCTTCTTCGCGGCCTTTTCAGCGGCCTCCTTTTTGGCCTTGGCTTCCTTGGCGGCAGAGGCAGTCGCGGTTGATACTTTGGCCTTGCTCTTCGCCTTGGCCTTGAGGACAACGGACAGGTCAACTGGTTCCGTATCCTCGGCAACGTCAGAAGCAGCAGAAGAAACGGCATCCTTGGCAGCACCACCCTTACCCTTCTTCTTTTTCTTCTTCTTCTTGCTCGCAGCAGAACCGCTGGTGCCTGTAGGTGAGGCAGCCTCCTCTTCCATTGCAGCGTCATCCTTAGCCTCCTCCTTACTATCATTTCCGCCCTCTGACACACCAAACTCATTCAACAAATCATCCAGATCATCCAACTCTTTGCTCTTCATTTCCTTCTTCTCCTTTTTGGATAGAGAGCGGGTCATCTCCGGCTTCATCTTGGCGGCAGTCGCCTCCTCCTTGGCCTTGCGGATAGCCTCCCGCCGACGTTCACGTTCCTCTTCGTCCGTTTCTTCCCCCGACGAGTGGTCGCTGTCCGTGTGGTAATGATGTCCATGCAAATGCCCACCGTTCTGGTCAGTGCCGGCGTCGGCATTGGCCTGCTCTTTTTCTCCGTCAACAAGTCCAGCCATGGCAGACATTGGCATTACCGCATCTTCTCCTCCTACCTATTGTCATGATGAATGGAGCAGAACGCATAATTCATGTAAGGAAACGTTACGACCAGAGACGGAACGTCAGCCATGAACGAAAATTCACCTAGTGAGAAAAACAAACACTAACCTGAGTAAAGGCATCGGGGATGGAACCGTCATTAAGGCCGCTCTGTTGGACGGGCATGTGGTGCTCGCCGTCAGAGTCCTCGGAATCCGAGTCGGCCCATCTCATTCCGCTCATGATGTTTGATGTTATTTCTTTTAACTGAAACTGAATCTACGAAGACGATATCTTGACAGGCGCTTAAAATAATGCAATCTGCTCGTACTAGCGTTGAAGGTGCCGTTTCAATAATCTCTGCGTATCGTCAGTCCAGAGTCCAGGTCGTGGAGATACTTCACGTGTCAGGCGCGAAGTCGTATTCCGTAGATTGAACTCCAAATAAAGAAATGAGTAGAAGGGCTCTTGACAAAGAAAAGGATGCAGGTATGTGCTATTTGTCGCAAAGGGTCCTGGGGTATTGCTAGCTAGTCGAGTCCTCTAACAGCTAGAGAGTAGCTCTCCACTCTCTAGAGTAGTTTGGATGCAGCAGATTGAGCTACCAATCGATTTCCCTCGACACGTTCGAACGTTGAAGGCGGGCAGTGCAGTGGCGCTGGAGGCGTGTCTCGCCCGCCCGCGCCGCCGCCGCCGCCGCCGCGCGCTGACGAACGCACGATCAGCGCGAATGGCGGTCAGCGGTCAGGCCCCAGGAACCTTTCCTTAGCGTTCGATCTACGGCGGGGTGCTCTAGCTTCGCACGGACTGGTGGACAGACGGTTCTCATCGCACGCACCGCACGCACGCGCACGCATCTTCGAATTTCTTCAGCCGACACACGGCTCGACCGGGGCGGAGGGCGGGCGAACGGGGCCAAGTAGGTGTCTCAGAATTGCTTGCGCTCGCGAGCTCATCTCTGTCTCCTGCCTCATAGAATTCTTCTTCGAAGATGTTATCCTTCAATAAAACGCAGACAAGAAGGATCGGCGGTGGATACCGCCATAAAGATTCGTCCAGCAACACGATATTTCACCCCGTGAACAAGGATATTCGCCGGTACACATCAAGGGCATCAGGGGCGTCGTCCACGATCGATCCACCTGCTCAAGGCGATGATTCTCCTCCTGATAAGATGTCAGTTCCACGACCCGTCATAGTCGAGCAAAGCCAACAAGAGCAACCCAGCTCAATGTCCGAAGAATTTCTATCTCTGTTTAGTAGCAGAATGAATCCACAACGTCTGCAGCAAATTCTTGATGACCAAACCAATATTCAATCAGGGGTACGATACACGGCGGACTTTCCATCCAAATCATACCCATATGAGGAAGATCACACCAACGAAACGATATTCGGCATGGATCTGCATTCCCTCAGGAAAGGTGAGCTGGTGAATGATGCCATTATATCTGCATTTACCAAGATTGCGTTCGCCAATAGTCCGTATTGGGATAGGAGACGGTTCGTGCCGCCTTACTTGAGTAAGCAGGTAGAACTCCAGCCTGAGAAGTATGGTAAGAGGGACGCAGTGATAGGCAGCTCCAGTGGTGGTAGAGCTGAATCCTCAGCAGCAGCACCGTGGCTGCCGACCGATGAGTCGGACATTATCCTCGTGCCGTACAATCGCTCGCTCCATTGGACGCTGGCGGTACTCGTGTCAACGGGAGATCGTGGTCAGCTCCGGCTTCATCAGAATTCACTTGATAGTGATTTCGGACATAGCGACGCTCTATTGGAAATTCTGCGTCGATGTGAGTTGATATCAAGAGAAGCCACTCTGGAACGGTTTCCCGGTCCCCGGCAAAAGGATGGGTACAACTGCGGAGTGGCCGTTTGCCTTGCCATGTACGCCTGGCTCATGCATCCCAACCCACTTGAATTTGACTGGGAGACGCTCCGCACTACATCTCCGGAAGTACTTGATGAATTCCGAAAGTTTGTGTTGTACGTTGTTTCAACTGGTGATATATTCAATATTTTCGAAGGAGAGACTAGTAGTGGCACTCCCGTTGGTCAGATGTCCGAGTCAGTGCCAGGGGAGGAGCAAATACGAGATGACACAGACGACACTAGGATGGATATCGACGGAGAGGAAGGCATGGAAACTGTCTCCATAACATCAGAAAGTGATATGGACGACGACTATGATATGTTCAGAAGGCCCGTACCTGTGGGGATAGGACCCACAGAGACGCAGATACGTGAGGTACCTGACCTCTACCACCGCTTTGATTCCGTCGCTCCGACGAGAACTAGAGATATTCATGTATTAGGTGATAGTCCCTTTGAAAGTTTCTTCCGCGGCCGTCATACTACTAGGCGCGAGGATCCGTTTGATGCATTCAATGATCCATTTGATATGTTCTTTACTCGGCAGCGGCGAGAAGAGAGAGGAATTTATCCTCTTATTTTGTAGCATACATGTAAATGTATAAATGATTTTCATGTGCATGTAGTAAGAGACTGACCTGGAGAGGTAATAAGAACGCGAGAGTGTGACATGTATCAAAGTAGTTGTAGTTTATGCGCCCGACTTTCATTTTTGTCTCTACTCTGCAGTAGCCGATTCCGATAAGATATTTTTTTCATTGGTTAACTTCCGTCTCTCATTCACTCTCTACTAGGTCTAGAATAGAGAGTGTAGTCCTCATCTGAGTATTTCCCTGGTGAAGCGTAACGAAACTGCTCGCTGCGATTGAGAACCACTGCTGTGAGGTATGGCAGTGCCGAAGTTCTTTGTATAGGACAAAGATTTCTGATGCCCAAGCAACAAACCCTGCCCCAGGGACTAAGACCGGGCACTATTGCGACACTAATCTGTCCTTTATTATAAGTTCCTTCGCTGCATCATCCTCAGAAATATTATATACATGACATGAAGATTTTTCATCCAGTATCCTGGTACTGGCACGTGTCCATCATATTCTGCTTTTAAAATGAATGCTTCGATCTGTTGATCGCCTTTTCGAATAAACAGACCCAGACGAGGCAGCTCTTGAAGATAGCAAAAAAGTACAACATGATTTTAGTTTGCCAGACAGTCTCTCTAGCCAGCCACAATGGGTCGCATTTATATCACCGCCGAACGTCACGTCCCGAAAGACTTATCTTCAAATAAGTCACGGGCCCATTACTGCTTTGTACTCGGAATGAAACGACAACTCGACTCGACGCGTACGAGTACTTGACAAGAGTAGAGCTGTCAACTCGCGACGACGCCGAGCTAGGTACCAACGAATGAGAAATGGTACCAACAAACGAGAAATGAGTGCAGCTAGTACTACCGGTACTCTACTAGACTACTACTCTCTCTAGAGTAGAGAGAGAGTAGAAGAGAGAGAGGCCTACCATCGAACCATTGTACCGTAGGCTACAGCTTGCGCATGCGGGGAGAGCGCCTGCTCCTGCCCGCCGAGCCTCTCTGAGCTTTTCTACGAGCACACAACTCCACCTCCGCCATGGGCCTTCTGACGCATGTAATCGTCAAACTCATTTTTCGAAAGTCTCCCTTCGTCAGCCAGCGTACTAATGTTCCGCGGTGGGAAATGCCCTGCTTCCCTCAAAAGTTCTTTTGCCTTGACCAATCCTTGTGCCTCGACAAATCCCTTCAACCATGGTTGGATTTCGTCATCAAACATGGTAGCCGACTCTTCTGTTCTTTGAAAACAGGCCAGGCTCCTCTCGGTGTTCGTCCCTAAACGAGCATCGTCCCGATAAAAGTAGCGTTCCCAACTACCGGTGTAATGATTGAGGATAAGGGCGCTGTCCTTTATTTTGCCAAAGGGGTGAGGACAGAAGCGATGGATAAGCCGGTGAACACCAGTCACATTTGGATATGAAACACCTATGCGCGATACGTCCATCATGGACTTTGCTGGCTTATCAAATCCACTCCGTCCGCCCCAATTATGCTTTCGGAACCTTAGTGTTTCGAACTTGAGCGAAAGATTTCGGAACTCGGCGGGTACCAAATGATTGCGCTCTTCCAATGAACTCTCGTTGGGTGAAATCGCTAATCGGGGAATTTCCAAGCAAATAGTTTCTGCACTCAAGTGCGTTGCATTCCGCTCCATGCTTCTTTCAATGAATTTCAACATGGATCCAGGGGGTTCCAATGTCGGGATAGCATCAGGTGGTACATTGAGCCGTATGAACCATGCCAGGTTGAATCTAAGAAATTCATCAGTATCATGAAAGATGGTCCATGTCCGCTTTCTCTGCCTCATTGCCTCCATGCAACTTCCGTAGAACCTCGTTTGGCGCGTCCTGTGACGCATCCTCTTCATATCATAACTTGCCTCTGGGGGGAGAGGCTCTCGGGCGGCCTCAGGGTAAAAGTCGTTGTCCGACCACTCTTCAATAATCATGCCATGTTTTCTCCATATATCAAAAATGGGTTTTGGCGACACGGAACTGCGTGGGTCAGTAGCCACAATGAGATATCGAAGCGGAAGGACGTGGTAGTGATACGCCAGCCACTCGGTCAAGATAGGATAGTCGTCCATGGTGAGAAGGCACGCCGAAAATGATGACTCGCTGAGGGTCTCTGGAACAGCCGCCGTTACAGTCAGACTTCCGTGGGCCAGAGCAGTGGCCACCTTGGAATGAAACCTGTATTGATTCAGTGAGAGATATAACCCGAAAATGCATCTTGCAATAACCCAGCCAAAACGTCTCTTTGTAACCTTCATGTTGACCGGGATTGATTGCTAATACTCACACGTAAGTACTGTATGAACCTCTCTAGCGCTAGATGTAGGGTTACAGTAGATACTAGTCAGTAGTAGATGTCACTGCTGCCGCTGTCGCATCGGTCATCGGTCATCTTGTCAAATGGCGCGCTGGTGCGCCTGACTGATGGTATGAAATGGATGATGGGCGAAAGAATGGGCGAGAGCACGGCGAAAAAGAAGTAAGCGGAAGAATAGAGGATTTAAAGTTGCTCTGAAAACTCTCTCAGCGAACAGCCGCCGCGCGCTGACGAACGCACGATCAGCGCGAATGGCGGTCAGCGGTCAGTCGCCCCAGAGGAACCTTTCCTTAGCGTTCGATCTACGGGCCGCGGGGTGCTCTAGCTTCGCACGGACTGGTGGACAGACGGTTCTCATCGCACGCACGC
Organism: uncultured Saprospiraceae bacterium; assembly: GCA_963793295.1. GTDB lineage: Bacteria > Bacteroidota > Bacteroidia > Chitinophagales > Saprospiraceae > JAHDHW01. Next base: position 470 of record CAWBZX010000028.1, on the reverse strand, counting down.
ACGCACGCATCTTCGAATTTCTTCAGCCGACACACGGCTCGACCGGGGGGCGGGCGAACGGGGCCAAGTAGGTGTCTCAGAATTGCTTGCGCTCGCGAGCTCATCTCTGTCTCCTGCCTCATAGAATTCTTCTTCGAAGATGTTATCCTTCAATAAAACGCAGACAAGAAGGATCGGCGGTGGATACCGCCATAAAGATTCGTCCAGCAACACGATATTTCACCCCGTGAACGAGGATATTCGCTGGTCTGAACCTAAGAGCCTTAATTTCATCCCTTGCCACCTGTGACTTACGATCTAGGGTCACCAACTTCGTCCCACCTCTTGCCGGATGGGCGGATGGTTCCGGCCCCAACGAAGATCTCTGGCTCAACAGCATAAACTAACCATTCTCCGTTTCGGGTCCAGCACGAAAGAAAAAAAACACTTCCTTCAGGGAAAGGTAGAGTAGAGAGCAGCTTGGGTGGATC
>CAWBZX010000027.1:0-189658 GCA_963793295.1 uncultured Saprospiraceae bacterium | reverse complement strand
CTTGACTTTATTAGAAGATCAGCCCATCCTTATAAAGTCAAAAAAGCCGCTAATCTGGTATCCCTGATTAGCGGTTTAATTTTATAAAGAAAAACTTGGGTTAATATTGATAAGTTAAACTTCCCTGAAAGCCTTGCAAATTCAAAATGATTTTTGAATTCCCCTCCACTTGCAAAGGCGTCAAATCATAAAATAGTTCTTGGGTAATTAAAGCTTTGCACTGATCATTATCTTCTAAAGAAAGTCTGATATTTCTTTGGATTGGAAAAGATTCCATAATGGCAGATGCATCAATCAACTGAAAAACAACTTCTTCACAGCCACCGCCATACCGAACGATCACCTTCAAACAGCTTCCGTCAATTATTACACTCTGAAACTGAAATTCATCAGCCGGAGCGTTTTCATAAAGATCAGCATCAACAACTACCGGTGTATCACATGTTGAAGGCAATGGAGAATCAATTGTTACATCTTGTGATTTGTTGCAACCAGATAATAATATTCCAAACAGGAACAAAAGGGAAGAAAAAAATGATTTCATAGTTGAAGTTTAGAGTTAATAATGTTTGCTCACTTAAAAAGACCGTTCCTTTGAAAAAAAGGTTTGGTCAAAGATGCTGCATTAACGTTTTATTAACCGATGATTATTATCCTTTCCTGAAAAAAAATGCCCTGCCTAAATCAATAGACAGGGCTGGGCGTTTATAGTGTCTTTTTCAATATCTGGTTTCTATTCTGGTGGTCTTGCCTTCTTGTATAAAAACTTTCTGTTTAATTATCCCATGAAGACTTTTTACCTCCAAATCATATTCACTATTTTCAAGGTTTTCAAACTTCACTATTCCTGCGCTATTAGATTTTCCTTCTATTAAAGGAAATTTCACCTCAGCGGTTTCATCAACGTCCCCATACAGATAAACTTCCGCATCACTCACAGGCACATATTCGGTATTACAGCAGTTTTGGCCACTGTCGTCACAATTAGAGAACGTAACTTTAACATATAATCTTGTAATTCCATCCGGAGATTCAGAAATTAAAGGGGTAAGATCTTCCTTTACACAAGCAGAAAGAAATATCATCACAAAGGCTAGGAGGGTAAAATTTTTCATATAATAATGGTTTTTGTTCTATTCAAATCTAAAGAAAAACATAGAAAAAAGCAACACAACATTCTTATTACCAAACAATTACATTCAGGTAGGTTTTTTAATTTTCTTTTTTGGCAAAAGGCGGACAATTATGACCAAAACCAAAAGGATGGCCAATGGATAATACTCGTATTCAGACAATGCCCTTTTCCAGTAGCTTCTCAAAAAAATATATAAAATCCAATAACCACCGATTGTATGTAAAAATTTCCATTGCCGTTTAGATAGAAATTTGGAAAAACTTTCAAAAGAAGTCAAGAGCATTAGCATTAAAAAAAGATAAGCCAGCCCTCCTCCTATCAACGAGATCGTTTTCGCTTTTTCAAATACCGGGTAAAAATTATATTGTAAAATTCCTAAAAAGAATAAATGTTCTAAATGGATGATTGCAAATGAAATCCCTAAATATTTTCGATTCATTAATATCCAAAAAGTAAGGGAATTTTGAATCAATCGGTGGATTCCGGAAGCAGCAAAAGCGAGCGAAAATAACACAACACTAATACGAGCACTCCATCTAATGGCTTCCCGGGTTCCCTCCTCTGTAAAACCAAAGGAAAACAATATCGATCCAAAATACATGACAGAGCCGACCACGATCAGTTTGACAATGTCCCATGCCCAAATTCCGTTATTTGAATCTGTTGCCATTTTTAGTAATCTAATTAAGCAAAATGGTTTTTAGAGAATCTACGAACTAAAAAAGTTAAAACAAAAAGGGTCAGTACAAATCCAATCACAACATTCAAAACAAATGATTCTCCGAGTATTAAATCATTCATCCCCTGAAAAATCCAATAGGTTGGGATCACTCCAAATAAGCTGGAAAACCCGGAAGGTGTAAAGAAGGCTAGCACGGGAATAATAACCAGTAGATTAAACAACTTAAACCAGGTCATCCCAGCCATTTTGTTTTTCGATAATACCGTAACAAACAGTGCAAATAATGGCGCTACAAGTCCCGCCAAAAGAGCAATGATTAAACCCGAATAAAACGAAAATTCATAAAAAGGTTGCGTTTCCAAAATGATCCAGGTAAAAATGGTAGACAATGCAAACGGAATCAACAAACGAAAAGTAATAAACCCCGATTTTGAAATAGGTAATATGCCGTACACTTTTGCCACTTCTGTATCCTTTTCTTCAATCAAAACGATACAGTAAATAAAACCAAACATGGTTGGCACTTGCAAAGTAGCAGCCATCAAAACATAAGGTATATATTCTTCAACAACTTCATATTTTACAATTAAATAAGGCAAAAGCAGGTCCACCACTGCAATTGCTAAAAAAGGGAACACCATAAAAAACCTCAATGATGGATCCCGGAACACCAACTTGAAGTCACTTATTGAAGTTTTTATTAATTGATTCATTTTTATCTTTTAAGTTTTCCGTAATTTGAAAATGGCGAACTCCTTTCTAAGCTATGCATTTATCATCCTCGCTTTAAAAATACGATACGTAAAAAAGTAAAACAAAGGCACCCAAAAAATAATGGAAATATAACCGTAAATCAGCTCCGAAGTTAACGGATTTTCAATGTAAGCATTCGTTATTAAATTCAAACAACCCTGTATTGGCATATAATAAAAAAGGCCGATATCTGTTAAATCAAAATAATTGAGCAATGGCAAACTCAAGGCAAAGAGTACCGGAATCGATTTTAACATAAATAATAAAAACTCCGTCGTATAACTCACTACAAAAATGCCAACGATACTAAACAAAACACTGGTTCCAAAGACACCCGCTGAAAAATGGCCAATATTAAACGAAGTTCCCAAAATCGCGAAGCCCATACCCAGCGCGCAAGCCCAACCTATGATCGACAGCGCCAAAATCCGGGAAATAAGATAAACATGATGACTCACCGGAGTGACAAACAAAGCTTCGAGTACTTGCTGGTTTTTTTCCATAATCACAGAAAGGCCGACAAAGAACATCCCTATAATCGCCGGATCATTATAGATGAGCAGGGTCAGGACTTTGTCCATGTTCCCAAAGTCTTTAATCATAAAAAATATCAATGCATATATCACTGTCACCACGATACTGATGACAATCAGGTTGTTTTTATGCAGGATCATAAACTGCCATTTCATTTGCTGTAATAATTGCCTCATCATACCTTCAGTGCTTTTCCGGTGACCTGAATAAAGACTTCCTCCAGTGTAGCTTCCTGTGTATTGATCCTGAGCAATTTGTCTTTTTTTATAAAAGCTAAAAACTGAGGATTCGTGCCCAAGGTTTCCAGCTCAAATTCTGCAGTTTCTTCATTTTTCAACGCTACTTTTACCGTGTTTTTTCCATATTGATGTTTTAAGATAGAAGGGACCGCTGTAATTTGAATGGATCCGTCGACAATAAAAGACACCCGGTCGCAGAGTTCGTCCGCGGTATTCATATTGTGTGTGGTAATAAAAATGGTTTTCCCTTCATTTCTGAGGTCTACGATATGTTGTCTTATTTTTCGCGCATTTAAAGGATCGAGGCCGGCGGTAGGTTCATCAAAAAAGAGAATCTCCGGATCGTGCATAATGGCCCTGATAAAATTGAGGCGCATTTTCATTCCCTTGGAATATTCTTCTACTTTTTGGTTGGTACTGTATTCCAGCCCAACTAATTCAAAAAGGTCATCTAGTTTTAAAAGTTTGTCTTTTTTATAAAAAGAAGCGAAAAGTTCCAGATTTTCCTTTGCCGTGAGTTTTAAATAATGATTGGGTAGTTCGAAACCGACACCGATCCTATCGAAGTATTCCGCTCCCCATTTCTTTAGGGGTTTACCTTTCAAAGTGATTTCGCCTTTGAAATCGTTCAATATTTTATAAAGCACTTTCTGGGTGGTACTTTTTCCGGCTCCGGAAGGCCCAAGAAATCCAAATATTTCTCCTTCGTTGATCTCAAAATTTAAGGCATGCAAAACTTCTTCACTTGCTGAAGGATAAGTGTAGGAAAGGTTTTCAACTTTAATCATGTTTGCCAATTTGATCGAACACTGAAATTTAGCCCCGAAAAATATTCAAACCTCTAAGAATTCTATGATTTTTTAGGAACCCAGGGAAAGAAAGCACTAGTGGTTTCGACATATTTTTTGTACTTAGGTTTGGTGTTTTTTAAAGTTCTTTCAAGCATCGCTACCCCCGAAACTTTAATAATAAGCGCGGTCATCAAAATGGGACCGAGCACCGGCCAATAACTTCCGACTGCCAAACTGAACAAACCATATCCCCACCAAACCGTGGCATCACCAAAATAGTTAGGGTGACGGGTATAACGCCAAAATCCTGTATTTAAAACTTCACCCTTGTTGGCTGGATTTGCTTTAAATTTAGCCAATTGAAAATCTCCACCCGCTTCAAAAATAAAACCGATCATCCAAACCATTAACGCGATGAGATCAAGCCATCCCAAAGGTTGGTCAGCTCCATAAAATTGAGCAGCCAGCAAAGGGGCTGAAACCATCCAAATTAAAACTCCCTGCAGCAAAAAAACCTGAAAAAAACTAAACCACCAATACCTTTCTGCGCCATAATTTTTTCTGAATTGCTGATAACGAAAATCTTCTCCTTTTCCATAATTTCGCCAGCCAATATAAATCGACAAACGCAATCCCCACAAAGCAACCAATGTCATCAATAATATTTTCCGGCTTTCCAAACCTTCAGTATTTAAAAAGTAAAACGCGCAAACAACGACAAATCCAATTCCCCAAAAAACATCGACGATACTCACATTTTTCAAGGGAATACTGATCAACCACATGATCGTTGACATAACGATAATAATGCCCAAAGCCTGAAAGTAAATTTGAAAGAATTCCATTTTTAAATGATCTTTTCACTCCAATTTAAACAAAAGTTGCGAAAAGGAATATATCCCCTTTTGCAACTCAAACAATTTAATTCTTTAAATATTTTTTAAAAGGTTGATTTTACAATATCCGCATTATCCATCTATCTTTCGATCTTCTGTTGCCAATTATCCAAAAGATCTTCTCCGACTTTGGAGAATTTGTACTTCAAAAAAGGATGCAGCAACAGATTCTGAGCTTTGTTTTTGTACGCAAACTCAAAATCTATTATGATTTCAGATTGGCCAGAATTAATTTCTTTGACTTTCCAGATCCCTTTCAGACTTTTGAATGGAAAAGGATAATCCGCCGCTGAAGTATCAACGACAAAAGAATACTGTTTTTCGTCTTCCCAAAGAGTACAGGTTTCTATCCATGAATCTTTTCCGTGTGAACATTGGCGAACCATGCCCTCCCCTACTCCAGAGATGATTTTCACCTTATCGATATTCGAAGCGACTTGATGATAATTTGCTACATCAGAAATCACTTCCCAAACCTTCTTTTTATTGGCAGAGACAGTCCTTCGAAAATTGAGGTTTTTTCCTTTTGAACCTTTCACAGTATCGATCCTAGACAAGCCAATAGATTGAAAAATGGCAAAAGTCAAAACGAGGAATGCAAATAGGTCAATCAACCAATACCCTACTTCTGAAATATTAAATGGCCGCCAGATCAATATTGCAAAACTAGCGATCACCCAAATCAAATCCTGAATAATGATCCAAAGGATTGCCAGGGCACGCTGTTTTTTTATTTCAACCAAAATAGTTCCTGAAAAGAAAAGAAGTGCAATACCCAAAACCCAAAAAACGGTTGTGTTTTGAACACCAAATAGATCCATGAAAAAAACGGGAAAAAGAATCAAAGCAACTCCTGATAAAAAGGAGGAAATCAAGTTAGTCAATAAGGCTCGGTTTAAAATATTCATAATTATAAATTTTAAATTTACGCCAAAGATATGGACGCATTCTTCCAGATTATTGATATTTTACGCCAAAATTGATTTACTAAAATGAATGTCGCTGCTCCCTTGCTCAACCACCTGATCGATTTCGCTTTTTATCGTGGAATGAGTAGACAGGATTTGAAAAACCTATTGTCTAAACCTGAAACGGACCTTTGTAATGCTGGAAATTTTGTAAGTTCAAAAGAGTATCTAACTATACTTAAAAAAGTCATTGAAACACAAAACGATCCCAATATCGGCCTCTCTTTTGGATTCTATTTAAACCTCAATGCTTTGGGCTTGATCCATACCATTTCGATGAGTACGACAAGTATTCAACAAGCTTTGAAAATGTTAGAAGATTTTCTAAAAATGAACTTCCCTTTGATTCAAATTGATCGGGTTCAAACGAAGGAAAAATTACATTTTGAATTAAAATCCAACGTTGATGATGCTGAGATGAGCAAACAATTGCTCGATTCTACTTTTTGTTTTATTTTTCGTGAATTGAGTATGATGATAAATGAGGAAAACATTGACCTGGCATTACCTTATGAGGATCGATCAGAATATTTTTTGTTATTCAAAAAAGGAATTCAAAAAGGCGAATACCATACTTTTTCTGTTGATTTAAAAACAGTCAATGGAGCCATCAACCAGAAGAATTTTAAAGATCTTGAAATATTGTTACCGAAATTTTTGACGATGGTTAATTCCAGTGAAAAGGCCTATCAAAATTTTGCTTTGAAAACGAGAAATATGATCCTCAATATGTGTTCCCCTGAATTACCAACTTTGGGACAGGTTTGCAAACAATTCGCCATGAGCGCAAGAACCTTCCAGCGAAAACTAATGCAAGAAGGATACTCTTTCCGGTCTATCACCAACGATATCAAAAAGGAACTGGCAACCTATCTCCGCGAAGGGAATAAAATGAAAACTCAGGATATTGCAATGATTCTAGGGTATTCTGAACCCAGTGCTTATCTGCATGCTGCTAAAAACTGGTTTGTTTAATTCGAAGATTATTGAAATTATTTATCATCCAGTTCAAGGATATACCACTCAATTTCAGCCAGATCAATATTGCTTCGGCGGCCGGTAGCCTCAGGAGCATAATATTTGGCCAGATAATCTAAAACCTTGGGTTCCGCAACACCAAGATCCCAAAGGCCTTGCGTTTTCTGCATCCATCGGATCATCTGTTGCCAGCCATCATGAGTCGCACGATTTTGAGTCACTAATTTTGCAGAATGACAGGAAGTGCATATCGCCCGGACTTCTTCAAATCCATCTGCGTAAACCAACCCGGTTTGGACATGGATTCCATTTTTGACAACATCCGTATTATTTTTCGGAGCAGTGCTTTTTTCTTTTACATAAACAGGCTTTTCAAAAAAAGATTGAAGGGAATCACCAAATGCAACAAATATCAATATCAGACAAACTCCCAAAACAACAACCTTGACCAGAAGCAGGAAGTAATCAAGTGTTTTAAACATCACCTTTTCAAAACCGTCTTTCTTTTCCATTTTTAAACCACTTTTATTGCGATGCGGTGGCACGCATTATTCAAATAACCTTTAGGGTTCCAACCGGGTAATAGCATTGGTTGTGAACTCCCACTACTGTCAACAGCGCGCGCCCAAACTTCGTAATAACCCTTTTTTGGAAAGGAAGCTTTTGCATTGAAATGCTGCCAGGCAAGGCGATTGACCGGTTTTTCGAGCAAACAATCTTGCCAGGTCGCTCCAAAATCAATGGAATAATGTACCACTGAAACTTCCAGATCTCCTGCCCAGGCATGGCCCCGAATGGGAAGTTGCTGACCCAGCTTAATCGTTGCTCCTGTTTTTGGAAAAGTAATCAACGATTTGATTGGCATACTTTCGATGATACACATATTTTCATCTGCTACTTTAGCACCCGGCGCGACTGGTTCACAAGGAACCCGGTAAGACGGACCTTCCATTTTAGAGCCGTCGTGGACTTTATTTCGAACATCAATTTTATATAACCACTTTCCGGAACAGGAGGCTGGCCAACCTCCAAATACTAATCTCAACGGATAACCATTCAACCAGGGAATATCCACGCCATTCATTGACCAGGCAATCAAACTTTCTTCCTCCAGAGCTTTGCTAATCGGCACTCCTCTCGATATTGGAATTTTATCAGTTGCACCACTGAGATGGGTATCTTTTCCATAATATCCGATGTAAAGCGCATCGTTTTTCAAACCCGCATCCTGGAGTACATCTTTCAACCGGACACCGGTCCAGGCCGCGCATCCAACTGCTCCGAGATCCCACTGATTTCCTTTTGCAGGAGGATTAAATTCTTTTCTTCCATTCCCGCCACATTCTAAAGTCAGGTGATAAGTATGTTGTTGAAATTTGGTTTTTAAATCTTCAAGCGAATAAGTTTTATGCGTTTTTGCAGATTCTCCTCCAATGCTTAAAGTCCATTTTTTTAAATCTATGGATTCCAATGGAGGCGGAATGCCATTATTTCTTACAAATAACAGGTCAGGAGTAATGATTTTATCGTCTAACAAATGTGGAGGTGTTTCCGCATTTATGGGATTGTCATTCAAAATGATCAAATCAGGATGTTTGCCGGGGAGCGAAATGGGTTGGTTTTGATTTATTAAAGCTACCGGGATCATTCCGGATGGAAAATTTCCAGCGAAAACGATTTCCGCTCCAACGGCTAAACTTAAGGCTGCGAGGCTTGACTTTTTTAAAAATTGGCGCCTTGACCCAGTCCTTTGCTCATTCCAATCATTTTGTTTCATACGATGTATTTTTTCCCTAAACAAAATATACCTTTTCTCGGAAGTGAATATATTTTTGGTGTTGTTCTCCTGCTTTTTATTCAATAGAGATGTTCGTAAATTAAATTTACGAACATCTCTATTTTGATAAAAATTTAATCGTGAAGAAAAAGATTGTTAGTTTTTAAAAGTGACGACCAAATTATAAAGGTGAAGCGTGCACCAGGCATAAGTGCCGGGACACACTGAAAACTCCTTCGATTCTTCACCTAATTTTTAGATCCCTGTACATCAATCAGAGAGATGTTGTCTTTTGCCTCACCTCATTTCTGACAAGGCCGTTGTACACGCTGTTGAAATTATTACTCGCTACTTTGCGATACAGCTCATTCGCTTTTTCATTGTTGCTGGCCATTTCATTTGCTTTAGCCAACCAGTATTGGTTGTAAAGCCAATTATTATTGGCCTTTTCAAACTCAGCAACGGCTCCTTTATAATCTTTCTTTTGTACGTGAACAAACCCATTAGCAAAGTGATAGCTTTCTAACTTACGAGCATTTTTGATAGGTGCTCGGCTAGTTTCAATCTGAGCTAATTTGGAATTGGCATCATCGATTTTCCCTTGCGAAGCAGCTATGAGAACATCCCAAAACAGCATATCAGATTCGTGGTTGATCATGGCTTCAGTGGAGCCAACATCTTTGGCTGCCTGCTCGGAGAGCGGTACCATTTGATCTTTCAAAGCCTGAAGTTTATCTGGGTTTCCCTGGTGAAAAGCCATCCATGCGCAATCATCCAGAATATCGAGTTTTTCATCGACTACATTGCCGGCATTAAGGCCTAATGTTTCGACTTCGGCCACTTTTCCCTCTAGCCAGCTCAATGCTGTTTCGGGTTCGCCAGCGTATAGGTAAGTATACGCTTCATTGGTGAAGTCTTTGTCTTCATCGTATTGCCTACCATTTTGATAATCGGTCCGGGCCTCTTCCAGGTTACCCAGGAAAGTGTTAGCATGTCCTTTTTTGTAGTAGGTCTCATAATCTTTAGGAGCCAGTTGAATAGCTTTTGAGTAAGCATCCCTGGCCTGTTCGAGCTTGTTTTGCCCACGGTAGCAATCGCCTAACAGGACGTGTGCCCTCGGGTTATTTGCAGCCAGTTCAACTACCTTTGAGGCGTTAGATTCAGCTTTTGCCAAATCCTTGGGTTCAGCAAAAAGAAATGAACTGGCCAGTTTATTATATCCGTTTGTCCAGTTTGGATCAATGTCAATAGCCTTTTGGTAGCTAGCCCTCGACAACTCCACCTCGTTTCTTCCCCAATAAGTGTCGCCCAGGTTAATCTGGCACCTCGGAGCATCAGGATAGTCATCAACCATTTTTTTTGCGATGGTCAGACGGGCTTCTGTGTCATTAGTAGCAAAGGTTTCCACATAGTCTACCATTTGTTTTTCAAAATCGGAGGCACCATCCAAGTTGGCTTTTGCGTTGGCCAGGCCTGTGCCAAATGCTTTGCCAGAGCCTCCGGTTGCACCTGCAAAAATATGGGCGATGGCTAGTTTTGGGTCGAGTTCGATGGCTTTGGTGAAATAGGCGTGCGCATCCTGAGAGTTGCCCAGGTCCCAGATGTTAAGGCCGCTGATAATGGCAGCCTTCGCCTCTTCAGATTGGGTGGACACAGGAATGTCAACAATTTTGTCCTGCTCACCTTGATCTGGAGTGTCTGACTGACAACCCACAAATGCAAGGAAAAAAGTCAGTGAAAGAATCGGGAAATAAAAGATAATTTTTTTCATTTAAAATATTTAATGGTGAAGAAAATTGATTACCAGATTGTTGGGTCGCTGGATTTTTAATTGAGTAAGATAAAAAAATAAAACAATCTTAATGATACTACCCAGTCAATTCACCCGTTTTCGCATAGCAATGACATCTGCCTGCAACCAGGATGATAGTGGATGCTATCCACCATTTTTCTTTATAGCTTGTGCCTAACAAATTAAATAGATGCACTTGCATTTTAGAATAATACCAAAGATGTTATTTACGAATAAATTGATCACTTCTAGCACCTGGCTTATCAATGATCTCAAAAAACTCCGAAATATAATCAAGAGAGGAGTAATACGATTTTTTATTCAGTATCTTAAACTCTTTGCAATAATTTATGATCTCATCTTTATGCTCGCGGAAGTGTTCAAATTGCGTCTCAATTTCCTTTCTACTACAGCCTTTAATATTGAACCAACGCTCTTTTACATCCTTAGTGGGAAGTACCGGATTTGGAATAGCATATTTGGCATCTACCAATCCGGAATAGTCAAAATCATAAGCAACTAAAACAGCTAAATCGGATTTTTTCTTTTCGATAGCTATTAAATTGTGCATTTCCAACGTGCTATAATCTGTGTTCCCAATCATGTATTGGAACATTCCTATCTCAATAATATTTTCCCGTTTTACTTTTTCGATATTGACATCTTCCGTATCCAGTTCCACTCCATCTAACCGTTCAGCCAATTCTTTTTCGCTTTCGATCAAAAAGCCATATCGTTTTTTTATTTTTTTACAAGGAGGGCTGATATAGTTGATTGTGAATAGATGCACCTTAAAACTATTATCCGTGATAATATTGTACAGCTTATAAGCTAGATATTCTTTCAATAAAAGCTGCTCCCCTGACTTTCCGGCTGCACATTGGCAAACCAGTTTGTATTTGTCAACTGGCTCAAAACCAAGTGATTTCAAATCTTTTTTTGAGAAGTTTAATTTCATGGGAGCAAATTGGCAAGTCTTTTTCCTCATGTTTCCTCTGGCTTTGACGCTTATTTCAAAATTCAATATGGAAGTATCATTTGCGATGAAGGACAATTCAGCAGGTTGGCTCTCTTCATTGTTTTTGTTTTTTTGAAGCAGCTTCATATCCGTTTTTAAGGTAATTTCAGAAACATCATGCTGAATGAAATAATCGAAAATGCTAAGAGAGGAATCTTTGACCTGAGCACTTGAAAATCCATAAATCATGGATAGAATAACCAGTAAAATCAATCTCATTTTGTTGGCTTAAATTTTATTTCCTGTTAAAATAAAGAATTTATTTCATTCCACTTATCTGTATTTTTCAAACCAAGCCAGAATGTGATCTACTTTGGTAATCAGCTGGCTGGGGCGATTGGAAATGTTATGAAAGGAGCCTGGTATCTCTACCAAAGCAGTTTCTATTTTTCGAATTTTTAAAGCATGATAAAGCTGTTTGGCTTCGGATAATGGTGTTCGCAAATCTGCTGTTCCAACCATTACCAATGTTGGGGTATTCACATTACCGACTAAAGAAATGGGCGAATATTTCATATAAGTTTCCATATTTTCCCAGGGTTGTCCGGGGTATCGATAATTAGCGTAGCCATAATGATTATCCGCAGTCAATGTTTTGCTGATCCAGTTCATCACCGGTTTAACGACTGCTGCTGCCCGAAACCGGTTATTTTTTCCAATAATCCAGGCGGTCATAATACCGCCGGCACTTCCCCCCGTAACAAACAAACTGTCTTCTACGGTATAGCCTTTTTTCAATATTTCATCAACGCCATCCATCACATCCTGATAGTCATCACCGGGATAATCGTGGTACAATAGATTGCCAAATGCTTCACCGTAACCGGTGCTGCCACGCGGGTTTGGATAAAAAACAATATAACCGGCGCTTGCAAAAAGCTGGATTTCAGGAGAAAAACGATCTCCATAATTTGAAATGGGCCCTCCGTGATTTTCAACCAACAAAGGATATTTTTTATTTGCATCAAAATACGGCGGTTTTACGATCCAGCCCTGAATAGCAATGCTATCAACTGTAGATTTATACCAAATCTCTTCCACTGGGGCTAACTCGCGATAATCCAATAAATCCTTATTAAGTGAAGTGATCAAATTCACTTTTATCATGCCTTTTTGAACTACACCAATTTCCGCAGGATGGTATGGCGTGGAAATCGTATAAGCTATCTTTTCGTTTGTTGAAACAGAAAAAGAACCTCCTCCGTAAGGCCTCCCAATGGTTGTTCCACCAAGGTTATTTGCAACAAGGCTCGTTTGACCGGAAAGTGTCGTGTAACCGATTTTGGAGTTGCCTCTATCATCATATTGAAAGTAAAAACCTGTTCCTTTCTCATCCCATACTAAGTCTGAAATTGAACGATCGAGGTTTGTTGAAATTTCTTTTTTATTGGAGCCATCAAAGTTCATCAGGTAGATTCTATTCACCTGATACGTTTGAATTTTGTCATTATAACCCAAATAGGCGATCAGTTTTCCATCGGGAGAAATCACAGGGTTTTCGTCCGGTCCCTTTCTGTCGGTCAAGGCAGTTACTTTTCCATCACTAACGGACACTTTATAAATTTCAGAATTGCGATAATCGTATTCCCAATCTTCGTTGAGATTACTTGAAAACATAAGATAATTTCCATCTTTTGACCAAACCGGAACATTGCCGTGATGAAAATCCCCTGAAGTAATTTGCCGTGCCGAACCACCATCAGCCGGAAGGACAAAAAGATGCGTAAATCCGGGTTCTAAATAGCCAGAACCATCTGCTTCATGTTTTACACGAGTGATTACTTTTGGATGTTTAGCCCATTCGGCGCCTTTAGGCTTTTTGGGTCCTTTAACCAATGAAGGTTCATCAGCCGGGACAAGCATGGAAAAAGCCAATTGCTTTCCGTCCGGTGACCATGTCAAACTTTTCGGAGAACGATCCAACTGGGTAAGGCGCGCAATTTTACCACTTTTTAACCAATACATAAAAATCTCAGCGCCATGATCTGTGGTACTTACAAAAGCAATTCGACTTCCATCCGGCGACCACTTCGGATGAGATTCATTGACATCACGACTCGTCAATTTTTCATGAACAGTGCCATCACTATTGATCAACCAAAGTCTAGACAATTTGCGATCTTTCATGATGTCCATCCCTTTTCGTTCATAAACAACGATACTCCCATCCGGAGAAATTTCAGGATTTGAGGCCCACTCCAGATCAAATACATCCATTCTGGAAAAGGTAGATTTTACCTGACTATATATTGGAAACGATAAAAGGCTTACGAATAAAAAGATTAGTAAAAAATAGGCTCGCATTAGCTAAATATTAAGTTTTGTGAAATAAAACCCAATTTAGGAAACTCCATTTTACTATTTCAAAAATTGTAATATTAAATGCCTTTTTAAATGGAACACCGATGAGTTAGACCATCCATAAAGGCAAGTTGAACCGATGATCGCTGATGTTTTGTATTTTATGTAATAGTGGAGAGATATGGAAATGAGGATTGTTTCCAAAAAAAACGAGCCTTTGAAAATCAAAGGCTCGTTTTATAATTTTTCAAAAAACAAATATACTATGGTTTGATCATAGTTGGTTCACCTTTGGCGTCGAGATCCACCACTTCATAGCCTAATTCCTCAAGCTTAGGACGCACAGATGCGCCATCACCAACTACCATGATATACATTTTATCATCCTGCAAATGCTTTTTAGCCAAAGCATCAATTTCTTCTTTCGTGATCGTATTGATGATTTCTGTTTGCTCATCGACAAACGTGGAAGGAAGATCATAATGAACGATTCTTCTGAGGAAACCTGCTTTTTGCCAGGGCGTTTCATAACTTCTTGCATCACGCTGGCTGATGGAATTCCTCATAAATGAAAGTTCATCATTTGTAATACCATTTTCTTTATAATTTCTGATTTCTTTCATAAACTCAACAACGCTGCTATCGGTAGCTACTGCCTTCACACCTGCGCTGGCGGTATAAGGACCAGGATCATCACCTGCTGAAAAATAAGAACGGGCTCCATAGGTCCAACCTTTATCCTCTCTCAAATTCAAATTGATTCTACTGTTAAAAGCACCTCCTAATGGAAAATTCATTAGGTAAGATTTAAAGTACTCACCAGTAGCATCGTATTTAAGGTCAGTCATGTAACCAATTCTAATTTCAGATTGTGGCGCATCAACCTTATCGACGAGATAAATTTTGGTTTTATCAACTGAAGGTGCCTTAGGTAGTTGAGGAATAGAAACATCTTTTTTATTCCAGGATTTAAGGAATCCAAGCTTTGATAAAACATCATCCTGTGAAATATCACCAACAATTACCAATTCCGAAATAACAGGGGAGTAACTGTCTTCGTAAAATGATTTTACATCATCCAGGGTAATATTCGTCACTGATTGTTCAACGCCACTGCTTGGAATCGAAAAAATGTGATCGCTACCATATAACAAGCGGTCATATACTTGATTTGCAATGCTGCCAGGATCTTTTTGGCTGGCCTTGATTCCTTCCAACTGCTGTTTTTTAAGCCGGTCAAAATCTGATTCAACAAATGCAGGGCGCATCAAAATCTCCTCTGCCAACTCAAGCGTTCTATCAAGATTCTTTTTCAAAGAGCTGATGTTCATCGTAGTTCGGGTATCGCTTGCATAAATACTGATCCTACTTCCAATCATATTTAGCTCTTTTTGGATATCCTCAGAGGTATAATTTTCCGTAGATTCATTAAGCATATCAGCAGTCAATACGGCAAGACCGGATTTTAAAATATCATTGGCATTCATTTTATGACCACCATTAATGGTCAACTGCAAGCTCACTACTGGAATTTCATCGCTTTCGGTACCAATTATTTTTAGTCCATTATCAAAATCAGTTTTCCAAAAATTCGGTACTTTAACGATCGGATTAGGACCTAATGGAGGACTTTTACTTCGGTCAACAACATCTCCTTTCGGACGATTATAAACCAATCCTTCATAATCAGTTTTTTCAAACGAGCTTTCTCCTTCCATCGGGATCACATAATTATCCGGTTGTGCAGGAATAGCTTCTTCATTTTCTAGGACACTAAGTACAACGGCAGGTTTTCCATTGATATACTTATTAAAAACACGCATGACATCAGCTTTTGTGATATTCATATAGCGTTCAATATCGTATTTGATTGTATTTGGATTTCCACTGAACGTTTCATAACTGGCTAGTTGAGATACTTTGCCACTAACGCTTGCCAAGCCGTTGATAAAGCTTGACTCCTGATTTGCTTTAAATTTTTCAATATCTTCATCTGTTACGCCATTTTCTCCAAAATCGGCCATAACCTGGTAGACTTCTTTTTCAAAATCTGACAGTGTTTGTCCCGGAAAAGGCAAAACAAATATCGAAAACTCTCCAGCTAACTCACTCGCTGGATTGCTACAAGATGCCTGAATAGCTTTTTGATTTAGAACAAATTTTTTGTACATGTAAGAACTTTTTCCCTGACCCAATACTTCTGCAAGGCAATCAAGCGGAGCCTCATCAGGATGAAATCGGGGCACTGTCGGATAAGTAAGTACTACCGCGGGAAACCTGATATTTTTATCAACATAAGATACGTAACGATTAGATTCTAAAACCGGAGATTCAAGTTTCATGGGATCTACTTCCGGCCCACGTGGAATCACACCAAAATACTTTTCTACCTTTTTGACAACTTCCTGAGGATTTACATCACCTCCAATCGTCAACGTAGCATTATTGGGACCGTACCATCTTAAGAAGAATTTCTTGAGGTCTTCAACACCTACCCTATCGAGATCTTCCAGCCTTCCGATGGTAAGCCAGGAATAGGGATGACCATATGGATAAAGCGCTCCTGCATTGATTTCACGATATTTTCCGTAAGGCCGGTTGTCATAGCTTTGACCTTTTTCGTTTTTGACAGTTGCTCGCTGCACCTCAAACTTTTGTTGCGTGACGGCATCTAAAAAGAAACCCATACGATCAGATTCAAGCCAAAGCATTGTTTCCAGTTGATTGCTAGGGACAGTCTCAAAATAATTGGTTCGATCTCGATTGGTGGTACCGTTGAGCGTTCCACCTGATTCTGTCACGATTTTGAAATGTTCTTCATCCGCGACATTCTCTGATCCCTGAAACATCATGTGTTCAAAAAAGTGAGCAAATCCTGATTTTTGTAGTTCTTCTCTTGCTGAACCTACATGGTAAGTCACATCAACATGAACCAAAGGATCGGAATGATCTTCATGGATTATTAATGTTAAGCCATTTTCGAGTTCATACTTTTCATATGGGATTGCAATTTCATCGCCTTTCTTGCTGACCTTTTCAATGAGTACCGTTTGTGACCAGACAAATGAAGACAAAAGCATTGCAATTAATAGAAGGCTATTTTTCATGTTTTAATAATTTAAAAATATAATTTATAATTGAACTTAATTCAAAAGGATGTTTGAACAGTATTACTTTATCAAATAAGAATAAAAAGTGCAAAACTGCTAGATATTATTTCAGCGGCGAAAGATACTTAAAACAACAATATTTCTTGCAACACTAAAAAGGTTTTTTCGTAATATTCTTTACCTTTTCATTAATAGATAATGCAAAAAAGTGAAGTTGGATATTTTGATTAAAAAAATTCTACCAACGGATTAATTGTATCTACCGAAAGATCGTGTAGGGTTGAAAGCACTTGAAAGCGAAAAGGAGATTTTAGATTTGATACTTATCAGTTGAATACTTTATTGTTATCCTTTGACAATTCGTTTCACGACAGTATGGATCATTGTCTGAATGATGGAAAAGTAAATTCCTTTTAGTTGATCCTCCAGGTTTAAAGTTTGGTCCCTGGATCATCAATTATCTATTTAAAAAATTATTTTTCGTTCATTCATTTTAAAATAAATCGAGATGTATGAAATTGCAGTTGTTTTGCCAAAAGTAGTTTTCTAACGGAAAAGCATTAAAACGATTCGATAAAGAGAAATTTTTGTTATTTTGTCACCGTCTTTTTTTCTCTCCTTAAACCGACTTAGATTCTCGTTTTACCAGGATATATTTGAAAATCCAAGGTCCAGCTTATTTTTTCCAAAACAAAAACACATAATTATGAAACCTATTTTACAACTTCTCTTTTGCTTGATTTTCACAACTTGTATCTGGAGCGCTTCGATCGGACAAATCGATCAACACACATCACAACCCCAGGTCAGCTCTGAAAAAATAGATTGGTCCAATTACAAAGAAAAAATGGGCTTTTCCGATGAGATTGAATTCACTCCGACAGGCCATGTAGAAAAAGACCGACAGGCTTATCAAAAATTGATTGAAATCCGGAAAATAATGAATGCGGAAAACCACACTGCTATGCAACGACCAGGCAACTCTGGACGCAGCACACCCCCTTCAAATGACCAATGTGCTGAAGCGACCATGGTTGAATGTGGGTGGATGGTATCTGGGACCACCGTAGATGCTACTTTCGATGGTGCCCCTTTTTGCGGCACTTTCAACACAGCGCCAGGGGTATGGTATAGCCTGACGCCTGACGAAAACGCCTTTGTAACCGTTTCCACCTGCAACCAGGCCGACTATGATACGAGAATAAATGTCTATACTGGTGGTTGTGGCGTATTGAGCTGTGTTGCCGGGCAAGATGATAACATAGCAGAATGCGGTTTTGACTTCACCACCAAATTAAATTTCAACGCAATTGCCAACCAGGAATACCTGATTCTAGTACATGGTTTTGATATTATCACAGGTAATTTTGATTTGAGTATTACCTGCAGAGTTCCCCCATCAAATGATGACGTGTGTAATGCTAAAAACATTGACGCTGGTAGTGAAACGCCATTTGAAAACACGAGTGCTTCAGCGCAGGCTGGCGAACCCAGTCCTGGTACAGGTAGTGAACCGAGTTCATGTGAATCGCAAGATGGCTGGTGTTCTTTTGAGACAGACGTGGATAATTCCATTTGGTATAGTTTCATGGCACCGGCATCAGGCTGTGTGACGATCGTTGCAGATGGGTTTGATACACAGCTTGCACTTTGGGAAGCCGAGCAATGTTTTGATTTTGGATCATTTACGAAAGTTGCTGCCAACGACAACAGTGGCGATAATGTTATTCCGGAAGCTGCTGATCTTGCTGCGGGTATCATCGAAGCCTGTGTTACACCAGATGAGACCTATTGGATACAACTTGATGGCTACAATGGTGCGGAAGGAACAGGGACCCTTCACCTGATTGATTGCGGGGGCGATCCTTTAACAGTCGATGCAGGTGGCTGCCAGTCTCGATTTCTGGGCTATGGCCCAGCTGAAAAGGAAATTAATTATTTATGTGCGGAAGTTTCAGGCGGGGTACCTCCATATTCTTTTAGCTGGACTCCAGAAGGTGACATCCTTGAGACCAACGGTGAATGCATTGCAGTTCAACCGGATGTAACCACAACTTATACAGTAGAAGTCACAGATGCAAGAGGTTGCGAGGTTGTTTCCGATGAAGTTACCGTGAATGTAATTAACATCTCCACTCCATGTCCCGGCAACAAAAAAGTACAGATTTGCCATGTACCTCGCGGAAATCCTGAGAACGAGCACAATATATGCATAAACAAGAACGCCGTACGGGCGCATCTAAATAACCATGATGATCGCCTAGGTCCTTGTGACAATATTTGTCTCGAAACCAACGAAAACCCGTTCCCGGAAGATGCTCAAAGGATTGGTCGAGAATCCATTATACCTGTTGTCGTTTTCCCAAATCCATTTAATCAAACGACAACTATAAAGTTTGAAGTCCCTGAAGATACACATACAACTATAGATATTTTCTCCTCATCAGGAGCTAAAGTGGCTACAATTTTTGATGCTTTCGTAGAAGCCGGCGCTGAAACAAGCGTACAATTTGACGGGTACAATAAAGGGAAAGGGCTTTATTACTATGTCATTCGTACTGAAAATGGTAATCTCGCCCAAGGGAAAATGGCCTTGATCGAATAACCTTAGCTGCTAAATGAAAGATATATCTTAGATAAACATGAGTCATCCCGAATTTTGCAATGTTGAAAATTCGGGATTTCTTTTATTTAGGACCAGTGCTTTATTGATCTTAACATTTGTTTTTCCATAATTTATATATTCTTTTTTCTTGATGAAAAAGAATCAAAAAATGAAGACTATTTTTCCTTTTGGACAATTCTAAAAAAGGTCATTAGTCCATAATATTAAGTCGTTGGTAATCAAATATTTAAAAGAAAATCCTGTTCCAATTTAGAAAAAATACTTTGTTATTCCCATTACAAAAAACAGGTTGTCTATGCCAACATTTGGGGCCTGAAGTCCTGCATTGGAAATGTGACGATACCGTACTTTTAAGTTAAAATCAATGCCAGACTTAGAAATCGGGTAAACCAATCCCAGTTCCAAATTGTCGGAGAAAATAAAACCGTGGTCCTGTCTACTGGTATTTAAAGTGATATAATGTGGCCCCGTTCCTAAAGCAACTGTGAGTTTAAGCGTACGAAAAAGTGGTTGCTGATACATAAATCCAAAGTTTAATCCGAATTCCCAGTCTGATTGTGGCTTGTATCCCACAAAAGCTTGCGCCAATTGTATTTCAGAATAGACAGACCAAGGCCCTTTCCACCAGATTGGAATGGAAGCAAGAAAAGTAGCTGGCGAGTAATCCACTGATTCAGGAAGGAGATCATCCATTACACTGTACCCTATATTAAGACTTAAATAGCTCGGAGGGGAATTGAAGATGTTTTGTGAGTGTGCTGTTGTAAACAGGCAAACTCCAATTAGAGCTATTAAAATGCTGTGCTGGATTGATTTATTAAAGGCCGGTCTTTCTCAAGAAACAGGGGGACAGAAAAAATAGTTGGGGACAAGTGATCGAACTGTCGTGATGGCGAGTTATTGAAGATTTCTGGAATTTGTGGGTGATATTTATAAAAGGAAAACCATTAGGCAGTATATCCTTAAATTTTTTATACGGCTTGTCGTGATGTAAGACAATTGTTGACCATTCAATTATTTGTAATCAAACATTGGGAATATCCCCAATTTATAAAATATTGCACACAACTTCGATTTAATAGTGATCTTAGTTCACAAAGCGTTTCCAAGTTATACAATCCTAATTAAAAAAAGGAGCCACCTAGTATTTAGAGTGACTCCAATAGTCTTTTTTAGCTTTAGTATTTCCAAGTAATTTATTTCGCAAATCTATAGTTAATTCCCAACATAATCATATCGGTTGTCATTTCATAAGACACTTCACTATTGGGGACCTTTCCAAGTGGGTCGGTCTCAGATTTCAGGAAAGGACTCAACAATTGTCCGCTAGTTGCACCATCACTCCAACCATGATGATAGGTGGCGTTCAAATTCAGATTACCATTTATCTCATACCCAACACCAAACTGAAGAGCATTTTTAATAATTGCGGTTGCTGGTATTGAGAAAAAAGCCAAATCTTCAGTGATCGGATTACTGCTGTAAGTATAACCTGCTCTCAAAGGAACATTTTCAATTCCATTGAATTGCAATCCTGCAGAAATAATGGAAATACTTTCCCATCCAAATCCGGCAACGGACCCAGTTTCTGTCCAACCACTTTTTTCAAAACCAGGTGTATTGGCATAATCTACGTAGCGGTAATCAAGGGCAAAGTCAATCATTTCAATTGAGTATCCAAATCCGGCAGAATAAATAGCTGGATAGTCCATATTGAATTTCACGTTTGGAGCTGAAGAGTTATCGAGATAAGTGTTTTTAAAATCAAAATCAGAAAAGAATTGTGGGGACTTGTAAGAAACTCCTAATTTGAGCCCACTATCTGACTGGTAATAAACACCTGCCTGCCCACCATAGCCAATCGCATTGGCTTGATTGCTCACAGGATAGCCCAGTGTTTGGCTTGGAGAAGCAAGCGGATTAGGTTCCAATGTCAAAGCCGCATAATTAATAGTGGGAGCCACTCCTATGCTAAAGTTTTCTGTGATTTCATAGGCATAAGTTAAACCTACCTGGAACATTAAATAATCAGATTCTATCCGGCCGAAACCGCCAGCACTCTGTGGCATGTTGATCGGATTCGTCATACTTTCAGGAAAGGTAACACCAAAACCACTGACCCCAAAAGCTGATACCCCAAAGGTATGTTTACTTTCTTCTTTACCAAAGACCATAGCCAATGCAGGCATAACAGACATACCCCGGTCGTCTGCTGTTACTCCTGAAAAAGAACCCTCCAAAGTAGGGACGGTCGATGATAATTTCGGAGAGGAGAAAAACAAACCAGCGTTTAGTGATAAAACATTTTCATCAAAAACGGAGATTGCAGCAGGGTTCCAATGTAAAGGTCCGTTGATGTCAATCGGTTGCGCAGTAGCAGCTCCACCCATAGACATATTGACTGCTCCTATTCCTTGCATTATATGTCCAGCTTGTGCCAATAAACCAGTGCTTACCAAAAGAAACATAAGATTTAAAATATTCTTTTTCATAATTAAGAATTTATTGAATTATTTAATAATTGTATCGTTTTTCCAACGGCAAAAGTACAATCAGACAAGTACCAAAAAACTGACATTTGTCAATAAAAACAATAACATTAATCATAAAAAAAAGAGCAGGTGAGATAAGAGAGCCTGAAGGTGCCATTTGTCATACTCTCCTCTATTTTAAGCCTGACCATTTATTGGCAGATCATCGACATTGAAAATACTAATACGAAGTACCTAGAATCAAAAAATCCTTTCGTTAGAAAAGACTTTTGTGGAGAATACCGGGCTCGAACCGGTGACCTTCCCGACTTCTAGTCGGACGCTCTAGTTTAGCTCCACTTTTTGCTTTTCAATCCATTCTAAAACCCTCACACGGCTTTTCCAATTTTTTAGTCTCCGTTCCAATTCCATAGCTTCCTTTCTTGACGAAAATTGCTTTTTATACAACATTTGCCAAGGTCCTTTATTCTTTGTGCTTTTCGTTTTCCCGGCATTATGTTCCTCTACTCTAATTGCTATGTGCTGCGTATCACCGATATACAATCGATTAGATTTCTCAGAAATTAAAATGTAGGTATAAAATGCCATGTCATAAATGACTTTTGTAAAAAAAGCCCCCTCTTTCGAGAAGGCTTTGTGGAGAATACCGGGCTCGAACCGGTGACCTCTTGGCTGCCAGCCAAACGCTCTAGCCAACTGAGCTAATCCCCCGTTTTGGTTTTGCGAAATTACGACTTTATACTGAAATATAAAACATTTGTGAAAGAGACCTGAAGTTGACAGATTTAATTGTTTAGTTAGAATAACTTTTCCCCTGATCTATTTTTTCTTAGATTTCCGAAAAAGTAGTTGTACAACATGAAATTATCCGCTTTTATCCTTTTGTTTTTCACCGCTATTTTATTGACTGGCCAATCCAGAATTTTGATCGATGATGATTTTTCGGACTGGCAAAGCATCCCTCCCGCATATACTGACACGAATGGTGACAATGGATTTTCTAATATAGACTTTGGAAAGCTTTTGATTTATAATGACGCTGATTATCTATTTTTCAATATCGAAGTTGGAGACGAGATCAACTTACAGGAATCCAATGAAATTACGATTTACATTGATACGGATAATAATGACACAACGGGGATTTCTGTAAATGGTATAGGCGCTGATCTATATTACACTTTCGGAAATCGTAGCGGGATGGTTTATCTCGGTAACGATAGTTCGCAGGTTTATCACAACAATATTCAACTGGTTTCTTCCCCAACAGTTACTTCTGAACAATTCGAATTAACAATTAGCAGAGAGTTGGTTTTCTTTGGTCAAGAACTATTTCAGGGAGATACCATTCAGGTTGTTTTCAAAGACAATTCTGGCAATTGGGATATTATGCCTGATGAATTAGGGGGAGTCAAATATACTTTTACTGACGAAATTTCAGATCCGCTCCCGGAATACGCCATTTCAAAAACGGACCCAGAACTGTTGCGTGTACTGTCCTACAACGTCTTGAGTGATGGTTTGTTCGACATTGTAAGAGCGCCCTCCATGTCCCGTTTGATTCAAACTATTAGTCCGGAAATTATTGGTTTCCAGGAAATTTACGATCATAGTTCTTTTGAAGTTGCCAATAAAATAGAGTCCATATTGCCTTCTTCTATAAACAAACAATGGTATCATGCCAAAGAAGGTCCTGATATTATAGCAATCAGCAGGTATCCAATTATCAATAGTTTTTCGATTGATAATAATGGAGCATTCCTTTTAGATATTGAATCGGAATACGGTAGTAAATTGTTGTTTATTGTAGCTCACACACCTTGCTGTGGAAATAATTTTGATCGTCAGCTGGAGATTGATGCGATAATGGCTTTTATCAGGGAAGCGAAAGCTGGAAATGGGCCTTTACAACTGGAAGAAAATACACCGATAATCATTGTCGGTGATATGAACCTGGTTGGTTATCAGCAGCAGTTAAAAACACTGTTGACCGGTGATATTGTCAATGAAAATATTTACGGGCCTGATTTCAATCCTGATTGGGATGATAGTGAATTTGAAGATTCACGACCTTATACCACAGGTCTTGCCTATGAATTTAACCTGGTTTAATGAAAACAGCAGTTTTAGTCCTGGCAGACTTGACTTTATTATTTACACGGGTTCCATTTTAGCGCTTTCCAACAATTATGTACTTTTCACCAGAACACTCCCTGAGGATACGCTAAACACTTATAATCTTCTCCAGGAAGATGCTGTGATTGCTTCTGACCATATTCCTGTAGTAAGCGATTTTTTTTTAGAAAACATGACCGGTTTAGAAAATAATGCCCATCACGCTTCAATCGAATTCCTACTCCAGCAAAATGAACCCAATCCATTTGACCGAATAACAACAATCAAATATTATCTGCCCAAAAAATCAAATGTAAGTCTTTCTATTTATAACATGGTTGGATTAAAAGTTGCAAATCTTGTAAATGAATATCAAAATTCCGGAGCCTATTCTTACGATTTCAACGCCATTGATTTGAATGAAGGCATGTATTTTATTAAAATAAAAGCCGGTGAATTCACGGCAATCAAGAAAATGATGCTTTTGAGATAACCTACATAAAGAGCCAACAAAAGAATGAATGCTTTCCTCTGAATTATTGGTAGCTATTCCCAAACATAAGCTTTATACTTAATCCTTTGATTTTGAATGTCCTGCGAAAAAAATATTCATTATTTATATATAAAAACAGCGACAACTTAAAATACCAAAAACATGGTATTGATTCCATACCCATTACCTGATACATTTGTTACCCAATTCAGTTCTATAGAATTGAACAAAACGTACTACTTAACTACCTCTAAAAAATCGCCTTGACGCAAGAACATCCAACCTTCAAGGCGGTTTTTTTATTTTATGCAGTTTCGAAACAATATTTCCATTCTTTTCTTCCTTTTCTGTTGTAATTTTACTTTTTTACAAAAAAGATAGCTCTATTCTAAAACCCGACTTTTAAAGTCAAAATTTTTAAATGAATGAAAAAACTGATTCTCCTGCTCCTGTTCCCTTTTCTGCTTTCAAACCTTATCGCTCAAAATGATACAGATGTAAATGATGAAAATTTAAAATATCGTGAATTTGATTTTTGGATTGGCGAATGGATTGTTTACAGAACCGGCACTGAAGACACTTTGGGTTTTAGTAAAATAGACACCATTGTCAATGGTTTTGCCATTCAGGAATCTTTTCAATCTGCAAAAAGCAAATACATTGGTACCAGCCTCAACAAATACAATCCCGCTACTGGTCAATGGGAGCAATACTGGGTTGACAATACAAGCTTAACGCTTTATCTCAAAGGCCGGAAAGCAGGCAATAAAATGATTCTTGAGAATCTGATCGAAACGGGAGACGGCCTACTCGGCAATCGCATTACCTGGACGGAAAACAAAGATGGAACTGTTCAACAAATATGGGAACAGAGCTCTGATGAAGGAGAGTCCTGGTCAAAGATTTTTGATGGAACTTACAAAAAGAAGAATGCTAAAAAAAGTAAAAAGCGCAAGAAAAGTAAAGATTAATCATTTCGATTTCTCCTCAATAAGATAAATACTTATTGACTCAGCTTTTCCAATCCTGGATGTTCGTCATTTGAACATTCAGGATTGGTCTTTACAGGTGTTTTTCTACGTCACAAAAAGAGTAAAATTGAAATAAAACCTATCATTTAAGCACTTAGATTACTTTCCAAATTACCCGCCATAACTATATTTCATATTTGAAACTTTTTAATACGTATTTCGTATCCCCTATTATTCTTCCTTATTATAGAAGGTAGAATGCAGAATGACAACGAGTTTTAAGTTTAGCGCTTCCTATTTCCTATAATAAGTTATTTTTTAAATTCCTATGAAACACAACCCATGAGCGCTAAAAAATATTTAACTACAGCAATGATAGTTTTGATACTATCTAGTTTTTCTTCTATATCCGCACAGGATAATACAGTGAGTGATTCCGAATTGACAAGCAGTGTTGAGGAATCATCACAATTTTTAATCCGCACCGAACGAAACGGAAAAACCAAGTATGTACCATGTGCATTACCGAATATGTATTTTCATCAAGCGACTGCATCAACGGGATCAGATGACACAACTACTAAAGATCATTCTGAATTTACAGCGAAGGGTGGAACTAATATTTCTGAGGAGTATTATGGCTATATTTTCTTTTTAGTTCAGGATGGTGTGATCAAAGCAAGTAATGAATCAGGAGATTTCAATGGAGAACCCGGAGGACTTTATACTTTGTCAAGATTTTCGTATCCGCTTTCAATTGCTCCGTTAAATTTTAAAGGAAAAAATATCAATACAATAGAGAATCACCCTTTATTCGAAAAGGATAATTCCATGAGCAACATGACAATTAGGCTTCTTTCTCCAGTAAAATCGGAACCAACGTTATCAACAGAGCCAATCGACGCTTCAGTAGAAAATATAATGGGTCAACTCCAAACTGATCTTTCTGTAAATAATTAGATATAAAATAGTAGTCTTTTTTAAAAGAGCCAGCTTTAATTTTTAAGCTGGCTCTTTTTATATTTATTCATTTTTCACCTATTGAATAGATGCTAAAAAACCTATGTTCTTTTCTGTTTTCTTAGTTTAATTCTTAGTTTAAAGGGATTATATATTTTTAACCAAACCTTGAAATAAGATGAAAAAACTAACTTTATTTTTTTTATTGACTTGTTTTGCCATTAATCTCTCCACTGCGCAAGACAAGCTTTACCTCGTATTCGAGTTTATGAAAGTAGATAATGAACAAGAAGCGGACTATAACGAAACGGAAGCCTTCTGGGAAAAAATACATGCCGAAAGAGCTAAAAACGGAGATATCATTGGTTGGGATCTCTGGTCACTCCAACCTGGAGGAGAAGAGCAAGGATCCCAATATCTAACAGTCCAGTTGTATGACGATCCCGTAAAAATGATGCGAGGCGGCAGTTGGGCTCAACTTATGGAACGAGCAAAAGCAGCCTATCCTAAAATGTCGGAAGATGATTTAATGAAAAAAATTAATCATTCGTCCAAAACTAGGGATCTAACTCATAGAGTCTATTTGGAGCAAATTGCATCTACAAAAGATGACTTTGATATGCCAATCGGAACTGTGGCTTCAATAGATTTGATGAAAGTAGCTGCGGGAGATGGGGGTAAATATGAAAAAGCAGAGATGGAAGTTTTCCTGCCCAACCATCAAAAACATGGTAGATGAAGGTAAAAAAGGGAAACTGGGGACTTGCTCAGGTTTATGTCACCAATAGGAAGTGACACCTATGCTTCACATATAACCGTAAATATGTATAAAGACTGGAACCAGGTCTTTTCATCTCCTTGGGATGGCGGTGCCAAGATGACATACGGAGAAATGCAAGCCATGGAAGAAGGAATGGCTGCAAGAGATCTAAAATGGGTGTATATGGCAACTTTGGAGAGAAAGGCAAGAAAGTAGATGTTTAACGAAAAATGCATTTAAAAAGCTCTTTTACTTGAATGTAAAAGGGCTTTTTTTAAGCTATATTATTTTCAATCAATAACATTAAAAGCCAAATCTTTTAAGCCAATGAAAAATGTTTTATTGCCAATAGGTAAATGAAGAATATTTTGATAACTTTAATGCCATGAGACTTCGTTTTTTAATACTTCTTTTTTTACTTCCATTCTTTACAAAAGCTCAGCAAATCACTCTTCCTGTTGATACTACTCAGCAGAAAGTTCAGGCTATTCCACTCGCTGAAATCCCCTCGAATGCGGAAAGGCTCATCCAGAAAACTAATAATGACTACCAACAAAAGATTTCCAAATCGACTATCCAGGATGTTCAACTATTAACCGATAGCCTTGAATCTACTGCTATTGAATTAGCCAACCTTTCCGATCAGGTTTTAAATCAGGACATTCCCTATTTTGTTTTGGAAACAGCAATAAATCGTTGGAGTCGGTTTGTGCCATTAATTGTTAAAGAAGAAAACAAATTAAAAAGTTATTCTTTACAATTATCAGAAGTAAATGATGAATTAAATAAAACAAATGCAAATTGGTTACTCACAAAAACCAAAGGAACCATAGAGGTTTATCCGGAAGCAATAGAAAATAGAATAGACAAAATTCTAGGTATCATAGATTCAGTAACGCTTGTTCTTAATGATAGTTTAAGTAAATGCCTCAGCCTCCAAAACACTTTAGTTGATATCCAAATTAACGCAGAATCCTATTCAAAAAAGTTAAATGACTACAAAACCCAAACCCTGAGCGAATTACTGACCAGCCGAGAAACTCCAATTTGGGCAATGGAACAGCAAGCAGATAGTATAGCCTCTGATTTTACGCTAAATTTACTTATAAAATATAGCCGGGAGGATGTAGCTGATTATTTTAATTTACAATACAATTCGATTCTATTTATACTTATCCTATTTATCGTTTTTTGGTTGGCGCTATTGTGGATGAAAGGCAAATACAATGAGCTTCAAATAAAAGAAGTAAAAGAATTGGAGCTTGGGAAATACATATTTTCCAGGGCTGCAACTGCTGCGATGTTATTTGCAATGATCGTTCAATCTTTGATCCTTTCCAGAAAACCATATATCCTTGAACTAGGAGTTACGTTGATAATATTTTTTCTTTTTATTATTATTATTCCGGGCTTGGTCATAAAAGCGCTGAGATGGAGCGTGTACCTTCTATCAGTCCTATTTTTATTCGTCAATTTTGATCTACTACTCTTCCACTCCCAAAACACTATACAAATAATCAGCCTCGTCGAAAGTTTGGGTGTTTTTGCATTTTTAGGTTGGTTTCTGCGCAATGAATCAAGGATTACACCTCCAGATACCGAAAGGACTGTTTGGTTTAAGTTTTTGTCTATTACAGGACCGGTGTACTTTATTTTAATCATTATTGCCATCTTGGCCAACCTGATTGGCTATGTTTATTTATCTAGATTAATAAACACTGGAGTAGTAAATTCGTCCTTAATATGGTTGCTTTTAGTTGCAGCCTATCGAATTATTGAAGGCTTAAGCTACCTCTTCCTTGAAACAGGTTTTGCATTAAAATCCCGAATTGTACTCAGCCGGAGAAAAGACATACTAAGTTCAATCACATTCATTTTTAAAAAAGTAATATTCCTTCTTTGGATCTATTATACCTTACAAATTCTAATGCTCTGGGATATTGTCATTGAATGGGTAATAGATATTTGGAATTGGGGTTTTCAAACGGAAACAATAGAGATTACCATAGGTAAAATAATTAGCTTTTTCCTTATCCTGTTTTTGAGTTGGGGGATTGCAAATTTTATAAAAACATTATTACAAGTCGAAATATTGAGCCGATTTAAATTGTCAAGAGGAGTACCGATGGCAATCGCTTCAATTTCTAATTACACCCTTGTGGTCATCGGTTTCTTTGTGGCATTAATTTTTGCAGGGTTGGACTTAACCAAAATTAGTTTTATCATAGGAACGCTGGGTGTCGGGATAGGTTTTGGCCTTCAAAATGTGGTGAGTAACTTTATTTCCGGACTGATTTTGATATTTGAACGACCTATTGCCATTGGCGATATTATCATTGTTGAAAATATAGAAGGTACCGTAACAAGCATCGGTATCCGATCCAGCAAAATACTACAATATAACGGAGACGAAGAGATCATCCCAAATGCAACTTTGATTAGCGGAAGGGTTACCAATCGTACCTTAACGAATAAACAACGGAGGTTTATCATTACAATCCAAACTGCTCTTGATACGGATCCTGATCTTGTAATTGACCTATTGCAAAAAGCAAGTAAAGAAGTTGATGGCGTTTTGAGTTATCCTGAACCAAAAGCATATTTCCAGGGAATAGTTGAGCAATCACTTAAATTTTCTTTATACTATTGGGTGGGCGATAATATCCTCGATGTAGTTAGTAACACTAATTTGAAAGTTCACCAATATCTTCGTGAAAATGGCGTCCAAATCCCGATACCTCGCCGGATTGAATACATTGTTGAAGATCCCGATAAAATCCAAAAGCCTGATAAAAAAGAAGAAAAAGATAAAAATGATAAACAGAGTTAATATAAATTTATTAGTTTTGTTCTACCGTCAAAACAAAACGAGCTCTATCACTATCCTTCTTTAAACATCCACACACTACTTTTCTATTTTTCTGACAAACTTTAGTGTTGTAATAACTTCGCTAAATTGTTGTTAAATATATGAGCATCCATACGCGAAGAATCTAAAACAGTTAATAAAATAAATGGGCTCAAAATGATAAACCGTTTTATCAATAACCTGCTATTAAAATCATTCAGAATATTAATAATTGGAATGATTTTGTTGTCTTTCTGGCCTTTTTCAAAAGCCTCAGCTCAATGCAACAATATTGAATCTATCAGCTTCACTCCTACTGATACAGTACAATGTGGCTCTCCAGCAACCGTAAACTTCTTTTCCACAGTTGCAGTGGATTCAACACCGGTTTTGTTGTCAACTGCAACTTCATCCCCTTCCTTTCAGTCGTTTTTTAGTCATAACTTTTCGACTAGCAATAATGGATGTTTTTATTTTCTGGAAGTATCAGGCATGTTTACTGTTTGGCAAAACACACCTGGATATTACGATGGCTATGGTTATTTTAATATTAACTCCAATCAGTTCATTTCACAAGGAATAATCAACGATTTTTCATACACTCCTTATCAATTTTTGTCTCCGAATGGATACAATCCTGATCACATTTATCAATATTACTACCAAGGTGATGGTTCAACTATAAATGTTGCTTTTAGCGATAGTGGCCAGTATAATGACAATTCCGGAAGCATGACCTTCAACTGGTATGCCGTTCCTTGTTTTGATTACCAATGGGATTTTGGTGACAATACGACCTCTTCTGAATTGAATCCTTCGCATACTTATACAAATGCAGGAACCTATACCGTCACTCTGACGGTAACAGATCTATATAATGACTGTAGCGATAGCTTCAACACAACGGTCACTATCAATCCAGCACCAGCTGTGGATCTTGGAGAAGATGCGGTTATCTGTAATAATGAAACGCTAATACTGGACGCTACAACACCCAATGCTTCCTATCAGTGGCAAGATGGCTCCAATAATCCGACTTTAACAGTTAGCCAGAGCGACTTGTATTGGGTGGACGTTACGGCTCAGGGATGCACTACGCGTGATTCGATAGAAGTTACTGTTTCGGATGATATTGTCAATGATATTTCAGCTACCATTTGTCAGGGTGATGAAATAGCCGTTGGCAATAATACTTATTCCACTTCAGGATTTTATACCAATACACTCACTACAAATCAAGGTTGCGATAGTATAGTAAACCTTGATCTGACGGTAGTAGCCATTGATGCTGTCATTAACTCGCCTTTAGCACTTGATTGTAATAATTCAATAATTTCGCTAGATGGAAATGGTTCTACGATTGGTCCAAATATCACTTATTTGTGGTTAACTCAGGGTGGGAATATTTTAAATGGCGCGAATACCCTCAACCCTGAAGTTGATGGTGCCGGAGTCTATCAGCTCATTATTACCTATGATGACGGTTTGCTAACTTGCGCTGCTACAGATACGGTGACTGTGTTTGAAAATCTAGAGCTCCCCATCGCCGATGCCGGAACTGACCAGACTTTGAATTGTGTAACAAGCACTTTGACGCTTGATGGCAGCAATTCTTCTTCCACGCCTGAATTTACCTATCAATGGACCACTGCGGATGGAAACATTGTTTCAGGAAGCAATACATTGAATCCGTTGATTGATCAACAAGGTATTTATACTTTGATTGTTACCAATGAAGAAAACGGCTGTACCGCTTCAGACTCAGCAGAGATAAATGAAGCAATTCTTTCTATTGCTGACTTCAACCTGCTTTTTGAACCTCCTACTTGTTTTGGAAATGACGGATTGATTGCAATCGAGCCCATTGCAGGAAATGGCCCTTATTTGTATTCGATTGATGGTGGGCAAACGTATTATCCTGATCCTGTTTTCAATTTTTTAAATGCTGGAGATTATTCTATTTCGATAAAAGATACCTTTGACTGCGAAATCAATCAAGCGTTTTATTTACCAGTACCTGTTGAACTTGATATTCAATTGGCGCCTGAAGTTACTATCCAATATGGTCAATCCTATAACTTAAATGCCGAAGTCAATATCCCCTTGGATAGTATCTTTTCGATAACTTGGCAGCCTGCTGCAGGTTTGAGCTGTGATCAATGCCTGGATCCCGTTGCGAGTCCAACCGAAACGACGATTTACACGGTCACTGTTGTGGATAATTTTGGTTGTCAGGCAGAAGCCCAAGTAATGATCGATGTTAAAAGATCTAGAAGAGTATTTATTCCAAATGCTTTTTCACCGCTAAACCGGGATGGGAATAACGACATTTTCAGGATTTATACACCGGCTGAACAAGTTAGGGAAGTAACCAGTTTTAAAATATTCAATCGCTGGGGAGAGTTGGTCTATGAAGCACCTACTTTTCAACCCAATGATCAATCAATTGGCTGGGATGGCACTTTCCGAGGTAAAATGCTTCAACAAGGCGTGTTTGTTTATTATATTGAAATTGAGTTTGTCGACGGAAAAGTGATCAACTACAAAGGAGATGTTTCGATTATTAATTGATTTAAACTTTATTCATCGAAATTGCTTTTCACATCATTTTACAACCGTTTTAATACTTTTAAAAAGCAAAATAAAGGTTTCCATTCTTTTTGAGAATTGTAAATTTCTATGTATCAACCAATCCGTTTTTATAAAATTTAGTTTTGCTCTTATAGCATCTACTTTATCAAGTTCTAAATCTGTTTTTTGAGTAACAATTTCACCTGTTTCAATATATTTCTTATGCCCAGCAATAACTGAATTCCAAGTTTTGGTATTCATACTCTTCATCATCAAGCTATTCATAATATCATAAAAAGCGTTTTTGTCATTCCTGTATTTTTTGCAAATTTCATCCATCCCAAGATTGTTTTACTCTTTGGAGCAAAACAAATTAAGGCCTGTCTTCAGGACTTTTTCTCTATGGTGCTTTAATGGTTCATATTATAAATATGATCAAACAGACCATTCGGTACAAACAAAATCACTCCTCTTTCAAATTATATTTTCTTAACAGATCCTGCCAGGATGCTTCATTAATACTTCTGACAAGTATGGGATTGATCCATTGCGTGTGAGGGCTATTTTTGGGAAGGAAAAAACTGCGGTATTGTTTATTAAAATTGACAGGCAGCAGAGACACTTTGTTTGCCAACTGAAGTTGGGAGATCATATAATCCAATACGGTCTTATCGTATAAAAGAATTTCAATCTCTTTATTAGCCAATCCGCGCAATGCCGCTTCAGGACTTTCATACTCCTGGTAAATATTAATCTCGTGATTCAACAGAAAGTCTTCACTGCTAGAAGCATACACACTGCCTATCTTTTTAACAATTTCAAGGTCATCCATTTTTTCAATATTAGTACTGAGAGATTTTACTGTTAACGTAGAAGCGATGGTCGCTGTAAATCCAGATATAATAATAATCGCAGTAAACATCCAAACCATCGCAATGACCCTCCCAAGTCTTGATTTTGGAGCTTTATCGCCATACCCTACGGTAGTCATCGTCACTGCCGACCACCACAATCCATCGAACAAGCCTATCCAGCCGGGTCGGAATTGCCTTCGGTTGTATTTGCGTTCCGCAATCCATAGAATAGTGCCGAAAATAAAAATGACCAAAATGAGCAATAAAATAATCCTTAAAAACTCAATGGAAAAGAAATTTCTGATAAACAATTCAACCTGGTTTTTATCTACCATAGTTGTTGCCACCCCAATACTTGAAACGAAAAAGGGTTGTGTGACATCAAGCATTCTCAGGCGTATTTCATTTACATGAATTGGATTAATTGACAGATCAATTTCGCCAAAATCTAAAGCCCGAATTAAACCAAGGTGGTCATTATATTCTACATATTCGAAGTCTACATTTTTTTGATTTGCAATTTCTTTCCACAGATCAATACTTAAACCGCTAAATTCTCCTTCAGATATTTTAATTACAAAAGGGGGTTCGGCCTTTACACCAATTCGGATGGAGCCAGGTTTTTGTCCCAAAAGGAGAAATGGTATCAAATGAAAAAATAATATTTGGATTAAAAATCTCATACTCAGGCAATTTGTTCAAGGTAAGCAGCCAGAACACCCAGGGTTCTCAAGTTGTATTCATCAAAAAAATCCGTTTTATCTGCATATAAAAACAGGATAGCTTTCTGAGATTGTTGTAAATAAAAAGTAACACCAACAACAGATTTGTAGACTTCTATTCGTTTATCCCGATCTCCCAGTAATTCACGACTCGCCTGGCTAACATCATCCAAAATTATTGACTTGTTTCTTTCAAGGCAATAAGCTGCCAGACAGGTAGACGGATTATTAGCAGCTGTAGCTGAAGTAAAACTCATAGTCAATTCGGAATAACCTTCAAATTCTATTTTATTACCCTGTTTTCTGGCAATTTCAAAAGCGATGACTCCCGGAATTCGCATTAAATCGATAGAAAGATGTTCCAGGACATTATCCCATTTCATTCCCGGATTTATCTTTAGGATGAGTCGACGCAAGAGTTCTAAAGTAAGGGAAGTAATACGCAAATCCGTTTCTTCTGATTGTTGCTTTTTTTGTATTTGCTCCAAATTGGCTTCTTGTAAGGAAGCTTCTGCTTTGGTACTTTTCAATTCTTTTATAAGAGAATCTATTTTTTCACGGTATCGTTTACGGGTCAGCCTAAAAATTGTCAATATCCCTATAAAAATGACAGCAGCTATAAAAATGCTCCAAAAAGGGCGCTGATACCATGGTTTCATCACTTTAAACGGAATGACTAAGGGTCTGCTCCAGGAAAAACCACCCTCTTTTTTTGCTCTGATCCTCAATTCGTGATCGCCAGATTCAAGGTTTTCTAAATGCAGCGAGTTTCTAGTTCCAAGATCTATCCAATGTCCTTGATCAAGTTGATATTCATAAAATAAACGGTATCCATGGAAAGCAGGGGTATTATAATGGATATCCATGCTTTGCTTTGTGGAAAGTTGAAAACTTTTTAATGCCTTTTTCTCTCCCTCAATGGAACCAGATATCAACAAAGGAGGGGGTGTGGGAAATGGCTTTGGATTTTGTAAATAGGAATAAACTACTCCCTCGACAGTACCTGTCCAAAGCCTGTTATTTTTATCTATCAATAAGGATCGATAAGCCATTATTTTGGAAGGCAAACCACTCTCTTCACCAATGGCAAGTATTACTTCATCATTAATATACAATAAGCCTTCTGTATCTGTCGATGCCCAAATACTTCCGTCTGACATATTCGCTACAGCACGAATTTCAACTCCTGTGTATTTTATACCAAGATCGATTCGCCTGACTCGATCCGTATCAAACACAAGCAGGCCATCTGTAGTTGCTAACCATACCAAACCATTATGGTCGATAGCAATGTCGTGCACTTCAAAATTCGGACTTAGTTGAAAATCAGCAGTTACGCTAAGATTTAGGAAAGTATCTTCCTCAGGTAGATATCGATATAAATAAGAAGAATGTCCTATCCCTGCGGCATATATTCTTCCTGCTGGACCCTCTTTAATTACTAATATTCTATTATCGAAGCCATGTTGTTCATCATAGTATTTTATTGTACCATTTTCCAGTACACAAGCAACTCCGATGACGGGCTTTTCGATAGGGGCCTGGCAAAACCAGGTTTGTTTATTTTGATCGTGAACCATAGAAAATATACTTTCTCCCCTCCATCTCAGGTCTGTGGATTTTAAAAGTTGACCTTCTTGGGTTAATTGTAAGAGTTCACCATTGGTAGTACCGGCCCACAACTTATCTTTTGAAGTGGAAACAAAAGAAATCGCACCTCGTCTGAGTGATGGCAGTTGTCTCGCTTCATATCCAAATTTTGTAGCTTCTATTTTGAAGATGTCACCGAAATTGATAAAAATACTTCCATCAAAAGCTTCAGCCATTCCGATTGTATTTCCATTGGTTAAAGCGTCGGCACTTTCAAAAAATCTTTTTTGCAAAATACCAAAACCTTCATCTGAACAGACCCAAATAACTTGATCTTGGCAGTATAATCGATTTATGTTTTTAAACGGCAACTCATCTACTCGATGAGGGTCATTATTGCTAAAAATTTCCTTTAAACGAGCAGGATTACCATTTCCTTGATCAAGATAAAAAAGTCCTCTTCGCTGAATTCCCAAAAAAATATTCCCTGCATGATCAAAGGCAATCGCTGTGATAGTGTCCTTTATAAAATGGAATTTTTCTGTACTCAAAATTCCATTTTCCTCCCTGTCTAATTTGATGCGATGTAATTGGGCTCCTCCAAGCCAAAGATCCTCATTTCGCAAGGTCATATCGTTGATGACCCCATATCTGCCTTGTTCGAGAAAGTTATTACCCGATTTATTAAATTGATATAAGATTCCGGATTGAGCAACTGTCCATAATTGGCCCTTGTCACTTTCTGCAAAAATGAATCTGGATTCAGATTTGCCTGTTGTCGATTCTTTCCCAAGATCATAATATTCCAGTTTTCCGTTTTGCAACCGGACAATTTGACCATTTGGCTGACTAATCCAGATCGTACCATCTTTTTGTTGAAAAAGCTGATTAGGATAATAAAGATTTTTATCTTCTCTGGCTATAGAGCTTTCTTCTAACAGTTCGAAAGATACTGAATCAAGAGTCGGCCGGAAAAAGCTGATCCCGGCATCATGGCTGTAATATATCCCCTTCTTTGTTTTCAATAAACACCTCCCATATTGGCTCGGCAAATCTTTTGAATAAGATTCAAATTTATTTCCATCGAACCGCGTCAATCCAGCATCGGTCGCTAACCAAAGAAATCCAAACGTATCCTGAACTACATCCTGGATCTGATTTGAAGGAATCCCCTTAGCAATGGTATAAGTATTGACATGAAATTTCTGTGCAGCAAGTATAGCTGGCACCAATAAAATAAACAGAATAAATAGTCGAAGGTGATGCATGACTGTTGTCAAATCTTATAACTACCAACAAATCTTGTATTGAGCCCTTTCTTAGTTTATACCAATTTTGATTTGACAATAAAATAAAGAAATTCTGCTAAACATTTATATTAAGAGGAATAAATGAAATCAATAATTATATTTTAGCCTCCCGAAAGAACATCAAGATTTTATCTTTCCCTTTACATGGGAATGATCAACGTGAAGTATGAAAACGACGCCATCATTGAATGTTTGTTTGATATATTTATTTCTTAGGATTTTCCTTACCGAATGATATTCCATACTCCTTGAAAAGGTTTTCTTATCTGCGCCATATTTCTGATCTTCCTTTTTTCCAGTAATAGGGAATATTGTCAATGACAAACGCCTTCGCCAAAATGATTCCTTCAAAATTCATGGCATCCAAAAACGAAAAACGATATTCAATAATTTTTATAGGTTTTGGCTTCCAGTTTTGCCTTACACCTTCGATTATTAATATCTTTTTAGATTTTTAATTGTAAGTAAACGTAAAAGGCAAAGGACCTGCATATCTCCTCGCTTCTTTCCAATTACCAAAAGGCGTACCTTTTGGTAAAATAAGTTGTCTCGAACCTTCCCCATCAGAAAGATTCGAGACAGTAACATAATTACGTTCCATATAGAATTTATCAATAAGTAATAGTTCCCTCTCCCCAGAAGTCATAAGAGCCAATTGGTTCTTCTTCTGTTGGGAAAACTACTTCGCCGAAAAGGGTAACTTCGCCAGTAAGATCGACAAATCGTCCAGTACCACCCTCGTAAACTAAGTCCTCATGATACGGATAGTCCGCATGATCGGGGTTATGAGGTGGGTCATCGCCAACACCGGCAAAAATTGAATAACCGTACATTTCATCGCCATTCGCAGCCACATCGGTAACTGTAAATAAGGTAGTTGGGTTGCCATATTCATCGGCGCACAAGGTACCAAAACCAGTGACTCGTCCAAGGTGTGAATAAATTCCTCCTCCCTCAACCATTACCCTAAAAGCGCTGCCCTCTGGACATCCTATTGGGGCTTCAATCCAATTAGTTCCTGTGGCAGATTTTACTTTAAGGGTTTTGGTCACCGGGTTTCCATTTGACCTGCTGTTAATAACAGGCAAGTTTGGAGCAACGTAATTGATTAACGGGTGGATCCACTCGGTTTGTACAATGTCTTCTGTTGCTGCAGTGAACTCCTTCTGGGATTCATCCTTATTACAAGCAATCAAAAAGACAAATAATGCTAACATTAATAAACTTCGGTTTTTCATAATTAGTTAATTTTTGGGTTAAAAAAAGAAACTCTATAAGTAAAAGTGTATTCATAGCATTGTATTAAGTACATTAAGTACAATTATTTAAGATTAAGAATTGGTCGATAATTTAAAATAGAAAAAGTTGAATATCGAGGTATCGATACGGATTTGTCATTGTGGGAAAGGTAATGTTAAAAATTATTTTATGCCCTGATTTTTATCAGCTTCTTTAATGATTTATATCAAATCTCAGCAAATAAAAAAGCTGATCTCATGATGGAGAAGACCATAATCATAAATCATTTCTTAGGATTTTCCTTCGTCCCTCTCATATGAATGATCAGACCATTAAGGAAATTCCGAAGGATTTGATCGCCGCATTCCATGTATTTCGGATGATCTTCTTTTCGAAAAAAAGCGCCAAGTTCGCTTTTTGAAGTATTGAAATTGACTAGTTTTAATATTTCAATAATTTCATCATCTCTGAGATGCAAAGCTACCCGTAGCTTTTTGAGGATATCGTTGTTGCTCATTGTAATGATTTTTTATAAGTTTCTAATGCCCGGTTTCTTGCGAAGCTGTGTTCTACAATCGGTTGAGGATAAGTTAAGGAATTAAATTCAGGCAACCATTTTTCAATATAAACTAATTTAGGATCGAACTTTTTTAGCTGAGAGGTAGGATTAAAAATCCTGAAATAAGGAGCTGCATCACAACCACATCCAGCAGCCCATTGCCAGTTACCGTTGTTTGAAGAAAGCTCGTAATCTAACAATTTTTTTGCAAAATAAGCCTCGCCCCACCGCCAGTCAATCAGCAGATGTTTGACTAGAAAACTGGCGGTCACCATTCTGACCCTGTTGTGCATAAAGCCAGTTTGATTGAGTTGATTCATTCCGGCATCAACCATTGGATAACCAGTTTTTCCCTTGCACCATTGTTCAAAATGTGTTTCATTATTCAGCCATTTAATGTTATCATATTTCTTTTTAAACGAACCGGCAACGACATAAGGAAAATGAAAAAGGATCTGCATAAAAAATTCTCTCCAGATCAATTCACTCAGAAAGACCGCGTTTTTCTTCATTGCTATTTCAACAATTCGTCTGATGCTAACCGTTCCAAATCTAAGATGAGGCCCCAGACGACTGGTTCTATCTTCGCCTGGAATATCGCGATAAGTTTCGTATACTTCAATTTCGCTGAGATCAAATGGTTGGATCTTTATTGGACTACTTTTAAATCCAATTTCTTCAAGTTTGGGAAAATGGAATTCGTCTTTTTTGAAATTTTTCTGGTATTTTTCAATATCAAAAACCTGGATATCGGCCTTACTATCAAACTTTTCCAACCATTTGTTTTTGAACGGGGTATAAACAGTGTAAGGGGTGTTGTCGTTTTTTAAAATCTCTCCCTTTTCAAAAATCACCTGATCCTTAAACGAATTGAATGAGCTTCCTTTTGAAATCAACAAGTCTTTTATTGATGCATCCCTTTGAATGGCATAAGGCTCATAATCGTGATTGCAAAAGACTTCTTTGATGTCATATTGGTTAAGCAGATCTTTCCAAACTTCAATCGGCTTACCATGCCGGACAAGGAGCGAAGTACCTAATGATTTTAGTTGCTTGTTGATCTCTTCAAGCTGCTCATAGATAAAACTGACCCTGGGATCGTCTTCCTCTAACTCATTAAGAATATCGTGATCAAAAATAAATATCGGAATTACGGGCGTTCCAGCCTTCAAAGCTTCGTAAAGTCCCTTATTGTCCGTTAAACGCAAATCTCTGCGAAACCAGAAAAAGTTTACACTCATAGCAGTTAATTATCAATTTTTTTTTTACAATTACTGGTCGGAATAATTTTGAACCTAAATAGGCTGGCGTTCATTAAGATTTGTTAAAAGGCTGGCGCATAAAACATCCCATGCCCTTTTTAAAACTTAGTGCTTTCCATAAAAATTTCTGCTAAATCCTATTCCAAATAACCAAGACGTGTATGTATCAATATTATAATCAAAAATCAAATTAAAATTCACCTCCCAATGGTTCCGGATTTCAACTCCGTACTCTACTCCAGCCGTAATTACGTCAAGGACCTCATTGGGTTCAAATTCTTTTCCATAACCCACGATAAAAATTAAGTCATGAACAGGTTGAAAAAGACCAACTGCTTTGACCGCAACCGGATAAGATCTGGTTATTTCTTGTTTATCATGGTGTTCCTCCACCTTGAATTGTTGCATAATTAGATCATTATGCAAACCAATGCCCCACTTTTGATGAAACCAGAAATCATAATTAAAGCCCCAAGTTGGAACAGCTAGATTTTGTTTTTCCGCCTCTCCGGGAACAACAGAAGGAATATGAGAAAACGCCATCATTATAGAAACTCTGTGGTGTCTTTTGAAAGCTTCGTGTTCCTGCTTTTGAGCTTCATC
This sequence comes from uncultured Saprospiraceae bacterium, assembly GCA_963793295.1. Lineage (GTDB taxonomy): Bacteria > Bacteroidota > Bacteroidia > Chitinophagales > Saprospiraceae > JAHDHW01. The sequence continues at coordinate 148,709 of CAWBZX010000027.1, read as the reverse complement.
TTCAATATTATTATGCTGTGCAATCAACGGAAATGTCAAAAAAAAGAGAATAAATAAACAAGTAAATATTTTCATAAAATATTATTTTTCAAAGAAAAAATACAATTTAGTTAATTCATTCTAATTCCCCTTTTTCTTTGAGATATTCCACTAAATTTTGAGGTTTGTATGGACCACCGTATTCAGGTTTTGGAGGGTTCTTCGTTTTTAGTCGCTTCAAAGCAGTTTCATGGACACTTTCATTTCCTTGAGGTTTCTTTCCAATTGGACGATAGTATTTTCCGAAAATACGGTACATGAAAGTCAGAGATTCCTGAATCTCGTCTTTAGGGAAACTCCTATAATTTTTTGTATAATTTTTATCAATTTCCAAACCACTCAATTCCGCTTTTTCCAACATCCATTGAAAAGCACAATTTGCCAGTCCGTCGTTGTCATAACCACCACCGATATTCGTATGTACGCCTGCAAACCAAACCTGCTCAACTATTTGACCGGGGTAATTTTGCGCTTCCCACAAAGTTGGTTTGAAGGGTTTTCGCTTTTCGTCAATGGCCAGTGCATGAAATGCATTTTTAACATTGGGCCCCAGCTTGACATCGTGAAAGGTAAATTTTTTTCTTGTCCTATTTTTAAAAACAGTAGGAATGCCCAAAGCGCCAACGGTATCCCAAACCCCTAAAAATTGAATATCAACTGCTCTTGTCGGCGAATTGCGATATTTTGAATGCTCACCGGTTCGAAATTGTGCTACTTTTTCTCTATTCCCCTGATCTGAAATATTCAGGCGATAATGCTCATATGCATCAGGGATATAATACGCATCAGATTTGGTCAATAAACCACATCTTCCAATAAGACCTGCCAAACTACGAATTGTATAAGCTCCGCGACTAAATCCGAAAAGGAAAATATCGTCTCCGGGATGATAATTGTGCACAATAAAACGGTAACAATCTAGGATATTTTTTGTCAATCCCTTTCCTAAAGCACCGCCAATTATTTTATCTGATAAGGCAGAGTCCGTTCCAACTCCCTGGTCATAAAAAACAATTTGATTGGTACCGTTTTCTGCATTAGGAAGTACCGCCCTGACCATTTTCACTATATTGCTTGGTTTCCTGACACCTCTCTTATCTGTTTGGTCAGGTTCGTTCCAGGTACCATCAGCGCATATGATTATCCGTTTTTTCATGACAACCTAAAGCTATCAAATTCATTCAAAAAATGAATTATAACCAAGTTAAAAAAATTTGAACCCAATCAAGTGAGGGGCTTACTTTTGGGTTTCAGCTTCCAACTTTTCAATCTCCTTCCAAAGATCTTCTGCTTCTTTGTTTTTCAAATCGCTGGCTTTGCGATTGGTATGCGATAATTCATAAGCTTCTTTGATCATAGATTTATATTTATCTCTGAGCTTATCCGCTTCACTTTTTTTCTTAAAGAATCCGAACATGATTTGCGTGATTTATTGTAATTTATAAATATTTAAAGTAGTAACAGTAATCCATTTCAGATGTTCAAATTCTTCTTTTTATTGAGCGTTTTCGGCGAATTTTTTAAAATCAATCATGTATTTGTAAGATTGCTTTTTGAATACACCAGGCATAAAGAATGTAAATAGTTTCATAAATCCGCTGCTTTTAAATTCATTTTCAGTGATCCATTTTGTTTTATTGGGACCAGTTTCGGCAAAGTAGTTTTTTACTTCATTCCACATCCCTTTGGTCTCATAAGTTCCTGAAAACTCATCAGGTAAATCGCGTTTTGTGATGGTTTCAATCATTTCGATTTTTCGATTACCCATCTGATATTTCAGTTGAGATTTGGCGCCAACTTCGCCCGAAGTGCCGCTTAAAGGTTGAAAACTGATAAATCCTTCCTGCCAGTGTTTCATATTGTCTGGATTATCAAACAACTCAATCACTTTTTCTCTAGGCAGATCAATTTCAATTTCTAATTTGTATTTCATGATATTTTGGATTTTGGTTAGAATAACTGGCTGAGTTCAATTCCCTTATTTAAAAAAATGCGATAAAAAGTTAGAATAAAATTCAAAAACAAAGGTTAATTATGGCTGTTTTTAGTAAAAAGAGTGACAGCATTAAACTGAAAAAAAGTAAGATCCCCTACTTAATAACACCAAAGACAGATTTAGAATTATCTCATTTTTTAATATATTAATATTATCTTTTTTATTGCTAAAAAAAAGATAACCTATTGAATGTCAAGTATAATATTAGCAAATTAGAACTAATCAAAAACTTGAGCACAACGATTTTATTTCATTCTCAAAACCAACTAAGAATATGCTCATAATTTACATCTCAACAGCAGCGATGATTATCGGAGGAGGACTAATCCTTGCTTCAAATTTACTGGCACAAAAAGGGAGAGGCAAGTATTGAAAATATCCTATACCTAGCCTATATTCACTTTGTACTTGATTTTATTTTTTAATTTATTTTCGACATTCTTCTGGATTTCCAATCCAAACCACGCCCCTCTAATTTAATAATATCTTCAGAATAAATTTTCTCCATTTTCCATTAGTAGTGAAACCCGGAGATTCATGAAGTCAAATAACTTGTTGTCTATCAAATTATTTGAAAGGCTTTAAACTATCCTTTTTTATATTTATCATTCAAGCCTGATTTTTCCAAGATCATTGGGATTATCTTGTCAAGACGTCTTAATTTGGTATCTTCTCTTTTGGCTTCCATGATATATTCGGCATATTCTCTTTTACAAGAGAGCGAAAGCTGGTTAAATTGTTTTTGTAATGCTTCACTTTGATTGAGCGCATTTTGCAATTCCGGAGGAATGATTGCTTTCTTTGTCTTAACTGGTTTAAGTTCCTTTCCCTGTTTTTGATTCTCAATAGCTTCAAAAACATAGGATTTAATCAAATCAGCATCAATTTCTTCAATCGAATTAAAGCGCCACTGGCGTAGCGCCTTGGTTTTGCCTTCCTGGGCATTAATGAGTTTTTTTTTCTCATCTTTTAAAAAAGAACCTTGAAAAAACCAAATTCCAACATAGGATTTGAAGGCTCCCAAACCTAATACATTTTTACCATTAATCGTGTAGACCGGACTCCCCCACTTCACTGTTTCTTGCAATTCAGTTGAAAGCAAAATTTCTCGCAATTTAATTAAAGCATTCTGCCATTCGTTGTGCTTGGCAATGTAATCATCAACTTTTTCGAAACTTTTCATGATATTAAAAGGGTTTTCAATTATTAATAATTTACTTGACCCTGCTGTTTATGATTGCCATCTAAGATACAAATAAAAGGTAAAATTGAGATTTATAATTTCGATTTTATTCTCTTAATTTCCCACTAAAAAAATTGACTTTCGAATTAATTGGATTTCCGGAAGATCTTCTAAAGGAGACTACTTGCCCCACATGCCAAATAGCATCTGCAATAGGACCATTGATCAAATTCCAAAAAGGAAGCTGTGAAGTAGTTTCATTACGTTTAAAAATAACTGGATATTCTGCCAAATCTTTTTCATGATTTGCTTTTAGTAAATCGCTGGCTTCTTTGAAGTTTTCCAAAGTCTTTTGCCTCAATTGTTCAAAGGTAAAATGTTGTTCTTCAATGGGTCGGACATTGGGTTGGTTTTTTGTCGCATTCACTATTACCCGAGAAAGATTATAAATATGATCCAGCGTTCCTTCAACTGTTCTTGCGTCAACATTTGGATTAAATTTCAGGTCTTCTTCTCTCAAAGTTTCTGTAGCCCAGTAATATCGAAATCCTAATCCATCAATTATTCTGGCAGCTACTGTTGCTGCAGTATAATTTTCAGGATAATCAGGAATTTGATAATACGGTAATTGAGACTCAATTTTTGTATCCATGGTTTTATTATTTTGTGAAATTCCGCTATTTAAAATTACAAAAAGTAAAAATAGTATTAGACAAGGTTTCATATCTAAAAGGTTTAATTTAAAATTTTCAAACAAAATCAACTCTTCCTTCGGTTGCTTTTGCTTTTCTTTTTAAATGATCCTGAATCTTATCAAAGAAGAAAAATATCAACCTGAATTTGAAGAGTTTTTTATGATACCAAAAATTATCACCATGTAAAATATACCTTTTTTTTGGTATGCCGTTAAGATTTAAATCCACTATCTTTGTTCTTGTAAAAAGTGACTTGATGATAAACATTTACGGCTTTAATTTTCCCCAAATAAAAGGCTATTTGAATCATTTTTTTTCCTCTAAATTTCACTTTTAACACCCCCAAATTAAACTTTTCCCTCCATGGTTTGCACTGTAAACTGTGTGTAGCAAGCGATAAGCTTTGCTATGCTTTTTCCTACTTATTAAACTTAATATACCGGTAGGGATACAGCAATGCCATTTCAATTTTGCAATTAATAAAAATTTTGAAGCCTGAACTTTCCTCCCATGTTCGCTTTTACTAAGTCTTACTATAATTAACCATTCGTCTCATGAAACACCAAATTTTTACAAATTTATTGACCAATCTCATTGCTGGAAGAAAAAGAATAAGATTTTTATTCGCCTTCCTTTTAGCCTTTTTCTTTTGGAGTAGTCAATCTATAAGCCAGTGCCCGAGTAACTTGGATATCACTTTCATGGGCGATTCCGATAATGATGTTTGCCAAAATGGATTAAATCTAATCTTAACGGTTACTGGAAATAATATCCCAAACAATCCAAATCATATTACCTGGTACGGTGCATTGGGGGAAGGAGCTTTCCCCGGAGAGATAACAGATATTGGAAAGAAAGGAATATTTTATGCGCATGGAGCGCCGCCAGCATCTTATACCATTTGTGCAGATGTAGGACCACCTAGTTGCTCCATAACAATTTGTGAAAACATGGTAGTAGTAGAGGAGCAGATTGTTGATCTCGATGATGCTAAGGTAACCTGTTCGATTTCTGCTTCTGGTATTTTTAATCTGGATGGATTGATAGATGGAGAAAATTCCAGCTCAAACATTTATGGTGGTGAGTGGTCATTAGCTTCAAATGCAGGTGGATATATTATCGGAAACACATTGGAATACACTTCTGCAGGATGTTATGAATTGACATATGACGCTCCTGATACAGAAGATCATAGTTGTGATGCTGATGATGAAACGGTTCATGTATTCATTACCCAACAGCCACAGCCAAATTTTGATATTTTAGATCAAATATGTTATGTCGAAGGTACGAATGTAAATTTGACTCCATTGGTAAATAGTCCTGTTTATAAATTTAATGGACATGTTGTAAATGCTATCGAAACATGGACCTCTTCTGACAACTCAATAGCAACTGTAAATGGAGCAGGAGTAGTTACAATCAAAGGACCTGGAACAGTAGAAATTTGTTTAGAAGAAACACTTTATCATAATAGTTGCGGATCAAATGACGCTGTAACTTGCTCCGAGCAGTTTTGTCAAGAAATCATTGTAATTCCTACGCCAAGTGATTTAGATATCGTTTTAACTGATAATATTTGTAATAATGAATCAAACCGTAACTTGACCGTTACTGGTAGTTTTATTCCAACCAATCCGGATCAAATTACCTGGTATGGTGGTTTGGGTCAAGGAACTAACCCGGGGGATGTAAGCGATAATGGTTTAAATGGAACATTTTATTCAAATGATGCTCCTGCCGGCACTTATACTATCTGTGCAAATGTTGGCCATCCAGAATGTATGTTTACTATTTGTGAAGACATCATTGTAGTTGAAGAGCAGGTTGTAGTTCTTGTTGACGGCGCTGTTGAATGCTCTATTTCAGCATCCGGAATTTTTAATTTAGATGGGCTGATAGATGGAGGGAGTTCCAGTTCAAATGCATATGGCGGAGTTTGGACCTTAGCACCAAATGCAGGAGGTTCAATTGTTGGAAACAGTTTACAATATAATGCCGCTGGATGTTATGAATTAACGTACGATCCTCCCGCAACTTTGGATGATAGTTGTGATGAATCTCCAAAAACTGCAACGGTTTTAGTTACACAGCAACCACAACCAAGTTTTGATATCCAGGATCAGGTTTGTTATAGTGCAGGAGATCCTCCTGCAAATCATATCTATCCTTCAAAAATAAACAGTCCAGACTACTCTCCCGGAGTTGATCTAACAAGAACCTGGAGTATCAGCAGTGGACCTGCAACTATAGATAACAATGGGAATGTTACTATAACTGGTACTGGAACTGTAATGGTATGTTTGAAAGAAACAATAGCTTATGATGCCTGTGGAAGCAATGCATCAAGTGAATGCGAAGAAACATTTTGCCAGCAAATTTCTGTTTCTGACGGTACAGCTCAGGATGCTTCATTCGAATTTAGTGATTCTGAATTTTGTTTGGGAGACGTGATCATTTTAACGGCAATTACACCAGGTGGAGAATTCACTGGTTTAGATGTCGTCGATGATGGAAATGGAATGACAGGTTCTTATACGATCACAAATTGTGGATCTTTCCCAATTACATACACTTTAAATAATCCAAATGGATGTACCGCTTCATACATCGTAAATTTAGAAACAGATAAAGAATATCCTGAACTTACATTACCAACTGCAACCAACTTTGCAGAATGTGAAACAAATGATGTTGCTGCAACATTAGCTGCATGGAGAGCATCCGCTTCTGCGACCGACAATTGTCCGGGAGTAGCTGTGACAAGTCTTCTTTTTAATACCATTTCAAACTGTGGTATCACAGAGGAGCAGGTTTGGGAATTCACGGCAACTGATGCGTGTGGAAATACGACTGTTGGGTATGGTAGTTTTACAATTGTAGACACTACCGATCCTTCCATTGATGAAGAAGCGGAGGATTTAACGGTTGAATGTGATGGATCTTCTAATTCTCCTTCACTAATCGGTTGGTTGAATAACCACGGTGGAGCGGAAGCTTCGGATATTTGTGGAGATATTATCTGGAGTCACGATTACGGTGTAAATGGTAATTATCTTTCAAACCTTTGCGGAGCAACTGGCGCTGTTACAGTTACATTCACCGCTACTGATGAATGTGGAAACGCTTCCTCAACTGCTGCTGATTTTATCATCGAAGATACCACGGAGCCAACCATCACTTGCCCTGATGACATTACCCTGGAGTGCAACAATACCAATAACGGAGCGATCGTCGCTAACTGGTTGAATAGTGCTTCTGCGTTCGATGTATGTTCTGATATTTCTATTTCTAATGACTATTCTGCCCTTCCAGCTTGCGGTCAAACCATTACTATCACTTTCAATGTCGAAGGAAATTGCGATGGAGAAACAGTTACCTGCACTGCTACCATCTCAGTGATTGATTCACAAAAGCCTATCATCATGGTCGCTCCTTCTGACTTCTTTGTAGAATGTGATGGATCGGATGATCCCAACGGAGCAATTGCAGCATGGGCTGCTTCCTTTGGTGGTATGGTTGCTGTAGATCAATGCGATCCTAATCCTGAGCTTTCTTTCTCTGCTGGTTCTGCAATTGATCAATGCGGCGGGACTAAAGTCATTCCTTATACTTTCACTGCCACTGATGAGTGCGGAAACTTGGCTATCTCTGAAGTAGCTTATGCCCACATCATCGATACCACTGATCCGGCAATCAGCATCGCTGATGATCCGGGACCGATTAGCTGTGAACTGGCTGATCCCTTGGCCTGGGCTGCTTCGGCCGTAACTGTTGACTTCGAAGCTTGCAGTGAAACCACTACTGATTATGCCCTTATCAATATTGATTATTCCTGTGATGATGCTGCCATTTATACTTATCTATTCACGGTAATGGATGAGTGTGGTAATCTTGCTACTGCTACAGGCACTTACACGACTCAGGATATCACTAACCCTGTAATCATTGCCCCGGAGGATTTACATGTCGAATGTGGCGATGATATCGCGTCTTTGGTTGTTGCCTGGTTGGATGATTACACTATTTCTGACAATTGCAGCAGCACTCCTGATATCGCTGTCACGAATGACTTTGAGGGTGTGCCTAACCTTTGTGGTGGATCTATCACGGTTACCTGGACCGCTGAAGATGATTGTGGCAACACTAGTTCCGCTTCTGCTGATATTATCGTTGAAGACGACGACGACGGACCTACTTTTATTAATTGCCCGGATGATCTTACTGTCGGTGTTGATGTGGATGAATGTGCCGCTTATGTTATTTACAGTACTCCGGTTGCTGAAGATTGCAATGGGGTGGCTTCTGTGGTCCTGACTTCCGGAATACCTTCCGGAAATCTTTTCCCGCTTGGTGCCACTACCATCATCTTCACCGCTACCGATGAATGTGGCAATGAGTCCATTTGTGAATTTGATATCACTGTTGTGGATACTGATGACCCAACTATCCTTTGTCCTTCTATCGATGTGGTCGTTTGTGCGGATCTTGGAACTTGTACCTGGATCAGTGATTCCAGTATCTCTCCTACTCTTGCTATTGAAAACTGTCCGAATTATACGATAACTTATGAAATTTCCGGTGCTACAACTGCCAGTGGCAACAATGATGCTGCCGGTGAAATTTTAAACCTTGGCACTTCTGTTATTTCTTATACCATTATGGATGCCAATGGCAATCCAACAAGTACCTGTAGCTTTAATGTAATTGTTGAAGACTGCGAAGCACCAACCATCAATTGTTACGACGAACTGGATGTCGAATGTGGTAGTGAAAATGTTGCAGCATGGATTGCTGCTATCGAAGCCACCGCTTCTGATCTCTGTGGCGATGTAACTTTGGAAACGATCCTATTCCTCGATATTTCCAGTTGTGGAAACACCATCGAACAGCAATACCTTTTCACGGTAACGGATGAGGCGGGCAATACCACAACCTGTATTGGCACTTATGAATCTGATGATACCACTGAGCCTTCCATTGATGAAGCCGCAGCGGATTTAACCGTGGAATGTGATGGTGCTACTAATACTGCTGCCCTCACCGGCTGGCTAAATAACCATGGAGGAGCGGAAGCTTCTGATATCTGTGGGGACATTACCTGGAGTCATAATTATGGTGTAAATGGTAATTTCCTTTCAAACCTTTGCGGAGCTACCGGTGCGGTTACTGTTACTTTCACTGCAACAGATGAATGTGGCAATAATTCAAATACTACCGCTAGTTTTATCATCGAAGACACTACTGAACCAATCATCACTTGTCCTGAAGATATTACTTTAGAGTGTAATGATACCAACAACGGAGCCATCGTCGCTAACTGGTTGAACAGTGCTTCTGCGTTCGATGTATGTTCTGATATTTCTATTTCTAATGACTATTCTGCCCTTCCAGCTTGTGGTCAAACGGTTACTATTACTTTCACCGTGGAAGGGAATTGTGATGGTGAAACCGTTACCTGTTCTGCTACTATCTCTGTGATTGATTCGCAGAAACCGGTGATCATGGTTGCTCCTGCTGATCTTTATATCGAATGTGATGGCTCGGATGATCCTAATGGCGCAATCGCTGCATGGGCAGCTACTTACGGCGGTATGGTTGCTGTAGATCAATGTGATCCTAATCCTGAGCTTTCATTCTCTGCTGGTTCTGCAATTGATCAATGCGGTGGGACTAAAGTCATTCCTTATACTTTCACTGCCACTGATGAGTGCGGAAATTTGGCCATCTCTGAAGTGGCTTATGCCCACATCATCGATACTACTGATCCGGTTATCAGCATCGCTTCAGATCCGGGACCGATTAGCTGTGAACTGGCGGATCCTTTAGCCTGGGCTGCTAGCGCCGTAACTGTTGACTTCGAAGCTTGTAGTGAAACAACCACTGATTATGCCCTCATCAATATTGATTATTCCTGTGATGATGCTGCCGTTTATACTTATTTATTCACGGTAACCGATGAATGTGGTAATCTCACTACTGCCTTTGGTACTTATACTACCATCGATGAAACTGCTCCTGTAATTATTGCTCCTGATGACCTAGAAGTTGAATGTGACGATGATATTGCATCTATGCTTATTGCATGGCTGGATGATTATATAGTTTCTGATAATTGCAGTGCTACGCCTGACATTTCTATCACTAATGACTTTGAAGAACTGCCTGATATTTGCGGTGGCTCTGTTACCGTTACCTGGACTGCAGAAGATGATTGTGGAAATACTTCAACCGCATCTGCAGAATTTATCATTGAAGAAGAAGATGAAGGTCCCGAGTTTATCAATTGTCCGAATGACCTGACCGTTGGAGTGGATGTGGATGAATGTTCTGCATATGTGATTTACTCTACTCCAGTTGCAGTGCCAGAATGCAGTGAAGTAGAATCTATTGTTCTGACTTCTGGTATCCCTTCGGGGCATATCTTCCCACTGGGAACTACTACCATCATCTTCACCGCTACCGATGAATGTGGCAATGAATCCACCTGCGAATTTGATATCACAGTCGTTGATACTGATGACCCTACTATCCTTTGTCCTTCTAACGATGTGGTCGTTTGTGCTGACCTGGGTGGATGTACTTGGATCAGTGATTCCAGCATCGCTCCTACTCTTGCTATTGAAAACTGTCCTAACTATACGATAACTTATGAAATAACCGGTGCTACTATCGCTAGTGGTAATAATAATGCTGCCGGAGAAATCCTTAACCTTGGGAATTCTATCATTTCTTACACTATTATGGATGCCAATGGCAATCCAACAAGCACTTGCAGTTTCAATGTAATTGTGGAAGACTGCGAAGCACCAACCATTTTGTGTTATGATGAATTGGATGTTGAATGTGGCAGCGAAGACGTGGCTGCATGGATTGCTGCTATTGAAGCTACCGCTTCAGACATTTGCAGTAATGTAACCGTAGAAACCATCTTGTTTCTCGATATCTCCAGTTGCGGAAATACCATTGAACAACAATATCTTTTTACGGTAACTGATGAAGCTGGAAATACCACTACTTGCATCGCTACTTATGAATCTGACGACACTATTAATCCTTCCATTGACGAAGAGGCAGAGGATTTAACCGTTGAATGTGACGGTGCTACCAATACTGCTTCCCTCACCGGATGGCTAAATAACCATGGCGGAGCTGAAGCTTCGGATATCTGTGGAGAGATCACCTGGAGTCATAATTATGGGGTAAATGGAAATTTCCTTTCAAACCTTTGCGGTGTCACCGGCGCTGTTACGGTTACTTTCACCGCAACGGATGAATGTGGCAATACTTCAAGCACTTCTGCTACTTTTACTATCGAAGATACTACCGACCCAATATGGAGTATTGTTCCAATTAATTTAACAATTGAATGTGATGGATCAACCGATCCAAGTGGCTTGATAGCTGATTGGTTGTCTATAAACGGTCACGGGATTGCATTTGACGATTGTGGTTCTATTATAAGCTATTCAAACGATTATAACGAAGGAGATGCGAATACAGGCGGTTGCAGTTTCTGGACTGGAAGTGCAACAGTTACTTTTACTGCAACTGACGATTGTGGCAATTTCAAAAATGCTACAGCAGTCGTTACCATAATAGATACCACTCCTCCGATTGTTAGTTGTCCTCCAAATATTATTTTAAATTGTAATGACCCAATTCCTGATCCATATACTGATTATGATGCTTTTGTTGCAGCGGGAGGAACTGTAGTTGATGAATGTTCAATGACAGCTGATGGTGATGTAATTACTGTTTCCTTTTTATCTGAAATTTATAATAATAAAACGATTTGTCCGGATGATGGCATGTATACAATCACACGGACCTATATAGCTACTGATGCTTGCGGCAATACAGCAACTTGCACTCAGGATATTATGTATAATGAAGATTTAACTCCTCCAACAATTGATCCGGGAGCTTCAGACACAACTGTTGATTGTAATGGTGAAGGCAATGCTGCAGAATTGAGCACTTGGTTGAATAATCATGGCGGAGCTTCCGCTACAGATGATTGTAGCGAAGTAACCTGGACTTACGACTTGATTAGCTCACTTGATCAATGCAGTAATACCGTTATTGATACTTACCGATTTACGGCAACAGATGGTTGCGGAAATTACTCAACTACAGATGCCAATTTCATCATTCAAGATATTACACCACCAGCACTTTCTGGAGGTGAAAACCCAACTGAAGAATGTGACGATTTTGGTGGAAATAATGATGTTGAATTACAAGCCTGGTTATCCAGCAATGGAGGTCTAACCGCTTCTGATGCTTGTAGCGATGCCATCAACTGGAGCAATGATTTCGATCCTATCGAAAGTTTCACTCCCGGCTGTGGAAGCACCGGTGTTTATACCGTCAACTTTACAGCAACTGACGATTGTGGCAATCCAATTTCTCAGCAGCAGACCTTTACAATAGTTGATACAACTAATCCAGTATTTACCAATTGTCCGGCACCTGATGTCATCGTTGATGCGCCAGCCGGTTGGTGTGCTTCCTTTGCCAATTTCTCATTGCCGCTTGCAACAGATAATTGCAGCATTCCTACCGTTACTCAAATAGATGGAACTGGTTTAACCTCTGGAAGTTTATTCCCGGTTGGAACGACTATTTTGACATGGGAAGCAGTTGATGCATGTGGAAATTCTACAACTTGTTTTATTAAAGTAATCGTCAATGATTATCATACGCCACCAGAAATTGTATGTCCTTTGGATGTAGAAGTGGCAAACGATCAGTTGATGTGTGGCGCCGTTGTGAATGACATCGCTTTAGAATCTGTTGAAGACAATTGTCCTGATAATTTAGTAATAACTTATACTATAAAAGATTCAAATGGCGATCTTTTAGAATGTGGTTTTGAAGATGCCAGTGGATTTAAATTCCCTGTCGGAACAAGCACGGTTGAATATTTTGTTCAGGATCAGCCATTGTTGCTGATCACCGAAACTTCACAATCAGGTACAACCGATCAAATTGAAATCACCAACTTTGGCCCTGCAGATATGGATATCAGTTGCCTGGTTATTCAAAGAGTTGCCAGCAATCCAGCAGCAGATGAAATTTTCATAGTACCAAACGGTGTAATAGTCGCTTCAGGAGAAACCTATGTGCATGATTTTACTTTCGATGGTGGTGCATTTATGGTAAGTTGTTTTACTATTTCTTACGGAAATTGGGTGATCGATGAAGTTGCAACTAATGGAGCTGTAGCATGCAGTAACTTTGCAGGAACTTTAGGAAGCGGTGATGTCTATAGAATAGCTGTTTGTGATACAGATTCTTCAGAAGATTGGGCGATAATTGACGCTTGTAATATGGCTTCCATCGGAATTTTAAATCCTGGCTTACCCACTTTACCAGCTAATTCAACTTTAAGTTCTCTTCAATCAGAAGCGCCAAGCATCGCTACTTGTAGTTTTGAAGTGACCGTCAATGACGAAGAAGATCCATTCTGTGCAAAACATGACACTTTAGATTACAATGTTCCGGGTTTACCACTTGTAATTAATGGTAACACAGCTTGTACAAATATTAATGTTTCCATTACCTCCAGTTATATTGTTGGAGATGTAAACATTATAAGTCTGGCAGGAAACTACCCGGATATGGGCGCCTTGCGCTTTAAATTGATCAGCCCAACCGGAACTGAAGTTTTATTATTTGAAGGTCTGTGTGCAGGTGAAGCTGACTTTGATTTAGGGCTTGATGATGATGCTACAAACTCAGTGATTGATGCACCTTGTGGACTATTAGGTTTCGGTCAGGATTATGCTCCTGTTGGATTGTTGAAAGATTTCTTTGGTGAAAATGCATTGGGTATCTGGACGCTTGAAATCACAAGTAATTCTGCTGATATAGGAAGTTTAAACAATTTTGTTTTAGAAGTAAATGCACTTGAAGCATATGTTCCGGAAAACGTGGTATTACCAAACGATGAAGGAGATTGCGGTGCAAATTATACCTGGTTACATCCTTTAGTAGGTGACAACTGTTGTGTTGGAGCTATTTCTGTGGAATATACCAGCGATGATGCGGATTGTATCCCAACCGGTGGATTGCTTGACGGACAAGGAGGTTACTACGTGACTGAGTTTTTCTGCGTCGGAACAACAACCGTTACCTATTCATTGTTGGATGCTTCCGGAAATACCAGCACTTGTAGCTTTGAAGTTACCGTTGAAGACCAGGAGAATCCAGTTGCGATTTGTCCACCAGATATTACAATCAATCTGGATGCTGGAGAATGCGAAAAAGCTTATAGTTTTATCATCACAGGAACAGACAATTGCGGAATAGTTAATTCTTATTCAATACCACCGAGCGGCACTTTCTTTGAAATAGGAACAACACCCGTAACGATTTTTGTAGAAGATGAAGCTGGAAATGTAAATGCTTGTACGTTCAATGTAACGGTTCAAGAATACAATGATCCTGATCCTTCATTGGTTTGTAACAGTTTGGTTAATTTATCATTGGATGCCACATGCGAAACTTGTATCACTCCGGATATGATTTTGGAGGGCGGGCCTTACACTTGCTATGACAACTATATTGTGGAAGTTTTTGAATGCCATGACCCAGGTTGCGACCCAATAGCATCAAGCCCATGTGTTACCCTTGAGAATATAGGGCAAACTTTGATTGTCGAGATAACAGATCCTATTTCAGGAAACTATTGCTGGGGAGAAGTCTATATTGAAGACAAGTTGATTCCGGAAGTAGAGTGTCCGGTTGATACTACCATTAATTGCAATGCTTCCACTGATCCGTCCTTTACAGGAGAACCAATACTACTTAGCTGTGAGGCGTCTGTAAATATTGAATACGAGGATGTTTATAATGATAACGGAAATTGCGGTGACCCAAGAGCTACGATCGAAAGAACCTGGACGATCACTGATGAATCCGGAAACGCAACAGGTTGTGTTCAGACGATCACCATTGAACCATTTGATTTAGCAGATGTAACCTTCCCTGATGATTTGGACAACTTTACACTACCTGCTCTAGAATGTTCAGAAGTACAAGATGATCCTTCATTGACAGATCCTTCAAATACAGGTGAACCAATGATCAATGGGCAGCCATTGATTCAAGGCGGATTGTGCCATTATTCTACAAATGTAACGGACGAGATCTATGATGTTTGTAATAATTCTTACGAAATTCTAAGAACTTTCAAAGTAAGAAATATGTGTTTGCCACTTGGGCCCAACAATCCACTTGAGCATACGCAAATCATCAAGGTTTTAGATATGACCCCACCAACTATTGACGGTTGCTTAGATGGCATTCAGCTTTTCACAACCAATAACAGTTGTTCTGCAGAATTTAATCCAGATGTTGATGGGTTGACAGTGACTGATGAATGTAGTGGCGTGAATAATATTTCTGTTTCTTCCTCTACGGGTTCTTTTGACTTGCCTCTTGGAATAAGTACAATTACTTATACCGCGACAGATCTATGTGGAAATATTGCGACCTGTGATGTTGAAGTGGAAGTCGTAGATGCTACTCCACCCGTTCCTATTTGTCTCTCAAGCCATGTAGTTGGATTGACTGTCGATGAACCATTGTATGTTGGAGCACTCGTTTTTGACAACGGCTCATTTGACAACTGTGAGTTAGTAAGTTATCAAGTACGAAGAATGGACAATCCAAATTGCCCGGGCAATGATGCTACTGTATTTGGTGATTATGTGCCTTTCTATTGCTGTGATGTGAATCAAAATGGCGATGCTGTCATGGTTGAATTACAGGTAACCGATGCTGCTGGCAATACGAACAGCTGTATGATAGAAGTTGAAGTTCAGGATAAACTGAATCCAGCTATATCATGTCCTCCAAACATTGTGTTGGATTGTTATGGTGATCCATATGATTTAGATGTAACGGGTTACGCAACCGCTTCTGACAATTGCAGTGCCATTGTATCGCATATTGATCAAGGTTCAATTGACAACTGCGGTGAAGGCACAATCTTCCGTATCTGGACTGCAACTGACCCAGGTGGACGTACCGCCTCCTGCGTACAAACTATCCAGGTCGTTAACAGTGATCCTTTTTACATTTCTGATAATAACTGTTTCAATCCGGATCCAAATGATGGAGTGATCTGGCCATGTGACTATGAAACGAATACCTGTGATCCGGGACTTGCTCCTGACATTACCGGTGAGCCTACGATCATAGAAGATGGCTGTGATTTGATCGCAGTAACTTATGAAGATCTTGAACTACCAATCCAAGACCCAGCTTGTTTGAAGATTCTACGAACCTGGATTGTGATTGACTGGTGCCAGTACAATTCAAATACGGGCGAAGGATATTGGGAATATAATCAGATTATAAAAGTGTTGAATTCTGATGATCCGGTAATAATCTCTGACTGTCAAACTACTGCATTCTGTAGCTATGATGCTGATTGTGAAAACGGTGAAGCTACCTTGTTTCTTGAAGCAACCGATGATTGCACAAATGACTCAGATTTAAACTATTATTACTGGATCGACCTTTATTCAAATGGAATAAACGAAATCCATGCTGAAAGCCCCGATGCAAGTGGAACATACCCGCTTGGTACGCATACTATCCGTTGGGATGTGGAAGATGGTTGTGGAAACGTGGCGACTTGTACTTATCAATTTATAATAAGCGATTGCAAAGCACCAACGCCGATTCTGTTAAATGGAATTGCTACTGAGCTTATGGAAAATTGTACGATAGAAATTTGGGCAACAGATTGGGACGATCCTTCTTCACCAAGTTTTGATAATTGCGGTATTGCAGAATGGTTAGTACAATCTCCATCACAAGGCCCAGGCCAGACAACGCCTCCCGCTACCGCAGCTCCAATCTGGATTTTTAACAGTGAAGGAACACAAACAGTTGATATTTGGATACTTGATGTCAACGGAAACTGGGCATATGCTTCAACCTATGTTTTGGTTGAAAATAATATTGGCCCAGATTGTCAAAATCCTTCCGGTGGTTTCCAAATCTCTGGAGAGATTTCAAACGAAGAAGCAGAAATGGTTGAAGATGTAAAAGTAAACCTTGCAGGTTCTGTTCCTGGAATTCCAGAATATGTCATAACAGATGAATATGGTCTTTATGGATTCCCTAATCTTCCGGAATCGGCAAATTATACGATTACTCCTGAGAAAAACATCAATCCGCTCAACGGAGTCTCTACATTCGATTTGATCCTGATTACAAAGCATATTTTGAATATTCAGCAATTAGATTCTCCTTATAAGATCATCGCTGCTGACATCAATCATAGTGGTACAGTCACTGCATTTGATTTGGTTCATCTACGGAAATTAATTCTTTTTATCGATAACGAATTCCAGGAAAATACATCCTGGCGTTTTGTCGACGCAGATTTTATATTCCCTAATCCATCGAATCCGTTCGAGTCTTCATTCCCTGAAATATTCTCAGTAAATGGACTGGATCAGGATAAAGAAGCGGATTTCATTGGGGTAAAGATCGGCGATGTTAATAGCAGTGCCATACCAAATAGTCTTTTAGGTGATGGCAATACCCGTAATACTGTCGGCGACCTGGAATTCCATCTTGCCGATCAGGAGTTAATCCCTGGAGAAAACTACGAATTAGCTTTCAAAGCCAGTGATTTCAATACCGTGTTGGGCTATCAATTTACCTTGAACTTTGATCCGGAATTGATTGAATTCAACAGTTTCGCGGAAGGTCAGCTAGCTGAATTGAGTGAACAAAATTTCGGTTTTACGATGCTGGAAAAAGGAGTGATCACTACAAGTTGGAACACTTCCGAGCCTTCAAGTATGGATGATGATAAAATCCTTTTTACTTTGAAGTTTAATGCTAAAAAAGCTGGAAAACTCAGTGATGTAATTTCTGTAAACTCCCGTTATACAAAGGCAGAAGCTTATAACACCAGTGGCTTGTTAGATGTGTCACTAAGATTCGAATCTGAAGATGGAGCTATTGTCAAAAAAGATCGATTCGAATTATATCAAAACCAGCCGAACCCATTTAAGGATGAAACGACCGTAGGATTTTATTTGCCGGCTGCTACTTCCGGAATACTGACGATTTATGATGTTTCTGGAAGCGAAGTAAAAACCTTTAAGGGTGAATTTAATGCCGGATATAATGAAATCAACATTAACAGAAGCGAGCTCACAGGTTTCGGCGTATTGTACTATCGATTAGCTACACCAATGGGTAGCGCTGTTAAAACGATGACAATAATCAGATAAAATCATTCTATTATTGGAGTGATTTATAAAAAAGATGATCTCGTTTGAGATCATCTTTTTATTTTTATTTTAAGGAAACGCACTTAATTATTTCTTTACCCTATAACCTTTTATTTAAAGGAGATAAACTTGCTGTATTTTGAAAATGAAAATTTGCATTTATTTCCAACTCATCACAATAAAGGTAATCCAATAAAAAAGCCTACCAAAATTGTTAACTGATTTTAGGGTGATACAAACAATAAGTATAATTTAGTGTTTCAAAAAATAAAAATTTAAGCACTAGATAATACATGACAATTTCACCAAATCACCGTTTCTGGAATTTATTAAAACGGTATAAACCTGAATTAAGACAGATTTACTCCTACGCGGTTTTCATCGGAATTGTCAATTTGACTTTACCGCTTGGGATACAAGCCATAATCAACTATATCCAAACTGGTGAAATGACTTCTTCATGGGTTGTTTTAGTTTGTTTTGTATTAATTGGAATTGCTGTAACGGGAATGCTGCAAGTATTACAATTAAGAATAGTAGAAAATATCCAGCAAGACCTGTTCGCCCGTTCCGCCTTTGAGTTTGCATACCGAATTCCCAAAATCACTTTTCTTCAATTAGATAAAATTCATACACCTGAATTAGCCAATCGTTTTTTTGACACCATGACTATCCAGAAAGGGCTGCCAAAAATCCTGATTGATTTTTCGCTGGCAGCATTCCAAATTATTTTTGGTTTAATCCTGTTAGCTATTTACAGCCCTTATTTTATCATACTCGGTTTTGCGCTCATTTTTGTATTATGGCTAATATTTAAAATTACCGGTCCAAAAGGTTTGGTTACCAGTTTAAAAGAAAGCAAATTCAAATATCAATTAGCACATTGGCTGGAAGAAATTGCAAGGGTGAATCAAAGTTTTAAACTTAACACTTCAAGCAAGTTTCACCTCAACAAAACAGATGATATTGTAACCGATTATCTTTCTTCCAGAGAAAATCATTTTCAGGTATTAATCAACCAGTTTAGGCTCTTTATTGGTTTTAAAGTTTTTGTGGCGGCTGGTTTATTGGTATCTGGGAGGATATTTGGTTTTTCAGGAACAGATGAATATCGGCCAGTTTGTAGCTGCCGAGATTATTATCATTTTGATTATTAATTCAGTTGAAAAGGTTTTGAGAATCATTGATACCATTTATGATGTGCTCACCGCCTTGGAAAAGATCGGATATGTAACAGATTTAGAATTAGATACTACAAATGGTGCCGCTGTTGTTGAAAATGACGATGCATTTTCTGTTGAAGCGGTGGATATCGAATTTGGATTTCCTGATGATAATAGAAAGATTTTCTATAATTTCTCTTTCGAAATTCCCTCAAATGCTAAAGTAGTATTGACCGGAAAAACAGGAAGTGGAAAATCTTTATTACTCCAAATCATCGCTGGATTTTATGCAATCGAAGATGGCGAATTGTATATCAACGGAATTCCTTTTCTGAATTATCAAAAGGACAAACTTCATGAAAAAATTGGAATGGCTTTTCCGACCAACCAACTATTTGAAGGCACGTTCAGAGAAAATATTACCATGGGGCGAAATATTTCCGATAAAGAAATTTCGGAGGTTGTCAAATTATTGCGTTTGAATGAATACTTTGCACATCAACCTAAAGGAATTGACGACTATGTAGACAGTGGCGGAAGGAGATTGCCCAGAAGTGTCATTCAGAAATTATACATTGCCCGACTTATAGTAGGCAAACCAAAATTACTACTATTGGAAGATCCTTTACAGTTTTTAGCGGAAGACGAAAAGAAAAGAATCATTGACTACCTTATGGATAAAAAACGGAATTGGACAGTTGTCGTGGTTTCTGATTTTTATTACTGGAAGGAAAAATGCACACAGATTATTGATTTAGAGAAGTAACGTCAAATTATGCTAAACATCTCGGAAAATAGTATTTCAGAATCAATCAGTTTAGAAAATTTCAATTCTTTTCACTTATTAAAAAAGAGTCGTATCAAGCGACTGTCCCTCTATCTGATTGCTGGTTTGTTATTGGGTTTATTGGTGTTTTTATTTTTGCCCTGGACACAAAATATTCAGGCAAAAGGCCAGGTGACGACGAGATTACCTGAACAAAGACCACAATCTATTCAATCCGTTATTTCAGGAAGATTAGAAAAATGGTACGTTCGGGAAGGGGATTTCGTAGAAGCCGGCGATACTATTGTATTTATATCGGAAGTGAAAAGTGAATATTTTGATCCCGACCTGATCGCAAGAACTTCCGAACAAGTAGATGCCAAAACGCAAAGTATTAAATCTTATGGCGATAAAGTCAATGCGCTCCAAAATCAATATGCCGCCTTACAGGCTTCTTTAATTTTAAAAATTGAGCAAAACAAAAACAAGATCGAACAAACACGTAATAAAATTATAATTGACAGTATTGATTTAGAGGCTTATAAAATCAATCAGCAAATTGCCGAAAATCAGTTATCCCGAACTAAAGAACTTTACGACAAAGGACTAAAAACCCTTACCGAATTGCAGGAAAAAGAACTGAAATCACAAATATCAACGGCAAAGGTGACGGTTCAAAAAAATAAACTGCTCAATCAGAAAAATGAACTAACCAACCTGATTATTGAACTTTCGGCCATTGAAAGAGAATATTCGGACAAACTGGCGAAATCGCAATCAGACCAACAGTCTGCATTGTCTGATAAATTCGAAAGCATCGCTGCAACTTCCAAACTTCAAAATCAATTGAGCAACTACAATCAACGCCAAAAATTTTATCAAATTATCGCTCCCCAATCTGGTTTCATTACCAAAACAATTAAAAAAGGTATTGGAGAGATTGTCAAGGAAGGAACCGACATCGTTACCATTATGCCATCAAAATATGATCTGGCAGTGGAAGCCTATCTCAAACCACAGGATATTCCGCTTTTAAGTATTGGCAGCAACGTCAGAATGAGATTTGATGGTTGGCCCGCTATCGTAATTAGTGGTTGGCCTGAGTCTTCAACAGGTGTTTTCTCCGGAAAAATAATTGCCATTGACCGGTTTATCAGTGAAAATGGATACTACCGGATTTTGATAAGCCCTGATGAAAATGAAAAAAAATGGCCGGAACAGTTAAGGGTTGGAACGGGTGCTAATTCTTTTATTTTACTTAAAGATGTACCGATTTGGTATGAGGTATGGCGACAGTTAAATGGATTTCCACCAGATTATTATCAAAAAGAAGCGAAAGACAAGAAAGACATCAAACGCAAAGCTCCTATAAAATCTATCAAATAATATGAAGTTCTATTCTCGAAAATTGATAAAACCCGAAGATCTGAACGCAAGAAATACGCTGTTTGGTGGTGCATTGCTTCGATGGATAGATGAGGAAGCGGGGATATATGCCATGACCAAATTGGATTCTAAAAATGTTGTCACCAAATATATCTCGGAAATTAATTTTGTAAATTCTGCTCAAAAGGGAGATGTCATAGAAATTGGCCTGGGTTTTAAAAAATTGGGTAGAACTTCCATCAGCTTTTCATGTGAGGTGAGAAATATTTTTACCAAACAAAGTATTATCCAAATAGAAAATATTGTGTTTGTTCATGTTGACGAAAATGGTTTGCCCAAACCGCATGGAAAAACCTTGGACAATATTACCCTTACCAAATATTGAGTGTATGTGCAAAAAGAGGATAGGTATAACTTTAATGACTTGCTTTGCTTTTCTATCTGTTTGTCATGCACAAGTAGATAGCATTATACTTACCTACAATGAGTATATCACCAATATTCTCACGTATCACCCTCTAGCCAAACAGGCAAATCTAAGATTAGAAACAGCCAAAGCAGAATGGTTGGCCGCGAAAGGAAATCTGGATCCGGTTCTTTCATCAACCTGGAATCAAAAAAACTTTGACAATAAACTATATTATCGTCAGTTTCAAAGTAAAATTCAAATACCCACGATATTAGGTATTGACTTTGTAGGAGGTTATGAAAAAGCTGACGGCACCTTTCTGAATCCCGAAAATAGTACGGATAAATATGGCCTGTGGTATGCAGGAGTAGAAGTCAATTTACTACAAGGATTATTCGTAAACGAAAGAAAAACAGCCATTGAACAAGCCAAGATATTTCAAAATTTAGCTGAAAATGAGCAACAATTTTTGTTAAATGAGCTACTGTATAATGCTTCCGATTCTTATATCGAATGGCAAAAATATTTTCACTTCCAAAGAATTATTAACGAAAATCTGGATCTGGCCAATACTTATTTTGAAAATACCAAACAATCATTTCGTTCAGGTGAAAAAACCGCAATTGATACTTTAGAAGCATTTATCCTTTTTCAGGATGCGCAGGCATTGTTTCAGAAAAATTCAGCTTCCCTTGAAAAAACCAGGCAAACTCTAGAAAATTATTTATGGTTCAATGGTATTCCAATGGAGTTGCAGACAAGCACTCGTCCAGAAGACTATGAAAATCAGGTCTTACAAAAAAACCTAAATATTCCGATTGGAGAGATCGTCGACAATCATCCGGCCATATTGAAGAAACTAAACAAACAATCTTACCTGGAAATCGAACAAAAATTAAAGCGGGAAAAACTCAAACCAAAACTCAAAGGAAAATACAATCCTTTATTCGCTACCGAAGACAATCTTGTTCCAACTTATTCTTCGTCTGATTACAAATGGGGCTTTGAATTTTCCATGCCACTTTATTTAAGAACTGAAAGGGGAAATCTTCAGAAAGGGGAAATCAAACTGGAAGAAATAGCCCTGAACATAGCAGACAAAAAAAATGAATTGAAAAACAAAATTGAAAACAGTTTACAACAACAAGCTATTCTACAAGACCAACTAATCTTGTTGGCGCAAAACGTGGCTCGTTATAAACTTTTGCTGGATGCTGAAAACGAAAAATTTCGTTATGGTGAAAGTTCCGTTTTCTTATTGAACAAAAGGCAAGAAAAATACATCAATGGCCAACTAAAATTAATCGAACTAAATTTAGATCTTCAATTAGAAATATTAAATTTTCTCTATTATTCGAATAATTTAACCAATTAGTAACCAGTCACGTCTGCCGAAACAAAGGCTATTTGCAACTATTACAAAATCCTTCTTGAATTGAATAACACTGAAAACACCATAGCAGTCTGGAATAAATGGGCAAAACAGTATCAGGACAAATTCATGTATATGGATTTGTACCATGATACGTACGACTTATTTTGCAAGCAGATTGAAAAGGAAAATGCAGCTATTTTAGAAATCGCTTGTGGTCCAGGGAATATCACCAGGTATTTATTGAAAAAACGTCCCGATTTTAAAATCTTTGGAATTGACTTGTCCCCAAACATGATAGAACTTGCAAAAATTAATAATCCAACTGCTGAATTTCAAGTGATGGATTGCAGGGCTATTGTTAAGCTTGATAAAAAATACGATGCAATCATGTGTGGTTTTTGTTTGCCCTATCTGTCAAAAGAAGAAGCTGTAAAACTAATAATTGATGCAGCAGGATTACTAAAACCCAATGGCGTACTTTATTTGAGTACCATGGAAGATGATTATAGCAAATCCGGATTCAAAGGACCGAGTACCGGTGGCCCGGATAAGATGTATATTTTTTATCACCAGGCGGATTATTTGGCTGATACGCTAAAAGAAAATGGGTTTAAGATCATAGATTTACAACGCAAAGATTATACGGAACCAAATGGAACATTGACGACGGATTTGTTCATCCTTGCAAAAAAATAAACGCAAAAAATGATTCAAATTATTAGAACTGATTCCGATCATAAAGATTTCATTCATCTTGTGCAGCGTCTTGATTTTGAATTAGCTAAAAGAGATGGAGAAGATCATTCCTTTTATGCTCAATTCAACAAAATCGCTAAAATCAAATATGCTGTTGTTGCTTATGAAAATGAAAAGCCCTTGGGTTGTGGAGCGATGAAAGAATTTGATTCAAAAACAATGGAAATAAAGCGAATGTACACTTTGCCGGAAAGCAGAGGAAAAGGAATTGCAACCAAAATTCTATCTGAATTGGAAAATTGGGCAACCGAATTATCTTTTGAAAAATGTGTTATGGAAACAGGTAAAAGGCAACCTGAGGCCATTCAGCTTTATAAAAAGAATGGCTATCATTTGATCCAGAATTATGGCCAGTACGCTGAAATTGAAAACAGTGTTTGCTTTGAAAAGGAAATGTTGATTTCATTTTAGTAAATCTAAGTCCGGACAAGACTTCCAATCCTTAAGTAGCGTATTTACAATACGTTGTTCAATTACTTACTCATCCAAAAATGTTTTTTTCAGATGAAAAAAATCATAAGCAGTAATGATGGAAATCATTGCGTTGCACTTATTAAAAGCTTATCCTTATTATTGAAAATAATCATTCAATAACTAAAATCTTAATCATGAAAACACGCAATTATATTATCGCAATTGCATCATTGATTTTAGTTTCAATGATATGGTTCAGTTGCGAAAAAGAAGAAATTTTACCAATAAATACTGTTACAGAGACTATTGACATCCCTGCAGAAGTTGCAGCTTATTTAACTGAAAATGAAATCAATGAATTCAATCAGGAAGTTGAGGCAGTTAAAAAAGCAATACCCCCGCTTTATACCGTGAAAATAGTAGGTATCGTAATGGACAATGAGATTGAATACCTTTATCAAAAAGATCCAGAATTTCAGTCTCCAACTCAAATTCTATTTACCGGTAGAGGAGCTTGGAAGGGTTTTGGCAAAATCCGGTATGCTGAAACTGTAAATTTATATAAAAAACCAATCGGAGAAGGGATCATTTTCTTGGTGAAACCCAGGAAAGACAAGATTGGCCCTATAACAGAGACCCCACTAGAATTTGAAAGTAGCCTTAGACAAAAAGGTGGTTTTGTAACAGAAAATCCAACAAAAGGCACTGATTCGGAAAACACTAAATTCTACGAGGAACGATTCTATTCTCGCATTAATTTCACAGGCGGTGATGGCATTTTTTATGGTGCCTATGGAATTGCTCACAAAGTAGAAATTCACTATGCGGATAGACCGAATTACTGTAAAGCGGTGATTTATGGCTATGTAGTCATTAAAGCGCCAGGCGTTTAAAAGATATGGTATCCAAAGTTAGCTTTGGAATTAAAAATATAAGTCATTCTTAACTTTTAAGTGCACGTTGTTGAATTAAATTCAACAGCGTGTTTTTTTTTATAAACCCTTGTATTTGATTCAGCCAAAGTATTTATGTATAAACTTTGCTAATAAAAAATTCATGCTTTTTTAACATAAGTTAATTGCTGATTTTTATCAAGATCTAGAAGTAAGATCACTGACTAATATCATTAACTACTATGAAATAACTCGTTAAATTACATTTTTAATGATGAATAAAAACCATCCAACGATTATGATATATTGGAAGGAGTTCATTATTTTTAAAACTCATCAATGACCATAAAGATGAATAAAAATATTCAACAGTTACTAGAAAAAATCTATAAGGAAGGCGTTGAGGATGCAGAACTGAAAAGGAAAGAGATCATTACAAAATCTAAAGAAGAAGCACAGGAGATCATTTCGGCCGCTAAGAATAAATCAAAGCGGATGATTGAAGAAGCTCGGAAGGAAGCTGCAGATATAAAGCAAAAGAATGAGGCCGAAATGAGACTCTCGTCTAGGCAAGCCCTTGGAGCGCTCAAGCAGAAAATCGCAGATTTGTTAATATGGAAAATAACCGAAGAACCGGTTGAAAATGCCTTTAATGATAGTGAGTTTATAAAGAGTATTATTGAAAAGATCATTCACTATTGGATAACAAATTTTAATGAGGAAGAACGTCTTCATATTCGCCTTCCGGAGTCCGATTTTGAGGATCTACAGCTTTATTTCAGGAGTAAAGCTCAGGAGTTACTTCAAAAGGGAATCGTTGTTGAATATACGGGACAGATGAAAGACGGATTCCAAATAAGCCCTGATGATGGCCGTTTTAAAGTCAATTTTACTTCTGAGGATTTCGATAATTATTTTAAAACTTTTGCAAAATCAAGTGCTTTTAAACTACTTTTTGGTGATTAAATGACAGAAAGAAATTATCGATAATTCCGTCAACCGACTTAAATATGGTTATAAATAAAAAATATTATTATTTCATTACCAGTTTGGCAGAGCTAAGTATCAATGACAAGCAACTTGATTTTTCTTCTACTGACTTTCGGGAGGAGTTGCAGGAAATGATTGATGAAAAGGATTTTACTTTGATTAGATCTTTATTTTATCAATTTGATATTGATAATTTTATAAACCTAATAAAAGGTGATGCCGAACAATTTGATGACAAAGGTAATTATACGAAGGAGGAACTAACCAACGGAATAATTCTGCCTGAATCACTAGTGCCTTTTATGGAACAATTTGTTCTGGCTTCTCAGCAGGAATGGAAAATTCAATCCAAAAAAAACCTGAAAAATTTATTGACAGCATATTTTATTGACTGGACGCAGGAATTGCCAAATACCTATTTAAAAACATGGTTTGAATTTGACCATAATATTAAGAATATCGTGGCGGGATTGAATAGCAGAAAATTTCACCGGGAAATAAATGAAGAGGTACTTGGAAATCATTTTGAAGCTGTTAAAATCAGAAGAAACCGGGAAAAAGACTTTGGCCTGGAAAAGCTAATTGACTATGTGGACAAAATTATTTCACAATTTGAAAATCCGGATATTGCGATCCGGGAATTTGCTTTCGAGGAAATGCGATGGAATTTTGTGGAAGAGATAAATCAAGGCTACTATTTCACAGTAGAAAATTTGATGACCTACCTGATCAAACTTCAAATTATTGAAAGAAGTATGATCACTACTCCTTCCGCTGGACAAATAAGATTTGACGAATTACTGAAAAATATTAAAATCGGATACGAAATACCTAAAGAATTTATTTAGATGGCTGTAACTGAAAATAAAACGAAAGGAAAAGTAACCGGGGTTGTTTCCAATCTGGTGATTGTCGAAACAGACGGACACATTTCACAAAATGAAATCTGCTATATCCTAATTGGTGAAGAACGATTACTGGGTGAAGTGATTAAAGTCTCCGGAAAAAATGTATATGTACAGTCATTCGAAAGTACTCGTGGATTAAAAGTAGGCAACGCGGTTGAATTTACAGGCGAAATGCTCGAAGTAGAATTAGGTCCGGGCTTGCTGGAAAAAATTTACGACGGGCTTCAGAATGATCTCCAGATAATGGATACCTTATTCCTAAAGAGAGGCCAGTACTCCGATGCACTTCAGGATGATTCCAGATGGCAATTTAAACCCTTGGCTAAAGAAAATGAGTTGGTAAAAGCAGGTGACTGGTTAGGTGAAGTCACTGAAAATTCTATTCCTCATAAAATAATGGTACCATTCAAGTTAGAAGGTTTCGCTACCATCCAACATTTGGTAAAAGAAGGAGTATATGGCATTCGGGATACCATAGCAACTTTAACAGATGCGACGGGAGAAGAGATTGCTGTCACCATGGTGCAGAAATGGCCCGTCAAAAGAGCGATTAAAATATATTCGGAAAAAGTTAGGCCATATCGTTTGCTAGAGACAGGAGTGAGAGCCATCGATAGTTTAAATCCAATGATGGAGGGAGGAACTGGATTTGTCCCCGGGCCTTTTGGAACTGGAAAAACGGTGTTGCATCATGCCATTTCTAAACAAGCCCAGGCCGATATTATTATCTTCGCAGCTTGTGGTGAAAGGGCAAATGAAGTCGTAGAAGTATTCACAGAATTTCCCGAATTAGATGACCCTCATACAGGCAGAAGGTTGATGGAGCGAACGGTAATAATTGCCAACACTTCCAATATGCCAGTCGCTGCTCGTGAAGCATCGGTGTATACCGCCATGGCACTGGCAGAATATTACAGAAGTATGGGCTTAAAAGTGCTGGTCTTGGCAGACTCGACTTCAAGATGGGCACAGGCGCTCAGAGAAATGTCTAATCGATTAGAAGAATTGCCCGGCCCGGACGCCTATCCCATGGACCTAACAGCAGTAATTGCAAATTTTTATGCACGCGCTGGTTTTGTATATCTTAATAACGGAGAAACGGGATCCATAACCTTTCTGGGAACTGTGTCGCCGGCAGGAGGTAATTTGAAGGAACCAGTCACCGAGGCAACGAAAAAATCAGCTCGCTGTTTTTATGCTTTATCCCAAAAAAGGGCCGACAGCAAACGATATCCCGCAATTGATCCTGTTGAAAGTTATTCCAAATACTTGGAGTATCCTGAGGTCATCCGGTTTTTAAGGGAAAATATTTCTCCCCACTGGATAGAAGATATCAACCAACTAAAAGATATCCTTATAAAAGGGAAAGAGGTAAATGACCAAATTAATATACTTGGAGATGACGGTGTACCACTGGATTATCACGTTTTGTATTGGAAAGCTGAAATAATGGATTTTGCTTTATTGCAACAAGATGCATTCGATGCGATAGATGCGATGACTTCCATGGAAAGGCAAAAATTCATGATGAATTTATTGTTGAGGATTTATCGGACATATTTTGAATTTACTGCGTTTGAAGAAGTAGCCACTTTCTTTAAGCGGGTAATAAACAAATTGAAGCAGGTCAACTATTCAGCATTTGAGTCCGAAGAATTTAATAACGAATTGACCGGCTTAGATGAAATACTGGCGGAACGTAAAATAATGTAAGAAGGCGTATAAAATTTTGATAAGCTATTTGCTATTGTAAAATGAAGTTTAAAAAATGAATTATAATGAAGTTTTGAAATTTATTTTGCGAAAGCTTAAAAAAATAGTTTATCGATAATTTAGCCCGATAACTTATAACTAGATTATGATACCAAAAAAAGCATTTCAACCTATTTATTCTAAGATAATAAAAATTAACAAGGCTACCTGTGTGCTTAAGTCTAAAAGTGCAGGCAACGAGGAGATGGCTCTGGTTAATGGACGTTTAGCGCAAGTTGTTAAAATAATGGGAGATGAGGTCACGCTACAGGTATTCTCCGGGACAGAAGGCATTCCAACCAATGCAGAAGTAACCTTCACGGGTGCTGCCCCGATATTAAAGGTGAGTGAGGATCTGACCGGTAGATTTTTTAATGCTTATGGTGAGCCGATCGATAATGGTCCCGAAATCGAGGGAGAAAGTCGCGAAATTGGTGGCCCTTCCGTCAATCCCACTAAAAGGCAACAACCCTCAGAAGTAATACCTACAGGTATAGCAGGTATCGACATGAATAATACCCTTGTCACCGGCCAGAAAATTCCATTTTTTGCCGATCCGGAACAACCCTATAACCAGGTGATGGCTGATGTGGCCCTACGTGCTCAAGCTGATCGTATCATCTTGGGAGGAATAGGCTTACCTCATGATGATTATCTTTTTTATAAGCGGACATTTGAAAATGCAGGAGCTTTGGATAAGATCGTCAGCTTCATTAACACAACCGAAGATCCTTCTATTGAAAGATTATTAATTCCTGATATGGCACTGACGGCAGCTGAATATTTTGCCGTCGACAGAAATGAAAAAGTTCTGGTCCTCCTAACGGATGTGACTTTGTATTGTGATGCACTCAGTATTGTTTCCAATAACATGGATCAGATTTCATCGAAGGACAATATGCCTGCTTCTCTTTATAGCGATCTTGCAAGGATTTATGAAAAAGCAGTGCAATTTCCCAAAGGAGGATCCATAACTATTATTGCTGTAACCACCTTATCTGGTGGCGATATTACCCACGCCATACCTGACAATACAGGTTATATAACAGAAGGACAGCTTTATTTAAGAAGAGATACTGATGTTGGAAAGACCATAATCGATCCTTTTCGAAGTTTATCCCGATTGAAACAATTGGTAATAGGAAAAAAGACCAGAGAAGATCATCCGCAGGTTATGAATACCGCTGTGAGATTGTATTCCGACGCTGCGAACGCAAAGACCAAATGGGAAAATGGATTTGATTTATCCAACTATGATGAGCGTTGCATGAGTTTTGCTAAGGAGTATTCCGCTGAGTTACTGGCTATCGATGTAAATATGGAAATCGATAAAATGCTGGATACGACCTGGGCATTATTTGAAAAACATTTTACAAAAGAGGAGGTTGGAATCAAGCAGGCATTGGTTGATAAATATTGGATAGATAGTAAAAAAGAAGGGGAATAAATGGCCGTAGAATTCAAATATAATAAAACGTCTCTTCAGGAATTGAAGATTCAATTGAAGGTTCGGGAATCTGCTTTGCCAACATTAAAGAATAAAGAAGCAGCTTTAAGAATGGAGGTCAGAAAATCCAAAAAAGAAGCGGAGGCATTTCAACAAAAATTAGATAACAGGACGGAAGAAGTAAAAAGTATGGTGCGGCTGTGGGCAGAGTTTGACGCTGATTTAATGAAATTAGCCGATGCAGAATACGAAACGAAGGTGATTGCAGGAGTCCGCATTCCTGTATTGAACAAGATGGATTTTGAAATAACAGATTTTAGCCTTTTTGGTAGACCTGGGTGGTTTATGGATGGCATTATCATACTTAAAGAATTGACGCGACTTTCCTTGCAAAGGGATGTGAGTTTAAGAACAAGCGAATTGCTGGAGAAAGCGCGTAAAAAGACTTCACAAAAAGTAAATCTTTATGAGAAAGTGCAGATCCCTGATTATAAAGCGGCGATGAGCAAGATTAAAAGATATCTGGAAGATGAAGAGAATCTGAGTAAATCTGCACAGAAAATACTTAAAAAAAGAACTGAGCAACAAGCAGAAATATGATTGTTCCAATGCAAAAATATAGTTTCCTGGTTTATCATCGTGAGATAGATCATTTCCTGAGGGATCTCATGGAATTGGGCGTAGTGCATTTACTTCCAAAAGGATCAATGATGGATGATTATACGCTTGATTTGGAAACCAAGATTAGAGAGGCAGAGCAAATCCTGAAGAAATTTGAAAAGAGGAAAGTGGTTCTTCGACCAGTCCACGAAGCAGGAGAAGTGGAAATTTTCCCGATCGTCTCAGAGGTATCAGCTTTGGAACTGGAATTTGAAGAAATCTCCAGGAATAAAATAACGTATGCCAAGCAGGTCGAATTACTAGAACCTTGGGGAACCTATTCATTAGACCTTGTTAAGAAGCTCAAAGAAAAAGCAGGCGTTTTCATAAAATTCTTTGAATACCCCGAACGTAAATTTGATAAGAATTGGGAAAACGAATATGCGCTGGAAGTGATCAGTAGAAGTAATGGAAAGATTTATTTTATCATCTTTTTGGAAGACGAAAGTCAGGTATTGCCGATTGTTCCATCCATCCTTCCAACGGACAGCCTCGAAGATTCACTGGAAAAACTTAAAACATGTGAGCATCGAATTAAAGAGATCAACGAACAGCTTAATGACTATGTCTCCAGGTACCATAATTTCTTGAAAGAGCGAATTGTCGAAGCAAAGGATATTTTGAGGTTTCATGTTATCAACCAGAATCTCAACGAATTAGAAGAGCACAGATTGACTTTGTTGGAGGGATGGTGTCCTAAAATTCGGGAGAAAGAATTGATCGAGCATTTAGAGAAAGAGAACATCGTTTATCTGGAAATTGAACCCGAAGAAGGAGAAGTGGCTCCCGTGCTTTTAAAGAATAATGCCTTTGCCCGTCTGTTTGAACCAATAGGAAACATGTTCTCCCTTCCTGCATATTCAGAGATGGACCTCACACCGTTTTTTGCACCATTTTTTCTTTTGTTCTTTGGATTTTGTCTTGGGGATGCCGGATATGGCGTTGTGATGTTGCTTGCTGCTACGATTGCCAAGTTTTTTATAAAAAAGATATACTTACCTATTGCAACGTTATTACAGTTTTTTGGGCTTGCCACTTTAGTGATAGGTTTTTTCTCCGGAACCTTATTTGGATTGGAAATGGTAAAGCTATCGACATTTGAGCCTGTAAGAAATTTATTTTTTAGTCAGGGTGAATTGTTTAACCTGGCACTGGCAATTGGTTTTGTTCAGATCATAGTCGGAATGGCCATTCAGGTTTATAAGAAAATCAAATTTGAAGGATGGATACATGGGCTATCCAATATCGGCTGGATTATATTGCTTTTGAGTTTGATCGATATCGCGCTTTTCAAAAAGGCGCTTTTCATAAGCAGTATAAGTGTTTGGGTTGGAGTGGCAATGGTCGTTTTGTTTGGAAGTCCTTCAAAGGGGATTCTAAAATCTATAGGTTTTGGAATGGCTGACCTGTATAATATTACCGGCGTAATGGGTGATCTGTTATCTTATATCCGTCTGTTCGCACTTGGTGTTTCCAGTGCAATTTTAGGCTTGGTTGTGAACAACATTGCATTTTCCGCCAAAGGAATTCCATACGTGGGAATTGTCGCATTTGTGTTAATTCTTGTCATTGGGCATGGTGCGAATCTTATGTTGGCCTCCCTAAGTGCCTTTGTTCATCCCATGCGTTTGACATTCGTCGAATTTTATAAGAATACCGGTTTCTTAGGTGGTGGAAAACCCTACGATCCTTTTTCAAAAAAAATAAAAGAATTCAAAAAAGCTCAGGAATAATTAAGTGAATAAAAAAAAATAAAAACATGGAAGTAGTACTAGCATACATTGGTTTAGGTATAATGGTTTTTATGTCTGGAATAGGAAGTGCCATTGGGGTTTCTATAGGCGGACAGGCTTCTATAGGAGCGTTAAAAAGAAGGGAAGACGCTTTTGGTAATTATATGTTGCTGAGTGCGCTACCCGGAACGCAGGGTTTGTATGGGTTTGCTGGATTTTTTATCATAAACTCACAGGGTGTAATTAACCTTGAAATGACAATGTTGCAAGGAGCTGCCATATTGGGAGCCGGGTTGATGTTAGGCTTTGTATCGTTGTTTTCAGCAATACAACAAGGTAAGATCTGTGCGAATGGTATAAACGCCATTTCTTCAGGAAATGATGTCTTCGGTAAAACGATGATTCTTGCGGTATTCCCTGAGCTTTATGCAATCATCGCTTTTGCAGCGACCTTTTTGATCAGCTCCGGACTGTAAAATATACCGCAGGGCATATGGTTTTTACACCTAACTAGGGTCCCTTCAAAAAAAGCCTTGCTCACTCCCTGCCACCTTAACAGCAGTAATTCTGGCTATTATATACACTGCACATTACGCCAGCCTGTGATTTGTTTGCCTATGTCGTCCATCAGCAAACTCAATTCTGCTTGTTTTTTGATAGACAATATTTTCATATCCTGCCCAAGCGTATAGAAGCCCGAAACTGAAGTTTCGGTTCACTCAGTTCTTTTTCAATCCAACCATTTTTTCCAACATATCAGTTGTCACCGATTTTGGACGCTCGAGAGGATAACCAAGAGCTCTGTCCCAAATAATGTTTGAAAGTACTCCAAATGATCTTCCAATAGCAAATAGAACGGTATAGAAATCATATTCTTTTACTCCGTAATGCCATTGAACAACCCCTGACTGAGCATCTACATTTGGCCATGGGTTTTTAGCCTTTCCGTGTTCTCTTAATATGTCAGGAACAACTTTATAAAGTGCATCGACATATTTAAACAAATCGTCATCCGGCATATGTTTCAAACAGAATTCTCTTTGAACTGTATATCTAGGATCTGTTTTTCTAAGAACAGCATGTCCGTACCCCGGAATTACCTGACCACTGTTTAGTGTATCCCAAACATATTTTTTCATTTCTTCTTCAGAAGGTATTTTACCTCCCATTTGAACCTTTAATCCTTGCAGCCAACGCAATACTTCTTGATTCGCCAGGCCATGTAAAGGTCCTGCCAGACCATTAATCATAGCAGAAATTGAATAGTAAACATCTGACAATGAACTGGCAACTAAGTGCCCTGTATGTGCACTTACATTACCACTTTCGTGATCAGCATGGATAATAAAATACATACGGGACACATCATCATATGGTGTATCTTTACCCATCATATATGCAAAATTTCCTCCTAAATCAAGTGATGGATTTGGATTTTTATGTCCCTTTTCAGGCCTGTATAATTTATTATAAATATAAGCTCCTATCAACGGCATTTTAGCAATCAGGTTAATAGAATCTTCATAAGTAGCATCCCAATAATCCATTTTACTCATCCCTTTTTTATACTTAATGTTGAAATGGGATTCTCTTTCCAAACTCATTACTGCAGCAGATAAAATTGCCATAGGATGACTTTCACTTGGGAATGAATCAATAACATCCCAAACATAGCGAGGCACAATACGCCGATTCTTAAAAGTGACCATTAATTCTTCAACTTCCTGATGAGAAGGCATTTCTCCAGTCAACAATAAATGAAATAACCCTTCTACATATGGCATCTCAGCACCTTCTGGTTTTGGAAGTAAAGACAGTACTTCAGGAAGTGTAAATCCTCTATATCGAATCCCTTCATAAGGGTCTAAATAAGAAATATCAGTTACTAAACTTTTAATACCTCGCATTCCACCAAGAACTTGTGCCACAGTTACTTGATCAATAACTTTATCCCCATATTCCTTTACTAACGTAGTAGTTCTAGTTCGATGATCTTGAATTTTTTTAAATAATTTTTCCTTTAAAGCTCCCATAATATTTTATTTTATTACTTTAAATTTACGATTTAACTAAATTTAAAAAACTGACATTTATCATGTTTTTGATAAATTGAATTAATTATTTCATTAGAAAACAGAAGCATTATTGAAATAATTAACTTTGCATTTATGAGTCACCAAATCATTCCAACACAGAAAATGCTCTTATATGCTCAATTCACTAAAACTTCAAGACCAATTAAACAGTAATTGTTGACGAGCTTGGATGTAAAATCCGTACAAGTTAAGAACAAAAAAACGTTTTTCCTTTAAATTGGATTTGAGAATCCCCATCATTGATTTTTGAAGTATCCAGAAGATAAATGTTAAAAAAAGGATACCGAATTAGATTCCTTTTTAGGTACCTTTCAAGGTAATAAGTACCCTGAAACCAAACTCTTTAAAACTAATAAACCTTCATAAGTTCCTGATATACAAAGGTTTATTAATTTTACTTAGTAGCGGAGGCAGGTGCCAGAAGTGCAATTCCCTCCCTCCCATACACACAGTCTGAATCCCTCGCCAGTAATGCCTTTAAGCCGTTGTGTTGGTGATAATGGAGTGGGTGGGATGCTATAATTTTTTTTGGATTTTTGGTACTCATCTGGTACTTTATCGGTACTCGGACTCTGCATAATTAAATTTAGTTATACCTGCAAATGTTCGATTTAGAAAATTGAACAATGGAAGCAAAAGTGTTTTTCTTGACATCAACCATCTCGGTCATCGTTATTATGAATTTTTAAATCTCCATATTCATAAAGGTGATCCTGAACGGAAACAAAAAAAGAGCCATCCTCATTTGAATGACTCTGACGTTATCTTTTAAGTTATGTAATTATTGAGCCGTTGCTATGTCATTTTCATCACCAATTACCTTCATGACTACGTAACCGTAAATCACTCCTTTACAATATCCTGGTCGGTCAGGGTTATGAATCTCGAGTTTGGTAGCTTTACCAAAAGCATCTTCAAAAATGTCCTTCCCATTAGTGAAATTAAACTTGGAATGGAAGCGTTGCTCTGTAATATTTCTTTCATTCCCTTTTACGGTATCATAAGGTTGTGGAAAACCGTGTGTAATGTCTTTCCTGAAACTGCTTTCAAAGAACAGTGGAGCTTCAGCAATAGGATCTATTTTGTCTTCAAGAACTTTATTATCTGGTGGAACTTTTTTTTGCAAGTAAATTGCTCCATTCCCTTCTGAGTTTCCACCTTCATTTAAAAGGAATACTGTTTCGGCATACCGGATTCCACCTAATTCATTCCAAAATCCCGTACCTATAAAATTGATCTGCACAGGGGGATCAGTAGAATACAAATTAGTATATCGCACCTTATTCTCCATAAGAATACTGACCAGCCTAATCTCTTGAATTGGAGATAACTTAGCCTTGACACTTTCTACCTCTTCATAAAACTCCTTTAGTTCGCTTTCACTCAAATAAGCTTTCACTTCATCAGATAACGATAATTCAATAGTCTCTGTAGTAGTATTTATTGGTAAGATGTCTTCCTTTTCGCAACTGAACCATACCATCATCGAAACTAAAATCAATGAGGCAATTGCGATAACATAATTGCGTGTTTTCATGATAAAGATTTTAGTTATTAAATTATTACTCTCGATACAATAGTAAGCTTTAATTTAATGTAGCGCAATGACATCTATCATTTTGTCATATGATCTTTATCAATCAAGAGGGCAGCTATTTAAGTAACTGAAAACCAATATGTTGTGTTTGTGTTTGAAAGAATTTAATTATTGTTGTTGCAGTTGTTTATTTAA
The DNA here is from genome assembly GCA_963793295.1 of uncultured Saprospiraceae bacterium. Taxonomy (GTDB): domain Bacteria; phylum Bacteroidota; class Bacteroidia; order Chitinophagales; family Saprospiraceae; genus JAHDHW01. Next base: position 112,046 of record CAWBZX010000027.1, on the reverse strand, counting down.
TCGCGCTTGGTTATATCGGTGATGTTCTACGATGTTTCAAATTTAAAACAGCAATTAGTTCTATAAATATGAAAACACTTTGCATTGAAAATTTTTATTCCAATAATAAATCTAAAACAGAATTAGGAATTGAATATCAAGCTTCTGACTTTGCAATTACTGATGCGATCAGCTACTTTAAAGAGAATATACAAGAAAGAACTTGAATATTGTTACTCAAATGCTACTCAAAAAAACAAAACCCTGACAGTCATTGACTATCAGGGCTTTGGATTGTAGCGGAGGCAGGACTTGAACCTACGACCTTCGGGTTATGAGCCCGACGAGCTACCAACTGCTCCACTCCGCGATATTGGACTGCAAAAGTAGATAACTTATGTTTTATATCCAAGCTCTTTTACCGTTTTTTAAAATAAGTTTTAGAGATCGTTCCAAACTTAACCCCAAGTCGCTGAATTATCAAAAGACAGTACAAATTATACTCCATTTAGAAGCTGGAAAAGTTAACTTTGGGCTTTAATCAAAAATATATTTACAACATGAAATTTCATTTTTCACTTTTATACCTTTTGCTTTTTACCCTTTCGATTGTTCAGCTTCCCGCGCAAAATTATCAGTCTGCAGAAAGCGTCGAATATGACCCTGTCAATAATCAATGGCTGGCAAGTAATGGCAACAACATCATCGCCGATGATGGTCATGGCAACCTCAGTTATTTTGGGAGCGGCTCCGCCACGCATGGAATGGAAATCATGGATACGGTCCTTTTTGCAATTGATGGTAATATCCTCAGAGCTTATAGTTTAAATACTGAAAACCAGATTTCTTCAGTAACAATTACGGGGTCATCTTTTCTAAACGGGATAACCAATGATGGCGATTCTACTATTTACATGACCGATTTTAGTGGAAAAAAAATCTATCGCGTCGATGTCTCCGATTTACAAAATATGACATTCGAGGTCATTGTAAACAATACGGTAAGCACACCAAATGGGATCGTTTATGATGAAGAAAACAACCGCCTTATTTTTGTTAATTGGGGAAACAGTGCTGCCATCAAAGCAGTGGATCTTACCAATAATAATGTTTCAACAATTATAACGACTACTGTCGGAAACATTGACGGCATCGACGATGACAACGATGGCAATTATTATATTTCGTCATGGAGCCCTGCACGTATTACCAAATATGATAAAGATTTTGTCAATCCGCCTGAAATCATCTCTACTCCGTTTATTAGCAATCCAGCCGATATTGGTTATTCAAAAGAAACCGATACGCTTGCTATTCCGATTGGAAACAATGTGGTTTTTGTTGGTTTTGAAAGCGATACAACGACAAGTATTCAATTTTTACAAAATGAAGAAATTGCTTTAAATATTTTTCCAAACCCAGTGACGGATCAATCTTATGTTCAATTTGAATTGAAAAAAGATCGGGAATTGATCCTCCAAATATTGGACAATCAGGGAAGGCTTGTAAAATCTTTACTCAGTGGAATACAATCTTTCGGAAAGCACACAGTATTGCTGGCTGGCTTAAATTTGTCACCTGGCATTTACTACCTTCAATTGCAAACCAGATCAGCAACTGTTACTAGAAAAATGGTTATTCCCTGATTATTTTATTACTTTTGTGCCGCTTTTTTAAAGTTGAAAAAAATGGATTATTGAACAGATTTGATCAAAAATCGTTTGGTTTTAATAGCTGCATTCTTTACCTGACTTTAAAAATTTGTTTTCTACACATTTAAAAATCTAATTCAAATGAAACCAGTATATATCGTATCAGCAGTCCGTACACCAATTGGTAGTTTTGGTGGCATGTTATCCTCTTTTTCTGCTGTTCAACTCGGCACAATGGCCATCAAAGGTGCTTTGGAAAAAGCCAATATTAAACCTGAAAACGTCGATGAGGTATTGATGGGAAATGTTGTATCAGCAGGACTTGGCCAGGCTCCTGCACGTCAGGCAGCTTTGGGAGCGGACATTCCACAAAGCGTGCCTTGTACCACGGTCAATAAAGTATGTGCTTCAGGAATGAAAAGTGTGATGTTTGGGGCGCAAAGTATCATGCTTGGACAAAATGACATTGTCGTCACAGGAGGCATGGAAAGCATGTCAAATATCCCTTATTATATTCCAAAAGCGCGATGGGGTTATAAATACGGAAATGCCACAATGATCGATGGCTTGTACAATGACGGTCTGATGGATGCTTATGGTTTGATGCCGATGGGTGTTTGTGCTGATAATACAGCAAAAAAATACAATATCTCCAGGGAAGAACAGGATGCTTTCGCCATTCAATCCTACAAAAGAGCAGCAGCAGCTACTTCAAATGGATCCTTTAAGGAAGAGATCATCCCTGTAAGTATTCCGCAGCGCAAGGGTGATCCGATGATTGTTTCGGAGGATGAAGAGTATAAAAAAGTAATGTTTGAAAAAATCCCTTCGCTACGTCCGGCATTTAATAAAGATGGTACCGTTACGGCTGCTAACGCTTCAACGATCAACGACGGCGCTTCATCACTCGTTTTGGCAAGTGAAGAAGCGGTTAAAAAATATGGACTTAAACCCATAGCTAAAATCCTTGCTTTTGCAGATGCCGCGCAAGCTCCGGAATGGTTTACCACCACTCCCCCACTGGCTGCAAACAAAGCTTTAAAAATGGCTGGAATGTCAATCGCTGACGTTGATTATTTTGAAGTGAACGAAGCGTTTTCTGTGGTCACTATGGCTTTCAATCGGGATATGGGATTGAAGGAAGAAAAGGTAAATGTCTTCGGCGGAGCTGTTGCAATCGGCCATCCGCTAGGCGCTTCCGGTGCCCGAATTGTAACAACGCTTAACAATGTACTCCATCAAAAAGATGCGAATATCGGCCTTGCTGCGATTTGCAACGGAGGTGGCGGTGCCTCATCGATGATTATCGAGAAAGTGTAAGATTTAAAAAAATAAACCTAAGCGTAGCAATAGAAATTTCAAATCTGTTGCTGCGCTTTTTTAATTTTCAAAATGAACCTGTTATTTCTAAGGCTTTTCATTTTGCTGGTTCTTTCCTCTTCCTGTGATTCAGCAATTAGCGAAATTAATAATCGACTCTTTGCCGAAACCATTCAGTATCGTGGACATTCTTTTGATGTTATAACCATCGATCCTGCCTCAACCGAAATCCAGCTTTTCTTAGCGGATGCTGACAATTCAAAATACCGCAGCATAGAAAAACTAAAACGAACTTTAGAAAAAAAAGGCGATACACTGATCTTCGCCATGAATGGTGGCATGTATCTAAATGACGGTTCTCCTCAAGGACTTTATATTGAAAATGGAAAAACAATAAAAGCATTGGACACCATATTTACAAGCTATGGCAATTTTTACCTTCAACCTAATGGCGTTTTCTATTTGACAGAAAAAATTGGAACTGTTTGTAGTACTGAAGATTATATCAAGACCAAACAGAAGCCACAATTTGCAACACAATCTGGCCCAATGCTCGTCATCGAAGGACAGCTCCATCCGGTCTTTCAGGAAGGCTCTGAGCATTTACATATTCGCAACGGCGTTGGCATAGATGCTCAGGGAAAGGTCGTTTTCGCGATTTCCAACAACAAGGTAAATTTATTCGATTTTTCGATGCTGTTTAAAGAAAAATTACATTGTAAAAATGCGCTTTATTTAGACGGATTCGTAAGCAGAGCTTATATTCCCCAGTTAAAAAGAGAAGAATTAGACGGCAACTTCGGAGTGATGATCGGAGTGGTTCGAAGGCATTAATTCATATATTTTTTCACGGCATTGATCATTTCTTCGGGAGGAATCTCTTTGTTGAGATATGTTTTCATTATCCGGATTAAATCTCCAGTCAGCTGTTCGTTGAAACCAAGTCGCAACCCTGCTTTGTAACAAAGCTTTTCTTCTTCAGGGGGAATTTTGCCATCAATCCGCATCATAAACAACAAATAATATAAAATTCGCATCCGCTCTTCTTCAGCTGCTGGTGGCTTTAGAGCAAATGCTTCCGGTTTTTCGATGATAGTGATGATATCCTCTTGCAGTAATCCAAGTTGAAGAGCAATATCTCCTAAAAACTTCTTTTCAACTGGATCTATCTTATTATCAATCATAACCATTTTGATCAACATGGCTAAGGTTGCCCGATTACGATCATATTCGTTTTCATAGTTTTCAAACATAGTTATAGATATTAAGTGGCTCCTTGTTTTAACGAAGTTGAAATATTATGAATTACTGAAAACCTTTCTATACTTCTTCGAAGACTAAAATTACAAATAACTTGATAACAATTAGTGATTTTTTTTATTTTCCTTTCCCTTGTAAAAGTACCAATACGGTATAAAACAGAATTTTAAAATCCAGGGCGAGTGACATGTTTTCAATATAAAGAATATCAAATTTGAGCCGCTGCAACATCTCTTCAACGTTTGAGGCATAACCGTATTTCACCTGCCCCCAGGATGTGATGCCGGGACGTACTTTGAGTAGCTGTTTGTAATGAGGAGCTTGTTCTACAATTTTATCAATAAAAAATTTGCGCTCCGGCCGTGGCCCCACCAATGACATGTCTCCTTTTAAAACATTCCAAAATTGCGGCAATTCATCCAAACGCCATTTGCGCATCACTTTTCCCCAGGGTGTAACCCTTGTATCATCATCACTTGACAATTGTGGACCGTTTTCTTCAGCATTTTCATACATCGAGCGAAACTTATAAATAAAAAATGGTTTACTGTTTAAACCAATTCGTATTTGTTTGAAAAATACCGAACCATTCGAAGAAAGCTTTACGCGAATCATGATGTAAATATAAAGCGGAGACAAAATCAACATAAGGAACAAACTTGTTGCAACATCAATCAAACGCTTGATCAGTTGTTGCCAGCGGGGCATCAGGTCCTGTCTGATTTCAATCAAAACAGCTCCGTAAACATGATTCATTTTTACATTTCCCAGCATGATATCGTACATGTCAGGGATTATTTTGACCAATACTTTATTTTCAAAATCAAAAAGTACATTTAGTATTTCGCGTAATCTATTATGTTCTGAAGTTTCGATAGCAATGATGACTTCTTCTATTTCCTGATCTCTTATCACCTGTTCGAGGTCCACGATTTTTCCCAGCTTCGGCAAATGCTTTTCCAGTTCATTAGAGCTATTACCATTGGCATCAATAAATCCTATAAAGCGGTTTCCAAGCCCTTTTTTACGACCGGAAATATCCTGATATAATTCCACTGCATTTTCATTTCCTCCGATAATGGTCGTATTGTAAGCAATCAATCCTGCTTTCAAACGACGACTTGCCCGTGTGAGAAGGATCATTCGCACAGTAGCTGTAAACAGAAAATGAAGGGTAAATAAGGTTAAAAAAGAATTGTAGTAGGTGGTATAATCATTTACAAAATCATCAAGAATCAACGTAAAAAAAAGAAAAAATACACCCAAAAAAGTAAGAAAAAAAGTACGGGTAAGCGTAGCAAGCCGCGACATTCGGTAAATGTCATTGTACTTATCAAATATGCTGTAGAGGAAAATCCAACCAATTGGGATCAAAATAATGCCATACCAAAAATTTTGATCATGGAGAACAGAAGCATCCAGAGAAACATTCTCTATTCGTTTGCGATATAGAAAAAAACAAGCCCACGCAAGTGTAGCGGTAAGGTAGTCGGCAAAAGCGTAAATAAGAAAATCAGTGCGTCGCTGTCGTTTCATCCAAATAGTATGTGCTGTAAGCCTGGTAACTCTAAGAATTGAGCTTGTAAATATTAGCTCTGAGCAACCAAACAAGTTGATTATCAATAATTTAAATCAAGTTATTGGGCTAAATAATCAATAAGCTATTTTTTCACCCGCTTATCATTTAAAATATGTCAAATCCCTTATAAGCTTACCAGCTTAATATTATCGAGGTAAATTTCCGCATTTTCTATCGTAAATTCACCGTTTTCCTGGGGTATTTGTGCCTGAAATATAATTTGATAATTTACCGAACCAGCGAGTGACAATTGCCGGATCTTCTCGGTAACGTTAAAATAGATTTTATTCCATTCGGTTTTTGGATTGACTCCGAGATTTATTTCTGAATAAAGCAATTCATTAGAACTGCCATAACCTGCGAGACCTACCAGCAAAGGTATATCATTTTTGTAATCCATTTCGATATAGGCGGTGGCTCCTGCGCTTGGAAAGTCAGTAAGATACTGACTCCCGACTTTAATGGCAAAATTTTCTTCATCAAGAAAGATTTTACCGGCGCCATTGCCTTCTTTTACGACCGTGTCGATAAGCTCAACTTTTGTATTGCTATTGCCATCAAGATCAATGGTAAATTTGTGCGATCCGATAACTGATTCAAAAAATTCTTCAAAAAATAATTTAGTTTTTCCACTGTCATAAGTAGTCGAAGGGGTTACCGTAATTTTTGCACCTGGAACAAGGGTCAAAGTTTCTTCATATCGCTCATAAAAAGTATAGAGATCAGGGGTCGCACTGATTCCGTTTTCTTTAATTCCTGCATCGATAACAATTGATTTTTCGCCACTTTTTAACACTGGAATAGTCTTTGGCAACTCAAATGCTCCAAGAAATTCATTGTCAACATAAACCCAGCCATCCGTGATTTTTGTAGAATAAATGCCATCGTCTCCCGGTGTATATTCAAATGGCTCAATCGTAATATAAGCCGCAGTTTGCTCTTTTTGATTGCAACTCAAAACAAATACACCGATCAAAATAAAAATAGTATAATTCGCTTTTCTCATTTTTTGATTTTTAAACATACGCTTAGTTTTCAATCGCTTACCGCAGCATTTCTTGTAATAAAATGATGTTGTCTGTATAAATAAAATCCGGGCTTTTGTTAATTGCTTCAATGGCTCCGCTTCTGATCTTTACACCATAAATAGCTACCAAAACACCATTTTCATGGCTAAGTTGCACCAATGATTTGGATGTCAAGTCATTGCGTGTAGAAATCATGTATATTCCATTATTTGCTGCTTCAACAATCTCTTCCTCTGTATGATAATTTGGAATAAAACTTAATTTGACATTCGGTAACTTTTCTTTTAAAGACATCAGAAAGTCAAAGCGATCTGATTCTACAAAACACCAATCAATGGCATCGTACTTGATTATTAATCTTGCAATCTCATCCACAAAGCGCTGCTGATAATGATCATAATCAAGATCACCACATTCTGATGGTACTAGCTTAACATCAAAAATTACTTTGGGTTTCATTGGACGTTGAGCAAATCTTTCTAAAACGGATTCAAGCGTACTCAGTTTTTCGTTTAAAAACAGATTGCTTCGCAAACTGGATCGAAACCGACAATTTTTCAGTGCTTCACTTTCTTTAAGAAAGATACAACCAAAACAATCAGTTCTGACATCCAGAAAATTATTGTGGTACATGAAAAGAACGCCATCAGCACTTAACTGGACATCCACCTCTACCCCATCAACTCCATACGCTTCCACTGCTTTTACCAGGCTCGAAAAAGAATCATGTGGCAATGCATTTTGAGCGGATTCAAAACCGGCACCACCGTGGCCTATCACATCAATCTTATTACCGTTGAGGTTATTGATTTGATTGAGGTCAACTTTTTGACATCCATTCGTTGAAAAAAGGATAACAAATAAGATCAAACAGTTGTATGCCTTAAAAGGATGATTTTGCATTTTAAGTTATTGTTCTAAATTATCGATAAGCTATTTTTTTAAGCTCCCATGAAATAAGCCTAAAAACTTCATAATAATCAGTTATTTAACCTCATTTCACAATAGCAAATAGCTTATCCAATAATTTTATACGCTTACTTATTATTAAAAACGATTTATTGAATCGTTTTGTGTTTTAGTTTCAATCTCTGATTTCACATAAAATTTAAAAGGAATAATGGGCGAATAACCGAAACTGGCCATTATATCCATCATACGATTTTTTGTCGCCAGTGACGGACTCAAAAAATCGCTCAATATATACCCCGCCGCCCATGCTGTTACCAATGATCAGATTTTTCCAAATCCGGTATTGGATTCCATATGAAAAGTGCAATTCATGGATTTCGTTTAATCCATTTACATCCAAATTGTTGGGATTGTAGGGTTTCACAAATTCAACCTGGTATTCCAAAGCAGCAAAGGTTCTGAATTTACTCTGACCGGACAAAAGTCGCCGGTAACCTGCATGAATTCCCCATGGCCCTCGTGAAAACTGATAACTATCTGATATCGTAAATTTTGGGCCCACAGAAATGGTATTATTCTCCTTCCAGCTTAAAGTATAATCCAAGTTAATGTTTAAGCCGCTATAACAAAAAGCACTTCCCAGTTCTATTCCAGATTTCAGATGGGTAGCTTTTGTTGCTTCCTGAGCAGAACTTGTTAAACAAAAATATAGCATTGAAAAAATAAACAGAATAGCTTTCTCCATAAAACCAAACCTATTGAATTACCGTTTTTCGTTGTTCAATTTGTTCTATGATCTGATGGGCTACTTCGAGCGCTTTATATCCATCTTCAATAGAAACAATGGGGTCGTGATCATCAAGAATACTCAATGCAAAAGATTCCAATTCCATTTTTATACTGTTGACCGACTCAATGTCCGGCATTTCCATATGGATGAGTTTGCTCCCATTGCTTGTTTCCAACTCTAAAAGATTATCTGCATCTGGAACATTAGTAGCACCTTTATCATAAATCCGGATGACCTGGGCGTTCTTTTCTAAAAAGTCCAGACTGATATATGCATCTCGCTGGAACAAACGAAGTTTACGCATTTGCTTCATAGAAATTCGGCTAGCGGTAAGGTTGGCTACAGCACCATTTTCAAATTCGATCCGGGCATTACTGATATCCGGGGTATTGCTTACAACGGCTACGCCGCTTGCGCTGATAAACTTCACTTCTGAATCCACAAGGCTCAACACCAAATCCAGGTCATGAATCATCAAATCAAGGATCACTGACACATCCGTTCCCCGTGGATTAAAAAGCGCAAGGCGATGCGCTTCGATAAACATTGGGTTCAAAGGAGTGCCTTCCAAGGCCAGAAAGGCAGGATTAAATCGCTCAACATGACCTACTTGGATTTTCACGCCGGCCTCTCTGCTCATCTTTAGTAAAGCTTTTGCTTCATTAAGGGTATGTGTCAAAGGTTTTTCAATAAAAACATGCTTCCCCTTCTGGATGACCTTTTTTGCCAGTTCAAAATGAGTAATCGTAGGCGTGACAATGTCAATAACGTCAACAGCATCTATTAATTCATCAAGATCAGTCCAACGTTTTACACCGTATGTCTCCTCAGCCATTTTTGCATTACGATCATCCGGATCATAAAAACCTATTAATTCATATTGATCGACCATTTGAATACACTTGAGGTGTATCTTTCCGAGGTGACCTGTTCCCAACAATCCGATTTTTAACATAAAAATGTATTAAAGTTATTGGACTAAATTATCGACAATCTAATTTTTTAAGCTATCGCAAAATAAAGCTCAAAAGTACACATTGTATTTGAAATGAAAAGTCATCTCCTTGCTTAAAGTAAAAACAAAAAAGGGCCACCTTTTGAAAAGATACCCCTTTTTTGAAACTGACTTTAGCTCAAAAGAGCTGGAAATTTACATTGAATTACCTCCCATCGACATCATAACAACCTCGTTAATGTAATTAAATATTTGTTCCATTGAATTCATTTCCTTATTCACAAAATTCAGGCTGATCATTTGATTGACCGATTGCTCACCACCTTTAGGAGCGGTCCAGACAATACTCTCAAAACTATCTTTACTTACATTGAGTATTTGACCGGAAGGCCCAGCCAATGGAATTCCAAAAGCCGAAGCAGCATTCAGTGTCTGAGGAAGGTCCCAGTAAAATACCATTGAATTATCTTTAATTCGCTCACACTGCTCTTTGCTCATGCGCTCTTTTTTAGGATAGCCTTTTCTCAGGTGATTTTGGATCAAGTCCATATTGTTTGTAACAAATAAAGTCCCTTTATTTAAAGCGATATACACCTCCATATCTGCTTCAGGAATGGTCGCCTGATAATAGCTTCCTTTGTTCACCAAAAAAGGCGTTTTTTCTCCAAGCTTAAGAAATTTCAATACATTTTCTTCATCGCCATAAGAGGACATCATCACAAATTCAGGTAATTTCTGAGTGACGGTTGTTTGCACTTCTTTTTTATTAAAATCTTCGTCATACTCATAAGTCGTTATAGTTCTTTCAAAATCCTTCAAACCGGTCACTGCAAATAACAGATCTCCTTTCCACAAATCATAGATGGCTTCTTCATCAATAAAAATATCCATGATATCCATCATATCATTAGCCATGCTTCCATACATCGGAATACTATTAAACATTGGCATAAACAACTCCCGATAGCCTTGAACTGTATTTTCGACATTAATATTAAAGCTCCAATAGCCCATTAAATTTTCACCCTGGACGTATTTGAGAAACTTTTTATTCATTTTAGCATCGGTCGCTTCTCGATAGAATTTCAACATTTGGTTATTCATATAAGAATCCACGTTGAAATTGACAGCTCCTGCATCAAAGTTTACACCCATACTCAAATAGGTATCTTCATACATTGAACTCATTAAGTCAGCGAGCATTGCAGCTTCTCCTCCTGAATAACTTCCCATGGCATCCATATAAAATTGATATACAGCTCCATAATCCAACCATATGTTGGCGTCTGTCTTTTTAGCGTTAGCCATCATAAATTTGGGATTCTTTATCACAGAAGATGATCCGTCACCATTCATTACTTTTTTCACCCATTCCATTGTAAATGTTCTTTCTTTAACATCATGAGATATAGATTGGTCAACTTCTTTCTCATAATCCATATCTTCTTCCACATATTCCTCTACTACGTACTCTTCTTCCATAACTTCTTCTTCCACAACTTCGAATTCAGGTTCTTCTTCAACGACTTCCACATCTTCCATAATTTCCTGATCTTCAAAAACAGGCTCTTCCTCCATAATGGCTTCATCTTCTATAATAATTTCTTCCTCTTCATAGGGATAAGCTTCTTCTTCGTATGGGTATTCTTCAATTCCATAATCATATTTTCTATGCACCTCCACACCGGTCAACAAAGCAAAACCATCTGTCCAGGCAATCGCTATATCCTGCTCTGGGGCAACGAAGTTAAATCCATCTCCTGACACAAACTCCATATTCGGAGACAATTTGCTTTTGATAAGTTGCGTAAACTTGGCAGCATCAGATAATTTAAATAGAATACTAAAGGCATTGCCCTCTTCGGTTACCTTCCCGATAATGTATGAAGATGCCATTAGATCCATTCCAAGATCGGATGGATCTTCGATCAGTTTGAGCATATCTTCTTTGTTGGCTCTCCCCATGGATTTAGCCATTTCTTCCGTGACCATTTTAAAGAAATCATATTCTCTGAGTTTTGAAAATGGAACTTTGGCATTAAGGTCGGATGGATTAAAAGTAGCTACAAAAGTTGCGTCTTCCGGAATATGTTTAAGTAAGTTTTGGCAAAATGAAGTAGCATTTAAGCCAAAAAGAAATAAAATGGAGAGTATCAGTGCTTTGCGAGTCATCTGGTTTGTTTTGTATGTTAAAAAAATAGGTGGTTTGCTGCATTTCTGAAGCAAGGTGTTATTTTAAAAAATGATTTCATTTTCTATGGAAGCTTGACCTTTGATCAGATCAGCGATATTACTTTCAAATTTGATTGCTTTTTTGCTTGGTGAAAGTTGTGCTTTTTTATTAGTAAAACTTTTTACTGGTTTGTTGAAACGATAAACACTCACCACTCTTGCGGTTTCCATAACAAAGCGAGCTGACATATTCAAGTTGTTGTATTCCTCGTCGTTGAATTTCAAATCAGAAGCATAGCTAAAAAGACGTGTAAACTTTCCGGGGGCAAAATCAAAATTATCTTTTTTAATCGTTGGTAAAGGCGTCCGGTTGAGCTCAGCTACTACCGTATTTATCCCTTTGTTCAACGTTTTGACATTATCAAAAGAACTGCTAATAGTGAAAATAAACTCATCATAATCAGCTGTAGATTTAACATTAGAAATTCCTTTAACAGCCGATAGTGCTTTTTTCACTTTTGCAATTTCTTCTTCAATTTCATCCTTTTTGGGGACTTCTACGCCTTGCACCTGATCCATTTTCCAATAAGCCTTGAGGTTATCTTTACTCTCACTGAGATTTACAGTAAGGGTCACATCGCCTGAGCCATTGTCATTCATATCAACTTCTTCTGTTATTTCAAAACAGCTTGTAAATAAGAGTGAAAAGCAAAGGATTATAATTGGTTGAATTAGATTTTTCATTAAATAAATTTAATTAGCTTATAAATTTGTATCGTACTAGATAACGAATGTGAATTGGTTTTCGTGCCAAAAAACGAAAGGAACAAATGTTATTTATTTTAACGAAAATACATCAAAATAGCTCCAAATAAAGTAATCAACGCTATCAAGACTGTTGCCATTTTTATGGAATATTGCATGTGTCTCACAAAGATCTCGATATTCTCTTTTTGGTTTGGATATTTTGGAAAGATATCCGTTTGCATTTTCTCTTTATTAAAAATATGCTTTGCACCAAACTCAACTTCGTTTTGGACTAATATTTTATAAACCTTCAGCACCCGCATTCGGAAATAGACATTCAAAAACAACATGGCAATAAACAAACCGATAACCAATGACAGAAGTATAATTAACATTCTTTTACAGTTTCATTATTTGCGCCAAAATTACATTATTTTTTACAAAAAAGAACATTTGCTAAAGGCTGCGTAAAGTTGGAGCTTATCTATTAAAAGTCCCATTTTTTTCGATCAATTGGCCTTTTTAGATTGTCTAAGCCATTATTCTAACAGTTAAACCAGCTACCTTGTTTCAAAGATTCATTTAAGTTATTGCTTCCTTTCCAATGTTTGTATTAAAAATTAAGAAGGCCTTGATTTTTTACTATTTTTATGCCGCCAGAAATCCCGGAGCTCTTTTCACATTCACGCTATTTATAGTTTTCGAATCAATAATTATGAGACTAAGCATTTTACTTTTATTTGTTTTTTGTTGTCTATCCGCATCTGCTCAAAAGGAGCCGCTGGAATATTTTCTACCGGAAACCAATTATGATAAAAACATCCCTTCACCAGAGTCCTTTTTAGGTTATCAAATCGGTGAATGGCATGTCAGTCACGATCAGCTGGTTGCTTATATGAAAGAAATTGCCCGCCTTTCTAATCGTGTAACCATAGAGGAATATGCCCGAACTTACGAAAACCGGCCGCTTTTGCTGTTGACGATAACAAGTGGAGCAAATCAAAAGAATATTGAAAAAATTCGAAAGGCGCATACCTACCTGTCTGATCCAAATATTGCGGAAGGAATACCTATTGATAACATGCCAGCGGTAGTTTATCAGGGTTACAGTGTTCATGGTAATGAAGCCAGCGGCAGCAATGCGGCAATGCTGATGGCTTATTATTTGGCTGCCGGTAAAGGGAAAAAGATAGAAAAATTGCTCGACGAGGTGGTCATCCTGCTAGATCCAAGTCTCAATCCCGACGGAATGAATCGCTTTGCTCATTGGGTCAACAGCCATCGTTCGAAAAATCTGATTGGTGATCCTGCAAGCCGCGAACTCAATGAAGTATGGCCAGGTGGCAGAACCAACCATTATTGGTTTGATCTAAACCGGGATTGGTTACTTACACAACATCCGGAAAGTCAGGGCAGGATTCGAATTTTTCACAATTGGAAACCAAATATCCTTACCGATCACCACGAAATGGGAAGCTCCAGCACCTTTTTTTTCCAACCGGGAATCCCTTCAAGAACGAATCCACTGACGCCAAAACTGAACCAGGAATTGACACAAAAAATTGCCACCTTCCATGCCGCTGCGCTTAATGAAATTGGTTCTCTTTATTATTCAGAGGAATCTTTTGATGATTTCTATTATGGAAAAGGCAGTACCTATCCTGATGTAAATGGCTGTATCGGTATTTTGTTTGAACAAGCTAGTGCCCGTGGTCATTTGCAGGAAACGAAAAATGGCGATCTTAGTTTTGCATTTGCGATAAGAAATCAGGTCCAAACTTCATTTTCCACCCTCGAAGCAGGCCAGGAGTTGCGCGAAGACTTACTGAATTTTCAAAGAAATTTTTATTTAAATGCGATGAGCGAAGCGGCTCAAGATGACCAAAAGGCTTTTGTTTTTTCTTCGCAAAATGACAAAGCCAGGCTTAAGCATTTTGTTGAATTGCTGAACAGGCATCAAATCAAGGTCTATGAAACGACCAGGAAAGTGCAATTTGAAGACAAGGTTTTTCCAACAGATTATTCCTATATCGTTCCCTTGGAACAGACCCAGTATCGACTGATCAAATCAATGTTTGAAAAACGAACTTCATTTCAGGACAGCCTTTTTTATGATGTATCGGCATGGACACTACCACTGGCATTTAATCTTGATTTCAAGCCAGTCAATAATAATAAGTTTTCAGCCGACTTGATCGGAAAAGAAGTTTTGATTGACTTCTTACCCGAAAATAATAGCGAAACAACTTTTAGCGATTATGCTTATCTTTTTGAATGGGACGAATATTACGCGCCAAGAGCTTTAAATTTCTTATTAGAAAATGGTTTGAAAGCTAAAGTCGGTACAGCTAATTTCTCGGCAGAAACTTCCAAAGGGATAAAAAATTTTCGCCCGGGAGCTATTTTAATCAATGTCCAAAATCAAAATAAAACCCCAGAAAACATACATTTATTAATTCAGAAAGCTGCCGCTGCAAATGGGTTGCAAGTGTATGCTTGTGGTTCCGGATTTACACCCAATGGCGTCGATTTGGGAAGCCCGAGTTTTAAAATAGTTGAAAAGCCAAAAGTTCTTTTATTGGTTGGTGATGGAGTCACAAGTTATGACGCAGGCGAAGTATGGCACTTGCTGGATCAGCGATATGATATTCCGCTGACTTTGGTTGAAACAACGGATCTGAGCAAAGTCAAACTGGAAAATTATACGGTGATCATTATGGTAAATGGCCGTTACAGCAAACTTACCGGATTAGAAAAAATTAAAACCTGGATGCGGAACGGGGGAACACTCATCGCAATGCGTAGCGCTATTCAATGGGCAAAATCAAAAGGCCTGGCCAATATTCAAACAAAAAAGAAAAGAAAAGAGAATGAAAAAGAAAAAAAGGAAAGACGTGACTATTCAATGATTGCCGCAGATAACGGTGCGAATGTCATTGGAGGGTCTATTTTCGAAGCGGAACTCGATCTTAGTCATCCACTCGCTTTCGGTTATCAAAATGAAAAAATAGCTGTTTTTCGTAAAGGAACACTACTGCTGGAACCCGCTAAAAATCCTTACGCCACTCCATTAATTTATACCTCCGAGCCACTCTTAAGTGGTTATAGTTCACAAAAGAATATTGACTTAATCACCGATTCTGCAGGAATTATTGTGAGTGGCCTGGGTCGTGGACGGGTTATTTGCATGGCCGATAATCCCAACTTTCGGGCTTATTGGTACGGAACCAATAAACTGCTAGCGAATGCACTATTTTTCGGTGGAATAATTGATGGTCGCTCGGTAGAAAGCGAAGCGCCGGCTAAGAAAAAGGAGAAGACGGATTAGTATTGGGATTTAGTGTTTTTGGATTGATTGAATCATTGATTTTGCGGTTCAACCCCAATACTAATTATTCATCATTCATCATTTATAGCTACCATTAGTCTAATTGAATTAATTTCATAGTGCCAACTCTTTTTCCGTTTTCAAGTTGCAAGAAGTAAATCTCTTGATTTAAGTTAGAACAATCGATCTCAATTTGGGAATCAGAAGTTTTCTGTATTTTTAATAATTGTCCATTGGCATCAAAGAGTTTTGCGGTGATCAATTCTCGTTGTGTATTTTCAAATTTGACAATCGTTTTAGCGGAAAAAGGATTTGGATTTGCAGAGAGATCAAAAGCACTTGAAGGAACCGTTGAGACCGTCGTCAAAGGGCCAAAACTAGCCTGTCGATACATCACTGCTCCAAGAAATTGGTCTTCATAAACGATATGAAAAACA
Source organism: uncultured Saprospiraceae bacterium (assembly GCA_963793295.1). Classification (GTDB taxonomy): domain Bacteria; phylum Bacteroidota; class Bacteroidia; order Chitinophagales; family Saprospiraceae; genus JAHDHW01. The sequence continues at coordinate 95,887 of CAWBZX010000027.1, read as the reverse complement.
CCATTTGAGTAAGACACATCCGGATAACGTTGAGAATGGGTTCCTTCAGCTATTCTCACTAACTGATTTTGTAAATCCAAAGTACCGTTGATAGAATAGGACATGACGATACTTTTTGAAGATGCTTCGTTTTCTTCCCAAACAATACCTAAAGTATCCTGGTTGCCTGCTATTCTTGGAAAATTCTGTCCGGTTTCGGCGCCGGTAAAAGTCGGCAGTTTAAATTGATTGCCTTTCACCATTGAATTGATATGCATCGTACTCATATAAACCCTTGGATTTCCTTCCCCCGCACTAAAATATACAGCAATTAAGCTATCGCCGGCAATCATAGAGTGAGGTCCACTAGTCGGGCAAGTAAAAGTCTGCCAATCCGTATCATCAAGGTCTACCGCCTCCGGGAAATTTGCGCCACCATCTGTTGACTTAGTCGCCCAGATATCTCTGACATTATTATCATTATTTCTAAAGGTTAAAAGCATTTCATCAGAAGCGCTTATGGCCATTGAAGCCGGACAGCATTCACATACCTCTCCTGATCCAGTAGCAAGATTGGCAACGACTGCCGATTCAAAAGTAAGCCCTCCATTAAGTGAAACCGCCACTTCGTAAAGTGCTTCGGATTCTTGATTGTTTGTCGTCACAAAACTCACCACAGGATTTCCATCATTATCAACGGAAACAGTCGGAAGGGTCGCTACCCTACCCTGTGGCAATTCATAAACACTGACTGGGTTCTCAAAATTTGCACCACCGTCAGTAGATCGAACACACCAGATGCCTTCACCATAAGTTTCAAAAACCAAAAAAACAGTATTACCAAATGTAGCTAATTGCGGCCCGAGACCCGAGGCCCACAAATCAATATCAATCCCATTTGTATTGATTAATGCCGGATCTAAAAAAGAACCATTCTGCCATTTTGTAAGATACATTTTTGGGCTTGAGCCTATTTTTCCCCAATAAACAATGGGGCTGCCATCTTGAAGTAAAGCGATTCGGGGTGCACGACTCCCATAAGTCAAATCAGGAGCAACCTGAATTGGATCAGAAAGAAAGATTTCAGTTTGGCCAAACAAATGCAAGGCACTAAAAAACAAAAAAATAGTCAGTATTTTTTTCATAAGCGTAATCTCTAAAATTGGTATCCCTAAATATAAACCCTTTTTCACTTTATGTTTAGGAAATGCCTTGATTTTTCGAAGTATTCCATTGAACCATAGGGTTAAGAAAAGCGTTTCACTCTTTCGGAAAAGGAAATATTTCTCTTTTTTATTTTGATAAAAGATAATACAGTTTACTTCAATTTTCAGCTATCTTTGCGGCAATTTTCTAAAAGGAGGAATTGTACTACTTTCAAACAGTATATAACTCTTCAAAATAAATAGAGTATTTAATAACCCATGGCGTTTTGAACCATCGATAAATGATGCGTTTTGAAAATATAATGAATAGTTTTTCAGAAAATAAAATCACTTTTTTCTTCACAGATATCGAAAGCTCCACCAGGTTAGCACGGCAGCTGGGCGCTTCGTATGCTTTGCTTTTAGAACGACACCGAATCATCATCCGAAGAGCAATTAGCGAGCACGGTGGTCGCGAAATCGATACTGCGGGAGACGGTTTTTTTATCGTTTTCAAACGAATGGATCAGGCCGTATCTGCTGCTGCTGCCATTCAACAAACCTTTGCTTTCGAGGACTGGGCCACTGAAATCGGCTTAAAAGTCCGTATTGGAATTCATACCGGTTTTGCTCAAGCTACAGCAACAGGTTATACGGGACTTGAAGTTCACAAAGCTTCTCGGATTTGTAATGCAGCTCATGGCAACCAAGTGTTGCTTTCTGAAGCGGTTAGTAAAGAACTTTACGGATCCCTACCTCAGGGCGTTGCGCTTATTGATCTGGGTAGCTATTTACTCAAAAATTTTGATCAGCCGGAGCGGCTATTGCAATTGGTCATTCCGGGAGTCCGTGATGATTTCCCTCCTCCACGAACAAGTTCGTCCATTCCCAAAATCGCCGTGCTTCCGTTTGTGAATCTGAGTTCAGAACCTGAGCAGGAGTATTTTTGCGATGGTATTTCTGAAGAGATCATCCTTGCTCTCAATAGCATTTTCGGTTTGAGAGTAATTGCACGTTCTTCTTCTTTTGCGCTGAAAGGTAAAAATCTGGATGCACGTGAGCTGGGTAAACTTTTAAATGCCACCGCTATTTTGGAAGGATCTGTTCGCAAAAAAGAAGATCAATTGCGTATTTCTGTACAATTAGTTGATACTTCCTCTGGTTTGACCCTTTGGTCAGAACGTTATGATTGCGAACTCGAAAATGTATTTGTACTTCAAGACAGTATCGCGCAAAATATTACCAAAGCCCTGAAAGTCAAACTACTGCCGGAGCAAGAACACTGCGTCCAAAATCGGCAAACCGATAATGTTGAAGCTTATGACTATTACCTTAAAGGCCGCCAGTATTATTATCAATTTAGTAATAAATCAATACTCACCGCGCTGAAAATGTTTAAAGAAGCCATTAAAATTGACGAAAAGTATGCTTTGGCTTATTGCGGATTGGCAGATTGTTACGCTTATTTATACATACATAATGAAAAAACAAAGGAAAATTTAGATAAAGCCAGCCGAGCTAGTAAATTAGCCATCAAACTTGGCCCAATGCTGGCCGAGACCCATACTTCTAAAGGCGTCGTACTTATGCTTAAAAAGCGATTCGAACAAGCAGAGGCTCGTTTTGAAAAAGCCATTGCCATTAATTCGTATCTCTTCGACGCATGGTTTCATTATGCAAAAGTTTGCAGCTTTCAGGGAAAGTTGGATAAAGCCGCCAGACTATTTGAAGAAGCTGCCCGGATTCGACCCGAAGACTATCAGGCTATTTTGCTCGCCGGTCAGATTTACGATGATCTGGGAATCAATGAATTATCTAAAAAAGCAAGATTGCAGGGGATTGCAATTGTTGAAAGTTATTTGAATCTAAATGAAAGCGATGCGCGCGCGCTTTATCTGGGTGCAAACGGACTGGTTGCTTTGGGAGATAAGAAAAAAGGGCTAGAATGGCTTCGGCGTGCGCTTGACATTGAACCCAACGACCCGGTATTACTTTACAATGCAGGATGTGTTTTTTCTTTATTAAATATGAAAACCCAGGCGCTAACTTCATTGGAATCAAGTGTAAAAGCCGGCCTCACTCAAAGAAACTTTTACCTTAATGACAGTGACCTTGACAATGTCCGTAATATGCCGCGATTTAAATCTTTGTTGAAAATTTTGAATTAATATCACAGCGTTTGTGTAAAAAAAAACCGAGACCATAATGTGATCTCGGTTTTTTAGTATTATGAAGTTTTTTGGAGATTATTCTAATAAATAAAGAAAAATTTGGTAATCCCAACCTTTGTTTGAAAAATCAACATTCTCTATTTTTTATTGTTTAGTTTAGCCCATCCGGAGTTCCGTTTTTCCTTTAAATCGAGAAGGCTCTTATTAATTGTTTCATCCAACCTATTATCCTCATTTTCAATATTTGAAGCCATTTTAAAATATTCAGATGCTTCTTTATATTGAAAATTGGTATCATATTCCGAACCAATCAAATAATAGGTAAATTGAATATTTGCTGCATACTCATTATCAAAATTGTCAAAAAGAAGTGCATTCTCAATGTCTTTAAGATCGCCAGTCGTTGATTTACCATTGGCTGAAATATAGGAACTTTGATAAGTAATTTGTCCTTCGTTCCAATCTGTCAATAATTGATCGCCATTTTGATAAAGGAATCTGACCTCACCATCAAATTTTCCGACTGCCCAATTTCCAAAGATGGTATCGCCATTCTCCCAGATTATTTTGCCTTCGCCGTCCCTTAAACCATCTTTTACAGCTCCTATATAAGTACTTCCATTGTTCTGTGTAAAACTACCTAGCCCGTCAGGGAGGTTATTGTTCCACCCTCCGGAATAGCCTTCATTATTATTAAGCACTACGCTTCCTGTACCGTGCATTTTATTATTTTTGAAATCACCAAAATATTCAGCTCCATTTGACCAAATAAAAACACCATAACCGTTCATCTGATTATTGCTCCAGGCTCCTTCATAGCGACTCCCGTTTTTAAATTGGAATTCTCCAAATCCATTTCTTTCGCCATTTACAAAAGTGCCGATATAGTGACTCCCATCAGGCCATTTCATAAATCCTTTGCCATTTGGTATTCCATAACTGATTTCTCCGTTGTATAAGCTACCATCCTTAAATAGGATTATACCTATACAATATTTTTTTTCAGGTGGGCAATCACCCAATTCAACTTTTTCGATTATTCCAATATTAGCTGATGGCATCTGATAAGATAAATCAACAGAGGCGAATGAATTACATTCTTCTGAAGAAATCAGATTAATCTTATTGGCTTGTAATTGGAATGAAAATATTAAAGTGAAAATGAGGGAAAATGTGAAGCTTTGTAGTATTCTCATGTCAAATTATATTTATTACTTAGAAAAAAGGTTACTCTAATTATAAATTACCAATTGATTGAGAATTAAAGAGAATCTCAGACTAGAACGCTAAACTGAGATCATTTACGATCTTTAGTGTTCAAAATTTATACCAAAGTATTCTTAATAAAAAAGGTTATAAACCTTTAAAAAATAAAAATAGAGGAAACTTTACATAGCTTTTGTGTTAACAATTTCTCAAAGACTCCTATTATCATACATACCTGACAATCTAATAGTATGATCCTTGATTAATTAAAAAGGATTTCTAACCAATCCCTAATTTCTACCACATAATATATATCCATTAATTTTCCATTAAACATTTTATTCAGATCTATCAAATTGGCATAGTTTTTTGATAAGATGTGATTGTAAACCATGTTTTAAAAATACATACACCATGATAAAAAAGACCAACTTAATTGTATTGGTATGCTTTTCTTTCCAGCCTTTTTCCTTTCTGAGCTTCAGGCGCAGGTAGGGATAGGAACAGAAAATCCTACTAATACACTTACATATTAAACCATTGGATTCAAATGAGGATCCTCTAAGAATTGAAAATTTAAACCAAATAATGCAAGGAGATTCTGCTTTATTGGTTGTTGACCCAGCTACGGGAGTTGTTCGTTATTTGACACATTGATAGTCTTTTTACTTATATGTCAAATTATGATGATCTCGATCTGGATCCTACCAATGAATTACAGAATGCTGCAGAAGTACCGATTGTCCCGAATACAGATATTAGACAATGACGGTACAGCCGAACTCAATGTCTATCAGGCTCTTTTAGTTTTGGGAGACAAACTCCCAAAAGGGACTTTTAAGTCAATAGGTGAGGCACGAAATGCAGGGCTTGGTAGATGGAGATTCATTTTGGGCTGACCCTAAAGGGGTTTTTGGATGTAGTGGATGTACAATCACACTATCATCCCGGAATGAATTAACCTACAGCTTTCTTCTTTCTGCTCTTTAATCAAAAGAGCCATTATATACCTGATGTTCATTGAAACGTCAGGTATATTTTGTTATAACAACAACCATAACCTGAAAATAATTATTGCGATAGTTCCGGTGATTTTACCTTACTATATATTTTAAGCATTTATTATTTCATTTAAAAGAATTTAAACGTCAAGTATTATGAAAAAAAGAATATTATTAACGCTCGCTATTTTTAGCTTTATTGGGAGCTCCCTTATCGGACAAGCGGTTGAGGGTGGTGCAGGTGTCGTCTTTGTCGATGCAGACCCTAATACAATTGCCGCATTGGAAGATGTATCAGTTAATGAAGCAAACATCGCTTATAATCGGACAACTCAAATGATCTATGTCTTTGATCCAGCTGGTACTGCCGGAGTGGATCAATGGATCGCCGTAGATGTCACTTCAACGGTAACCTCAGTAGTAGGAACCAATGACATCTCCGTAACAAATGTTGGAGGAGTGTATACAGTGGATTTCACAGAAGCATTGACGACATTAACGTGGACTGCAGGTACCCATACTTTAACTTATACTGATGAAGCTGGCACTGCAAATTCTGTTGTCATTGATGGCACTACTGATGTCAACGGTTCAAACAGTATCAATGTAACTGGTGCTGGAACGGTAGCTAGTCCTTATGTACTGGAGCTTGATGGAGCGCATACCGGTGGAAATGCTGGATTTGTTCCGGTCACAGATGGAGCTGGAAACTTAACATGGCAAAATGTAGTTGATGCTGCAGCTTTTACCGCTACTGGTGAATTGCAATTGACATTAACGGATGGTTCAACCGTGTTAGTGAATATGGAATCTATTCCAACAGTTGCCGATAAAGCTGAGTTGGATGCCGCTGCTCTTGCAGTAGACGGTACCTCAGGTGGTGTAGCCAGAGCTGCCAATCTGAATACGTTTGGTATGCCGGCGACAGCGGATTACGGAGTGCTGTTCTTTATAAGTAACTAATACTCAGTAAACCTGACGTTGAGAGTTTTCGAAGCAAAGAGTTTTAACAAAATTCTTGCTTCGAAGACTTTTTCTCTTCGTTTAAAATTTTAAGCAAATTGACTTTGCTAGATTAAGAAGCATACGCTAAAGCAAATACTTGTTGAATAATGAACAAAATCACCCCCTATATTTTTTCTTCTCTAAAATCCACTGCAATCTATTCGATTTCTAATCATATCGAAGCAAACCGTAGTATTAAAAAATACGACACCTTTTGTTGTAAACAACAAGATTTTACCAAAGGATAGTAGAAAAGCGATAAAATAAATATTCGGGTTTTACTAGTGATTTTCAATCTAATCAGCTATTTGTCAAAGCAAAAACCAGCTCAATTTATATTTTATGGAAAAGCCTTGCCTAGGTTGGAAAGTAGGCACTGTTATTTCATAGTATAAAAAAAGATAATTAATGATTTTAATTTGTAAAAGATAATTGCATCTTAAAATTATAACCATAAAAACAAACATAGATCAACAAGGCCTTTGGGCCTGTTGAATTTAAATAACAAATGAGAAAAATTATCCCCCTGATTTTTTCCGTTTTATCTTCCCTTGTTGCCCTTGGGCAAGCAAATGGTGGTTGGGGTACCTGTGAGTTTACCACAGTAGCTGCCATGAATGCTTATGATCCTTCCGGCAGTAATTTTTCCTGTAAAAAAGTATTTGTACAAGCCACCGATGAGCATTATCAATGGGATGGGACCATCTGGGTATTGGTAAGCGCAGATCTTGAAAATATATACAATACCAGTGACACATTGACTACAGACAGAACATTGGAAGGAGATGCCAATTCTTTGTTTTTTAATGGCTTGGATTCCATGTATATCGAAGGAACCAATATTGAACTAGACGCTTCCAACATCCTTACTTTTTTTGCAGCTAATACCATAGAATTTGAACTGGATGCTACGGACGGCAAAGGGATCTATATTGCAGCTGATGGTGATGTAGGCATAGGAACTTCAACGCCGGATGCAAAATTGGATGTAGAAGGCGGCCAGGTTCGTTTTTCAGATTATGGAACCGGCACTTATGAAGATACAACAGCTGTTTATTTACTTGGAGTAGAAGCGGACGGAGATATTATGGAAATGAATACCGCAAAATCTTCAAGGATTTTTTATCCGCCTGCAATGACGATTGATGCGAGTACTTTAGCTACCAACCAGACCCTTGATTTACATCAGCAATATTCAGTTCTTTACGGTACACCGATGGTTGGCAATACCAGTGCTCCTGCATCAATACCTACTTATAATGAAGATGAGCTTCATTATTACCTAACTGATTACGATACCTCAGTTTTGGACAATGTGAGCATTGATGATAACGGTGTGATGACTTATGATATAATAGCCATACCAGCAGATAATTGTGCCCTTGTAATTATGGTATTTGTAGTCAAGTAGAATCATTATTTTTTTAATGAAAAATAATAAATCAGTGTTTTATCCCCTTCAAAATATTCTTCTACGAGTTCTTTTTTCATTTGTCTTTTGCGGATTATGCATCATCTTATCTGGTGCTAATCGATATTGGATAGCGGGTGGTACAGGGAATTGGAATGATACAGCCAATTGGTCTACCAGCTCTGGAGGAGGAGGAGGAGCTTCGATACCTGGGACTTCAGATATCTCAATTTTTGATGGAAACGGATTGGGAAACTGCAATATTGATGTGAATGCAAGTGTGTTGGGTATGCAAATTAATGCAGGCTATACAGGCACAATCACTCAAAACACCGGAAACTCAATAACTATTGGTAGCTCAGGTTTTTCTCAGGCTGCTGGTATTTTTTCAGGTGGAGATACCGCTTTTGATATTAATAGTGGAGGTACTTTTACCTTAAGTGGTGGAACATTTACAAGCACTAGTTCGACTTTAGCCGTTGGTGGTACCACAAACTCAAATTATACTATATTCAATCAAAGCGGAGGAACATTTAATCATAATAACGGAAAAGTAATTATAGATCCTGACTTGGGAGGCTGTGCAACGAGAACTGTTACCATGACTGTTACTGCTCCAAGTTGGCCTCAATTTTACGATTTTGAAGTAAAAGTTAATAATACATCGTGCAATGAAGATGTTTTAAGCGTAACCACTGGAGATACCATAGTGGTTTTAAATGAATTCACCCATTCTGACGGTTATATTAATTCAGGAGTTATCCAGTGCGAAGGCAACTTATTCCTTGTTAATGGAGCCGACGGAGGTAACGGAACGCTATACCTTACTAATTCAGCGGATGTTGTTTATTCCAATACTTCAACTTCCCGTTTTCCTAAAATAGTAGTTAACAAAGCTGCCGGAACCGTTTTACCTGCACCAGGAACAACAGATTTTTACTGCCAGCAATTTACCTTGATTGCAGGAGATTTTACTGCACCAACGGGTACTTTTTATATTGGCGGATCATGGAATTCAAATGTTACGCTGCTTTCACACACAGGGGGAACTTTTAACCATAATAACGGAGTAGTGAGTCTTGACCCTGATTTTTCAGGATGTGCCACAAGAACAGCAACTGTTACCTCATCGGCTTCTCCAAAAATTGAGTTTTATGACTTATTTGTAGATGTGGATAATGTATCCTGCAACGAAGATAGATTAAACATTACCTCAGGAGATACGCTAGTGGTTCTAAATGACTTCACACATCAGGATGGGATTATCAATACAGGAGTAGTCCGCGTACATGGAGATATTTATTTGAACAGTGGCGCGGATGGCGGATCAGCGACTATCCATATCAACGATGCGGCTGCCAATCAACAATACCACAATGCTACAACTTCCAGATTTGCACATATTAAAGTAGATAAAGCAGGGGGAACTTTTACGCCGGGCGCCGGTACAACAGATTTTTACTGCCAGCAATTTACTTTGATTGCAGGAGATTTTACTGCACCAACGGGTACTTTTTATATTGGCGGATCATGGAATTCAAATGTTACGCTGCTTTCCCACACAGGAGGTACCTTCAACCATAATAACGGAGTAGTGAGACTTGACCCTGATTTTTCAGGATGTGCCACAAGAACAGCAACTGTTACCTCATCGGCTTCTCCAAAAATTGAGTTTTATGACTTATTTGTAGATGTGGATAATGTATCCTGCAACGAAGATAGATTAAACATTACCTCAGGAGATACGCTAGTGGTATTAAATGACTTCACACATCAGGATGGATTGATCAACACTGGAGTAGTTCGCGTACATGGAGATATTTATTTGAACAGTGGCGCAGATGGCGGATCAGCGACTATCCATATCAACGATGCGGCTGCCAATCAGCAATACCACAATGCTACAACTTCCAGATTTGCACATATTAAAGTAGATAAAGCAGGGGGAACTTTTACGCCGGGCGCCGGTACAACAGATTTTTACTGCCAGCAATTTACTTTGGTTGCAGGAGATTTTACTGCACCAACGGGCACTTTTTACATTGGCGGATCATGGAATTCAAATGTTACACTGCTTTCCCACACAGGAGGAACCTTTAACCATAATAACGGAGTAGTGAGACTTGACCCTGATTTTTCAGGATGTGCCACAAGAACAGCAACTGTCACCTCATCGGCTTCTCCAAAAATTGAGTTTTATGACTTATTTGTAGATGTGGATAATGTATCCTGCAACGAAGATAGATTAAACATTACCTCAGGAGATACACTAGTGGTATTAAATGACTTCACACATCAGGATGGATTGATCAACACTGGAGTTGTTCGGGTATATGGAGATATTTATTTGAACAGTGGAGCAGATGGCGGATCAGCGACTATCCATATCAACGATGCGGCTGCCAATCAGCAATACCACAATGCTACAACTTCCAGATTTGCACATATTAAAGTAGATAAAGCAGGAGGAACTTTTACGCCGGGAGCCGGTACAACAGATTTTTACTGCCAGCAATTTACCTTGGTTGCAGGAGATTTTACTGCACCAACGGGCACTTTTTACATTGGCGGATCATGGAATTCAAATGTTACGCTGCTTTCCCACACAGGGGGAACTTTTAACCATAATAACGGAACCGTAAACCTAGACCCGAATTTTAGTGGATGTGCCACAAGGACTGCAAGTGTCACTTCTTCGGCTTCTCCAAAAATTGAGTTTTATGACTTATTTGTAGATGTGGATAATGTATCCTGCAACGAAGATAGATTAAACATTACCTCCGGAGATACGCTAGTGGTATTAAATGACTTCACACATCAGGATGGATTGATCAACACTGGAGTTGTTCGGGTATATGGAGATATTTATTTGAACAGTGGAGCAGATGGCGGATCAGCGACTATCCATATCAACGATGCGGCTGCAAATCAACAATACCACAATGCTACAACTTCCAGATTTGCACATATTAAAGTAGATAAAGCAGGGGGAACTTTTACGCCGGGAGCCGGTACAACAGATTTTTACTGCCAGCAATTTACCTTGGTTGCAGGAGATTTTACTGCACCGACAGGTACTTTTTACATCGGCGGATCATGGAATTCAAATGTTACGCTACTTTCCCACACAGGGGGAACTTTTAACCATAATAACGGAACCGTAAACCTAGACCCAAATTTTAGTGGATGTGCGACAAGAACAGCAACTGTTACCTCTTCGGCTTCTCCAAAAATTGAGTTTTATGACTTATTTGTAGATGTGGATAATGTATCCTGCAACGAAGATAGATTAAACATTACCTCAGGAGATACGCTAGTGGTATTAAATGACTTCACACATCAAGATGGATTGATCAACACTGGAGTTGTTCGGGTATATGGAGATATTTATTTGAACAGTGGAGCAGATGGCGGATCAGCGACTATCCATATCAACGATGCGGCTGCCAATCAGCAATACCACAATGCTACAACTTCCAGATTTGCACATATTAAAGTAGATAAAGCAGGGGGAACTTTTACGCCGGGAGCCGGTACAACAGATTTTTACTGCCAGCAATTTACCTTGGTTGCAGGAGATTTTACTGCACCAACGGGTTCTTTTTACATTGGCGGATCATGGAATTCAAATGTTACACTGCTTTCCCACACAGGAGGTATTTTCAACCATAATAACGGAACCGTAAACCTAGACCCGAATTTTAGTGGATGTGCCACAAGGACTGCAAGTGTTACTTCAGCAGCTACGCCAAAAGTTACCTTCTGGAACTTGTTTGTAGATGTGGATAATGTATCCTGCAACGAAGATATTTTAAATATAACCTCAGGAGATACGCTAGTGGTATTAAATGACTTCACACATCAAGATGGATTGATCAACACTGGAGTTGTTCGGGTATATGGAGATATTTATTTGAACAGTGGAGCAGATGGCGGATCAGCGACTATCCATATCAACGATGCGGCCGCAAATCAACAATACCACAATGCTACAACTTCCAGATTTGCACATATTAAAGTAGATAAAGCAGGGGGAACTTTTACGCCGGGTGCTGGAACAACAGATTTTTACTGCCAGCAATTTAGTTTGATTGCAGGAGATTTTACTGCGCCTTCTGGTACGCTAACCATTGGAGGTACTTTTACTGCCAGTACGACTATTTTTGAGCATATAGCTGGGAGTTTTCTCCATAATAATGGAACTGTTGAATTTGACCCTTATCGTTCTTCTTGCTCGAATACTGATTATACCATCAATGTGCTTGATTCAACATCTCCATTTTATAACCTCACAATGAACGGTAGTCAGAGTTGTGGTAAGAGTGCAAGGTTCCTTATTCTTCTTACAGATACGGTGACAATAGCAAATGATTTATTACTTTCAAATGGTCAGGTAAATACGGGATATATGGCTGTGCAGGAAAATGCAACAGTAGAATCTACCTATGACGGAGGTGATGCCATGTTAATATTTTCAGGTTCGAGTACTACTCAGCAATTTGACCTGACAAACGCAACCGATAAATATAATGGCGATATTCAGTTGAATAAAACAAAAGGAACCTTAAAAGTTACATTGGTATCGGATCTGATGTTGGATCAGAGCAGTCAAAACTTTGATTTTCTCAAAGGACAAATTTTAAGTGATTCTACAACATTACTTACCATTGGGGATGATGTTTCGGTCTCTAATGCCTCGGATTCAAGTTTTGTCAACGGTTTAATGCGAAAAATAGGAGATGATCCTTTCAGTTTTCCAATAGGAAAGGATACTGCATTTGCCGCAATTGGGATATCAGCTCCACTTTTATTAAATGATACTTTTGATGCAGAATACTTTCAAACTACTCCTCAACCTTTGTATGATCGTTTTTTAAAAGATGGTAGCTTGTACCGTATCAGTGATTGTGAGTACTGGACGTTGAACAGGAATGTGGGAGGCTCTGATGTCTCAGTCACGCTGACCTGGAATGCAGGTAGAAGCTGCGGTATAATAGATACTACATCCCTGGCAGTTGCCCGCTGGAATGGAACATCATGGAAAGACGAGGGTAATGGAGGAACTACCGGAGGAACAGCTTCTGGGACAATTATTACCTTGTCTGATATTTCTTCTTTTGGACCATTTACTATTTCTTCTACTTCATTTAGAAATCCTTTGATGACTTGTTCCTGCAGTACCAAATCCCGTAAAAAGTTAGGTCATATTGTTCCGGAATAAGGCCTTTTACTATTTCTATTATTTTAAAATTTCTTTTAAACAAGAGTTTTCAAAGCAAACCGCAGTATTAAAAAATACGACACTCTTTGTTGTACATACTACATTTTTACCAAAGGAAAGCATAAGCGATAAAATGAAATTCGGGGAATATCAGTGATTTTCAATCAAATCAGCTATTTGTCGAAGCAAAATTCAGTTTAGTTTATATTTTTGAAGAAATCTTGTTCCGTTTGAAAACTAGGCATAATTTTTTCATAGTATAAAAAAACATTATAACTAATAATTTTAATGTGTATTGAATAATTACATCTTAAAATTATAACCATAAAAGAACAAAAATAGATCAACAAAGCCTTTGAGCCTGTTGAATTTTAATAACAAATGAGAAAAATTATCCCCCTGATTTTTTCCGTTTTATCTTCCCTTGTTGCCCTTGGGCAAGCAAATGGTGGTTGGGGTACCTGTGAGTTTACCACAGTGGCCGCCATGAATGCTTATGATCCTTCCGGCAGTAATTTTTCCTGTAAAAAAGTATTTGTACAAGCTACTGATGAGCATTACCGATGGAACGGTACAGCATGGGTATTAGAAAGCGCAGATGTTGAAAACATATATAATACCAGCGATACCCTTACCACAGACAGAACATTAGAAGGCGATGCTAATTCTTTATTTTTCGAAGGTTTAGATTCTATGTATATCGAAGGAACCAATATTGAACTAGACGCTTCCAACATCCTTACTTTTTTTGCAGCTAATACCATAGAATTTGAACTGGATGCTACAGATGGCAAAGGAATCTATATTGCTGCTGATGGTGATGTGGGAATAGGAACCTCTTCTCCGGATGCAAAATTGGATGTAGAAGGTGGGCAGGTCCGTTTTTCGGATTATGGAACCGGTACTTATGAGGACACTACTGCTGTCTATTTGCTTGGAGTAGAAGCGGACGGTGATATTATGGAAATGAATACCGCAAAATCCTCAAGGATTTTCTATCCGCCGGCATTAGTTATTGATGCCAGCTCTACTGGAACTAGCTTGACACTGGATTTGCATCAGCAATATATAGATTTGTTTGGCTCTCCATCAGTAGCTAGTTCTGGGGCGCCTTCTGTTATTCCTACTTATGCGGAAACCGAATTGTATTATTATGTTACGGATTACGACAATACTATTTTCAGTAATCTGAGTATCAGTGCCGCTGGTGTTTTGACTTATGATATCGATGCCGTTCCTACAGACAATTGCTCCGTTCTCAATGTGGTATTTGTAGTAAAATGATTCAAATCTCCTTTTAGCATTTGTTAAATGGGTAAACTCCTTATAAAACACATGAAAAAACTAAACGCTATATCTGTAAAATTTCTTTTTCTCTACATGCTTTTAGTTATATTTTCTTTTACCGCCAATGCCCAGTTAATTATTGACTCAGCTGGCGATTGGGGTACACCAGGTATATGGACATTGGGAAATATAGCCGATGATATTACAGAGGATGCCACTATTCAAAATGGCACAGGGACCGTTACAGTTACCAATGATTATACCGTTGGAAATGTATCCATGAATAATAATACCTGGACAATAAATAGTACCAGCACTTTCAACATCGGGCAATCTGGAACGCCAAAGAATCTTTCGGCCAGTAATACAGCGGTGCTCAATGTGGATGGAGATCTTACCATTTGGGGTGATTTGACTGTTAGTAATAATTTAGTACTAAACGTAAGTGGGAATTTAGTGATCAAAGGGGACGCTGACATGAATAATACAGCCAATATAAATGTTACGGGGACTATGACTGTAAATGGTAATTTTACTGCCAGTAATAATCTGGATTTTTTGGTTGATGGTACAGTTACAATTGATGGAGATTTTGAAACCGGAAATAATGCCGCCACCTCAGGTAGTGGAACTGTTGTTGTTGGGGGAGATTGTACAAGTGATATTTGTGGTACAGGGCCATTTCAAGGTGAATGTAACGGAAGTTTTACCACAAATACAATTGAAGGCAATTTTGATGGCGCGGAATCAATCTTTGCTATTGACCTCGACGGCGATGGCGATATTGATGTTTTAGGCGCCGCTGATAATGCCGATGATATCACGTGGTGGGAAAATGATGGCAGTGAGAATTTTACCGAACACACCATTAACGGATCTTACAGTGGTGCTGAAGGTGTTTTCGCTATTGATATGGATAATGATGGCGACATTGATGTATTAGGTGTTGCTTATGATGCCGATGATATTACCTGGTGGGAAAATGACGGTAGTGAAAACTTTACAGAACACACCATTGATGGTTCTTATAATGGTGCCTCAGACGTCTTTGCTATAGACCTTGATGGAGATGGCGATATAGACGTTTTAGGTACAGCTTATATAGCCGATGATATCACGTGGTGGGAAAATGACGGCAGTGAGAATTTTACTGAACATACTATCGATGGTTCTTATGATGGAGCTGACAATGTTTATGCAATTGATGTAGACAGTGATGGCGACATTGATGTTTTGGGAGTAGCCGATATAGCCGATGATATCACGTGGTGGGAAAACGATGGCAGTGAAAATTTTACAGAACATACCATTGATGGTTCTTTTGACGGCGCACGATCCGTTTTTGCCGTTGATATGGATGGTGATGGCGACATAGATGTTTTAGGTACTGCCGATAACGCTGATGATATTACTTGGTTTGAAAATGACGGGAGTGAAAACTTTACAGAACGTACCATTGATGGTAGTTACAATGGGGCCCGGGATGTTTATGCAGTTGATATAGACTGTGATGGCGACATGGATGTCGTTGGTGCAGCATTTGATGGTGACGAGGTCACTTGGTGGGAAAATGACGGCACTCAAACCTTTACCGAAAATACAATTGATGCAGCTTTTAATGGCCCTAAGGGTATTTTTGTGATAGATATAGACGACGATGGTGATCTTGATGTTTTAGGGGCTGCTGATAATGGTGACGATATCGTGTGGTGGGAACAAGATGGTTGCCCTTGTATTATTAGTTGTGAAAAGGTCTTTGTTAACAGACATATCGGCTTTAGAGTCCGCAATAATTAATCCATCAAGATTGGCACAATTATAACGGTTTAAAAAGTGTCATGAGAAAACTTATTCAAATCTTAACAAAGCTGATCATATTTTTATCAGTTTATAGCGTAAATGCGCAGATAACCGTGGTCAACGAAGGTATCCTTACCGTCAAAGAAGGCCAGGTAGTACATATCAATGGCCACCTTTCTAATTATTCTTCGCTTTTTTTAAATCAAGGCGATATTGGCCTGACCGGTAATTTTCTGAATGAAGTACGGGTAACCAATCCAGGCATCGGAATTTTCCGATTTATTGGTATGCAGGAACAGACCCTGACCTTGTTTGATACTTTGGATATGTTTAATGTAGAAATTGATAACCCGGCTGGATTGACACTAGATGGAATAACCCATTTGGGCGTATTCGGGAATATGAATTTCTGGGATGGTGTGGTCACTACGAATTCAGAAAGTATGCTTTTCTTTCAGGATAACGCTTCTACAAGCAACGGAAATTTCTATTCTTACATTGATGGCCCTGCTTTAAAATCCGGAATAAATGATTTCGTTTTTCCGCTTGGAAAAGAAGGAGATTATCGCCCTGCAGCGATTTCCGCCTTAACAAATCCAGCCACTTATCAAATGGAATATTTTCATTTTCCTTATTTCTGGTATGACTATGAATTTGATATTCTCAAAGTCAACGAAGAAGGATTCTGGGATCTTCAAAAAATTGATGGTTTGTCTTATCCTAAACTGACGCTAACTTATGATGAGACCACTAATATGTTTGCTAATCCCAGTGATCTCGAAATTGTGCACTGGGAAGATGATCTTTGGAAAATTGTACCTTCCGATTCTGTTGATGCTTCTCCTTTTATCGGTCTGACCACTCAGAACCGCTTAGCGGATCACGGATATTATACGACAGCGCAAAAACGAGAATTAATTCCTGAGGTCAGTTTCATCAATGGTACACAAAGCGACTGTGAGATCAGGATCGAATGGGCTATGCCTCCGGGTACCTTGGTCGCCAACTATCGGATTGAATACAGTTATGATAGCCTGGATTTTACTTTCATCGGAGAAGTGGAGGGAGACTCGATCGCTCTGAACGGCTATAGAACCTATGAGTTTATAGATCAAAATCTTCATGAAGTTTCAAAAGTATATTATCGTATAAAACTCATAGCCCCGGGCCCTTGGGAAGCCTATACCTACTCTCCTGTAATTTCCGTTGACAATGAATGTGTTTTCGAAGATTGCGTGTTATATCCGAATCCGGTTAGTTCCAGTAAAAATTTGAAATTTCAGGTTACTTCCACATTAGACGCTCAAATGCCGCTGCAGATTTGGGACGCGCTGGGCCGTTTCAGGTTTGAACAGACATTGGAGCTGGAGGCAGGGCAACACGTCTATGAAATCAAAACTAAGGAATACAGACTGGCTTCAGGCACTTATTTTATTTATATTAATCCAAGGAAAAGCCTGAAGTTTATCGTCATTAATGACTAGACATTTAGTTCATTCCATTTAAAACTTGGGGTTAAGTATTTTCAAAAATCATTGCTTTTGGCAATACTAAGAAGTGCTTTGTCCCCCTCCGAATCGATGCGGACAACACTTCTCTGCGTCCGTTCTTTAGTAAGGTTACGCTACCATTAAATCATCATTTAAGACTAGTTGGAAAGGCAAAAGTATCTACCTTCTATTCAGGTAATTATTTGTTTTTCACTTCCACCTTACTAAGAAGATTTGCTTTAATTCAAGCTACGTCTGTGTGTTTTTTTACCCTGATACTTATTAGTACTTTATCACGAAGTTGTTTTAAAATGGAGGTTAAAATTTATTGTAAGTGCTTGATTTTCAAAACGAAGCTCCATTATTTTTTCGTAGCCAAAGCTACGTGAAAATAATTAGCTGAAGTATGTCAATGATTTCAAGATAATTATTACTATTTTAAACACTTCCCCTTAAAATCAAAGTTATTTGATAGAACGCGGATAGAAATGATTTAAACGGATTATTGAGGAAATGATCTTCGGGAATCTACTAATCTGAGCCATTTACGTTCTAAAATCAAAAGTCACAAAGTAGTATTATTTAACTGCTGATACTTAATGAATAATAATCCAGGCCGCTTCATCTAATACAAAAAAAACAGCCTGGAAATTACTTCCAGGCTGGTAATATGAAAAACCTATTAAAATTTTATTTATTGACTTTTTTTGAGATTTATTTTACAAACATAAATTTATGGTGATACCATTTGTTATCATTGAAAACACTCACTACATACATTCCTGAATCGTTGATAATATTAGTTTCTAATTCTATCAATTCTCTATCTTGAGATATATCTACTTCATCGGAGTAGATCAAAAATCCGCTCATGTTCTGAATTTTCACTTGAACGTTATCACCATCAAATCCTTCTAAACCAATACTGAATTTTCTGTGTTCCATGATTGGATTTGGAAAAACGGTAAGGCCATGTTCGTCTACGTAACCATTTTTATTATCCACCATTTTTATATCAAAATAAGTCGTGGTTCCATCAAAATCCACCTGCTTCAAACGGTAATAAGAAATCCCTTCAAATGGAAAACGGTCTGTGATCGCATAATATCGGAATGATTCGCTAAATCCAGCACCCTCTTCTATTCCAATTTCTTCAAAATGCTGTGCATCCTGAGACCTTTCAACTACAAAATAGTCGTTATCAACTTCTGAAGCGGTAGCCCAATCTATTCTTACGTTGTTGTCTTCCAGCTTCACTTCATAGAGGTACAATTCAACTGGAAGTGAAAAGGCCGCTGCTCCATAAAATATTTCTGTACCATTGTTGTAAGAAATTGGAAAACCATTACAAACCTGTGATGGAGGATTAGCTCCATTTAGATCCTGAATTGCATCACTAACATTTAGCGTTCCAACTCCGCATAATTGAGCATTTGTATGATCAAAATAAATATCATCTGCAGAAAAGGTGGAAACATCTAAATTAGTTTCGCTGTTGCCCGATAAAATAAAATCATCTCCGATATCAAGTGCTCCCCCTGAATACACATCCATACGGCCAATATTGACCAAATCTTTGTTGGTCTCAAGAGTGCCACTAATCGAAGTTACCCCACCAAGCATAATTGGTTTATTAACATCAAAAGTGCCACCAGACTCAATAGTGATGGTTCCCGTATGATAAAACATAGCAGTATTTGATCCATTAAAAGGGCCAATATTATTATCAGGATCAGAAACGTTATCTGGTTTTACCCCAGAAGAACCATTATCATTTGTACCCGTGATTTTAATTTCATGACCACTCAAAATAACAACATCATCATTTCTTTGTGGTACGCTTGGAACTGCCGATCCAGAACCATCCGAATTCATTGTCCAGGAACTGGTACTTTTCCAATTTCCACCGTTAGTGGCATTTCTGGAAAAATACGTTGATTGGGCATTTACAGCTGTTGTAAAAACCAAAATGGAAAACGTAAAAACGCACAGAAATTGAATTAATATTCGATTTAAATTTTTCATGGTTTAAAAGTCCTATTGTTATAAACTTGAACTTAAATGTGACAGGGGAACTAAAAAATAATTTTGTAAAGGAGGGAATTTTAATCTTTTTCTTTATAATTTTTTTTACCAATTGATTATACTCTTTTTATTTCAATTACACTGCCAACTATTTTGGACCATCTTTTAATTCAAGGATGAAAAACAATCTTAATTTGCTGTAAGTCAATGCATTACAATTAATGTCGGTAAAATAAACACCATATGAAAAATACCATTTTTTAGGTAGTACTTTTTTTGTGTAGCCTTTAATAAGCTAAAGAATAATCATTTTTAATACCTAAACTAGAATGATTCATATTGGTGATTTCTATGACACAATTCCGGTCTTAAGGTACACGAATTATTCCTTAGCTCAATAAAGATTATTTAAGAATTAATCGCATTGATAAAAGCAAAAAAGGAGAGGGCAAAAATAATTAATAGCAGAATGAATGCTCTGTTTGTTTTGTTCATGATTTGATGTGTTTTGGTTAAAATTAATTGTAAAGTAATGGGGGATCAGAAAATATAGGATTTGAGAAGGAAGGGGAACTTTGTTCTTTTTTGACTCATATAAAAGATTTTTTGTTAGTGATTAAATTTATTTTACAAATAGAAATTTATGGTGATACCATTTGTTATCATTGAAAATGCTCACCACATACATTCCTGAATCCTGAATAATATTAGTTTCTAATTCTATCAATTCTCTTTCCTGAGATATATCTACTTCATCTGAGTAGATCAAAAATCCACTCATATTTTGGATTTTCACTTGAACGTTATCACCATCAAATCCTTCTAAACCAATGCTAAATTTGTTGTGCTCCATGATTGGATTTGGAAAAACGGTAAGGCCGTGTTCGTCGACGTAACCATTTTTATTATCCACCATTTTTATATCAAAATAAGTTGCCGTTCCATCAAAATCCACCTGCTTCAAACGGTAATAAGAAATTCCTTCGAATGGAAAACGGTCCGTGATCGCATAATATCGGAATGATTCGCTGAACCCTGCTCCTTCTTCTATTCCAATTTCTTCAAAATGATAAGCGTCCTGAGATCTTTCAACTACGAAATAATCGTTATCAATTTCTGAAGCCGTACTCCAATCTATTCTTACATTGTTGTTTTCCAACTTCACTTCATAAGTATATAATTCAACAGGAAGTAAAAAACTACCACTTCCAGTAAATGGACATGTTCCACATCCCAATATTCTAAAACCAGCACATACCTGTAAAGCCGCATCAGCGCCGTTATATTCCTGTATTTTATCACCAATAGTTAAAGTCCCTGTTCCACATAACTTTGCATCCGTATGATCCAAATAAATGTCATCTGCAGATAAAGCGGAAACATTAATATCGGTTTCACTATAACCCGACAAAACAAAATCATCTCCGATATCCAATCTTCCTGAATATACATCCATACGCCCTAGATTGACAAAGTCGCTGCTGGTTATAAAATCGCCACTCACTGCAGTAGTTCCCCCTAACATAATTAAAGCATTAATATCTAATGTGCCACCAGATTCAATCGTTATGTCTCCAGTATGATAAAACATGGTATTAGCTGGATCCGGTAAAAGAAGCTATATTATTACCTGGATCAGAAACATCGTTTGGTTTTACACCTGAAGAACCATTATCATTGTTATTATTTATTGAAATTGTGTGGCCATTCAAAACTACAACATGATCGCCTCTTTGTGGTACACTGACAGTAGGCCCACCAGATCCATCCGAATTCGTTGTCCAGGAATTTACGGTATTCCAATTTCCGCCACTGGTGGCATTTCTGGAATAGTATGTTGTTTGAGCATGAATAGCAGTTGTAAAAGATAACCATGCAAATATAATTAAGAATTTAATTGTTACTCGATTTAGGTTTTTCATGATTTAATATCTTCAAATACGGGACAAATTTTAATGTGACAGGGGAATCGAAAAAGTAATTTTAAAAAGGAGGGAATTTTGAACTTTTTCTTTTAATTTTTATTACCAATTGATTTCACTCACTTCTATTCCAATTACGCTGCCAACTATTTTGGACCATCTTTTAATTCAACGGTAAAAAATAACATTAATTCGTTGTAAATCAATTCATTATAGTTGACGTTGGTAAAATAAACACCATATGAAAAATACCATTTTTTGGGTAGCACTTTTTCGTAATTTATCCGATTGAGGGTATAAAAAAGCCATTTACAGACGGAAACTCCTGTCCATAAATGGCTTATTTCTGTTACAGCAATTCGGTATTAGTTTAGAATCATTGATTTTGCTTTTTCGATTGCTTTTTCTAATCCGCTGATATCCTTTCCACCTGCTGTAGCAAAAAAGGGCTGACCGCCGCCGCCACCTTGAATCTCTTTTGCCAATTCGCGGATTATATTTCCGGCATGCAACTTTTTATCTTTTGTAAGGCTTTCGCTGATCGCAACCATCAATTGTGGTTTGCCACTCACTTCGGCACCAAAAACGATGACCACATTGTCAATTTCGCGTTCTAATTCGTAAGCCAGGGTTTTAATAGCTTTGGCATCGTTTAAAGGCAATTTGGCACCAATAAAGTTGATACCATTGACTTGAATGACTGCATTTTTGAGATCGTCTTTTAAAGAGCCCGCCTGATTTGCCATCTGTTTCTCCAGCTCTTTTTTCAGGTTTTTATTTTCTTCCTGCAAAGCTGCCACATTCTTTGCCGTGTCAACCGGATTCTTGAAAAGGCTTCGAATAGCATTCAACTCTTCCAATTCTTTATTAATAAAAACTTCCGCAGCATCAGCTGTGACAGCTTCAATCCTGCGAACACCAGCCGCAACCCCTCCTTCCGAAAGGATTTTAAAGAGCCCGATTTTTCCGGTAGCAGGGACATGCGTTCCTCCGCAAAGTTCTCTTGAAAAATCTTTATCAAAAGTTATTACCCGAACTTTATCACCGTATTTTTCACCAAAAAGCATCATTGCTCCAGATGCTTTAGCTTCTTCGATTGGCATATAACGGTCCTCCTCCAAAGGGATATTCTCGCGGATCCTTTTATTGACAATTTGCTCGATGCTGGCAATTTCCTCTTTCGTCATTCTTTGAAAGTGAGAAAAATCAAAACGTAACCGCTTGTCATCTACATCCTGACCTTTTTGTAAAGCATGGGGACCTAAAATCTGATGAAGCGCAGCATGCATTAAATGAACCGCAGTGTGGTTCTTTTCCGTGGCGTTGCGTTTTTTCGGGTTTACTTCAGCTAATTGAAGTGAATTGAAATCCTTCGGCATTTTCTTTACAATATGGATAATCAGTTCATTTTCTCTTTGTGTATCAATAACCGGGATCTTTTCCTCGCCGAACCAAAGTAATCCAGTATCCCCTCTTTGTCCACCACTTTCTGCATAAAAAGGTGTTTTGCTGAGTACAATCTGGTATTGTGGGTTTCCTTTAACAGTGACGGTCCGATATTTTATAACTTTCGCATCATCAACTTTGAGTCGGTCATAACCTACAAAATCAACTTCCAGATCACTATTGATTTCAATCCAATCGCCTACTTCTTTTTGAGCATCAGCCCTTGATCTTTCTTTTTGAACTTTCAAAGCTTTTTCAAAACCTTTTTCATCAATGGTCCAGCCCTTTTCAGTAACAATCAACCGGGTCAAATCAATTGGAAAGCCATAGGTGTCATATAATTCAAAGGCAACTTGTCCATCAATTTGGTTGTTACTGACTTTAAGAGCATCAATCCTTTTCAAACCTTCTTCCAACGTTCTCAAAAAAGATCGCTCTTCTTCCAGTATCACTTTTCCTACAAACTCCTGTTGCGCATCCAATTCCGGGAATACATCTTTAAATTCCTTTGCAAGAAGGGGAATCATTTTATACAAAAAAGGTTCTTTGATATCCAAAAACGAATAATAGTATCGAACTGCTCGCCGCAAAATCCTACGAATCACATATCCTGCTCCTGTATTGCTTGGCAGTTGTCCATCAGCAATGGTAAAACTGACCGCACGAAGATGATCCACCACCACACGCATTGCTATATCTGATTTTGCACTAGGGTCGTAGTTGAAAGTATACTTTTTACCAGACTCCTGTTCAACAAATTTTATAAACGGAGTAAAAACATCCGTATCATAATTGGATTGTTTTCCCTGCAAAGCCATACAAAGCCGTTCAAATCCCATCCCGGTATCAACATGTTTTTCGGGAAGTGGTTCCAGGCTTTTATCTGCTTTTCGATTGAATTGAATAAAAACCAGATTCCATATTTCAACTACCAAAGGATGATCTCTATTGACCAGAGAGGCGCCATCACCTTTTGCCCGATCTTCTTCATTTCGGAGGTCAATATGAATTTCAGAGCAGGGACCACAAGGGCCCTGTTCACCCATTTCCCAAAAATTATCTTTTTTATCAAAATAGAGGATTCTGTCTTCGGGAATCCATTTTTTCCAAAATTCTACCGCTTCCTTATCTGCTTCCAGACCTTCAGCTTTATCTCCTTCAAAAACAGTTACATAAAGTCGGTCTTTTTCCAGTCCAAAAACATCAGTCAATAATTCCCAGGCCCAGTCAATGGCTTCTTTTTTGAAATAATCACCAAAAGACCAATTGCCCAGCATTTCAAACATGGTATGGTGATAAGTGTCAATACCCACTTCTTCCAGATCATTGTGTTTTCCGGATACCCGTAAGCATTTTTGAGTATCGGCGATTCGACGATTATCATGGAACGCGGTTTCCCAGAAAAATAATCTTTAAATTGATTCATTCCAGCATTGGTAAACATCAATGTAGGATCATCTTTATTAACGATCGGTGCAGATGGAACAATTTTGTGTTTCTTCTTTTCAAAAAATTCCAAAAAGGTCTGTCTTATTTCACGAGCTGTTTTCATACTGAAATGCGTATTAATAAATTATCTATAACTAAATAGTCTGTTTTTCGGTTCAATTTACTTCTAAAACTTCATTGATCAATCACTAATTGGCGTATATAGTATCGATTTAAGTTCAGCACTTTCACCAAAAGGTTTAAAGTATTACATTAACATGAAACTTTAACTTTCAAAGTCACAATTTTTCATTAAATCTTTTGAATATTTGAACTTTCAAAATTACCTTTGACGTCTGATCAATGAGAAGATGATAATATTTAAGCCAAAAAGATGCACAAAAGTAGGGATTTTTGGCTAACGAATAAAGTCTTTATGAGAAAAGAAAAGTTTGTTTACAACACTCAAACCTTACGTTATGAGAAGGTAGTTGAGCCGCTTAAAGTTAAAATGTTTCGTGTTTTAGGTTTTGTCTCAGGCGTTATCGTTTCTGCGATAATCATTATCTCTTTTGCCTATACTCACTTTACATTCTCCAAAAGAAGAAGCTTTGATGCGAGAAATCACTCAAATGAAATCGCAGTATACGGCTATCAATAGTGATATTGATATGCTGAGCAAAGTTTTGGAGAATATTCAGGAACGCGACGCAAATGTACACCGGATGATCTTTGGGATGGATCCTATTGATGAAAGTGTTTGGAATGGT
Organism: uncultured Saprospiraceae bacterium; assembly: GCA_963793295.1. Classification (GTDB taxonomy): domain Bacteria; phylum Bacteroidota; class Bacteroidia; order Chitinophagales; family Saprospiraceae; genus JAHDHW01. The sequence continues at coordinate 70,580 of CAWBZX010000027.1, read as the reverse complement.
GGTGTTGGTGGTCATAATAAGTACAGCGACCTAACGAAATTTAAAAATACGGGAGAATTGCTGGTTGAGTCCAGAGAAAAAGTTGATAAATTGAAGCGCCAGTTAGCGATTCAATCCAAATCTTTGGATGAAGTTGAGGATCTGTCTTCAAAGCGAGAAGAAATGCTGGCTTCTATACCAGCAATTAAACCAATCCGTTCAGATAAAATTGAAAGGAACATTAGTTCTCTTTCCGGCTTTGGAATGCGCATGCATCCGATTTTTAAAAGACGTAAAATGCATACCGGTATTGACTTTACCTGTCCTAAAGGTACGCCAATTCACGCTTCAGGCGATGGTAAAATTGTATAATCAAAGCATTTGAAAAGTGGTTATGGAACCCACGTTATTATTGATCATGGTTTTGGTTATAAATCACTTTATGGGCATATGAGTGACGTTGATGTCACTTTAGGTCAAAAAATAAAGCGCGGGCAAGTAATTGGCAAGGTAGGTAGCACAGGAACTTCCACTGCTCCTCATCTTCATTACGAAGTTATTAATAAAAAACAAAAAGTAAATCCTATCCACTATTGTATGGATGGTTTGTCAGATATGGAATATCAGCAGCTTGTAAATATGGCTTCTATTTCCAACCAGTCTTTCGATTAAAAGGATTTATCAAGCGTTTTAAAACTTGCTTTCAGGTACTGCCGGAAAGCAAGTTTTTTTTATATCTTGGACTTGGATCAAATCCTTAATGTCAAAAAATGGAAAACAATCCTGCAACCAACCAACGGTCTTGTCGAAATTGTCTTTCTTCCTTATCTGACGATGCTATTTATTGTCCTCAATGTAGTCAAAAGTATACGACCGGAAAGATTCCTATTGGAGATTTAATCAAAGAGTTCTTTAGTGATCAGCTCAATATAGATTCAAAACTCTTTAAAACAATCTTTGCCTTATTTAATCCTGGAAAGTTAACCCTTGAATATTTTGGAGGAAAGCATAAATCGTACGTCAGCCCGTTGCGCACTTTTTTGGTAACCGCTATTATCCTTTTTGCTATTGTTAGTATAAAAACTACGGATAGTGTAAATATAAATAATGGTGATGGCAATTTTATTTCAAGAGCAGAACGAAATATTGCTATCAAAAACCTAGATTCAATAAATCAGGTTATTGCCGGTCAATTCAATAATCCTACAGTCAATTTAGCCCTTGACAGTGCGTTGGTAGCATTTAAGAATGTTGAAAATGCAGGAAGTGATTCTACATATTTGGATACACTCCTAAGCACTAATAATAATGAAAAGGTAAGAGTCTCAGTTGAAGATATTGCTGAATTAGAATTAGATGAGCTAGCTGACAAGTACAATATTACAGGTATTTTTAAACGTACCATTTTCAAACAACAAGTAAAAACAATGGACGATGGAGAAAGGCTTTTCAAGTATTTTATTGGCAATTTATCACTTATGGTTTTGCTAATGATGCCATTTCTCGCATTATTTTTAAAGTTGTTATATTTTCGAAGAAATTTCTATTACGTAGAACATCTTATCTTTTCTTTTCATTATCATGCTTTTGCTTTTCTAATTACCACCCTACTTGTTCTTTTTGGTGAATATATGAGTGGATGGATCGCGTTGCCCTTTGTTGGTATATTTATTTACCAGTTTGTCGCAATGAGAAAGGTATATGGCCAGTCCTTTTGGAAAACATTCCTTAAGTTTTGGATTTTGAATTTTATGTATGTTGTTTTATCCTTTGTATCTTTCATTTTTGGCATTCTCATCAGTTTTGTTTTGTTTTAAGTCAATAAATTTGATTGAAAAAAGCATAATGCTCATCTTTGCGGTTCTATTTAAAGAAAATCGCAATGCAAGCTCATACGATAAGTACGAATCCATCATTGGTTTGGAAGTTCATGTTCAGCTAGCTACAGCAAGTAAAGCCTTTTGTGGTGATGATGCCAGCTTTGGAGGAGCGCCAAACTCACATGTTAGTGCCATCTCCCTTGCACATCCGGGTACCCTTCCCAAACTGAATAAAAAACAGCTGGAATTTGCAGTCCGATTGGGGCTGGCACTTGATAGTTCCATTAATAAAAAAAACTATTTTGATCGTAAAAATTATTTTTACGCAGATCTACCAAAAGGATATCAAATCACTCAGGACAATTGCCCGGTTTGCATTGGCGGGAGTTTAAATATTGATACAGAAGGTCAGAAAAAGAAGATCCGCATTCATCATATTCACATGGAAGAGGATGCCGGAAAGTCTATTCATGATCAGGATCCCAATTATTCTTTGATAGATCTCAACAGAGCCGGAGTTCCTTTGCTGGAAATCGTCACAGAGCCTGATTTCAGGTCAGCAGCTGAGGTCGATATCTTCATGACATCTATGCGCCAATTGGTCCGTTATCTGGAAATTTCTGACGGCAACATGGAACAAGGTTCGATGCGATGCGATTGTAATATTTCAATCCGATTGAAAGGCGAATCTATTTTAAATGATCGATGTGAAGTAAAAAATGTAAACTCGATGCGATTTGCCCGGCAAGCTATCGAGTATGAATTCAAACGGCAGGTCGAACTCGTTGAATCCGGAGGTAAGGTCAAACAACAAACGCTTAATTTTGATCCGGTGACCGGTACCACCTCTCCCCTTCGCGAAAAGGAAGATGCGCATGATTATCGCTATTTCCCAGATCCTGACTTATTACCAGTTGTGCTTTCAGATCAGGATATCAAGAAGATCAGGCAGGCAGTGTCTCCCTTACCCTGGGAAATTCATAAAGAACTCACCCAAAATTATTCCTTAAGCACTTACGATGCAGATCTTATTTCAGAAGAGAAATCAATCGCCTTATTTTATAAAACATTAGCGGAAGATTGTGGCCATTTTAAAGCTGCTGCTAATTTGGTGATCAATAAAATCAAGCCTTTCTTAAACGAAAATAACCTTCAAATTGAAGCTTTTCCACTAAAGATTAAAGACTTATCAGCATTTACTGGTTTGATTGAAAGTGGACAAGTAAGTAGCTCCATTGCTTATCAAAGGCTTTTTCCAACCATGATAGAAAAACCGAAAAAATCACCGAAATCTCTAGCTGAATCTTTAGATCTAATCCAATCTGATGATAGTGACTTTCTGGAAAAATTGATTGCGGAAACCATTGAAAAACATCCTGACAAGGTCCTTGCCTATCGAAAAGGTAAGAAAGGCCTGATCGGATTTTTTATGGGAGAAGTGATGCGTCAATCAAAAGGAAAAGCTGCACCGAAAACGACCAATGAATTGCTGCTAAAAATGTTGAAGGCTTAGCAAAGAAAATCTTTAATCGCTAAAAATCGGAAGCGAAAAAACCACCAGTAATTAAAGGCAGTTTTACAACCTTTTACAAGAAAAAGCAGATTGCACCTCTTACTAAAAAGGGGGTCGCAGTAAGTCACTTAAAAAAACGGTAAATCAGCGAAATAACTTTGAATAAGTTCCAGATAAATAATTCAATCAATTATTCCTTTTAGATTAATTTATAAAGTAGTTTTGCAGAAATTTTTAAAAAACGGTCTTAAACAGTCAACTACACAATTGAAAGAAGAATATCGAAAATGGTACTCTCCAACACTGAGTATGGAGATTGAAATGTTGATTTTTGGTCATGCTGGATATCCGGTGATCCTATTTCCCACGAGTACGGGAAGGTATTATGAATGCAAGGATTTTTTACTGATCGATTCCGTAAAGTGGTTTCTGGACGAAGGGCTGGTACAAATCTATTGCCCCGATGGTGTGAATGAATTAAGTTGGTACAATAAGGGTATCCATCCCGCCGATCGAGTCAAAAATCACATCTGGTATGACAAGTTTATTGAAGAGGAACTGGTTGATCCGATTTGCCATGAAAAGGGTATTTCAAAAGTGGCAGTAGCGGGGCCCAGCTTTGGAGGTTATCAGGCTGCAAATTTTGCTTTCCGGCATCCGGAAAAAGTAAGTCATATGATGAGTATGAGCGGGTCATTTGATATCCGATCATTTCTGGATGGTTATTATGACGAAAATTGTTATTTTAATAATCCGGTGGATTTTATGCCCGACAATCAAAATCCTGAGCTTTGGAATATGAAAATTGTCCTTGGGGCAGGCGAATGGGACAACTGCCTGGATGCAAACTATAAGTTAAGCCATATTTTAAATGCTAAAAATATTCCCCATTGGTTTGATCTGAGAAGATGGGCGAAACATGACTGGCCTATATGGCGGGACATGTTCCCTCATTATTTATCTAAATTATAAAATAAAAACATACTAATTTTGAAAAAAATAGGAATTCTCTTCGGACAGGAAAACACATTCCCACAGGCTTTCATTGATCGGGTCAATGAAAAAGGCATCAAAGACATTAAGGCTGAAAAAGTAACCATTGACATGGTTCAACAGGCAAAACCTACGGATTATGCAGTGATCATTGACCGTATTTCTCAGGATGTTCCTTTTTACAGAGCCTACCTGAAAAACGCAGCCATCTCCGGGACAGCGGTCATTAACAATCCTTTTTGGTGGAGCGCAGATGAAAAATTCTTCAATAACGCGCTTTCTGAGAAAATAGGAGTACCAGTTCCCAAGACGGTGATCTTACCTTCTCATCACCGGCCCGATGATACAAGTGCAAACTCTTTTAGAAACCTTGCTTTTCCTTACAGTTGGAATAAAATTTTTGATTATATCGGCTTTCCAGCTTACATGAAACCTCACTCCGGAGGCGGGTGGAAAAGTGTGTATAAGGTTATGAACCCAAATGATTTATTTGCCAAACATGCGGAAACTGAAAAACTCGTCATGATGCTACAAGAGGAAATTGTATTTACGGAGTATTTCAGATGCTATGTATTAGGAGGCAATAATGTACATATCATGCAGTACGAACCTCGCAATCCACATCATCTTCGATATGTACGTGATGCAGCACCTGTAGCCAAAGCATTGCTAAAAAAGGTAGAAAATTATTGTATCAAATTGAATCAGGCTTTGGGCTACGATTTTAATACAGTGGAATTTGCGATCAGAGATGGTATCCCGTATGCCATTGATTTTTGTAATCCTGCCCCGGATGCAGATATCAATTCTGTAGGACAGGACAACTTTGACTGGATCGTGGAGAATGCTGCTAATATGGCTATTGAGAAAGCAAAGTCTTATAAAAAGGGTAAAATGAACCTAACCTGGGGTACTTTTATCAAGAACCAAATCGCTACTCCTGCCAAAGAGAAAACGACACTCGTGAAGAAGAAAACGACACCTGTGAAAAGGAAGGCTACTCCCGCGAAAAAGAAGACTGGTCAAAAATCATAGCTTTTATTCAAATATGCAACCGTAAAAAAAATATTGATCAAACTACCGAAGGTTTGTATTAATTTTTCAAAATGAGTAAGAAAAAGGTTAAACTGGCAATCCTTGACATGAATAATAAAGTACCTAATCAGGGATTGAGGTGCATCAAGGATATTGCCAGCGAATTTGAGGATCAGTTAGAATGGAAGGTATATGATGTAAGAGGTGAAAATCAGGTGCCCGACCTATCATATGATATTTACATTTGTAGTGGCGGACCGGGAAGTCCTTTGCTAAAGGGAGAATGGAAAGATCGATTTTTTGAATTTGATTGATACTGCCTGGAACATGAATCAATCAGGAGAACAGGAGAAAAAATACTTTTTCTTTATCTGCTATTCCTTTCAAATGGCCTGCGAACACTTTGGCGTGTGTGATATTACGACCCGGAAAAAGTACTTCATTTGGCATTTTTCCGATCCACAAGACCAAAGATGGCCGAAAGGACCGAATCCTTGAAGGCTTGGCTGACCCTTATTATGCAGTTGATTCGAGAGACTGGCAATTGATCCAGCCCCGGCTGAAAGTTTTTGAGGAACATGGAGCACAAATTCTTAGCCTGGAAAAAATCCGCACTCATGTTGAATACGAAAGAGCTATCATGGCAGTACGCTTTTCCAATGAATTTGTAGGCACTCAATTTCACCCGGAGGCAGATCCTGTAGGGATGAAAGATTATTTTTCGAAACAGGAAATGAGAGAAAAAATAATCAAGAATTTTGATGAACAAAAATACATAGATATGATGGAGCACCTGGATGATCCTGATAAGATCAATCTGACCCATCAGACCATTTTACCACGATTTATCACTAATGCGTTAGTCGCATTAAAAAAAGAAAATTAGCTGTAATCAAATATGATAAAACCCTATCGATCGGCCTTTAACCACCATTTTACGAAAGCGAAGTATGATGCTTTTTTAAATGACATTGATCGACAATTCAACTATAAGCCTGGATTTCGAATTGCGGAAACACCGGTATTCATTCCTCAGTTGTTGAAAGAAAGACTCCTTGAAGCAAGTGAAGAAATTTTAGCGGTGGTCAATCAACCTAATTTTAAGGAGTTGACTAAAGAAGCAATTAAGCATCCTACCTTACAAGTGCCTTCAGAAGACTACGTGTCAAGATTTATTCAGTTGGACTTCGGTATATGCTTGGATGAAAATGGTGATCCCATACCTAAGTTAATTGAGCTGCAAGGCTTTCCTTCCCTTTACTTTTATCAGGATTTCCTTGCCGGAATGTACGTCAAGCATTTTGATATTCCAGATCGTTTTTCCGTCCATTTAAATGGAATGAAAAGGCCTGAATATGTAGAGCTACTCCGAAATGAAATCGTTGGCGATACAGATCCTCACCAGGTGGTGTTGTTGGAAGTGGAGCCTGAAAATCAAGCTACCAGAATTGATTTTTTATGTGCAGAACGGATGCTCGGCATTAAAGTGCTGTGTATCAGTAAAATGAAGAAAAGAGGAAAAGAGTTGTTTTATTTTGATGAAAATGGTGCAGCAGTAAAAATTCTAAAAATTTATAATCGGGTTATTTTTGATGAACTGGACAAACGGACCGACATAAAAAGAGAGTTCTATTTTAAGGATGAGGTGGATGTAGAATGGGTTGGCCATCCCAACTGGTTTTTTAGGATCAGTAAATATACCATGCCTTTGCTTACAAGTAAGTATGCACCCAAATCTTTCTATCTGGATAAAATGGAGGACTATCCTCAAAATCTTGGAAATTATGTGTTGAAACCTCTGTATTCTTTTGCCGGATCAGGGGTTCAGCTCAATGTGACCAGGGAGTTATTAGATAGTATTGATGATAAAGAAAACTTCATTTTGCAGGAAAAGGTGAAATACCATCCGATCATAGAAACTATGGATGTACCGGCCATGTGTGAGATCAGAATGATGAGTTTATTTAATACAAGAGAAAATAAGAGCCAGATAGTCAATAACCTGATGAGACTTACCAAAGGTGAAATGGTCGGAGTGAAGTACAATAAAGATAAAGATTGGGTTGGTGGAAGCGCTGGCTTTTTTGAAAATGAAGACAGATAGTTTCAAATTATTTCCCTTACACATGAGGTTTTTTCCCGGCAGCGGGAAGGCTGGCGTGAAATTCTTCTGCTATTCGTTTAGTGTAATTATCTAATAATTCTATGACTCTTTTTTTTGAGGAAGATTCAACGATCAAACCAATGTGCCAGGGTTTATGCAGCCGCCATACTATTTCCTGATCTGTAAAACCGGAATCATCCGGATGCTCAAATCGACTTAACGATACCACGATACCGGCATAACTCTTTTTTATTTCAGGGAGTGCATAAGTCTCTTTTCGCAAATTAGCATTTTCAATCCTTGCCCACTCTCCCCATAGGTTGACACCAGAAGCCACTTCAACCATTTCGGCAAGGTTAGCGCCGCCTACTCTTGATGAGGTTTCCAGGAAAAAAATCTCTCCCTGTTGCTTTAGATATAATAAATTCTGTGTGGGAAGCGCCAAACAGCATACCGAATACCTTCATCACTTCCTTATTCATTTTTGTCAATGCCTTTTCTTCCGGAGTTCCTATTTTGATGGTATGAGATCGAAAAACACCTCCACCATGAGCCACTTCAAATGGGGTATCGAGGTATTGACTGACTCGTGAAAAGACTACTTTTCCATCGACATTTAGACCATCAACATGGTAAACATCTCCCGGCGCGAATTTTTCAATCAAATAATTCTGACGATCATCACCAAGCTCATTCACAATTTGCCAGGCCTCGTCTTTGTTGTGAATTTTTACTATCCCTGTGGCAGAGGCTTCCAATCTGGGTTTTAGTAGCCAGGGAGCAGGAATATTATCAGTAAAAACATTGATTGCTTCATCATTAAAAAGCGCGGTAAAAGCTGGAACCGGAATCCCTGATTCCTGTGCTTTGAATCGCATCGCTAATTTATCTCTAAAATAACGCGCCGTAGTTTCTCCCATTCCAGGCATTCTGAAATGTTCTCTTAATCTCGCTACTTTTTCTACATCAAAATCATCTAATGCGATAAATCTATCAAATCGGATGGATCTGAATAAGTAAGCAATGCTATTTATTACATCATCTTCCTTCCATTCCTCTACATAAAAAGTCTCTTTAATAGACTCCCAGGGCCAGTCTTCGTTTTCAAGCTTCTTTTTAGTAAGCAAATAAACATTATTGCCTTCAGCCTTGCAGAATTTCAGGAAATCCTGGCCTTTAAAAAAGGTGGAAATACATAAGAAATTAAGCGCTTTGTTAGCCATAGTATTAGTTGAATGATTTCATATAATTTATTAATAAACGGACACCAAATCCAGTAGCACTTTTCATTTTTGCATAGTTCGAACTTCCGAACGCCACTCCTGCGATATCAAGATGAACCCAGTTGTCATGAGACTCCGTAAAAGCCTCCAGGAATTTTGCTGCTGTAATAGCGCCTGCAATAGGTTTGCCGCTAAAATTTCGAATATCTGCTATATCCGAGTGGAGGTCTTCTTCAAAATCATCAAAAAGTGGCAAGGGCCATACTCTTTCATGAATGGCATTTCCTAATTGACTCAGACGCTGAGCCATTTCGTTATTATTAGTGAACATACCTGCGGCCGAATATCCAAGCGTGCTGACCACAGACCCGGTCAAAGTAGCCAGGTCAATCAGGTGTTTTGGTTGGTGCTGTCGGATGATATAACTCAGGGCATCAGCTAATACCAGTCTTCCCTCCGCATCCGTATCAATGATTTCAATATTTTTTCCGGAATAAGATCCGATCACATCACCTGGCCGGTAGCTGTTGCTATCCACTGCATTTTCGGCGGCAGCTATTACACCGATCACATTTATATTTAGCTTGAGTTTCGCAGCTAATTCAACCGCTCCAAAAACAGCGGCTGCTCCACCCATATCACTTTTCATATAATGAAGATTGGTAGCCCCTTTTATAGAAAGACCACCCGAGTCAAATGTAATTCCCTTACCTACCAATCCAAGATCAATTTGCTTTTCTTTATTCGGCAAATAACTGTTTATAATAAGGAAAGGCTCATTTATACTCCCTTTGCCTACTGCCATTAGCGCCTGTAATCCTTGTTTTTCCAACTCTTTTTGAGAAAGCACTTTACATTCATATCCATATTTTCGGGCAGATTGAATGGCCCAGTCAGAGAGATATTTAGGTGTCTTATAATTCGGTGGCGCATCCACGAGTGCTTTGATGCTGTTGATCGTTTCAGCGGTATATTGTCCATCAAGGATACTTTTAGATATCTCCTGATTGGATATAAGAATTATGTTACAAGGTTCTTTTGAATCTTGTGGCTCTTCCTGCTCGGATTTAAAAGCATCGATTTTGTATTCCCCCATTTCCAAACCCAAAACTGCCTGATTGATTTCCTTTCCCTTCAAATCATGGCAATCCAGTTGAATATCTCCAGACCAATGCTTTCCTGTTTTAAAAAATAAGTTGCGAAAAGCATCGCTCAATTGGGGAATGTGCTTTTCTTCGCCGAGTCCCAACAAATAAATCCGTTGGCCATTTTTTCCGTATAGCATTTGAATTTCAGAAAATTCGCCTTCAAAATCAGGTTTTCTGATTTTGGTCAAGCTCATACAGCTGATCAAAATTCAATGCTTCCTTTCGAAAAGGAAGGATTAAATCTAAATTTGGATCTAATGAAGTATTTTGTGTAAATGTCATTATAAATTATTAAAAAACAACCATTTAAGTGCTGTTGGGAATTCCTCTCTCCAATAAACTTCTGCATGCTCTCCCATATGATTCACCGAAACTTCAATGTCAAAAAAAGCTCCTTTAATTGCCTTCTTTTGAAAAATCGATTCCAGGCGTTGTACATTGGGAAGGTGGGTCTTACTTTCCTTTCCTCCGGCATATATATAAATCGTTGTGGAAGGAAGCGGGGTAAAAGCCTCGACGTATTGGAAAATTTTATGAGAGATCCACAGACTGGGAGAAAAGATCATCATCTTGCCAAATACATCAGGCTCTTTCAGACCAGCATACAAACTAATCAAACCACCCATAGAACTACCTCCGATACCCACAGATTCATAGCCTGTCAAGGTGCGATAATGGCTATTAACGTATGGAATGAGTTTCTCTTTCATAAACTGAATATAGAGTTTTCCTTTCCCCGCGCCAAACTTGGGATGATGATACGGGAGATATTCCAGTATTCTTTTTTGCTCTCCGTGGTCTACAGCTATGATGATGATATCCTTAAAACCTTCAGCAGCCAACTTTCCCAGGGATTTGTTAATGGCCCAGTCACCATAGGGAGCTTCGGGATTAAACAAGTTTTGTCCATCTTGTAAGTATAATACTGGATATTGTCGGGAAGTTTGGTAGTAATCGTAAGGTAGTAATGCTGATATCTTCCTTTTTACATTCAAATGTGGAATTTCATATTCCTCTTCTATCACTTCAATTATAGGATCAAACTTGCTCACTTTTTATCGGCAAAACTACAGAAATGTTACCAAAATTTGTACAAACCTTATTTTTAAAAAAAATATAAATCCAGGACAAACTAGGTTGTTTGTTTCAATGCCAATCGCCCCTTTACAAAAGCATTTAATAATAGAAGGATGGAAAGAAAAATGGCTATCCGCCCGATCAAATCTCCCCAGCGAACATAAAAAGTGATAGCATCGTTCAGCAAAATTTTATCTTTTATGGCAATCGCTTCGTCATATTTCGTCGCTTTCCGAATATCTCCGCGCTGATTGATAAAAGCCGAAATTCCAGTATTGGCGGATCTGGCAATTGGCCGACGAGATTCGATGGCGCGTAAAGATGCAAATAGCAAATGCTGGCGATGCCCGGCAGTATTATCCCACCAACCATCATTCGTCACGATAAAAATCGCTTGCGCTCCATTTCGAATGTATCCCGCCATATACTCTCCAAAAATGCTTTCATAACAAATAACCGGAGCAACGGTGGTTCCTTCTTTAGACTTGAAAACACCGCGATCTTTTTGTGAACCATAACCCGCCATCGATCCGCCAAGCTGATTAACAAAAGATTCTAACCAGAAAAACACTTCGCGATAAGGTAAAAATTCCGCTCCAGGAACGAGAATGGATTTCTTATAAACTGGAACTTCTTCAACGCCATTTTCAATTTGGATGGCTGCGTTGTAAGCTTCCCAAAACAAAGTATCTCCCGTCTTTAAATTGACTTGCGTTCTGATTGAAGGGGAGTTTGTTTGCTCTTTTTCAAAAATTTTATATGCTCCAACTCCCGTCACAAGTTTAGTTTTCGGGTAAGCTGATAAAAACAGCCTAATGGCTGCAATATCTTTATCTTTTTCAACATCTCCAATATTTACACTTCCCAAACTGGTTTCCGGCCACAGCAAATAATCCGTGTACTCAGTAATTGATTGATGAGACAATTCCATAAAACGACGAAACTGAGCAGCAGCAGGCAGGTTAAATTTCTCATAATGCGGCTCGAAATTTGGCTGGATCACTGCGACTTCTACTTCCCTTTGCCCTTGCTCTTCGTATTGATAATAAATAATCAAAGACAACAAGATTGGTACAATTACCAAAGCTAATGGACCAATCAATCGCTTTAAAGTGATCGGAATTCTATTAAAATAATAAAGGGAAATAACTTTATAAAAAAGAATATTAGCCAAAAGGATCCAAAGCGTACCGCCAAATACTCCGGTGAAAGTATACCATTGCACCCAGCTTGGAAATTCTGCAAAACTGTTCCCCAAAGTCAGCCAGGGCCAGGATAATTGATGCCTCAAATGGATATATTCAAACGTGATCCAAAAAGCAGTAAAAGCCGCCCATTTCATCTTCTGATTCAATCTTTTTCCAACCTGATGAAATAAGACAAAAGGGATCGTCATGAACAGGGAATTGATGAAAATAGCCAGGAAAGCCGCCACGAAAGCCGTATTGGTTACCCAATAAGTGGTCAATATATTCCAAATAACAAAGGCATTGTAACTATATTTGAAAACTTCCCATTTTGAGGGTCCTTCTCTAAAATTGCTGATTTCTTTTTCAACAAGTAGCAAAGGAACGAAGGCCACAAATAGCAAAGAGGTTAAAGGAATTGGCGGAAAACCTAAAGACAAAAGAACTCCAGTTGCAGTGGATAAACCGAGTAATTGCCACTTTTTCGGATGTTTTGAAAACCGGGATTCTGTTGCAAAAATAATAAAAGCCCAAAAAGAACCCCACAACAAAATGGGCCAATAACCCCAAAATTCCTGCGCCTGAAAACGGCTGTACATCAAATAACCCGTTGAGGCCATCAGAACAAAGGAAATTATTAGGATCGCTATTTTTAATCTGGAATTCATTAATATTGGTGATTAAGTTGATTGGGGAAATTGAGTTGATTGGATCTATATCCTTTAAAACACCACAGCTTGGATACATATGCTGCATAAAACTAATCAACCTAATAACTCAATCAACTATAAACTAATTAACGGTAAATCCATTACCCCAGCCATCATCAGGGCTAACAAAACTCAACTCGCCCTTTTCATTTTCAGCCATCAGGATCATTCCCTGGGATTCGATGCCTCGCAACTTTCGCGGAGCTAAGTTTGCTAGCAACAAAACTTGTTTTCCAATAATATCTTCGGGTTTGTAAAATTTGGCAATCCCGGAAACTACAGTTCGTTCCTCGAAACCAAGATCTACAGTCAGTTTTAACAACTTATCTGTTTTTTCAACTTTTTCGGCGGAAAGGATTGTTCCGGTCCGAATGTCCAGTTTACTGAAATCTTCGTAGCTAATTTCAGGTTTTAACGGTACACGCTCTTCTGCCTTTTCAGCTTCGAGAATCTCCAGTAAAGTCGCTTTTTGTTTTTCTATCAATTCCAGTCTGCTACTATCTTTGCGATCATTGATTTTTGCGAAAAGCAACTCCGGTTCACCAATTTGATGTCCGGAAGCTATCAATGCATGATTATTCGCTAAATCTTCGATGATCGTTTCTAAATCACCATTTTGCAATGGTTCCAGTTTTAATAGTTTTCTAATCTTTTTGGAAGTAAAGGGTAAAAACGGTTCACAAAGCACACTGATAAGTGTTACAATTTGAAGGCAGTTAAACAAACAATCTTTAACTGTTTGGCTATCCGGATTTTCTTTCCATTCTTTCCAGGGAGATTGATCCTGCAGGTATGTATTCCCAAAAGAGGAAATCGCATTAAGCTGTTGCACGGCACTTCTAAAATTAAAGTGTTCGATATCATTTGCAACGGCCTTAACCAAGTCGTTCAGTTTGGACAAATCACCTTTAAAAACATTGGTTACATCACTATATTCGGGGATAGTTCCTCCATAGTATTTGTCTGTCAGAACCAATACCCTGTTTACAAAATTGCCAATATTAGCGACCAATTCATTATCATGGAAATCAACAAACTCATCCCATTTAAAATCGCTGTCGCGATTTTCCGGCATATTTCGAATTAGTGCATATCGCAACGCGTCTTCCTTGTTTGGGAAATCTTTGAACTCTTCCAGATATTCATGCTGTTCAATTCCCCAACCTTTCGACTTTGAAAATTTCCGGCCTTCAAAATTTAGAAACTGATTCGCCGGAACATTGATTGGTAAATTATAATCACCGTGAGCCTTCAACATTGCGGGGAAGACGATACAGTGAAAAACGATATTGTCCTTTCCAATAAAATGAATCAACTGTGTTTCTTCATCTTGCCAGTAATCTTTCCAGTTTTTACCTTCATTCTCCGCCCATTGTTTTGTTGCAGAAATATAACCGATCGGCGCATCAAACCACACATAAAGTACTTTACCTTCCGCTCCTTCCAATGGCACCGGAATTCCCCAGTCCAGATCGCGGGTAATTGCCCGCGGTTGTAAACCAACTTCGCCATCGAGCCAGGAAAGGCACTGACCTATAACATGCTTTTTCCATTCGTTTGGATTGTGATGATTGCGTCCTTCGAGTTGACCTTCTTTCACCCACTCACGCAGCCAATCTGCATGTTTATCCAATTTAAAATACCAGTGCGTAGTTTCTTTTAAAACCGGTGTATTCCCGCTAAGGGTTGATTTCGGATGGATAAGTTCCGTCGGAGAAAGGGTTGAACCACAGTTTTCGCATTGATCGCCGTAAGCTTCTTCATAGCCGCACCTTGGGCAGGTTCCGGTAACATACCGATCTGCTAAAAATTGATCAAAAGCTTCATCGTAAAATTGACCATTGGTTCGCTCTTCAAATTCACCGCCTTTGTCATATAATTTTTTGAAAAAATCCTGAGCCGTTTTGTGATGCAAAGGATCACTGGTCCGATGATAAATATCGAAAGAGATGCCTAATTTATTAAAAGTAGCCTTATTTAATTCGTGATACTTATCGATAATATCTTTGGGGGAAAGTCCTTCTTTTTTTGCCCGGATGGTAATCGCTGCGCCATGTTCATCAGAGCCGCAAACAAATGCTACATCTTTGCCCAGCAATCGCAGGTAGCGAACATAAATATCCGCTGGAAGATAAGCTCCTGCAAGGTGGCCAAGATGAAGCGCGCCGTTGGCATAAGGCAAAGCCGATGTTACGGTATATCTTTTAGCTGTTGTCATTTTTTATTTTATAAATTCTCTATCTCTTCTTAGTGGACCTTAGTGAACTTAATGCCTCGGTGGTGAAATATTAAAACCACTCAGACACTAAGTTTTTTTTTCGTAGTGCCTAAAAAATAATATTCATTTTTTTAGCTATTGACATTTTAGATTTTTAAAAACCAAAACCTCAATTTAAGCTGCGAATATACGGGATTGTGAACACTTTTGGTGGTGAAATCGTTTCAAAACTAATAAGGAAGCGTTGACGGCCTTAATTAGGCCTAATTGTTAATTTAATACCTGGGATCTTTTTAAAACAACAAAAGCTCATTTCTTACGAAATGAGCCTTTGTTTTCTTAGTAGTGTGTGTTAAAAACGGACTAGGGGGGTTATCCACCAAAGTCATCAAAAGCTATGTTTTCTTCTGGTACACCAAGTGCATCTAATGCACTAAGTACAGAAGCATTCATTGCTGGAGGTCCACAAAAATAATATTCAATTTCCTCAGGTTCAGGATGATTTTTCAAATATTGCTCATTCAAAACTGGCATTACATATCCCACAAAACCATCTCCTTCTGAATCCATGCTTTTCATTTCTTTCCAATTGTCTTCAGGGAGTGGGTTATCTAAAGCTATATAAAATTTGAAGTTAGGAAATTCTTTTTCAATCTTTCTAAAATCGTCGATATAAAATAACTCTCTCCTTGTCCGACCTCCATACCAATAAGAAACTTTTCGATCTGTTGTTTTTAAGGTATGGAAAAGGTGGAAAAGGTGAGAACGAAGCGGTGCCATTCCAGCTCCACCTCCGACATAAACCATTTCTTTCTTTGTAGGCTTGATGAAGAATTCACCATAAGGGCCAGAAATCGTTACTTTATCACCTGGTTTTTGATCAAAAACATAAGAAGAACAAATTCCAGGATTCACATCCATCCAGCCATTTTTGTCTCTGTCCCAAGGTGGTGTTGCAATACGAATATTCAACATCACAATATTTCCTTCTGCAGGGTGATTGGCCATCGAATATGCTCTGAAGATGGGTTCATCATTCTTCATTTTCAAATCCCACAATTTGAATTTATCCCATTCAGATTGAAATTCATCAGGTTTTTTGCCCAAACGAGGATGTGCCGTGATATCAATATTTTTGTAATCAACTTTTGTGACCGGCACATCAATTTGAACATAACCACCTGCCTGAAAATCAAGGCTTTCACCTTCCGGTAATTTTACAACAAACTCTTTAATAAAAGAGGCAACATTGTAATTTGAAACTACCTCACATTCCCACTTCTTAATACCAAAAATTTCTTCAGGGATCCGAATTTCCATATCCTCCCTTACTTTTACCTGGCAAGACAAACGCATATTTTCAGCAACCTCCTTTCGGGTAAGGTGGTTTAACTCCGTAGGCAAAACATCTCCTCCTCCAGAATCTACATGACATTCACACATCGCACAAGTACCTCCACCTCCACAAGCGGAAGGTAAGAAGACATGTTTATCAGACAAAACAGTCAAAAGTGATGAGCCCGGGCTTACCATCAAAGGGTGTTCGGTATCGCCATTCACCATAATTTTCACATCTCCCTGCGGTACTAGTCTTTTTCTGGCAGTAATCAACATAAATGAAAGTGCCATGATCACAGACACGAAAACCAGTACAGCAAAACCTAAAGTCGTAAAATCAAAAAGTAAAATCATCTTATTTTATTTAAAATATTAAACCTAAAACCAAAAGGTTAAAAGCCTATCTTCTAATGTTAATTACCTGCTGTTAAAGCAGCCGGATCAATTCCCATAAGGCTCATAAAAGCAATACCCATCAATCCGTCAAGATAAACGCCATTCCCAATCCACGCAGGGCCGGCGGTACATTTGAATAGCGAATTTTTTCACGAATAGCTGCAATGGCAATAATCGCCAAAAACCAACCAAATCCTCCACCTAAACCAAAGGCTACAGATTCTCCAAAATTGTAATCTCGGGAAACCATAAAAAGAGATCCTCCGAGAATGGCACAGTTTACAGTGATCAACGGTAAAAATATCCCCAATGAATTATATAATGCAGGAGATACTTTTTCAACGACCATCTCTACCAACTGAACCATTGAAGCGATTACAGCGATAAAAAGGATAAATCGTAAAAAGGTAAGGTCAGTACCAAAGATACCTCCTTCTCCCAAAAGAAATTCGTTGATAACCCAGTTGATTGGCATAGTGATTCCCAAAACGAAGATAACTGCCAGGCCAAGCCCAAAAGCAGTCTTTACGCTTTTTGAAACGGCAAGGTAGGAACACATTCCAAGAAAATAAGCCAAAACCAAATTATCAATAAAGGCCGCTTTTATAAAAATATTAAATAGATCCATTTTAATATGTGTTAATGTACTTGAAGTACTATTGTTTTTTGTGAAATAACTTCTTGCATTCTAATTAGGAGATATCAACCAGCTTTTGATTGTAACTACGCTGAACCCAAATCAAAATACCGATAATAAACATCGCTGCTGCCGGTAATACCATTAATAGATTATTGGAGTACCAGCCAAACCAGCTTCCTTCTGCTGCTGTATTAATCGTGTATTGAACGATTTCGTTATTTTGACCAATAATATTCCATTCCACAGGGCTCCCTGCAAAGAGTGTCCCTTTACCGAATACTTCTCTAAAAAATGCCACGATGATCAAAATAGCTCCATAACCCAAGCCATTGCCAATACCATCAAGGAACGAACGCCAGGGCTTGTTAGCCATCGCAAATGCTTCCAAACGCCCCATCACGATACAGTTGGTAATGATCAATCCGATATAAACCGACAATTGTTTGTAAATAGGATAATTGTATCCTTTGAGGACCAATTCTACGATGGTCACCAGGGTAGCAATAATTACCAATTGCACGATCATACGCACCTGCTTTGGAATAGAATTTCGAAGCAAAGAAGTAAATAAGCTCGAAAAAGCACATACAAAAACAACCGCGATCGCCATTACTACCGAAGGATAAACCAATGAAGTAACCGCTAATGCCGAACAAACTCCTAATACCTGAACGGTAATCGGGTTGTTGTCATTTAAAGGATCAGTTATGAGCTTCCGTTCTTTTTTACCGAATAAAGGTTCTTTTGGTTGAACTTTAGTCTCCTTAACAGTATTCTCAGCCATATTATATTATGATTAAATTATTGTCAATTAATTTTTTGGTCTTAATTACGCTGTATTTTATTGAAATAGGGTTCGTAGTATTTGATACCTCGCTCCATCATTTCACTCACCCCAACCGAGGTAACCGTGGCACCTGAAATAACATCAACTTCATGAAGATCTTCTTTGGTGGTACCGCCTTTTACAGCAACGATAGAAACATATTTTCCGTCATCGTCATAAATTTTCTTTCCTTTAAACATATTTGGGAAGCTGGGATTGTCTTTAATTTCTGCTCCCAAACCCGGTGTTTCTCCTTGGTGGTCAAAAGCTGCACCAACAATCGTATTCAAATCATTATCGAGAGCAATATTACCCCATATTTCATCCCAAAGCCCACTACCCCGTACTGACACAATGTATATTTTGCTATTTCCTGTATCAAATATATATAATGGCAATATTTGATCTTCTTCAGGCTTTTTCTTTTCTTTTTTCATATCGATATCTTCAGCAAGCCCCCCTTTATAGCCTCGTGCTGCAACTTCCGCAGTTGCAACTTCGTTGCCAGACATATCCAGAGCAATTTGTTCTATCTGTTTGCTGAAAATATCCGTCACTTCATTGTCACTCATGCTTTTGGGGTCTTTATCCCCTAATTGACTTTTGACGGCAGTTAAGATTGCTCTTTTGTTAAAAATTGCTGCGTTTTTATCTGATTTTTCCTTCAATCCTAAGAACAAAGCTGTCAAAACAATGGCAACTATTGTTGTCATGATGGCTACAAATCCTACGATATAATTTGTACTATGCACGTCTTTTTAATTTTATATTTAAAAACCTAAAAAATGGTTTATTGTTTTTATTATTGTAAAAGATTAAGCGGCTTTTACTTTTGCTCTTTTTAATCTTCGATTCATATTTCCTTCCAAAACATAATGGTCGATCAAAGGCGCAAACACATTTAAAAGTAAAATCGCCAACATCCATCCTTCCGGATAAGCCGGATTTAAAACGCGAATAATCATTCCAATAAATCCGATTAGAAAGCCATAAATCCACTTGCCTCGCTCGGTCGACGCTGCCGTAACCGGATCTGTTGCCATAAAAGCCATCGCAAAGAAAAAACTACCCATATAAAACTGATAGAACCAAGGCACTTCCATAAATGGATTTGCCCCCCATGCGTTAAGCAATAAAGCACTGATTATGGCACCAATAAACATGCTGAACATGATTCTCCAACTGGCAATACCCGTTACAATCAGCATCAATGTTCCAACTAATATCGCTGGTTTACAAGTTTCACCAATTGAACCTGGAATGGTTCCCCATAACATTTGGCTTTCAGAATAATGAGCCAATACATTCCCCCACCCTTCTTTTGCAAGGCTTAGAGGTGTGGCTCCACTAAATCCATCAACAACCGCAACTTTCGGATCAAATAAGGTCCACCCTGCCCATTCAAATATCCCATTGAAAAAACTGGTGTGCCACCATCCATAATGAGTAACTCCTTCAGCAATACCGGAAACCCAAACATCATCACCGGAAATCGTCGATGGATAAGCAAAAAATACAAAAACCCTAGACAGCAAAGCTATATTGAGGATATTCATACCTGTTCCACCAAATGCCTCTTTTCCAATAATAACTGCAAAAATAATTGACAATATAAGTATCCACAGCGGTAAATCCGGTGGCATAATCAATGGTATCAAAGCTCCGGAAACCAAGAATCCTTCTTCGATTCCATGTCCTTTTTTAGCTGCATACAAAAACTCTATGCCCAATCCTACTACCATCGTTACCACAAAAATTGGCAGGAGCTGGATCAAACCATATGCAATCTTCAGATGTATGGCGCTAAAAAAACTAGTATGTTGCCCTAATGCTACAAAATGTTGGTGTCCAATATTGAGCGTACCAAATATGTAACACAACTGCAATGCAAGGACAACGATAACCATTGTACGCTTTAGATCCATGCCATCCTTGATATGCACACCACCCTTTGTAACTGAATTTGGTGTATATGCAAAAGTGAAAAACCCATCATATACGGTATGCAGAAATGGTGACTTTTCTTTGTCCGGCTCAATTTTCTTTAGTAATTCTAATAAACCCATTTGTTATTTTTACTTATTACAAGTTTTAAATTTTGTGGTTTGATTTATTCTCGCTGCTGCATTTTTCATTCATCACTCCTCATTTATCGTTTCAACCTTTTACTTTATAACCCTCTTAAATTCTCTCTAACTTTCTAAATTTTAACCCTTATCCCTGCTCGCGCATAACATCCAATCCTTCTCGAAGAATTTTTTGGAGCGGTTGCTTTGAAGTGCAAACAAACTCGCACAATGCGACATCCTCTTCACTGAGCTCATAGATACCCAAACCTTCCATTCGTTCAAAATCGTTTACAATGATTGACTTCATCAAGTGCTGTGGGAAAATATCCATAGGAAGCACTGATTCGTATTGGCCTGTTACAACGAATGCCCGCTTTTCGCCATGTGTATTTGTATCTGCTGTAAATTTCTGGCTTGGGAAAAGGAAATTTGGATATGTCTTTGAAATGCTCGGACGCGGTTTTAAAGGAAGTAACCAACCAAACATTTCATAGTAATCACCTTCTTTAAGAACAGAAACCTGATCATCATAAAAGTTAAGAAAACTACTTTCATTTTTGATTTGCCCAGAAAGAACATCGCCTGATACCATTCTTACCTTTTCGAATGAGCCATTGTCTTTTAAAAGATCTCCAATGTTGGCGCCTTGGTATGTTTTTACATATTTTGGCGTTTTCAATTCTTTACCCACCAAAGCCACAATTCGTTCCGCGTTATACCGGCCTTCTGAAAAGAGGGCACCAATCGTTATCACTTCTTGTACACCTAAGGTCCAGACTTTATCTCCTGCATTAATCGCTTTCGTATGATGGATTTGAACCCCAACATTACCACTTGGGTGAGGACCATTAAACCAGTTTTTTTCAACTCCCTTAGCTTTTGTGAATACTTCAGAAGGAGTATCCTTACCATTTGCATCCAAACCAAGATAAACCTTACCATCCGTTAATTTATTGAGTACATCCAATCCTTTTTGAAATGCATCTCCTTTGCCTTCCACCACAATATTATTGTCAGGAGCTAAAGGCGCTGTATCAAATGTAGAAATAAATATGTTTTTAGGAGTAACCTCAGGTTCTGCGACAATATCGTAGGGTCTTTGCTGGATCAGAGGCCAGACACCGCTTTCCAGAAGATAGGCTACCAATTCTTCGCGATTTCCTTTTTCGAGATCAAACGACTTATAATCACGATATTTCATAACCTTGTCTTTCAGAATAACGACTTCGTTGATCGCTCTTTTTTCACCACGATTGACCGCAATCACTTCACCGCTAACTGGTGACATATATTTGATTTCAGGCCGTTTTTTATCAAAAAACAGTGGATCTCCTGCTTTCACTTCATCGCCAATTTCTACAACGACTTTGGGTATAGGTGACATGCCGATAAAATTTCGGGGTTGAAGTGCAAATGTTGCAGCCTGGACTTCTTCGTCAACTGTTTTTTCAGGCTCTCCCTCCAGTAAAATATCGAATCCCCTCTTTAGAAAGATAACTCTTTCTCCAGCGGTATATTTTGGTACCTTAGGAGTAAAAATTTCACTGATTTTCGGAAAGAGTGAATAGTTTACTATGCCATCATCAACTCCAAGTTGTTTTGCCTCTATCCGCATCAAATTATCCGAAACCATTAATATCACTGCTACCAATATCAATGCAGCAACCACAATTAGTGAGACAATGAAATAATTGGACGAAGACCCTTCTCCTGAAGATTGGGCCATTGATGAAAATGCAGAGAATAGGAAGAAAATCAGGAACGCTAGTTTGGTTATTCCGTTCTTCAAAGCGCTTTTTATTTTTATTAAAAAATCGTGTGAAAAGTAGGTTTTAAAAAATCTCCGCAAAGATATAAAGCTTTTGATATAATATATATAGAGCTTCTCTCAATTTTAGGCCACAACTTTTATTTAGATTCTATCTAAATAAAGGAGCAGTGCTTTTTATCCCAAAACAGTGGTTATTTAGGCACTTATGAACAAATGCAACATATTTTAGCGCAGCAAAACCAATGCTTTTTTATTTCATTTTTCCAAAAAGATGGTATCTTTGAACTAACCAACCTAATAACCCAGAAGCAGGATCGGCAAATAATTGCCAACCTTCCTTACCTAATTATCAACCTAAACAATCAAAACGTTATAGTTTAACCTAGATGACAAGGTTTGTCTTTATTATATTTTTCCTTTTCCTAGCACTATCAGCTAAATCATTCCAAGTAGATAGCCTTTACGACCTATTCTCAGAAATTGAGGGTAACCCGAAAATTGACACCTTAATTAAATTCGCTGAAGAGCATCCTGAAAAAAGGATAATCCTTGCCAATAAAGCACTTTTGTTAGCTGATAAAACAGGGTATCTAAAAGGAAAAGCATATGCAACTATGCTTTTAGGAGATGCTGCACTTGAGAATGAGGAATTTGAAAAGGCACTGGATTATTACAAAAAATCCAATGAAGCTTTTAGCGCACTCAAAGATACAGAAGGCCAGCTTCGTACTTTAAAGGAACTCAATAAGGCAGCATTTGACTTGAAACGTTATGATATTGCCATGAAATATTGCTTGCAAATGCAGCAAATTTCAGAAACTATCAACAATAAATCTTATCTCGCTTATGCCTTTTCACGATTAGGAAGGATTCGAGGAGAAATAATGGGAGACTTTCCTGGGAGCCGTGATTACTTCTTCAAAGCAATTGATCTGTATCTTGAAATTGGTGAAAGAAGCCCGCTTTCGAAAATTTACAGCAATCTTGGTATCATTTATTATATTGATCAACAATACGACAGTACTTTGATCTATTACAACAAAGGAATCGATATTGGGAAAGAGTTTAACCAAAAAGTTGAGTTGCACATTTTATATAGCCTGACCAGTGAATTATATTATCACTATAAAGATTATGATAAAGCACTTGATTACAGTAAATTGGCGCTAGCCCGATCGCTTGAAGATGAAAGAGAAGATGTGGTAGTTTTCGACAACCTATTGATCGGAAAAATTTATTTTGCCAAAGAACAATATGCAACAGCACTAAAATATATCAATATTGGAATTGAAAAAGCTGAAGCAACTAAAGATACAGAACAGTTAATCGTTGGGTATTTACTTTTAAGCAAAATCTATAAAGCGGAAAATAATCTTTCAAAGTCAATCGAGTATCTTGAAAAAATCCCTCCTTTAAAAGATTCTCTTGCAAAATCATCCCTTAGCCTTAGTCTCGCTGAAAAAGAAGCGGAATTCCAGATTCAACAAAAACAACAAAAATTAGAATCGCTGGAAAAAACAGCATTTCAAAATCGCCTGCTTCGCAATGGAATTATATTAATCAGTGCATTGGTTATTTTCATTCTTATTTTGTTCATTAATCGTTATAATATAGTCATGAGATTTCAGAAAAAGGAATTGGACCGACTCAGAACGATCAAACAATTAGAGGAAAAAGAAAGGTCCCTGCTAAAAGAAAAACTTTTACATCAGGAGAAATTGCTCGCATCCAATACCATGCATATCATTCAAAAAAACCAAATACTGACTGACCTTAAATCCGAAATAGGCAATTTGCCTGCTGCTGAAACCCCAGATAATTTCAAAGCAAAAATCAAAAGCATCAATCGTACAATTGAAACCAACATGACTTATGAGGATGATTGGCAAAAATTCAAATTACAGTTTGAGCAGGTTCATCCCAAATTTTTCAGGAAACTTTACGAGCGTTTTTCCAACCTCAGCAACAATGAAATTCGCTTTTGTGCTTATATAAAGATGGGACACAATACCAAAGAAATTGCTCAACTATTGGGTGTAAACGCCTCCAGTGTTCAAAAAGCACGATATCGGCTGAAGAAAAAAATGGAGCTAAACCAATCAGTTAATCTTATAAATTTTATTCAGGCCTTTTGACCAAATTTTAGATTTTGCTTTAAAAACAACAGGTGATTCTGTGTATTTAACATCTTTGTCCAAGCTTTGTCCAAGCTTTTTAATTGAATACTCCATACAAAAACTTCAAATTTGTCTTTGTTTTAGCCCATCTAACAAAAATTAATAACGATCATTTTTTTTTTGGGGTTGATTAAAAGAATAATTAAAAGGATCCGTCCTTCTTCTGGTAGGCTCCATAGGGGTGTGGGCTACCAGATTTTTTTTCCAATATAAAATCGGTTTTTTACTAATCTTCTTCAAAAGAGGATGAATAAAACAATTTATGATTAAGGGAGTGACTAGGTCTTGGTAGTAAACTCTTTCTGGAGACTACCTTGACCTTCTCTCATAGCAAAAGGATTAATAAATTAGATACGGGAGTCTATGGTCTTAGTGGTACCTTTTTAAGGTTTGCTAGGGCCTTTTTTGTAGAAAAATTAAAGCCATCTCTTATTTCCTAAAATACCGGAGACAAGGCCTTGGCAGTTTCTGATTTCAGAGATCTGCTGAGACTTTTTTATTTCCTACTTTTACTTGTAGCTAACGAATCTTACAATTCAATGACCCGTTTTCTCAACCCAGTTATCGTCCTTGTACTTCTGGCGCTCTGTTATTTTCCTGTTTTCCTCCACCTGGATTCAGAAAGTCTCTATCATTGGGATGAAGCCAGGAATGGATTGAATGCTCTTGAAATGGCTCAAAACGGCAACCCAGTTGTCCGCTATTATCAAGGAGAGCCAGAAACATGGGAAACTAAGCCGCCTTTACTGATTTGGCTTCAAGTACTTCTTTTCAACCTAGTCGGATTCAATGAACTCGCAATCAGACTCCCTTCGGCATTGGCAGCAGTATTTACCGTTTTATTGATGATGCGATTTTTTATTAAGGAGTTTAAAGATCCTATCGGAGGCTTTTCTGCGGGATTGGTTTTAGTTTGCGCACAGGGATTTATAGATTTTCATGTAGTTCGAACAGGAGATCATGATGCTTTGTTGACTTTTTTTCAAACCTTAATTGTGATTTATAGTTATAAATTTCTGACGAAAAAACCTTTCCAAAACCGATACTTAGCTATTGTAACTATTGCCTTGATTTTTAGCATACTTACCAAAAGCATCATGGGTTTTGCTATGCTTCCTGGTGTCTTTCTTTACGCGCTTTTAAAACAACAAATCCTGCCGCTGCTTCAGCTCAAAAACCTCTGGTTCGCCATTATAGGGTTTGCAACGGTAATCGCCAGTTATTATCTTTTAAGAGAGCAATTACAACCTGGTTATCTCAAATTGGTTTGGGAAAATGAATTGTTTCCCAGATATTTCAATATTGCCGAAGGTCAAAATTATAGAATACCAAAATCCCGATTTTATTATTTACAATTAATCACTGAAAAGCAATTTTCCTACTTTTCATATTCATTCCCACTGTTATTGGTTTTAATCTTTTTGTCAAAAGATAAACTGGTCAAAGAATTTGCTCTTTACTTAATTATTTGCGCACTTGTTTTCCTGGTTCTACTTTCCGGAGGGACCATCAATTCATGGTATGATGCACCGATTTTTCCGCTTCTTGCCATGCTTACCGGATTAGGTTTATCGATATTATTAAACTCCTTACTCCATTATTTAGGCTTAAAAACTGGATGGAAGAAAAGGCTGCTTATATCGGCGGTTTTTCTATCTTTTTTCAGCTATCCATATAATAAAATAATAAACAAGGTTTATAAACCGAACAGCAATAGCGATAAATATGGGAAGTTTATCGAACGGCTTAGCGAACGCGAAGATCTTTCAAGTAAGCTATTTGTATTTTACGAATGGCGAAATTCAAGTTACTTGTTTTACGAAAAGGTTTACAATGAATTTAAAGGTTGGAAGATTGAAAGTTGTGGTGTTCGCGGTAATTTTGAAAATTGTGCATCATTGCCAATGTTAAAACAAAAAGTAATGATCTGCAACAAAAGTTTTATCGAAGAATTCGAAAACACCTATGAATGGACACTTTCAGCTCAAATGGACCATTGTCGCTTGTATGAGGTTTTAGGCTTAAAGAAAAAATAGATCTTCAATAAACGAATAATAATAATAATAATATCAACCCAATCAGTAATCACACCTGATACCCAATCTATCCAAAAGGATAAAGAGTGATAAAAATCACACCATTGAAATGACAATTATCATGGAAAAATGATAAAAAAATTGACATATTTATCATGAGTCAAATTACATCATTTAAATTTCAAAATAATGAAAACACTCACTGTAAAAAAACGAAATCTAAAACATATCAATTTGGAGGAATTACATCAGGAAAGCCGAACGTGGTTATCATCTATTTCTTTTTGGAAAGATGAAGTTAGCTTTATGCACAATTTGATTAACAAGAATTTTGTTTATTTTTTTTCGACTGAAAAAAGAGGCAGTTTAGATGCCTTGATCAAAAAAATTACAGAAATTGAAAAAATAAAGTTAAACGCTTTGGAATTACAAGTTATTAATCATGAAAAGCATTTAGCCGATTACTTGAGAAACCGAATCGAGGTGGACGAGGAAAATTTCAAGAAAGAGCATGCAACAATTTCTCATGATTTGGATTTGTTCCAAACCAACTATCGCTTGATTAAAACCGAATTATTTAGGGTAGCTGAAAAAGTGATAAAAGAAAAAGATATCAAACAATTGATTTCCTGATATGAATGATGCTGCCAAAAGTTTTTAAGAAAGTTATTGACTTAACGTGAGGGGATTCTTTTATACATTTTTTCCTAATTGATATCAATAAAGAAGCTGCAATATTCTAGAATATTGCAGCTTCTTTATTTTAATAAGCGACTATTCAAAAATAATAGCCCTGTATTTTAAATCCATAATGACCTGATAGCCCGTTTTTGGATCTTTGTGCTCCAACAAAATATCTATTGTTTTAGTGACATCACCTTCTTCGGTTGAGCTATCAAATATAGCTTTGATCTCTCCGCTTTCTCCGGGTTTGAATTTTTCAAATTCAGGCCATTCCAATGTAGTACATTCACAACCTGAAACAAATTCTATCACTAAAACTTCGTCACCGGTATTTGTAAAAGGAAAAACATGGGTTCGTTTTTCTCCTTTTTTTACCTTCCCAAAATCAAAAAACGTATGATTGAAAGTCATCACCGGCCCACTTTTGGGCTGGATATCTTTAGAACTAGTTGTTGTTTCTAATCTTTTTTTTTCAACCGAGTCTTTTCAATCTGAATACTGGTAGGCCCTGCAACGATTTTAAACTCCGTACGACGGTTATAGCGATGTTCTTCATCCGAACATTTTACTCCGTCGACACATTTGTTTCGAATTTGAGACTCTCCATAACCAACAGGTTTGATACGATCCTCGCTAATACCGTGGCCTGTCAACCATGTTTTTGCAGATTCAGCACGTTTTTGAGATAATCGCTGATTATACTTTGACTTACCTTGGGCATCTGTATGAGAAGAAAGTTCAATAACCATGTCTGGATATTTTAACATGAGTTCTTCCAAAACGGCAAGATCCTTTTCTGCATCTGGAAGAATATCCCATTTATCAAAATCATAATAAATGTTACCCAACTCGATTGGTTCATCAATGGTATAAGTTTCATACTCCGGCTCTTCAGGTGTCAGAAAAAGTTGCTTTTCAAAAATTCTGGAAGCAGTAACCCCCATCGTTTCAAAGGTAAGGGTATCTCCAACAAAGCCATCTTTTTGAGCAATGATGGTGTACGAGACATCACGATTAATCGGAAACGAAAAGGAGTTTGTATTTTCTTTTGTATTCACAACAGGATCACCTGTCACGCCATCGGCTGACTCAATTAAAGTAACTGTTGCGCCATTCAAAGCCTCTTTTTCGGAGAAGGTAGTTGCAACCAACTGGACAACAATTTTTTCTTTGCTCACTGTCCAGATATCATTGCAGCAGGTTCTACCGTGAGCAGATTTAGTGCCTTCTCTATTTGAAATCAAAAAGCCATTATACCCTTCTTTATCTATCGAGAAATATAAATCATCAACGGAAGAATTATATCCTTCACCCATATTTACAGGTTCGCTCCAGATATTTCCGTCCCAGGTAGAAGAAAAAATATCAAATCCTCCCAAGCCAACATGCCCGGTAGAACTAAAATATAGCGTACCATCTCTATAAAAGGGGGTTTCTTCGTCTCCGTCGGTATTAATGACATCACCAAGGCTAACGGGAGCAGAATAGGTGTCTCCTTTTATTGTAGAATAATAAATATCGCTACCATTTTTTTCATCCATATTTGAAGCAAAGAACAACACTTTTTGACCGTATAATTCGCCTTCAGCAGGTTGTCTTACCAGGTAATCGCCATTAATTCCTTCCACCAAATTGGCACCACCCCACCCATCGGATACTTTCTTGCTGACATAAAGCTTACTTTCTGTGGGAATACTATTTGTCAAAAGCACGCGGGTGAAATATAAGCGTTCTCCGTCTTCAGAAAGGCACAGGTTGCCTACGTGATATCCTTCTCTGTTGACATTCAGGCTTAGCGGACTTGGATCACCCCAGCCTTTATCTGTTTTTCGGGCAACAAAAGCTTTGGAGTGAAAATCTTCGTTAGCATCTTCGATAACGATAACTTCATCCGCTTTAATGGCTGTAAAGTACATCATATCCCCCTCTACCAAAACTGGTGAATATTCAGAATATTTCGAATTTACCTTTTTACCGGCATTTTCAATAGTTAGGCCCGGAACGGGGTCTAGCTTCATGGCTAATTCACAACCAGCCACCTCTCTTTTCGCTTTTACTATCATGGCTGGATCTTCTGCTTCGCTGATAAATAGTTGGAACGCAGCCCTCGAATCAGCATAATCTCCGTTCATTTTCAGCATTTGAGCATATTTGAATCTGGCATCAGGCATATAAGGATTAACTTCCTTAGTCGATCGTTTGTTGACAATTCGTTTGTACCATCGTTCGGCTTTACGATAATCGCGAAGTTGTTCATTGATATTGGCTACCTTGAAGGCTACTGCCAAATCTTTATTTTCTTCATAATACAACTCATATTTTTCGAGTGCATTATAATAATCCTGCGATTCATACAATTCATCTGCAAACTTGAGGTTTGCTTCAGGGGTCGCTCTGTTTAGTGGTTGAGCAACTAAAGCACCGGCAAATAGTGCTATTAAACATATAGTTAGGAGATTTCTCATTATCTTATAACTTGATTTTGAGTGTTTTTAGCTTTTAAAATAAACGCTTAATTAAAACGCAATAATATACAGTTTATCTTATGTTAAAAACGAGGACAAAAGATAACCGGCTTAGCAACAGGCTGCTTGAAAATACGAGCGATGTACCATACCCCTATTTCAAATCCTCCCTGGTTTTTATTGGCATTGCTGAGTTCCGAAACTGTGATGTCATAACTTGCACCTACTCTAAACTGCTTATAATCCATACCTACAATAACAGCAGCAGCATCTCCAAGACGATAACCCGGGCCAAATCTTAAAGTCAAATCAGGATTAAAATGGTAGCCTAACAAAGCCTGAACCGCACCTTCATTCATTTTTGTGATACTATTAAAAACGAAGGAGGGGGAAAGCATCCACTTTTCAGATAACCCAATATTGAAAGTACCATGAGCCGTCATTCTCATGGGTAGCTTTTCAGGAGAGGCAGCGTCCAAATTATACTCCGGTTGGGTAATGTGTTTGAAAACCAATCCGAGTTTAAAATCCATGGTTTTGTTCAGTTTACTGGTCAGCATCAACCCTCCATTGAAATCAACAAATCTTTTGTCACCTTCAAATTTTGAGCGATCACCGTCCATACCCTGAGTAACTCCTCCAGTACCCGGGTTTACTTCGGAGGACAACTCCCGTTCGAATATCCAGCTAAGTGTATTTGCATCCACTTTCCTTTGCATCATACCTCCCTGGGCACCAAAAGTCAAATGGGTTGTTCCCTTTTTATTTAAAGAAAGGTGATAAGAAGCGGAAAACAAAGTACCTAAGGTGGTCAGTTTACCGGCACCAGCCTCATCATTATATAATACAAAACCGACACCTACCCAATCTCTTTTACCAAATCCTCTGATGATCGGAGCATCTATATAAAAAGAAGGGGTTTTAAAACCGGTAGCGTTTGAAATACTATTGTATTGGTCGCGGTAGATTCCGCCGATTCGAAAGGTCCCTTCATAGGCCCCTGTATTGGCAGGATTTAGCGTCAGCGGCGACATATCGTACATCGTCCAGTGTATATCCTGCGCAACAACGGCCTCATAAAAGAAAACAGTAAGGAAAAAGAGTAGAGGTTTTACAAATTTCATAAACTTTCTTTTTGCATTAATTTAAAAACAGCTTTTGCATTAGATAAAAGCGAAATATAGGCTTTTTTCTCAAAACTTTTGAAGAATTTACGGCAAGTTAGATGTTAAAGCTAAATTAGCCAACTCTATTTATTTATAAAATAACCTTTAAGCGACAAAATCGACAATAACAAAGACCTGCTCTTGTCTATCTGGCTAAATCAGGGTGATTTTCTGTCCCAATATGATAAAAGATAATCTTTGTATCTGCCTGAAGAATTGGGATAATTGTGGCTTTTTCCCTTTCGAAAAACATTAGTTTTAGCTATTCGCTAAATCAGCTATTTTTTCAATATTAATCTGATTCATACATCTAAAATGACCTTTGGGACATTTTTGAAAGCCTATTTTTGAACAAGGTCGGCAGGACAAACCGCCTATTTCAATAGTAATATTATTGTTTACACCATTAGGGTAATAAGGAAACATCCCAAATTCGGGTATGGTATTGCCCCAAATAGAAATAATGGTTTTACTATAAGCTGCGGCAATGTGCATCATGCCGGTATCGTGTGTGATGACTTTATGCGCTTGGCGGACCATTGAAGCTGATTGATGCAACTTCAATTCTCCACAGGTATTAATGACATGTTTCCCAGCAGCTTCCTGGATTTTAATACCAGTTTCTCTGTCTCCCGGACCACCTAATAATACGACAGGCAGGTTAATTTTTTTACAAATCTCTATGATTTTTTCAGTCGGAAGACGCTTAGTGGTATGCGCTGCTCCAATGGCAAATACAAGATATTTTAAAGGTTTCTCCTTTATTTTTTCAGCTATAAATTGCAAAGCATCGATTTCCATTTCAGGAGGAATGAAATAGTCCAAACCATTGCCATCTTTAACCACTCCGAGTGAAGAGACTGTCTCAAGATATCGATCAACAATATGGACATTTGGGAGGCGATCCAATTTAAAATTAACCATCAGCCACTTTTCAAAATTGAGTTTATAAAAAGAAAAATTAGCAGCCTTTAAAGCTCTTTTCACCTGGAAGCTCCGAATATTTTTATGCAAATCAATCACATAATCATAAGCTTCTGTTTTGAGGGTTTCGATCACCTCACTGACTTCTTTTTTTACACTGTAAACCTTAGAGATGTATGGATTCGTTTCAACAATTGTCCGGAAAGGATCTTTGGTCAAAAAATGCACTTCAGCGTTCATTTGTTTATACAGACATCGAACAACGGGAGTAGTAAGGACAATATCTCCAATCGAACTAAATCTTATCACCAATATTTTTTTACTTCTGGCTGTCATTATTATTGAACTGAAAATGCAAAGTTAAACTTCATTTTTAAAACGTTTACTTCCACTCATCAAATCCAGAGATTATTTTCTGGTCGCTTGATCTCCCGATAAAAAGATTTGCCTTTTCAGGGAATTAAAATACCCAAAAGAAATTCTCAAAATTGATTTAAATGATTAAATTCGGGCCTAACCTCATTTTTAATATAAAATCAAATAGATCATGAAAAAAGAAATTTTACTTTCCCTTTTTTTGATGGCTTTTAGCTTTTCAATCCATTCACAAATCACCATTACCCAGAGTGATATGCCTCAGATTGGTGATATACAGGCAACTATCACTGCCAATGTTACCCCAGGCATTACTGTGGGTTCTCCTGGTGCAAATCAAACCTGGGATTTTTCGGACCTTGAAGGAATTGATACTTCCATTTCCAATTTTATCAGCACCGCAGGGACTCCCGGAGAAAGTTCTTTCCCAACAGCTACTCTTGCAATTGAATCTGGCGGGGATTACACCTATGTTGAGATTAACAGCAATGCCACCTTATTTTTGGGAGGGTCTGCTGATACTTCAGGTATGGGCGACTATTTTGATCTGGTTTTTGATCCAAGCCAAAAGGTATTTGAGCTCCCAACCACATACGGTACTAACTATATGGACGAAAGCGGATTTAGAATCACTACTGATGGAGGAAGTCTTGGAGTTGATTCAATTAGATTGATAACTTCGATAATTAAAAATGCAGATTTCGATGGTTATGGAACAGTAATAACCCCCTTAGGCTCCTTTGACGGCTTGAGGGAAGAAGTTATTTCTGCTAATTATGACACTATTGAGGTCTATCTTTTCGGAATATGGCAGACCTTCCAAACTGATTTGACTATCGACACTTCATACAGCTGGTACTCAAAAGAAAGCAAGGGATCTTTGGTAAATATCGAGATTCAAGATGGTAACGTCTTCGATGTTTCTTTCCAGGACCTCGAACCTACCTTTAACACCCCAATTGCTTCGTTTTCTTATATCGATCAGGGGCAGGGCACTGTTGATTTTACAGATCAATCTACCAATCTACCCACTTCGTGGCTATGGGATTTTGGCGATGGCAATACCAGTACCATGCAAAATCCTTCGCATACTTATGCCTCTCCGGGAATGTATACAGTTTGCCTGACTGTTTCCAACATTTCTGGTTCAGATGTAGTTTGCCTCGTTTTAGATATAAGCATTGATGTTATACCAGTGGCTTCCTTTACATACGCTGACCAGGGACAAGGTGCTGTTGATTTCACAGATCAGTCTACCAATCAACCTACTTCCTGGTCGTGGGATTTTGGTGATAGTAATACGAGTACTGAGCAAAACCCTTCGCATACTTATGCTTCTTCAGGTATGTATAATGTTTGCCTGACCGCAACAAATAGTGCCGGTTCTGATACAAACTGCCAAATGCTCGACATTGAGGTTGTTGTTGCACCAGTAGCGGCGTTTATCTACACGGATCAAGGACAAGGTGCGATCGATTTCTCGGATCAGTCAACCAATCAGCCCACTTCATGGGAATGGGATTTTGGTGATGGCAATACCAGTATCATGCAAAATCCTTCGCACACGTATGCTTCTACTGGCATGTATAATGTTTGCCTGACTGTTTCCAACATTGCAGGCTCTAATACCAGCTGTCAAATGATCGATGTGATGATTACTTCAATAAAAGTACTTTCAGATGATTTAAAAGTAGAGCTGTATCCAAATCCTGCTAGTAACTGGTTTAGATTGAGTCTCGAAAGTAATGAAAGGGAGCTCTTTGAATTTGTTTTATTTAACGAACTTGGGCAGCCTGTTTTGAACAGAAAAGTCGAAAGTATCGGGCAATACGATTTTGATATAAAAGAGCTCTCAACCGGCTTATATTATTTTATACTGAAAACTGAAAAGGGACAATTAATAAGTAATGGCAGTTTTTTGAAAAGCAATAATCCTTAGATTTTCAAAAGGGTTTAACAAAAAAATGGTTTCGAAATTATTTCACGCAAAGGTTAAGAAAGCAAAACATTGACACTAATGAATTAAAGCCTTTGCGTGATTTTTTTTTGAATAGTAATGGTCTTCTATAAACGAGTTCAGATCTTGGAAACCACATCACCTGGTTTTATGATGCCTGGTTTAACCACTTTTGCATTGATGCCACGAAGATGCAATTGCTTTCCAGTTGGAGAATTCACAAATTTCATCGCTTCCAAACCGAAGCGCTCCGTAAATTTTCTACAGCCATTGTGTGGGATTTCGGTCACTTCAATGATAGCCGAACCAATGACTAACTGGTCTCCTGCCGATAAATTTTCATCACTTAAATCAAGGTCGATATAAAGCTGATCTCCCGCTAATTGCCATCGATCTTTGCTTCGGGCTACAAGAGCAATCGCACGGGCATTCATCACGTTGAGCTGCATATCGGGATGACCTAACCCGTTAGTAGTTCGCTTGCTTCCCTTTGTTCTCCAATTGTCACCAATAAGACCTAATTCCAAATCAAGCTGGCCCTCATCCAAAACTTCCCGTTCATCATCTTTAGGGCGCATGACAATCATTTCGAGCACACCGTTATCTTTGGGTGATTGACGGATATAATCTAATCCAGCTTCAAGTTCTTCTTTTATAAGTGGTACAAACATGTTTTCGTTTTTAATAAAAAGAGCGTTAAATTTAGGTTTATTTTTGAACTGGCAAGTAATTAAAATACTTTTCTTCTGACAAGCTTTTTTGCATTTTTTCTAATAAATTGTCGTTTCGTTACATGTATGATTTGTTCATTTTCTTTAATTTAGATTTACCATAGCATAACCTTTTTTTTAAAAAAGCTGTTTTGTTTTAAATCTCAATAACATGCTACGTTTATTTTTACCGTTATTTGCTTTAATACTTCCCCTTTTTTCATCTGCACAATTACTTGAAGATCAAAAATGTGGGTTTCAATATATGATTCAACAGCAGGAATTATCATCTCCTGAATATGGGGAAGAAGTACAAAATTATCTGCAAAACGTTTTGCCACAGCTGGCTCAAAATGCAGCATCGAGAGATCTTCCAGCAATCATAACTATTCCTGTAGTCGTCCATGTTATCCATTTTGGAGAATCGTTGGGTTCTGGCAGAAATATTTCTGACGATCTTATTTTTTCTCAGATTGATATTCTGAATAACGATTATCGTAGGATGAATGCCGATGCTTCTCAAACCCCTGCAGTTTTTCAAGGTGTCGCAGCTGATGTAGAAATAGAATTTTGCTTAGCAAAAACAGGTCCTTCCGGCAACTCTTCTGATGGCATTACCAGGCATCAGTACGGTGCCATTCCTTCTATCAATTATATTGAAAACGTCGTTAAACCAAATACATCATGGAATAGTGACACTTACCTGAATATCTGGTCGATCGGAATACCCAATAATAGTATACTTGGTTATAGTTATTTACCAACCCCAACCATTGTGGGTACCACTTCTGATGGAGTCGTCATTAATTACAACAACTTTGGTTTTATCAACGAAAGTAATCGGGGTCGAACAGCGGTGCACGAAGTGGGCCATTATTTAGGAATGCCTCACATTTGGGGACTTGATGATGCCAATGGCAATCCCATTGGCTGCTCAAGCGATGATGGAATCAGCGATACGCCTAACGCACAATATTCGTATTTTGGTTGCCCCGCTCAAGGTTCTTCATGTGGAAGTAATGACATGTATATGAACTTCATGGATTATACCGATGATGATTGCATGAACTTGTTTACGCAAGGGCAAAAAAATGTAATGAGAGGTATCTTGAACGGCATTCGCAGTGAGTTGAAAGACAACGGAGCCAGCTCCTGCCCATACGATTGTTTCGACCTTTCCATCAATTCCCTGGATATGGGATTTGAAAGTAGTCAATCTTTCAGCGGATGGGAAACCGAAAACTCCAATGGAGACAATGCAACCTGGCAATTTGCTCAGGAAACCAACAATGACTGGGGACCTTATAATGGAGAAGGTTTGGCGGTTTATTTTTGGAATTCCGACGGTACAACTCCTGCAGATGATTATTTATTTACACCCTGTTTTAAGATCAAAAATAATCATGCATACCGGCTAACTTTTACCTATGCTTGCGCAAAATCAGGTAACGAAGTGTTCACGGAGAAGCTTGAAGTCGGTTTTTCTGAAGATCAATCTTCCGGTGATTTTTACACTTTGGGAAGTAGCTGGAAACTGGATCCAATAGATAATGCTTATCCGGATTACAATAACAAAACCTTTGTTTTTCAGTCTGTTTCAAACGCAACCATAAGTATTGGTTTCCATGCCATCAGTGATGCAGACAAATACGCTTTACAAATCGACGATATTAAAATAGAAGACCTGGGGTCAACTGTTTCAAACAAGGAGATTGAAAAGGGGTTTTCCGTGGCCATTTATCCAAATCCGACTACAGGAATATTTGTCGTCGAAATTGACCTGGAGAAAAAGGAAAGTTATCTTGAAATGTCCCTTTTTGATATGTTAGGCAAATTGATTGAAACAAAAAAAGTTGCCGATATATCCAACGGCCAGTTCTATTTCGATCTAAGTGATAAAGAGCCGGGCATGTATATCCTTAATCTAAAAGGTGAAAACATAAACTACAGTCAAAAAGTACTTCTTTCAAAATAAAGGCAACCCATTCTTACTAGAATTTTAGCGTCTTTAATCGAAGTGTTTATTAACAAGATTGGTTAATAAACAGAGGTTTTTTATTTAATCTCAAATTCATACTTTTGAGAACATATTCCTATGCTTTTGACGTTCAATTGATGTGAATCCGATTATAATCTATCTGGGGTTTATTTTTCTAAACCTTTTTGATACTTTTAGCGAGGATTCAATTTTTTAATCCTTGATCTTAAATGAATAAATACCTCCGAAAAACATTCAAAGTTTTAAAAATCAGCATCATATCGTTGCTGTTGCTGTTTTTTGCGGTATATATTTTAATCCAGATTCCTAGCGTACAAACCTGGCTGGTGCAACAGGTTACCGAGAAGTTAACTGAAACTTTTCAAACTAACGTCAGTGTTCGAAAAGTAAATATCGATTTTTTTAAAACAGCTGTTCTCGAAGATATTTTTATTGAGGATCACCAATCCGACACCCTGCTTTTTGCTAAAAAGATTAAAACAGATATTGGCATTTTTGCGCTTTTCAGAAAAGAAATTTTCATAAATCAAATCCAACTCGAAGGTGTAGTTGCAAACCTTGTGAAAAAGCAAAATGACAGCCTCTTCAATTACCAATTCATTATTGATGCTTTTAGCAGTGATAAACCAAAAGTGGAAAAAGATACGGCAAGCAGCTGGGCATTCGGTATTGGCAAGGTACTTATTAAGGATACGCGATTTAGGATGTCAAATAAAAACATTGATGGATTTGACCTGAAAGCAACAGTAGGCGATCTCCTGATCGATGCTAAAGAAATAGATTTTAAAAACCACAAAATTGCGCTGTCAGACTTGCAATTGCAGGAAACTTCGGTAGAGTATTCCCTTTCGAAAAATGATCAGATTTCAGTTCCCGATTCTTCGGCAATGACTTTTCCGGCCATTGGTTGGGAAATTACGGCTGATGAGCTCAGTTTGAATGATAATCGTTTTAGCTATTACAATTTGAATTTTGAAAGACAGGCTGATGTTGTTGATTATCATTTTTTGGATTTTAAAAATATCGCTCTAAAAATCAATGATATCATTATAAGGGACACTTCTATCAATGCAAATATCCAAAAAGTTTCGCTGCTTGATCACAGTGGCTTTCAGTTGAAAAACCTAAGCGCTGGTGCAGGTATGAACAACAAAGAAATTACATTGGAAAAGCTCCAAATCGAAACACCAAAAACTTCTTTAAAAAGCGATATCCGGCTTTCATTCAATGATTTCGGAGACCTGGGCCAGTTCATGGAAAAAGTGAACCTAGAAGCAACTTTTGAATCAAGTCAGGTTGCGTATCAAGACCTCACCCAACTGGTTCCTTCGCTTCAAAATATCCCCGTCCTGAATACCAATATCGACGAAAAGGTTTTGATCAATGGAAATATCATTCTCGAAAAAAATAAAATCGTTTTCAATAATTTTGACAGCGAAATCGGAAAGGCGCTTTCTTTAAAAGCTACCGGTTCTATTTCCCAATTAACCAACGATCCGATTTTTGATCTCGATATAAAAAAATTGACAACAAATTATACTTCGATTACTTATCTGACAAAAAAATTAAACCTTCCTGAATCTTTGACGGAATTCGGGAAAATTAATTTTTCAGGACAAATCAAAGGCACCATCAGCGACTTGAATGGAAAACAGCTGGAACTGGTAACTGATGTAGCTACGCAGTTTACAGGAGACCTTTATATCCGAGGATTGCCTGATATTGAAAAGACTTTTTTCAAAGCAAAAGTGGAGAACTTGACTACCCGTTCCGGCGATTTACAGGGATTTTCAAAAACGCCATTTCCGGCGTTGCTCGATAGTCTCGGGCTCGTAAAATTCAAAGGAGATTTTGAAGGCACCTTTTATGAGTTTGCAGTAAACGGTGATTTTCAGACGGACGCAGGTGGCCTGAGGGCAGATCTGAATATGGATTTCGAGAAGGACTATCAGAACGCAAAATATGAGGGCAGCCTTGGAATAACCGAATTTGATCTGTCAAAAATTCTCATCGGGCCGTTTGGATTGACCAGCTTCAATATAGAAACAAAAGGTAGCGGGCTGAACATCAATGATTTGGATTTGACCATTGCCGGAACAATCCCAACTTTCAATTATAAAGATTATACTTACCGCGATCTATCTTTAAACGGTGCATTTCTAAAAAAGCGTTTTGATGGAAATGCGAAAGCGGAAGATGAAAACATCCGTTTTGATTTTCAAGGTATGGTTGACCTGAATGACAGTTTACCGGATTTTGAATTAGCTCTGAATGTAGATACGATCAATCTCAAATCATTAAATTTATATCAAAATGATCTTGGTTTTAGTGGAAATCTGGAAGCAGATATTAAAGGCAATAGACTCGACAATATCAATGGAATCGCCAACATACAAAACTTTAAAATCGCTCAGGACTCCATTCATTATTCGACGGATAAAATAATTTCGCTGGAAGCCAGGTCTCCTGTTTTTGATCAAAGAATGCTCAAGTTCCGTTCTGAATTTATGGATGCTAATTTCGTTGGCAAATTTAATTTCGCTGATTTACCTGCATCCATCGTTGATTTTGTCAATGGATTTTTTCCAATTGATGATTTAGTTTTAGCGGACAGTTCTTCTCAAAAGTCAGCACCAGTTAAGGATCAAGACGTTACCTTTGATCTTAATTTCAAAGATATCGCTTCTGTTGCGCAGCTTTTTTTACCGAATTTTTCAGAAGCAGATACTGCTTTTATTAAAGGTAATTTTAATAGTGTAGCAAAACAGCTTAACATCAATGGTTCATTTCCAAAATTGACGTATGGTGATTTTAAAGTAGATACGCTTCGCATTTCCTCCAGCGGAACTCCGCGGCATTTCGAAACAACTATTTCCATGGAACAGGCTCAATCCGGAGATTTGGTCAATTTGCCGCATCTGGCGTTCCACACGTTATTCGCCAATGACACCCTGAATTTTGATCTGAATATACTGGGAGATGCACTGACTGAACAGACTCCAAATGGATTATTTGGAGACACCACTTTTTTAGATACTGTAGACAAAAAGCTGGATTTAAAAGGAAACATTTCGAATAAAAACGATACCTATACTTTATCCTTTTTACCAGAGTTTGTTTTAAATAATCAATTATGGAAAATTGCTGCTGAAAATAAAATCGAATTTTATAATCAGGATCTAACTATCAAACAATTGAATTTTCTGAAAGAAGAACAGGAAATTGCTATAAATTCTCGTGGATCAAGTCCTGAAAATGATTTCAAACCTATTGAAATCAGCCTTTCAAATTTCAATCTTGAAGAGATTTCCGATTTACTAGGTATGACCGAAGATCAGTTTGGTGGAAGAGTGCAAGGCGAGTTGATTTTGATAGAACCTAAAACGAACCTTCATTATACCAGTGAAATACTCATTGATGACTTGTCTTATAATGAAAAAATAATTGGTGATCTGGATATCAAAGCCAAGCTAGCAAGCACGGAACAAATTGTTGAATTGGCAGTCAATCTGGAAGGGCAAAGCAAAATGAGTATCAACGGGAATTATGAAATAAAAGAAAAAATCTTTGACCTGGATTTTCAATTTGGCAGATTGCCATTATTTATGATTGACTTTTTTATGAAGGATGTTTTAAAAGATTCCGAGGGGTATCTGACTGGTGATATGAAATTAAAAGGATCACCAGACCGGCCAGATGTACAAGGAGCTGTAAAACTCTCTGATTTTAATACAACCGTTGTCATTTCCAATAGCCGTTACAGCGCCGGAGAAACAAATATTCAGATTACAGAAAACGCAATAGATCTTGGAACTATCCAGCTCAAAGATGTGAACGACAATAGCGCCGTTTTGGGTGGCAGAATATTACACAACTATTTTCAGGATATCATTTTTGATTTAAAATTTAATACCGATGATTTCCAGTTTTTGCAGACGACAGTAGCTGAAAACGAGCTTTATTATGGTGATCTTTTTTTGAAAGCAGCAGTAAATGTAAAAGGAACACCTGAGCTGCCGATTATTTCGATCGATGCCACTACCCTTCCCAAATCTCACCTTTATGTACAACCATTTAGCGGTGAAGAAACTGTTCAACAGGAAAATTACATCATTTATGCTAACCCTGAATTTTATAATGAAGACAGCCTCTTGATGGTAGAGCAAAGAATTGTCGGAACACGCAGCACTTATGACTTATCATTAAAACTTCAGGTGACCAAAGATGCAACCCTCAACATCATCATTGATCCTTTGACAGGTGATCAGCTGATCAGTGTGGGA
The DNA here is from genome assembly GCA_963793295.1 of uncultured Saprospiraceae bacterium. Classification (GTDB taxonomy): domain Bacteria; phylum Bacteroidota; class Bacteroidia; order Chitinophagales; family Saprospiraceae; genus JAHDHW01. The sequence continues at coordinate 29,757 of CAWBZX010000027.1, read as the reverse complement.
AGTGCAAATCTTACATTAAACATTAATCCTTCCGGCGTCATTTTGGTTACAGGAAATTACACCATAGAAAGAGGGAGTTATTCTTTGAATTATGAGCAATTGGTCAAAAGAGATTTTGAAATAGATAAGGGTAGTAGCATCATTTTTTCAGGCGATCCTATGAATGCAGCTTTTGATGTCACTGCAATTTACAAAGTACGAGCCTCAACCTATGAACTACTGGCAAGCCAATCTACACTCAGTGATGCAGAAAAACAAGCGGCAAGTTTGCGCACCGATGTGTTCGTTCTTTTGAAACTCAAAGGAAATATCAAGGATCCAAAGATTTCTTTTGACATTCAAGTTCCTGATTTTCAAGGGGAAGGCGTTGGTAGTGCCTTAAATCGTAAACTGGCTGATCTACGCAAAAATCCGGATGAATTGAACAAGCAAGCTTTTGGATTATTGTTATTCAAAAGTTTTATTGCGGAAAGCAGCAGTAGTTCCCAAACTTTTTCAGATGCCGGAACGGCCATTGCGCTTTCGAGTGTAAGTAGCCTTTTGTCGGATCAATTGAATCATTTTGCTGATCGTTATATCAAAGGATTTGAAGTGAATATCGGTGTAGAATCATACAAAACCAGTGGTACCCAATCAGCTAACATCACTCAAATGAAGTTGAGTGTTTCCAAGCAACTATTCAATGAGCGGCTGACTGTGAATGTAGGTACAAATGTAAATTTGGGTTCCGAAACGACCAATTCGGTTTACAATTCTAATTATTCAGGGATCGCCGGAGATTTTGTACTGGAATACAAATTGACAGAAAGTGGAAATTATCTTGTAAAAGTATTCCACAAAAATGATTACAATGCACTGGAACAAAAAAATGCTTTTAAAACCGGAGCAGGATTCATTTTCAGAAAATCATTTAATGGAAAAAATTACAAAGAGTAATTTTTATGAACTTTATAAAATCCGTATTTTTTCTAACTGTCATTTTATTGTTTACCTCTTGTTCGGTAAGCAAACATCTTGGAGAAGGTATGCAGGTTCATGTCAAAACCAAAATGAAATTTAATGATCCTAAAATCATCAAGAATAAAAACGAGGTTGAAGTCCAAATAAATGAAATAGCACAACCAAAGCCTGCGACCGGTTTCGCAAAATGGCAAACTAACCTTTACAATAAGTACTCAAAGGTTACAAGAAGGGACTCAACCGGAAAAGCATTGGGAATTCGAGGTTGGGCACTGAGAAAAATCGGTTTGCCACCTGTTATTTTTGATGCCCGAAAAGTGAATCAAAGTCGTATACGGATTCAAAAATACTTTAACGACAACGGTTATTTTGGAACAGCCGTCAAAGTGGATACGACTTTAAGAAAGAAAGAAGTTACCGTTCAATACGATATTTATCCAAAAGACCAATACCATATCCGCAATATTCATCTTCCAAATGACAGCATCAAACTTATCAGAAAAATTTATCCACCCGGAGATAAAAGTTTACTCGTTTCAGGAGCGCCTTATCAACAAAATGCTTTAACTGCTGAACGGGAAAGGCTTTCAGATTTCGCTAATGATTTAGGATTTCTGCATGTAAATGAGGATCATTTTTATTATTTTGTTGATACCACCCTGAATAGCAGGCAGGTTGACATTTATCTCAAAATCAGGCAACCAAAAGACAGTACTGTTTTTCAGGTTTATCACCTCAATCAAAACATTGTTTATGCGACTTATTCTCTTTCCATTCAAGGAGAAGAAAACGACACTACTGATTTAAATAATTTTAAAATTATTCAAAAAAAGAACATTGTCCGTCCCAAGATATTAGCCAAAATTATTGCCGGTGCAAAAGGCGAATTGTATTCAAAAAAAATATACGACAATGCGCTTACCCGATTACTTGACCTGGGAATTTATAAGTTTGTGAATCTCAAAATTGAACCTCAGGTTAGTGATTCTTCTTTTCTGTTTGACAGGAATTTCTATCTGACACCGGGTTTAATGCAGGATATTAGCGCAGAATTTGAAGCAATCTCACGTTCGACCAGTTATTTTGGAATCGCTTCCTCTGTAACTTATTCGCATAGAAATATTTTCCATGGTGCAGAACGCCTTGATGTTAGGGTTTCAGGAGGTGTTGGCACCCAAACTAATCAAACAGAAAATTTGATTAATACCCTTGATGGTGCTTTTGAGATTAGCTTGACACTGCCAAGATTAATTACTCCTTTCAAATTAAAAAGCAACCGGGGACCTTATATTCCCAAAACGCGGATAAGTATTGGCAATGATTATCAACGTAGAATAGAATATTATACTGTCAATTCTTTTCTTTTTAAATACGGTTTTGAATGGTCAAAAACAAAAAACCGTCAGCATCAGTTTTATCCGATTAACATAAACCAATTTAATGTCAGGGATATTACAGACGCCATGCGGGAGTTGTTTCTCGAAAATCCACGATTGGAAAGAAGTTTTGACAATGTTTTTATTTTAGGCTTTTTTTATAACTATACGTTAAGTACTCAATCGACCAATACGACCAAGCCCTATTTTTATCTCCGTGCAGGCTTTGAAACATCCGGAAATCTGACAAATATCCTTATCAGTACTCTTGACAACCAAAAGAAAAGACCTTACGAATTATTTGGCAGCCCATTCTCCCAATTTGTTCGTTTAGACGGGGACTTTCGCTATTATTTTCCATTGAAAAAAGGACTTCTTGCAGGCCGTTTTATAAGCGGTATAGGTATCCCATATAAAAACTCTGAATTACTCCCTTATATCAAGCAGTATTTTATTGGTGGCCCAAGTAGTATCCGTGCTTTCCAGTTTCGTGCTTTGGGTCCCGGAAGTTTTGCTCCCAAAAATATAGAGAACAACAATTTTATTGAACAGACAGGTGACATGAGACTGGAGCTCAATCTGGAATATCGATTCCCGATCATCAGCTATTTTAAAGGCGCTTTATTTGTAGATTCAGGAAACATCTGGCTACTAAAAGATACTGACAATTCAGTTCCTGAAGGCGTTTTTGATTTTAATCGCTTTTATAAAGAAATTGCCGTGGGGGCAGGTTTTGGGTTCCGGCTGGACCTCAACTTTTTAGTGGTCCGGTTAGATGCAGCCATTCCTTTACGAATTCCTTATCTTGAAGAAAATAACCGTTGGGTAATTTCAGATATCGACTTTACCAGTAAAGCCTGGCGAAAAGCAAATATTCAATGGAACTTTGCCATCGGCTATCCTTTTTAATACCAAAATCTCTAATTATGAAATCGAAAAATTTATTACTGTTTTGTTTGGTTTTATTTATTTTAATTCCATCTCTATCCAAAGGAGCAATCAATCCAGTTTATAAAGAATGTATGCAAAGGGGCTACAATCTCAGTGGCGATTATTGTGTTTTTCCGGATAGTTCGCAATGTCTGCTGGAGGATTTCAATGCAGGAGAATGCGGTCAAAAATGGATGACGGATGACTATTGCATTCCCCAAGGCAATTATGTCTGGGATGCGGAAAGATGCTGTGAAGGATTAGTCGCTTATCTTCCTGAGGGAATGGCAGGACAGGCCACTTGCCAGTCAAAACAAGCCTCTCTTTTCAAAAAAATCTTTTTCGATTATTATGGCGGCGCGATATTACTCACTTTACTTCTTGCTTTATTGTTTTTATATTTTAAAAGGAAAAGAGGGAAAAGTTAACCGTTGATTTTCAAGGCATATCTTTTGCAAACAACATTAATGTTGGTAGAAATAACTCCAACAGTCCTAATTAAGTGTACTTCTGTTTAAACAAATGACATTTTAACATGGAAAAGTTTTAAGAAAATGTTAAATTTGTCATAAGGCTTAAATTTAGAATGAATACAATCGCTCAATTTAGTATTTTTGAGATACTTTAAATTATTTAATCATTAAAAAAATTAAATCACCATGAAGAAGATATTTGTGCTCTTCACTTTTATGAGTTTTGTAAGTTTTGCTGTAAATGCTCAGACTTGCCCATATGCTAAGAAAAATGCTTCCTCTGCTTCTACTGAAGTAAGTTCTGATTATGCTCATACTGTTGCCGCTGCGGCTGAAATGGATGAAACCATTGAGAAAAGAGTTTGTGAAAAATCAGGTAACGTTTCTTACGAAAGAAAGAATGTTTGCTCTACATCTGGTAAAGTTTCTTATACATCCGTACAATTTGATGCATCAACTAAGAAATTTGTTAACGTATCACCAAGCGATGCAAAGGCTTCCGGAAAAAAAGCTTGCTGCACTGCAGGTGCTGCCAAAACTTCGGGTAAAAAAGCAGGTTGTTGTGCTGGCGGTAATGCAAAGGCATGTACAAAATCTAAATCCACTTCTACTTCAGCGGCTTCTGGCGCAAAAGTAAAAATGGTGAAAAGTGAACAGTAAAACCAACGAGTTTAGATAAATAAAAAAGCTTCCGGTGATCACCGGAAGCTTTTTTATTTTAAGCCCGTTAATAGGACCAAAGGTCATGTTCGAAATTGAATATTTCCTGTTTAATTTTTTCTGCTTCCAGCAACAGGTCTGTACCTGAAAGGTAATGCTGTAGCTGAAAATCCTGGAGGTTTGACCGCTTAAAAATGTAACTGGCGAAAAACCTCATTTCAAACAAATCTTCCCAACTAATCAATGCCGCATCGTTTTTCGGATTAAATACTTTGTGTTTTGCAAGCATTGGCCTTGTTTCCGGATAATAAGCCCAAAAAAGTGGTTTTTCAAATCTGAAAGTTCCAGCGTCATCATTTACTTCAATCAAAGGTGCAATGCCCAAAATCCGAACATTCATCGATCCGGTATTTTCGTCAAAAAACCAGGCTTCTTTTATTCGAAAGCGCTTAATATCTTCCCAGTTAATGGAGTTTTCTATTATTCTCAAGGAGGTTTCCATTGTCACCGGATCAGTTACTTCAATCGTATCCGTTGAATAAAAAATCCTCCGCACTTCCAATGAATCCAATGGATATTCAAAACGATCATTTTCCGTACTATAAAGTATAATATCAGCATTCAAAGCGGCCTTTTGAAGGATGCCGAAAAAAGGATCGTTGGGATGAGTAAAAGTGTGGTTCATTTTTTCACGAACATCAATTACCTGCCAAATCCGCCTTTCCCAAAAAATATCCGCTTCGCGAAGTAGTTTATAATTCATCACTTTACGTTCTTGCATTATTTTTCTTTCAACAACATCATCCATTGGTTGCGCAAACGATGGATTAATTCCCCCAAGCGCCAACTGGAAATAAATAGTCAACACAATTAATTTTTCCATAGTACATTTTTTTGAATTATTAAAAATGGCCTCCGCCAACTTTGAAAAGCAAACGGAGGCTCCTTCCTCCCGGCAGAGAGGCTTCCATTACTCGCCATAATGATATCTCGCCGAAAAGAAGATCTTTGCTGATATGGTTAGTGGGTTAAGAGGTTAAGTGTTTAGTAGATCAAAATTTTACTTTTTTACCTCTTCAACTTTTAACTTTCTAACCTACGTAACCCTCTAATATTATTTTATCCTGAACACCATCCCATTAAGTTTTCGGGTAACCACATCGCCAGGGCATTTTGCTCTGATATCATCAAAATAATAGATATCGTTGTGCTTTGTGGTTTTGATAATTCGCTGAGCCTCTTCACCAAAATCACCACCGACGTTTTTAGCAAACATAGGATCTCCAAGCTTCGGCAAACGAGTCATTTCGAATCCAACAATTTCACACTTCGCATCAAAGTCAAAGTTTTCAAGCACTGCACGAATCCCTTTATAGGCCTTGAGCCTTGCAATCGAAATGCTCCCGCTTTTCAGATCGCCAAGCATAGGGATTGGAGTTGGAATCGGTTTTACACGATATTCAAAGGTGGTTGGTTTCAGTCCTCCTCCCAATACCGTTATTTTTGCAAACCCTGGGCGTTTAGGTCTAGCGGTATATTTCCCATTGCTGTTTTTAAAAATATTGACTCCTTCTGCTGCAACTTGCATTTCAGTGCTTGGAATACCTGCTGCCGAAACAGATATTGGATTATCCACTCCCACATAAAAAACATTCATTTTATCTGCGGCCACTGTTACGGACCGCTCCCCTACTTCGTACTTAAATTTTTCTGTGTAAGATTTCACAGCTCCATCCAATGGATTGGTCACATTGACAACCACATCAAAGTCTTTCGCGCCTATCGATTCCGGACGAGTTTTAAAAACGGCTTTCCCATCAATCACCGGATAAGATCGGCCATCCACGGTAATTGATATGTTATCCGCCGTGCTGCTGTATGAAGCCAGGAATATTTCTGTTGTTAGCTCCTCTCCTCTGATTACATAGCTTTTGTCTGCCGAAACCACCGCTTTAAATGCATCAGGTTTAATAAAAGTCACATCCGTTTTCCGGAGAAAATAATCAAGAATCGTAGTCTCCGATATTTTCGCATCATTCTGAAATTTGCTGAGCAAAGGAAGAATGGCAGCAACCGGCATTTGGTAAAAATTGAAATCTGCCCAGGATTTTTTATCAGAATCCAGAGGCACCGGCTTCACATTTAGTGGAATACTATGCTCCAACTGGCTCCTTATTGCTTCCTCTTCTATCAATGCCAGCAATTCCGTTCGAAGGGATTTTATCTTTTCTTCCAGCTCATTGCCTCTTCCTTCATCAACAAGCATACGGGTTGTTATATCTTTATCTTTTCTGCCTTTCGGCAAATCATTTTCATCCAATCCGCCGGAATTATCAATAATTTCCTGTTTGAGATCAGCCACGTATTTGTAAAATGCAGCGGAAATCGCTTCTGCTTTTTTTGCCTTTTCACTTAAATGCTCGAACTGTGAATAAGCCTCTGCCTGCTGATTGATCGCTGCAAGCATCCGAAGATTCGATCGACCAACGATTTCACTGCTTTCGACAATACCTTTATCCATTATCAAAAAGGCATTCAGGATTTCAGCAGATACATTGAGCGCCAACAAAGCGGTTAATACAATGTACATCAAATTGATCATCAACTGCCTGGGTTCTTTTGGTATAGACATAAGTTTGGTGTTTTAAATTCAAGTAATTTTAAATTTAATTTCATTCGAAAAACTGTATTAAAAACTCAGCTGAGTTATTTAAAAAGAGGTTTAGGCTTGAATCAGGAGCATTGAAATTTGAAATCAAAAGTTCAATACTCTCTAGGCTTTAGTCCTTCTTTTCTTCTTCTCAAAAATGTAAAAGGCTACTTCATGTAGTTTTTAAAAATGTATTGTGATAATAAATGTGGCGAGTTGTATTTATAACGCCATGTAGTAAAAAAGTAACAAATGTTTAAACTAAATCCTCGTTTCGATTGTCAAAGAAGTGAAAATGAAAAACGGAGCGCATTAAAGGTTGGATTGGTTTTGATCTGAAAAAAAATTAATCAAAACCTTTTCGGTAAAACTTATAAGCATAAACGATAAAATCACCAATTTTCGTACTTTTGCCTTTCCACAAAAAAGCAGCAATGGCTTTAGATCAAATTGATATAGAATCATACAAAACAACGAAAGCTAAAGAGATGTCATTTCTTGATCATCTTGAGGAATTGCGATGGCATATTATTCGGGCGGCAGTTTCTGTTTTTGTTTTTGGTATTGCTACTTTTTTGGCAAAGGATTTTGTTTTTAAACAAATAGTTTTTGCACCAAAGTATGCAGATTTCATCACCTACAAGGTCATCTGCAACTTTTCTAATTTCATTGGACTGGGAGATGCAATGTGTTTTTTCCCGCCGGAATTTACTTTTATCACACCAATTTTTGGAGAGCTTTTCATACAGCATTTAAAGGTATCTTTCATGCTTGGCGTCATTGCTTCCTTTCCATATATTTTTTGGGAAATATGGCGTTTTATCAAACCGGGCCTTTTTCCCAAAGAGCAAAAAGCAGCTCGTGGCATGGTATCTATCTGCTCTGGTTTGTTTTTGTCAGGTGTCCTTTTTGGTTATTATATCATTTCGCCATTTGCGATCACTTTTCTTGCAGGTTATCAGATTGAGGGAGTCGTGGCAACGCCGGCATTATCTTCCTATATCAGTTATATGACGATGTTTACCTTACCTGTAGGAATTGTTTTTGAGTTGCCGATAGTCGTCTATTTCCTGTCTAAAGTTGGCTTGGTAACTCCTGAATTTATGAAAAGTTATCGTCGTCATGCCGTTATTATCATTTTAATACTTGCTGCGATTATTACACCACCTGATATTATTACGCAGGTTTTAGTAGGTATGCCTTTGTACCTTTTGTATGAAGCAAGCATCATCATTTCAAGGCGTGTGGTAAAAAAACAAGAGCAGGAACAAGATTTATAAAAATGCAAAACGTTTCTTCCTCCTTTACGGTGATCATAAAATTTGCTTTACCGACCAGTTGGATTGTCTTTTTTGGAGCAATGACTATTTCGTTGTGGTTTGTAGATAGCGGTCCTGTCGCCGGAATGGAAGCCGGTGTTTTTCGGATTGTGTTAAGCATTTTTTTTCTGGTTGGCGTTGCCATTCTTTATTGGGCAGTAATGGGAATCAAGCGAGTAGAAATGGACGAGCAATTCTTTTATGTCACTAATTATTTTAGAAATATTCGATACCCTTATCACCAGATTGAAAAAGTAAATGAAAAAGACTATTTCTTTTTTCGGACCATTCATTTAATTTTAAAACAACCTGGTTATTTTGGTAAAAAAATCACCTTTATTCCCGGACGCGTCAATTTTGATCAGTTCCTTGCGGAGCACCCCGATGTAGTAAAACAATTGGACAATAAAGAATGACCGGCTGCAACCAGGTTTTTTTTTAATCATTTGAAGTAATTTTGATCAAACAATTTAAGCATCATCAAACAATAAAACGATGGGCCATATCTTCCTCAGTTATTCAAGCAAAGATCGCTCGACAACAAGAGCATTGGCAAAGATTTTAGAAAAACAAGGCTTAAAAGTATGGTGGGACAAAAACCTGCAGCCAGGAAAAGCATTTGACCGGGCCATCAGCAAAGCTTTGGACGAATCAGAAAGCATTGTTGTTTTATGGTCGAAAAACTCTGTAAAATCGGACTGGGTCCTTGATGAAGCTTATGAAGGATTGGAAAGGAACATCCTCATTCCTACAATGATTGAAACGACCAAACTACCTTTTGGATATCGTAGAAAACAGACAATCAATTTGGCCAGGTGGCAAGGTGCTGATTCCGCCAAAGGCATTAAAGATTTAATAAAATCCCTTCAAACACTGGTTGGCCCTACCGAAGAAAGTAAAGCAAAAGCAAAACCTAAAAAGAAAACCAAACCGGTTAAAATTACCCGCCGGCTTTCCGGGGCATTGGACGGAAAGACGATTGTGTTCACTGGGGCGCTTTCAGAAAGCCGAAGAGCCAACGAAGAAAAAGTGAAGGTTGTTGGTGCCCGCTATGTCAATAGTGTATCATCGAAGACTGACTATTTGGTCGTTGGTAAAGATCCTGGAGCTGTTAAACTGGAAGCCGCAAAAAAACAAAATGTAAAAAAACTGACGGAAAAACAGTGGCTTAAAATGTTGAATGAGACTTATAAACGGACGCTTTTAAATAAAAATATCGTTTTCACCGGAAAGCTGGATCAACCAAGGACCACTCTCGAAAAAACAGCTAAAAAGCTTGGTGCAAAACCCACCGGAAGCATTTCAGGAAAAACCGATTTTCTAATCGTCGGTGAAAAGCCTGGAAAGAGCAAACTGGATGCCGCGAAAAAGAATGATGTTCAAGTAATTTCTGAAGAACTGTGGAGCGACATTGTTCAAACCTTGTAAGTAAAAATAGGTCGCAATTCACCAACTTTCTGTTCAAAACCAAACTTTTCTGCATCATGTTTTCACTATTTTATTCAGCGTATTTTACCGGTTTTCCAGCTCCCTTTTCACCCAAATACCTGATTAAAATTGGTTCTGTAGAAACTATTTTAACCCTTTCACCGTTTTATTTATATGCAAATTCATATTTATTTCCAGCCTCAACATTTTTCTAACCGATACTATTCAAATTTAACTTCGTTCCAATTTCGCTGAGAATAATAAGATTTTAGTAATCTGCTACTGCAGCTGCAACCACAACAGCTGAGATGCCAATAATAAGATTTTGTTTTAAAATTAAAAAAAAATACCATATTATGAAAGATAGTAATTTAATTGAAAGAGCTGCTCAATGGGCTGAAAAACGTGGTTTTAAAAAGATAAAAGTCAACTGTGAAGGATATGAAACACCTACTCAATATACAAATCAAGACGAAGGAGAACCTTTTATTCCCGACGTTACCGGAATGCAATTAGGAGGGAAAAGTTTTGTAGAAATAGCAACAAAAACAGATGATGAGCAGCGCAGAATTTCAAAATGGAAATTATTAAGTACTCTAGCTAATATGAAAGGAGGAAAGTTGTTTTTGCTAGCTCCAAAAGGTCACAAATCCTTTACAGAAGGAATTGTGAAAAAACATCACTTAAATGCACAGGTCGTCTATCTCAAAAGTTAATTCAAAAGTTCAATAGAACTTACCGAGAAAAGTGATCTTCAAATGCTTCGTTATTTTCTTATAAAGAAAATACACGTTAGCACCATTAATAAGCAGGCTCAAAAGAGTTTGCAGTTGAACTAAATCATAAAAAGCGGAGAACCGTCCTTTGTCGAAAGATGGTTCTCCGCTTTTTATTAAGATTCTTTTATATCAACTGAACAAGTAGAAATTCCAAACAAACTATACAGTGGGCAAAAACTAACAAAAGAAGTCAAAACGAATATAGCTCCTAAAACCAATAATACGATTCCAAAAATTCCTGTTACGGTTCCTGTAAAATATAAAACTCCAAAAACAACTGCTAAAATGATGCGGATAATTCGATCCACATTTGACATATTTTTTTTCATGATTTTGCTATTTAAGAATTAAAAGATTGAATGATTAAACTTATGATCGTTGCCAATCCGATACAAAGGAGGCAAATCATAATCAGTTTGAGCCATATTGGCGCATTTTTTAAATTCATTATTTCAAAGTTAGGAAACAAAGCAAGCAGTTGTGCGTGACCTGAGTCACATTGGAAAGAATAAAAATTACAAATGAATTTATTTGTAAGATTATAAAAGGTCCAAATCCACTATTTCAATTTGCCCGCGAGAAAGATTTATAGCGCCCTTATTCTCAATTTGTTTGAGCATTCGCGAAATCACTTCCCTTGAAGTATTCAAATCGCTGGCTATTTCCTGGTGAGATATATTTAAAAATGAAGAACCAGCAAGGTGGTATTTGTCCATCAAATAGCGCAGCAAACGAAAGTCCATTCCATGAAAGCAAACACTATCAATGACTTCCAGCATTTCATCGAATCGTAAAGCATAGGTTTCTACAATAAAATCACTCCAACTGGGATACTTGTGCATAAATCGGTAAATGGCTTCAACAGGAACAGCCAGGGCTTTTGTATTACTTTGAGCGATCGCTTTTATTGCACTTTTTCCCCTCCTTATGCATGAAGAAAGTGTCATCGCGCAACTCTCCCCACTTTTGATATAATAAAGAAAAATTTCATTTCCTTTTTCGTCTTCCCGAACAACCTTTATTGCTCCCTCAAAAACCAGCGGAATTACTTTTACGATATTACCTACATCCAATATTTGAAAATTCGCAGGCAAGTCTAGCAATTGCCCTGCTTCTGCCATTTCATTGATCAATTCCGATTGAGAAAATACCGGAAATTGTCGTCTAATCAGATTTTTTAATTCCGTTTTATCCATCTCATTGTAGATTGGAAAGTAATAAGGATTAGGCAACTTAACCGTTGGCATTTTTAAAATATAGGAACCGCCAATCACTTCCTTACTTGGTTAAATCCCGAAAGGTTTTTCTAAGATTCTAATTTGGAATATTTTTTATTATTCTACTTTTTCTACTTTAAAAATAAAATAGTTAGTATCCCCTTGCCAGGGCAGTGCTTTGTTGACTTCATTATAGTGAAGAGTCACTTTTTTCCCTTCCAGGTTTAACATCTGTTCGTGAATGGCATCATCTTTAACAGAAAACTCCCAAGTATTTCCAATGATCCCAGATTCTTCATTGGTACCAAAGCCACCCAGATTTAGCTGTCCTTCACAGGTTTTAAAAACATAGCCTTTTTCAGAAATTTTTATCAGATAACCAGACCTGGTCCCTGTGCTATAAGTATAGTTGCACCAAAAAAGATAAGCTCCGCCACTCAGAAGTATTAGTAGTAATAATATGCGAAATAATCGCTTAAAAAATCGCTTAGTTTTATCGACTCCGGATTTGAGAGAGGCGCCGATATCCTCCTTTTTTTCATTCATGTTTTCTTTAAAAGTACTCATCAGTTTGATTTTTTTTCCAATTTACAATTACTGAAACACAATTAGGCTAAGTAAGGAGATATTTTTGAAAACAACAATAATTTGTAAATTTTGCTTCTTTGTATCGAAGGGCAAAGAATGGTTTCCTAAGAACAAAAAATACGATTCGCCCCGATTTCCTTTTTTAATATCACCTTAAAATTTTTCATTTATAAAAACATAAACGAGTTTCAACGAGAATCTTCTTCTCTGTTTGAATGCAACTGTTCGTTTAGGTGATCACAACTTGCAGAATTGCTATTATATTCGGATAAAAAAAATAGAAATCAAAACCTTAGGATAATTTATTTTATAAATACAAGATATTTTGGCTTAGCAAGTAGATTTTTTAAAAATATTACGTAACTTTAGTATGTATATTTACCTCAACCTCAACACACCTAATAATGTCAGCAAGAGTTTCAATTCCCAACAACTATACCTTTACCATCGGCGGCGGCCTGTCGATCACGGTACCTGTAATGAATGTCACCTCCAAAGTAACCGGCGATAAAAATCAGCCTGTTGCGGTACACATGACCGGTGATGCTTCAAAGCCGATCGTTACCAATATTCAGGGTGACCCAAACAAACCGGTTACCACGACCATCCAGGGAAATAAAGACAAACCAATTACGACAACCATTCAAGGTAACAGAAATGAACCCGTCGCTACTGAAATTGAATTACTCAATCTTCCGAGATTGTCAAAACAAGACATTAAAGATCTGTTGACTCCTGAAATACGGGTAAGAATGCCTAATTACAACCAGTTATGTTTTAATCTACTTGGTGTAGAATTATTCTCTTTTTGCACAAGCGGCGAATCGCAGATCATTACGGAACCTTATGTGCCCAATGCCTACGAAAGATGCGAATTGCCTTGCTGCGAACCGGATACCAGACCATTTCCGGAAGCGGATACCACGATACCCGGAACGGCCAACCGGCCTGCAGTTACAGCTCGTAAGCCAAAAGGTAGTAAATAGCTAGTACCATTTTAATTTATTAATTTCAAAATCAGAAAACATGCTAACAGTATCTTGTGAAGGTCAAAAAAAAGAGGTTCATTGTTCTGAAGATGAAATTATTCTGTCGGGACCTCCTGCGTTTCTGACCGGTTTCATTACCTTTCAAAACAATGTAAAAGAAGATGTTTTCATCAAAGATCTTCCAATCAGCCATAAAAGCAAAGAGCCTGGTTTAGCAAAACGATCGCTCGATATCAATACCGTTTTATCACCCAAAGAAATCAAATCACATTTTGCCAGCTTTGCTGCAAGCCCCAACACTCCTCCCGGCACGTATCAGTCAACCATCAATGTTGGCGGGAAAGAACGGAAACTAAAAATGATCGTTCAGGAAACGATGGAAATCATGTTGATCCCCAATCAGGTTACTTTTATGGGAATCGCTCCTGATCTTATCCACAAAAAAGAAGTTCTTTTGGTCAATAAAGGCAATGTTCCTGTTTTAGTACCCAGCATTAAACATAACACGACACTAGACATGGATTTGATTTGCCGCAACCTTTCTTTGGCTATTCGTGAAACAGGCGATGAAGGCACTGAAGCTACGCTCGATTATTTTGTAAAAGGGCTGAAAAAAGATATTGCAGGCTGGATAGAAACTTCCATTGATGAAGCAGGCCAAATCGTAAATCCTGGAGAAACAAAGGTGCTCAATATTTCTTTTAAACTGCCAAAGGACATCAATGACCAAAGGCTTTATGAAGGCGAGATCCGCATTTTAGATCAGGAATTAGATTACCGGATTATTCAAAGCTACGATCTAAAAAAGTCTAAAAAAGTCAAATCAACTAAAATTAAATGACACTTCAAATTTGATACTTTTCAAAACCCTGACTGCCGGCTGGCAGGCTCAAATCTAAAAATATGTCAAACCAGCATTCAAATAAAAGCACAACATCGGACTTCACAGATAGCATCCAAAAATTTTCAAAACTATCCATGGATCTCTTATCTTCTTCGTTTGAAAACAATATGAAGATGGCAACTGAAATGGGAAATCTTTTTAAAAATGTCAGTTTCCAATCTCCTTTTTTAGCTTCTTCAAAAAACTGCGACTGCTGTCCCCCTGAGCCTTATTGTCCGCCACATTGTTTAATCGAAATAAACCGCGACGCTTACGCCGGAGAGGTTATCGTCGTTCCATTTGCTGTAAAAAACACCTGTGGCTCAGCCAAACGTTATAAAATTGGCCTACGTCCGCTTGTCGATCAGGATGGAAATCCGGCACCCCAACAGCCCGTTTTGAACAAACAGGAAGTTGATCTGCAACCTGGACAATTGGTTAATGTGCTGATGACCATAAATTTGATGCAGGGAGTTAATCCTGGAGATTGTTTTCAAACTGATATCGTCATCCGCGAAAAAGAAGTTAATCAAAATATTTGCTTTACTTTAAATGTTGTTCCTTTTTGTGATGTGCCCGTGGCAAAACCTTTGAGCGAAAAACATTATTTCAACCACTGGCAAAGCTGGCAATCTCATTTTTACTGTGAAGACAAACCCGATGAAACGAGGATTAATACGAATTTAAGTGTAACTAAAAAAGGCTAGTCACTCTTACTCTGTTAGACAAACAAAAAACTTATGGAAAACGAAGACAAACAAAACGACCTTTTAAAAGGTATCCAGAAAATAATGGAAAAGTCCATTGAAGCGAATACGCAAATCATGAAGGCGACCTCCGAGACTTTTACCAATCTAATTTCAAAAAAACCTGAGTGGTCCGATTTACAAAAACTGAACACCGATGTTTTAAACAATACGATTTCCAATTTTATGGAAATCAATCTGAAATATGCTGAAAACCTCATTGATTTAGGCGTTCAACTGTCCAATGACGTATCTTCTTTTGTGGAATCACTGGATAAAAAGGAAGCTTCGGAAGTCGTCGTTGAAGATAAAGTTAAAGCGATGCGACGAAAATCTGAGTTACGCCTTTCCGGAAAACGAGGGGAAACTGTTGTCGCCAATTTTGAACTCAACAGCAGCTCTGATGAAGAACAAAAAGGGACCTTCAAAGCGACCAGATGCACTTCGGATGATACCGGAAAATTGACCAACATCAGGTTAAAATTTGCACCAAACTCCTTTAAAATTGCTCCTGGCGGAAAAGTCGATATCGAAATCTCTGCAACTATTCCAAAGTCCTCCCAGGCAGGAAGCTATCGAAGCAATGTCAATGTTTTAGGATTTGAGAATACGCAATTTGATGTGGTCATTTATGTAGAAGAAAAAGCAAAATCCTAAAAATGAAATCTTATCCTTACGCATTTCATATCGCTCTCGATGGCAATGGAATCAACGGATTAGAAGGACTTGCCGGGGTCTGCAATTTCTTCTTCGATCCGATTGATAATTCTTACGCATTTAAAGTCAAATACCACAACGGAATGGCTGGCGGACACGCGGTCAGCATCAGCCCCGAGCGTAATTATGGCTATTTAGGTACCGCCGGGCAACACCTGATGTTGTACGATCCGGTGACACTTGATGAATACGAAAGAATTTCCACGCTTGGTTTTGAAAAAAACGATTCGAGTATCCGCGGCAGCACACACGTCGCTTGGATCAATAATGAAGAATTTATAGCGGCGATAGGCGATTTTTTTTACCTTTTCAATGTCAACAATCTTAGTAAAGGCAGAAAGTTAGGCCCCCATAAACTGATGCTTCCGCACAGTATGAAATTCACCAAATCCGGCCGATACCTGTGCTATGGTTCAATGGATAATCCAGCTCATGGAAAAAACGGAGAGGCAAAAATGGTAGGCGTTTGGGATATGGAAACCGGAAAAGCAACGCGCATTGACCTTCCCGCAACCTGCTGGCATTTAATGCCTCATCCGACCAAAGATATTTTTTACGCTATTTCATTCAGAGTATTGCCTCAGGATCACGTCGATTATCACAAATGGGCAATGGCTTTTTTCAAGGAATATGCTTTTGAAATCGATGCAAAAGAAAAGAAAGTCAAACGACATTGGGCCTGCGGGCGGGAGATTCCTTCGCATATCAATTCTGATGTTACGATTTCCGATACGGAACTCATTTTTTGTAACGGAGGCAGCCACAGCATCGTTTTCATTGATCTCGAAACTTTTTCTGATTTCCGTATCATCGATGAGCTACCCAATCTGCAGGAAGTGATGGATCATAAAAGGACAATGGCCACAACAGTTTATGATTGTTTGACTCGAGGGAGTTTTTTTGGCAGCAACCAACATTTTATGAGTGCTTTGCGAATTAGCCGTTTCAGGTTGATGGATTCCGTCCATGCTTGCCAGCTTTCTAAAGACCAAACACTATTATTCACAGCAAATAGGGGTTTAAACCACATCACGATTTACGATTATCCTTCTTTAGAAAAACGGCTCCGGGTACAGATGCCGGATATTCAAGAGTACGTTCCCTTTTTTGGAAAAATGGCCGATCCACGACTTGGATTCCATCACAGCTATTTACTCAGCCCAAATGGAGTTGCCGAAACTAATACGGATTTAAAAAAATAAAATCATGACCGAAAAAAAATCAGAAAACGCAGCAACCAAAGTTACCCGGTTTTATCTGGAACAGGCAGAACGTGCCGCACCAAAATTAAAAAATGCAGTGGATGACTGGCAGCGTGTTTATTCAGGATTTTTGGATGCTTCTTTTAAAGTTCAAAAAAATATTTTAAAAACAATGGGCCTGGAAACTAAATTGGTGGACCAAGTGGAAGAAGCTGTAAAATCAACAACTAAAGCGGCGATGAAGGTGCAAAAAGAGCTATCGGATGCATCAATTGACGCCTCACTCAAAGCAACTAAATCATTGTTGGACAAAACCGACAAAGCCTAAACTTGAATGGCAAAGAGAACTGCACCATCTATCTCAAAACGAAACAAAAAGTCAACTTTGGTAAGCGTTTGCCAGAGCGAAACGGCTGATGCCAAATCCCTATTACAGGCCGTTTTGGAAAAGTCCAATTTTTGGAAAGTTATTGAATCTGAACGTTCCTCAAAAAAAATTCCCAAAGCAAAGTTTAGTGTTTTAATCAAACCTGATCTTGAAATTTATGAGCAGGATGCCACAACCGGCACGGATCCCCGGTTGGTGGAACATCTAATCGATCTCCTTTTTGAAAAAGGCTATTCAAATACTTTTGTTGCTGACGGAGTCATGCAAGCCGATCTTTGGCTGGAAAACCGCGATCCCATTATTTTGGCGGATCTGATTGGTTATCGATTTGAAACAGAAAACGGAAACTCTTATGATATTTTAAATCTCAGCGAAGAAATCGTTGACCACCATTTCCCGGCAGGTGATCTGCTGGCCAGAACTGGCCTTTCAAAACACTGGCTCGACGCACATTTTCGTATCAATTTTTGTAAAAACAAATCTGACGAAGAAAATCTTTTCGCGCTCGGTTTACATAACCTGATGAATATTTTACCGCTCCGAGCGAAAGATTACCATTACCGAAACAGACTGCCAGTAGGTGAAGTGGCGACGAGTTTGTTGCAACATACCGGTGTTCATTTCACGATAATCGATGCTTTTGTCAGTAATCACGGTAGCCAGGGTAACCGCCATTCCAATCCCTTGGAAACGCATACTTTTATTGCAGGAAACAATCTGCTCTTGGTGGATTGGGTCGGTGCCTTGAAAATGGGACTTGATCCTTATGCCTCAAAACTCAATGTCCATTCACTTCGAAAAATTGGTTTGCCAAAAAATTATAAAATCGAAGGCGATATATCTACTTACTCAGGCTGGCAAAGCGCTTCTCCTTTTCTGCGGGAATCCGTTCGTCAGCGCAACGAAATTCCTGCGATCAACAAACTCTCAAAACCGTGGCTACAAAAAGTTGACACCGAACTTTTCCCTTTCAAAAACATCATGGATGAGCAGATCAATTCGATTCTAATCCCATTGATCAAAGACATCGATGAGCATCCGCTGGTCCATTGGGTCATGATCGGCTTGAATTACAGCCTCGTGAATATTTACAAAATGCAGCAGTCCTGGCAGATTTTGTATGACAAAGATAAATTGTACCGCAAAAAAGTAGCGCTGGGAATTGATTTAAAACAATATCAAGGCCGCTGACTTTGAAGACATTGAAAACTATATCCGGCCATTGGCACAGATCGTTCGGCATACACCTCCTGATCAAAATGGTATTCGCTGGCGATACATCGACGAGTCGGTTCTTTTTGAATATTCGAAGATTATCCCGGTCCCTTTTAAAGACTTTATCAAAAAAGTGGACATCAGCCGCGCTGTGCAAATGATGTATGACAACATTGGCGGAGCTCGTGTTCCAGTAAAATCCGATCGTAGCAAAAGAGTGATTTATCAGGCTGAACGGGACATCTATCTACCACAACCCAATTGGATGGTTCTTTTTGGTGGAAAATATATCGATGTTGGAAAAATAGAAGTCATGCGCTATGAAAAAACCCAGCAGCAGATTTTCTGGCGAACCGTCAATAGTCAAAATGACTCCGCAGAATTTGACGATGGAATGGTCACTTTTGCTGAAGATCCCGGAGGAACCAAAATCACCATTGTCGCACGACAAAAATTTGCGCTGCCGATCTTCTGGCAAGTGTTCAATATGGATTATCTCCCTGAAGTGAAAGACGCACTGGTTTCGGACTCCTATGTTCGTTTCTTTTCCAGAACGATGGCCAATTTTGAAGCAGTTTGTGAAGGACGCGACACCTATATTGGTAAGAAATTTAACGAAGAATATGGCGAAGAAGGTGCTTTTAGCAAACCTTTGGAAGCAGAACAATTGAAAAACATATTTTCGTTGATCTCCGGCCTGGTCAAAAAATGGATGCAGCGTGATAGTAAAAATACAGGAGTTGCAGAAATTGAAGTTGACGAACATGGTTATCGCCATTTTCAGGCGAATGAAAAACCGACAGATGCTATTCGCGGTTTTTTCAGTGACCTTTCAAAAGCGGTTCAAAAAGACATTGGCTTACTTTCCCAACCTTCCAAAAAAGATCCGTCATGAAAGTATTGGTCACCGGTGCAAATGGATTCATTGGAAGCAATCTGGTAAAAGCATTGCTCAACAAAGGCTACAAAGTCAGGGCTTTTGTTAGAAAAACAAGCGATTTGAGAAGTCTTGAAGGACTGAAAGTTGAAATGGCTTACGGAGATATTCTGGAATCAGAAACGATCACAGAAGCTTTAAAAGGCTGTGAAATACTTTTCCATGTTGCAGGTGTTTTTTCTTATTGGGGCTACGATTCCAACGAGTTGATCAGCAATGCCAAACACGGCATGCAAAACATCATGGAAGCCGTTTCCAAATCAAAGATTAAAAGAGTGGTGCTGACTTCCTCTTCCGTTACATTGGGTTCAACAAAAAATAAAAGAATTATTTCAGAAGAAAATCCCGGTGATTTTGATGATTCCCCGGCTTATGTCATTTCAAAAGTAGAGCAGGAAAAGCTGGCTTTTCAATTAGCTGGTTTGTATAATATTGATTTGGTGGTGGTCAATCCGACCTTGACTGTTGGCGGCCCGGATTATGGTTTAACAGAAAGCAATCACATGATCGTCAACTATTTGAAAGATCTTTTTAAAACAACCTGGATTGGCGGCTGTAATATTGTTTCAGTTGATGACGTCGCCGAAGGGCATATCATCGCAGCAGAAAAGGGAAAACGTGGTGAAAAGTACATTTTGGGAAGTGAAAATCTTGAATGGTCGGAAGTACATTCCATTATTTCAGAACTCAGCGGTTTGCCGGGGCCTTATGTGACTGCTTATTATACTTCGGCGTTTTTAGCCTCCGCATTCCATGAATTGATCAGTACATTTACAGGCGAAGCGCCATCATCCAGTAGGGATCAAGCCAAAATGGTTGGTCACTATTATTGGTATAATCATAATAAAGTTCGTAAATTAGGGTTTTCTCCCAAATCAGCCAAAGCTGCATTGACCGCAGTTGTTTCATGGCTAGCCGGTAGTGAACATATTCCCGCATCCATCCGGGCAACAATGGAATTATCTTCTCAAATTCACAACTATCGCAATGGAATTTAAAACACTTAGCATCATCAAACATCCACCCAAATTGGTTTGGGACACCATGCGCGATCATTTTCCGAATATCGCTGATCTGGTAGACGAAGTTGAATCAATCACCGTACAATCTCGCGAAAAAATACCATCCGGAAAGTTGAAAATTGAAAGCATTTGGAAAGCTGCTCCACAGCTTCCCAGCATAATCGTAAATTATATCAAACCCGAAATGCTTACCTGGACAGATATCGCAGTTTGGGATGAGCAAAATATGATTTGCAACTGGACCATAGATTCTCACTATTTCAAAGAAAAAATGGATTGCAAAGGTTATACAAAATTTGATTCTGCAATCGGTGGCCGGGGTTGTCGGATGACGTTCGAGGGCGCCATTTTTTGGGATGGAGGAGTTCCACTTGCATTAGGTGCTATGGACGGAATGGTTTCAAAAGCCCTTGAATCAATTATGAGCAAAATGGTACCTAATAATTTCCAGAAACTTACCACTGCAGTTGCAGCATTTATTGAAAAACAAACGGTCTGATTTTTTTAACTGTTTCCTTCATTTTCGTATTTAAAGTACTGCAAAAGATAGCTGCTTTTGTTCTAGAAATATATTCCTGCTTCAGTTTTGCCGCGGTCAAGGATTTTTTCATATTTTACAGAATAATACTTCTTTAAACGTTCAAACAATGAAAATACCCCTTACTCAAGTATTTATTTGTCTCACATTAGGCTTAGTCCCTTTTAACCTTTTTGCGCAAAATTGCATGGAAACTGAAGTTTCGATACAATCCCAAACTCAAAATTGGGGAGATGAAATGAGCTGGAAATTATTTGATACCAATGGAATTTTAGTAGGAATGTTCCAGGGCGATGCTGACTTCACTACCTACGACACCACGCTTTGCCTGGCTGACGGATGTTATCTACTTGAAGCAACAGATTCATATGGAGATGGTTGGAATGGCGGATCTATTCAAATCAATTATGATAACGAAACATTTGACTATACTTTGTCCGACGGTTTTGACGGGGTATTTTATTTTGGGGTCAACGAATTAGATTGCACGCCCTTTATTCCGGGCTGCACTGATCCGATGAGTTTGAATTACGATCCTGTTGCCACCATTGACGACGGAAGTTGTCTGACGCTTCAGGATGTCATCGCGATGCAAATAATTGATACCATTCAATATACCGGAATAAAAGACAATCGGATCAATTGGGTGATTCAAAACAGAGGCTCCTCTTTTGCCAATCAAGCCGAGTTCGTTCAATTGTATCAGGACGATCTGCTCAGAGCATTTACCCTTGGTGATGACAACGAAATTCCTCCTTACGCGCAATATCGAAATTTTTTCAACTTATACGCTGTGTGGTGGCCAAATGCTCCTTCGGACCTGGAGTGGTGGAGTTTCAGCATCATTCAGCAAATGAGAGATGAAATATTTCTGCCTTGGGCAAATAACGAAACGGGTTGGGCCACCTGGTTTTCTACCACAAAAAACGGCGGCGGTGGCGGTGCCGGACTTAACCGGGATATGCGCGTTGGTGATGGAAAAATGTTTGGCATGGGCTACGAAACTTTTTTACATGAATTCGGGCACACCATGCCTGGTTTGCTGGATGAATACTCCGCAAGCGGAGAATGGTCCGGAGGGCAATGCTGGGAGACTGGAAACACTTCAGGTTTCACAACAAAGGATAATATTCCATGGCGACTTTGGATTGAAGATGACACACCTCTTCCAACACCTTATACAGAAGAATATTTGGACAAATTTGGGGCCTTTGAAGGTGCAATGACCAATTATTTTGGATGCCACCGGCCAACAGCACGAGGCTGTTTTATGGGTGCGGGCGGATTTGGTGAAGGATATGGCGAAAGCCTTTGCGCCGTTTGCCAGCAAAGAGTGATTTGTTATTTGTATAAATATGTGAATGTGATTGAAGATTTTACGCCAAGCCAGACCACCTTGGACGTAACTGGAAATCAATCGGTCCATTTTTCAGCTGATGTTTTAAAACCGGAACCCAATACTCAAAAATATGAGTGGTTTTTAAATGGAAAATTGGTAGCCGAAGGCGTCGAAGAAATTGATCTCACTTTTGGGCCATGCGAAGATTACGAGCTGATTTTTGCAGTCACGGATACCAATTCCTTGGTTCGTTATGATCCCAAGTTTGAGGACACTTATCCAAAACCTTATCGCGAAGTAAAATGGAACATCAATCAAACGGATGTCAATGCTTACAATTTTGACAGTGATTTGATTGCTCAAAATCCGGATTGTACGGGAGCGGAAAATGGTAGTGTTGAATTTACGATCTCCGGAGGCATCGCCCCTTACTCTATCAATTATCAAGGAATTGAAATGAGTAATCCCGTTTCCGACCTTTCCGAGGGAGAATATGATTTCGAAATAGTAGATGCCAACGGTTGCGGAATTACAAAATCAGTTACTTTAACTCAGGATATTTTATTGGAACCACGCATTTGCTCTGAATTTACAGGCGGAGCCTGGAACCTAACTTTGGAAGCTGTAAATTATGATTTAAACGATCTGGATATTCTTTGGTCAACAGGTGATCAAACACCAATTTTAATTGGATTGCCAGATGGTAATTATTCGGTTGAAGTCAGCACAGCCAGTGGCTGTAGCATTGAAAAGTCTATTTCTTTGAATTATGTTGAAGTTGCATTAGAAGTTGAAGCACTTGTTTTAGCTTCGGAGATTGAGCGCAATACCGGAAAAATTTATCTGGAAATTGAAGGTGGTTTGCCCCCCTATTCGATTACCTGGGAAGAAAAAACAAATCGTGATATCACGGATACCAACATCGATAATATCGAAGCCAGCGGAACAACCTGGGGACATCTTCCGGAGTATGCTTTTGATGATGATTTAAATACAAAATGGCTACATTTCGTTTCTCAAAACGCATGGATCAGCTATCATTTTGAAGAAGGAGCTGTGGTCAATTATTACACCATCACCAGCGCGGATGACGTTCCCGAAAGGGATCCTAAAGATTGGCTTTTCCAAGGCTCCAATAACGGAAGCACCTGGACAACCCTTGATCAGCAAAGTAATCAGGACTTTAATACCCGTTTTGAAAAGAGAGCATTTTTATTAACGAACTCTACTTCGTACAATTATTACAGACTTTACATCACCGAAAATCATGGAGACGGGTCTATCCAATTGCAGGAATTGGAATTTATCGGCACAAAAAACAGCGATCAATTTGTTTTGAATAATGACGCGAAAGATCAAGCCCGCCGAATCAACCTTGCTCCCGGAGCTTACATTTATACGATAAAAGATGCAAACCTCAGCGTCGTAAAAGATACCGTTGCAGTTGGTTATGCAGCTGGATTTGAGGCGACCGACATTGTGGTCGTACAAAATGATGACTGTTCTGTAAAAATTGAAAATCCAAATGCTGTCTTCGACTATTATTGGTTGGCAGATGAAGACGCTACTGAAATTTTGAGCATTGGAAACAGTTTTCAACCTCCCGCTTCAGACAATTACTTTGTCGCCGCCGTTGATCCGGCAACTCAGGCAATGAGCAGCAACCGAAAAGGCTTTGCAGTTACTTTGGAGCAAACCCCTTTGGTTGAAGTTACAGTTGACAACACATTAGCAGTTGTCGATCCCGATCCTGAAATGAATTATCATTGGTACAGCGATGCCTCCTGTGAAAATTTATTACACACAGGAAATGAGTTTGTTCCAAATTTAGGAACAGGAATTTATTATGTAGCTGCGAAAAGCAACTTTCCAAATCCTGATCCCATTGATCCTGCAACTATACCAGGAATTGTCATTAGAATGGATGCTTCTGATCTCAACGGAGACGGTATTCTTGACGATCCTGCACCTGCAACGAGCTCGATCCTCGATTGGAACTTCCAAAATGGCAACGCATGGGCGGATGGCTCCTGGTTTGCGTTCCGGTCCAACTACCAAAACGGTTTGGGCGTAGCTGATTTCGCGACGATTTGGCTGCAAAGAATTATAGAATCCGAGTCCGGTTATCAAACCATTTTAATGGCTTATGAAGAAAATCCAATCTCTTTCGAGGAGACTGCTCCTTTTGAAGGATTGTCCGCCAATATTCCAAGGCATACGGACGAAAGCCAGTTGTTTTCAAATAATACACCGGCAACCACTTTGGATGGAAGCACATTTTTTAATGGAGCATTAGTTGATCCATTGACCACAGCCAACCCGCTTGAGTTCTGCATTTTAGGAACAAAAATGACAGCAGTTTCCAACAGCGACATTTTTTATACCGATACGAAATGGGAAGGGAAACTGGGTGAGCTGATCCTTTGGGACAATGCATTAAGCGATAACCAAATTATGAGTATTTCAGAATATCTGCGAAAAAAATGGATCAGTGTGGCAGATTTGGAAAGTACCAAAACCAGCATTTTCTGGGAAGATCCAAACAGTGTAACACCTTTGCAGGAAAGCCATATTTCTTTCTTCCCAAATCCAAGTTCTCAAAGCATTCAACTTCAGGGTTTAGAAGGAAATGAAAAAGTTCAAATATTTGGAGTTGATGGCCGTTTGCAGCATATGTTCCAGACTAATGCGGAGACATTGGTCATCGATATACACAATTTACCGGCAGGAATTCATTTTCTCCGTGTAATCGATGAAAAAGGCGCTGAAGTGTTTCAGGATAAACTGGTTAAATTGTAAAAGATCAGAACGCGGATGACACGGATTTAGAAGCTTTTTATGGCTATTAAATTTTTTATCCGTTCAAATCCGTTAAATCCATGCCTTCCGTGTTCTTCCAAAAAGATTGGTTTTTAAAAGGGTTAGCGTATTTTTATAAAGATCGAAACCATTCCTGAAATTGCTCTCCCAAAACGGGAACTGTTTTTTCTTCACTATTGATAGCTGCGATGAGCCCGATAAACCAGAGGACTAACACTAAAACATAACCCAGCATTCCAGCAATCCAACCCAAAATTGGAATGATCATAACCATGCTTGAAGCTACTGCCAGCAAATAAAT
This sequence comes from uncultured Saprospiraceae bacterium, assembly GCA_963793295.1. Classification (GTDB taxonomy): domain Bacteria; phylum Bacteroidota; class Bacteroidia; order Chitinophagales; family Saprospiraceae; genus JAHDHW01. The sequence continues at coordinate 4,280 of CAWBZX010000027.1, read as the reverse complement.
GCCTAGCGCCTGTCGAATATGAAAGGAACCCAATGACGATTTGTGATTACTATTCATAATCAATGCGGCCAACCATCCAATTAAAGTAATATAAGCTACGATAGCTACAATTTTAGGTTCAGTTCCGGGAGATGAATTATCTTGATTTGTCATGTTTTAGAGTTTTTATGATAAAATGGTAAATGATAAAAAAATCACTTTTAAATACGCTATCAAGTTAATCAAATGCAATCTATTTTCTGATCATAATCGACTTATTCCGTTACAAAAAAGACCAAATCTTAAAATAGAAGATAAATACAGATCAACGAAGGACGAAATTATACACAAAACTCGTCTCATAATTACCGCTACTTAAAGTATCGTAGGTTCTTCTCCAAAGCGGTATCGTAATACTGAAAGTATGGCTCTCCCAACTTACTAATGGAGGAAATTGCGAATAATCAACAACTGGGTATGGGATTTTGAAAGTAATCACCAAATCCTGCCCACGAATCCGTCTTGTCACTTCATTAAGAATATTGGGGTTAACCAATTCATTTTCAAAAACAAAACTATTTTCTACTGCAAGGCATTCCTCAATATTCGAAGCACCCGCGGTGGCGACGTAAGTTAGGTCATCACTAAAAGAATGCATATGCTCTGAGGCACTTTGTAAAAATGGAAAATGATTGGCATATCTCGGTGACGGTGAAGCAAAGGCAGCAACCGGTTGGACCATTCCAGCAGGTGAAAGCCAGGGAATACTTCCGTAAGCTGCACCCAAAACACCCTTAGATTGTTCTCCAAAATAAGGCACTGACCTTCGCAGATCGATCCCTAACTGGAATATCCTACTCTCCGGAGGAATGTACTGATAAAGTTCTGGAAGAAAGACAGATGGACTTCCACTTTGGCTGTTGGTACTCACAACCCCATCGTCAAAGCCCGGCAAAACAATCTTTGTAAATATTTTTTCGTCAGTGTTTCCCGGATGGCCTCCAACTACCGTTAGTACCGGAACTTTTATTTTATCAATATATGGTCCCCATTTCAATTTGGCTACAATTGGGCTTAAATCCACCAAAACGCTATTATTGAAAGTGGTAGCCAAATTTCTGGTGAGAACGACAATGCTATCCGTAGCTGCATCCATAAAAGCTTCAAAAGCGTCCGTATTGTTGGTAGTTCCAGCGGTATTTGTCCCTGTGACGGCATCGACGACAATCTGCTGTCCTGTTTCTATCGCGTTATCAACTGCGATGTTCATATCAACGCCAATATCTGCTCCGGTAGCGGCCACAGCAGATAAATTTGCCCCAAAGACTGCCAAAGCAGCTAGTTCGCTTCCTGCAAGAGCTCCATGAAGGGCGATGTGCACTTTTGTTCGTTTGGCAATGTATTGGATATCCCCAAAAGCTTTTTGAATATTTTCGTCGTTGCCAGACATTTGGGCGATTGCAAGACTTACATCCATCAACAGGCCTCCGGTCGAATGGGAAATAATGACTACATCTTTTCCAAAACAATCCGTCTCTCGAGAATCATTTTTTTCATCATAAACGACTCCGATACCTTCGTTCATTGCTAAAGCGATCTGTGTCAAGGCAGCATGAACGTTTTCTATCAAAGGTTGAGAAGAATTGAAGGCGACTAGTATATAGCGATTGCTTGGTTTATTGTGATCGTCTAAAAAATGATCGATATGATCATCATAATAACTATCCGCCATATCATGATAGAATCCATCTTTAAAAAAAGCCGCTTTATCATCGGGCCAGCTTTTGGAAACACCACTTAACTCTTCATCATCAGTAAAATTGGTAATATTCGCAGCGGTCTTTAAATAGCCTGTTTGATCATTGGCGATTGTCCTTTTCAAAACATGATCTAGTACCAAACCATGTACGTAAATAATATCCCTGCCATTGAAAGGTTTTGATTTATCATATTCCGGACGGCAATCGCTTTTCTTTTCTTCAGGGATCGGATCCCAATCGGGGTATTCCATTTTTTTACCCTCCTTTTCGAAAAAAGTATTCATGCCTTCTTCAAATGTTTCCAGTGAAATTTCACCTGGCAACTTAAATTCTGTGTATTTTTTGACTTCGTCTTCTGCTTCCGGAGGGATTTCTCCACCAATTGAAATGCATTCTTCATTCAAACCATACCAATTGCTTTGTCCATCAGCATTGAAAGGGTCTCCAAATAGATCCGTTAATTTCCCCTGATCGTATGCAATTTCAATAGCCTCTGGCTCGGTGCCGGTTTCAATATAATTTTTCGCGTCATCCGGAACACTTCCGTCGCCAGAAAAACCAATATCACTAGCCATCAGACCACAGTCATCAGTCACTTGCAAACAAATATTCGAAATACTCCCAATGGCATATGCCCCGCCAATTGTATTTTCATTGGTCACCACAAAAACAGCAATTTTTTCAAAATCTTTTGGTGCTTTCCAGGAGGATAAGAAATATCGGTTCCAACTATTACTTTTGATATCTCCCGATTCTCCAATCACTGCGATATTTGGAGCTGATTCTGGATGTGTGCCTGTAGCAGGTAATGTTCCATTATAAGCCAAAAACCGGAAACGTACGTAATCCATTTCTTTAGGATACGGTTTTGCACAAAAGCTGATTTGGTAATAGTTGTCTTCTTTGATTTTGTATGGGTCTTCCAATTCTTGATAGATAGCATCACCACCGATCCGATTGCCGCGCATCTGGATTGTTCCTTTGCTGTTGAAGCATCCCATTGATTTTTCATTAAATTCAGCATTTCCATAGCCTTTTTTCCATTTTGAAATCGATTTCTCGATCAAATTTTCTTCACAGCAAAGCAGGCTTTGAAAAAAGTCGGGCAACTTATTATCCAAAGTATAAAACAGGTTTATATCACTTTTTGAGGTAATCTTTCCGCTTGTTTCTTCATAAGCAGTTACCTGGAAAGCATAAACCGTATTCGGGCGAAGGTCGCTGGCAATGGTAGGCAAATCGATACTCGTTCCCTCAATGTCTTTTTCATCAGCAAGTTTTTCATTTTTTTCGAAAGCTGTGTCAGCATCCTGTTTGTCTTTTACATTTACCAAAACAAATCGATATTTCAGGTCTTTTCGGATCGTTTTGAATTCCGTCCACTCAAACGTTGGCCGCGCTTCTTCGACAGGACAATCAAGCGTCGGATAAATAGCTTTAACCTTTATAGAATTATGCGCCTCTTCAATTCCAGAAATTGTTTTTTTTAGACAGCCGGTATTGAAAAGAGTATGGAAAAAAAGGAAAAAAATCAGCGCATTTAGGTTTTTCATTTGTTTTGGTTTTAAGTAGAATGAGATTTAAATCCAACTTTGGGCTCAATTAAAGTTAAGAAAAGGGATGATACTATTCAAAATTTATACTTTCCTTTTAGAATCGGGCTTTGGTATTCTAATACAATAATATATAGGCACGATCAGTTAGGATAATTTTCTTAAAACTTTAAACTTCAACTAACAAATTTCGATTTCAATCGTCTAATTTATAGTATATATTCTAAAAACACCTCTTTTATTTTACAATCCATTTCTCGATTAAAAATGATAAAAAACTTCTTTTTTTTAATATCTCTGGCCTGTTTGATTTCCTGCTCAACCACCAAATCAGTAAGCCCTTACGAATTTGCCTTGATGAGTGCTGATGTTTATGATAGTGATCTCGCAGGGGAATTGCCCACATATATTAAGCCTTTCAAAGATTTTGACAAAGACAACTTCAATTCTCCTTTAAATATTGACCTGAATCTGGTTTTGGATCTGGCGGATAAAAAAGACTGGAAAGAGCTGGCGCCTTATCTGGCTCTCAAAGCTTTTGGCAAAGGTGGTTACTTTGGCAGGGCATATATCAATACAAAAACGGATCAAATCATAATAGCCCATCGCGGGACTGATATTGATTTTAATCGATTAAAAAAAGATGGAATTCAATTTTCAAGCGACAGAACTTTTAAAGATCTCATCCGCGATATTGATGATAATTACGATATTTTTAAAGGAGAGATCCCTTATCAGCAACTGGCAGCTGCAAAATTTTTCACAGAAATTGTTAAGCAGGATTATGCAGCAAAGTATGGAAATAAAGATCCAAAGATCATCCACACTGGCCATTCGCTCGGGGCTGTTTTAGCGGAACTCTCTGCGGTTGAAAAGAATGGTAAAGCAGTGACTTTTGAAAGCCCTGGCTCCTCTCCTATGATCGAAAAGCTATTGGAAAAGCACAAAATCAATAGAAATAGCTTTAAGATCATCACCTATAACACCG
>CAWBZX010000026.1:0-121783 GCA_963793295.1 uncultured Saprospiraceae bacterium | reverse complement strand
GGAAATTTCCTACACCTAATTCCAGGTTGGCATGTTGGATTTCCCAAACCGATTCGCTATTATTCTGAGTTTCTTTAGTGAAATTATCCTGATAATCAGCCACGAGCGCATAAATGTTTAAACCCTTTACTTTCGCGATATACTCCAAAGCGCTATTCCAATTTTTTTCATAGATAAAAGTTTTGGCAGCTAAAGCGTAGGCGCTTCCTTTTGTCGCTCTTCCTATTTCAGTACTCGCATATTCTACAGGGAGCCAGACGGCAGCTTGATCACAATCTGCTATGATCTGATTGTAAATTTCGGCTTTAGGCGTTTTCGGTATTTTCAATTCATCAGGAGGAGTAATTCTGATGAGCAAAGGTACATCGCCAAAGACCTGGGTAAGTAGAAAATAGTAATAGCCACGCAAAAAATAAGCTTCTCCGAGAATGCGGTTTTTCAATGTTTCATCCATCTCTATCGCAGGCACTTTTTCAATAACAATATTACATTGAGAAATACCATTATAATTCACTTTCCAAAAATCATTGAACTCTTGTGTACGCGGGGTGTGTGTAAAGAAATCAAGTTCGACAATTCCAGCTCTTGAGCCATCACCCCCGGCAATTGCTTCATCAGAGGTTACCTCTGCGAAAGCCCAATAGAAATTGTTATTCGTATTGTTGAACATCAACGGCTCATAAGCAGCATTGATAGTCTGTACTGCATCTGCCGGAGTTTGCAAAAATGAACCGGCATCAAGGATTCCGAGTGGTTCCTTGTTTAAAATATCCTGACAGGAAAAGAGTGTCAGTAAGCTAAGCAATAGAAAAGGAAATATTGATTTCATATCGTTTTCAATTTCAAAAAAAATTAAATTCAAGCGTATAAAGTCAGGTTCGACAAGTCTTTCAATGCTTTTTTAAAATACCATGCGTAAACCTGCAATGAAAGTACGGGGTGATGGTACGGTTCCCCAATCAATACCCACAGCAAGGTCGGAAGCAATATTCACCCCTTGCGTGTCATTGGTGTTTGCCTGGATTTCAGGGTCTAAACCAGAGTATTTTGTAAATGTAAAAGCATTTTGTACCGATAAATACAGCCGCATGCTTCCAATAGCATCCGTTTTTATAAGGTCTTTAAAATTGTATCCAAGCGTAATATTCCGAATCCGGAAATAGGAACCATCTTCCAACCATCGGGTAGATATCCGGCGGTTTCCATTATTATCGTCAATGCTTACTTTTGGAATATTGGTATTGGTGTTTTCGGGTGTCCAGCGATTGAGAATTTCCTGATAAGAATTGAATCCTCTAGATTGTACTTCAGTGGCGAAATTTCCATAAAGGAAATACACATCATTGCCTTGTACCCCTTGCGCAAGCAGCGATAAATCAAAGTTTTTATATTCCGCGCTTGCATTAAAGCCATAAATAAAATCAGGAAAAGGATTCCCCAGATGGGTTCGGTCTTTATCGTTTATTATATTATCACCATTCAGGTCAGCAAATTTGACATCACCGGGCCGTGTGTCATCCGTCTGAAAAGGACTTTCATCAATTTCTGCCTGACTTTGGAAAAGACCTTCCATTTTCCATAGGTAAAATGAACCGATGGGATACCCCACTTCTGTTTTCGTAATAGCACCATCAGATAAACCGAAACCACCAAGGATAGGCTCGCTTTCAGCCAGTGAAATCACTTCGTTGTGCACGGTAGCAATATTAGCACCGAGGCTATAGATAAATTTATTTTTGCGACCTCTGAATATCGCACTAAATTCCCAGCCTTTATTTTCTACTTCTCCTGCATTGACATAAGGCGGATTCTGAGAACCCCCCGCTTGTGGAATAGGTACGCGAACAAGAATGTCATTTGTATTTTTTTTATAATAATCTACGACAAAGGATAGCCGGTCTTTCAGCAAACCAAGCTCAAGACCAAAATCGAGTTGGGTAGTCGTTTCCCATTTAATATTGCTGTTACCGCCTTCCACAAGACGGGCGCCAGTGACTATCTGATCGCCAAAAGTGTAAACTCTCCGTCCGGTTTCTATCAGTGAACTATAAGGATAAACTCCGATCTCCTGGTTTCCCAATTTGCCCCAGCTTGTTCGGATTTTTAGATTCGAAATTAAAGGTACTTTTCTGAAGAAAGACTCATTGGATACATTCCATGCAGCAGATACCGAAGGGAAAACGCCCCAGCGGTTGCCTTCCCCGAATCGGGAAGAACCGTCCCAGCGGATGGAGCCATTGATCACATACCGCCTGTCGAAGCTAACTCCTCCCTGGGCAAAGTAGGACAACAAAGCCCACTCCGTTTCAATACCCGAAGCACCTAGATTACCAATTTCTGCAGCGACGCTATTGTCAATGTAGCGAAACAAAGGATCTGTTTTGGAAAAGTTGTTGGAAGAAGCGGAAAGGTAATTTGTTTTGTTGTCAATAGCTTCCATACCCAATAGTGCAGAAACATTGAATTTGCCTAGGCTTCTCGTAAAATCAAGGGTATTATTCCAAATAAGGTTTTGGTCAAAAACCCTGCTTTCCGTTAATGAGGAAGGGTCGTAAACTGCCTGTGAAAGTCGCTCCTTGAACAATTTGCCATTTTCAAAAAGAAGATCTCCCCCAAGCGTGGTACGAAGTTTCAAGCCATCTATCAGAGTCAATTCGGCATATACATTTCCAAAAATACGATACCTTTTTATGGTCCAATCGGTAGCATCAACAAAGGCCAGCGGATTGGCGTTTCCATCGCCAAACAACATGGGGTCGTCCAGTTCGGAAGTAACCTTTACATAAGAGCCATCGGGATATCGCACCGGCACAAGCGGTGACATTATCATCGTATAACGGATACCGCTCAATTCATTTCCAGGCCCAAATCCATCGCCGGAAGAGTTGATCACTTTGCGGTCTGTTACGGAAAAGGATAAGTTGTTTCCAATTTTAATCCTTTTATTTCCGGTTTCGCCGTTGAATCTCAACAAATACTTTTTAAACCCTTGTCCCCGAAAAACCCCATCCTGGGTCATATATTCTCCAAGGATAAAAAACTTTCCGCTCTCGCTACCACCGGTTGCGCTTAACGAATATCGCTGAATGGAAGCTTTATTGAACATCAGGTCCATCCAATCCGTATCGGGCAATGTATCGAGAATCGCCGGATCATAAAGATCGAGCTGCCGGATCGGGATCCTCAGTTCATTGGCATTGGCAATCGCTTCGTTGCGGATGGTAAGAAATTCTTTAGCATTCAATAATTTTGGTAGCCGATTTGCTTCCTGGATTCCTGCTGAAACATCAAAGGTGAATTGTGCTTTACCTACTTTTCCTTTTTTTGTGGTAATGATAACAACGCCGTTAGCTGCTCTTGCTCCATAAATAGATGCGGATGCACCATCCTTTAATACCTGTATGGATTCGATATCATTGGTAGAAAACATATTGATGTTTCCGGTAGTTGGTACTCCGTCAATGATATAAAGGGGATTGTTGTTTCCAATGGTACCGACACCTCGAATACGCACAGCAATATCGTCGCCGGGTGCTCCTGTCGTTTGAGTAACCATTATGCCAGGTGCCTGGCCCTGTAACGCCTGGTCTATGCCTAGCACCACTAAGTTTTCAATATTTTCAGATTTGATGGTAGAAATTGCTGTAGCTACGTCGGATTTGATTTCTTTTTTATACCCCGTTACCACAATTTCATTGAGCAATTCGACTTCTTCTTCCATTACAACATCAATAGTTGTCCTGCTCTGAACTGCTATTTCCTGGCTTAAAAAACCAATATACGAGAATTTCAACACTGAATTTGAGGGTACAATAAGTAAATATTTACCATCCAAATCTGTGACGGCTCCGTTACTTGTGCCTTTTTCAATTACACTTACTCCAATCATGGGCAGGCTGTCCACTGAGGAAATAATAGTGCCTGTTACCTTGATAGAAGCATCCTGAGCAAAAAAGGGAATGACCTGAATAAAGAATAGAAATAGAAAAAATAACCGGACAGAAGATTTCGGAAATTTTTGATAGATTGTTAATTGTCCTTGCATCTGATTAGATTTTACAAAATGGGTAGAGTGGAGCACCTTCTCTGTAAATCTAATTCTATCTTCTGGAGCTATTTGATACTTTTCCGCAAGATTAAGATACTTTATAGGGTATTATTGGGTACTTTTAGAATAATAAATTCTTTATATGCAAGTATACCGTGAAATTACCCCTTTAAAGGAACCAGATGTATTTGTCATTCTTGATTCTTATAACAACGGGTTTGATTATCCAATTCACAACCATCCTGAATTTGAACTGAATTTGGTGATGGGGAGTTCAGGTACGCGCATCGTCGGAGATTCCACCGAATTATACTTCATTCAGGACCTTGTATTGATAGGTCCATACCTTTTTCATAAATGGGATATTGACAAATCTAAAGTACAAGGCAAACAGCCCTCTCGCGTCATTACGATCCAATTTCGGATGGATCTGTTTAATGCACAGTTTTTTCAGAAAAGTCAATTTAATAAAATCAAGAAACTTTTGCAGGATGTTTCACGGGGTATAAAATTTCATGGAAATACCTTCGTTAAGGCAAACGAAATAATGAAAGAACTGGCAGCGACAAAAGGCTTTTCGGGAATTATAAAATTTCTACAATTGTTGAATTTGCTTTCTAACTCTAATGAAGCAACCTTTTTGGCTAGCGAAGGATTTAATCCCCAGGCTGTTCTATCAAGAGATAACCGGATCCAGATAGCTTATGGTTATATTCTTAAAAATTTTCATAAAAAGGATATTAAGATTGATGTTGCGGCAGCTCAGGTAAATATGAGCGTTTCTGCCTTTAGCCATTTTTTTAAAAAATATACCAATAAGAGTTTTATGAAATTTTTGATTGATGTTCGCCTGGGACACACTTGTAGGCTTTTGCTGGATACAGACCAAAGTATCAAACAAATTTGCTACAGTTCGGGCTTTAACAATGTGGCTAATTTCAACCGACTCTTCAGGAAATACCGCTCTTGCACGCCCTTCGAATTTCGTCGCCGAACCATAGAAAAAGACTCCTTCGATTGGACTAAACAAATAACTCAAGGACAGTTTTTGCCTTCCGAAACCAGTATAAAAGAAGCTTTCAAACCTTCTAAATATACAACAACTAAAGTGAAACATTTTTAAAGATCTTTTATCAAGATAATGTTGCTGGCCAAAACCTCGTTTTACTTGAAAAAAAATTAAAATGAGAATAACTTTTTTGTTTGTTCTTTTTGTTGTCCTAAGCTTTAGTTCCACTTGTTTAACGGCTCAAAACAAACACTTTCAAGGGACCTGGACCATGATCGGAACGACCTATGTCTTTGAATTTGATTTATATTTAAAGCATGAAGAAGGCAATAATGTAACCGGCTATTTTGACTGGGAAGTAGTCCGTTACGATGAAAACTCACTGGAAAGCAAAGATTATTATCAGCCAAAATTAGGAACCACCGCAAAGGAATTTGTTCGCGGTAAGTTCAATCCCAAAACTAAAGAATATCTGTTGAAAGGTTTCAAAAAAGACGATCCTCACCAGATTATCTCACCAGATCTTTACCGTTTGCAACTGGATGAAAACGGCGATATCGGCGGGGATTCCAAAGCACATAACACCTGGCTTGGCAGGATCAATGGCAATGATGTTGAAAAGGAAGTGATCTAAGCGTATATCTAAAATTAATCCTTTTGGTAGAAGGCCTTTCTTTACCTTTCTTCGACTATTTTTAACCACTTACTTGGAAAGTACGTGGTTAAAAATGATCTTTGACTGGCTTTGAAATCCATTTCAGATCATTCAAAAACCTGATATGCAAGTGCTTCAAGTCCATTGTTTTTCAAAAATCTTGCGTACATTTTCTTAATTGTAAGATTACTGCCAAATTCTTTCAAACCTTGTTTGTATTTTTCATTTGTTGCATAGAGCATGTTTGCTTTCTGGAGGGCGTGGGCTTCGCGGAGCAATTTTAACCAGGAATCTGAATAGGAGTACTCTCTGTCAGATTGAAGCCCCCGAATAACCTCCAGGTCCTGATATTTTTCAGTAAATATAATAGTCGCCAATTCAGATTTAATGTCTGGATTTGAAACGTTTTCAACCTGCCAGGAATATTCTTCTCCTTCTTCAACGGACAATTGAGCAACATCAATAGTAAAACTGTTATTCATAGTCATAGCTGAAAATACAACTGGTTGACCGGGTTTATTGAAGATGTTCATTCTGAATCCGTCGCTTTCACAGATACCTGTCCAACTAAAAGTGATTTGTTCCAATGTAACTATTCCCCCAATCGGCATAATGATGTTTATTGCCTTTTGGGCTCCCCGGCTGGAACTTTCGGTGGAATCACTTTTAACAACATCTCTTTTTACATCACCGTAAACGCGTGGTTCTACAAATTCGCTGGCAGCTGCCATCGCTATTAAAAAATCATCCAAAACTGGAGCACTCATACTCGAATCAGAGAGTTTTTTAACTTCATTCTTCAGGCTGTAGGTACCTTTTTTACTTAAAATCAGTATCTGGTCTTTCCAACATAGTTTTAGAATGGATTTTTTACTTAAAGTTAATATTCCTGTTTCTGGAAGAATCATTCCGGAAACAACATTTTGAGGCGTATTGCTTCCTGCTTCTATGTATTCGGCGGAGCCATGAACATTCATTGTAATAAAATAGGTAGCATTGCCAGTAGGTTTTTCAAAATTAATTTCCTGTGCCTTGATGTTTAGCAAGCTACAAATAATGACTATAGTTAGTAAAGAGGCTTTTTTCATAGCGGGGGGGGTTAAAAAATAAATTCGCTCAATATAAAAAAAAGGCGCTAAAAATTCGTTAATCAAATTGTGCTTTCCAGATCAATGGAGGTTTTGTAGTAATAAAAAGAAATTTAGTTACGATTACCTGGAGGCCGCTTTCCTTTTCTTTTCGATCGATTCTCCTCCTGCCACTTTTGATACTGAGTAAACTGCTCTTCACTTAGTACTTCCTTTAATTCGGTATTTTGTTTTTCACGAAGCTCCATCATTTTGGGACGCATCGCAGCAAAATCGCCTTCGTTGGTTTGACGAATTTGCTGCATCTGGGCGCGATATTTTGTGTTGATAAAATCAATATCTTCCCGTTGTTGCTCCGTAAGTCCAAGTGAATCAAGCATGGCGTTATAAGCTGCCTGAAGCTCTTCTCTGTCACCCCTTTTTTGCTCCCTTTTTTGTTTAGCTTCGGGTGTCGGCGTGTTTTGTGCAGTTATATTTTTACTTGTGCTACAAAGTATAATTAAAATAAGTGTTGCCAGAAAGAATATTTTTTTCATAAAATTCATATTGAAAAATTAGTTTAATTCTCTAGTTTGAACTTTTATCCCACTATCCCACTATCCCACTATCCCACTATCCCACTATCCCACTAACCTCCTCTCTCATCTACCATCCTCCTCTTCTCTCTTTTTTAGGTTTTTCGGTGGGTTCGTTTTTTACAAAATGTCTCAATTGATATGTAAAAGTCAGCATGACGTATCTCTGTAAAGTAATCGTTTCTTTATCTTCGATATAAATATCGGTAACATTCCGTTGAATATTTCGGTTTTGGTTTAGAATATCAAAAATGATTAACCGCAGATCTCCTCTTTGATTTTTAAATAGTTTTTTACCAATACCAATGTTCCAAAGCAGGTAGTTTTGATCAGCTTCATTCAAAAGGCCGGCATAAAACTGATGTTGAAAATCTGTTTGAAAAACGATCCCTTTTCCAATAATCAAGTTGAAATTGAGTTGTGAAAACTGATTGAAATACTGTGAATTCAATGCAGTTTGCAGGCTGTTTCTGACGATAGTATAATTGGATTTCGAAGTCAATGTGAAATCTACTTTTTCACTGATATTGCTGCTCAAGACCAAACCAAGTCCAGATGTGGTATTGTTTGAATAATTTATATCGTCGTTTATCTGTCCGGGAATGCGATTGTAATTAGCTGAGACACTAAAATTCAGGTTAGATTTTATCGACTTAATCGGAAAACCATAAGTGACAAACGACCGGGCATTCCAATATCCGTCGAGATTGATAGGTGCTTCAAGCTGTGCTCCATTTTCAATACCCAATTCTTCAAAAATTGGATGACGGCTATTTGCCAGATAAGTAACATTGGTTATATAATCATCACCATATTCACCACCCAAAAGAAAGTAAAAAACGCTTGCTTTTTCTGTGTTTGTTTTGGAATATCTTAAAAACAGGCTTTGCTGAACAGCTTGCTTCAAATCAGGATTTCCGATAGAAAGTTGCAGCGGATTTGTATTGTCTATCACATTTTGCAGTTGTTCGATTGTTGGCAGATTGGTTCTGGCTCTGTAAAAAACCCTAAGATTGTCTGTCCTTGATGCGCGGTAACGGTACATTGCCATCGGAAGAACGTTGAAAAAATTGCGATTAGTATTCAACTCGGAAGGAAAAGTTTGTGCATTTTTCAACTCCGTATTTTGGGCGGTAAGCCGCACCATAAACATGCCCTTTCCTTTGCGATAATTGTATCCGAATCCACCCTGATGGGTCAATTTCTCACTGGCAAAAACGTTGGAAAGATCTGTATTGAAAAGGTCATAATCCTGCGATGCTTCGGAAAAGTCGTAAGTTTCTTTTTTAGAGTCGTCCTGTTGCAAAGTCACTCGATAATTTGCCATGAGCATACCACGTTTTCCAATAGGTTCGGTATAAGCAAAATTAGAGGCCACGCTCCAGCCGTCGATCATCAAATCTGAAAACTGATCAAGGGTGTCGGAAATCGATGTATTAGTAAAATAGTCACTACGGGATAATAAGTTGCTTTCTCCTCCTTTATCATTGTAATAATTGTTAAGGCTGATAGAGAAAGTACGCCTGGGTTTCGTGAACCGATGACGATACAGCAAACTACTTGAAAGATTAAGTCCTTTTAAGTCCGATTGGTATTGATTTAAGGTTTGATTTAAAACAGCTCCTTTTTCAGTAGTTTGAGCAAAAGTAGTGGAGATTCCGTCGTTTTGCTGGAAGCTGATTCTTGGTCGGAAAACGATGGAATTAGCGGAATCAATTTTATACTCCAAATTGAAATTAAAACGATGATTCAAATTATTGCTGTTATTTTCGCTGTCTTCTTTGTAAAACTGGCTGGCATCCGAAACATCAATATATTCGCGGTTGATAATTTCATCAGAGTTGTTTTTACTTTTATTAAAAAAATAGCTTCCCGAAACTTCAACTTTTTTACCCCACATATCTGAGTAATTTAAACCCAGCGCATGAGTCGTTGAAATTCCTCCCTGGTTATTGACCAAAAAGTCATTTGCACTTGTGCCTCCGCCACCGGGCCTGCCACCTCTTCCGCCACCGCCACGACCACCGCGGCCACGTCCTCTGTTGGACCCGACAACGCCAACCAGATCATCGGTTGAAAAATTCTGAATATTGATATTGTTGGATTGTCCAATCACCGAAATCCGGGTATCACCATCAAAAAAATTGATTGTGCCTCCTGCATTGTATCTAGCTTCAGAATCATTGTCAATTCCGGCTCCTCCGTAGACTTTTCCAAACTGGCCGTTTCGCATATCTTTTCGGGTGACAATATTTATTGTTTTTGAAGTTTCTCCGTCATCGAAACCAGTGAATTGCGACTGGTCGCTTTTTTTATCAAAAATTTCTATCTTTTCGATAACCTCGGCGGGCAGGTTGCGCAAAGCAGCGGTCGGATCGTTTCCAAAAAAAGGTTTCCCGTCAACGAGTACTTCTTTCACATCTTCGCCTTGTGCCTGGACCCTTCCATTTTCCATCGCAACACCCGGCATTTTCCGGACCAGATCTTCAGCATTGGCATCGGGATTGGTTTTGAAAGCATCGGCATTATAAGTCGTGGTGTCTCCGTTTTGAACAGCCAGCGGCAACTTTTCATTGACGACAACTTCCTCCAAAGCTGTGGATTCATCCTGCAAAGCAAGAATCCCTAAATTCAGATTTTGATCAGTGACTTCAATGTTTTTTTTGTAGGTGTAGTAACCGATATAGCTAATCTCCAAAAGGTAATTTCCTTTTTCAATATTTTCAAATTGAAATGCTCCCTGATTATCTGAAATGGCTGACTTTTTCGAAGAAGTTGAACTGTTTTTCAAGACCACAAAAGCGCTGATCAACGCAATGTTTTCTTTCCTGTCAATAACAGTTCCGGATACAGAGAAATTCTGAGCCAAGACAGAAGAAGTGATTGCTAAAAAGGAACACACAAAAAAGAATAATTTCATTCGATGAGATTTTAGAATTCAAATATCCACATTAAGAATCAATTGAATCTTTTTTTTCAATGAAAGCTTAAAAAAAATCAATGAAATTGAATTATTGTATTGATTTATAATTACCAAAACCTTTTTCGTTGATAATTTTCAAGCATTGATTGAGAAATGTTGCAGGCTATCCTTCCTTAAGATATATTTGCAAGCATGGAATTTCTTAAGTTTTATGATGGGAAAAACAAAGTACTCATCAATGTACTTTTTTGGGGTGTCTTGTGGATGTTGATCCCACTGCTCAATGCCAATACGCAAAATGAACCTGGTGCTTTCGGTCGAATGGGAGTGATCACATTTGGCGTGATTATCCTTGTGCTTGCAAATTTGTTATGGCTCATGCCTGCGTTTTTTTTCAAAAAAAATTATATTGTTTATATTCTGTTAGGAGTTGCATTGATTGGTTTGATGAATATGGCTACCTCATGGATAAACCAGGTTTGGATAGACCAGGTATTACCTCCTTCTGAAGAATTTGAAAGACTCCGAAGAAAATTTCCGAAAAGAGGAAACCATTGGCGAACTATGCGTTACATTGCTCAGTCCATGCCATTTTTCGTGTCTTTTATTGGGAGTACGCTTTTTGAATTGGTTAATTATGCCAATCGAAAAGAAAAGGAAGCGATACAGCTTAAAAATGAAAACCTGGATACGGAGATGAAATTTCTTCGTTCACAGATCAATCCGCATTTTTTATTCAATTCGATTAATAATATTTATGCGCTGACAGTTTTAAAATCCGACGCTGCACCCGAAAATTTGCTGAAGCTTTCCGGCATGCTCCGTTATATGCTTTATGAATGTAATGCGGATAAAGTTTTGTTGAAAAAAGAAATCGAATACATCCGGAATTACATTGACCTGATGATGCTAAAAGATAGCAAAGGACTGAACGTAGAAACGGACATACAAAAAGATCCGCCAAACCTGATGATCGCGCCTCTGCTGTTAATTCCGTTTATCGAAAATGCTTTCAAGCATAGTAAAATTGAAGACATTGAAAAAAACTGGATCAAGATAAAACTCAAAGTCGGTGACAAAGAATTGTTTTTTGAAACAATTAACAGCGTGCCCGAAGGACATTTATCGAAAGACATAGTTGGTGGTATCGGGCTCAAAAATGTAAAAAGAAGGCTGGAAATTATTTATCCCGAAAAACACCAACTCATCATTGATTCAAGCGATCCAACCGTTTTTAAAGTCAACCTGAAAATCGAACTGGAATGAAAAAAGTAAATTGCCTCGTGGTCGATGATGAAGAACTGGCGCGAACGCTATTGGAAAATTATATCTCCAGGTTGCCTCATTTAAACCTGGTTGAGAAATGCGCCAATCCGCTGGAAGCTTTAAAAGTCTTGCAGGAAAATACCATCGATATTCTTTTTCTGGATATCCAGATGCCGGAAATGACTGGAATTGATTTTTTAAAAAGTCTGCAACAAAAGCCTAAAGTCATTTTTACCACCGCCTACTCCGAATACGCCATCGAAGGTTATCAACTGGATGTCGTCGATTATTTGTTGAAACCATTCAGTTTTGAACGTTTTGTGCAAGCGGTCAACAAAGCTGTTGAATTATTAAAAACTAATCAAAGTGCTGAAAAGGATTATTTGCTTGTCAAATCCGAACACAAAGTTCACAAAATAAAATTTGAAGACATTCGATACATTCAGAGTATGCGCGAATATGTAGCTTATTTTCTTCCAAAAGGAAAAATCCTGGCACTCAATTCACTGAAAAGACTCGAAGAGGAACTGCCTGCTGACCGGTTTATCCGTATCCATAAATCCTACATTATTCCGATCGATAAAGTCACAACTCTTGAAGGCAATATGGTGCATATCGGCAATGAAAAACTTCCCATTGGCAATCTTTACAAAGCAGAAGTCCTGAAGCGTATATTTTAGAAGAGACATACTTTTTTTTTAAAATAACTGCACTGATAATTGTCATCATTTGATTGATGAAAATCACTTTGTTATGTAACAAATGTCACAAAAAGCCTGACGTTCTATTGCTAATCTTGCATTGAAACAATTATAAAGCAAAACTATACAATATCATGCTTGAATTACTAACAACGTTAAGAGACTTTATCAGTCAGCCGTGGCCTTGGTGGGTTGCGGGACTCATGATTGCCCTCATTTTATTTATCCTTTTATTTTTTGGAAAAGAATTTGGTATCTCGGCAAACTTCAGGGTGATGTGTGCTGCAGATGGAGCAGATGAATATTCTGATTTTTTCAAATTTGATTGGCAATCACAGAGCTGGAACCTCATGGTCGCTCTGGGAGCTATGTTTGGCGGTTATATCGCTGCCAACTACCTGTCCGGCGTCGATGGAAATGTCGCCCATGTTTCAGCAGAGACCGTAGAAAGCCTTAAAGGGCTAGGCTTCACTTATGCGGAAGGAAAAGTGCCTTTGGTTCCTGAGTTTTATTCATGGACATCCCTTTTTAGTATAAAAGGATTTACCATTATTGTGGGTGGCGGATTTTTAATTGGTTTTGGAGCACGATATGCCGGAGGCTGTACCTCGGGGCATGCCATCAGTGGGTTGTCTGCTTTACAGGTATCCTCATTGATTGCCGTTGTCGGATTTTTTATCGGTGGACTCCTGATGACTTATTTAATATTTCCATTTCTTTTTGGATAACAAACAAAAAATAAAAAAATGAGATTTTTCAAATTTATAGTAGTTGGTGTTCTTTTCGGAATAACTATGTTCAAGTCAGAAGCGGTTTCCTGGTTTCGGATTTACGAAATGTTTCACTTTCAGTCCTTCCACATGTACGGGATTATTTTGTCTTCTGTGGTTTTAGGAATGGGAATCGTGACTTTTATCAAATGGAATCATTTTAAATCCATTGAAGGTAAAGAAATTGTTATCCCTGATAAAAACAAAAGCGTACCGCGATACCTGATTGGAGGTATCATTTTTGGGCTTGGCTGGGCGATGGCTGGTGTGTGTCCCGGACCCATGTTTGTGCTGATGGGCAGTGGCTATACCGTCTTCGTAATCTTCCTGGCAAGCGCCATGTTTGGAACATTTGTTTATGGATTATTGAGAGATAAATTACCGCATTGATAGAAAAGGTTAGAAAGTGAAGCGGATAGAAGGTTGAAAAACTTTAAACTTCTGACACTTGATTACTCGCACCTGACTACTTAAAAAAAAACTTTAAACTATTAAAAAAAACTTTTTATCATGAATACTAAACATCATCAAATCGTCATCATAGGAGCTGGAACTGCAGGTATTACGGTCGCTGCTCAATTACTCAAAAAAGATAAAAATCTTGATGTGGCGTTGATTGATCCGGCAAGCAAGCATTATTATCAACCAGCCTGGACTTTAGTTGGTGCCGGTACGTTCAATTATAAAAAAACCGAACGGGATATGGCAGGTTTGATCCCAAAAGGAGCAACCTGGATTCAGGATTATGTTGAAGATATTGATCCGGATAATAACAAACTTACCATCAAAGGCGGAAGTGAAATTTCTTACGATTATTTGGTTGCTTGTCCAGGGATTCAGATCGATCTCGATGGCATTCCTGGCTTGAAAGAGACGATGGATAAAAATGGTGTTTGTAGCAATTATACCAATCC
Organism: uncultured Saprospiraceae bacterium; assembly: GCA_963793295.1. Lineage (GTDB taxonomy): Bacteria > Bacteroidota > Bacteroidia > Chitinophagales > Saprospiraceae > JAHDHW01. The sequence goes on along the minus strand of CAWBZX010000026.1, from coordinate 107,834 downwards.
GGAACATACCTGGGAAGTGCTTCAAAACTTCAAAGGTGGTAACGCATTATTTACGCAGCCGGCTACGCCAATAAAATGCGGTGGAGCGCCACAGAAAATTATGTATCTGGCGGATGACTATTTTCAGAGAATCGGTGTAAAGGATAAAACTAATGTCATTTTCGCAACGCCGGGTTCCGTGATTTTTGGGACCGAGCCTTTTAAAAGTACTTTGCAAAAAGTACTTGAACGAAAGGATATTAGCGTGAGATATTTCCACAAGCTCACCAAAATTGATGGTCCTAATAAAAAGGCTTATTATACCATTACAGCGCATCAGGACGAGCCGGACAAGTTGTATTACAATCCGAAAGACAACCTTGGTGAAGAAATGCTTAGTGAAACTGAAGTGGTGATTCCATTTGATATGTTGCATCTCGCGCCGCCGCAATCTGCTCCGGATTTTATAAAAAACTCAAAATTGGCGTTTCAGGAAGGCCCAAACAAAGGCTGGATTGATGTCAATAAATATACTATGCAGCATTCTAAATATCCCAATGTTTTTGCACTCGGTGATTCTGCTGCTTTGCCAACGGCAAAAACCGGCGCAGCAGTTCGTAAGCAAGCTCCGGTTGTTGTGGAAAACATGTTCCGTATGATGAATAAAGAGACAACTATGGAAGAAGGTTATCACGGCTACTCCTCTTGTCCTTTAGTGACTGGATACGGTAAAATGGTTTTGGCGGAGTTCAAATACGACAATGTCAGGGATTCTGATCCATTGATCTCCACATTTATTGATACCGGTAAAGAAAGCTACTTGATGTGGTTGCTCAAAAAATATGGATTACCGTTTTTATATTGGGAATTAATGCTGAAAGGAAGGGTGTAATTTATTGGAAAAGTACTATTTGAAAAATTCATTTTTGCTGGACAACAAACGTATAAGGAATCCTTTGATTTTGGTTATTTATCCAAAGGAATTTATATGCTCCAGCTTCATGATGCAGAAAGTGTAAGTACTTGTAAAATGATAATCGAATAGTTGTCATTTGTAATGAAGGATAATAGCTTTTTTCAATTGTTTAACTAAAGGAGAAGTTTTAAATAGAAAAAGCGATGCTTTTCCATAAAGCATCGCTTTTGATATTTTTTATTGCATCACTGAAATCAGTATGCTTTGCTTATTTATCAATTCTATTTAGGCGCATTATCCGGGTTCAGTAAATCGTAGAACTGATTTAATTTAGGCATAATAATAATTCTGGTTCGACGATTGGTTGAGCGACCTTCTGCGGTATCATTGCTGGTAAGAGCATTGTACTCTCCGCGACCAGCAGCGATCAGACGATTTGGATTAATCTTAAATTCTTTCTGTAAAGCTCTGACTACAGAAGTTGCTCTTTTAACACTCAAATCCCAGTTATCATCCATGCATTTATTTTTGATCGGCACATTATCAGTATAACCTTCTACCATGACTTCAAGGTCAGGCCTAGATTCAATGATTTGTGCAATCTTTCCAAGAACTTCACTCGCTCTTGTATTGATTTCGGCGCTTCCGCTTTTATAAAGCATTTTATCAGATAAATTGATAAATACCACCGTTTTATCAACTTTTATTTCTACATCTTTGTCGTCAATACCTTCTTGAAGCACGCCTTTGAGGTTTACAGCAAGCGCTAGGTTGATAGAATCCGCTTTGCTTTTCGCGGCTTGCAAAAGGCGAATGTATTTATCGCGTTCTGCTAATTGAGATAAAGTCTTGTTGATGTTTTCATTGGCAGCTGTTGACAAAACAGTAAGATCTCCTACCTGCTCCAATTGTTTGTCTCTAGTGGTTTTGAAATCCGCGATTTGTTCTTTCAGATCAGTAATTTGTACATCCTTAACTTCAGTATCTTTTTTAAGGCTTGCCTTTTCGGCTTGGCAAGTGGCTAATTGATTCATGTAATCATTTAAATCTTTGCCGCATTTACCAAGGTCATCGTTGGCTTTATCATATTCTGTTTGTAATCCTAAAAACTTTTTTTTACTGACGCAGGAGGTCAAAAAGAGGCTTGTAAAAGCCAAAAAGAATAATAATTTGATTGAAGATTTCATAATTGATTTTTTCTATTTTATTAAAAATGGGTTTAAAAATTAAAATTATTAAAAAATGTCTCTAAAACGAAAATCCAGTTGTTTTGTTAAATCAGCTACTTAAATAATGATAGCTATGATCGACTTTTGTTCCTCTTTAATATACAAAAGATAATGAAGACGAGAATATTATATTTCGTCACGCTTTTTTGGGCGTTAAATTCACTAAAGCTATATAGGTTTTTCAAAGCCTTCTCGCCCAAAAAAATCTAAATCGTAACCCTGTAAAGCATGTGCCATTCCAAAAGTAAAAATTTTGGTGACTTTGATAATTTTATTCAATTACATTTAAAATTTTTATAGGGTTGCAAATAATCATTTCAAGTGTATAGTGTTTTACAGGCGGTCAAACCTGACTGACTTTTAGCATGTCCTCCTTGGGTAATAAAGATTTAAGTTTACCCGCATTCGGAAAATCCACAGCTTTTACAAATAAGGCAGCCTTCTTTAAAGATCAGACCGTTTGGATCTCCGCAATGATTACAAGTTTCTTTTACGGCACGGGTACCATCGGGGATAAACATTTTTAAGGCCCTAGCCACTCCATTCTTCCAGGTGTTAATTTGTTTGCTGTCAAGGTTGAGTCCAGATATTAAATCAACGACAAAAGGTAAAGGCATTCCGTGGCGTAATACACCGGAAATCAACTTAGCATAATTCCAGTATTCTTTATCGAAGGAGCGGGAAAGGCCCTCATATGTAACCCGGTAACCGTCTTTATCCACAAATTGAAAGTCATACCGGTTGTTGATTTTTTCATCTTTTATTTTAATAACCCAGCCTGTTGTAAGGTCTTTTGGTAGCATAAAAGTATCTTCTGCACGGCCTGTAAAGATCTCGTAAGGCTTACCTTCCAGTAACCCGACCACAGCTATCCATTTTTCGTGTTCATTCTGAAACCGCAGCACTTTCGCCTCCAACTTCTTGGGCCGACGGGGAGAATGGTTCTCACGGAATCGGATTTCTTCTTTATCCTTTTTATCAGCCACCAAAACGCCGGATCTCGAACCGTCGCGATAAACTGTGATACCTTTGCAGCCACTTTTCCAAGCTGTTTTGTAGATATCTCCCACCAGATCAACGCTGGCAGAATTGGGAATATTTACCGTGACGCTGATGGAATGGTCTACCCATTTCTGGATAGCACCCTGCATCTTTACTTTCTGTACCCAGTCTATATCGTTGGCTGTGGCATTGTAGTAAGGAGATAGGCGGATTATTTTCTGCAACTCATTTTCTGGAAGGGAACGTGCTTCCTCCGTATCGTATCCATTTATCTCTAGCCAATGGATAAATTTAGGATGCAAGACGTTATATTCTTCCCAAAAATCACCGGCTTCATCTTGAAAACTTACTACAACTCCTTGGTCATTCGGATTTATTTTCCTCCTCCTTTTGTAAGACACCATAAACACCGGTTCTATACCTGAAGAAGTCTGGGTCATCAGGCTCGTTGTACCGGTAGGGGCGATCGTAAGTAATGCGATATTGCGCCTGCCGTACTTTATCATTTCCCTGTATAAATCTTCGTCTGCCTCTCTAATTCGATTGATGAAAGGGTTATTTTCTTCCCGGGCGGCATCATAAATTTTAAATCCTCCCCGTTCTTTGGCTAGAGCAACAGAAGCACGGTAAACATGAAGGGCCAATGTTTTGTGAATGCTTACAGAAAAATTAATCGCTTCATCGCTTCCATACCGTAGACCAAGAGCAGCCAACATATCTCCTTCCGCTGTAATGCCGATACCTGTTCGTCTCCCTTCTATACACTTTACCCGAATTTTTTCCCAGAGCTTCTTTTCCGTAGCTTTGATCTCATCAGCTTCCGGGTCAGTTTTTATTTTTGTCAAGATCCGGTCGATCTTTTCAACTTCCAGGTCGATGATGTCATCCATGAACCGTTGAGCCAGTCGGGCATGCTTTCGAAAGAGCTCAAAATTGAATGCTGTTTTTTCAGTAAAAGGTTCCTCTACATAGCTGAATAGATTGAGGGCCAGCAAACGACAACTGTCGTATGGGCACAGGGGAATCTCTCCACAGGGATTGGTAGAAACTGTCTTATAACCTAGATCTGCGTAGCAGTCCGGTATGGATTCACGAATGATAGTATCCCAGAAAAGAATGCCGGGTTCGGCGGATTTCCAGGCATTGTGAACTATCTTTTCCCAGAGTTCCGTTGCCTCTATTTCCTTAATCATTTTTGGATTTTCGGAATCAACCGGGTACTGCTGAGTGTATTTTTTTCCGCCCAGGGCTGCTTTCATAAAAGCATCATCAATCCGCACAGATATGTTAGCGCCAGTGATCTTACCTTGCTCCAGTTTGGCATCAATGAAATCCTCCACATCAGGATGACGGATAGAAATACTCAGCATGAGGGCACCTCTCCGTCCGTCCTGAGCAACTTCTCGTGTACAATTGGAGTAACGTTCCATAAAGGGCACGATACCGGATGAGCTTAGCGCACTATTCAAAACCGGGCTTCCTTTGGCACGAATATGAGACAAATCGTGGCCGACTCCACCTCTGCGTTTCATCAACTGGGTCTGTTCTTCATCTATCCGGAGGATGCCCCCATAGGAATCTGCTTCATTGCCAATGACAAAACAATTGGACAAAGAAGAAACCTGTAAGTCATTCCCGATTCCTGCCATTGGTCCGCCCTGAGGCACGATATAGCGAAAGTCTTTCAAAACCTCATAAATTGCATTTTCTGTAAGGGGCTTTTCATATTGTTTTTCGATCCGAGCGATCTCTTTTGCAATACGATGATGCATATCATCAGGAGAGCGTTCATATATATTGCCGGAGGCATCCTTCAGGGCATACTTGTTAATCCAGACATTTGCCGCCAGGACATCTCCCTTAAAATAATTGGTTGAAGTTTTTAATGCTTCATCGTACGAATAGTTTTTTTTGGGTTTGTTGTTTTTTGAAACGCTTTTTACCCTTAATTCTGCTTGCTTCATGAGAATAGTGTTTTATAGTCACCGGTTTTCAACAGGCTCTTAAGAGCGTGTCAAGTAATTTAATTTTAAAGGTAAGAAAGACCGAAAAAGGAACGAATGACTTTTGTCATCTTGCTTGCGTTGAGAGCTCCTTGGGATTATTAAATCCTTATTTAAAAGGGTTGCTATTGACCGCTGACTATTTAATATTTTTTCAACTTCAATAAGCTATATCAAAAATCCTATCAACAACAGGTAATGCTTCTTCTGCCTGAATTTTATAATCCCCCTGTGTATTTGGAATGGTAGTCATTACAACTAGGTGGCCGTTAAAAACTAAGCCGTAATTAGCAGCTTCTTTGATCTGGAAAAACTGGGTTTGAAAATTTAATTGATGCGTTTTCTGAAATATTGAATCCTGAGCTATAGCCGTATTTGAAAAAATAACAATTCAAAGAAATATTATTATAAAAAATATGATTCATGCTGGTTACATCGATCTATTTTAATGATAAAACTAAATTTCCAGCTCGTCCCAGAGGCGAGCGGTGATCTTTACCAGATCGTGCTCTGTGATGATTCCAGCGAGGCGTTTGTTTTCAACCACTAGCAGGCAGCCGACATTAAAATCAAGCATTAATCGTAAAGCTTCAGGAATCAAAGTTTCCGGTGAAACGGTGATAGGCTTTTTCGTCATTAAACTTTCAACAGATTCATGTTCTGTATTTCTTTTAGATAAGTATCTAATTAAATTTCGGGAACTAATTAACCCAACCAATTCTCCTTTTTCATTTTCGACAGGGACATGCCTGATCTTTTGCCAATTCATAATATTTGATACAAAATACAGCAAGTCATCCTGTCTTACCGTAAACAAATCAGTACTCATGATTTGATTGACGTATTTGTATCTGTCTTTCCAGTGACCTGCTTCGCTAATTTCTGCAAGGCTCCAGTCATGAACGGGGATATTTTCCTGTTGCCTGTGAAAAAGTGCAGCAGTCGTGGCGATGATCGCTTCGTCTTTGGTTCCTACTTTGCGCAATGCGTTGAACGAATCCAGTTGCCATTGTGAGCCGGTTTTACTGGTGTTGATCCGTTCTTCAATGATACCTAAAAATCGCTCGATATCCTTTTGGTCGACTTTTGCTTTTTCTAATCCTTTCCTTGCTATAGGAAGCATCTCGTTTTTGAGGAGTTCAACGGAGGTAAGCTGTTTTCCATCGACCCATTGGAAACTGGCACCCATGCCTAGTTTTGCAGCTTTTAGAAAATTGCTCTTTGCATGGTCAAACTCCATTCTCTGTGAAATATTAGCATATTCCGGTGGCATGCCATTCATAAGCCCTAACCAAAAAGCAGTGTTGGCAATCTGGTCAATACTGGAAGGCCCGGAAGGAAAAACCCGGTTTTCGATCCGGAGATGTGGCTTCCCATCAGTGACTCCGTAACAGGCTCTGTTCCATTTATAAACTGTTCCACTATGTACATTCAATGCCCGAAGTTTTGGCGTTTTGCCCTGGGCGATCATATCTAAAGAATCTTCATGTTGATTTGTTTGTAGTAAAAGCTGATAACGAGAAACATTATCCTGATAATAATCCAATGCGGAGTTTTTTATCCATTCATTGCCAAAACAGACGCGGGCACTTTCTTCGCGGAAAGACTCTGACTCTTTTCGAGTATCGATGGCTTGTTGAAAAATTGCAATTCTAGACTCTCGCCAGAGCCGCTTACCTAAAAATAATGGAGAATTGGTAGCTACTGACAACACAGGTGCTAAAATCGCCTGCGCCCAGTTGTAGCTAGAAGCAAATTTGTCGGCGTCAATTTGGAAATGAACCTGAAAACTGGTGGTACAACCTTCAAACAAAGTCGTTTGATCTTTTGTAATGAGCTCATCGGTTCCGTCAATGCGAAATTCAAAATCACTGCCTCGCAGCTCTCGCAATTTATCCGTTAATGCTTTGTATCTTTTAAGTGGGGTTAAATTTTCAAAAGTGATGTCTCTTCTTCGAATAGATGGCAAAACGCCGACCTGGATAATATGGGCGTCAAATTGATTAGCTGCGGCCTCTGCTTTTTTGAGGTAATAATCGAGGTCTTTTTCCAGCTTAGAAAAGCAACTGCCGGTAAATACAAGTGGATCTAAATTTATTTCGAGGTTGAATTTTAGGTATTCTGTTGTATAATGATCATCATCTAAAATAGGCAGAACTTTCATGGCGATGGGAGCTGGCCGCCAGCTTTTATCAACAAAACAAAGTTCCTGTTCAGCTCCCATCCGCTGAATGCCTTTTTCAAACAGGCCTTTTTTGAGCATTATTTCGAGTGCTTCAACATCTTTTAATAAATGTTTTGTAAAATTAATTCGAGAGGCGCTGTCTTTTAAAATACTTACTTTTTCTGATCCCATCCTTAGTGATTTTGGATAAAAAAGGAGGCATATTTTAGATGAGTAAATATCAGGCTAGAACACTTAAGTATTTACTTTATCTATGCATTATAATATTTACAAACCTAATCAATCATATGAAAAATGAAACTAACAAATCTCATTTGCTTAGATGACAATTATCACCTTTTATAAAAAAAGACATATGTACTTTAGTACTTTATGAGGACTTGTTCTCAAGCTTGATAAACCTTTAAATACCTAATTATGAATGTTAAAGTTGAAGAGGTAATGATCACTCCCGTTATTTCCACTCATGAACGCAAATCTATAGGCCATGCAAGAGAAATAATGCTAAGAAATAAAGTCCATTCCTTACCAATTGTTGATGGTGAAAATAAAGTTGTCGGAATAATTACTACTCACGATATGGTTGATGAAGTTTCTGACGACACCACAATCAATCTTGTGATGTCAAAAAAAGTATTGACGATTCCAAAGTACTCCGGCATTCATATCGCTGCCCGTATAATGCGTAATCACCATGTCCATCATCTCGTAGTCACTCACGAAAAAGAATTGATTGGAGTACTGAGTTCACTGGATTTACTGCTATTTGTTGAGGAACATCGTTTTATTTCCAAAAATGCACCGACAGAAAGTAAAAAAAGCGGTGGAAGAATTTAATCCTTCAAGAAAATAAATTAGAGAGTTTGGGGATCAACCTGTTTGTATTTTCGCAATAGATTTCATAAGCTTTTCCAAAATACGCTTTCATCATTTTCTCCTCTCGTGAAACGCGGTACCGATAAAATATTAGAGTGGGTAGCAACAATGCATATCCTGCAACCCAATTGCAAAGTAATAAGGCTTGTGCAATGCCCCAAAGAAGATGAGCAGCATACATTGGATGACGCATCAAGCGGTAAACGCCGGAAGTGACTAAGGTTTGATCTTCAAGAACTTCAATGTTTGGTGTCCAGTTTTTATTGAGGTCGTGATGTGATTTGGCCAGTAACCAGCAGAAAGTGATCATGAATAAAACGCCGATCCAGCTTAACCAATCCGGGATGTGATAGTTGGCAAAATCAAACCATGGGGTAAAAAGATATAAAATCGGTATAACCATTCCGATGCCAACTAAAGCTAATAAAAAGGAATCAGCAGTGAATTTCTTTCTATTTTGGGTACTTTCAGGTTTATATTTTTTCGTGTAATAAACCCGTATAATTGTTGCGGTGATATAAACTCCAAAATAAAACCATTCGAAGCTGCTTGCCGACAAATGCATCTTAAGACGTTTCTTTCAAAATGAGTAGTGGGACCTGGCTTCTGAAAGCCATTTTTCTGGTGTTGCTCACATAGATAAGATGCTCCCACATTCCTCGCTGAGGTGCAAACATGACCAGCAAATCGATATCCCAGGTTTCTATGAATTTATTGAGCCGGTTTACAGGATCAAGACCTTCTAACTGATAAAAACTAATGTGTAAACCAGGTCGTTCCTCTTTAAAAAACTGAACCATTTCTTCAAACTGCAATTGCTTTTTTTCCTTTTTAGTGGTCTGGATATGAACGCATTTTATCTTAGGATTGAAAGGCCTTAAAAGCTGATCTACATCTAAAATATGTTTTGTATCCGATTTTAAAAGATCAGTAGCAAATCCAACGGATTTAATTTCTCCTACCACCATGCCCTCCGGAATTACCATGACATGGCAAGGAGCATTGCCAACAATGCTGCTGCTGGCGCTTCCGAATAATTTTTCAAAAATGTTGTGTTTTGATCTTGTGCCCATGATGATCAAATCAATGTTTTCCTCCCCGACAGTTTTCATTACTATATTGGTCAAAGTGCCTACTTCGACGTTTGTTGAAATATTAATCTTATTTATAAAAGTGTATTTTTTTTTGGCTTTTGTAACACAAAAATTAATGAATTGATTTTGAATTTCTTTTGCGGCTTCAACTTTTTGTAGCGTAGGTTGAACGGCAACCACAGGGATATCCAATGGCGCACTTTCCGGATAGACAACGTGTAATACATCAATCGATGCATTCAGTTTATCTGCAAAAATCAAAGCATGTTGAAAAGCATTTTGGGCATTTTCAGAGAAATCAGTGGGGAACAAAATTTTTGAAATGTTTTTCATGTCGTAGAAGTTTTGTTTCTTTTTTCAAAAAAACCTAATAAATAAAAAATACTTACGATAAACAAAGGCATTGAAATTAAAAGAAAGTTTAGTATTTCCTTATAAGTAGAAAAGAAAATAGTTGCGACTACACCCAGGATAAAAAAACCAATAAAACCAATCAGATCATTTTCCAAAGAAATGATCAGCACAAATACAACAAACAAAGACGGGATCAACTGCATCATACCAAATGGAGGAGCCGTCGCGAATAAAGCGAAGAAAATAGCAATCGCCAGACCGCTCAGTCTTGACATCCATTGAAATAAGCCTGCCTTTTTAAATAAAGTTTTCATACGGAATATTTTTTAAGATCAACAGGTGGATTCTTTTTTTTGGTCTTTGAAGGTTTTGCTGCTCTTTTGCCAAATATTTTTTCTAGATCGTCTTTGACAACGACTTCTTTTTCCAATAATAAGTTAGCTAACTTCTCTAACTCTTTGCGATGCTTGATGATCAAATTTTTCGAACGTTCATATGCTTTTTCAATCAACAGCCGCACCTCCACATCTATCATTGTAGCAGTAGCTTCGCTGTAAGGCCGGTGAATGGATTGCTCGTATTGGCCGGTGCTATCATAGAAACTAATATTTCCAAGTTTTTCATTCAGACCATAAAACGCAACCATGGTGTAAGCCTGCTTGGTGACTTTCTCCAGATCATCCAAAGCTCCCGAAGATACTTCTCCAAAAATAACCTCTTCAGCAGCCCGCCCGCCAAGGGCAAAAGTCAGGCGATCTAAAAACTGGGCTTTGGTATACAAGAAATGCTCTTCAGGTAAATACCAGGCTGCTCCCAGTGATTTTCCCCGAGGCACAATGGTAACTTTCATCAGCGTGTCCGCATGTTCTAAAAACCAGCTGGCTGTCGCATGCCCCGCTTCATGATAAGCTATTCTCTTTTTTTCTTCTGGTGAAATTATTTTACTTTTCTTCTCCAGTCCTCCGATTACCCGATCTGTAGCACTCATAAAATCAACCATCTCTACTTTATCCTTTTTATGGCGAGCAGCGATTAGCGCGGCTTCGTTACAAATATTGGCAATATCAGCGCCGGAGAATCCAGGTGTCTGGGCAGCCAACAGGTCAACGTCAATATCGTCAGCCAAGATCAATGGTCGTAAATGCACTTTGAAAATTGCTTTTCGTTCATTTAGATCTGGTAACTCCAGGTAAATATGGCGATCGAACCGGCCGGGTCGAAGCAGCGCACGGTCTAATATATCGGCTCTGTTGGTAGCAGCAAGGACAATCACCCCGGTGTTGGTGCCGAAGCCATCCATCTCTGTAAGCAACTGATTTAAGGTACTTTCCCTTTCATCATTTGATCGCATTGACAAAGCACCGCCTCTCATCCTTCCGATGGCATCGATCTCATCAATAAAAATGATACTCGGTGCTTTCTCTTTTGCCTTTTTAAATAAATCGCGAACTCTCGAAGCACCAACGCCTACAAACATTTCTACGAATTCTGAACCTGACATATGGAAAAAAGGAACTTTTGCTTCCCCTGCTACCGCTTTTGCCAAAAGTGTTTTTCCGGTGCCCGGGGGACCAACCAGCATGACTCCTTTGGGTATTTTTGCTCCCAACCTGCTATAGAATTCTGGCGTTTTTAAAAAATTTACAATCTCCTGAATTTCAACCTTTGCTTCTTCCAGACCAGCTACATCTTTGAAGCTCAAATTAGTTACATTGTTGGAATCAAACATAGTTGGTGTTGATTTTCCAAAGTCAAAAGGATTAAAACCCCCAGTTCCTCCTCGTCGGCCCATTCTTCTAAAAATAAAAAGCCAGATTCCTACTAAAATAATTAATGGTAATATCCATGAGAAAATATCTGAGAACCAGTTTTTTTGAGTGGTATAAGTTATTTCGACCCTTGAACTTAAATCATATTTTTCTGTGGCAGCTTGTAATTTTGATTCAAAAACTTCAACAGAACCGATCGTGAAATAATAGTGCGGTCCTTGATAGTCTTTGTTAATATCCGGATATTTTTCTGCAGTGATGTGATCTTGTTTCAGGTAAACCTCAGCTCTTTCTTTATTAACAATATCTACTTTTTCTACGTCGTCATTTGCCAGCATTTCGATTTCAAACTTATTCCAACTTGTTTCCAATGGCGCGTTAGTTCCATATTTTGAAAATAACAGATAAAAGAAAAAAGCAGCTAACAAAAAATATAGCCAAAATGTAACCTGCCGAAAAGGCTTTCTTTCGGGAGAAGGTTTTTTTTCAGGAGGAACTACGGGTTGCTGTTTCATCACTATGATTTCATCAAATTGATTAATAACTACATCAAAGCTAGGTTTTAATAAAAAAAGATTAGATGATGTTTGTCACAATCGCGAGTGAGATTAGTCAATGAAAACAGGGAACTGTTGGTTGATAAAAATTAATTCTTTAGGTGATTTTTCTCATTCGAATTAATGAGCAATTCCAGTAATATTGTCAAAAGGTAATTTCTTTAATCAAAATATTATAAGACTATGACCGGATCACTTGTAACTGCTGAAATCGACGAGATTCTTCGAACAGAGCGTTTAGGCCGGATCGGCTGCTATTCCAATGGAAAAGTTTATGTTGTTCCGACAACTTTTGCTTATGACGGCAAATATATTTATGGCCATTCCCGAGAAGGTCAAAAAATAGAAATGATGCGTAAAAATCCCAAAATTTGTTTTGAGGTGGATTCAATGGAAGATATGGCCAATTGGCAAAGTGTGATTGTACAGGGAGTTTATCAGGAACTGATGGGGTCTGCCGGTGAAGAAGCTTTGAAGTTGTTTATGGAAAAACTAGAGTCAAACACAGCAGATGACCGAAATATCTCTTCTCACGGAATGGTTCAGTTTCATCACGACGAACAGTCTGTAATAAAAACAGTAGTTTACAGGATTATGGTTTTGGAAAAAACGGGGCGCTATGAAAAAACGATCTATTAAAATAGCTCTGGTTGTTTTTATTTTAGTTTTCCTTTCCTGTGGTAATGAATCCGGCCGATCTTTTGAAACATTGGATAAAGAAAATGAAATGGTATGGTGAAATAATAGCGAATGGTGAGTGGTAATTTGTTAAAATTTCTGCTCACCATTCGCTGTAGTATTAATTATCCAAATATTTCACTGGAGCATTGGTGTTGTAAAAAATAAAGGACCACAGATCCGCCTGCTCTTCGATAATTTTAGACGTAGGTTTTCCGGCTCCATGACCGGCATCTGTCTCAATTCGGATGATCACTGGATTGTCTCCTTTGTGTGATTTTTGCAACTGTGCAGCAAATTTAAAAGAATGCGCAGGAACCACACGGTCATCGTGATCAGCGGTTGTGATCATTGTTGAAGGATAGGTTACCCCTTCTTTTAAATTGTGTAACGGAGAATAAGCCAGCAAATTTTCAAAATGCTCTGGATCATCGCTGGAGCCGTATTCGGGAATCCAGCCTTTTCCAACAGTAAATTTGTGATATCGCAACATATCCATTACGCCAACGGCAGGCATTGCTACCGCGAAAAGTTCCGGGCGTTGGGTCATCGCTGCACCGACCAGCAATCCACCATTTGAACCACCTGCAATGGCCAGTTTTGATGACGCAGTATACCCTTCTTTGATCAGGTATTCCGCAGCTGTGATAAAATCGTCGAATACATTTTGTTTGTTTTTAAGCATGCCGGCTTGATGCCATTCTTCCCCAAATTCTCCGCCTCCGCGTAAATTCGGCATCGCGAATACACCGCCGTTTTCTAGTAAAATCAATCGCGAAGTGCTAAAAGATGGAGAGAGGCTAACATTAAATCCACCATAGCCATAAAGGTAGGTTGGATTGTTGCCGTCCATTTTCAAATCCTTTGCATGAACAATGAACATCGGAATTTCGGTGCCGTCTTTACTCTTATAAAACACCTGTTTTTCAACATAATCTTCAGGATTGAACTTCAATTCTGTTTTAAAAAACGACTCTGAAGTTCCTGTGGTCACGTCATATTTAAAAATTGTATTGGGATAGATAAAAGACGTGAATGTATAAAACAACAAAGTTTCTTCTTCTTTACCACCAAAACCTCCTGCGCTGCCTAAGCCGGGTAATTTGATTTCTTTTTTGTTGCTGCCATCATAATCGTATTGATAAATCCGCGTCGTTGCATTTTGCAAATAATCAGCAAATAATTTCATGCCTCCGGTGGATACGCTTTGAAGGAAATTTTCCTGTTCGGGAATAATATCATTCCAGTTTTCCATTTTGGGGTTTTTGAGGTCCACTTCAACCAGACGGTATTTTGGAGCACCGATATTGGTTCTTACCAAAAACTTATCTCCAATGTTGTGAACAACGGTGCTTTTATTGTCATAACCTTCAAAAAGCAATACAAAATTACCATTAGCATCAAGGTCTTTATAATAAGTGGCAAATCCGTCGGTGCCCGGTGAAGCATACATGATATAATATCGTTCGTCTTCTGTAACGCCACCAAAATGATACATGTCAGGGTTAGCTTCATCGCGGTAGATCAGTTGGTCTTCAGATTGATCTGTTCCTAGCTTATGGAAATAAACAGAGTGGTATTTATTGTCAGCAGAGTATTCTAATCCTTTTTGAGGTTCGGGGTAGCGGTTATAGAAAAAACCATGATCTTTCCACGAAGCTCCTGAAAATTTCACCCATTTCAATTTATCCGGCAATTGTTTTTTTGTGGCGACTTCCATGACATAAATCTCCTGCCAGTCCGAGCCTGCTTCCTGGCGGGAATAAGCGACGTATCGGTCATCATCGGAAAAGCCGATCAGATTGATAGCAACGGTTCCCTCTTCTGACATTTTGTTGGGATCGAGGAAAACTTCCGGTTCACCGTCGAGGCCTTTTTGGATGTATATAACAGATTGATTCTGCAGGCCGTCATTTTTATAAAAGAAATAATATTCTCCTGCTTTAAATGGCGAAGACAGCTTTGGATAATCAAAAAGATCTTCATAGCGTTTTCGAATTTTTTCGCGATACGGGATTTTTTCAAGATAGTCAAAAGTCACTTTGTTTTGAGTTTTCACCCAGGCTTCAACTTCCTGTGCGGTATCGACTTCCAACCATCGATAGGGGTCGGCGATTTGTGTGCCTAGGTAGTCGTCCGTTTGCTCGACTGATTTTGTTTCTGGGTAAGTCAATTTCATAACCGGATTTTGTACGATATTTTGAGTATTAGGTTCAGTTGGCTGACAGCTTAAAAAGAAAAAAACGATCAGTGATGTTAATGAGACGATTCGCATTTTTTGATATTGATTGATGATAAAAAAAAGCAAAATACGAAAAGAGGCAATTTATTTAGAGGCTTGTTTGAATTTTATGTAGTTTCGCCAATCAAGTTGGACAAAAGTTAGATTTTCTTCGATAAGCTGATAAGCAAAACTGTAATATTGTTGTCCAAAAGGGGTTTGTTTTAAAAAAAAATAAAAAATATCTGCTTTAGGTTATTGACCTTTTAAATATTTAGTTTAGTTTTGTAGTACATAATAATTTTATAGTCATATTAAAAAATTATGTTTTATTTGAATGTAGTAACAGTTCTTAAACTTAATTTTCAGTTGTTTAAGATTTAATTTTAAGTTAACTTTGACGCTGTATCTTCGTTCAAAATATCTTACCCACAAACCGTTCTAAGAAATTCCCACAAACCGTGTTATTAGGAAAAGTTTTTTTCCTATCCCAAAATCAAGTTTCCGTTTTAACAAAGTATTAAACAGTTAGCACACATTTTTGATGGCTGATCAATTTGATCATTTGTCATTACCTGATTTTTTTTAGCAAAGCAATAAAAAAAATATACTTACCCGATTTGATAATTGATTGATTTGGTCATTTGTCGAATTGTGGTTCGTTGGTGTAACTACCAGCGCTTAATACTTGATGATTTTTATTAAACACTTAAAAAACTAAAAATGGATTATTTTTACCCCGTGCTTAAACGTTTAAGAGATATTTTAAGCAACAGAAATATAAAGCAGTTTTTCCTTTCGGGTCCATCTTTTGTTCGACATTTCCTATTATTGTTTTTTCTCTTTATAGGAACGATAAATGCGCAAACAACACTCCAGCTTGGAGATATTGCCTTTACCGGATATCAATCAAATACCCCTGAAAAATTTTCATTTGTTCTGTTAAAAGATGTTGAAATAGGTACTACTATTTCATTTACAGATCACGGATGGTATGAAGATGGAGGGTTTTGGGTTTATACAGAAGGGATCATCAAACTAACAATAGAAGGTTCATATGAATGTGGAACCGAGATTGTGATCGTAATAGAAGGGCAACCTCCGTTTCAGGCACTCGATGATGATGGGAATGTTGTTGGTATGGTTATGATATTGAGCGGTGATTTTTCACTGTCAAAAGACGGTGATCAGATTTTTGCTTTTCAGGGAACTTTACCTGTGCAAGGAGATGAATCTAACTTTATCGCGGCTATCCAAATGAATGGAGACTGGGATGTAACTACCACAGGTACGCATGATTCTGCCAAGCCTGATGTTTTTACAGACGGTGAAAATTCTTTATATATCTCGCCGGAAGTTAATAATGCCATTTATAATTGCGAAGAATTTTTAAATACTACAGCTGAATTGAGGGAAGAAATCAATGAAGATGACAACTGGGATACTTCAGATGATCTGGATTTTGTTTTCCCACCTGACTGTGATTTTGTTTGTTGCCTTCCACCGACTATTGCTTGTCCGGAAGACAATTATGGATTAGAGGAGGGCTGTAATGTTTCAGCTCCAGCAGCTGCAGAAACATTTAATCTGGCAACGGATCAAGACCCTGACCCGGCACTTCCAACAATTGAAGAGGGTTGCGGGGAGTTGACTTTGACTCACCATGATGTCGAATCAGAACTGGATTGTATTCATATTTTAAAAAGAATTTATACCATAACGGATGAAGCTGATTATTATGCATCCTGTACGCAGACATTTACCTGGTCAGTTGATGAGGAAGGGCCAACTTTTGATAACCCTCCTGCTGATGTAACCGTTGAATGTGATGCAATCCCAGATCCACCAGAAGTGACTGCTTCTGACAATTGTGTCCCGCCAGATGTTCTTTTCATTAATGAAATTCACTACGATAATAGTGGCGATGATGTAAACGAGTTTATTGAAATAGCAGGAATGGCAGGGGTCGATTTATCAGATTATGAATTATATGCCTATGAACAACATGATGGCGAATATGATGATAACAAAGTGCTTGTTGGAATCATCCCCGATGAAGGTAATGGTTGGGGAGCTGTAGCTTTTGATCGCGATTATTTAGGAGGCAAATTTTTCGAAAACGGTGTATCAGGCCTAGCGTTGGTTAAAGAAGGGGATAGAGTTGTTGAATTTATTTCTTACGAAGGAGTAGTGGTGGCTACTGATGGTCCGGCTGAAGGATGTACTTCAGAAGATATCGGAGTTGAAGAAGTTTCCGCACCTGAGGATGAATCATTACAAAAAGTCGGAACTGGTTGTCAATCGGGTGATTTTACTTGGATTGAACCGGACGAAGATTTTCCTGAAGCAGCGTTAGCTACTCCTGGATTTATCAATGTTGATCAAACCTTTGATTCTGGACAATGCCCACAACCCGCGATGGTAGAAGTTGTACTTGAAGAAACTTCCGTTCCAGGTGCTTGCCCTCAAGAGGAAACTATTACCCGAACATGGACCGCTACAGATGCTTGTGGAAATGAAAGCGAACATGTTCAAACGATTACAGTAGAAGATACCACTGATCCTGTCCCTCCTTCACCACCAGCGGATGTTAATGTACAATGTGCAGCAGATGTTCCAGCTCCAATAGATTTAACAGCGGTAGATAACTGTGCAGGAGACATCACAGTTTCACCGACACCGGATATAACACCAGGCGACTGCGTGAATCAATTCGTAATGGTACGCACCTGGACTTT
Source organism: uncultured Saprospiraceae bacterium (assembly GCA_963793295.1). Taxonomy (GTDB): domain Bacteria; phylum Bacteroidota; class Bacteroidia; order Chitinophagales; family Saprospiraceae; genus JAHDHW01. The sequence continues at coordinate 90,233 of CAWBZX010000026.1, read as the reverse complement.
CGATGATGGTTGTGGCAATACCTCTAGTGTATCCCAGACAATAACAGTTTATGATGATACACCTCCGGATGCACCAAACCCACCAGCGGATGTTATGGTACAATGCGCAGCAGATGTTCCTGCTCCAGTAGATTTAACAGCAGTGGATAATTGCGACGGAGACATCACGGTTTCACCAACACCGGATATAACACCAGGCAACTGTGTGAATCAATTTGTAATGGTACGGACCTGGACATTCACAGATGTATGTGGAAACACCTCCAGTGTATCCCAAACGATAACAGTTAATGATGATACACCACCAACTTTTACAGTGCCAGTTGATGTCACTATTGAATGTGACCAGGATGCAAATGACCTCACATTAACAGGAGATATTAGTAATGTAATGGACAACTGTGACCCTAATCCAACTTCAGGATATACAGACGAAGTAGATCTAAGTGGTTGTGGCGGTTATACAGGAACGATTACACGTACCTGGACCGCAACGGATGAGTGCGAAAATTCAACATCGTTGGATCAGATTATTACAATAGTTGATACAACGCCTCCAACGTTTACAGTTCCTGTAGATGTTACAATTGATTGTTCTCAAGATCCAAATGATCTTACCATTACAGGAGATGTAACAGATGCGATGGATAATTGTGATACCGGTGGTGCTAATCTACCTTCGATTTGGGTAAATGAACTCCATTATGATAATGCTAGTAATGATGTTGGTGAATTTATTGAAGTAGCAGGAACTGCGGGTTTAGATCTTTCCAATTATGATTTGGTTCTTTATAATGGAAATGGTGGGGCAAGTTATAACACAGTTGCTTTGACAGGAACAATTGATGATGAAAGCAATGGATTTGGTGCGGTTTCTTTTGCCATATCAGGCATTCAAAACGGAGCACCTGATGGTTTTGCTTTAGTAGAAGGTGGAAATATTGTCAAACAATTTTTAAGCTACGAAGGAGCTTTTGTAGCAACTAACGGACCGGCCAATGGAATGTTATCTACTGATATTGGTGTTTCAGAAACGGGTTCAACTCCCATCGGTGAATCTTTACAATTGTCAGGAACAGGTGGAGTATATGATGATTTTGTTTGGAACGATCCATCTCCAGAATCACCTGGTAGTTTAAATACTGGTCAAACAATGGTTGCACCACCACCTCCAGTAGGATTACCAGTAGAGTATTTTGATAACTTTACACCAATCTGTAATGGATTGTTAAACAATATTACAAGAACATGGAGAGTGACAGATGCTTGTGGAAATGTAAATGAACAAGTTCAAATGATCACTGTTGAGGATAATAATGCTCCTACATTTACAGTGCCAGCAGATGTTACCATCGAATGTTCTGATTCTCCAAATGATCTTACCATTACCGGAAATGTATCGAATGTAATGGATAACTGTGATCCTGATCCTATGGTAACCTACACTGACGAAGAGGATTTAACAGATTGTGGTAACTATACAGGAACAATTACACGTACATGGACAGTGACCGATGCTTGCGGAAATCCAACAAGCCAAACTCAGCTCATCACTGTTGTTGATACAACACCGCCAACCTTTACAACTCCTGAGGATGTAACGATAGAATGTGCTGATGATCCTGATGATCTTACAATTACAGGTGACGTGATGGATGCAATGGACAATTGTACCGGAGTTGGACAAATGAGTGTTTGGGTAAATGAATTCCATTATGACAATGTAAGTACGGATGCAGGTGAATTTATTGAAGTAGCAGGAACAGCTGGCATTGATTTGTCAACTTACCAACTAGTTCTTTACAATGGCGCTAATGGTACAGTTTATAATACTATTAACCTAAGCGGAGTTTTTGCAGATCAAAGTAATGGCTTTGGCTTCAATTCTTTTGCTATATCAGGTTTGCAAAATGGAGGTCCTGATGGATTCGCATTAGTTCAAAATGGAACAAATGTTCTTGAATTCTTAAGTTACGAAGGATCTTTTGATGCGGTAGGAGGCCCAGCTGATGGTATGACATCAACAGACGTAGGCGTAGAGGAAAGTGGAAATACTCCTGTTGGATTTTCATTACAGCTAGTAGGTACTGGTAGCGAAAGTGGAGATTTTACTTGGAGTGGACCTGCCAATGATTCACCTGGTAGTATCAATGCCGGTCAAACTATGAATCCAGTTCCTCCTCCAACAACCATGTTGACTATTGAATACGCAGACGAGTCAGATGTGACCACTTGTGATGGCGGCACCATTTTAAGAACATGGACGGTAACTGATGCATGCGATAATGCTACTTCAGAAGTTCAAACTATTATTGTCAATCCACCTGCAGGACCAGAGATTACATGTCCAGCAGATATGACTGTAGAATGTTTGGCTGATATTGATGTAAACTTTGATGATGCGACAGTAATTACAGATTGTGATCTTGGGTTCACTGGTTACGTTTCTCAACCAGATGTTGTAGGAGCACAAAATTGCCCAGGCACAACTTATACTTACACTTATAATGTAATTGACGAGTGCGGAAATACGGCTAATTGTCAGCAAATATTTACAATCGAAAACGATCCTCCTGTGGTTACTGTAATTCCGGGAGAGACTGTTCTATGTTTTGAAGATATTGTAACAAGCACTGACGATGCAACAGTTACAACAAGCTGTGGAGATGATTATGATATAAAAATTCTTCCTCCAATTGTTGAAGGTGTACATGAATGTCCAGGTACAACCTATACCTATCCATACCGTGTAAGAGACAATTGTGGTAGAGAAGTAATTGCGAATCGAGTCTTTACTATCGGAAACAACGCTCCTCCAACAATCGTTGCACCTCCAGACATGACTGTTACTTGTTCTTTCAATATCAATATAAATCCAAATTACGCTGAGGTTACAACAAGTTGTACATTAGGCTTTGTAACTACAGTTAGCGGACCAGTAATTTCAGGTGCTGAAGATTGTCCAGGTACAACTTATACTTATACTTACACAGTGACGGATGATTGTGGTCGTACAGCAAGTGACAACAGAGTATTTACCATTCAAAACGGACCACCAGTAATTGCATGTCCTCAAAATTGCCTGGTTCAGAATTGTGAAGATGGCAATTACCTTGAAATTATTGATGCCTGGTTAACAACAGTGACAGCCACAAGTTCTTGTGGAGCTGATATTGTCGTAAACAACAATTATAATCCAAATAACCTTGGATTCTGTATTTGGAACGGCTATACTCCTGTAACTTTCACAGCGACAGATGCTTGTGGTCGAACTACTACCTGTGTAGCTATGATTGTAATTACGGATACAGAAAGCCCGGAAGTTATAGAGCCTGCTCAGGATATGCTCACCGTCTGTAATTTTAATACTCAGGATGTATTAGACGAATGGGTTGACAATAACGGAGGAGCAGTAGTTGTTGATGGATGTCAGGGAGATAATATTACCTGGTCTACTAGTCCGGCAAATCCAACGATCAATTGTATGGGTATGATGGGCAGCACTTCCATTGATGTAACCTTTACTGCTTCAGACGGTTGTGGTAATTCAGTTTCAACAACAGCAACTTTCACGGCTCTTATGGGTACAAATGATGTGATCATTCATGGTGGTTTACAAACCGAAGAAGGTAATGGAGTTGAATCGGTTCAAGTATTGCTGGAAGGAAACTCTCCGGGAATGCCTAGCACCCATATGTCAGATATTGAAGGGGATTATGAGTTCGGTGGATTGATGTTGCAAAGCAATTATGTGGTCACTCCTGAGAAGAATGATGATCCGCTCAATGGACTTTCTACTTTTGATATCGTATTGATGACCAAGCACGTTTTGGCAACAGAACTCCTTGATTCACCATATAAGATTATTGCAGCTGATATCAACAAGAGTGGATCGGTTTCAACACTTGATATTTTAAAACTCAGAAGATTGATCTTGTTCATTGATACAGAATTCCAGGAAAATACCAGCTGGAGATTTGTAGATGCTGAATTTGTATTCCCGGATCCTACAAATCCCTTTGCAACATCGTTCCCTGAAGTATACTCCATCAACGGATTGTTAGAGTCAGAGCAAGCGGATTTTGTTGCCATTAAGATTGGTGATTTAAATGGAAGTGCAGTAACAAGCAGCTTTATCAGTGGCGAAGACCGTAATACGGTTGGAGATTTAACTTTCGAGTTAGAAGATCAACAATTAGTGGAAGGTCAGCAGTATGAAATACCATTCCATTCAAGTGATTTCAATGGTTTGTTAGGTTATCAGTTTACATTAAACTTCAATGCACAAGTAATTGATTTCATTGAAACGGAAGCTGGAAGTTTAACGAAATTGGATGCCAGCAACTTTGGATTAACATTACTTGATGAAGGCATCATCACTACAAGTTGGTCTAACAATAGTGCGACTGATATGGAACGTGATGAAGTATTGTTCACGTTACGTTTTGCTGCAAAAGCTGATGCTAAGTTGAGTGAAGTGTTGAGAATTTCTTCACAATACACTAAATCTGAAGCCTACAACAGCGAAGGATTCCTTAACATTGGATTGAATTTCAACGTTGATGGTGAAGTACAAAATGCAGAATTTGCGTTGTACCAAAACCAGCCAAATCCATTCAAGAATGAAACAGTAATTGGTTTCAATCTACCGGAAAGTGGAAAAGCGAAAATGAAGTTCTTCGATGTTACCGGAAAGTTGTTGAAGGTTGTTGAAGATCAATTCAGTGAAGGATACAACGAAATAAGTATCACAAGAGCTGATCTACCTGCAGCCGGAGTATTGTATTATCAATTAGAAACGGAAACCAATTCCGCAACTAAGAAGATGATCTTGATGACTTTGAAATAAGATAATTATTCAGAAATAATTAAAAGCCCTTCTCCATTTAAAAGAGAAGGGCTTTTTTTATTGGTATGACAAAATGATAATTATTTATTGCTGTATTTTTTCTGTAATTCGACTCCTAACAGCTTAACATCGTTTACATTGTAGTAGATTTTCTCAACCGTTTTGTCAGGAGAAATTAATATAAACTTAGGATCACCCAGATTGTTTGCTTGTACAAAAGTTTTTCCGATGAATTTTTTACTATCATCATAAACATTCATCCAATGGAGATCCTGTTCTCTGGCTTTTTGCCTGATCTGGTTGATATACTCATCAGTGCAAATCCCAACAATATTAATATCAAACTGTTTGTAAAAGGCTTTCAGGTAGCGCTTGTTTTGAGCGCATTGATCACAATTGAGGGTCCAAAATTCAATAATGGTGGGCTTTTCTAATAATTTATACAAGTCAGCCTTTTTGTTATTGACATCATTGAAAGTTAGGTTTGGAACTGTATTTCCTTCTTGCCAACCTATATTGGCACTTTTAGCGGTAAACTCATCCGGAGCAATATTAGGTTTCAGGTTGCTGGCTTGTGCGTTTATGGTTTGCATACTAAACACGAAGGCCATCAGCGCTAAACACGAAAAACGAAGGAGATGGATAACAGATTTCTGGGTTTTGATGATTCTCATGGCAATTAATTTTATTGATAAAATTTGAGAAAATAGCGACTAGGTGAAACCAGGCTATTTTTCTTTTTGTGACAGTATTAACGAAATCTTAAGAATTGTTAGTGTGCAGGAATTGTTAAAACAATAAGTTGCGGATAAATGGCAAAATAACCGAAGCCCTATTTTTTTGGTTTATTAAAAACTGCAAATGCGGCCGAAATTTCTTTGTTTATTAAAGCTGCTTGACGATATTTTTAACCAACTTGATAAAGACTGGTTGAACTTTTAATGCGGCTTCCATCACCATTTCATGAGTAATTTGTTCAACTCCGTTCGGTGGAGAAATATCAGTAACACATGAAATACCCAGCACTTTTATTCCCGCGTGATTGGCAACGATACATTCCGGAATGGTCGACATTCCGACGATGTCAGCTCCAATGATACGCTGAAAATTAGCTTCTGCTGTGGTTTCATAGCACGGACCGCTTACCATGGCATATACTGTTTTTTTAAGTTTAAGGTTTTGTTGGTTGCCAGCTTTCTCAGCAATTTCAATGAGTTGCGGATCATAGGCTTTTGATAAATCTGGAAATCTTGGTCCAAGTTCTGCATGATTTTTTCCACGCAATGGATTTTCACCCACTAAATTGATATGGTCTTTAATTAAGACTAATTCCCCAACCTTTAAACCTGGACTTAATCCACCACAAGCATTGGTCAACATCAATGTTTTAATTCCGAAAGCCTGCATTATTCGAATGGGAAAAGTAACCTCTTGCATGGAATATCCTTCGTAATAATGTACCCTTCCTTTCAACAGCATAACAGACTTTCCTTCTAAAACTCCAAAAATCAAATTTCCTTCGTGGCCTTCAACTGTTGAAACAGGAAAGTGAGGAATTTCAGAAAATGGGATACTTAACGCCTTTTCAATGGAATTGGCTAAAGCGCCAAGACCTGATCCAAGTACGATTCCAATTTCGGGTGATAAAGTTGTTTTCGTTTTTAAATATTGAAAAGCATTTTGGATTTTTTCGGGGTAGTCCATCTGTTTTGTGATTTCTTATAATGTTGAAACCAAAATAAGAAATCAATTGCGATTTAGCAGCATTACGATTTTAAAATCAACCCAAAACGACTTTACGGGTTTGTTCTGCAACCTTCAAACAAGGATTTACTTTTTCAACGCTTAGGCAATAGTCTTCATATTCGGAATCATGCTGACAAAGGATGCAAGACATATTAAGTGCCTTAAATCTATTGTCAATTGCTCTGCATTGTTTAAGTAAGCTTGCCAAGGTAACCGGTTCTTGCGGCTCAATGTGATTTTTGAGTAAAAAAGACGTAAGATATTTACGAATTGATTCCCGTGAATCATTACAGGCATTATAGTTAACAAAATCTTCTTTAGATCTTTTTAACTCTTCAGTCGCGGAGTAAAGCAAAGAGTCTGCTTCTTTTACGATTGTGTCAAATTTTGGACTTTGCATAGCTGAGGGTTTTTAAGATGATATAATAACCCCCTTCAAAAACATTATATAACTTTCCACCTTTAAAATAAAAATTTTCAAATGGAAACCCTATGAAGAAAATCATTCATCAGGGTGATTTAAATCACCTCAGGCAGAAAAGCCTCATTTAATAAATAAAAGGACTGTTCCCTTTTTCTAAAGAATTTAGCTAATTTAAAACCCTATTTAGGAAAACAGGATTAAAACTTTTTTTATGCAATTCAAGAAAAACCAAAAAACCTATGATGTTTGCATCGTTGGCTCCGGAGCTGGCGGAGGAATGGCTGCTAAAATATTGGCTGATGCAGGTCTGGAGGTAGCTATAGTTGAAGCGGGTCCGTATTTTGATCCTGCCGATCCTGCTCAGAAAACACAAATGAAATGGCCATGGGAATCGCCGCGGAGAGGAGCTAGTTCTGTGCGTGCTTTTGGAGATTTTGATAGTGCCTACGGCGGCTGGGAAATTGAAGGCGAGCCTTATACCAAAGTAGAAGGAACGGAATTTGACTGGTTTCGCTCCCGAATGCTTGGAGGCAGAACCAATCATTGGGGCCGTATCTCATTGCGATTTGGGCCCAGAGACTTCAAGCATAAAGATGACGATGGTCTTGGAGATAACTGGCCCATAAACTATGATGATGTAAAACCGTATTATGACAAAGTGGACAAACTCATCGGTATTTTTGGTAGCAAAGAAAATTTGCTGAACGAACCAGATGGTTTTTTCCTGCCGGCTCCCAAGCCGCGGTTACATGAATTGTATTATATCAAAGGAGCCCGTAAAGCTAACGTTCCGGTTATTCCGTCCAGATTATCCATTCTGACGAAACCTATCAACAAAGACAGAGGAGTATGTTTTTATTGTGCGCAATGTGCACGAGGATGTGCGGTACATGCGGATTTCTCTTCCGGAACCTGTTTGATTTTTCCAGCTCAAAAGAATGGCGGTAAAATAGATCTTTTTGTCAACTGCATGGTTCGAGAAGTCACCACCAATGACGAAGGAAAAGCGACCGGCGTCACTTATGTCAATAAAGAAGATCGTAAAGAATATCAGCTCAATGCAAAGATTGTAGTACTTGCAGCATCTGCTTGTGGTTCTGCACGAATCCTTCTGAATTCAAAAAGTAAGCAGCATCCTGACGGCCTTGGAAATAGCAGCGGTATGGTCGGAAAATATTTGCATGACTCAACGGGTGCTAGCCGTGCAGCTTTTATTCCTGGTTTGATGGATCGTAAAACTTACAACGAAGATGGAGTAGGAGGGATGCATGTCTACACCCCTTGGTGGTTAGACAACAAAAAGCTTGATTTTCCAAGAGGATACCATATCGAAGTTTGGGGTGGCCTGGGAATGCCTTCTTACGGATTTGGCTTCGGAGCCAGTGAAATGAATAAATATATAGGTGAAACAGTAGGTGGCTATGGCAATAAACTGAGGGATGATGTGAAAAGGTTTTACGGTTCCGTTGTTGGAATTTCAGGTCGTGGAGAATGCATCGCCCGCGAAGATAATTATTGTGAGATTGATCCCAATGTTGTGGATGAATTTGGAATTCCGGTTTTGCGATTCAACTACACCTGGTCCGATTACGAACGCAATCAGGCAAAACACATGCACAATACTTTTGAAGAGATTTTAACTTCAATGGGAGGGGAATTACTGGGAGATAAACCCGAAAAAGAAGCGGATTATGGATTATTGGCTCCCGGAAGAATTATTCACGAAGTCGGAACGACGCGAATGGGCGACAATCCTAAAACTTCTGTCACCAACAAGTTTGAGCAATTGCATGATGCCAATAATGTCTTTGTCGTTGACGGAGGGCCCTTTGTTTCACAAGCCGATAAAAATCCAACCTGGACGATCCTCGCACTAGCATGGAGAACTTCAGATTATATCATCGATCAGCTCAAGAAACAGAATATTTGATACGAGGTACGAGGTACGAGTTGTCAGTAGCGAGTACGAATCTGATAACTGACCACTCGCCCCTCGCTCCTCAGTATTTAAAAACTTCAAACTCATAACTATTAAAACATGGATCGTAGAGACTCAATAAAATCACTTTTAGCCGGTTCCCTCGCAGGAGGATTATTACTAAACGGTTGTGCTCCGCAAACAAAAGAACCAGAAGATTTAAGCGCAGCAACCGGAGATTACGGCAGAACGCTTAAAGAAAAAGAACTGGACACTAAACTAAAAGCCGAACAATTTTTTAACGAACATGAAGTAGCAACGATCGCTATTTTGTGTGATATTATCCTTCCTTCAAAAGACCAATTTGGGGCTGCTACTGATGCAGGAGTGCCTGAATTCATTGAGTTTATGGCGAAAGACTTGCCCTATCACCAGCTTCCGATACGTGGAGGATTGATGTGGCTGGACAACAAGTCCAATAAACAATTTGGTAAAGAATTTAAGGCTTGTTCAAATGAACAACAAATATCAATTATTGATGAAATCGCTTATCCGGACAAAGCAGCTCCTGATGTGGAACAAGGCGTCAAATTCTTTTCATTGATGCGGAATTTGACCTTGACCGGATATTACACCACAAAAATGGGACTCGAAGATTTAGGTTATAAGGGTAACGTCGCCAATGTTTGGGATGGCGTACCTGACGATGTACTCGAAAAACATGGACTAGCTTACGATGAAGAATGGTTGTCCAAATGTATTGACCAAAGTACACGGGCTGATGTTGCTCAGTGGGATGATGAAGGAAATTTGATCAGTTAAACTTTAAGATGCAATTGCTGTTCTGTCAATCAAATAATTTTTACTGAGGAGTTAATTTTATAACTTAGATGAAATTCATTTTTTAATTACCCAATGGAGACCTTATGAATGCTCTAAAGCAATGCTTTCTTCTCGTTTTTCTGATTAATTCAGTTTTCGGTTATAGCCAGTCTAAAATTCTAGGTAACGTATTTGATGAAAATGGTGATGCAGTCCCTTTTGCAAATGTTTTAACCCTTAATCCAAGCGATTCTTCCTTAGTAAAAGGGATGGTGACTGACCTTGAAGGACATTATATTTTTGAAAACCTTAAACCAGGTGCGTATCTTTTAAATATAACCATGCTGGGTTATGCTGCTGTGTATAGCCCTGTGGAAATCAAGTCGGAAAATGAAGTCATTGACTTGGGGACAATTACTTTAGGTGAAAATTCAGAGCAATTAAGTGAAGTCGAGATTGTAGGAATAAAACCACTTTACGAACAAAAAATTGATCGAATGGTGGTAAACGTGGAGAACAGCATTACCTCAGCCGGAAGTTCTGCTTTGGATGTTTTGGAAAAGTCTCCGGGCGTATCAGTAAACCGGCAAAATTATAGCTTGTCCATGGGTGGCAAAGATGGCGTGGTTGTAATGATAAACAACAAAATGACTCGTATGCCGATGGAGGCTGTGGTTCAGATGCTTGAAGGGATGAATTCCAGTAATATCGAAAAAATTGAATTAATAACGGCTCCACCTGCCGGGTTTGACGCCGAAGGGGATGCAGGGATTATTAACATCATACTTAAAAAAAATACAGACGTTGGAATGAATGGTAACTATTCTCTGACCGCAGGTTATGGCAGAGGTGAAAAAGCCGGTGCAAGTATCAACTTCAACTATAGAAAAGACAAATTCAATTTATATGGAGATTACTCCTTTATGCACAATCGGACCGATCAGATTATTTCTTTTGACCGTAAAGTGACTTTTAACGATACGCTGACCAATACTGTAAACGTCAGCAACAGGGATCCCGTCATTCAAAACCATAATGCTCGTCTCGGAATTGACTATGCTGTCAGTAATAAAACGGTGCTTGGCGTTTTGATTACCGGTTACGACAACAAATGGGAAATGGATGCGGTAAATGATGTACTCATTACTAAAAATGGTGATATCTCTGATAAGCTAATTATCGATACCTATGAAATTAACCATTGGAAAAATTTGGGCGGTAACCTCAATCTGAAACACTCTTTTGATTCAGAACATTTTATAAATATTGATCTGGATTACCTCTATTATCATGATGATAATCCAACAGATTATACCAATAAATATTACAGTCCTCAGAATGATTTTCTTTATGATGAAAAAATAAAATCCAAGAAAATAACGCCCATCAATATTTATGTTGGAAAAATGGATTATACCAAACGATTACATGAAAAGGTCAAAATGGAAGCAGGTTTTAAAACTACATTTTCCAGATTTACCAATGATGTTGGCATTTTTGATCTCATCGCGGGAGTATGGGGACCACGTCCGGAATTGACCCAGAATTATCGTTTGTTGGAAGATATCACAGCGGCGTATACTTCTTTTAGTTTTGATTTGAAAAACGACTTCAGTATGATTGCTGGACTGCGATACGAATATACCAAATCGAATCTTAGCACTGCAGAGGAAAAGGACATTGTAGATCGAAAATATGGCAATTTTTTTCCAAATCTGATTTTGTCAAAAGAGATCAATGAAAATAATACGATCCAATTTGCTTATAGCCGCAGAATTACAAGACCCGCCTATACCCAATTGGCGCCTTTTCAGATATTTTTTGATCCTTTTACTTTTGTTGCTGGAAATCCTGCGTTGCAACCTGCCATTACAGATGCGGTTAAATTGGAGTACAAGTTTAAGACCTATTTTTTCTCCCTCCAATATAGTTATGATGATAACGCAATCGCCCGGTTTGTACCGATAATTGATGCTGAAACCAATGAATCTTTTACTACTTCCATAAACATGGATTACAAAAATACAGTATCTTTCTTAGCGACCTTGCCTTTTTATATCGGCAATTGGTGGGAGATGCAAAACAATTTGATCGTAAGTTGGCAGGAGTTGAATTTTGATTATACCGGAGAGGCAGTAACTTTTTCGCAAAAATCATTTACTTTCAACACTACTCAAATCTTTAAATTACCCAAGAATTTTACGATAGAAATCTCCGGATTTTATAATTCACCACAATACTCATGGGGCGTCACCAAAGTTGATGCTTTTGGAAAAGTAAATTTAGGTATTCAAAAAAAGTTTGGGAAAAATAATACAACGCTTAGACTTACGGTTGATGATGTTTTTAAAACAGGAAACCGATATTTTTCTATTTATTTACCGGAGCAGAATATTGATTCTAAAAGTTACCTTGAATTTAGTCAAACGGTAGTAAAAATTACGTTCTCTCAGCGTTTTGGCAATAATAAATTAAAATCAAACCGACAACGTGCAACGGGGTCAGAAGAGGAACGAAGGAGAGTAAACTAAATATTTGATTATGGAAAAAAACGAGGCCTTTCTTTCCGAATTTCCTGTCCACATTGAAATCGATGTGCAATGGGGCGATATGGATGCTGTTCAGCATGTCAACAACACTGTTTACCTCAGATGGACGGAAAGTGCAAGGATCGAATATTTTCAAAGATTAGGTTACGGTGTTTCACAACAAGAAGGCGAAGCAGGCTTCATTTTGGGCTGGCAGGATTGCAAATATATTTTTCCAGTTACTTTTCCGGATACGGTGATTGTTGGCGTTAAAGTCACTGATATTGGAAAAGATCGCTTGATACTTCAATCTCATCTTTTTAGTAAAAAGCACCAACGCCTTGTAGCTATTTCCAAACAAACCATCGTAACTTATGATTATTCCACTTTGCAAAAAGTGGATGTGCCTGATGAACTCAGAGATAAAGTTTTAGCAATGAAAACATAAGGATTTTCTGCTGTATAATCTTGCAAAATCACTATTTTAACCGTACTTTTCCGTTGTTACTTTTCCTTAATTCCCATCAAATTTATTCAACTATTTAATCCAAAAGATAATGAACCAAAATTCATTAAGCTATCGAAGCGGTACCAGCCAGAAGCCGCTGCTGGGCTTGACGATTGGCGATGCGTTTGATCAAATCGTAGAACGCTTTTCCAATAATGAAGCACTGATCGTTCGCCATCAGAATATCAGATACACTTATCTGGAATTAAAAGAGAAAGTAGATGCGTGTGCCAAAGCACTATTGGCTTTGGGCGTCAAAAAAGGGGAGCGGGTTGGTGTGTGGGCACCCAATTGTGCTGAATGGACCATTACGCAGTTTGCTACCAGCAAGATTGGTGCTATCCTGGTCAACATCAATCCCGCCTATCGCCTTCATGAATTGGAATATGCACTGAACCAGTCGGGGTGCAGTGCAGTAATCATAGCAGATCAGTTTAAAAAATCTAATTATACCCAGATGCTTTATGAGATAGCTCCGAGGCTGTATCATTGCGAACCTGGCCGCCTTCATGCAGAGAAAATTCCGACCTTAAAAACGGTAATTCGACTACATCCCGATGACTCACCGGGTATGCTTAGCTGGGATAATTTTATCAGATTAGCTGACAAAATCTCGATGGACGATCTGCTGAAACGCCAAAGACAGCTTTCTTTTGATGATCCGATCAATATCCAATATACCAGTGGAACCACAGGTTATCCCAAAGGGACCGCACTCAGCCATCACAACATTCTCAACAATAGTTATTTTGTATCAGAAGTGATGAAACTTACGGATAAGGATCGGCTGATTATTCCAGTCCCTTTGTATCATTGTTTCGGAATGGTGCTTGGAAACCTAGGATGCATGACTCATGGAGCTACAATGATTTATCCCAGTGAAAGCTTTGATCCGAAAGCTGTTTTGGAAACAATCGAGGAGGAAAAAGCTACGGCACTGTATGGTGTTCCAACCATGTTTATCGCTGAATTGGAGCATCCTGATTTTCAAAAGTATGATTATAGTTCTTTACGAACTGGGATCATGGCGGGCTCACCGTGCCCGGTTGAAGTCATGAAAAAAGTAAACAAACTAATGCATATTCCCGAAATGACGATTGCTTATGGTTTGACCGAAGCAAGTCCAGTTTGTACACAAACCAGCGTGGATGATCCTCTTGAAAAACGCGTGAATACCGTTGGACAAGTTTTACCGCATATCGAAATTAAGATTGTTAATCCTAATACCGGAATGATTGTTCCCCTTGGAGAAACCGGGGAATTCTGTACTCGTGGTTATTGTGTCATGCTGGGTTATTGGAAAAATAAAAAGCAAACCAATAAAGCAGTCGATAAAGGGCGGTGGCTCTATTCCGGAGATTTAGCAACTATGGATGAAGATGGTTATGTGAAAATAGTGGGCCGTATCAAAGATATGGTGATCAGAGGAGGCGAAAATATTTATCCCAGAGAGATTGAAGAGTTTTTATATACAAACCCTAAAATCAAAAATGTGCAGATAATTGGCGTTCCTGATAAAAAATATGGAGAGGAATTGATGGCTTGGATCGAGCTGCGCGATGGTGAATCTGCAACAGCGGAAGAAATTCAGACTTTTTGTAAAGATAGAATAGCCTACTATAAAATTCCTCGGTATATCAAGTTTGTAGATAGCTTCCCATTGACGGTGACGGGTAAAGTCCGTAAAGTAGAAATGCGGGAAATCAGTATTCGGGAATTACACCTGGAATCTGTTGCAGGGATAGAAACAGCTTAGAGCATGTTTAAATTTCTACTTCCTGAAAACCAATGTTTTACGAACCATGACGTCCAATTCATTCAGTCGTTTAGCTCGCTAAACTTCCTCAAGAATCGTTAGTCAGAACCGCAAACTCTTGATTTTTAATTTGAACAAATTTTATACATACTCTTAAAAAAGATCTTTTTGATAGAATTAAACGGTCTTTTATTTTGGTGGAAGCGGAATCAATGTTGAAACTTCTTTTTTATATTTTGCAAAGGCTTCCGGTCTGTTTTTTTCCATTTGTTTATCTTTCATCGGGATAGAAGCAAAAAGGAACATCAGCAGCATTCCAACCGAACCAATGGCTGCATACCAGGGTGCACCAAAAGCTAGCGACATTCCAAGCAATCCAACCCAAAAAAGGATCTCTCCCAAATAGTTAGGATTTCTGGAATAAGCCCAGATTCCAGTCCTCAAAATATCTCCTTTTTTCTTGTTTTCTCTTTTGCGAAAGCGTGCTAATTCATTGTCTGCCAATAGTTCCAGGATTGTTCCTAAAAACGCTAAAAACGCACCAATAAAGAATAGTAAAGGACTTTCGACTGCTCCAAAATCAAATACCCAAAATAAACCCCACAGACTTAAAAAAACAATTAAAGTTGGATAGAAGTGAATGGCCAAAAAATTGATGGGTTGAAAAAACTTTCCAAATTGATATCTAAAGTTGACATACCGCCAATCTTCATGCTCCCAACCTGGCCATCCTCTTGCCCAGCTCAAGGTCAATCTCCAGGACCAAAAACTAACAATGAAGGCGCAAATCCACTGATAGCTTCCCCAACCTGATCCCCCATAATAAACAAACCACTGGACGATAAAATAAAAAGGGATAACACTCCAATAGGCATCATAAACACTGCTGTTTCTTTTCAGTAAGGAGAAGAAAAAAGTCACTATGGTCATGCTCAGATCCGCATAAATAAAACGTAAAACGGTTCCTTCTTCTTGAAAAAAAAGATAAGTTCCCCATCCTGCAAATCCAACAATGAGGTAAATAATTATGACTTCGAGTAGTGCTCTTTGTTTTTTGTTCATGATATTTGAGTGAGCTTGTAGTGTGTTATTTCCTGATAGCGCTCTCCTAACCACGGGAGTTTTAGAAGCGTTTCTTTTGATGAAGGGCGAATGATTTTTGCAAATTTAGAAACCAACCCTTTTGCATGTTTATCCTCGTCATGCGTAGCGATCACTTTTCTTGGGTTTAATACCTCACAAAGGTGCTCAACGCCTTCCAAGCCAGGGGAGACTACTCCTCCCAAGAAAAAAGGTAATTTGTAAAGATTGAAAGGAGTAATTAAAAGCTGACAAGGGGAGGCTTTTTTTAAGGTTTCAATATGTTTTTCACTCATTTGAAAACCATGAGTTGCTATGAAAATACTCTCTTTTCCATCATCCAATATAAAAGCATCATAAATCGGATCAATGTTTCTTGTAGTAGCCAAAAAGGTCACCTGTATATTGTTAATAATTGTCTTGTTATTAGTAGCATCCAAACCAATTACCGCTGCATTTGGGAGTAATTTTTTTAGCTTCTTTTGTAAAGATTTAGGTGCAAAGATACTTTTCGGAGCAAGTTTTTCTAAAGTTTCTGCATGGAAATGATCCGGATACTTTTGTGTGATTAAAACGGAGTCATAAGCTGGTAATTGATCATAAGACAATGGAGTTGTGCGATGCCATTGGGTATTGAACCAACCAAAAAAGTCAACTTCTGTTCCTTCTAACCATGGATCAATCAACACTTTCCATCCGCCGATTTCAACAAACCAGGAGTTGTCCATATTTAGTCTTTGTAGATGTATCATAAAGAAATCCTGTTGTTTTTGATGAGCAATCAAGATCAGATTAGAAACGCCTAAATTTAAAATAGGTTTAAATTATTAATTTTTTCATAATGATTACCTTTCAAATTAAAAATTATTGTCTTTTTAAACCGCATAAGGTACAGCCTAAAGTTACTGTTTGGTGCGGAGGTGAGCATTACAGACCTAACAACATCGTTTGTCGTCCAATTTTTTCCAAGTTAAACCTCCTCTCTCAAAATTACAGGCAGCACCAGTAGATCGGCCTTAATTTTCAGTAAGTATTGGCAATTCGGTATTTATAATCTATCATGGGGATGAACATTTTGATTATCAGTTGTTAGTAAGGTGTTAATCTTATTAAAAAATAAAAGACATGTTAAAAAAACTTAGTAAAACAGACTTAATAATGCTCTTTCTGGCATTTGGGTGTCTGATTTTTTCTGAAACCATGTGGTTTCGTGGAGAAAAAGAAGGAGCACTTTTTATTGGCTTATGGGTGCCTTCTATACTTGGATTTGCCATTTATTTGAAACTTTTAAAAATTGAAAGAAAATGACTGAACTCATTCCTTACCTTTCCGGAGTAGTCACGCTCTTGTTTGGAATTGCTTTTTACTTTGGGCTACAGGAATTCAAAAATTTGGAAAATGAGTCAGAAGATTAGTGATTATCAAAACAGATAGCCACAAACAAAGAATTGAAGAGTTTCGAATTTTAGTAACCTAATCTTTATTTCATCCTTTTTACGTTAAGACAACTATCAGGGACAGGACTAACAAAGAAAAAGCGGGCAGTGATTTATTCAAGGGATCACTCACTTTAAGGTGCATGATAATAGCTCCAAGCATTAAGATAACTATGCCTGCAGCAGCGGGCTTTGTAAAAGTCGGGAACCATATTCCTGCTATCAATAGTACAGCAAAAAGAAGCTTTAAGAAGCCAACTATGTACATGAACCAAACAGGAAGTCCATAGACCGCAAATTCTTCTATCATATTGCTGGCTGCACCTCCACGCCAGTCAGTTGATTTTCCATATCGTAGTATCCAGACATTAAAAATACTAAATGCGATAATGACTTGAATGACAAAAATTACTGTTTCCATTTGACCATTAAATTTTGACTTATTTGATTTTTATTATTGTTGATATCTAATATTGGTAATACCTAGGAACTGTTTTTCTTCTTTCATTTCTGATTGACTACCAACTGCTTTTACAAATTACATCATTGCTCTTAATTCTATTTCGAAATCATATTGTAAATCCTCATACAGAGTTGTTATTTTTTTCTAATTATTTCCTATTGCCCGCTTGTAAAGATTCTGTAAAATCCGATTTCTTTCAATTGATGGATGAATATTTTTCAATTTATGACAAAAATAGATAAGTAATTCTGCCTAAGTTTCTTTTTTCGGCGAATTTCGAATATACTTTTTTACATTGCGTAAAATGCCGCGGATACTCTTTTTCATAAAATAGTAGCTCTTTTTATTGATTAACTCAAACTGTTGATCGATTTCTTCTTTTACACTTTCTAGATGCGACACTTCATTCGCTGCTTCAAATAAAAGGTAGGTTTTTTAGGAATTAGTCTAAAAGAAAAAAGTTTAAATCAGCTTTATATTTTACCAAATCAACCAGGTAATTCCATTGGTTAGGGAATAAATAGTGTTTGGAACATTTGGAGGTATTCTTGAATTGTAAGTCAAATCAAAAGCAAATTTGAACAGCAACTTTTTTGTAATATTAAAATGAAATGAGGTTTGCGAAGATAATCGTATGTCATTAAAATCTATAATATTAGGTTGATAATAAGTCGTGCTCAGGATGTTCAGTTTGTCAAAAAAAACAAAGTTTAAAACCAGGTAAGTGTTCATCCGATTTATCCTTAAAAAAACATCGGGATCGGTTTCTTCATTGTATTCGTACATATACGAAACCCCAAGATTTACATGTCTTTTTTCTTTACTGACCAGATTGAATTTGACACCTGCACCAAGAAGCCAGCGCATTTTAAGCTTGATCTGGTCGTTGTATTGCAATTGCGTGAAAGCTTCGTAAAATACCTTGGGTTTAGCTTTAAGAACGTATCTCAGGTGTTGGAAACCCTGATTGGCCAATTGTTCGTTTCCGGTCGCGGTATATCTATAATCGGTGAGCGATAAAAATAGATGCTTATGATGCACACGGCCAATATTTGCAGCTGTTCTGAAAGTGAAAATAGTGGAAGTGTTTTTCAATAATCCCATTTCCTGCCCGATACTTCCAAACCAGGCAACCGTATCCAGTAATTCCGCTTTTTTTTCTTCAATATTGACAATTTGTGCCTTTAGGAATTGAATAGAAAAACAAACTAAAGCAAATAATAGATAAACTTTTGAAGGCCTCTTTTTCATAAGATTTCTGGATAGATTGATGATTCGATTACTGTGAATCAATTTTGGTCATCAAAATAGCCAAAGGTAAGCAAAAGAGAAAAAAGGAAATATTTTTAAATCTTGAAGTTCAATATTTTATGACAGATTTTATTGAAAAAATGTTCCGTTTCACTATCCTGACCACCCCATATTGGAATTTTTGCACCTACTTTAGTGCCAATAGAATAGGTGATAAATTTTGCCAGCATATCCTTTTTACCAGCACTACGATATAATAGCTCAACAGGATAAGCAAGATTACCAACAACAGGGAACATACCTAAAATTAAAGCGATTAAGGGAAAATGTGGTTTAGATTTCACAAGGCTATTTGCGATTCTCCAAACCGTATAAATAGTTCTTCCAAAAGATCCTGCACCTATCATAATAATTGCTCCAGCTTGCAGGCTAAACACACCTGCAGCAATAAGAAAAGGCATAACTCCCCAGGCAAATAATTTTACAATTGGTTTTATGCCCACATGAATACTAAAGTCAGTTAAATATGCACTGGCTTCACCTTTTTTGAGCTCTTCCTTAAGAAAGGTAGATTCTTCATCGCTGAGGAATTTTCGGGAATGCCATTTATCTATTTCTTTTTTTAAGAGCCATCGGGCTGTTCCCCAACGATAGTAGCTGTCTGAAAAATAGAGGTAAATACGCCTGAAAAATTTCTTGTACCGAAATTCATAAAACGCCTGAAAAATTTCTCTTGATTTGTCTTTTATTTTAATTACAAAAGCATTCAAAAAAAGTATAATGCTCTTCAAATACCAGCGCAAAGGTTTATCTTCATAATAATCCTTTTCCTCAGGAGTGATTTTATCTTGCGAAGCAGCATAATATAAGCTTCTTTTATACCGCTTTATTTGCTTCCATTCCTTTTGAGAAGTGGTTAACAAATCACAATCGGTGAGCATTTGCCGATAGGTTTTCAAACCGAGTTCCTGTATAATAGTTTCTTTATTATTCTCTAAGTACTTTTTTAGTTTAGAGGTATCTACATTGTCAAATAACCAGTCTCGGTGTTTAATGCATTTAGGGATATAATAAAATAAAGTTGAAAATGGATTCATTGCAAACAAAGCTGGAAGACCTGACTCTAAATCAATCCAGATCCACTGTTCTGTACCATCTTCCTGTCGTAATAGCATAAAATTACTGGCTCCAACGGGATTACCTTTTCCAGCCTGCCAAACCAACCCGTCGAAACCTGATTGGATTAACTTCTTCTCAAGCGGATTCATGATTTCATGCCTTAATTCTGACATGTAATCTTTTGAATTCACCTGCAAAGGAGTAAAAACCGGGGCATGTTGACCCTTGATAAATTCAGCATCAATTTCAAATGCTTTTTGGTCAGTGTTCCACCTGTAAGTATAGGTTTCTGGCAATCTCATTTTATCTTCAAACCAAATCTTGCAGAGATTGGACAACAGCCTTCGTCTTATCATAGCAGAATTGACGGCATCTTCACACCAGGTGTATGGATTTGCTGATCCTGTTAAAACAAAGAGTATGACTTTGCTGACGATTTCACCGGTAAATGTTTTTGTAGCTATACCTTTATCTCCTTTATAGGAGAGGTATACTTTTGCAGATCGGCCATTGCCAATAAACCTTCTTTTTTCAATCAGAGCTAGATTAACCAATTTCTTAGTCTTTAAGAATTAAAAAATAGTAGTATGATTAATTTTGTATTCATTAATCGTTCCATCTTCATTTATATCTAAGCTCAATTACAATTATTTATATTGAACTGTGATTATTCAATAGAATGTAAGGCTATTGTACGGTTTGAAAATGAAAATGAAAATCCAGCCTTTTGGCTAGACTGCGCAGTTAATGGTTTTTTCACCGGGATATTTCATCCAAATAATGATGAAAACTGTTAGGTGATTTGGTATTATATGAAGTGGTAGTTGGGATGTGGTAACAAAGTAAGCTTCAAATATAAATATTTATTATCAATAACACCACAGTAAGTTCACGATTTTTTAAATTAATTGTGATTATTAAATCAATAATAATAGAATCTGAAAAAGGGAAAAATGAATTTTTTTCTACAAAAACGCAAAATCTGGTCACATTTTGAAGGAGGGATTAATAAATTGTAATATTAATGTGACCAGCTTGCGAATGGTTTTTCAACACGTATCCTGATGTGCATTATTTTGAAAAATCCTTTTCTTACTTATTTTTAATGTTAGCTTGAGCTGCCGCCAATCTGGCAATAGGTACCCGGAATGGCGAACAACTTACATAGTTTAGTCCAACGCGATGACAAAAGTCTATCGATTCAGGATTGCCACCATGCTCACCGCAGATACCCAATTTAATATCAGGCCTGGTTTGTCTACCTTTTTTTGCTGCATATTTAACTAACTGACCGACTCCAACTTCATCAATTTGTTTGAACGGATCAAAGTCCATGATTCCCTGTTTCAGATAAATTGGAAGAAATTTTCCGATATCGTCTCTTGAAAAGCCAAAAGTCATTTGAGTGAGATCGTTTGTACCAAAAGAAAAGAATTCAGCTCGCTTTGCAATCAAATCTGCTGTCAGCGCGGCCCTTGGAATTTCAATCATTGTTCCTACGCGATAATCTACGCTTTCTCCATATTTATCAAAAACTTTTTGGGCAGTTGCACGGATAATATTTTCCTGCTGAGTGAATTCGCGTAGCCTACCGATCAATGGCACCATGATTTCTACAGTCACATGAACTCCTTTTTCTTTTAGATTCAAAGCTGCTTCGATGATGGCCTGGGTTTGCATTTCAGTAATTTCAGGATAGGTGATCCCAAGTCGGCAACCTCGATGTCCGAGCATTGGATTAGCTTCGTCGAGCGATTCGATTTTTTCCTGGATTCCTTTTAGACTAACCTTCATTTTTTTAGCCATTTCTTTTTGGCTATCCAGTGTATGTGGCAAAAATTCATGCAAGGGAGGATCGAGCAGACGGATCGTAACCGGCAAATCATGCATGGATTCAAAAATACCTTCAAAATCTGATCTTTGAATCGGTAGCAGTTTTGCTAAAGCTTTTCGTCTTCCTTTTTCGTCATTGGCGAGGATCATCTCTCGGACGGCAATAATCCGATCCCCTTCAAAAAACATATGTTCGGTACGGCATAAGCCAATTCCTTTGGCCCCAAATCGACGGGCAACTTCAGCTTCTTCAGGAGTATCAGCATTGGTTCGGACAGCCATTCGCGTAAATTGATCAGTAAGATCCATTAGCTTTTTGAAATCACCGCTCAATTTTGGCGTTTCAGTTTCAATTTGTCCTTTGTAGACTTCTCCGGTAGATCCATTCAATGAGATCCAATCCCCTTGTTTGAAGACAATGTCATCAATTGTTACGGTTCGCGCTTTATAATTAATATGTAAAGCGCCTGCACCCGAGATACAGCATTTACCCATGCCGCGGGCAACAACGGCAGCGTGCGAGGTCATTCCTCCTCTTGCCGTTAAAATTCCTTTGGCAACGTTTATTCCGCGTAAATCCTCAGGAGATGTTTCAATCCTGACCAGGATGGTATCTTTCTTTTTTTCGGCCCATTCTTCAGCATCGTCCGCAAAGAAAACGATTTGACCTGTAGAAGCCCCTGGCGAGGCAGGTAAACCCTGGGTTACAACTTCAGCGTTTTTTATTGCATCAGCTTTGAAAACCGGGTGGAGTAAATCATCTAGCCGGATAGGGTCTATTCGTAATAGTGCTGTTTTTTTATCGATCATTCCATCGTCGAGCATATCCATGGCAATTTTTACAGCTGCCGTTCCGGTTCTCTTTCCACTCCGGGTTTGGAGCATCCACAATTTACCTTCCTGAATAGTAAACTCCACATCCTGCATGTCTTTGTAGTGATTTTCCAACTTGGTTTCATAACGAATGAGTTTCTTGAAATTCGTTGGCATCACTTCTTCTAAGGAAGGATAGTTCTTTTTTCTGTCTTTTTCAGAAACCTTTGCGAGCCTTGCCCATCGTTGCGAACCTTCAAGCGTTACCTGTAGTGGCGTTCGAATACCTGCAACCACATCTTCACCCTGTGCATTAAAAAGAAACTCGCCATTGAAAATATCTTCGCCGGTGGCTGCATCTCTTGTGAATGCCACTCCGGTTGCGCTGTTATTATTTAAATTGCCATAGACCATTGCCTGGACGTTTACCGCCGTTCCCCAATGATCGGGAATACCATTCAGATTTCTGTAGACCTGGGCTCTTTCATTTCCCCAGCTTTCAAATACGGCTAAAACGGCCCCCCAAAGCTGCTCCCAGGGATCATCCGGAAATGTTTTTCCAGTTTCCTTTTTGATCAATTTTTTAAACCGTGAAACGAGTTCCTTCAAATCAGCAGCAGTCAGTTCGATATCGTTTTCAACTCCTTTCTCTTTTTTCAACTTATGGATGACGAGCTCAAAAGGATCCTCTTCTTCTTTGTTTCCATTTTTCAAACCCATAACGACATCACCATACATTTGAACGAGTCTTCGGTAAGAGTCCCATGCAAAGCGATCGTGCTTCGATTTTTTTGCAATTCCTGCAACACTTTCTTCATTTAGACCGAGATTTAAAACGGTGTCCATCATGCCCGGCATGGATGCCCTCGCTCCCGAACGAACGGAAAGCAAAAGCGGGTTGGAGGAGTTGCCAAACTTGCTGCCCATGATCTTTTCTATTTTACGGACTCCGCTTTCAACTTGCTTTTTGATCAATTTGAGCGTTTTGTCTCTTCCTTTTTTAGTATAAAAATTACAAACTTCAGTGGTGAGTGTAAATCCTGGCGGGACCGGAATTCCGATGCGATTCATTTCTGCCAGATTAGCACCTTTACCCCCCAGCAGTGTTTTCAAATTGGCATTTCCTTCAGCTCGTCCATCGCCAAAAGTATAAACATACTTTTTCGTTTTTTTCTTTTTTATCGGAGGATTGGATATCATAAGATTTTATTTTGATTCTTTAATTAGATTACAAATTACCATACTCTTGCTCTTTTATTAGATGACGATAATCACTTATAGGGTTGACTTTCTTCACCATTATTCATTTTCCAATTCAGGAACTTTACGGGACATTCTTTTCCCTGTTTTTTATAGGGAGCTATAGCTTAATTAAAACCTTTAGCCATGCAAACTCAAAATGTTGATATCTTAATTAAGGAAGCTGATCAATTATTGAATACGGCAGAGGCAGAGCTTCAACGCTCTGCTGAGGACGTCACCGCTTATCTGGTTTGTCATAATTCGCGGCAATCGATTAACAACTACCTCGTATCCTACCTCATCAAAAACGGGGTTGAACTCAAACAACCGGTAACCATGGCTAGTCTGATGGATCAGTGCAGGTCATTGGACGGCCGTTTTGATTTGATCGATATTTCTGAAATTTTTTGTCGCCACGAAGAAAGTGACGATGATTATTGCCTAAATGTTGAAAAAGTGAGCGATTGCTTGCGGATTGCAAAGCAAACCAGAGGCATAGCTATAAATGAATCTCCTGCCTATTAGAAGTACATTATACAATTGTGTGAAAATTTAATAAAAAACGATATACCCAAATACAAAAGAAGCTGTTATGGACAAAAAAAATAAAAAGTTCAAATACCCAGGCATACGTGTTGCAATGGATGGAAATACTGCTGCCATCATGTGTGAACGAGAATCTTCAGATGCAGCAGGCGCTTACCCCATTACTCCTTCTACTCAAATGGGAGAATACTGGGCTGAAGAAGCTGCCAAAGGTCATTTAAATATTTCTGACAGACCCTTAATATTTATTGAACCGGAAGGGGAACATGCCGCAGCAGCCGTTACTGCCGGTCTTTCCATGACAGGCTTGCGGGCTGCCAACTTTTCCTCCGGACAAGGTATTGCCTACATGCATGAATCCCTTTATGCAGCAGTAGGAAAAAGACTGACCTATGTGCTCAATATCGGTGCCAGAGCGATGACCAAATCCACCTTAAATGTGCATGCCGGACATGATGATTATCATGCCATAGATGATACCGGATTTTTCCAGTTTTTTGCTAAAAAAGCACAACACGTTGCAGATCTGAATATTATTGCTCATAGAATTGCTGAGTTGGCACTTAACCCCGGGAGTAGTAGCTCAGGATGGATTTTTAACCACTCACCTGATTGAGTCTTTGCTACTTCCTGAACGAGAATTGATCAAAGAATATTCTGGGTCGACCGGATGATATCATTGATACACCAACTGCTGCTCAAAAAATTATTTATGGAGATACCCGCAGACGTATACCTGAACTTTGGGATGTCGACAATCCAGTAATGGCAGGGATCGTTCAAAACCAGGATTCCTATATGCAAAGTGTGGCTGCACAACGACCTTTCTTTTTTGATCATATTCAAGGACTTGACAGATCAGGCATTTGAAGAATTTTATCAACTTACCGGACGCCGATATGAACGAGTCATGTCTTATCGGGCAGAAGATGCTGACTATCTGATCCTTGGACAGGGAAGTGTTGTACCAAGTGCAGAAGTAGTTGTTGACTACATTCGTGAAACACGAGGCATCAAAGTAGGTGTTGTTGATCTAGTGATGTTCAGACCTTTCCCTGCTGATTTTATTGGAAAATTATTAAAAGGTAAAAAAGGCGTTACAATTCTTGAAAGACTTGGATCAACCTTTGGCCGTGGATCTTCCAATTGCCAGAGAAATTCGAGCAGTACTGACCAAGTGTCTGGAAAATGGAGCCGACAAAAATAATAATCCTTATCCTGACTTGGCAAGCTATAAACCTTCAGATATTCCGGCAATATATTCCGGTTCCTTTGGAATGGGAAGTCGTGACTTGCAACCAGAAGGTATTATTGGAGCAATTGAAAATATGTTGCCTGATGGAAAACATAAAAAACAATTCTATTTATCTATTGATTTTATTCGGGATGTAGCATTTACACCAAAACAAAAAGTTTATCAGGAAACCATTCAGGATGCTTATCCGCATGTAAAAGAACTGGCCGTGCATGGATCGGAAAATCCAAACCTCATGCCTAAGGATGCCATTACCGTTCGCTTCCACTCTGTTGGTGGCTGGGGTGCGATTACCACCGGTAAAAACCTGGCGATGACGCTCTATGATTTGCTGGGATATGACATCAAAGCAAATCCAAAATACGGTTCAGAGAAAAAAGGCCAACCAACGACCTACTATCTGGCAGCAGCTCCGGAACCTATCCGCATCAACTGTGAATACTTTTTTGTCGATGTTGTGCTTTCTCCTGATCCCAATGTATTTAAACACACCAATGCATTGGCCGGATTGAAAAAAGGAGGTTGTTTTATCATTCAAAGTGATAAAGACAGTCCTGATGAAGTTTGGGCTGATATTCCAGAACCTTATCAAAAAGTAATCATCAACAACGACATTCATGTATTATTATATCGATGGTTTTAAAATTGCCCGAGAAGAAGCAACCGATCCGGAATTACAATTGAGAATGCAGGGTATTGCCTTCCAGGGTGCATTCTTTGCCGCTTCTCCATTGATGGAAAAAGCAGGACTTTCTGATGAGAAGTTACTCAAAGCCATTGAAGATCAATTGCAACATAAATTTGGTGGAAAAGGCCAACGAGTAGTTGATGACAATATGCGTGTAGTAAGACGTGGTTTTGATGAAGTTCATGAAATCACGAACAAAGTACTTGGTGCAGGACATGCGGAAAAGACAAATGGACAAACGATCATTACCGATTCCAACAATGATGAAAAATATCCCTCAAAGTGAATCCAATTTGAGTGATATTCATCGATTCTGGGAGCAAACAGGTAATTTCTATCTGCGTGGTATGGGAAATGATAACATCACCGATCCATTTATTGGATTGAGTGTAATGCCTGCGGTAACTTCACTTTTTAGAGATATGACCGGTATTCGTTTTGAACATCCGGAATGGATTCCAAATAATTGTACAGCTTGTGGAGATTGTTATACCGCTTGTCCTGATACTGCAATTCCAGGATTGGTAAGTGACTTGTCGGATGTGTTGGATACCGTTGTAAAACGAGTAAAGAAAAA
The DNA here is from genome assembly GCA_963793295.1 of uncultured Saprospiraceae bacterium. GTDB lineage: Bacteria > Bacteroidota > Bacteroidia > Chitinophagales > Saprospiraceae > JAHDHW01. The sequence continues at coordinate 63,379 of CAWBZX010000026.1, read as the reverse complement.
TCATGGGAAAGTTGAATTCCTACCAAAGGCAGTTCGCCAAATGGAAGGTAAAATTCGCAAGCTGTTCAATGCAATCCAAAAATGGAGCTACCGTAAATGATTTTATCTACAATGCGATTGATCATGACCATTAGTGAAAGTAGTGATGGACCAGGCATTGTCCAAGGAATTTGATTGGTTTAAAGATGAACTGGGTGATTTTAAATTTGCACTAACTCGTCCTTATTTTGACCTTCATGAAAAAGATCAACCAAATAGCGGAGGTTTGTTTAGTATTACCATCAATCCAACGACCTGTAAAGGTTGTATGGAATGTGTGGAAGTGTGTGATGATGATGCACTAAGATCCAGTCACGCAGACTGAAGAATCTGTGGCCCGATTGAGAAAAGAATGGGATTTTTGGATGGACTTACCCAATACACCTAAAAAGTATAATCGCATCGATGACCTTGAAGAAAAAATAGGACCGCTCGAAACCATTTTATTAAATAAAGATGCCTATTTGAATTTTGCCAGTGGTGATGGTGCTTGTTTGGGTTGTTCAGAAAAATCAGTCGTTCATTTATTTACTGCTACCGTAGAATCTTTGATGCAACCACGTATTGAAAAACACGTTGCTCATCTGGATGAACTTGACGCAAAAACTGGAAAAACACATCCAGCTCAAACTCATGAATACTGTTGATGTAAGCGATGCAGATATGATGTCTAAAATTGTTTCGGAGATCGCATGATAGCGATTTAACCATGGCTGGTATTGCCAGCAGATTGGAATCTGCAAAAGGCAGTGAACCTATAGACCAGGAATGGCTGAGAGATGTAACACAACTGCTTGCCAAATTGAAAAAACTGAAATGGAAATACACGAATGGAACCACCGGAAAAGGACGTTCCAATATGGGAATGTGTAACTCCACCGGATGTACTTCTGTTTGGGGTAGTACCTATCCTTTCAATCCATATCCTTTCCCTTGGGCCAACCACTTATTCCAGGATTCTACCTCTATGGCTATGGGTATCTTTGAAGGCCACATGGCGAAAATGGCAGAAGGATTCAGAACCATCCGAAAAGCAGAATTGGAATTAAGTGGTAATTATGATCCGGATGAACATGATGACTTCTTCACCTATTTCAACTGGGAGCAATTTACCGATGAAGAATGGTTGTTATGTCCTCCGGTAGTAGCACTGGGAGGTGATGGTGCCATGTACGATATCGGATTCCAAAACTTATCACGAATGATGGCTTCCGGTAAACCGATCAAAGTAATCGTAGTCGATACACAGGTATATTCCAATACAGGTGGTCAGGCTTGTACTTCCGGTTTTATCGGTCAGATTTCAGATATGGCTCAGTATGGTAAAGTGCAAAAAGGTAAATCTGAACCACGAAAAGAGATTGGTTTGATTGCAATGGCACACAGAAATACCTATGTACTTGCAAGGCTACTCTGGCCAATACCAGTCAAATGATCGAAGGATTTATTGATGGTTTAATGACCAAACGTCCTGCATTATTTAACCTCTATACGACTTGTCAACCAGAACATGGTGTTGGTGATGATTTAGGTGTTCATCAGGCAAAACTGGCAGTTGAGTCCCGAGCTTATCCAATTTTTAAATACAATCCTGACAATGGTGTTAAAGCTGAAGATGCTTTTGATCTGGATGGTAATCCTGCCATGGATCAGATTATGGCCAACCTATCAATTAAAGTATATGGAAAATGGTCAGGAAAAATCAATGGAAGTAGCCATGACATTTGCTGATTTTGCACTTACAGAAGGCAAGGTTCAGAAAACATTTCCGAAAAGTACCACGTGATGCCTGGAATGAAAACATGGTGCCTTTAGTCAGAATTTCTTGAAATGGATAGCGATGAACGAGAAGGTAAATTTCCATTTATCTGGGCAGTTGATAGAAAGCAACACTTAAGCCGAGTGCTTGTTGCCAAAACGATTGTTGAATCCTGTGAAGAAAGACGTGATTTCTGGATCATGCTACGAGCATTGGCAGGTGTTGAAACAGAGAAACCGTGAAGAAGTAGATATTGAAAATAAGATCCGAGCAGAAGTGGTTGGAAAAATCGCTCAAGGACTTGATGAAACTTGCAGGGGGAGATGGAGCTGGTATTGTTGATCTGGCAATGGGAGAATGAAGCAGAGCAGGCCAGCTCCGGAAGCAGCCCAAGTCAAATGGTGAATATATGGCTCCATGGTTGGAAACAGAAGAATGTACTTCCTGTGATGAATGCACAAAGCTCAATCCCAAAATATTTGCCTACAACAATGACAAGAAAGCATATATCAAAGAATCCTGATGGAGGACCTTATCAGGATTTGGTAAAAGCTGCTGAGAAATGTACAGCAAGGGTGATACATCCGGGTTTACCGGCAGACCGTTCAGGCAAAGGATATTGACAAGTGGATTAAGAGAGGCTGAGAAGTACAACTAAGATACGAGTTCAATGGGACTATTCAATTTTCATAAAAATACATTTAAGCATGGTGTTCATCCACCGGAGCATAAAAGTGAAACCAATGGATTACCCATTCGGCAATTTCCTTTTGCTCCGGTGATCATCTTGCCTATGGTGCAACATATTGGTGCTCCTTCAGAAATTGTAGTTCGGGAAGGACAGGAAGTTGAACCGAGGACAATTACTGGCAAAAGCTGTTGGATATGTATCCGTACCTATACATGCTCCTGTTTCCGGAACGATTCGAAAAATAGCCAATGTTCCAACCATTTCAGGTAAAATGGTTCCTGGTATTTATCTGGAAGCATTTCCTTCCTCCAGTCAGGAAGTCATGGAAGGCACACCTATTGATTTTGAAACAGCCACACCAGAAGAAATATTGCAAGGTATTCAGGATGCCGGAATTGTTGGACTTGGTGGTGCAGCATTTCCTACTCATGTAAAATTGAAAATACCCGAAGGAAAACATTGTGAGATTCTGATGATCAATGGCATCGAATGTGAACCATATTTGACCACCGATCACCGGGTGATGCTCGAACAAGCAGATGATATTTTTATGGGTATAAAATACCTGCTGAAAGCCACTGGAGCAAAACGAGCCATTATTGGAATTGAAGCCAATAAACAAGATGCAGCTGATCATTTGGAAAGAATGATTCCTGAAGGAGAACCTGTTTCTGTAAAAGTAGTTCCGGTAAAATATCCTCAGGGTTCAGAAAAAATGTTGATCACTTCTATTCTTGGTCGTGAAGTTCCTTCAGGAGGATTGCCTATTGATGTAAATGTAGTAGTCAGTAAATGTGGCCACCACAGCAGAAATTGGACGCCTTTTACCACATGGACGGGGTATTCAGGAACGGGTCATCACCATTACCGGACCAGGAGTGAAAAAGAAAGGAAATTATTTAATTCCTATTGGAACTCCACTTCGCTATGTTTTGGAACAAGTGGGTGTTGATGAAAATATCAGTGAAGTTTATATGGGTGGACCAATGATGGGTGTGGCTGTTTCAAATCTTGATATTTCCATTGTAAAAGGCACTTCAGGAATTGTTGTCTTTACAGAAAAAGAAGTAAAAAAACCACAGAAAATTTATCCTTGTATAAAATGTGGAGCATGTGTTGATGCATGTCCGATTTCTCTAAATCCTTCCAAATTAGGAATTTTGGCAAAATTTGAAGCTTATGATGAAATGGCAGAAAATTACAATTTAATGGATTGTTTTGAATGTGGATCATGCTCCTATGTATGTCCTTCTCATATTCCATTGGTACAATATTTCAGATTGTCAAAATCTATTGTAAGAAAACGAAATACTGCAAAACAGAAAGCTGAGCATGCTAAATAAAACACTAAATATCAGTACATCACCGCATATCGCTAAAGGTCTTAGTACCGATGTTATCATGCGAAATGTGGTATGGGCATTGCTTCCTGTTGCAGTCTTTGCTGTTTATTCTTTTGGATTGAGTGCCTTGCTGGTATTAGTCACTTCCGTAGTCTCATGTGTTATCACAGAACATTTTTTATGTAAATTTTCAAAAAAAGAAAGTACCGTTTCAGATTGGTCTGCAGTGATTACAGGTTTATTATTAGGGCTTACACTTCCTCCGAGTTTTCCCTTATGGATGGCTTTTGTCGGAGGAGTGATTGCAATTGCTCTTGGCAAATTTATTTTTGGTGGCTTGGGTTACAATGTATTTAATCCTGCTCTGGTAGGACGAGCGGTGTTACAAGCAGCATTTCCTGTAGCCATTACTACCTGGTATCCGGCATTTTTGGCTAATCGTTTTTCTACAGTTTCAAGTTCAACATTTACTTTTCCATTTATGGAACCTGCAGTTGATGGTATTTCAGGAGCTACACCATTGGCAGCTTTTAAGTTTGATCATATTACGACCGACACATCAGATTTGGCTCTTGGGACTGATAAGTGGTTCAACCGGAGAGACCTGTGCCTTATTGATCATTTTGGGAGGAATTTATTTGGTTGCCAGAAAAATGATGAACTGGCGAATTCCTGTTTCTGTATTGGGAAGTGCATTTGTATTTAGTGGAATATTATACCTCATTGATAGTCAAGTGTATCCTTCACCCATTCTTTATGCTCTTTTCAGGAGGCTTAATGCTGGGAGCTGTTTTTATGGCAACAGATATGGTTGCCTCTCCGATTACTCCTTTAGGTGTTTGGATTTATGGAGCTATTATTGGACTTCTTGGTCATTGTGATACGTATTTGGGGAGGTTTACCGGAAGGGGTGATGTATGCCATTTTGCTGGCCAATGCCATTTCACCACATATTGATAATATGATCAGACCAAGAGTTTATGGAACTTCTAAAAGCTTGAAACCATCATGAACGAAACGAAACAGATAAATACAGTTGCACCTGCAAGTAGCATGAAAATGCTTCAGGCCATGGTTGGAATTGGGATAATTTGTGCACTTGTTGATTGTATTGACTTTTGAAGGAACGCTTACCGAGAATAGAAAAGACTTAGAGCAGAAGCTTTGGAAAAAGCCATTTTCAAAGTGCTTCCCGGGATAACGAAAACAGAAACCTATCAACTTGATCAAAACAATAATTTCACTGAGATTGATGGTGAAGACAAGCAGAAGGCAGGTGGTTTATGCCGGTTATGATGAAAATGATAAACTGGTAGGAGTGGCTGTAGAAGCCAGTGGACAAGGGTTTGCAGATATATTACGCATTCTTTATGGGTATGATCCTGATAAACAAAAGATCGTTGGATTTTATGTTTTGGAAAGTAAAGAAACACCGGGGTTGGGAGATAAAATTGAAAAAGATCTCAATTTCCTGGCAAATTTTAAAGCCCTGGATGTTTCACTTAGTCGATGATCATAGTGCGCTTAAAAATAAAGTCATTCCTGTAAAACATGGAACCAAAGAAAATCCCTGGGAAGTCGATGGTATCACCGGAGCCACCATATCTTCCAGGGCAATTGGAAATATTATTGGTGCCAGTACAGAACAATGGGTGCCTATTGATATATCAAAAACAAAAATACATTTGAGATCGAAAGAATTGAAAAAACGCAATAATGAGTAATCAAAGTCAAGATAAAGCGAATACAGGATTTCTTGGCTTCTCTGAAAGGACAGCCCATCCACGGATGAATTCATCAAAGGTTTGTGGCGTGATAATCCTGTATTTGTTCAGGTGCTGGGGATGTGTCCGGTATTGGCTGTTTCCAATACTGCTGAAAATGCCCTGGCAATGGGACTTGCAACTGCATTTGTTTTATTGATGTCAAATATTTTGGTTTCCTCCTTGCGGAATTTTATTCCAAAACAAGTGCGAATTGCTTCCTACATATTGATCATTGCCACCTTTGTAACGATAACAGATTATGTGATTCAGGCCATTAGTGTGGAATTGCATAAAAGCCTGGGTGCTTTTATTTCACTCATCGTGGTGAATTGTCTGATACTGAGTAGAGCAGAAGCATTTGCTTCAAAAAATACCATCGGAAAATCTATTTTGGATGCCTTGGGAATGGGAATTGGATTTACATTCGCCTTGTTCTGTCTGGGTGCAGTGAGAGAATTATTTGGGAATGGAAGCATTTTCGGTTTTCCATTTTTTCCGGATAATTTTCAGGAATGGATTGTCATGATATTACCTGCTGGAGGATTTTTTACACTGGCGATTTGGTTACTCATTTTTAATGCTGCTAAAAGAAAGAAAATCAAAAGCATGAAAGAGGAATCACTTTGGTACATATTTATAAATGCCAGTTTGATCAACAATTTTGTATTGGCCTATTTTCTAGGAATTTGTCCTTTTCTGGGTGTATCCGGTAAAATGGAAACCGCGACAAAAATGGGTGGTGCAGTGACATTTGTGATGATCATCAGTTCGATGTGTGCCTATGGCATCCATGCTTTGTTGGTAGCGATTAATGCTCCTTTTTTGCAGTTGATCAGTTACATTGTTGTGATTGCTTCTACCGTTCAATTGGTAGAAATGTTTATTAAGAAAATGAGTCCTGCATTATTTAGAGCACTGGGTATATTTCTTCCTTTGATCACAACCAATTGTGCCATTTTGGGTTTGGCATTATTCCAAACGAATAAAGGTTATGGATTTTTCGAAAGTTTAGTCTATGCCTTAGGTGCTGGTGCAGGATTTACACTTGCACTGGTACTGATTGCCGGATTGCGGGAGCAGCTTGAATTTGCAGAGGTCCCAAATGTGGTAAAAGGTACAGCACTAACTTTATTGATTGCGGGTATTTTATCCTTGTCCTTTATGGGATTTGCAGGATTAGGAAGTTAATGTTTTAATAGCAGGCTAATTAATAGATAAAGAATAAAACATGATTGAATCATTAATAATTGGAATTGGAGGAATTGTTTCACTGATGATCATTTGGGTTGTAGTTCAGTCCTGGTGGGGAAAGATTTTTTCTGATAACATCTATCTGATGATGATGTATTGGCTGGTCAGAACCAGTTGTTCCAATTGTGGATGTACTACGGTTTGTGAAAAAAAGATCAAACATATTCAATAAAATAAAATTCATTAAAAACTAATCATAGAAGTTATGGCACATTTAGCAGATTTTAATATTGAAAACAAATACAAAGCGACAGTCAAAAAGACAGAACGCTTGACACCGATTGATACCGAAGAAATTCGGGAAATATCATTGGAAGTCAAGCAACCCGGATTCGAATGCCAGGTGGATCAAAGTTTTGGTGTACTGGTAAAGTCTTCAGGTGAATTTGGAAATACTGTTCATCATCGTTTGTACAGTGTGGCTGATCTTCCTGATAAAAAAAATGGAAAACCTCAGATCAAACTATTGGTAAAACGATGTTCCTATGTGGATGAATTCAGTGGAGAACTATACGATGGGGTAGCATCAAATTATTTGTGTGATCGAAAAGTAGGTGATGAAATAACGATTACCGGGCCTCTTAATTTGCCTTTTGTAGTACCGGAAGATAAAAACTCGAATCTCATCCTGATTGGTATGGGAACGGGTATCGCTCCTTTCCGCGCTTTTATAAAACACATCTATAAAAATGTAAAAGATTGGAAAGGTAAGATTCGATTATTTTATGGTGCTCGTAGTGGCTTGGAATTACTCTATATGAATGATAAAGATGGTGATTTGACCAATTACTATGATGAGACAACCTTTGAAGCTTTTCATGCGTTAAGTCCTCGTCCACATTGGTCTGATCCAATTGCCTTGGATGCGGCCATTGAAGAACGGGCTGCAGAGATTATTGAGATGTTGTCCCAATCAAATACCCATATTTATGTAGCCGGGTATGAAAAAATCAAAGAGATGTTGGACAAAGCATTTTCCAATATACTGGGTTCAAAAGAAAAATGGGAAACGCGGAAAGCAGAATTGATTGCCGGAAAAAAATGGGCAGAGATTATTTATTAATCAATCTTAAGATGTCAATATGACGATCATTATAGCACTTGCTGCACTGGGTAGTCTGACACTTCTTTTAGCCTTAATGCTGATTTTGGCCAATAAGAAGCTGTACGTCTATGAAGATCCACGCATTGATATTGTTGAAGATATGTTGCCTCATGCCAATTGTGGAGCTTGTGGTTATCCGGGTTGTCGTCCATTTGCAGAAGCCCTTGTTTCGGGAGGTGCTTTGCCTGGAAAATGTACGGTGAGCTCAGAAGAAGGGCGAATTGCTATTGCCAATTTTCTTGGAGTTGCCTTAGGAGCAGAAGAAAAACGGGTAGCTCGACTGGCATGTGCAGGCGGTACCAATGTTGCTCTGAATCGAGCCAAATATCAAGGTTTACAATCTTGTCAGGCGGCCTCACTGGTTTCCGGAGGTGGAAAAGGTTGTTTTTGGGGTTGTCTGGGACATGGTGATTGTGATGTAGTGTGTGATTTTGATGCCATCACCATGGATGCCTTTTCTATTCCTGTAGTAGATGTTGATAAATGTACGGCTTGTGGTGATTGTGTGGAAGTCTGCCCTAAAGATTTATTCTCCCTTCAACCAGTGAACCATAGGCTTTGGGTAGCTTGTAAAAACCTGGAAGCCGGAGATGAAATTCTGGAAGAGTGCCAGGTAGGTTGTACGGCATGCGGAAAATGTGCCATGGATGCACCGGCAATCTGATTACTATGAAAAATAATTTACCAGTGATTAATTATTCGGAAAACCACAACACTCAAGTACCTATTCAAAGATGCCCCACTGGTGCTATTGTTTGGCTGGATGAAAAAATGGGAGTGATCAAAGGAAAGGAGAGTAAAAAAATCATTCGAAAAGGTAAACGACAAACAGGTTTTTCATAAACAAGGAATTAAGTTCAGGTATTAGAATCGATGATAGTCAAGTCAGGTTGGCAAAATTTAAAAATATGGCAAACTGAAAAGCAAAAGATTTTCAGCCTGTCGGTTGAAATAAAAACGGATAAACAATGAAATTAGAAACAAAATATATGGGACTTGAACTCGGTTCACCCATCGTAGTTTCTGCTTGTCCTCTTTCTGAAAAGGTGGAGAACATTGTTGAAATGGAAGATAGTGGAGCCGGGGCCGTTGTATTATTTTCGCTTTTTGAAGAACAAATCAAACAGGAAATTGCGAATTTTAATTCAATAATGGATTCGACATTCAATACTTTTTCTGAGACTTCGAGTTATTTGCCGGATTTAGATGAGTATCGTGTTGGAACCGAGCGTTACCTGGAAATAATCAGGCAAGCCAAAGACAGGGTCAATATTCCAATCATAGCGAGTTTGAATAGTATAACTAATGAAGGCTGGATAGACTACGCCAAACAAATGCAATCAGCGGGCGCAGATGGCATTGAAATAAATGTTTTTTATATTCCGGCAGACATTCAATTGACCAGCGCCGAAGTCGAACAAAGGTATATCCACATTGTACAGCAAGTAAAAAATAGCGTTTCGATTCCGGTTGCTGTAAAAATCAGTCCTTATTTTTCAGCTATGGCCAATATGGCAAAACGTCTGGAAGAAGCAGGTGCGGATGCCTTGGTGTTGTTTAACCGGTTTTATCAACCGGATTTTAATATCCACAATTTGAAAGTGGTTTCTACGCTGGAATACAGTTCATCCAATGAAATTCGACTTCCTTTGCTTTGGATATCCGTTTTATATGGAAAAATAAACGGCTCTCTGGCTGCAACAACAGGTATTCAAAGTGCCCATGAAATCATAAAATATTTATTAGCAGGTGCGGATGTCACGATGACGGCTTCTTCGCTTTTCAAAAATGGTATTGATTATATCGGTAGAATGACAGAAGGACTTAAAGAATGGATGAATATGCTCCATTTTGAATCTGTTGAAGATTTTAGAGGGATTATGAGTCAGCAAAATATTGCTGATCCCAGCGCTTTTGAAAGAGCCAATTATATTAAAATATTAGAGAATAGTTGACCTTTTATTGATCTTCATACCACTGTTCGCTGGATGCATTGTCTTTAACACCTGGTCCTTTTAAAATAGCAATGGTATGAAATACGACCAGAAATCCGATCAAAAACATGATAATGAGACCGGATGTAGGCGTTGGAAATAAGGCAGTAGCAAATAAGGCAAAGATCAGCGCCATAAAAACGAAAAGCATAATATTTTTATAATACATAGTCAATTGTTTTGATTATAGTTTACGAATAAAATGGCAATAAAACAACTTCCGAATGCCTATCAAATGAGTGTTGAAGCTGTTTGTGAGCAGCTTGAAGTGAATCCGGATACTGGTCTTGAAGACAAAGAAGTTGAAAAAAGGTTTTTACTTTTTGGTAAAAATGTGCTTGAAATCTACCGTGGCAAAAGTTTTTTGCGTATTCTTTTTGAACAGTTTATCAGTCCTTTAGCCTGGGTACTTTTGATCGCTGCCATTCTTGCTTTTTCTTTCAATGAGGTTTTGGAAGGGATAGCAGTTATTATTGTCATCCTTATCAATGCATTGATCGGTTTTTATATGGAGTGGCAGGCCAGTCGTTCGATGGAAGCATTGCGCCGACTTGCAGAAACCAAGACTAATGTTTTTCGAAATGGAAACCTGATCAGGATTAATGCTACCGAACTGGTTCCGGGCGATGTCCTTTCGATGGAAGCGGGAGACTTGGTCCCTGCTGATTGCCGGCTTTTAGCACAAACCAATATAGGCGTCAAAGAAGCTGCATTAACCGGAGAAAGCACTCAGGTGAAAAAACAAATTGAGGCATTGAAAGGAGAAGTTATATTGCCCGAACGCAGCAACCTTCTTTTTAAAGGAACAATCGTTTCACGAGGAAATGCGCGAGCAGTTGTCGTTGCTACAGGCAAAGCAACAGAACTTGGAAACATTGCCCAACTGGCATCATCCGCCGAGCAGGAATCCACACCACTTGATAAAAAACTCAATAAATTAAGCCATAAATTAATACTGATTACTATTGTATTGGCGGCAATCATTTTCCTGATCGGGCTTTTACAAGATCGTGATATTTATATGATGATCAAAACAGCTATTGCTTTAGCTATTGCAACGATTCCGGAAGGTTTGCCAATTGTGGCAACAATAGCTTTGGCCAGAGGAATGCTGCGCCTGGCTCGTCATCAGGTTATTGTCAAAAAACTATCTGCCGTGGAAACCCTGGGAGAAACTCAGGTGATTTTTACGGATAAGACCGGAACACTGACCGAAAACAAGTTGTCAGTAGATACCCTGGCTTTTGAATTTGGTGAAGCGGATGTGTTTTTTAAAAATAAACAACTGAATTTCCGGGATGAATCAAAACAGTCATTTCCAAATACTTTTGCTTTTGAGCAACTTCAAAAAGTAAGTGTTTTATGCAATAATGCTTCTCTAAGCAACAACCATGAAAAGGAAGAATCGGTTGGTGATCCTCTTGAAGTCGCTCTGCTTCAATTTGCAGATCATTCGGGAATTGACATTCCGAAATTACGAGATGATTATCCCCGGTTAGAGGAAATTCCTTTTGACAGCGAAACCAAAATGATGGGTACTTTGAATGAAAATGGCAAGAGACCCGATTATCTGGTTTGTATTAAAGGCGCTTTGGAAGTTGTCCTCAAAGAAAGTGACCATGTTCTTACTGCTGACGGTATAAAGCCTATGACTGATCATAAAATCTGGCTGAAGAAAGCCGATGATTTGGCAAAAAAAGGTTTGCGAACACTGGCTTTTGCTTATAGTGAAATAGATCATCTGTCGGCTGATTTTTTTAGCAACCTCATCTTCATCGGCTTTATCGGTTTTATTGATCCGCCAAGAGAAGATATTGAAAAAGCTATTAAAGCCTGTAATAATGCAGGTATCAAAGTCGTGATGGTCACTGGTGATCATCTGGAAACAGCAAAAACGATTGCAAGAAAAACCGGTCTCGTTGAAAATGAAAGCGCTGTGGCATTGCATGGCAATCAGCTCAGTAAAAGCATGATGAGCAATACTACAGGAATTAAGAAAATACTCGAAAGCAATATTTTTGCAAGAGTATCACCTGCTCAGAAGTTGGATTTAGTAAAGATTTATCAAAACGAGGGTTTCACGGTAGGCATGACCGGTGATGGAATCAACGATGCACCAGCATTGAAAAAAGCTGATATTGGGATCGCAATGGGACAACGGGGAACCGAAGCTGCCAAAGAAGTAGCAGACCTGGTTTTGGAAGATGACTCATTTCCTTCTATAGTCATGGCCATCAAACAGGGTAGGGGGATTTTTCAAAATATCCAGCATTTTGTTATTTATTTGTTATCCTGTAATTTAAGTGAGTTGCTGGTAGTCGCTTTTGTATTCCTTTCAAATGTTTCTGTTCCGTTATTACCTCTACAAATATTGTTTTTAAATATGGTAACGGATGTTTTCCCGGCACTTGCACTTGGCATGGACAAAGAAACTGAAGATATCATGAACCAGGCTCCCCGGAAAAAAGAGGAATCCGTCATTAATTCCAGACAATGGTTTTCAATAGTCATCTATGCGCTGTGTATTAGTCTTTCCGTTTTGGGTATGTTGTATTATGCTATTTATTTGGGCTTTGATCCGGCAATTACTAATAATCTTACTTTTTATACCCTTGTTTTCACGCAGCTGCTTCATGTATTCAATTTACCAAGCAGGAGCCAATCTTTTTTCATCAATCAAGTGACTTCCAACAAGTATATTTGGATAGCTATTTTGATCTGTTTGGTGATTACCTTTTTTGCATATTACCAACCTACCATGCGGCAGGTTTTAAGTTTAAAAGATATCAACCTGGATGAATTTTTACTGATTATTCCTTTTAGCATATTACCGGTTTTATTAATTCAAATATTGAAAAGGCTTCGAATTATTGAATAAACGCCATTGATGAAAATCAATATAATGGCTAACCGAAATCATTTCGATTGTTATTAATTTGACACACCTTTAGCTATGACAAGGCTTTTTGATCAATATCAAAAAAAGGAAAAAAATGGAAAATACATCACAGCCGAAATATAAACGGATATTTTTTCTCGGTATAATATTAATTGCGTTGGGAGTAACTTTCAGTACCACAATGAGAGAAGATATAGGCTCTTTAGGAGTTGTATTTATTGCATTGGGTGGATTGTTTTTTATTTCGGCAATGGCTAGAAAACGAAAGGAGGAAGAAAAAATAAAAAGTAACAAAAAACAAACGGAATAAACTGATTTTCAAAATGAAATCTAAATTAAAATGATGTTAGTATTAATCGTTGGATTACCGGGAACAGGAAAAACGACTTTTGCTCTTGAGCTGGCAGGCAAAATAGATGCAGTTCATTTGAATAGTGATATGATACGTACCTCTTTGGGGCATCGTGGTAAATACGATGCTGCTTCAAAAGCAGCAGTTTATAAAGAATTGGTTGAAAGAGCTGAAGATGTGATTAAACAAGGGAGAAATCTCATCGTCGATGCTACTTTGTACAAAGCGATTTTGCGCGATCCTTTTGAAAAGCTGGCCGATAAATATAATGTTCCGATAAAATGGATTGAGCTTAAAGCGGACGAATCTGTGATCAAACAAAGGGTCAGCGAAAAACGCCAATACAGCGAAGCCGATTTTGAAGTGTATTTAAAAATCAAAGCGGCTTATGAGCCAATAGCGCAAAACCATTTGGTTCTTTGGTCGGATGTATTGAGTCTGGAAGAAATGGTAGACAAAACCCGGGAATATTTCGAGTTGAGTGAATTTTCATCAAAATAATCAATCAGTTGACTAAGGTTTTAAAAAATAAAAATGAATATAAAAGCGATTGATCAAATCATAAAAAAAAATGCCTATCCGGATGTGCCCTCTAAAGTTGAACTGATCGAGACACATATCTCCTGGGTGTTGCTTACCAAAAATTTTGCGTATAAAATCAAAAAACCGATTCAGTATTCATTTCTGTCTTTTTCAACATTGGACAAAAGGAAATTCTACTGTGAAAAAGAAGTTCGTTTGAATAACCGGCTTACCGAAAATGTCTATCTCGGCGTAGTACCCATTCTACTTCATGATGGCAAATGGATGATTGAAGGAAAAGAAGGGGAAATTGTGGACTATGCGGTAAAAATGAAAAAACTTGACAACAAACGGAGGATGGATGTATTGCTCAAAAAAAGAGCGGTTACCAAAAAGCATATGGATCAGCTTGCCGACCAATTGGCCAGTTTTCATGCCTTTACCGATACCATCGAAGAGGAAACAAACACACACACCATGTGGCTTGATTTTGCAGATATTTTAGTAGTAAAAAAGTATTTGGCTGAACAATTGGGCAAGCAGGTAGGAAAGAAAATAGAAGCAGCTGTTGATTTTGCAAAGAAGTTTTTAAAAAAACATAATAAAAGATTTGTTGAGCGGCAAAAAATGGGGTTCACTATTGATGGTCACGGTGATTTACATTCGCGGAATATTTTCCTTCTTGACGAACCGGTGATTTTTGATTGCATTGAATTCAACGATCATTTTCGTCAAGTGGATGTGCTCAACGAAATTGCATTTTTCTGTATGGATCTGGATTTTTATGAGCAAAGGGAACTGGAGAGTCATTTTTTGAAAAATTATTTAGTCAAGTACCCGTGTGTTTTCACAGATGAAGACCAACTAATTTTTGAATATTATAAACTTTACCGCTCGAATGTCAGAACCAAAGTGAATGCATTGAAAGCCATTCAAACAAAAGACGAAAAAGAACGAACGTATCGTCTCAATCTCACCGAAGATTATTTCCTTTTGATGAGGGAATATTTATCGATCTTGCAGGAAAAAAAAGGATCAGGGCCCCAACCGGTTTTATAAGTCATCTTTTTTTCTTAAATAATCCTTGCTGGTTTGTTTTTTTGTACCGGGCCGAAGAATCCGTACAGTGCTGCTCCCATTAAGGCTGTTTTTTCATTTATAATAATATGAACAGGTACTTCTTCAAGCATTGGCCGTAAGCGGCCAGCCTCATAGAAATAATTCATAAATATCTTCTGATTGAACATGTCAAGGTTTTTTGGAGCAATTCCTCCACCGATATACAATCCACCGGTAGCTTTCAGTGTAAGAGCCAGGTTGGCAGCTTCTTCCGCCAGATACCTCCAAAAAAGACGAAACGTTTCTTCGCTGATACCGCAGCCGTTTTTAGCTCCGAAACTTACTGCAGCGGCGGGACTTACTTCGGCAATTTTTTCTTTCATCCAGGGCAATTCGCTGGTTTTCCGGTATTGTAGCAAGAAATTGTAAATCTCAAAAATACCCATGCCGGAGGCCACTCTTTCCCAGCTCACGTGGCCGTATTTTTTTCTTAGATATTTAAACAATGCAACGTCAATCTCTTCCCGGGCTCCAAAGTCAGTATGCCCGCCTTCGGTAGCGAAAGGATGAAATTGTTTTCCGTCCCAAAATAATCCTGCTTCTCCCAATCCGGTTCCCGGTGATATAATGGCGGCGTTTCCTTTTCGCTCTGAATTTCCTTTCTCCAATGTGATCAAATCATTTTCACCTATTGCAGCCAAGCCATAAGCACTGGCTTCAAGGTCATTTAAAAGATGGACTTGAGCAATATTTAATTCATCACTCAAATGCTGGGTATTGATCATCCAGGAAAGATTGGTTGCTTGCGCTGAATTTTTTAAGACAGGGCCGGCAAAACCAATACTTAGCCTGTTGGTCGTATGATTTCCTTTTTGAAAATCTTTTACAATAGTTCCAAATGAAGGATATTTTTGAGAAGCATAATTAGCATCACGAATAAGAGTCAATTCATGGTCTTTCATTTCGAATAATGCTAAATGTGTCTTTGTGCCACCAACATCAGCAGCGATGACGGTAGTATTATTTTCGATTTTTTTGAAATTTGGAAACGCAATTGGTATGATCCTATTAAACATATTATTTCACTTAATGTTAACAACACAAAATAATAAAATTACCCCTTATAGACAAATGATTTAAGTCAGCTGGATGATTGATTTTTGCTAGATTGATCTTCAACGATTTTTCATTCGATTTGGAAAGAGTCACAACAATGTTTTTAACTTAAATATTCCAATCAAATATTCCATACATTTTAGTATTTTGACTTCAATTATCAACTAAGGATGAAGGTTTCCAAAATAATTTTCAATTATTATAATGGGTTGCATCAAAGATTCAAAGAACTATTTGCCAAGGTTCTTAAGGATTTTGATGAAAATGCGATTCATGGTTTTAGGGTAAACATGAAGAAGCAAGTCGCTTTTTTTCGGTTACTGGCTGGTATTGACCCGAAATTTCGTGCAGACAAAGCAGAAACTTTATTTTTCAGGATATTTAAAAATGCTGGTGCCATTCGGAAGATACATATCGAGAAAAATATATTGACAAATAAGGATTTGAATATCAATGTTGGGGCTGATGTTATAGAGAAACTTGAAAAAAAATTGGCTAAGAAAATAAAGCAATACCTGGAATACAGTAATGTTAAAGATTTAAAATCAATTAAAAAAAATAATAGATCGGTAAGAAAGCGAATCCATAAAATTTCGACGTATAACTTAAAGATAGGCCTCGGCGAATATTTTTCAAAACTAATTCAGGGTTTGAAAGGCTTATCTGAAATTTGCACTGTGAACGAAGAAGCCTTTCACAACCTGCGAAAAATGTTGAAAGAACTATTTTATAATCTCGGTCTAATCAATCAATTATTCAAAAAGGAGCAACTGAGTCCGGATATTTTGAAGTATTTAGATCAGCTGCAAACCGCCCTTGGAGAGTGGCATGACATCCACTTGACGCTAAAACATTTTAGTGCCTTGGAAAAACCGGATTTTGATATCATTGATTGAAATCCTTAAGGAAAAAAATGATTGGTATGTAGACAAGATTAGAACCCTGCTTTTGACTTTTGGAACGGTTGTTTCTAAAATTGAACTTGAGCTGTCCGCCTTAGTAAATAAATAATCAAGGAGAGTGTATTTATTTTAAGAAAATAATTGCTAGCAAAGAGATGATTATATTTGGTGAAGAGAAATATGGCGTTTAGAATTCTTCTAATTAATTTTTTTTCTATTTGTTCTTTGCAAAAAAAAGGATTGATTATTTAATTTTGCCCCTTCTTGCTTTTATTGGAAAATTCAAATATCCGACTGGTTTTCAAAATCCGTCAAATGTAAATTATTGATTAAGAATAAAATATGTTTTCAAACAAAGATTTAAATAGTGCAAAAAAGAGGCAACAACTGCTGGATATTGCTGAAGAGAGAGGATTTGATCTGAAGAAGGAGTTGATAAATTTGAGATATGAAGAAGAACTGATTTTGCTTCAGGCGGAGTTAGTCAATCTTCAACGATGGATAGCCAAGAAAAAAATGAGGGTTGCCATCATTTTTGAAGGAAGGGATGCCGCCGGTAAAGGGGGCTCGATCAAGCGATTCGTTGAGCACCTTAATCCGCGATCCATGCGAGTGGCTGCACTCTCAAAACCTACCGAAGTAGAGCAGGGGCAATGGTATTTTAGGAGATATATCAAGGAACTTCCCAACCCTGGAGAAATCGTTTTTTTCGATCGCAGTTGGTACAATCGGGCAGTGGTAGAGCCCGTCATGGGTTTTTGCAATAAAAATCAGTACGACCACTTTATGGTGCAAGTACCTGAATTTGAGCATATGTTGTATGAGGATGGTGTGGTGTTGATCAAGTTTTGGTTTTCCATTTCGAAAGAAGAGCAAAAAAAGCGGATTGAATCCAGGCTCCAAAATCCTTTGAAGGTTTGGAAATTTAGTCCGGTTGATATGAAAGGACAGGAATTATGGAAGAAATACTCGTATTATAAAGAACAAATGTTTTCCAAAACACACATTACTTTTAGCCCCTGGATAATTGTGAAAACCAACAACAAACGAACGGCCAGATTGGAAAGCATGCGCTATGTACTTTCCAAATTTGACTATCCCGAAAAGCTGAAATCGAAGACGACCTTATTGCCAGATCCAAACGTGATTTTGAGATATTATCGACTTTTAGAACAGATAGATATTTAATAAAATATTGCTTTACAACTGAAATTATGTAAAAAATGAAGGA
This sequence comes from uncultured Saprospiraceae bacterium, assembly GCA_963793295.1. Classification (GTDB taxonomy): domain Bacteria; phylum Bacteroidota; class Bacteroidia; order Chitinophagales; family Saprospiraceae; genus JAHDHW01. The sequence continues at coordinate 45,350 of CAWBZX010000026.1, read as the reverse complement.
AGTGAAATTATCGCCCAAGGAATTGGAAATGATCAATTCCAAAATTGGATTAAAAAACCTGCTTGCAGATAAAAAAGTTGACCTTGAAAAATCACTCCGGTTGACAAAGTACGAATTGAGGTTACGGCAACTACAAACAGAATTAGTCAAACTGCAACACTGGACGATCAAAGAAGGAAAGAAAATTGTTGTTTTATTTGAAGGCAGAGATGCTGCAGGAAAAGGGGGAGCCATCAGGCGGATTACGGCACATATCAATCCCCGGTACTACAAGATTGTAGCCTTACCGAAACCTACTATTGAGGAGCAGGGACAGTGGTATTTTCAGCGTTATGTCAATCGATTGCCCATGCCTGGTGAAATGGTGTTCTTTGATCGAAGTTGGTACAACCGGGCAGTTGTCGAACCGGTCAATGGTTTTTGCACGGAAGTTGAATATCAAAGGTTTATGGGGCAGGTCAATGAATTTGAAAGGATGATCCTTGAATCTGATATCTATTTGATCAAGTTTTATTTTTCCATTTCGAAAGAAGAACAGGCCAGAAGATTCAAAGAAATAAAAAGCAGCCCTTTAAAAAAATGGAAAATAACTCCCGTCGATGAAAGAGCACAAGAGCTATGGGATGATTATACCAAATACAAAGAGAAGATGTTTGAAAAAACGAATCTGAAACAAAGCCCATGGGTGGTCATCGATGCCAACCGAAAAACAGACGCCCGAATAAAAGCAACGGAGCATATTCTGAAGGTCATACCCTATGAAAAAGATGTCAAGTTAATAACTCCGAAATGATAAAGATTCGGTTTTTGAAAACAACACAACAACAAGCGAATTGATTTAACTTTGATAGCCTTCATACCAAAGTTTGAAAGCTTCTTTTTTTCTTCTTGCAATAGGAATTGCCGCATCGCCCGAAAGTATCACAGTGATACTATTTTGATGGGATTTTATATGAACAAAATTGACGAGATGCGATTTATGGCACCTAAAAAAACTTTGTCATTTAATAATTCCTCGACTTCTCCGATAGTTTTTGTGGTGAGCTTTTTTTTATTTTCGGACAGATAGATATAACTGTAATTCCGCTCGCCTTCGACACGAACTATATTTCTTAAAAAGCTTCTCACATATTTGCGAAAAAATTTCTTTTGCAAGAAAAAAAATATTTTTCACCTATAACATACATTATTTTAAATAATTTGTATATTGGGCAATATATTTTTCTCTCCTTTACTAATTGCAATACATTAAATTTTGAAATTTTAATATCTCCATATTAACTGTTATCAGTTGATTGATAGGCTAATGTATTTACGAGAATAATTATTTTTTAACTAAACCCATTATACATGAAACTTTTAAAGTTACTCACACTTTTTCTGATTCCTTCTTTTCTTTTTGCTCAGGGCCCTGTATATCAAAAAGTACAGGATGCCAAAGGTAGAACGACACTTGCGGAATTCAATCTTGTCAAGGCGGTTGATACTGATTTGAGATCTTCAGCCATTCCGGCTAATGAACTCTCAGCGGGACTTACTTTTGATTTGGATTATGCAGAGATCAATGATCTAAATGTCATAAACGCTGAACTAATCCAACTAAGTTTTCCTTTGCCGGATCAATCAACAATTACCGTAGACCTTGTCGAAAATAAGGTCTTAGCGGATGATTTTGTCTTTCGGAAAAGCTCTGATCGAAAAAATGCAACCAACTACTCTTCTGGAAAGTATTATCAAGGGGTGATCAGCAATGATCCTGCTTCTTTGGTTTCTATCAGTATTTTTGAAAACGAGATTATCGGATTGATCAATACTTCTCATGGAAACTATGTCATTGGCAAGCTGAAAGGAGATTCTAATAACAAACACGTTATATATAATGACCTTGATTTGGTCAATCCCTTTGACTTGAATTGTGCAACCGAGGATGATGGAATAGGTTATACCCGCGAAGAACTCACCATGCCTGAAGACGATGGTAGAGATGCAGGAGATTGTATACGGGTGTATATTGAAATTGACGATGATATTGTAACACAAAAAGGTGGAGCTGGTCCGGCAACCAATTATATTACCGGTTTATTCAATGAAGTGATTACCCTTTATGCCAATGACGGAATCACTATGATTATTTCTGAAATTCTGGCATGGAATACTCCTGCGCCTTATTCTGGGGGTTCGTCCAGTGCTATGCTTTCCTCTTATCAGTCAAATACGGGTACTTTTAATGGTGATCTAAGCCATCTTGTATCTTACCAGGCCAGTGGTGGTATCGCTGCAGGATTTGCCGGAATTTGTGCTTCCAATGTAGATAACAGCAAGTGTTTCAGTAGCATTGATGCTACTTATGCCAACGTGCCAACTTACAGTTGGTCCGTGATGGTTTGTACACATGAGATGGGCCACCTGATCGGCTCGCGACATACGCATGCCTGCGTTTGGAATGGAAACAATACAGCCATTGATGGTTGTGCCGGTCAAACAGAAGGTAGTTGTTCATTACCTGGCAACCCTCCTGGAGGTGGAACGATCATGAGTTATTGCCATATCACATCAGTGGGTATTAATCTCAATCTCGGTTTCGGACCTCAACCACAAGCTGTCATTTTAAATACTGTAAATAATGCTACTTGTCTATCCTCATGTGGCGGCGGCCCAACTTGTACTGATGGTATCCAGAACCAGGGAGAAACCGAAATTGATTGTGGTGGGCCTAATTGCGATCCATGCCCGGAACCTTGTACAACTAATGAAATCACCGTTTCTATAACTCTTGATAATTATCCTGAAGAGACCAGTTGGGATATCCGCGATGACAATAATGCTGTTGTGGCTTCCGGTGGCACTTACGGTTATCTGCCAGACGGTTCTACAGTAGTTATAGATGAATGCCTGGCTGATGGTTGTTACGATTTTACGATCTACGATAGTTATGGCGACGGTATTTGTTGTGCTTATGGTAATGGTTCTTATGAAGTGACTGATGGAGCTATAGTGCTGGCTTCAGGTGGCCAATTTGGATCTTCCGAAACGACGAATTTCTGTCTTAACAGTGAAGGACCAATATTAGGTTGCACCGATCCATCCGCGCATAATTATGACCCTGAGGCTACCGAGGATGATGGCAGTTGCGAAACGTGTACTGACAATACTCAGAACGGTGATGAAACCGGTGTCGATTGTGGTGGTGCACTTTGTCCTGTATGTCCTCCACGGAGGAGGCGAAGAAATCCTCGGTTCTTACTTTGAAAGCGGCTGGGACGGTTGGCAAGATGGTGGCTCTGATTGTTACCGTTATTCAGGATCGAGGTCTTGGGAAGGTAATTATTCAATCCGCATCCGTGATAATTCAGGAACATCGTCTGCAATGACTACCGCAGCTTCTTATGATATAAGTGGTTACAGCCAGATTGAGATTACCTTTTATTTTTATGCATATAGCATGGAAAACGGGGAAGATTTCTGGGTGAGGTATTATAATGGTTCATCCTGGAGTACTGTTGCTACCTATGCCAGAGGTACCAGTTTTAATAATAATACTTTTTATACGGCTACAGTAACATTAAATAATAGTAACTTCCCGACAAATGCGAAATTCCGCTTCCAATGCGATGCAAGTGGCAATAATGATCATATTTACATCGATGAAGTTACAATTACCGGAATATCTGGAGGATTGATTGAAGGAGGTACTATTGCTACCATCGAAGAATTAGGTCCGATTCCTACTCCAGCCGAGTTTGAGTTGAACAATAGTGACACAGGAATAGGGGTAAAGTTATATCCTAATCCTGCAAATGATATGATAAACATCAACTCAGATCAGGAAATTGAGTTTATAAAAGTAGTTTCTTTGTATGGTCAATTAATTAAAACCATCGAAACAAAAGACTACAGTGAAGAAATTGATATTTCCAATTTACAATCTGGAGTTTACTATGTTTTAATCCACCTAAACGGTGAGGTCATTACCCAGAAATTTGTTAAGATGTAATGCTTGATTTCATAAAATAGAAAGAAAGGCTTCGGAGTAATTCCGGGGCCTTTTTGTTTTTTTATCAGCTATTTTGCCATTTTTTAAACAGGATGCATTTTTAATCATTTCGGGGCTGCGTATCCTGATGATACTGAGCTTTCTTTTCTAATATCCGTTGAATAAATTTGTGGAGAGGCTCCTGGTAATCCTGCACTTTAACGAAATGATGATTGTAATAAATGATATATTCACTGGCTTTTTCTTTATACAAAGTTAGTTTGTAAAAAGGGATCGGCAAAGCGTATGGATCAAGTAAGGAACGGAATCGCAGGATAATACCTTTTGGGCGTAATTCAATGTTGCAGACATTTACATTATTGTCCATTGATAAAAGCTGGTCTATCTCCTCGCTACAACTTATTATCCGCATTTTTGGTGATCCAATGCCACCTATTTTGAACCTGTCGATAAAGCCGTATGCTTTTCCGACTTCATTATTGATTTTTCGTTCGATCTCCCGATCATCATACGATACGTTAAAGAGCATAATTGCTTGTTTAGTTGTTTTTAGAAACAACCTTTGAAAGAAATGGTTGAAGGGATAAATGGAAACTAACGGATTGTGTTTTCCAGGATTATAAAACGAAGTCCTTCCGCAATCCAGCGATCTACCAGGTTGTTTTTAGGGATAACTTCAAAAGCCAGTGATCCAAGTATTAAATCTATATCGCCATCTTGGTCAATATCTCCGCTGTCCATTACCATCCCCACCGTCCTAAAGTGTGATCTTCAAATGTGAAGGCAGAAAACTGGCGTTTTCCATCATTTTCCAGAAAAATGGATACTTTTTTTATTTGTATTAAGAACAGCCTGGCTGTTTTTTAATTCCGATTTTCCTTTTTAAATTCTTTTCTTATCTTTTTAAATTCCCGTTTATCCGTTCGGTATTGTGAAGTAATTCCCCTTTTTTTATAATACTTTTTTCTAGATAATCTGAATTTAAATTTATTGTCTCCAGCTTCATCAGTAGTCACTTCAACATAAACCATACTTTTTACTGCCGGAAACCCTCTCTTTTTCGGAACAAGGGAGCGGTCTGCTTTTTTCAGATTATCAAGTGGAATAGCGACCCAAATATTCGTCTTGTCAGTGTAACTTAAGGTACCATCGATGAATAAATTTATCGCATTGGATTGGATTTCCATCAGTGGAATTTCAATATGCTGACCATCAATGGTAAAGCGATTTTCAATAGGAGCAAATCGGACATTGGCGAATCGTTTTTTCATACGAATCTTTTGAGCGAGGGAATCGAGCGTTGCCATACCTTGAATTTCAACATCATCTAGCCTGATGTCGAGCACCCCATTGGTGGCTTCGGGGATGAGCTTTTTACCATCTTTTGCGACGAGACCTGAAAGATCAAAATTCATGGTCAGGCGGCCGGACAACTTCTCAATCTTTTCTAAAGAAGGAAGGAACAGGTAATCTAGGCTAATCAATAACTTTTCTACGTCAAGGTCTTTGGTTTGGAAGTTGGCGGTAAAAGGTAGCGGTCCTGTCGTATTAAAATCAAACTGGCCCTTGAAACGCATACTTCCGTCATAGAAATTGAAGGTGGTTTCCTCTAAAATCAAATTATTGGAATCAGCCATGTGGATTCCGGTATCGAAATCGTTTAGTGTAAGTTTATCGGACAAAATAAAAGTATCTATATGAGCTTTTAACGAAGGATCAAAGGTTTCAAAAATTCCTGTGACAGTAGCTCTCAAAGTATCCAAATTATGTTTTTTTACTGGCTCGGATTCCTTGGGTTCCGGGACAAATAAACGAATGAATTGATTCCAAATTATTTTTGGAGAGGTGATATCGACGGTTGTTTTGATAGATTTCCCTGTATTACCGATGACCAGTTCGCTTAAGTTTTCAATAATGCCAACTAATCTAATCTCCCGCTGCAGCGAATCCGATCGTATAAAAAAATCGAAGTCAGCATCATCAGATTTTAGAAATAAATCAATTTTTGTCAGCGGAAAATTAACCGCAGTTGGTTTATAATAGACACTACTGTTTTGGATGATTAGTTTGGCATTACTACCAGTTAAAACATGCTCCAGCGAGGCGAAGCTGTCACTGTAATCAAATATGAAAAAAAAGCGGCCTTTACTGAAGAAAAATTGTTCTGTTTTGAAAAAATTATTGAAAACAGCAGGATCGCCTTCCAGTAAAACTTTTGCCTTCGTAAATGCTTTGTTTTTGATGGAGTCAGTCGAAACGTTTAGTTCGGGCTCAAAGGTGATTTTTCCTACCAATAATTCCCCTCCTTTTACATCAAAATAAATTTCTCCAGTGGAAGTATTGGGCATCAGTCCGGCATGATCATCAATGATGCCGCGATGTTTGATGCTTAAGTTAAGGTCATTGGGAAGCTTTTCAAGATTAGCTAAAAGTTTGATATTGAAATAGTCCAGTGGAGGTAATAGTTTTTCTAAATTTAAGTTTCTGGTATGTAATTCAAATTCAAAAGGCGTTTGCAGTGAATCACTAATGTCCAATCGGGCGCTGAATTCGACACTACCTTTGCTATAACCAAAACTGGTTTTTTCTAATACCAAATGATTTTCATCCTCAAAATAAATATTCGTAAGAAAGTTGTCGAGTTGTAAAAGATCATAATAGGATAGGGTATCAATATTGAGGGAGAAATTAGGTTGAAACTTGTTTTGGATACCACGGATTGTTTGCTTCATCGTTCTTTTTTTCTGCTCATCCGATTTGGTTTTGACTTTACCTTTTTTTCCAAACCAATTAATGAAATCCCGCCAGGTCATTTTAGTAGCGACAAAATCTACTTGGCTCCGGACACGCTGATCTTTCAATTTTATCAACAATGCAGGTAGGTTTTGTAACAAACCCAATAATTGAAAATTATGCCCTTCGCCTGGCGTACTGCTCATAAGTTGAAAATCGGCATCCCCCGATTTTTTGATAAGCGTGAGCCGCTGGAAAGGGAAAATGACATCGGCAGGTTTATAATACACATTGATGTCCTCCAGTTCCAAAGAAGCATTAGTCCGGATCATTAACTGATTAAAATCATTGATCGGACCATTAACCTGAGCCGATAAGTCAAAATGTCCGCCTTGAAAGAAAAATTGATCACTCGACAACCATTTGCTAATATCTTCTGCTTTCCCGTGTACCTGGACAGCAGCATCCAGCTGTGGCGGCTTCTTCGGAGCCGCAGTAATCAAAGCATTTTGCGTTTGGAGTTGAAAGCCAATATAATCAGCTGCCAACTGCCTGAGCTCTAAAGTAATTCCTTTTCTACCTTCCTGATCAACCAATTCATTATCAAAAATTCGATTCACAAAACGCCCCTTTAAATTGACCTGATCAAAATCAATGTGAAAGACTTCTATTTCATTTTCCTCCATGTGAAAGTTTATTTCCACGGTCACCGGTTCACCCCTTCGAAAAAAACCTTTAATTATCGTTTTGGTATAAAATGGATCTTGAATAAAATAGGGCGATACTGATTTTTGGATACTGCTGGAAAGCAATGGAAAAGCTTTCTCCCATCGGGTATTTTTATTCTCTAAAACCAGCTTTGAAATGGTCTCTTTTTTAGTGTCAAATACTCCGTTAAAAATAAAATGCTCGTCATTAATCTGTAAATCGAAAGGATTAAAGCTTAGAATTCCATTTTGAATTTTGATCACTGGTTTTCCAATGAGTTTGCTATCTTTCAGATAGGCGCCTTTGTTTTTGTTGAAAGCCATTTCCTTCATGGTGATTTGCATATCTACTTCAGCAGAAAGGCCGGTATCGTTGAAGTGTAATCGAGCTGATAACTGCTCCGCTAATCCCTGAATGCTTGACTTTTTATTGACATTAGTAAGTCGGACGTAGACGTTGAATAAAGAAACATTCAGCTGATCCGAACGAAGTTTAAAATCTTTGGCGAGATCGTTTTTTATAGATGGAGTAGTAGTGTTGGATGGTTTAGGTATTAAGGATTTCAGCAAATTGTAACCGGAACTATCTGTATGAAAATTGAGCTGACCATCGTGTAGTTCTATCGATTTTAATTCCACTTCTTGCTCCCATAACCTTTTTAAGGATAATGCCGCGCGGAATTCACCTACTTTTAAAAATGGAATTTGATGCTGAGGAAAAAGAGAATCTTTTACCATTACATTATGGAGTGAAATTGTCGCTGAGGGGAAGTTTTTATAAACACTGATTTCGGCCTCTTCAAAGGAAATACTTCCATTGTTCAAAAAGGTCAATTGCTCAAAAATCTTGGCTTTATTGGATTGCAGGTAAAAGTCGAGTGCAAAAACGGCCAGGATCAAAAGCAGGATCGTAATTAGGAAAAAGATGCCCAGAAACCTGGCGATCCTCAGGATAATGGATCGCTTTTTTTTAGAATAAGTTTCACGGGGCTTTTCAATCACGGCTATAAGTTAAATTTTGTCACAATATACATTATTCAAATATGAATGCCATTTAGACCTCCTAACTTTTCCTGTCTTTATTAGCCATTTTCTTAGCGATCGATCCAGATCGTTGTTGGGAATAATTGAAAATTAAGGCGTTTATGATCATTTTTAGGGGCTAACGGGTCGTATTTTCCAAAACAATAAAAGGAAGTTATTTAGCTGCCCGGAGATCCACTAAGTTGTTTCTTAGGTGGAGAAGATATTCCTTATTTACAATGGAACTGTTGAAGGGCAATAATTTTACAACTTTAACTACTCTAGCTCATCCAGCTCCATTCCGTAATCATATTGCAAATCTTCATTTAAGGAAGATACCGTTTTTTTGATCAGTCCTATTTGTCGATGGTAAAGGTTGCTGAGCGTAATATTCCTTTTAATGGATGGGGTGAAATTCTTTAGTTTGGTACAAAAATAAATCAGTAAATCGACCTCCGTTTCTTTGTTTTTTGAGTATCGAATATACTTTTTGACATTCCGCAAGATCTTTCGAACGCTTTTTTTGATAAAGTAAAAACTCCGTCTGTTGATCTGCTCAAATTCTTGATCTATCTCGCTTTTTATACTTTCAATATAGCCTGCTTCATTGGATGCTTCGAACAGGAGGTAGGTCAAAAGTTCTTTATTTTCTTTTTTGAATTTAGACAAGCGCAAACAGAGTTCCAACAGTTCTTTAGGAGAACGATTGCTTAATTCCTTTTTTATTTCGCTGACGGTAGCGGCCTTCATGGATATCGTTTAAGATTCTTTGACTAATTTCGTGTTTTAAGTCATTGAAAATGAAGAATCAACACTTCCTCTGGTCGTTTTTGCTTCTTCTTTTTCAATGACCACGAAACATTAAAAGAAAGATGTTATTTTTTCTTTTTCCTGCGATTTTGGATTTTATCACCTCTGGTTTTAGGTTTTTTATATTTTTTTGCCAACTCCCTGCGATACTTTCCTCCCAGGTTTACTTTTTTATTTTTATCCTTTTTTTCATGAAAACTAGGCCCCGAAGTATCTCTTCCTAAATTGCGATCAGGATTTTTATGTTTGACATTTTTTGAGCGTTCTTCAGGGATCAGTTCTTTTGAGATTTCAACTTCCGGCGGGAAATCCATCATTGGGATTTTGTAATCCATCAATGTTTCAATCGCGACCTTTGCAGATTCCTCCTTTTCTGTATAAAACAATATCGACTTACCAGGTTCTTCGGCTCTACCAGTCCTTCCGATGCGATGCATATAATTTTCCGGAAAACCAGGGGTATCAAAATTGATAACGTGTGTAATTTTTTCAAGATCCAATCCACGAGCCATTACGTCCGTGGTGACTAAGATTCGGTTGGTTCCATCATCAAATTGTTCGATTGATCTTATTCTATAATTTTGCGATTTATTGGAATGTATTATACCCATTTCCGATCCGTATTTGCTTTCTAGAGCTTCGAATAATCTGTCGGCAATTTTTTTACTGGATACAAATACCAATACTTTACGGTATTCATCCTTATCCTTTAAAAGATAGGTAAGCAGATTAACTTTTGTGTAAAAATTGGGAACCGGAAAACAACTTTGAGCTATATTATCAAGCGGAGTACCACTTACCGCAATGGAAATATTGGCAGGTGCAATAAAAAAATCTTCGATCAGTTCGTCAATTTCATCAGTCATTGTCGCAGAAAACATGATATTTTGTCTGCGTTCTGGTAGGAGGTCAAAGATATTGGTCAATTGAAAACGAAAGCCAAGATCCAGCATGACATCAACCTCGTCGATCACTAATTTACTAATGGCTTTGAGATTTAAAACTCTCGTTAGCGCCAGATCATATAACCGCCCCGGCGTGGCAACAAGGATGTCGGTACCTTGAGCAACAGCTAGTTTTTGGGTATTAATATTAGTGCCGCCATATACCCCTAAGACCCGGACGTTGATATATTTAGCAAAATCTTCAATCTTCTCAACCACTTGTAATACTAATTCTCGTGTAGGAACCAATATTAATACTCTTGGATTATCCTGCTTTGAAAACTTTAAATCCTGCAATATGGGAAGCATGTAGGCTAAGGTTTTACCCGTACCTGTTTGTGATATTCCTACTATATTTTTACCCGAACGAATAACCTGAAAAGCTTCCTTTTGTATTGGCGTTGGCTTATCAAAACCCAAGTCATCAATTGCGTTTTGCAATTGTTTTGATAAGTTTAAATCTTTGAAAGTAACCATTGAAAAATATTTTTGCAAAAATAGGCATATATTATGATTTTGATCAATAATCTGAAAATAGACCTATTGTAAAGTCATAATGGTTGATTTTTTTGGTTTTGCATCTCTGGTTTTATATAGAATTAAAATCAATCTTTTCAATTTTCTTACTCACAAACTGGAAATGACAATGCTAAAATATATCCATTGGGAAAATGAAAACGGATAAAATAGAACCAAGGCAGATCCGGATAAAAAAAACCTTAATAATCAGCATGGTTCTTTCTGATTATTAAGGTCAATCTATAATTGAAGTTTTACAAATTGTAATTAGGTAAAACTATATTTCTACACGTTTAATTTGCGATTTAGCTAGAAGTTATACCCAATCGCGAATGAAAGGTTAGGCAAAAACCCTTGATAAGAGGTTCCTGAAGTGGTTTCTTTGGCAAACTGGTAAATAGGTCCTGCACCAAGATCCAGTGAAACCCCGCTTCTAAATACCCATTGATATCCCAGCATAAAACCTACTCCGGTGGCGCTTACGGATTCCTCTGAGCTTTTTTCTTTCAATGAATTAAAAGAAATTTGTGGTCCCGCATAAAACCCGATGGGAGCGGGTTTTACTCTGTTTGTAATATAGAACCGGTATCCAGCACGAAATCCAAAACCTGTAACTTCTGTTCCTAATAATCTATACCAATAATTGGCACTGATCTGTATAGAAGAAGAGGGGTTTAATGCGCGTTCGTATGTAACATTGAAATTGCCAAATGCCAGACTTAATGGATTTACCTTTATTATATTGGGAAAAGGATCGGCCTTTTTATCATCCTGTGCTTGTAGGGAAGATGAAAAGCATAAAGCAAGAATTAAAAGAATAGGGAAATTGAATTTCATCGGTACGGTTTTTTGATTAATAAAAATTAAAAATAGCAATTCTAATTATTTATTCACTTTTCTGAACAATGATTTTAATCAATTACTCAGACACAATCTATCACATAAATAATGTTAAGTTGTGATTACTTGCTTGTTAACGAAGAACTCAAACATATTCATTAGCGTATCATCTGCTGTTGTTTCATGTCTTACTTTGTTTTTCTGATAAACCCTTTATTTTTGATAGTCTGATTTTATGATTTCCTTTATGCCATCGCGATACGGCGTTGGTTTCATATCAAACCTGCTTTCAAATTTTTTACTGTTGAAATCATAATCACGATCATATTGATAGAGCATCTCAACCATTTCTTTCATAATGGGCACAAATAATCCAATAATTCTAACCAGGAATTTTGACAAGGCCTGGTATCTTGCTTTAACACCCATTTCTTTTCCGATAGTTTCTATCCATTCTTTACCTGTTGGTGGATTTTCTGCCGTAGGTAAATGCCAAACCTGGTTGTAAGCGTCTGATGTATTGCCCAGCAAAGCAGTTGCTTTTCCGGCATCTGGTGTATAGGTGAAAGCGTGCTTAAAATGGACCGGTCCCATCCAGTTTGCTTTCTTTCCATTACTTAATGGGTTAAAAACAGTTTCTGTGAGCATACTGGTGTTTCGAATATTTGGCCCGTAAAAATCCGCTGAACGAGCGATTAAAGCGGTTAGTTCACCAGCCTTTACTTTGTCCATAATCATTTTTACTATTTCGGCTCTCACCTGCCCTTTTTTACTTGGAGGATTTATCGGCGTTTCTTCTGTCATCCCATCCAAATAGTTCGGATCATACATGTAGATATTGTCAAAGAACACCAGTTTGCAGTTATATTCGATACAAGCCCGAATCACATTGGAGATAAATGGTGGCCAGTTTTTTTTCCAAACCTTCAGACTATAGGGAAAACCTACGGTAACATAAACGATGGAGGAACCTTTAACTGCTTTGTTGACCGCATTGGCATCTAACAAATCCGCCGATAAAAGTTCATCATTATCATTCACTTTTTTAGGATTACGACTGACCAGCCTGATGTTGCTTGTGAAAGCTGGAAGTGCTTTTGCCAGTTCAATCCCAATAATACCTCCTGCGCCTAATATTGTTTGCATATGTTTGTTTTAAAAATGTAAAAAGATTGTAATAAACCACCAACCTGACAGAACCGAGGTTAATTTTTAGGATTGAAGATAATAATTTAATGCTGATTCCCGTAGCGAGTATTCTTGAAACTATAATCATTAAGGTCATTAAAATGATTGGCCAATATATGGGCATCAAAAAATATATTCCTGTTGTTGCTTTCTGCTCTGTGAATGATTTCGTTTTAAATAACCTAATTGTTGTAGAATCAGTATCATTGGCACAAGAGCTGGAAATAAAAGACTCATCGCAATCCGTGCAGGTAAAGATAATAGGTCGTTGATTATTGTACCTGCCAGTATTGGCAAAGCGAAGTAAATTTTGACGTTTTTTTCAATTTTTGCAACTTTGTTTGGAGATATGCTTAAACAACTTAGTTGGATAATTTTTCTACATTTGGAAGAATTCCTTCCTGTGAGAGAGTTTGTTATCATTCTTCGTTTTAATAAAATAATAAAACATGGCACTTGACCTGAACAAAATTAGCGTTTACTGTGGACCGACACAATTAGGTGCACCGGATGACTTGTTGGATGTAATTACTTCTTTCATTGGCAGCGCGGAAAGTTCTTTGGATATCGCGGTACAAGAGATCGATCATCCAGTCATTGCTCAGGCGATTGTCGGGGCTCATCGAAAGGGGGTCAAAATAAGGGTTGTTTTGGAACAAAGTTATATGTTGCCAAGTAGTAAGGAGGGATTGTCATCAATTGATGTAACGCAACCAAACACTGGGGATTCACACGAAATCAACCGGGAGTTACTTTCGCAAATGTTAAGAGCCGGAATATCCCTGCATGTAGATTTTAATCCGGAGATATTTCACCAAAAGTTTATCATCCGGGATAAAAAACAAGTTTTAACCGGCTCCACTAATTTTACCGTTACAGGCGTCACAAAAAACTTTAATCATGTCATTGTCATCAATAATCATTATATCGCAAAACAATACCAGATTGAGTTTGATGAGATCCAGTCAGGGCGTTTTGGAAAGCAAAGCAATTACGATTTTAAAGCGCCAAAGACTTTCGATACAGGCAATGTTCCTACAACGGTCTTATTTGCACCGGATCATGCTCCTGAGATGGTCATTATGAAACAAATGCTGAAGGCAAAGCAAAGTATAAAGTTCGCGATATTTACTTTTGCCGAATCATCTGGAATTGACGACACCATGAAAGTTTTAGCAAAAAGTGGTATTTCCATCAAGGGAGTTATGGACAGGTCACAATCTAATCAAAAATGGGCCGCAAAGCACCATTTAATTGGTCAGGAAAATATTCAGTTATTCCAGGCAGGGCGATTTAATCATTCAACCATCGGGAAACTCCATCACAAACTAATGGTCATAGATGACAAAGTAGTTATTGCAGGAAGCTTCAATTATACGGGTCCTGCCAATTACATCAACGATGAAAACATTATTCAGATCGGCTCGACTTCACAACCCAAGAACTTCAACGATGCAGAATGGGCAGATGCATTACAGAATCAGGCAAGTATTGCGAAATACTTTTCAGATGAGATCGATAGAATTATTAAAGATAATGATTCTAATATGGTGAGTATAAGTTGAGTGTTGATTATATTTCCTTTGCAGCTGTTATTTTCGATACAGAAAGTATTTAATCAACATAATGAATTGATAGTAAATAACTTATCTTCAATGTTGATTATATGTGGTGTAATTTTGTTTTAAATTATTTGACAAACAAAGAAAACTAGCTGTATCAAAGGCTATCTTCCAAATATTGTTTTAGTAAGATAATTATAATTATCAAAACTTTGCTTCTGGACCTAAAATCTAACTTTATAGGAATACATCTATGCTGTAAGTAATCTTTGAAAGTAAATTTTCTACTTTTTTTTATATAAGATAAATTTACAAACCTTAATGCTGCAATTATCTTGTTAATTTAACTTATATTAACTTATAACTTTTTTTGTTCTTTCCTTAAATATACTATTTGAAGGCTACAACCAATCACAATTAGCATTTTGCATTGAATTGTTTTTCAATTATAAAAACAATAAGTAGCCCCATAGTAGTTAATGAAAATAATATTATTGAAGCTGTAATTGTCAATGCACCTGAAGATAAGGAGTATTTGAAGGAATTGAAGCATTCATTTCCAACAAATGCATTAATTGTTACGAAGTGAAAAAAGTCGGGGTTTTCTCCGATTTTTTATTCTGCAATCAGCTTAATATAAAACCTAATTTTAATAACTGTTATGCCATTTCAATCCGTTCTTTTTTTAATCCAACCATTTTTTCCAACATATCAGTTGTCACCGATTTTGGACGCTCGAGAGGATAACCAAGAGCTCTGTCCCAAATAATGTTTGAAAGTACTCCAAATGATCTTCCAATAGCAAATAGAACGGTATAGAAATCATATTCTTTTACTCCGTAATGCCATTGAACAACCCCTGATTGAGCATCTACATTTGGCCATGGGTTTTTAGCCTTTCCGTGTTCGCTTAATATGTCAGGAACAACTTTATAAAGTGCATCGACATATTTAAACAAATCGTCATCCGGCATATGTTTCAAACAGAATTCTCTTTGAACCGTATATCTAGGATCTGTTTTTCTAAGAACAGCATGTCCGTACCCCGGAATTACCTGACCACTGTTTAGTGTATCCCAAACATATTTTTTCATTTCTTCTTCAGAAGGTATTTTGCCTCCCATTTGAACCTTTAATCCTTGCAGCCAACGCAATACTTCTTGATTCGCCAGGCCATGTAAAGGTCCTGCCAGACCATTAATCATAGCAGAAATTGAATAGTAAACATCTGACAATGAACTGGCAACTAAGTGCCCTGTATGTGCACTTACATTACCACTTTCGTGATCAGCATGGATAATAAAATACATACGGGACACATCATCATATGGTGTATCTTTACCCATCATATATGCAAAATTTCCTCCTAAATCAAGTGATGGATTTGGATTTTTATGTCCCTTTTCAGGCCTGTATAATTTATTATAAATATAAGCTCCTATCAACGGCATTTTAGCAATCAGGTTAATAGAATCTTCATAAGTAGCATCCCAATAATCCATTTTACTCATCCCTTTTTTATACTTAATGTTGAAATGGGATTCTCTTTCCAAACTCATTACTGCAGCAGATAAAATTGCCATAGGATGACTTTCACTTGGGAATGCATCAATAACATCCCAAACATAGCGAGGCACAATACGCCGATTCCTAAAAGTGACCATTAATTCTTCAACTTCCTGATGAGAAGGCATTTCTCCAGTCAACAATAAATGAAATAACCCTTCTACATATGGCATCTCAGCACCTTCTGGTTTTGGAAGTAAAGACAGTACTTCAGGAAGTGTAAATCCTCTATATCGAATCCCTTCATAAGGGTCTAAATAAGAAATATCAGTTACTAAACTTTTAATACCTCGCATTCCACCAAGAACTTGTGCCACAGTTACTTGATCAATAACTTTATCCCCATATTCCTTTACTAACGTAGCAGTTCTAATTCGATGATCTTGAATTTTTTTAAATAATTTTTCCTTTAAAGCTCCCATAATATTTTATTTTATTGCTTTAAATTTACGATTTAGATAAATTTAAAAAACTGACATTTATCAGTTTTTGATAAATTGAATTAATTATTTCATTGGAAAACAGAAGCATTATTGAAATAATTAACTTTGCATTTATGAGTCACCAAATCATTCCAACACAGAAAATGCTCTTATATGCTCAATTCGCTAAAACTTCAAGACCAATTAAACAGTAATTGTTGACGAACTTGGATGTAAAATCCATACAAGTTAAGAACCAAAAAACGTTTTTCCTTTAGTTACGAAGCCCAAAACAAGGGTTCAATCAACTAATATTTAATCAAATCGGTGTAGTTTAATATAATCTTCATTTGATCAAACCCTTATACAAATACCTTGTGATTTATTTGACACATCTCAAGTTGTTATTTTTTGAAACCGGTTTGATTGCACTTATCCATAATAATATTGACAATCCATTTCCTAAACCCGGCAAGCCCAATTATATTGACGGTATGAAAGATCTTATAAAACGCCATCCTGAAACTACAATTATTTGGGCATACATGGACGTAGGAATGATTATTAAACCTATCGAAGATATACTGACAATGGCTGAACAAATATTGTCAGATCCGGCTTATGACCAGATGTACTTCAATGTTTCCTGGGACGAGGTAGCGAAATATGTGATAGCCAATGAAAAGTCGTTGAATAATATGGCTTATATCGTCAACAAGTATCCTGATAGATTCCTCTTTGGTACGGACAATGTTGCTCCAAGCATCCAGGTGCTGATCTACTTTCTTTTCATTGTAGTTGTTCTTTTTGCTATTCTGTGCACGGTATTTTGAACCATCTGCGTTCACTTTTTCTTCATCAAACAAGCCTTCTCCGCTTGTGCATATCCACACTGTTGTATGTTGGCTGATTGCAAATTTAACCGTGTAACTTACACGGTTAAATGCTTTACAAATTAGTAAAATTATAAGAACCAATAACCATTTTTTTGCAAATTTTACCAAGAACTTTTCATTAGGGAAAATTCAAAAACAAATGCAAATTCAAATAAGCCACTGGCTGCCAATGAATTGTATTTTAAAGAATGTGAATTTATTTTTATCCTATTCCTTAGCATTAATTTGCTCGCTGTTCTAACCAAAGACTTTTGCCTTAATGATCCTCGCATTCATTTCTGCAATATTTATGATTGAAATCCCTTCAGGACATTCTACTTCGCAAGCTCCGGTAAAAGTGCAGCTTCCAAAACCTTCGATTACCATTTGATAGGTCATTCCCTCAGCCCGTTTATGCTCTTCAGCTTTACCTTGTGGTAAACTATTTAGATGGTTGATCTTGGCGGACGTAAAAAGTGCTGCGGAAGAATTTTTACAAGTGGCCACACAAGCACCGCAACCTATACAAGCCGCGGCGTCCATTGCTCTATCGGAGACCTCTTTAGGTATAAGTATGGCGTTTGCCTCTGGCGCTGTACCGGTTTTGGCACTAATAAAAGCGCCACTTTCTATGATGCGGTCAAAAGCCGAGCGATCTACAATAAGGTCCTTGATTATGGGGAAGGAGGCAGCTCGCCATGGCTCCACGACAACAGTATCACCATCATTAAAACTGCGCATATGCAATTGACAGGTAGTCATATTATCATGAGGTCCATGGGCTCGGCCATTTATGAAGACGCCGCATTGGCCGCAAATTCCTTCTCTACAATCATATTCATAAGCGATCACCTTTTCGTCCTTTAAAACCAGTAATTCATTGAGGTGATCTAAGGCTTCCAGAAAGGACATGTCCTCCGTCAAACCATCCACTTCATAATCTCTTAGAGCACCCTTATCCATAGGGCCTTCTTGTCTCCAAATCTTAAACGTAATTTTCATATCCTATCATTTATAACTGCGAACAGATGGTTTTACAAATTCAAATTCTAATGCTTCTTTGTGCAGCTTAAAGTTGCCATTGTTATATTCCCAGGCTGATACATAGGAATAGTCTTTATCTACACGGACCGCTTCACCGTCTTCGGTCTGAAATTCTTCCCTAAAATGCGCACCACAAGATTCATCCCGCTCAAAGGCATCAATACACATTAATAGACCAAGCTCTATGAAATCTGCTAATCGCAAAGCTTTTTCAAGTTCAGTGTTTAGTTCATTACTGTTTCCGGTAACCTTCACATCGCTCCAGAACTCTTCACGAAGTTCCTTTATTAGCTCAATAGCCTTTTCCAATCCAAATTTATTTCGGCTCATGGCGCATTCTTGCCACATAACCTTGCCCAATTCTCTGTGAAAATGATCCACGGTTTGCGTACCGTTTATTGCAATGATTCTGTCTATATTAGATTGGACTATTTTTTCCGTTTTTTCAAATTCAGGATGGTCAATTGTAGGGTGATCCGCTTTTATTTCGGAAGCCAAATAATTATTAATTGTGTTTGGTAAAATGAAGTATCCATCGACGCTAGCTTGCAATAACGAATTTGCTCCTAAACGATTAGCCCCATGGTCGGAGAAATTACATTCTCCAACGGCATATAATCCAGGAATTGTAGTCATCAATTCATAGTCTACCCAAAGCCCGCCCATTGAGAAATGTGCGGCAGGAGAAATCTTCATTGGTTGTTTATAGGCATCGATTCCAGTGATCTTCTTGTACATGGTAAACAAATTGCCATACCTATCTTTTATGGTTTCTAACCCAAATTTTCCAATAGCGTGTTTAAAATCAAGGTAAACGGCATTCTTCAACCTTCCTATGCCAAAGCCAGCATCTATGCGCTCTTTAGCAGCTCGCGAAGCAATATCTCTTGGAGCAAGATTTCCAAAACTCGGGTATCGCCGTTCCAAGTAGTAATCGCGTTCTTCTTCCGGAATAGCGTTGGCATCCCTTGTATCTGCCTTTGTTTTAGGAACCCATATGCGGCCATCATTACGAAGTGATTCCGACATCAAGGTAAGCTTTGATTGCGCTTCACTGGATTGCGGCAATGCCGTAGGGTGTATCTGAGTAAAACTTGGGGCAGCAAAAAAAGCTCCTTTCTTGTGTGCTTTCCACAAAGCACTTCCATTACAGCCTATAGCAAGTGTAGATAGTCTAAAAACCCTTGAATAACCACCTGTAGCTAAAACTACGGCATCGGCAGCATAGCGCTTGAGCTCGCCCGTAACCAAATCGCGAACGATAATCCCTTTAGCTTTACCATCGATTACGACCAAGTCCAACATTTCATTACGTGGATACATGACCACCTTTTTAGCCCGCACCATTTTATACAATTGCGAGTAGGCAGCCATTAACAACTGTTGTCCGGTTTGGCCCCTTGCATAAAAAGTACGCTGTACCTGCACGCCACCAAAACTTCGGTTGACCAAAGTACCACCGTATTCCCTGGCGAAGGGTACGCCTTGTTGCACATAATGATCAATAAGGGGAGCCGAAAGTTCAGCAAGTCTATAAGTATTGGCCTCACGAGACCTAAAATCACCGCCTTTCAGCGTATCGTAAAACATACGATAAACGCTATCCCCATCATGTTGGTAGTTCTTGGCTGCATTAATTCCACCTTGTGCTGCCACCGAATGTGCTCGTCTTGCAGAATCTTGATAGCAAAAACATTTTACGTCATAGCCTAATTCCGCTAATGTCGCAGCCGCTCCGGCACCGGAAAGACCTGAGCCCACTACAATAATGTTTAGTTTCTTTTTATTGGCAGGATTAATCAACTGTGATTTCACCTGATAGTTACGCCATTTGTCTTCAAGCCTTCCTTCTGGAATTTTTGCGTCTAACTTCATACTAAGCTGTTATTTGAAATAAACGATAAAAGGTATAAGGCCAAAACCCACACCCATAATGATGGCATAGATTAACGCCACTTGTGCAATAATTAGAAGACCTTTCTTGTGATAGAACCCTAAAGATTTAAAA
This sequence comes from uncultured Saprospiraceae bacterium, assembly GCA_963793295.1. GTDB lineage: Bacteria > Bacteroidota > Bacteroidia > Chitinophagales > Saprospiraceae > JAHDHW01. The sequence goes on along the minus strand of CAWBZX010000026.1, from coordinate 25,115 downwards.
GCACTTTTAAAACCATGGTGTAAATGAAAAGCCAATGGAATTGCCAATAGTGTATAAAAAATCACGTAATAAATATTATGAAACAGGCTACTGGTTACTTCATATACATCTAAATTTCCAGCAGCATCCAACCCCACCGCATCTCCCATGCCCAATTTAATACGGGCCCAAAAATTGGCTAAGTGAACCACAATAAAAAGAAGTATCATGGTACCAATTAAGCCCATGTTCTGCGAAGTCCAGGTGCTATTTTCCGTGGAATGGTTTAAGGCATACTTCTTCGGTTTCGCTTTTCTATTATGCAGCGTAATCAGCAGGGCGTAAATGACGTGTAGTAGAATGGAAGCATAAAGGAGATAAGCCACTATTTTTATTAAAGGACTTTCCCGCAAAGTAGTTGAATAGGAATTATACATCCCTCTGGCCATATCCTCAGGTAGTAATAAAATACAGTTCGCGGATAAGTGAACCAATAAGAAAATGCACAGGAACAATCCTGTACCAGCGATGATTATTTTTCTAAAAAAGAGCTGATTTAATGCCATTTTGTATTCCTCTGTTAATAAAACGTATCCGTTTTGGAAATGTAACCCATTTGAAGTGGGTTGCATCTATGATTTAATATTCATAAAAAACCTCTTGGAGGTCACTTAAATTAAACCTTTTTTTGTAAGCGACAACATTAGCAAGCTACAAACTTTAGCTGGGTTCAAATCATCCGAAACAATTGTGTTGTAGTCATCATCCTCAAACTCATCATCCCACAAGACCCTTCCTATCCCTGCTCTTGTACTTCTTATTACAATGACACCATGGTCAGAGAATGATTTTTTGCTGACACACAACGCTTGACTACATGCAGTGCGACGCGAATGCAAGTATTGACATGTAGTTGTTGTTATATAGCGTTATTTTTTTATTGTCTCTTTTTTTATCAAATCAAACAGTTCTTTCGATACTTAAAGATAGGAATTCAATAATTTTTCCCAAGCTGATTTAAAATCATTTTTTGGATAATCTATTTCAAAAAAGGAATGAGATTCGATAACACCATTGGCTTTATCTGTGTAAATCGGGTATCCTTGCCTTAATCTATTTATTTGCTTTGGCACACTCGTTTCCTTTCACAATCTCCTCCAATTGATTCGACATATTCTTCTCAAAACTTAATTGTCCCGAAATTATTTTCTAAATCAGAAAGTGATTTAATGATATAATTCATTTGTTATCAAATAGTTATGAGTAGTTGTAATACTTTTAGGTGTAATTTTGTAGTAGAAATTTTGATAATTAATAGAAATATGCATAAATAAGAAAATTCTCATTTGCATGCAAAGTAAATGACTAAGATTAATAATCCTTTGGTTCAAACCAGCATCGTCTAAAAGAAAAGGAGTTATTATGTTAAAAAAAATGCCATTACGTAAGGCATGGTAATTCAGTTGCCTAGAGCTTTGGATTCATAATCCGGAGGTCGAGAGTTCAAGTCTCCCCCGCGCTACATTTTCCTCTATTTTTTGGTTTGTTCAAACATTTATTTCCTATATACTTTCTATAAAGTGTTGTTTATAAGGCTTTTGATGTACAACAAAAATCAACGAACTTTTTACTATTCCTCTTTTGGAAAAGCCTCGTCCTTAGTTTTATTGATTTTAAAAGTTTAACATGTGAATGTCTATTCCTTTTCCAACCGCTTTGTGGTTCCTTCACTCAAATGTCCGAGGGACATTTGCCATTCGGGGTCGTTCAGCCATTCATTTTTTGAATTTGTATTTGTTTGCACGCTTGTAGTATTTAAACTAGTTGGAGTTTGTTGATAGTCTTTGAAAATTGATTACTTGGAACGATGCTTTTGTTCAGGAGAGGAAGTATTAACCTTGTGTTTGGAAAACTTAATAGCTTCCTTTTCTATGTCCGTCAATTTGCTAAGGGGAGTGGTTAAATAAATCAGGACGTACTACTAATACTCCTTTGTCACTTTTAAGAAGGGTGTCTTTTTTTGTCTATCGATCGAATAACATTTTCATATTTCGTACCTGACGGTAATTTTTTTTTTGAGGGTTTACCAAAATTTAGCCCCTAACAGGACCGCAATAATCCCTTAGTCCTTGGATGAAATTAAGCAATGGATAATGTAATTGAACTTCTTAAATAGGTCCAATTACTAAGTATGTGAAGATACTGAGTGTTAAAATTCCGCAAGTATGTGCATTTTTTCAATCTGATAAAATATAATGAACCAATTTTTCATTATGTCATAGAATAAACGAAAAAATCAAATATCCCAGTAGAAATATATATGAGAATTTTTAACATCCAACTGTAATATTTTTTCGGAAATGATTAGATTTTTCTTAATTATCTGTCTTATTCCCCTATCTATTCTTCAGGGAATAGCCGCTTTTTCCAACTTGAATAATTTCAAAAACCCAATGGAAGAGCGTAATATGCCCGACGACAAAGGTCGGGAATCTGAAATTGCAGGGACAAAGGCTCCCTGGGTAAAAAACTCGGGGCAATGGGGTGAGGAAATTTTGTATGTCGCACATACTTTCACAGGAAATATCATAATCAATAAAGCGCATGAAATTATTTACGCTTTGCCTGTAGATAGCACATCCGGGTATGTGTTAAAAGAAAGATTTGTTGGGGAAACAAAAAAACATACGCTCGAAATCCCTTCCGGCGAGAAAAGAAATGCTACCCTTTTCAACTATTTCATCGGCAATGATAAATCTTCCTGGCAAACGAATGTACCTGCTTATGAGGTGCTGAATTTGGGAGAAATATGGGAAGGTGTTGACCTTAAACTCAACGCACATAACAATAATGTTGAAAAGCTATTTTATGTAAAACCCAACATTGACCCAGCGTCAATATTAATAGCAATAGATGGTGCCGAGCAACTAAAAATATCTCCAAAAGGCAAATTGGAGGTATATACTCCTGCCGGTAAAATATTCTATTCTGCACCGGTCGCTTACCAATGGATAGATGGTAAAAAGCATGTAGCGAAAGCAGCATACAAAATAATTAAAGCCAGAAAAAACACCTATTCTTTTTTAGTTGAGGATTATGATCCGAATTACGAATTGATCATTGACCCACTCATTGCTTCCACCTTTATCGGGGATGGTGGAAATGATTGGGGCAATGCCATTACGTCAGATGAAGACGGTAATGTTTTTATCACCGGATACGCCTGGTCCGACAATTTCCCTACCACTGCGGGGAGTTATAGCGAGAGTTTTAATGGCGTAAAAGATGCTTATGTCTCGAAATTTAGCAATGACCTTTCCACTTTATTGGTATCCACTTATATAGGTGGCAGTAGCTGGGATAACGGACTTTCTATCGTCGTCGATTCAACAGGTGAGGTCATCATTTCGGGAGCAACCGGCTCAACAAATTTTCCAATTGCAGGTGCCGCATACGACAATACTTATAATGGAGGCAGCAATGATGTTTTTGTTTGTAAATTGGATAATGACCTTTCATCAATCATTGCCTCGACCTTTATCGGAGGAGGAGACGATGATTACGGTTACGATCTGACCCTTGATAATGCCGGGAACGTATTTGTAACTGGAAGAACAGAATCGACTGATTATCCTGCCATTGGTGGTTATGATAATACTTTTAATGGTGGTTTTGAAGATGTATTTGTTTCAAAATTGAATAATGGACTCTCTGCTTTATTGGCTTCCACATATATTGGCGGAAGTACTGATGAAGGAGCAGATGCCATTATTACGGATAATGCTGGAAATATTTTTATTTCTGGTTTTACTTACTCTGATGATTTCCCGACCGCCGGAATGCCTTTTGATTCGACTCATAATGGTTCCGGAGATATTTTTATAGCTAAATTTAATAACAATCTTTCCGTCCTTTCTTCCGCAACTTTTATAGGAGGTAGCAATTTTGAAGAAAGCCATGCAATAGCGATAGATTCGGCGCAAAATATATTTATTGCAGGGTATACTGGTTCTATGGAATATCCGTCGACACCTGGTGTTTATGACGATGCTTTTAATGGCAATCATGATGCGATTATTACAAAAATAGATAATGACCTGTCTGAAATTCTGGCATCGACCTTCATAGGAGGTGCAGATGATGATGATTGTTATGGATTGGTCATTGAACGAGCAGAAAATGTTTTCATAACAGGGATTAGTTTTTCAACCGATTATCCGGTGACGAGTAATGCCTTTGACGCTACGCATAATGGAGAACGGGATATCTTTGTTTCTCGCTTTTCTTTTGACCTTTCCACTCTGGTAGAATCGACCTACCTTGGAGGTGTTGATAATGACTGGGCGCTCGACCTCGCTATTGATAATGCCGGAAGTGTCTTTATCGGAGGTGGAACCTATTCTGATGATTTTCCGATTCAAGGCAGTCCGTATGATGATTCCTTTAACGGTGGTGAGGATGCTATTATCGCAAAAATAGTAGGTTGCGGAGTGAATGACTTTTGTGATCCTGAAAGTACATTCGGCTCCATATTTCTGGATGTTGAACGAGACACCGTCTGCACTCAGGGATGTAGCGCAACCGCCAGTCCGGGACCAATGGGCGAGGGAGGATGTTTTGATTTTCCATTTGCAACCGTGTGGTACACCTTTACGCCCGAATCGGATTGGGATTGTATAAAAATCGCAATTGAAAGTGAAGATCTGCCGCAACCTCAAATGGCTGTTTTTCAAGGGGATTGCCCGGGTATTAATGCTTCATTGCCCTTTGCCTGCGACACAGGTTCGGCTGGCCAATTGTCGATTCATCTGGGTGTAGAAGCTGGTACTACATACTATCTCGCGGTTTCAGATGCTACCGGAGCAGAGGGTTATTTTGATATATGTATCGAAAACAGTCCGGCGGATGCGCTTTCATTGGAAGTTTTTGCCAATGACCTGCAATGTTTTGAAAGCAATGACGGCAGCATTGATCTTACAGTAAATAACGGTACGGGGATGCTGGATTATGATTGGAATGAAGACGCTTTGGATGGTATTTCCAGTACAGATTCTTTATTGATGGGTGTTTATCTCGTTACAGTTACCGATGAGAATAATTGTGTAGCTGAGACCGATTCAATCATCATTACACAACCTGACCAGATTTTTGTAACAATAGAATTGGAACCTGACACGAATAAAATCTTATATGGCGACATGATCATGGCAAGCGCAGTGCCTTCTATCAGCGACGAAGCTATTGCAAATATCACCTGGTCACCTCCACATATTTTGACTGATACCACTGCGAGTAGTTTATATGATCAATATGTATCCCCACTTTCGGACAGTGAATTGATCGTTATGATGGAAGATACCTCGGGTTGTTTTGCTACTGATTCCACGTTTATTTTTGTGAGTACTGATTTCCCGTTTTTCATTCCCAATGCTTTTGCTCCAAATAGTAGCAATGTTCAAAATGCTATCTTTCGTCCGTTTGTTACCAATAAAGTACAGCAGATAATTTTTATGAGAATATTTAATCGTTGGGGTGATCTGGTCTATGAAAGAAAAGATTTACCATTTGGTGATGAATCAACTGGTTGGGATGGTCGATTTAATGGGAAATTGCTCAACTCAGGTGTTTATGTGTTTTTACTTGAAATGGAGTTTATTAATGGAGATGTTAGACAGTATTCGGGGGATATTACACTGCTTAGGTGATGGGGGTGATGCGAAATTCACCTCGGGTTTCCTCAAATTGACTTTGATCTCATAAGTCCTTTCATTGCTGTGATATCGATAGAAAATCCATATTTTAATGGGTTCTATTTATAGTAGCTTTTTACTGATTCCTGGAAAGATACTTCACCTTTTCCAGTGCTCTTGGAAGTTTGGTTGTCATAAAGTCCAAATGCTCATCAAGGACATCTATTTCTACAGTTAGTGTGTTGTTATCTGTTCCTTCAGTAAGTGTATAACTTTCAGTGGCTCCCGACCATGTTTTTGTTTCATCATCAATGGGTTGTTCCTTTCCCTTTACTACATTTCCGATATGCTTAAACATCATAATTTTATTTGGAATGTGGGTTTCGATGATGCTGTAGATACCACTTTGATCTGGAGCAAGGAATAATACTTTACTGCCTTCTTTCCAATTATCGGTAATGGCATAAGAACCTTCAAAGAATACGCTGGCCCAATCGCGATAGTTACTATCGTTCCAGAGTGCTTTCCAAACCTTGGTTTTTTCTGCCTTAATATCAATTGAAAATAGTAATCTGTTTATCTTCATAATTTGTTCGTTGAACTTTTATACTAAGTGACGGAACAAAATAACTTATCAATAATTCCGTCAAACAAGTTATACCTCGTTTTATTCAATTTTTTTCGCCACTCTTTTCCCCTCCAAATTGAAGATCGAAAAACCAACTACTTTTTTATTTTCAATATTGAAATCAATTTTAGTAAATGCATTTTTGACAAAGAATCTATTTTCCTCATAAGGGGTTATTTCAAATTTATTTTTACCAGTCGCCTGGCCGTATAACTTAGAATCCCCCACGGTGACTGAAACAAAATAATCCACCTTTAGCTGATATTCTCCTACATATTTTTGCAAGATTTTATTCAATAACTCAATCTCTTCATCGTCATTTAAGATAAACGAAGGCGAAGGTTCAGGTTGCTCATCCCCATTTAAGAGCTTCAAAGAAAAGTTGGTTATCGCAGTCAACGTTTGATGCGCGTTGCTGGCATTTGATGCGATATAAACTCCTGTTTTTGAGTTTGTCCCAACTTTAAAGAAACTGGAAAATCCTGGAACACCTCCAGCATGAGTTAGGAATTTCTCATCATCAGTTTGCTCAATGCCGGTTCCTAATCCGTAATAGTCAATTTCGAATTGCGCCTTTTGCATTTCTCTCACTGATTCAGGTTTTAATATTGCCTGATCTTTGTACCTGCCATCATTTACTTGCGCAATTAAAAAATTGGCCATCTCAGAACAAGTCAAGTATATATCTCCTGCAGGAAATACATCAAATCTCATTTGATACTCGGGTATGGCTTGATTTTCATTAAGATTATAAGGTAATGCTAATTCTTCGATCATGCTTGGAGTAGGTACCAGCGGACCGGCAGATTCAATTTGTAAGGGCTTTAATATATGTTCAACAAGGTAATCTTGATAGGATTGTCCTGACACTTTTTCAATGAGTAGTCCTGCAAGGCCAAAGCAATGATTGCAATATTTATTCTTTATTCCTGGAGCTTCTTCAGCACTTATTTCAGAAGCAACTTCTTCTAGTGTTCTGGGCAGCTTTCTTTCCCAAACCGGAACAATTTCAATGGGTCCTTTTAATCCGGAATGGTGGCTTAACAGGTGACGAAATGTTACAGGTGTTCCTTCACTTGAAAGGTCATTAATTGCCGTTTCGCCTAAGTAGTCATTATAGGATCATCAATGTTTAATTTACCCGCCTCAGCCAATTGCATGATGGCTGTTGCTGTTACAAATTTGAAATTTGAACCGGTACTATAAATGGTGCTACTCGTTGCTTGTACTTGCTTCTTTACATTTGCGTATCCGAAAGCCTCAGCCCAAACAATTGAGTCACCTTTAATCAATGCTATAGAAATTGAGGGAATTCCTGTGATATTCAATATCATGTTAACTTCCTGAGTCAACATCTTCTTAAGGTAATCGAAATCAATTTTAGTAGCCTTGTTAACTTGTCCAACAGAATTGGTGTAAACAAAAACCACTGTTAAGAATAGTAATAATATCTGTTTGCTTTTAATCATTTAACCTTCTTGAATTTGTATTTCTCAAAAAACACCAAAGTTATTTCATTTTCATCTTCGGAGTCAAATACCAATGAACCCCCACTATCTGAGATTACAAACTCATTGTCCCCAACTGGGAGAATTCTAATTCTGAAGTCTCCGTCGTTGCCAACCAAATCCTCATTTACTACTTCAAATACAAGCTTCCATTCCTCATCGTTGGTCATTATGTATTCACCGGCTAATAGTTTCAGATGTTCAAAAGGAACTTTTACAATTCAATCATCAATGGATACTCCTAATTCCTTCAATACATTAATACCATGTTCGTTTTCTGGATTTAATTTTACAGATTTCTTGTAATTTTCAATGGCTTCTTCTCTGGCACCTTGCTTTAAAAGTGCTTCCCCATAACTATCGTATACATTATAAGCATTTGGAAAAGCCTCAATATTCAATTTGAAAATGGCTAATGCTTTTTCAATGTCGTCCTTGCCCATGTAATAGTAACCTAGATCGTTTAAGTGGCTCTCTGAGAAATCATAATTATCCGGATGATTATTTCTTAATTCCATGTAAATCGCTGTAATATTATCAGTGCCTTCACTGTCGATAATGGACTTCAATTTTATTGAAATTGGGGGATGTTCTTTGTATTCTTTTTCACTCAGCTCTTTCACTTTTTGAGCCCAGGTATTTAAAATCATTTTTTGAGTTTCAAAATCATCTCCATATGGGCCGGAAACAATTTTTAACTCTGTATTCTTTGTTTCTTGATTTTCTAAAAGAAGGAATTTTTCATTATACTGTAAATGGTTATAATCATTTTGGATATAAAAGTTTCCAAACAATATACCCGCATACGAACCAGTTAAAATTCCTCTATTTGGATAATGGTAGTTTACATTTGATGCTTTCCTCCAATCAGTTTTTAGTTTATTGTCTTTATCAAAAATTGGCTGAAGCGTTTCTGCATTTTCAGGATTTGTAAGTATTTTCCAAATCACATCTTGAGAAGCTTTGATTTCAATATTATGTGAGACAAATTGCGATGAGGGAATCATTTCAATTTCATTATTTGAAAGAAACCTAACTTCTTTTAATCTTGCACTACCATTACCTCCATTTAAATATCTAAAACCAACGATAGAGTCATTATCTACATTGATGGCTTGTATAACAATTATAAGGTCTTCTCTTTTTGAATATCTATTATAAAAACTAGCCAATTTAGGCATGGTAATATCTAATGCTTTTGCATTTGGGTATTTTAAAGCATCTACAAAAATTAATGATGTTACCATTGTGGGTTTCTTCTTTTGTAGCCATTCTTCCATTTACAACAGGCACACTTTCCCAGTTGCTAATATCTACTGCAGGAAAACCATTTAAATTGTCAGGGCAATACCAACCACCATATCTGTGTGGCTCGGTCTTTATAATTTCATTTTTTTGATTTGATACTTTTACGTCGTTATCATCAACAGGTGTGTCGGTTTGTGAATAGGACATAAATGAAATTAGACATAATACGATCAGTACATTAAACGATTTATTTTTCATAATTTTTTTTTTAAACTAATCCCATAAAAGTATAATGAGATCATTCCTAATAAAATTTTAAAGTGTAAATTAATGTAAAGCATGTGTAAATTAATCCAAAACAATTTCAAAACAGAGCTTATTCAAATCATTTGGTTAAATGATATTTAACCTTTTATGCTTCTGCATTATAAATGATTTTTGATTAGCAATAAATTAACTTTTAAGATTTAGTAATCTTTAATTCACAAGTTAAGTTATTAATCACGCAGAGGTGTTAGTTTAAATTCGTTTAACAACTTAATAACAAGATTTACCATTTGGTGATGAATCAACTGGTTGGGATGGTCGTTTTATGGGAAAATGCTCAACTCCGGTGTTTATGTGTTTTTACTTGAAATGGAGTTTATTAATGGATCTGTTAGGAGATATTCGGGGGATATTACACTGCTTAGGTGATGGGAGTGATACGAAAATCACCCTCGGGTTTGGTCTAAAAAGCTTAACGCTCTGTGCAAACGATGGTGGCACGTTTAGGAACACTAGCAGTCTTACACTTTGTTATCTTTTTGCCTTTATTATTTTTTCAGTTCTTTCCCATTCATCAGTGATTATAGATATAAAATATATTCCTGGATTGAAATCAGAAGTTGAAAGAACAATCTCCTCCATGAATTTGTATTCATTATTAGCAATCTGCTTTCCTTTTGAGTCATGAATCCTTATAACTATTTCTTCACTAAAAGTATTTGGCAAGTGTATTTTTAACACATCATGGAAAGGATTAGGAGTAATACTAATATTCTCTAAAGGGTTTAAATCTTCAGTTGAAGTTGTGCTACAATCATGATTATCTGTAGAAAGAAAAGTTATTTCATCCATAGTCAGAACCCTATTATATATTCTTATGTCATCCATTGTCCCATTATAGAATTCATAGTATGTACTATCTCGCCCTATATCTAATTGCGATTGGTTGGATTGGATTCCTACACTTTCTGCATCTCCTTCAAGTATTCCATTTATATAACAAGTTAATATTGAATCAGAGTAAGTAACAACAAGGTTATACCAAACATTAAGCTCAAATGAATAGGTAATGATTTCTTCATCATTAAAATAAAGAACTCCAGCTATGTCATAAAACAATGAAATTTGTCTTGTTGGTGGATTTGGCGCTAGTATTTCAGACTTGCATAACAAGGGGGCCTTAAAGTTCTCCGGAATGTTTAAAATTTCAGTGTTGAACCATAATGAAATGGATAATTGCTCTTCAATATTTTCTAATGAGGTAGAACTAGGAATGTATATGTAACTGGTATCTGTTCCATTAAATAAGCATGCATTATTACTAATTTCCGCAGGATCTGCGACAAATTCAACTCCTTCTGCAATTCCATCATTATTATTATTACTGTGATCAGAAGCATCTCCACAGAAAGGATAAAAAGCGACTAAGCCATTTTCGAGGTCAATTTGAGAATAAGCTTGAGATAAAATGACCATGAAGAACAAAGTGAGTATTTTTTTCATTTTTTATAGGTGTAAGATAACGGTTCGTATACCTGTATGTGCGCTCAATTAGGGAGCATATACAGGTATACATTGTTCCAGTCAGCCTTTTTCATTTTAGATGCATAAAAGATTTTAAGCATTAGCTTCCGGTACTTTCCTATTTTCAATATTCAAATACCTTTCTATTTCTTGTTCTAAATATTTCGCTTTGGAAAGTGTATTTACGGTCAAAAGCTTTTTGTGTTTTTGACCTTCCAAACTATTAATTATCATATATATGGACAAATATCCTGTGCCATCAACAGAATATTTTATATATAATTGATCAATCTCATCAATATTATACGTTTTATCTTTTTTGAAATGCTTAGGACGGGATTTGATACTTAAAAATTTATTGTTGACATCAATGTAGGTTTTGTTTTTAGTATAATTAAATGCCCTGTAAATAAAATAGAATGCACCCATTGAAAAAGCAATTGGGATATAAGGAATACTGAGCTTACCTGCAAAGAAAAGAAAAATTGTAAACAACGCAATTACAGGAAACAAGGAAAGTCCCCAAACATCTAAACCCTGAATGTGCTGTTGTACTGTAATATCTAAATCATCTCTATAATAAAACAAATCTATTCCCTCAGGACGCAAGACCTCCTGCTTCATTTCATTTAAGGCATTCACACTTTTCATTTGTTCATTAATAGAAAATATAACATTACAAGTACTGCATTTTGCAACACTATTTTGCAGATTTAAATTGTCAGAAACTACTACTTCACTGCAAGATGGACAGTAGACTTTTGTAAAGGCTTTTGGAAATTCATCTTTTATTTCCTTTAGATCTAGTTTTTCAGCAGGCTTATATTTCTCAATGGGTTCTTCCTTCATAACTTGGTTTTAACGAAAATAATCAGTCAGTTCAATAAATGAATTCTATTATCTATTTTCTATCAATTCTTAAATTTGTCAATCTTTATTCATTAATTTCTCTTGAGGTTATTTTCTTGTCTTAGCGTAAATAAGTTTATTTTATTCATAAGTGGTATTTCATTTTTTCTTGGTTGACTGGAACTAGTGTATACCCACCACTAGTGTCGGGTATATTCCTTAGCGGCGCAAGTATATTTCAAAAAGCGCAAGAAAGTTTGTTTTTTTTAACCTTAAAACCCCAACGAAACAAGACAGAATACAATCCAGATCCAGTCTTTATTTAGTTCTGGCTTATTCAAAGATATGAAAATTGTAAAAAGAAAAACCACCCTTTTTTAGACATTTCAAGGGCTATAAAACGAAGATAAATTTAACTACCCACTTTTCCGCTCAGTTTATCTAAATTTGCTCCTATGAAGTAAAAAAAAAACTCCAACATTGTGGAGTTTTTTTTACTCGAAATCAGATAGCAAATAAGTGAAATTGTCAGATTAATTCTAACCTTGAAGGCAGTGACTGTTAGATCAATTACGCTCTATTATAATTTAATCCGCTTTTATCATCTTAAATTTTCTAACCGAATCCAACTGCTGCAAGCTCAAAATATAAGTCCCTGCAACAATCGGTAATGAACCTATATCCAATTCCACCTCATTGGATACTGGAGTGATCTCCCCGCTTTTTAGGATTTTACCTGTAATGTCCTGGATGGAATAATAGATCGGAGCATTACTGCAAATTTTTGAAATAATGGCTTTTGAGCTCTCATTTACCGGATTGGGAAATATCCTGGCAGAAAGACAAGCGGGATTTACAGGTTCATTATCAGAAATTACAATTTCATCAGCCACATCAATTCTAATTTCACTTAAGCCAAAGCAGGAACCTCCGTGATTGGTCAGCCCTGTTATCAAAACATATTGAGCGCTTGTTCCATCAAAGTCATAAAGGTCGAGACCTTCATAGGTTGACGTCCCGTCGGCCATTGGAATCTGAAATTCACCTACTTCCGACCAATTAACTCCATCATTTGAAATATCTATAACGATATCTTGCATGCCGTCAGCCAAATAATCAGGCGCATTCGTATTCCAGATATGCATTTGAAATAACTCATAGGGATAATTCAGATTGTATAAGATCCAATGCGACTCGCCCCGTGAAGGGTTTGGGTTTATGGAAGTAGTACATGAAATCCACCCGTCATACCAAGTGGTATTATGTCGGTCGAGAAAGCATTGCGCCAAAATATTAGCGGAAGTAAAAGTGAAAAGTATGGCAATTATTATTGTTTTTTTCATCTTTTTAAAATTTTTTGACTTTGTACATTTGATTTAAAAGTCAGACAGTAAATGGCTGATTTCTGTTGTCCGGCATCTGTTATCTAGCCTCTACAAATTCATAAAACCCAAAGGAGGCGGTGTAGATCCCGTATCATAAAAATTACCGATATTCGGAAACAAGCGTACTCAAATCCGATGGACTCACTCCAAACCACAATGCCAATTCCGCGAAATAATTATCATTCGATGTAGTGGGTATCAGTACACCATTATGAACTTCGTATGCTCCTCCCAAAGCCAGAGATGGGAACGTCCCGTACATATCACCGCCCTTGATATCACCTCCCATCACCAATGCGTTACCGCCCCAGGCGTGGTCACTTCCGTTACCGTTGGAGGTCAAGGTCCTTCCGAAATCTGAAATCGTAAAGGTCGTTACGGAATCAAACATGTTCTATTTCATTCAATCCATTGTGAAATTCATGCAGCGCATTATCAACGATCGTCAGGTTTCTTTCGTGAGAATCAATTAATTCTCCATGCATATCCCAACCACCCATTTGTACAAAGAAAATTTGACGTTTAAATCCGAGAATATCACGAGCTTTGATTACCTCGGTTATTCGCTTAAAGCTTTGTGAAATCCGGTTGTCAGAAAAGAAGGTACTTAAATTGCCGATTTGGGCCATTGCTGCCCTGAATTCAATACTTCCGTCAAGGCTTCTTTTCAGAATATCTGTATATGTTTTTTTATACATGTCGGGATGATCTACCCCGAGCAAAAGATCGATTCCTTCTTTCCTTTTGGCATTAAAAGGTGTCGATGGAGGATCATATCCGTCAATTCCGGGACTTCCGCCATACGGATCGATGGCAAATTCAACCAGGGTTTCTCCATATTGAAAAATATTTGTTCCGGACAGGGAAATATTCATCGATACATTTTCATTGGTATTCATATCGTTGAGCAAATCTGCCATTCTTCCACCCCACCCAAATTGAGTTCTCAAATGAGGCATCCCGGTTTGGCAGTTTTTAATTTGATCCGAATGAGAAAACAATCCCAATGGTACTGGAGCACTGTTATTTTGATAGGCAGCCTTTGTCGTGGGCTCTATCAAAGGGCCAACATTATTGATAAAAGAAACTTTACCGGTATTGAACAATTGATGGATGTTGGTCATCGCGGGATTCAAACCATATTGTTTCCCGTCGCTGGTTACCGGTGTGATCGGTAACAACTCATTTTGAGCAATGGCCAGGTCAGATCGGGTAACTGCGTATTCGTCGTATTCCGGATTACCACGAGGTACGACCATATTAAAAGAGTCGTTACCGCCAGCAAAGTAAAAACAGACGATCGCTTTATAATCGTTTGCCAGGTAGCTTGCCGAATTATTAAGAAAAGCAGCATTCATGGCTTTTAACTGAGTAATGGACGAAGCAGCGGTCAGCCCCAAAGCACCTAAACCGAATTCTTTTATAAATTTTCTTCTTGATTTATGTTTCATATTTTTTTTATTTTAAAATGGTATAATCGGCGCTAATCACCATTAAATAAATAGTCAATTTCACTTTTTCATACGGGTCATCCATGGGGTCTACAATGGTCGTTATGATTTGTCGCGTATCGTCTTTGAGCATTCCATTGGTCAGTAAAATATCCAAGTAATTGATAAGGACTTCGGTATCTTCCGCATGCGTTAGGATCTCATCAAGATTTGTAAAAACAATATCTTCATCACCGTCTCTTGACCTTAAAAGCGTTTCGTTGACGGCCCATTCATTGACAAAATTCACAAAGCCGATACTGGTATTTGAATTAAAAACCTGAAATTCTGGAGCAACATAACCTTGACTTGCAATAGGGCCAATAGGTTGAAAATCAGGCCAGTAAAAGTTGAAAACCGAAAAAGAATACAGCGGATGCTGTCCTGCACCATTGTTATAATCCTCACCTTCATTCCAGAATTTTCCATCATCACTAATCCCGCCGATGGCTCTTGCAAAATGGGTGTATCGGATAATCGGTTCTTTCAATTTTCCCTGAACAGGGTCATTGTACCAATCGCAGGTACGCGCTTCTTCATCAAGTAAAATTGCCTTTATAACTGCTTTCATATCACCTCTGATACCAGCACCATTATCATTAAATGCAGCAGCAACACGAGAGACATACGCAGGTGAAGGATTGGATTTCACCAATCGTTGGATCAGTTGTTTTCCAACAAAAGGCCCAACATTTTGGTGATTTAAAAGATGTTCGATAGCTGCATTTACATCCTCCATTCCTGTTTGTCCGGCCGGAACCACAAATCCGTTTAATAAATATTTTGCACCTGGTTCGTGGTAGTCATCATACATGACCATCGGTTCAGCCATGTCTATCTTATTGGGACCCATTCCAAATTCAGGCGGGACTATGGTATCTTGCATTTGTACGGTAGCTCCACCTCCCAGTCCGGTCCATATTTTAGCAAACTCCTTGATGTCATCATTATCGTAAGTCGGAATATCATTACCTTGATTATCCTGCACTCGGGTGCCGTCCTGATTCAATTCATACAAGCCTATAGTGAAAAGCTGCATCATTTCCCGGGCATAATTTTGATCAGGATGAATGAACTGAGCAGGATTGGATTTTGGATTATTAAGGTGGGTCAGAAAAACGCCCATGCAGGGATGCAGGCTCACATCTGTCATAATATCCTCAAAATTTCCAAAGGCATTTTCAGCCAACATATCGTAATAGCTCGCCACGCCTTCACCATAGCGATTTAATTCTGACTTGAAAGAAATGACAAAAATCTCGCTCAGAGCAAATGCAATTCGCTGTCTCAACAGGTCATCATTTGTCATATTGACCTGCCACCAGGCGTAGTCAAAATGCTCATTCGTAGGGATTTCAGGATAATCCAGCGAATCACCTCCAGCCGCCAGGTGGCGCTGAAAGGTAGTATCGTATATTTCCTGAATAAGCGGTCGAATATAAGTCGGAGGCAAAGCAAATTGTTGATCGATCCACGTTTCAAAATCCAGTTTTGCTACGGAATCGATCGTCATTCTGTCGGCTCCCATGGTGGCCTGAGCCAGGAAGCGGCCGGCATCGATTAGTTTTCCCGTAAGCCCTGGAATGGCCAAAGTGTTTGAGCCTTCTGCCACTTCTTCCCAACCCGGAGGCTGAAAATCACTGCTTGTTGTTACGGTTATATTTTGATCATGGCCTCCTCCTATGTAATCACCATAGGTTTGGGCGGACAGCAACATGGAATAGCATAATAAGGGTAATAGGATTAAAACTCTCATAGGAATAATTCTAAAAAATGAAAAAATACTTGAATTATAAAGCTGAGACACCTGAGGAACAAAGCAAATTGGCTCAATCCCCTTTAAACCGGATAAAGTCTCAATTATTAAAAAGAACTTTGGAAAAAGTACGATCAAATACCTCCTCCAAGTCATCTTGTTTCATGTCAATGTCTAATTGTAGCAAGTATTTAATGGGTGATTTGTATCCGATCCCGGAATGAATTCTTTTAAAGTTATTTAAAGAAACAAATCTATTTATAGTTGCTAATAATTCTCTAAAGAGATCAAATTTAGATTGCTGACAAACTACTCTTTCCTGGATGCTATGATAGGATTCTATATGAGCATTTTGTTCCGGGGTAGCTCCACATAAGTTGTAATAGCAGAGGGTTTCTAATTTTTCAGAGGCCGGCCATTTTTTTCTATGTTTTGTCATAAATCCACAATTTTATAAACGAAATTCACAAAACCGTGCCCAGTTATTTAGAGGATAGGAGAGAAATATAACAGGTGCAATTGTGCGGCTTTTTTTCTATGAAATTGTATTATTTAAATATTTAATTGTCTTATTAATGTTTTCTAATGAGAATTTATTTTGTGAACACCCAAGTAAAAAAAGTTAAAAGTATTTCTAAAGAATTGGTAATGGAGAGATAACGAGTTTCGGGTTGTTTGCTATTGTAATCAGTTAACCATTATTTTTAGGTGTATATAAATGAGGTGGCTGCCATGAAGAAAAAAGAAGATGCCAAATCTAAGAGAGGAAATACTGTCCAATGGTTATAAGGAGTTTCTCCGTTTAAGCCATTTTGTGGGTTTTTAAGGAAATCAGCATACTTTCTACAAAGTGTTGGATTAATCTCTTTTACAGGCGGGCTTTTTCTTTGAATAAGAAGCTTAATTTTTTCTAACGACGGGCTATACTTGACGTGCCAGCAAATTCGCCGAGTGCGTTGGCTTGCAGTGAATTTGCCGTGGGCTGCGACGCTGGCATGAACGCATAGCCTGTGTTATGTGCTTTTTTCTTTTTCTCTAAAATGGTAATTCTCCATCAAAATCTTTCATTATTTCAAGACCATCACTGGTTTAAATCAATTTTCATCTGCAATTTCATTCTTACGGTTTAACCAACTCAAATTTAATTCTGCCTCGATACTCTTAATCATTTCATTCCATTCTTGAAAAGGAAAATTTTCATTTCCACTTGTGTAATGACACTCGTTTCTTATTGAGTAACAATTATACACGTCACTTTCGTATACCCACCCAAATTCGTCGACCTTTAACCATTTATATCTTTCACTTCCATAAAAATGAACATTAGATAATCGATCTTTATAATCTTCAAAACCGTCAATCTTTAGTTCCACAAACTTCTCCAGAATCTCATCTCTAAATTTAGCAGCCTGAGTAGGGTTATGATGGCCTACGTAACCTTTTAAAATTAATTTTGGGAAACAGGTTCCTTTCCATGTCTGATCTTTTATTTTCCAATACTTTAAAAGCAAATCGAATTCTTCAGGTGCAATACATAAGGGATGCCATTGAGCTATATCTAACCACCCCATCATTTTTTTATCTTTGTTGAATTTATTTAAAAGATATAGTTTATGATTACTCTCTGCTTGTTCACAACTAAAATTTAATCGATAATCTAAAATCAAAGAGTATTTTCTTGCCACAATAGAATTCAAACTCAATAATCTTATCAATTGCAATTTCCTTGTTTCCATCAATTTCAAATTCGATCTTTTCTTCTCTAATTTGAAATTTTCCCTCAACTTATTGAGATGCAGATGAAACTCTTTTTCAGTAATATCACCAACTTCCATTATGGTAAATATTTTCCAAAATTCAATTGATGTTAATATTTCATTCATTTTTGAGATTGGGTCAGTTTTTTAATTGCCCATAACGACGGGCTATACGATGTGCCAGCAAATTCGCCAGCGCGTTGGCTTGCAGCGAATTTGCCGTGGGCAAGCCTCGCTGGCATGGACGAATAGCCTGTGTTAGTCGCATTTTTTATTCACTTCCTTGGCCAATTTTAAATTCCGCGAATATTTTATTTCCAGTCGCAAATTTAGTTGAAAATAATCCGTAATACCAACCTTTATAAGTTGTCTGGTATGTAATTAAAATATCATCTTTATTATCACCATCCAAATCTCCTATGAAATTAACAACTGCTTTTGCCTCATATCCATATTGTTCTGCCATTCCTCCAAAGCATCTCATTTTCACTAAAAGCTGATCGATGATTTCTTCCTTTATTTGCGTTTGAATTCTTAATTCATATGGATTAATTTCTTTGAAAACGCCTCGAAATGTGGAATCACCTTTTATTGCTTCGCCATCTCCGTAAATAACACCATAATCAATTCCTTGTTTATCTCCAATGAACAACATCCGGTTTACTATATTGCCACGGATTTTTTTCGTTTCTATAATATTTAAACCCTTGAAAACCCAAATTGGAATTTCATCAGGACGCAAATTCACCTTTCTTAATTCAAACGAATTTGAATTCTTCAGAGCGTAAAGTCCAACATAATTTTCATTGTTTGGAATTCCAGAATTCTTCCATTTGTTTACTAAATCTCTTTCGGTACTAAAAACTTCAAAAGGAGGTGATTCGATTATTTCTTTAGTAAAACCATCAAAAACAAAACCTTCTTTGTCTTGCCAGAATGCTTTTACCCATTTTCCTTTAATGCCTTCAATTACTTCACTTTTGGTGGATTCATAGCAAAGCTTTATTTCAGATTTGTATGGAATTAATCCAATTACTTCACTTTCTGTATTTTGTCCATTCCTCAATTTCAATCCACTTTTTGCAGTTACTTCATAGCTTTTGGCCCATGAATATTTACATTCGACAAATTGACTATTTCCAATTTGGCTGAAGAGTAAAAATAGTATGACTTGTGTTAATTTCATTTTTCAATTGCGACTAACGATTGGCTATGCGATGTGCCAGCAAATTCGCCGAGTGCGTTGGCTTGCAGCGAATTTGCCGTGGGTCAGGAACGCTGGCATGGACGAATAGCCTGTGTTAGGTGTCGTATTTTTTTGGTTTAGAAAATTAGACTCAATAAAATTATCAAACCAATTGTAAACATTATAATTTTTTGTCGTTTTCTAAAATTTAGTAGTAATTCAATGGCTTGAATTAATTCTGAGTTCTGATTTTTTTCGTCATGGATTTCTCTGTAGTATTTAAAATTTACCGTTCTGTTTGAAAACTTTAAAAATTGAGCTTCAATTCGAAATTTATTGGCTATCAAATTTACCTGTCTAATTATTTTTTGATCGTAAAAATAAATTCCCACAACTAAAATTAACAATGTAATTCCTATTAAATATTGCATTTGATAAAAAACAGGATTTAATTTAATTCACAATTGATTTTTTCATTGAATCTGATATTTATTTTCTATGACACCTAACGGTTGGCTATACGCTGTGCCAGCAAATTTGCAGTGAGCGCTGTCTTGCAGTGAATTTGCCGTGGGCAAGCCTCGCTGGCATGGACGAATAGCTATTGTTCTCAGTCGTTTTCATTTCTTTATAAATTCATCAAAAATTATTAAATACTGTTTTTCTATATTGCTTAAATCCAATTCATATCGCCTCTTTCGTGTTATCATTTCTTCTATTTCTATTTCGTTACTAATTCTCTCATATAATTCAAGAAACTTTGCTTTGCCTTCTTCTTTTCTTCCAGTATAAATCAATAATTTAGCCTTCACTCTCAAAGGGATTCTATTATGAATAATAAGTTCATCAATATTATCTATTGACTGATAAATCGGGATTATTGATTCTTTGATTTCGCTATATAATTCATTCAAAGATAATTTATTCAAAGGAAAACTATTGATTCCTCTATTAGACAATTGTTGAGAAACAAAAGCTTTAAATCTTTGAGATGCCGTAGGTTCGTAAAAATTATTTTCGGTAAATTCAAATTCACTGATATCAGTGTGAAATATTAGGGTTTTAAAAATAGAATTTGTCAATGAACGTGACTTGCAATTGAAAGTTTTTTTATGCCATTTATCAAATTTTGTAAGTTTAGGTTCTGACCTTAAGGTGGATTGAATAATCAATTTTCCAGAATCATCAACGTAAATTTCTGACGAATTCTTAAATACTCTTAAATATAAATCAACTTCATTTCCTGTTAAGAGGAATGCCATTTTAGACTTTTGGAATTTAAACCCCAACTCAAATAGAATTGGATAAAGTTTGTTTTCCAGAACATAACTCAAAATTCTATTGGTTGCACTTCTTTTAATCATTTTTTTAATGACTGAGAACGATGGGCTATACTTGACGTGCCAGCAAATTCGCCGAGTGCGTTGGCTTGCAGCGAATTTGCCGTGGGCAGCCTCGCTGGCATGGACGAATAGCCATTGTTAGCTGACCGTTTCTTTTTACTGAATGCCAATCAAGATATTTTACTTAAAATCATATCTTTTCTTTTCGTGTTCGAACCTAATTTTCCAAATCAATACTTTATCTCCACTCTGGGAGTTGTCAAAAATCCATTTTAATTCTGTAGCTATAAACTCACGTTTTTTCGCTATTTTATCGTCCGTTTTAATACTTGCGTGTGCAAGATCATATCCTTTTGAAATGACTCGCCTGATTTCTTTATAATTGTAGCTAAAAATTTTGTTGGAACGAATTGAATATCAGAGTCTGTGACTAAGGAAATCGGTGCTGGATTATTTAAAAACGACTCCATATTTCAACTCAAGGCACCACTTGAATACACAGTCTGTTTAGTTGTACCTTTTTGAGTTCTCATTTCCCATTTGTTATAATAACCTATGTATTCATCAGAAAATTATAATGGTATCTTCAAATAAGGCAAAAGTATTTCCGCTCGGTTGGAAGCTTGTTGGATCTCAATAAATCCATTTTTAGATATCGTTATTGGAATTACATTATCACCAATCCACTAAACTATTTTGGTGACTAGACTCGGTCACTCGTAGTTATCGCTCGGTTTAAATGAAAAAATTCAATAAAGCAATAAAAAGGATACAAGGTGAAGAACTGTAATTTTCATAATCATTTTATTGAAGGATGATATAAAAAAATGCTGAATGGCTGAATATTCAATTAAGAGTATAACGATTTTTTTCCATTAAGTAACTCCCCATAACATTTTTTTAATGTCAGCTAACGGTCGGCTATACTTGACTGTGCCAGGAAATTCGCCCGAGTGTGTAGGCTTGCAGCGAATTTGCCGTGGGCAAGCCTAGCTGGTATGGATGAATAGCTATTGTCGGTTGCAGTATTCAATTCAGTTTACAAGTTTAAATTAATTGATATGACTTAACACTAACATATTCTAATAAATTCTAGTACGAATTCTTTTGTCATTGTCTTCAGTGCCTTATGGTTTTGTCTCGTTGCCCATTCATGTATAATTTCATAATTGATCCTAAAGACAAGGCCTCCAATTAACCAAATTGGATTCGAATTTAATATTTTCTTTAGAATACTTCTCTCGCCAGTTACAATTGGGTAAATCATATTCCCATTGATTATGAGCATAAGTAGTCCCCAAGCAATACCAGTTGATATCCAGTATTTCCAAGTAATTATCATCCATATCTTACTTTTTTGAAATTCCATTTTATGCACTTTTTTTTCACTCGTAGTTCTGAAAATGTACAGAAGAGCTCTAAATTACCAAATTGAAGTATTTAAAATTATCAGTCAATGACTTGCTTTTGGAATTTATTTTCTTGCTCCTTTTCTATTGCCAACCAACGAGAGGCTATGCGACGTGCCAGCAAATTCGCAAAGTGCGTTGGCTTGCAGTGAATTTGCCGTGGGCAAGCTACGCTGGCATGGACGAATAGCCATTGTTGGGCGTTCGTGTTTTTTAAATTTCTGTATTCATATCTTCATCCCAATTCATTTTTTCATTTTCTGCAATAGTTTCAAAACTCCATGATTCAGATGTATCGTCATCACAATAAAATCCTTCTAAATCTAAGCTCTTAACTATGTTTATAATAAATTCCTTTTCTCCAAATATATAACTAAATCTTTGGTCAAAATCTTGAGCTATTAATATTCTTTCATCTGGTGTTTCAATTCTTATGTGGCTTCGAAGTCTTTCGGGATTCTCAATTTGCTTGTCAATTGATTCTAATTTATTTCTCTCATCAATGTCAGAATAAAAGTAAAGTTGTGTGTAACCTAGCTGTTTTATAAATTTTAGTATATCATTTTCAAGAATTTCAGGCAATTCATCAACTTGTGGTGGAATTATGTCAACTCTATCCTTTTCAATTGTTCTTCGTAATTTAAGGTATTCGTTTTTTTCGCCAATTCTGTAAGCTCGATGATAGAAAGCTAAAGCTCTATCCAAGCTTTTATAATCTTTGATTTTACTTAATTCGAGAAATTTTGCCCAACTCAACTTTTCACAATGCTCATTGATTTGGTTTTTGTTTGGCCATTTTCCAGTTTCAAACTTTATTGAATTTTCACTTCCATTCTTAATTTTTAGAAATGGGTGCAATAAAATGAAACACTCTTCAAAAATCGGGTAATTCTTTTTTAGTGGCCTATCTCGATAACTTTCAGAATTTAAGTATTTCCTAATTTCATTTGATATTTTTGGTGTTTTCAAAATCATTTTGTTCCTTAAATTTTTCTTTCATGACGCCCAACGATCGGCTATACGCTGTGCCAGCAAATTCGCCGAGTGCGTTGGCTTGCAGCGAATTTGCCGTGGGCAAGCCTCGCTGGCATGGACGAATAGCTATTGTTGTGTGTAGTTTATCAATTTTATTAATATAGTTTTGGAATCATCTTATATGAGTTTTCCATGTAATCTTTATAAGATTTACCAAATTCTGTAACTAGAATATTTTGATCTTCAATTTTAATGGTCGATCAGTGTACTGCAAAGAAAACCGGAAATAGTTCTCCGTCAAATCAATGAAATTAAGACTATTCAATTGCTATTGCAAGGCCAAAACAAATTAATGTTAATCCTAAATAACTCGGATGTCTAATATTTTTATAAACTCCATCTGTCTTTAATTTGTGGTTTTTATTTATTGCTACATTCGACGGTAAACTCTTTATTTAATTGAATGATTGAAATCCAACGGATAATAATTCCAATCAAAAAAACACTTAATCCCAATAACGCTATGGATTGATTTAATATATTCCAAATTTGATGATTTGCTTTAAAAATAACCAATAGTTAGGAACACTTCAGAGATATAGAAATTCCAAAGAAAGACTAATGATTTTCTATCACTGCTTTCTCTTGGATTCCTTCTTTTTGAACTTTTGTAATGATCAAAACTAATTCAGACAGAAAAAACTGAAAATAGTTTTCAAGCATATATAACTATTTCTAAGTTCATGTTTTTTTTTAATTGGCATAACGGTCGGCTATACGCTGTGCCAGCAAATTCGCCAAGTGCGTTGGCTTGCAGTGAATTTGCCGTGGGCCAGCCTCGCTGGCATGGACGAATAGCTATTGTTGTGCTGTCGTTTTATTTTTTCCAATTTTTAATTTCGGTTAATTTAATTTCAAATTCTAACTGTTCTTGCCCGATAATCCTTTTCAAATATTATCAAGTCACTTTCAAACTTTAATGGATTGATAAATCCCTTCTCGGCTTTTGAAATTCTTGCAAACATTAAAATTTCTAAGTCTGACAATTGTCAAAGAAGTGATTGGTCCTTCCGAGTAACTCTGATTGTCAGCCATCTCGGTAGAGCTGAACATTTTGATTCTGGATGCCAGGAAATTCCAATCCAAATATTCGTATTCTTAATGATTTTATTATTCAATTGAATTTTGTAAAAAGATGGCCAAATCTAATTTCATCTTCAAAAATGAAACAAAGTTCATGTTTTTTATTAGGCGATTTATATAGTTCTTATGATCCATTTTTATTTTCAATGCGCCACAACGATTGGCTATACGACGTGCCAGCAAAAATGGCTTGAGATAAGCGACGCTGGGATGAACGAATAGCCTGTGTTAGCACCAGTGTTCTTTTTCGACATTATTTTAAGATATCTTTCAAGCTTGAAGGATTTCTCTTTGAATGGATTATTGCAAGAATGTTTACTACTTTATTTTTGAATTCGTAAATGATGATATGGCTTTTAAATTTACAACACCTATATCCTTCTTCTCTTAATTTTTCATTCCTACAAGGCGCGCAAGATTCAGGATGTTCTTCTAATTTCTTTACAGATTCATAGATTCCATCAATGTATTTATCAGCTGACTTTTCACTTTCTTCACTAATATATTCGTGCAGTTCAGCCAACATTTCTAAAGCTGAAAAAGACCAATTTACAATCATCGGCTCTTCCAGCTTTGAATTTGCTTCTTAACTTCATCCATTGTTAAGGAATTGCCGTCTTTAACCTCATTTTTTGAATTACTTAGAATATTTAAAAGAGTTTCTTCATCTATTGGTTCACCTTCTATAATCAAATCTTTTGTTGACTTATAAGATTCAATAACACCTAAACTTCGTAAAGAACGAATGATTTGAAGGAACTCTTTAATGTTTGTTTTACTGACATTTATATGATAAGTCATATCTTAAAAATTTCTTTAAATTCTACTTAAACCTTCAATCTGAAATGATTTCATTCAAGATCAGTTATTTTTTTCAATTTAACAATGTATCTCAAATTTAAGTTCTTGCCCACAATCAAATTTTCTCTTCATTGGTGCTAACGCTACGCTATACCTGACGTGCCAGCAAATTGCCGA
>CAWBZX010000025.1:0-35414 GCA_963793295.1 uncultured Saprospiraceae bacterium | reverse complement strand
TAATAAAAACAGCAGCATTATTAAAAGCTCCTCCTGTAAAGGAATTAATTAGTCCAAAGAGACTTGTACTATCCGTAGATACTGATTTTGCTAAAACCGAAGGCATTACCCCTGGCAATACAACAAATGACCCAAATCGATAAACCATCAACATTGCTAATGTAAACAGAATTCGATTTCTCAATTCTTTAATCTTCCAAATATTTTTAAAGGTTGTAATTAACTTTTTCATCGGCTAAAATTACGATTGTTTATAAAGTGCTGATGCCCACCAGAAAATGGCAGGCATGGATAGATCCAACCCCTTTTTTCGGGGAATTATTTATTAAATAAGGAATCACACTTTATCTTAATTTAAACTATTGTTAAACTGCCTCCTGTACTTTCAACTGCTTTTTTAGCAGCTTCTGAGCTAGCGTGAACATTGACCGTTAATTTAGCAGTCAATTCTCCCCTGCCCAACAATTTTACTTTATCTGTTTTCTTAACAATACCATTAGCAACAAGCGTTTCTAAATTGATGGTGTCAAGATTGTATTTCTCAGAAATAGATTGGAGTCGGCTAAGGTTAATAGGAACATACTCTACTCTGTTGATATTTTTAAAACCGCGTTTTGGAAGTCGCATTTGCAAAGGCATTTGTCCACCTTCGAAATTGCGTTTGCGGCTATATCCAGAGCGAGACTTTTGTCCTTTATGACCACGGGTACTTGTACCGCCATAACCAGAACCTTGTCCTCGAGCTATTCGTTTTTTCTTACTTACCGAACCCTTTGCGGGTGTTAAATTATGTAGTTCCATTAGAAATGTATTCCTTTAATCTTGGAATTAATTTTATACGAAATAAGATTACAAATGTTCCACCTTTACAAGGTGACTCACTTTTTCGATCATACCTAAAACCTGTGGAGTTGCATCATGCTCAACACATTGATTCATCTTTTTCAAGCCTAGGGCTTCCATGGTTGCCTTTTGGCGCTTTGGTCGATCTATAATACTTTTTACCTGGGTTAATTTTACCTTCTTACTCATTGACTATCGTTGTTTTGGATTAACCATTAAACAATTTCTCCATTGATATATTTCTCTGTTTTGCAACATCCATTGGACTTCTTAATTTGGAAAGAGCATCAACAGTAGCTTTCACAACATTATGCGGATTCGAAGATCCCTGAGATTTTGCCAATACATTGTGAACGCCTGCAATTTCCAACACAGCACGCATAGCACCACCTGCAATTACTCCTGTTCCATCAGAAGCCGGCTTGATCAAAACCTTTCCTGCACCATATTTCCCTTTCTGTTCATGAGGAATTGTGCCTTTATATAAAGGAACTTTAATCAAGTTCTTTTTGGCATCATCGACTGCTTTGGCAATTGATTCTGAAACATCCCTGGCTTTTCCTAAGCCATGCCCTACTGTGCCTTTACCGTCACCAACCACAACGATTGCAGCAAAGCTAAATGTTCGTCCTCCTTTGGTTACCTTAGCAACACGATTGAGGTTAACCAGTTTTTCTTTGAGTTCTGTATCCGCAGGTTTTATCCTATTTGGAGTTTTCTTTGCCATTATTCAATTATTTTTAAAATTGCAAGCCACCCTCACGAGCGCCATCTGCTAAAGCTTTTACACGTCCATGATAAAGGTAACCACCTCTATCAAAAACTACATTCGAAATATTCTGAGCTAACGCCTTTTCTGCAATCAATTTTCCAACAGCTTTTGCAATCTCAGTTTTATTGCCACTTGAAGGAATAGTTGAATCAACAGATGAAGCTGCTAATAAAGTATTTCCATTTAAATCATCAATCACCTGACAATAAATAGATTTGTTGCTACGAAAAACTGAAAGACGAGGACGAGAAGATGTACCTTTTACATCTTTTCTCACTCTATAATGAATTCGACGTCTTTTATCTGACTTCGTGAGTTTCATTTTCTTAATTCTTTTAACAAAATTCTTATAAATAAAAGGATATTATTTTGCCGTTTTACCAGCCTTGCGACGTAATACTTCGCCAACAAATTTGATCCCTTTTCCTTTGTAAGGTTCTGGTTTTCTAAATGCCCTGATTTTAGCGGCAATCTGACCAATCAATTGTTTATCATGGCTTTCGAGACGTATAATCGGGTTTTTACTTTTTTCCATAACGGCCTCTACCTTCACTTCATCTGGCACATAAAACATAATTGGATGTGAATACCCAACGGTTACTTCCAATAGTTGTCCAGTATTGTTGGCACGATAACCAACACCAACGAGTTCAAGTTCTTTTACATAACCTTCTGAAACTCCAGTCACCATATTAGAAATTAGTGATCGGTACAAACCATGCAATGCTTTATGGCGTTTTTGCTCCGTTGGGCGTTTCAACACAATCTGTCCATCTTCCTTTTCTATAATAAGGTCCGGATCAACTTGTTGGGTTAATTCGCCTTTGGGTCCTTTGACCGTTACCAGATTTTTGTCATTGAATGTTACTTCAACTCCAACTGGTACTGATATTGGTTCTTTTCCTATCCTTGACATTTCTTAAAGAACTTGATTATTAAATAAATAATTTTAGTAAACGTAACAAACGACCTCTCCACCAACATTTTCTGCTCTTGCTCGCTTGTTCGTCATAATTCCTTTGGATGTTGAAACAATAGCTATTCCCAATCCATTGATTATTCGAGGAAGATCACCGGTTTTTGAAAAATTTCTAAGACCAGGTCTGCTAATCCTTCCAAGTTTTCGGATTACAGGTTTTTTTGTATTTGGATCATATTTTAATGCAATCTTTATTATCCCCTGTTTTCCCGCATCATCATCAAACATATACTTAAGTATATATCCTTGATCATAAAGTATTTCTGTAATACTTTTTTTCATTTTTGAAGAAGGAATCTCTACGATTCGATGTCCAGCCTGCTGTGCATTCCGAATTCGGGTTAAATAATCTGCTATCGGATCTGTAACTACCATTTTATTAAAAATTGTGGTCGAAATTAAAATTAATTTATAAACAACTACCAGCTCGCTTTTGTGATACCAGGAATTTTGCCTTCCAATGCCATTTTTCGGAATGTTACTCTGGAAATCCCAAACATACGCATATAACCTTTAGGTCTACCTGTAAGCAAACAACGATTGTGCAATCTCACTTTTGAAGAGTTTCGAGGAAGCTTATCAAGCGTTTCCCAATCACCTTCTTCTTTTAACTTTTTGCGCAAATCAGCATACTTTGCCACCATTCTCTTTCTTTTTGCTTCGCGAGCAATAATTGATTTCTTAGCCATTTCTTGATTATTAAATTGACTTAGTTATTTTGATTTTTAAAAGGCATCCCTATTGCTTTCAGTAGCGCCAATGCCTCTACATCAGTCTTTGCCGTCGTTACAATAGTAATATCCATTCCAGTGATTTTAGTTACTTTATCCATATCGATCTCTGGAAATATAATGTGTTCTGTAACACCCATTGTATAGTTTCCACGTCCGTCAAAACTTTTATCATTAATCCCCCGAAAGTCACGAACACGAGGTAATGCAATGGTGATTAAGCGGTCAAGGAAATCCCACATTTGGTCATTGCGCAAAGTTGCTCTTGCTCCGATGGGCATCCCTTCTCTAAGTTTAAAGTTAGAGATTGATTTACGGGCAACAGTAGCTACTGCCTTTTGACCTGCAATTAGGCTCATATCTGAGACTGCATTATCCACCAATTTTTTATCGGCAGAAGCAAGTCCTACACCTTGATTTAGGCATACCTTCTCAATCCGAGGCACTTCCATGATGCTTTTATATTGAAATTGTTCCATTAAACTGGCAACAATTTCATTTCTATATTTTATTTTAAGTCTAGGTTGATAACTCATCACTTGATAATTTCACCAGATTTTTTAGAATAACGAACTAATTTTCCATTCACTTCTTTCCTTCCAATACGAGTAGGTTCTCCAGTTTTTGGATCAACATGCATTACATTGGAAATGTGAATAGGAGCTGCTTTTTCAATAATACCGCCTGCATTTTCATTGGTTGGCTTTTGATGTTTCTTTACAACATTTGCCTCCTCAACGATAACCCTGTTCTTTTTGGGTAATACTTCTAATACCTCACCAGTTGTACCTTTGCTGGCACCGGCGATAACGATAACCCTGTCGCCTTTTTTGATGTGCAACTTAGGAGCGAAGCGGCTTTTATTACTTTTCTTTGTCATGATTATTAATTAAATGGCTCAAGTATTTCTTGATTAGCCAACAAATTATTTATTACAGTACTTCAGGTGCTAAAGAAACAATTCTCATGTAATCTTTATCACGTAATTCACGAGCTACCGGACCAAAAATCCGTGTTCCTCTTGGTTCGTCAGCAGCAGTCAAAAGTACCACAGCATTGTCATCAAAGCGAATATATGATCCGTCTTTCCGGCGGATTTCTTTTTTAGTTCGCACCACAACTGCTTTTGAAACAGTACCTTTTTTTACTCCACCTGGGGTAGCTTCTTTCACAGTAACTACTATCTGATCACCGATTGAAGCATATCGTCTTTTTGACCCACCAAGTACACGAATGCATAATACTTCTTTTGCACCGCTGTTGTCAGCTACTTTGAGTCTGGATTCTTGCTGTATCATTTCAGTTTATATTGATAATTATCGCTATTATTAAAATTGACTATTTAAAATCAAAAAGTAGCTTACTTAGCTCTTTCCAGTATTTCCACTAAACGCCAACGTTTGAGCTTGCTCAAAGGGCGGGTCTCCATGATCCTCACAGAATCTCCAACGTTACATTCATTCTTCTCGTCATGCGCCATAAATTTCTTGGTCATTTTCACAAACTTACCATACATAGGGTGACGCAATTTTCGTTCAACTAAAACTGTGATGGACTTATCCATGCTTATACTGGAAACGGTTCCCGTTTTTTGTTTTCTTAATTTACTTATCATAATTTTACAATCTTATTCCTTATTAAAATAAGAGACAACAATTTTATTATTTACGTCTTCTTGCCCGAATTTTTGAGCGATTAGTTATATTTTCTTCTGTCATGCTGCTCAACTCTCTACGTCGGATTTCGGTATTGATACGAGCTATGTCACGACGTATGTCTTTTAAACGTAGAGGGTTGTCAAGCCCTTTAATAGTATGATCGAATTTGAGCTTTTGGTACTGAGCCTCTGTTTCTTTCAATTCGGTTAAAAGGTCAGCATCCTTAAATTCCTGTAGCTCCAAATATTTTTTAGTTGCCATTATTTATAATGATTAAAATTGATACTTAATTTATTCCTGTAAGTCGCGTCTTATCACAATTTTTGTTAAAACCGGTAACTTCTGAGCTGCTAATCTTAAACGCTTCCATGGCTGTTTCTTTGGTCACTCCATCCATTTCAAACATAATACGACCTGGTTTTACAACAGCGACATAATGATCTAAGGCACCTTTCCCTTTACCCATTCGTACCTCAGCAGGCTTTGAAGTAATAGGTTTATCAGGAAAAATTCGAATCCAAACGTTACCTTCTCTTTTCATATGTCGTGTCATCGCGATACGAGCCGCTTCAATTTGACGGTTGGTGATTCTACCAGCTTCAATGGTTTTAAGACCGTATGAACCGAAAGAGAGTGTGCTTCCCCGATGAGCCAATCCTCGGTTTCTACCTTTCTGCTGTTTGCGATATTTAGTACGTTTAGGCTGTAACATTTATCAAAAATTTATCAATATTTTTATTAAAAAATTGCCGCAAACCTCTGGCTTTTTAAAAAAGCAGGGCAAAGGTACGGCATTTTTTTCTTTTATTCTAACGACGACCCCTATTTCTACTGCCTCTTCGCTTTTCGAGCATCACCGCGTTCTTTAGTAGTGGTTCCTACATTAGGTGACAAATCTCTTTTACCTAGAACCTTCCTTTCATAATCCATACTTTGATACCAATCTTACCATACACAGTTTGGGCTTCGGTAAGTGCGTAATCAATATCTGCACGGAAGGTATGTAAAGGAGTACGGCCATCTTTGTATTCTTCTGAACGAGCCATTTCTGCACCATTTAATCGACCAGAAATTCGGATTTTAATTCCTTCAGCTCCAGCACGCAGTGGTTGACTGAATAGCCATTTTGATAGCTCTTCGATAGTTGATCCGAGATTCGATCTGCTTAGCAACCATTTCTCCAACTATTGCTGCATCGAGCTCTGGTTTACGGATTTCTACAATATTAATCTGAACATCCTTACCGGTCAATTTTTTCAATTCTTCCCGCAATGTATCAACCTCTTTACCTCCTTTACCAATTACGATACCAGGTCGGGATGTATGAATAGTCAATGTAATACGCTTGAGTGTTCGTTCGATAATAATACGTGCGATACCGCCTTTAGGAATCCTTGCTCTGAGATAAACACGAATCTTCTCATCTTCTACGACTTTACGTCCGAAATCTTTACCGCCGAACCAGCTTGATTCCCATCCTCGGATAATCCCGAGTCTGATTACCTATTGGATTTGTCTTTTGACCCATTATTTATGGTATTAAAAATTACAGATTAATCATTTGTTTCTTCAATCACTTCCTCAACTTCAACTTCATCAGATTCTACAGCCTTAGAGGTGTATTTTTCCTCAAGTTCTATTCGGTTTTCTACGATCAGCGTTACATGGCTTGTACGTTTTCTGATACGATGTGCTCTACCATGAGGAGCCGGACGGAAACGTTTCAACATCGTACCTTCATCAGCAAATACTTCTTTAATAAAAAGATTGTAATCATCCGCACTAACAGCCATTCCATTTTTATTCTCCCAGTTAGCAACAGCAGAAAGTACCAGTTTATCTAACCAGAGCGCTGCTTCTTTTTTGGTGAATCGCAAGATATTCAGTGCATCATCTATACTTTTGCCACGAATATTGTCAACAACCAGTCGCATTTTGCGAGCAGACATTGGGCATTTTTTGAGTTTAGCTACTGCTTCCATTTTTATATTCGATTTGGAAGTTTCTGTAAAAACAGAAACTAATAAACTTAATTTTTCTATTTCTTATTTTTTCCCTCCGTGCCCTCGATAATTACGAGTTGGAGCAAATTCTCCAAGCTTATGACCTACCATGTTTTCAGTCACAAAAACTGGAACGAAAGTTTTTCCGTTATGCACTGCTATCGTTTGACCTACCATGTCAGGAATAATCATCGAAGCACGTGACCAAGTCTTTATTACAGTCTTTTTATTAGAATCTTTAGCGATTTCTAATTTCTTCAAAAGCTTATGAAAAATGTATGGTCCTTTTTTTATTGATCGAGCCATGTGATTTATGGTTTTTAGTTGAAGCCTTTATCCAAGGCGTCTAACTTTAATTACTTTTTAGATTTATTTTTTCTCTTAGAGATAATCAGTTTAGAAGAATGCTTCTTCTTATTTCTGGTTTTCTGACCTTTAGCCATAATACCAGTTCGTGATTGTGGATGACCACCTGAAGCTTTACCTTCACCACCACCCATCGGGTGATCAACAGGGTTCATTGCAACACCTCTAACCCGTGGACGACGACCTAGCCATCTTTTTCGTCCTGCTTTTCCGAGTACCTGTAGTCCATGATCTGGATTTGAAGTAGCCCCAATTGTAGCCTTACAGGTCAATAAAATTCTACGAACTTCACCAGAAGGCAATTTAATAATCGCATATTTTCCTTCACGCCCCATCAATTGGCCATATGTGCCGGCGCTTCTGGCTAAAGCCGCTCCTTTTCCAGGATTCATTTCAATTGCATGAATAGTAGCTCCCAGAGGAATTTCAGAAAGCAATAGTGCATTCCCTGTATTTGGCGCAACTCCTTTTCCAGATTCCACTGTATCTCCTACTTTCAATCCATCAGGAGCTATAATGTATCTTTTTTCGCCATCAACATAAAAAACTAAAGCGATGAATGCAGTACGATTTGGATCATACTCAATTGATTTTATCGTTCCTGGAATACCGTCTTTATCTCTATTGAAATCAATAACACGATATTTTTTCTTATGCCCTCCCCCTCGATTTCGCATCGTCATTTTCCCATCATGGTTTCGGCCACCTGTTCTTTTAGTTGAAGAAACAAGACTTTTTTCGGGTCTATCAGTAGTAACTTCCGAAAAAGTATTGCCTACCCTAAAACGAGTACCGGGAGTAATTGGATTATACTTTTTAACTGGCATTTTTATTAAATTTCTTAGTTATAAACTGTCTATCTAACCAAAATCGTTTTACAATGTTAAATATCTCCGAAGAAATCAATCTCTTCACCGTCTACCAATTTTACAATAGCTTTTTTATAAGGAGAAATATGGCCTTTAGTAACTCCTGACCGGGTATTTCTGCTTTTAGCTTTTGCAGGCATAATCATTGTATTGACAGAAGCAACATTGACAC
The DNA here is from genome assembly GCA_963793295.1 of uncultured Saprospiraceae bacterium. Taxonomy (GTDB): domain Bacteria; phylum Bacteroidota; class Bacteroidia; order Chitinophagales; family Saprospiraceae; genus JAHDHW01. The sequence goes on along the minus strand of CAWBZX010000025.1, from coordinate 27,021 downwards.
TATACATGCTTTCAACCGCTTTTTTAATTTCAATTTTATTTGCCTTTTTATCTACAACAAAGCTATACTGATTATTAGTCTCAGACAGTGTTTCTGCTTTTTCGGTGATGATAGGCTTGATTAATATTGTATTTGCCATTTTATTTTGGTTTCCGGATATTGGTATACCAATATCTAGTTATGCAAAAGTTTCTTTAATTATTTCAATAGAACTTTCAGAAAGAATCAATGTATTTGTATTCAATACTGAAAATGTATTTAGATCCTGAACACGGGTAACATTTGCCTTTTTGATATTTCGGCTTGCTAAAACCACCGCTTGATCATGATCACTGGTTACAAGCAAGGTTTTTTGACCATTCAATTCCAAATTGTTAAGGATATTGAGATAATCTTTAGTTTTTGGTGTTTCAAACGTAAAGTCTTCAACAACCATAATTTGACCAGCACTTGCTTTTCCACTCAAAGCCGATTTTCGTGCAAGGCTTTTCACTTTCTTATTTAATTTGAAAGAGTAATCGCGAGGTCGTGGGCCAAAAACGCGTCCTCCACCTCTAAACAATGGATTTTTAATATCCCCAGCACGAGCAGTACCTGTTCCTTTCTGTCGTTTTATTTTACGCCTGGATCCTACAACAGCGTTACGTTCTTTAGCAGAATGAGTACCTTGTCTCTGGTTAGCATTATACTGTTTGACCGCTAGGTAGACAGCATGCTCATTTGGTTCTACACCAAATATGTCATCAGGCAAATCGATTTTCTTGCCTGTTTTCTGACCTTCAATATTTATAATATCAAGTTTCATTGTCAATTACTTTTCTAAGATTACGAAGGAACCTTTATGACCGGGTACAGCACCCTTTATAAGAATAATATTTTTTTCTGGAATTACTTTAAGGATTTGGAGATTCTGCGTTTTAATCCTTTTTCCACCGGTTCGCCCCCCCATACGCATTCCTTTAAAAACTTTTGCTGGATAAGAAGCTGCACCAATTGATCCTGGAGATCTTTGACGGTTGTGCTGACCGTGAGTAGCATCATTAACCCCTCTAAAACCATGGCGTTTAACAACTCCTTGAAAGCCTTTTCCTTTTGAAGTACCTACAACATTTACAATGTCGCCTTCCTCAAAAATTTCAGCCAGAACAACATCTCCAACTTTAATCTCAATATTAAAGTCATCGCTGAAGTTGCGAAATTCGACAACTTTCCTTTTTGGTGCAGTACCTGCTTTATCGAAATGCCCAATAAGAGCTTTGGAAGTGTTTTTCACTTTTGCTTCACCGAAGCCAAGCTGTATAGCTTTGTATCCATCGTTCTCTTTAGTCTTAACCTGAGTAACGACACAAGGACCAGCTTCGACAACTGTACAAGCCATGTTATTTCCAGCATCATCAAAAATGCTGGTCATACCAATTTTTTTACCGATTAAACCGTTCACAATCTTTAATTTTAATAATGAAAATCAGATAAATCTTTAGCATAACAACTTACGGATATTGTATTACAACTATCCTAAAATTGTAGCTGACTATTCTAACCGACAATTAAGTACGATTAGAAGTCCAATCATCAAAATTTTAAAAATTTATTATGTCAATTTCACTTGAATATCTACACCACTTGGCAGTTCCAGCTTAGATAAAGCATCAACTGTCTTTTGGGTTGGAGTGTAGATTTCAATCAATCTCTTGTGTGTCCGCAACTGAAACTGCTCACGAGATTTTTTATTGACATGCGGAGAACGCAGGACGGTAAAAATCTTTTTTTCAGTGGGCAGCGGAATCGGACCAGTAACAACAGCGCCGCTATTGCGTACCGTTTTTACGATTTTCTCAGTTGACTTGTCAACTAAGTTGTGATCGTAAGAACGGAGTTTGATTCGAATTTTTTGATTCATAACCCTTTTTAAAAATAATGTTTATGATAAGTAAATCCTGATCAGAAAATCCTGAACATCATTTACAATTAATATAATACTATACTTTTACAGTACCTTTTGCTTTCTCAATTATTTCTTCAGCAATCTTATTTGGTGCTGGAGCATAATGAGAAAATTCCATAGTTGAAGATGCTCGTCCAGAAGTAATTGTACGCAATGTAGTAACATATCCGAACATTTCTGACAATGGCACATCAGCCTGAACTGCAACTGCACCACCTGAGCGACCTTCCTGGCCTTTTGGTAATCCTCTTCGACGATTCAAGTCACCGATAACGCTACCAACATATTCTTCAGGTGTCACTACTTCTAGTTTCATGATAGGCTCTAAAAGTACAGGCTTAGCATGTTTTGCAGCAGCTCTAAATCCTTCTTTTGCACAAAGTTCAAAAGCAATTGGCTTTGAATCCACAGCGTGCATAGAGCCATCAAAAACTCTAACTTTCATACTATCAATATTGTAACCTGCAAGAATTCCGTTATCCATCATAGATGTAAAACCATCCGTGATTGGCTTAACATAATTCTTGTCGATAGCTCCACCTTTGATGTCCCAGACAAATTGCAATTTCTTCTTTCCGTTTTTGAAATCATCGCTTTCTAAGAATTCTTCATCAGCTGGGCCTAATTCAAATTGCATATCTGCAAAAAGACCAGAACCACCAGATTGTTTCTTCAATCTTTCACGATGTATCAACAGATTTAGTAAGTGCTTCTTTATAGTTAACCTGAGGTTGCACCCTGGTTACATTCAACTTTAAATTCACGTCTCAAACGATCAACAATAATTTCAAGGTGTAATTCACCCATACCGCTAATTACCGTTTGATTAGTATCTTCATCATATCTAACTCGGAAAGTAGGATCTTCTTCGGCCAATTTAGCTAGAGCCATTCCCAATTTATCCAGATCTTTTTGAGTTTTTGGTTCAATAGCAACTCCAATTACAGGATCAGGGAAAGTCATACTTTCCAAAACGATTGGTTTATTTAGATCACAAAGAGTATCCCCTGTACGAATATCTTTGAATCCAACACCTGCTGCAATATCTCCAGCTTCAACTCGATCAATTGGATTTTGCTTATTAGAATGCATTTGGTAAATGCGAGAAATTCTTTCTTTATTATCTGAACGAGTATTCAATACATAAGAACCTGCATCTAATGCACCTGAATATACTCGGAAGAAAGCACAAACGACCTACATAAGGATCCGTTGCAATTTTAAAAGCCAATGCAGCAAATGGTTCATTAACATTAGGCTTTCGTTTTTCTACTTCGTCTGTTTTAGGATTGATTCCTTCAATAGCATCAACATCAACAGGAGAAGGCAAGAAATGCACATACAGCATCCAATAATGCCTGAACACCTTTATTTTTAAAGGCAGATCCACACATCATTGGAACAATCTTCATATCCAATACAGCTGCACGAATAGCTGCTCGCATTTCTTCAATAGTAATAGAATCAGGATCTTCAAAGAATTTTTCCATCAATGCTTCATCATATTCAGCTACAGCTTCTAACAAGTTTTTCACGATATTCAGCTACCGTATCCACTAAATCTTCAGGAATAGGAATTTCCTCATAAGTCATTCCCTGTCTATCATCATTCCAAACCATAGCTTTATCCGTCAATCAAGTCAACAACTCCTTTGAATGTTTCTTCTGCTCCAATTGGAATTTGAAGTGGAATTGCATTAGCACCTAATTTTTCTTTTACATCATTTACAACATTAAAGAAATCAGCACCAGAACGATCCATTTTATTTACAAATCCAATACGTGGAACTTTATAACTATCAGCTTGTCGCCAAACTGTTTCAGATTGAGGTTCAACACCTGAAACAGCACAAAATAAAGCAACTGTACCATCCAGTACTCGCAAAGAACGCTCTACTTCAACAGTAAAATCAACGTGACCAGGAGTATCAATAATATTTACTGAATAATCCTGATCCAACCATTTCCATGAGTTTTGGTAGCAGCAGAAGTAATAGTAATACCTCGTTCCTGCTCTTGCTCCATCCAGTCCATTGTAGCTGCACCATCGTGCACCTCACCAATTTTGTGGCTTAATACCGGTATAGATATAAAACACGCTCAGTGGTTGTAGTTTTACCAGCATCAATGTGAGCTGCAATTCCAATATTTCTAGTGTATTTAAGATCTTTTGCCATGATCGTTATTTAACTTCTTGTCGAGGATAATAATTTGTTATAATTAGTTTGTATTGTATTTTATACTCTAAAGTGAGCAAATGCTCGATTCGATTCTGCCATTTTGTGAGTATCTTCTTTTCTCTTTAACAGCTGCACCTTCACCTTTACTTGCTGCAATTAATTCTGCAGCTAATTTTTCAGCAATACCTTTACCACTGCGAGCTCTTGAAAAACGAATCAACCATTTCATTCCGATAGAAATTTTTCGCTTCGCTCTAATTTCAGTAGGAATCTGAAAAGTAGCACCTCCAATTCTTCGGCTACGCACTTCTACCTGAGGCATGACATTATTTAATGCTTTTTTCCAGATACCATGTTCATCTTCTCCGGTTCGCTCTTTCACAATATCCATCGCATTGTAGAAAAAACTAAAAGCAGTGCTCTTCTTTCCTTTCAACATCAAATTATTGACAAACTGAGTTACCATAGGATCTCCGTATCTTGGATCCGGAGCAATATTCCTTACTTTTGGTTTTCTTTTTCGCATTTTAAATCTTTTAGGCTTTTATACCTTATAATATATAAGTGCTTAAATTATTTTTTTGGCCTTTTCGTACCATACTTAGATCGACTCTGTAACCGATCAGTAACACCTGCCGTATCCAAGAGCACCGCGAACAATCGTATAACGTACTCCCGGAAGATCTTTTACACGACCACCCCTAATCAATACAATTGAGTGTTCCTGAAGATTATGCCCTTCTCCTGGAATATAAGCAATTACTTCAAGACCATTGGTCAAACGAACTTTAGCAACTTTACGCAAGGCTGAATTCGGTTTTTTCGGAGTAGTTGTATACACACGAGTACAAACACCTCGCTTCTGAGGACATGAATCCAAAGCACGAGTTTTACTCGCTAGTATAATTCTTTTTCTGCCTTTGCGTACAAGCTGATTAATAGTAGGCATATTTTAGAGTTTAATTTTAATCTTAACTTTTACTTTTAAAAATGGCTTCAGGCCTTTATTTATGAGGTTTTTTGTCAAATTTATTTTGAACAATAACACCTCCTGCTCGAAAGCGATTGCAAAGATAAGACTATTTTCAAGTTTTACAAACCGTAGCTTAAAAATATTTAGCGTTTTTACGGTTTTTTCAATCTCTTTGTTTCCAAATGAAAAAACAGTGAAAAAAAAATCGTTTTTTTAAAAGAAAAACAATGGAAATCAATATTAGAAAAGCACAACAGTCCGATCTTCCTGCAATTTTACTTTTAGTAAAAGAATTGGCGGTTTATGAAAAAGCTGGAGACCAGGTATCAGCAACTATCGAAGATTATGAAATTGCATTTAAAGAAAATATTTTTGACGCTCATGTTGCGGAGACCAATGGTCAGATTGTTGGGATGACCTTATACTATATGGCCTATTCCACCTGGCGAGGCAAAATGTTGTATTTAGAAGATTTTGTCGTTTCCCAGACTTGCAGAAATAAAGGTGTTGGGCAATTACTTTTTGATGCTTTTCTTAATGAAGCCCGTTCAAAAAAAGCGGTGATGGTCAAATGGCAGGTACTCGATTGGAATAAACCAGCAATTGCTTTTTATAAAAAAAACAATGCTATATTTGATAAAGGATGGTGGAATGTAAAAATGTTTTTTGATTAACTCTGCGGTTTAATAGTTTGTTATTTTTTAAAACATTTACAACTTATTACCGTTTATTATAATATAAATTAACTTACATTTATCAAATTTTAATAGATTATTTGTGTAAGATATAATAAGTTATTAATTTTATGTTTTCGTAAAATGAAAGAAATGATTACGAAATTGCAAATTTGAATATAAGATATAGTGTTTCATAGTGTGAGGGGTAACCGCTTAGGTGGTTGCTCCTTTTTTTATTTTACACTTCTCTTTTCATCAAACCATCAGCTAAACCCCGCAACACAACCTTATGACTATTCGCTACACCAACAGCATCTAGAGCTTTGAATGCTTGTTCTAAATATTCTTCTTTAACCTGTTCGGCTTCAGCTTGGATATTGAGTTGATTAAAAATATTTGTTACCTCATTAACTTTCAACGCCTCATTATTTGAAGTTTCAGACAATAAACTTTTCAATTTGGCTTTGGTTACTTTATTTGCAAGTTCTATGGCACGCAACACGAGATAGGTCTTTTTATTTTGAATAATATCTCCTCCTACTCTTTTACCAAATTTCTGCGGATCACCAAATGTGTCAAGAATATCATCCTGAAGCTGGAATGCAATACCTACGTTTTTTCCAAAATCATAGATCAACTGGGCATCTTTCTCTGATGCATCGGCAATGATGGCTCCCATTTTCATAGCTCCCGCTAGTAAGGCGGCTGTCTTCAGGCTTATCATTTTCAAATATTCGGAGATACTGACTTCTGTTTGTTCTTCAAAATTCATATCATATTGCTGGCCTTCACAAACCTCAATAGCTACCTGATTAAAAAGATTGACTACATCAATTATACACTTCCGGTTCTCAACTTTCATTAGATACTTGTATGCATAAATCAACATTACATCTCCCGAGAGAATCCCGGTATTTGTATTATATTTTATATGAACTGTTGGTTTTCCACGTCTTAAGGGAGCCTGATCCATAATATCATCATGTAACAAGCTAAAGTTGTGGAATATTTCAATGGAAAAAGCTGCAGGTAAAGCTTTTTCAATATCCTTCTTAAATAAATTATAAGCCATCAACAACATAATAGGCCTCAACCTTTTACCGCCAAGACTAAGAATATAATTCACCGGATGATACAATTCGACTGGAGCATCTTCAAACCGATTTTCGTCAAGGTATTTTTGAAAAACTTGTTGGAGCTGGCTAAGCGATTGCATAGTTTCTGGTATGTTTAATTCTTGTTTACCTAAAAAAATGTAAAGATAAAAACGCCCTTGACTTTATTGATCAAATATTATTTTAAATATACCCTAGCCAAGTGCTCTTACTTAAAAAATATATCTGTTCTCAACAATTGATTACAAAAAATACACTTGGGAAATCAAATATTCTAAAAAATCCATACTCACAAAAGTCCCAGAAAAACCAATTAAAGATCAATAAGACACATATAAATTTATAAACTTTATCCTGTCACAGTCTATCAAATTAAACTCATATAATTATTCGATTTTGAAGTAAATAGCGATTATTAATGCTTTGTTCACAAATAACAACAGCCAGATATTGATTGAACAAATCCCCCTGAGACTATGCAAAACGAGCACTAAAGCAACTTCAAAAAATTCAATTCCTATTCAATATTGAAATTTTAACTTGCAACAATTCGTGCTCATATTTCGTAAAAACGGAATTAATTATTTAAAATGATTAAAAGTACGAGTCCTGTGAATATACTACTAATAGAAGACAACCCCGGAGATGTAAGGCTAACTCAGGAAGCTTTCAAAGAAGGTAACATTGAAATCAAACTCGATGTAGTTATGGACGGCGTAGAAGCTATTAAGTATCTCAAAAAGGAAATACCATACGATCAAGCAGATACTCCTGATTTAGTACTTCTTGATCTCAACTTACCCAAAAAAGATGGCCGTGAAGTATTACATGAAATAAAAACGGATAATAATCTTAAAAGAATACCTGTAGTAGTGCTTACTACATCAAATGCACAGCAAGATATTTTGAAGAGTTACAATCTTCACGTAAATTGCTATGTCAATAAACCAGTAGACTTTGATAAGTTTTTTGATATCATTCAAAAAATAGAAGATTTTTGGCTCAGTACAGCTATTTTGCCAACTTTGGGAACCTGAATAAGAAAACCGTGAAGAAAGCAACATCTTATGAACACTAACTCGACTATAAACATCCTCTTAATAGAAGACAATCCTGGTGATGTAAACCTGATAAGAATATATTTAAAGGATTCGTCGGTAAAGCATGAATTGATCCATGCTGCTAATTTTTTCGAAGGCACAGAAGAAATTAAAAATAAAATAATAGATTTAGTTCTTTTGGATCTTACCTTACCTGATAGCAGTGGTTTTAAAACGCTATCTACTTTTCTTGAAAAATTTCCAAGAATTCCTGTTATTGTTCTGACAGGTATAAATAATGAGATTGTTGGTAATCAGGCAATTAAGGCAGGGGCTCAGGATTTTCTGGTGAAAGGACAATTTGAGGGTAAGTTATTAGGAAGAACCATTCGATATTCACTTCAAAGGTTCAAGACCCAACTTAGACTGGAGGAAGCAGCCCGCAATTTGGAAATCAGCGAAAGGCGAAATGTTGAGGCTCAGGAAATGGCACATTTCGGTAATTGGGAAATTGATATTGTCTCCAACGAGATGAAATGGACAGACGAGATTTATCGGATTTTTGGGTTTCAGCCGGGCAGCATCAATCCCACACTTTCTGATTATATCAATTATATCCACATCGAAGATCGGCCAAAGGTTGAAGAATTCTTCCAAAATGCTGCAAAAGATGGTAAACTTCATAACATCGAACATCGGATAATCGTTGATGGACGGACGATAAAACATATTGCATTGCAAGCAAAGGTTTATCACGAAGAAATAAATAACAAAATTCTTTTAGTAGGTTCAATTCAAGACATTACGGAACGGAAATTATCTGAACAACTTATCATTGAAAAGAACATTTCAAGTAAGGCTTCCAAGATCAAAGAAGAAGCACTAGCAGATATGAGTTTTCATATCCGAACACCTTTATCATCTATTGTTAATTTGCTGTTCCTGTTAGAAAACAATAATGCAAATGCCCAGCAAACTGAGTATATCGATGGATTAAAGACTTCTGTTGATGATCTTTCTATAATGATCAACAATTTGCTCAATTTCAGTGTATTGATGTCTGAAAAGATCAAAGTAGAAGAGGAAGAAGTCCAAATTAAAGAATTTCTGCAGAGCATTCATAAAGTGATGAAGATCAAAGCAGATAATGCAAATGTTACGCTCAACTTTGATATTTCAAAAGACTTACCCAAAAAATTATTAATCGATCCAAATAAAGTCACTCAGATTCTTTATAACCTGATTGACAACGCAATCAAGTATACTCCGCAAAAGGGCAAAATAACGGTTGAGTGCAATTGTAAAGAAGGAATAAACAATAAAGCGGTATTGTATTTCAGTGTTCAGGATAATGGAGTTGGCATGCCGCAACCAAAAGTCAATGAACTTTTAGAAGCAGATAAATTACTCGAAATTTATTCCGAAGAGAATCCCGATGATAAAAAACGTCAACTTGGAATGGCAATCGTTACGATGCTTGCGAAGACAATGGACGGTAAAATAAATATTACAAGTAATGAAGGCGAAGGCTCAACGTTTGATATATCTATCCCTGTGAAGATACCAAAACAACTCACATTCAATGAAGGAGATAAACCAGATATTCCTTTGAAAATACTTCTTGTAGAGGATCATTTTTTAAATCAAATTGCAACTAAGAAGGTGTTGACGACCTGGTCAAATTTAGTGAGCGTAGATATTGCAGAAAATGGCTTGATCGGTGTTGAAAAGTTTAGAGAACATGGATATGATCTTGTCCTTATGGATTTACAGATGCCTATAATGACAGGGATAGAAGCATCTTTAAAAATCAGAGAAAAAAGTAATGTCCCAATTATTGCTTTAACCGCTAGTTCTTCAAAGCAGGAAGCAGAAAAATGTTTCAAAGCAGGTATTAACGATTATATTGCAAAACCGTTCAAACCCCTGGATCTCTATGCAAAAATCATGAATCAACTTGTTTCTGTTTCTCAGTAAATAAAATTTCTTTTCCAGCTTTTTTATACTTATCCTTACTAATAATTAGTTACCTTAAGGTTGAGGTTGAATGATCAATAATAAATATGTAAATAATATTTCTTCATAAACAAAGTATTTACGTAATTTATTTCATACATTTGCTTCTAAGACTCCCACAATTAATACAAGCAACATTTTCAATGAATAGAATTCCAGCAATTCTGTTTATTTTTTTATTATGAGAGAGAGTGGACTCAATTGAAGAATTCCAGATTTTTTTGGTTTTTTCAATTATGATTTCAACCCCTTCAGGGAAGTCCAGTTTTTTTTTAAAAAGCGAAACTATGAATTTGTTGCAAAAGTTGAAGAGAAGAGTCACTGTATTACAAGAATACAGCAATTACTACCGAGACCTCCACCACATGGAGCTGAAAGGCAAAGTAGGTAGTAGAATGAAATTTAAGGGGAAAGAACATATTATTTGGTGCCTCAATGATTATTTAGGTCTCATGAACCACCCCGAAAGTATTAAAGCTGCTGCCAAAATCACTTCTAAATATGGCGCATCCTATCCACATTCAGTAAGGCTATCTATTGGGAATTCTGAGCTTCACGAAGAACTCGAAGAAGAATTAATAGACATGATGCAGATGGAAGATGCCATGCTTGTCAATTTAGGTTATCAGGCATTTTCTTCAATTATTGATGCCTTAACCGATCGCCATGATACCATTATTTACGATCAAAATGCCCATGCATGCTTAATTGATGGCGTACGCCTCCATAACGGTCGAAAATTTGCTTTCAAGCACAACTGTGTTAGACAATTGGAAATGCAACTTCAAAGAGCCAGCAAAAGCCACGACCCAAAACAGGGAATCATCATGGTAATTGTAGATGGCCTATACAGTATGTCTGGAGAATTTGCTCCGTTGAAAGAAATCGCAAAGCTGAAAGAGAAATATGAATTTACTCTTTTTGTAGACGACAGTCATGCTTTTGGTGTATTTGGTGAAAACGGAAGAGGTACACCCGAACATTTCGGAGTCGAAAATGACGTAGATATTTACGTTTCCACTTTTACCAAAGCATTGGGTAGTATAGGTGGTTTTGTAGCTGCAAAAAAAGATATCGTCACCTACTTAAGGTATGCAGTTCGCTCCCAAATATTTAGTCGAACTTTACCTTTATCTATGGTAGCCACTGTGCTAAAATCAATAGAAATTTTCAAAAAAGAACCACAACGGCGCAAGGTGTTGATGAAAAACACAAAGCTTTTTCAGGATGGGCTGAAAAGTATGGGAATATATATCGGTAACACGCAAAGCCCCATTACTCCGGTTCATATCAATGGCCCAATTAAAACAGGAGTAAGTATTCTTAGAGAATTGCGTAACCAGGGAATATTCAGTTACTTAGTAGCTTATCCGGTGGTCGCTAAAGATACCTGTTTGATCAGGATGGTAAGCACTTATAATCATACCGAACAAGATATTGAAGAAACACTAAGAGCATTCAAGGCGATAAAAGAAAAGTTCCCTTTTGAACTGGCGAGTTTGTCAAGAGTTCGCATTTGATAAATATAAAAAATCGTTGTTTAAAGCGTCTCTCGTATTTTCGGGAGATGCTTTTTATTTTTTAATGAAAAGCAAGCTTCTTTTGCTATTTTTAGAAATTGAAAACTCGATTTAAAAACTTTCCTGAAATGCCTAAAAAACAATTCTTTTTATTCCTTTTGAATACTTTAATTATTTGGAGTTGCGGGACTGCTGAACATGCTGATCTGATTTTGATCAATGGCAATTTAGCAACAATGGATTCAATTAACCAAAACGTAACAGCCATTGCTATCAAAAATGGCCGTTTTTTAAAGATAGGATCTGATCAAGAAATTGAAGCCTATAAGAATGAAAACACCAAAGTCATCGACCTGAATGGAAACTTCACTATGCCCGGATTCATCGAAGGTCACGGACACTTACCTTATATGGGTAAAATGCTGACTACAATCAATCTATTACCATTGAAAAACTGGGATGAGATCGTAAATGCTGTTGCTGAAAAAGTAAAAACAGCCCAACCCGGTGAATGGATCTACGGTCGCGGCTGGCACCAGGAAAAATGGGATACTCCTCTCGAAAGACAATTCAGCGGCTATCCTTATCATGACAAATTAAGCGATATTTCACCCGACAACCCTGTCCTGCTCGACCATGCCAGCGGCCATTCAATTTTTGCAAATAAAAAAGCGATGGAAATTGCCGGAATCAGCAAAGAAATGCCAAATCCTATTGGAGGAAACATCGTTCGCGATTCAAAAGGAGAAGCTTTGGGGGTATTCGAAGAGCGAGCGGAGGCTTTAATTTACAATGCTTACCAGGACTACATAAAAACATTGCCAAAAGAAGAAGTTTATGACAATTGGCTTAGAGGAATTAAACTAGCCGAACAAGAGTGCCTTTCAAAAGGGATTACTTCTTTTCAAGATGCAGGATCCTCTTTTGAAGAAATTGAATATTTCAAAAATCTCGCTGAAGCTGGTGAACTTGATTTGCGCCTTTGGGTAATGATTCGCCATTCCTATGAAATGATGAAAGATAATTTAAATGGATTCCCCTTAAAAAATGTCGGTGATCATTTTTTGAGCGTAACTGCCATCAAGTCAGAAGTTGACGGAGCTTTGGGCTCTTATGGCGCATGGCTTTTAAAACCATACAACGACAAACCCGGTTTTCACGGCCAAAACACCACCTCGATCGAAGAGGTTAAAAGAATTGCTGACCTTGCTTACAAAAACGATTTACAACTTTGTGTTCACGCCATCGGAGATCGCGCCAACCAAGAAGTTTTAAATATTTTTGAAGAAAATTTTAAATCTGATCCTAATAAAAAAAATCTACGGTGGCGCATAGAACATGCCCAACATTTGAACCCAACTGATATCCCAAGATTCAAAAAACTTGGTGTTATTGCTTCAATGCAGGGAATTCATTGTACTTCTGATTCACCATTTGTTGTCAAGCGCTTAGGTGAACAACGTTCGCGAGTAGGCGCTTACCCTTGGAGATCTTTATTAGACAATGGCGTTATCATTGCAAATGGAACTGACGCTCCAGTGGAAGATGTCGATCCTATTGAATGCTTTTATGCTTCAGTTACCCGAAAAAGAATGGATACGGGAGCAGAATTTTTTCCTGAACAACGAATGACTCGTCAGGAAGCCCTTTATTCTTATACCCTTGGCAATGCTTATGCAGCTTTTGAAGAGAATGACAAAGGCTCAATTTCAGAAGGAAAATTGGCTGATATCGTAGTTTTATCTAAAGATATTCTCCATTGTAGCGATGAAGAAATTTTGCAAACAGAAGTGCTTTACACCATTGTCGGCGGAAAAATAAAATATCAGAAATAGGAAAAAGAGGAAGGAAGTATTTATAATTTTTAAAACGAAAATTTATACGCTAGAACAAATGAAATTATTCGGCCTGATGTCCAATATTATAGCTATTTGCAGCATGGCTTATGTTTGGTATTCCGGTTGTTTATTGCAAATACCTTAATAATGGCGCAAGAATATTTAAAAAAACCTGTAAATCTCAATGACCCAGATCTTGCTCAGATTTTTGATGAAACCTCACTTTGGGGAGCCTATTTCGGAAAGCTCTTACTCGAAAATGTACCTTTGAAAAGAAGCCTAAATGTATTGGATGTTGGTTGTGGAACTGGTTTTCCGCTTTTCGAATTAGCACATCAGCTTGGACCCTCCGCAAACTTGACCGGAGTCGATATTTGGGAACATGCATTACATCGAGCGAATCTTAAGAAAAAATTTTATGCTTTAAATAATGTTGCAATTATCAAAGCCGATGCTTCGGATTTACCTTTTAAAAATGACCAATTTGATCTAATAACTTCCAATTTGGGAATCAATAATTTCGAGCGCCCTCAAAAATCACTGAACGAATGTTTTCGGGTTTTAAAACTACATGGAGAAATGATCATAACCACCAACACGGTTGGCCATATGAGAGATTTTTATTCGATCTATGAGGAAGTTTTAAAAAGTTCGGAACGCGCTGCATTGATCCCTGAACTCAAAAAGCAGGAAGCACATCGAAAAACTAATGAAGAAATCACTGCGATGTTTCGGAATTCAGGCTTTCAGGTAATCAAAATAATAAATGAAAATATGTCGCTTCGATATCTTGACGGATCATCATTTCTAAGGCATTCTTTAACAATTATGGGATTTATCGAGGGCTGGAGAAGTATTTTAAAAAAGGAAGAGGAAGCAGTTATTTTTAAAAAGATTGAAGAAAGACTAAACGAAGTAGCAGCAAAGGATGGAGAGCTGCGCCTCAATATCCCAATGCTTTTGATTCATGCAAAGAAAAATTAAAATTAAACTACTTCGTCACAAACCAGATTGAAACTATCTCTAATTAGAATTTTATTTCGATCAAAAGAAATCTGTTTGGCTTTTTTAAGTTCGTTGAAAACTTCAGTTACTGTTTGGCGACTGGTACCCGTATAATTGGCAATCTCCTGCTGGGTAAGGTTTCTTTTTAAAAACCAATCAAAACCAACCCGATGTCCACGTTTGCAAGCAGATTCTTTAATAAAATCAATGATGCGATCCCGGGCATTTTTGAATATTTGTGATTCAAGCCTTCTTTCAATTTGCTTTACTTTATTCCCCAGAAATGTGATAACTTCTCCACTTACTTTGTGATTCTTTTGCATTAAATCACGAAAATCTTTTATTCCCATTTCAAAAATCACAGTACTATCCTGCATCGTAATGGCAAACTCGTCACAAAAAGGTTCGCCTGTAATTATTTGCTCGCCAAACATACTCGGTGCATCAAGAATTGATTTGATTGCTTCTCGCCCTTGTGCTGATTGAGTCGCAATTTTTACCATCCCTTTAACTAAAAAATATATACACTGGGGTGAAGAACCAGATGGATAAACATAGCTAAATCTCGGAATTTCCCGTTTTTTAAGTTTGGCTAATACCTCCGTTAACTCATCAGAATTTAGTACGCTTAAAACAGGAATCTGATTGATCATATCGATTGCAGATTCGCCTTTCATGATGTATAATTTGGTAATTAATTTGGTTCTTAAAATTATCTTTTTCTTAAATCAAAATTAGCTCGATCTTTAGGATTTTAAGGTAGTTAAATATTTTATTATAAAATTCATATCCTTATAAGTCAATAACTTATAACTTTAAATCAAAGGAATTTAAACTCCTTATAGAATTGATTTTTAGCGTTTAGTAAAAGCACCCATCTTTTGGAACCAAAGGAACATATCTCCATTTAAATTAAAATCTTTTTTTAGAGTTAATCTATTTCATTGTTTTTGAAAACGTAAAGTTTTTACTGTTTTCTGTTCTTCATTGATCAAACCTATGAAGTAGCTACCATTTGGCAGATCACTAATGTTATAGTTTTGGTTGCTGTTTACATTAAAAACCTTGACCCGATTACCCAAAATAGTGTATATCACCAATTGCTGAATTTCCTGTGTTTCTGTCAATGTGAAATAATCAGTAGCCGGATTTGGAAAGATATTGATAGTTTCCAGTTCTAGCTCAGTAAGATCCAAAATCGGACTTCCGGTTAATGTAAAAAGATAAACAGCAATCAAGGTATCCGCCGGATCATTGAGATTGGTCACCTTTAAATGAACTTCTCCTTCTCCGGGCATAGCGCCATTCACAAATATCCCCCCTGGCTCTCCTCCCGGATAAGCATGCACAAGCAGTGAAAATCCGGATTCGTTTGGATATAAAACAAACTCGTTAAAGCTCACCTCTGGAAACACACAAATATTTGCGTCGCAAACTGCCGTTTTCCAGCCTTCGTGCGTATCATCGAGAATGCGCTCCCATTTCATAAAAAGCGTATCAGAAGTAATATTATTTAAAAATGCTTCAGCAATCATATCTTCCGGTTGAGTCGAAAAGTCATCGAGATCTGCAGTCGCATATGCCGGATTAGGATCAACAGAAAAATTCTGGGCAATAATAGGATTAAGGCAAGCACTTATTGTAAAAAATAATAGTCCTATATTTTTCATTATTCCAGTTTAAATATCCTTAAAACAAACTAATACTTTTGCAACATAACGGTCTTCAATGTTTCATATTCCCGGTCAATCATCCCCACCAAATAAACGCCATTCGGTAAATCGTCGATATTATAGTTTTGATTGCCATTTACATCAAATGTACGAACCCGATTTCCTAAAATATTGTATATCACCAATTGCTGAATTTCCTGTGTTTCTGTTAAGTGGAAATAATCCGCGGTTGGGTTCGGATAAATTTTTAAAGTTTCACGTTCAGCAGAAGAAACACTTGTGACACAACTACCACTTCCTGTTACTGTAAAATAATATTCAAGTATTAATGTATCTGCGGGATCATTAAGGTTCGAAAGCCTTACCACAACCTCAGCTTCGCCAATTGTAGGGGTTTCGCCAGGAGCACCACCAGTATAAGCATGAACTAGCATTTCACCATCTTCTAAATTTGGAGGCAATTCAAATTCCACTGAATTTATGGTAAAATAATAACAGAGATCAACATCACAGACCGCTGTCTCCCAACATTCTGGTTTGTCATTTACAATACGTTCCCACTTCATATAAATCGTGTCGGAAGTATTATTAGTAATATGTGCAGAAGCTACGACATCGTCAGGATCTGTCCCAATGTTACCTGTATCAGCTACGCCATATGCAGGATTCGGAGTAACTGTATAGTTTTGAGCATTTATAGTTGAGAAAAATGTCGCTAAAATAAAAAGGAGTAAAAATTTATTCATACCAACGATATTATAAGGTTTTCAAAAAGACAAGTTTCTAAAGATAAGAAAAAATGCTACAAATCCATAAATCAAAAAGGAGTAGACTCACAATGAATCTACTCCTTTTTAAAAGATTTTTTTCTAAAATTTATCAGTGTTTTTGCATCCGCAGGGTCTTCACCGTTTTCTGATCCCCGTCAATCATACCAACCAAATAAACACCATTCGGTAAATCGCTGATGTTATAGCTTTGGTTGCTGGTCACATCAAAAGTGCGAACTTTTCTTCCTAAAATATTGTAAACAACCAAGGCTTTGATTTCCTGCGTTTCTGTCAACCGGAAATATCCGGAAGCAGGATTTGGAAATATTTTTAAAGCCTTCAATTCTACCTCTGAAATACTCGTAATCGGACTTCCTGTCACGGTAATGTTATACTCTGTGATTAAAGAATCCGCAGCGTCATTAAGATTAGTAATTTTAATTTTAACGTGGGCTGTTCCTGGTACCGCTCCATTCTCGTCTATACCACCTGGCTCTTTACCTGGGTATGCATGCACTAGCATTTGACCGTCTGCAAAATTTGGAGGCAAAATAAATTCTTTAGTACTTACTGTTGGAAAATAACAAAGATTAACATCACAAACAGCAGTTTCCCAACTATCAGGTTTGTCATTTATAATACGTTCCCATCTTAAAAATAATGAATCAGATGTATTATTTGTAATATGTGCTTCAGCAACGACATCATCAGGTAATGTAGCTGGATTATCAAGATCCGCTGATCCAGATGCCGGATTAGGAGTAACTGTGTAATTCTGCGCAACAACTGCAGCACTAAATACAGTTATAAAGGATAATAATAGGAGTAAATTTTTAAACATATCAATAAGATTAAATGATTATAACAATTTGAATTTACAAAGATAAAAAAATTAAAGCTAAGCTCACACTGTAATTGCTGTAATGGTCGAGAATTTACAAAAAAGCTGCTCTCCAAATTTTGAAGAGCAGCTTTTGATAACCTACAAAAGTCTAAAAACCTTGTAGTCAAATAAATTATTATTTAGAAACAACAACTGATTTAGTAATGATTTCATTACCAACTTGAATTTTCAATTGATAAAGGCCATTAGACAAATTAGAAGTGTTGAATGGGTAAATCAAATCACCAGACTGTGTTCCATAATTTTGGCTTCCAACCAATTGTCCAACACTGTTGAATACTTGAATAGCAACATTAGAAGAAGACTCAAGGTTAATTCTAATATTAGTCATATCCTGTGCTGGATTAGGGAATACTTTTACTTCAAGCGTATTGTTTACAACCGGGCGAACGCCAACTGTTGTAGCTTCGTCGAAAGAAGTAATATAAGAGTTAACTACTTCTCCACCGTTATCCAACAATAGGGTAATAACGTGAACATTTTCTAACACCATATCGATAGGAACATTATAAGTATCCATTGTGAAAGAATAGCTTTCTCCCATTGTCATCACATCAGGAAGACTTCCTGCAGCACCAGCGTAACCAGCTAAAAGGGCACGACCAACGTGATCATAAACCATCATATTTGCAGGAACTGGACTTGGAAGGTTTTCATATCCACCCATTGGACCAAAAGTACCACCTGAATAGGCATTTACTTGTGCCCAGTCACTTGTTGTTCCACTCATGCCATCTTCTGTCAAGATTACATTAAAACGATATCCAGCTTGAGAAACGGTTTCCATAAATTGTGCAGATGCTTCCACTACAAGTTCTCCTGTAACATCATCATAAGTAGCAAAATGCGATAAAACCGCTACTGGATCTGTTTGAATAGTAGAAATAGTTGGTGCTTCCAATGCAGAAGGGTCAATGATATTATTACGATCAACCAATACTGATGGAAATCCTGTAAAGTCAGGATGACTTGTCAATCCAGTATCGAAAGCTGCCAATACCATTGGATCACTATTATGAACAGCAACACCTACAAAGTGCTCACCAAAGCAATTAAACATACGGTCCATCCAAACTGCACCACGAGGACACCAAGTACACCAAGTACCGGTTGCTTCTTCTACATAGATACCACGGCCTTCAGTAGCTGTAATACCAGTTGTGCTAAACGTAGTTCCATTATCAGAATCATCAGCATCAACTCCTCCATTAGGATTTGAAATCCAGAAATCAAAATTATCTGTGCCGCTGGCAATATCTACAGGTGTTGGGTGTACAAAAGTCCCAGATTCGAAAGAAGGCACATCAAGGCCAGTTACTGTCTCAGTGTATGTGTCTACACCATCAGACCAGTTGATGTCCAAAGAAGTGATTGTCTCAATTCCTTCATTTGAAAAGCTACCGCTAATTTCTGATTGTCGACCTACTAAACCAGAAGTACAGCTAGCCTCAATAGCGCTAAGTTTTACACTTAGTGGAATATTAAAGTCAGCAACCTCAATATCATCAACGCAAAAACCATAGTTCCAGCTAGCTCCATCATTATAATCGAAAGCAACTTGAATCATTTGTCCTGCGTAGTCAAAAAGAGGAGCATTAAGATCCTGCCAATCTCCAGCACCAGGTACATCAAAAACGGTTGTCCAAGTAGTTCCACCATCAGTAGAAACCATGACAGACGCCACTTCATCTCCACCATAATCACCATCAATAAAGTATGCAGAGAAGTTCAATACCGGAGCAGTAAAGTTAGACAAATCTATCATACTGGAAATCAATATACCACTGGTGTTGACGCCTGCACCAGGTGCATCGTCATTTACTGCCATAAACTGGGTATGAGCAGGTGGATTGAAGTACTGGGAAGCAAGCGTTCCGCTAGTACCATGCATCCATGAACCAGCATCAGCACTGGTTACTGTCCAATTAGCAAAACCATTTTCAAAATCTTCTGAAAATTGTGCTTGTAACGCAACCGTTGTAGTAAGTAATGCAAACAAAAAAGTAAATAATTTCTTCATAAGAATTTAAGTTAATTGGTATTTCTTGAAGAAGGTGTTAAAGTTTAAGTGGCAAGTGATTCAACCGTTTTATTTGAATAATAAGTTGAAAAAGGTTTTCCATTCAGGCCATTCCTTTATTTGTACAGATTGAATATCTTTTAAAAGAGTGGTTTCAAATTAGCCAGAAGGATTGTTGTACCAAATAAAAAAATTGATCTTAATCAATTAACAGCTTCCCAGAAATGATTAAAAAATTAGTTTTAAAAAGAGTTTTTTTCCGAACTGCTCCAAAAATATTCACTTTTAAAGCAATTATTATTTCAATTTAAATAATTTTGAGGAATTTAAATCATTGCGAATATCGCATCTATTCTTTTAAAAAAAGAAAATAATTACTAAAAAATAAGGAATTCATCATGTCAGACCTAACTTTTGATTTTGTCTCTTCGCTTACATTTCGAGAAAAAGCCTATTTTAAACGCTATTCACAGACTTACAGCAATAAAGAAAATAAAAATTATTTAAAAATTTATGGGTTCCTTGAGAAACAAAAAAAATATGATGAAAAAGCCCTGAAAGAATTCTTTGCCGACGAAAAATTTATAAAATATCTTTCGTCTGAAAAGCACTATTTGCTTGAGCAACTACTCAACAGCCTGATCAACTTTCACTTTGGTACTTCTACATACCGCAAACTGATCAAATGGATTCTATACGTCAATATACTTTCGGAAAAAGGCTTTCGGAAAAAGGCGATGAAAGTCCTAAAACAAGCTAAAACCCTCGCTTACCACCATGAAGAATTTACCATCATCCTCCAGCTTATTCAAATGGAAGAAGAGATTCTTTTTAGTCATGGCATTTTGAATTTTACAGCACAGTTGGAAAAGCTAAAAATTGAAAGAGAAGAGAATACTCAAAAAATCCAAAATCTCAATGAATTAAGGCTTTTGAAAGTCCAGGCCCGCGAATTGCAATTTGAAGAAATGCCTCACATCAGCAATCCTGAAAATTATCCTCATGTTTTTGCAAATCCCTTTTTGGAAGACAAAAAAAATATCAACAGCCTTAAAGCTCAGGATCTCTGGTTTTATATTAAAAGCACCAAACATTATCTGATCCGGGAGTTTAAAGAAAGCCAGAAAAGTAATCGTGACCATCTCCATTTTTTTGAAAAATACGATTACCTTTTTAATTACAACCACAAACTCCCTTTGCTGAGTAACTACCTGTACCTTTCCGCAAAGGTTAAGGATGAAGATTCTTTTTATGAAGCGCTTAATAAACTGACTGAACTAGAAGGTGAAAAAGGTATTGATTCCGATTATTTGGGCTATATAAAATTTGCAAGACTGTTTGAATTGTTCTACAAAATGGAAAACACCAAGGCAACCAGGGATTTAATCCCGGTAGTTGGAGATTATCTGGATAAAAGCAAGGATCAACTCGGAAGCACCGAAGTCGATTATATTTTAATTTTGATGATCCGCGCCTGTATAGAAACCCATCAGTTTTCTAAAGCTCAGCAATGGCTCAATCTATGGTATAAAACAGAAACCCTCGAGGTAAGCCTGAATATCATCAAGCTTTTCACGATGATTACTTATTACGAACTGGGTTATCTTCCTTTATTGCAGTATGAAATTAATTCTACTTACAAATCGCTCAAAAAACGCAAAAAGCTACATAAACTGGAAAGAATATTTATCCGGTTTTTTAAGAACTTCATCAAAAACCCGACTATTAAAAAGAATCAAAAATCATTGCTTTCATTGAAAAACTCATTGGAAGAACTCTATCAGGATCCTACCGAAAACATTCTTTTTGAGCAGTTTGACTTTTTAAAATGGTGTGATCAAAAAATGGCGATTTTCCGAAATAAAAGTTAAAAAGTTAAAAGGTTAAGAGGATAGTTTGCAATTAACATTAAGCTTCATTAACCTCCTAACCTTCTAACCCTCTGACTTTCTAGTTTCACTTCAAGTTCCACTGGTACAACTTTTACCTCTTTTTGTTCTCCGGCCCGAAGGACATTTAAGGATACGTTGTTACCAATCGAATGCTCATCTAAAAATCGATGCAAGTCATCAATCGTACTGATCCGGTTATCTCCAAAACCAATGATGACATCTCCTTTTCGCAATTCTGAATTATAGGAAGGCCCGTCAGCCTCGATGCTTTGAACTAATATTCCAGAATTTACTTTCAATTGTAGGCGATTGATCATACGTTTGTTGAAGCGAAGTGTTTGGCCACCGATCCCGATAAATCCACGGCGAACTTTCCCTTCCATGATCAATTTACTGACGACGTATTCTGCTAAATTGGAAGCTACCGCAAAACATAATCCCTGAGCTGGCAATATTACAGCAGTATTGACTCCGATTACTTTACCCAGGGAATTAACCAGCGGCCCTCCGGAATTTCCCGGATTTAAAGCAGCATCCGTCTGAATAACATTGTCAATCAACCGACCACCTTCAGAGCGCAGCGTTCGCCCGAGCGCACTGACTACTCCTGCTGTAAGAGAATATTGAAAACCATAAGGGTTCCCAATGGCTATAGCGACCTGACCTACCTGGAGATTATCAGAATTGCTAAAACTAACAGAACTTAAATTTTCAGCGTTAATTTGAACCACCGCGATATCGGTCGCAGGGTCATCACCGATCATCGTTGCCAAAAATTGGCGGCCATCCTGCAAGACCACTTCAATGCGCTCCGTGTTATTTACAACATGACTGTTTGTAACAATATATCCGTCACTGGAAATTATAAACCCGGATCCTCCACCAAACGGCTGTCGGCGATTACGAACAAATCGATTAACTTTCTTTTTAACTTTTATCTGTACAACAGCATCGCTAACTTCATTAGCAACTTTAATCACTGTGTTTGAATAGGCATCCAAAAGTTCCCCATCATTTTGAGGCGTACCGGAATTGTTGCCTGAACTCATTCTGCATTCCAAATTATTATCTTCAATATACTTTACCATGAGTATTAAGTTTTGATTAGAATCACTTTATCATCCATAAATATTCCAAAATCGTATGTCTGCCAAAATGTTAGTAAAACTTAAAAAGCCACGATCATTCTGTCATGTTATCAAAAATAAAACTGATGCATTAAACCAAAAATGGCATAATTCAGCAGAAATCAATTTAGAACATGCTGTTTTCAAAAGTATCACCATTTAGTCAATGCTGCTTTTTGCTAAAAAAATCCGTAATTTCGCATGCATTTTTGAAAATTGTTAAAACATACTACAACATGATTAATTTGATACTATTCGGCCCTCCGGGGTCTGGCAAAGGAACACAAGCAGAAAAACTGGTTGAAAAATATAATTTATTGCACATTTCTACCGGCGACTTATTTCGCTATGAAATGGGCAATGATACAGCACTAGGTTTGAAAGCAAAAGAATATATTTCGAAAGGAGAACTAGTCCCTGACTCTGTGACGATCGGTATGCTAAAAAATAAAGTTGATGCAAATCCGGATGTCCCCGGTTATATCTTCGATGGATTTCCACGAAACATTAATCAATCAGAAGCTTTAGATGAGATTTTGAAAGAAAAAGGAGAAGAAGTTTCCGTCTTGCTTTCTTTGGATGTGGACGATGAAGAAATTATAAAACGCATTCTCAATCGCGGAAAAACTTCAGGCCGATCAGATGACAACGATGAAAGTATAATCCGAAACAGAATTGAAGTTTATAAAAGCGAAACTACCCCTGTTTTTGATTTTTATGCAAAATCGAACAAATCAAAACTAATCAACGGCATTGGTTCAATTGAAGAAATCTTTGGGCGCCTTTGCAAGGAGATTGATGGGCTGAAATAGAAAGGTTAGGGAGTTAGAAGGTTATGTGGTTAGGAGATTCTTTTTTAACATTCTAACCTACTAACCATATAATACACTCAACACTTAACTCATTAATGCAAAAATTCTATTATAAAACTTAGAACTATAAACTATAAACTTCCAACTAGGAAATTAAAATGGCAGAGCAGAATTTTGTAGACTATGTAAAGATTTGCTGTCGCACAGGCGCAGGTGGAGCAGGCTCTACTCATTTATTGCGTAATAAATTGACGGCAAAGGGAGGTCCTGATGGCGGTGATGGCGGCCGAGGCGGCCATATTATTGTAAAAGGAAATAAACAATTGTGGACGCTGCTACCCTTGAAGTATCGTAAACATGTGATCGCCGAACGAGGAGAAAATGGAACTGGAAGCCACAAAAGTGGAGCAGAAGGAAAAGACATTATCCTTGAAGTCCCGCTGGGCACAATCGCCAAAGACGATGAAACCGGAGAGGTGCTTTTTGAAATCACCGAAGATGGTGAAACCGTAATCCTCGTTGAAGGTGGACGAGGCGGATTGGGAAATGCCCATTTTAAGTCTCCCACCAATCAGACTCCACGCTACGCTCAACCGGGAGAACCTGGAAAAGAAGAATGGAAAATTCTGGAACTCAAAGTGCTCGCTGATGTCGGACTCGTCGGTTTTCCTAATGCTGGAAAATCAACTTTGCTTTCCGTTGTCACCGCTGCAAAACCCAAAATCGCAAATTACCCTTTCACCACGCTTGTCCCAAATCTCGGGATTGTCAACTATCGAGACAAATATTCTTTTATCATAGCTGATATCCCCGGTATTATTGAAAAGGCGCATGAAGGTAAAGGCCTAGGGCATCGGTTCCTTCGGCATATCGAAAGAAATGCTGTGCTTCTTTTCATGATCCCAAGTGATTCTGAAGACATCAAAAAGGAATATGGCATTCTGCTTAATGAACTCAAAATGTTTAACGAAGAATTGCTCGACAAACCGCACATTTTGGCCATCACAAAAAGCGATCTGATCGATGACGAGTTAAAAGAAATGATCACAGAAGAGCTTCCGGAGAATGTTCCGCATATCTTTATTTCTGCTATTACACAGCAGGGAATCACAGAGCTGAAAGATCTGCTTTGGCAAACGCTCAATAGTGATGGAGATGATTCATAATTCCAGCTGTTAATTCAACGTTGAATTCATTTACTCATCAGACAAATGAACAAAAAAGCATTACTTTCTAATTTATTTGAAGAGTGGGCTGGCGAAGAAGCTGATTTAATTTTGCCCTTGGCGCCTTCTGGCTCAACCCGTGTTTATTACCGGCTCAAAGGAGCAACAAAGACTGCAATCGGCACGTATGGTTCCGAAAAAAAGGAAAACAAAGCTTTTGTGAATTTCACCAATCACTTCCATAAAAAAGGTTTGCCTGTACCGAAAATCTACGCTATCGATCTTGAGAATAATTGTTATCTGCAGGAGGATCTGGGCTCCACTACTCTATTCAGTTTTTTATTGCAAAATAGAGAAGGCTTTCCGCCCCATCTCGTTGAAATGTACAAAAAGGTAGTAAAAAAACTTGCCGAAACGCAGATCGAAGGAGGAAAAGGATTGAACTATGACGACTGCTATCCACGAGCTGCTTTTGACAAACAATCTATGCTCTGGGATTTTAATACGTTTAAATATTATTTCCTGAAACTGGCAAATATCCCTTTTGACGAGCAAGCGCTGGAAGACGATATCCACCGATTTACTGATTATTTGCTTCAAACGGATTGTTCTCATTTTATCCTCCGGGATTTTCAGTCCCGCAATATTATGATGCGCAGCGGCCAACCTTATTTCATTGATTATCAGGGTGGCAGAAAAGGAGCTTTGCAATATGACCTCGCTTCTCTGCTTTACCAGGCCAAAGCAAATATTCCTTTTGAAATTCGTCAGGAGCTTTTGAATCATTATCTTGAAACTGCAGAACAACTGACTTCGATCAACCGGGAAGAATTTATCAATTATTATTACGGTTATGTGCTGATCCGATGCATTCAAACCTTTGGCACTTACGGCTTTCGAGGGCTTTATGAGCGAAAAGAGCATTTTTTAAAAAGTATCCCTTATGCGATCAATAATGTGAAGTGGATTTTAGAAAATGTAAAACTCCATGTCGAAATCCCCGAACTTTGGAAAGCCCTCGAATCGATCGCGCATACCGAAATATTCCAAACTTTTAATCTTGAAAAAGGGAATTCCAGTATGCTGAAAGTTACAATCAATAGCTTTTCGTATAAAAATGAAATTCCTCACGATAATTCCGGCAATGGAGGAGGCTTCGTTTTTGATTGCCGCGCATTACATAATCCGGGGCGTTACCAACCTTATAAAAAACTCACAGGCCGCGACAAACCGGTGATAGACTTTTTGAAACAACACAGCAGTATCGATACTTTTCTCAACAATATTTATTACATCGTCGACCCTGCAGTTGAAAATTATGTGGAGCGTAGTTTTACCAACCTGATGATCAGTTTTGGTTGCACCGGAGGGCAACACCGCTCGGTTTATGCTGCTGATTGCATGGCAAAACACCTTCAGCAAAAGTTTGGGGTGCAGGTGGAATTACATCATATCGAACAGGAATCGAAGAATTGGGAGAATGGTTAGGAGGCTATGTGGTTAGAAAGTCAGAAGGTTAGAAGGTTAGAAGGTTAGAAGGTATTTTAAACAAATTCGAACAATCTCAAACGGATTCAAACTACTTTTTATAAAAATCTAATTTTTTAAAGCGCTACACTTTTTAAATAGGAATCTTTATCGGCGGTTAGTTCAATGACCAAATCAACTTCAGGATATTTTTGTACTATTTCAGTCATTAATTTTTTGCGAACGGGATCAAAATCAGTCACTGAATAATTTTCCTTTTTTGAAACTAAAACCAAAATATCACACAAAATAAATCTTCCTGTTTTTGCAAAACGTGTATCGAAATCATCAATCGGTTCGACTTTTAAAATTTTTCTAACAATTTGACGCACCCCTTCCTGAAGATCAGCATCAGGAGCACCCAGCAACAAATCCAGTAAATTGTCTTTTAATATTTTATAAGGAACTGGCAAGATAAAAATCGACATGACTAGAACCAAACCCGGATCGATATAAACGGTATAATCTGAATAAGCCGTTTTCTTTAAAAAATATCCTCCTGCAAAGGCCAGTAAAACCAAACTGCTCAATACTCCATCAATCATCCATCCCTTGGCTTCGACCGCTAAAAGTGGCGTTGGTTTTTGTTTGTTTTGATTACTTACATAGAAGCCAATGGCAAAGCAACCCAAGGCAGCTATCAAAGAATAAATGATGGCCCAACTAAAAACCATAGGTCGGCCTCCAGTCCAAATTGATTGGACGGCAGCATAGCCTGCCATTAGGATTACCCCTATAAAGATCAAGCCTTTGGTTGTGTTCAACAAAGGTTCTATCTGCGCTTTTCCAAAATGGAAACGATGTGTGGAGGGTTCGAAAAC
>CAWBZX010000024.1:0-266502 GCA_963793295.1 uncultured Saprospiraceae bacterium | reverse complement strand
GGACATTTCGAAAATTGCGCTCAAAGCTATGGTTGGCGGAGCTATCGCTTCGTGGATCACGGCAAGTATTGCAGGAATTTTGATTTAAAACTTCACCAGTTTTTCTATCCAGACCATTTCCTCTGTTTGGATCAAAAGGAAGTAAATACCTGAAGAAAATTCGGATAAGTTTAGTTCCGTTTCATTTTCTAATTGTTGCTTTAAAATCGATCTTCCGGAGTAGTCTTTTATTTCCAATTCAGCATTTGCGAGGTTTTGTGGAAGATGAATAGAAACCTTTCCATTTGTTGGGTTCGGGAAAATTTGAATCTGAGATTTCAAGAGATCATCGATTCCAACGATGAGGTCTTCGCCATCGCAATCTTCATCAATTCCATTGTTTGGAATTTCTTCTGCGTTTGGATTGATGTCTGCGTTTTCATCATCACAATCAACGTTACTGTAAAAGCCATCGCCGTCATTATCAGTGTAACCGCAAAGAATTGCTATTTCGTCCACACTATTACAACCGGGATCATTATTCCCAATCGATGTATCCCCTCCTAGATTAAGGTACTCACAAATGAAGGGCTCATGACAAACTGCCAATATGTTATTATCTGATATAATCAATTTAGATATTCCAGAAGGTTCTAGATTGTTAAGAGCTGATAAATCGGTTAGCAAAGGATTCTCCCTAAGATGTAATACTCCATTGATGGCTTTTAAACTATCCAAACCTGACAAACTTGTCATTAAATTGTTATTACTTATATATAGCCTCCCCCCAATGGAGTCCAGGTTTTGCAATCCATTTAGATTGCTGAGGCTGCCGTTGTAACTAATTTCACAATCATAACCAATTTTGGTTAAGCTATTTAAACCTTCAAGTGTGCCCAGGCTATGATTGAATCCTATAAATAGACTGCCACCAATCTCAGTGAGATTCTGCAATCCATCTAGATTGCTAAGATCGTTGCTACCTAAAGAAAGAGAACTTCCAATTTGTGTAAGATTCTCCAATCCACTAAGATTGTTAAGACTATCGTTCCTCCAATGCTTAAGGCACCATAAATTTTGGTGATGTTTTCAAAATTATCTAGATTATTTAGGTTTGCGTTACTACTAATTTCTAATGAACCATTAATCTCAGTTAAACCACTAAAAACATCAATATTAATTAACGCATCGTTTGACTTGATTCTGAGATATCCAAAGTTGAACAGGCTATCAAAGGCTTTTATAGACATTAAAGTACCATTATCAACTATATAGCTGTTATCTCCCCCAATTGTTATTAGGCTATTAAAACCATTAATATCACTAAGGTTTTCATTGTTGCTTATATAGAGATGATCACTAATTTCGGTGAGATTCTCAAAACCATTGATAATATTAAGACCATCGTTGGAAGTTATAGATAATCTACCACCAATTTGGGTGAGATTATCAAAACCGTTAAGGTTACTTAGATTCTTGTTGTTTGTTATATATAGATACCCTCCAACATCAAAAAGATTCTCTAATCCATTAAGATTACTAAGACTCTGGTTGTTTTCTATATTTAAATACCCTCCGATAATGGACAGATTCTCAAAACCATTAAGGTTGCCAAGACTCTCGTTGTTTTCAAAATTTAATTTCCCACCGACATTAGAAAGGTTTTTTAATCCTTCAACAGACCCTAAATTAGGATTGTTGACAAAGTTACAATCCTGACCAATAGATGCTAGATTATGTAATGAATCAATTTGGGAAAGTTCTTGGTTTCCTTCCAGATGCAAAAAACCTCCGATTTCAACAAGATTTTCTAAGCCTGCTAGATTACTAATGTTATTACTTTTTTCTATCCATAAAAACCCTTTGATGGCCTTTATTTGATTAAAACTCTCTAAGTTAGTGATGGGGTCTTCATTTCCTGATTGGATAAAAACATCACAGCTTACTGAGTCTAATGCAGGATAATTAATTGGCAAACTATCAACTTCAGATTGCCTGAAAAAATAAAAAGAACAACTGTTGTATTCATAAGCTCCGATATCAATAATACCACTTTGTAATCTTGGAAAACCGCCTAAATCTTTAGTTGTTGGACTAAAATAATAATTCTCTCCTGCATTGATCGCTTGTGAATTGGTATGTAATTGAAAATCTTCAGTAGCAATAGAGACAAAAGGATCGTCAGCATTAAATATCATTCCATCACCACAGGTAATATTGGTACCCAGGCTTTCACAATCGGCATGATCGGTTAAAACATAACTAATGAAATTTTCATCAGTAGGGTTACAATCAATAGTTTTAGCTGTTCCAGTAGAATTATTTCCCCAAAAAATACAATTAGTTATATCCATCTCTTCTTTACTAAAGATAGCCGCGCCCTTAATATCCGCTGAATTATTAACAAAAGTACAATTCCTGATTTTAGTAGCACTTCTTCCATAGATCGCTCCACCATAGTCAGTCGTATTACCAATAAATAGAGAATTATACCCAGAAATAATGTCGGATATTATACCTCCACCATTATATTCAAAAATACAGTTGTTAAAATCAATTCGCGAGTCATCATCATAATTGGAAGTTGAGGCTATTCTCCCAACGTTATATGAAAACCTACAATAATATAAATATAGAGTTCCATCCCCAACACCAATGCCGTTCTCTTGATTATTACTTACCTCGCAATTTGTTAATTCTACTTTACCCCAATAACAATAGGCACCTCTTCCTTGATTATTACTTATCTCGCAATTTATTAATTCAAGATTGGCATCTTCGGCGTAAATGCCATCGTCTTTATTACCGCTTACCTGGCAATTTGTCAATTTGATACTTGCTTCGGTATCTATACCATGCCCTTGATTATCGTTAATTTTGCAATTTGTTAGATGCGCAAAATCTCCATAGGTACGGATACCGTCCCTTTGATTATTCCTCACCCAGCAGTTAAATAATTGAAAATTACCATCATTACCATCAGAATAAATGCCCTCTCTTTTAGCATCTGAAACAATTAACCCATCCAAAAGTATATATAAACTTCTAACGACATTTTTGACATTGTCCAAATCACTGTTGGGATCACCTGTATTTCCACTTAAAATAGTGGGGTAAAGATCCCAATCTCGATCTTGCCAGTTTGGATCCCCGGAACTTGGAAATCCACCATATAAAGTGATACTATCAAAAGGGAAACTGAAAGAAAAATCAGTCGAATCATTACAATTCCCCAACAAACATTCAGTAGGAAAATAAGTACCTTCTGCGATCCAAATATCGTCTCCTGGATTGGCTTCGTTGATTATAGCTTGTAAATCACCACTGGCGTTAGCCCAGCTCGATCCGTCTCCGGTTCCATTGGCTTTGACATAATAAGTTTGCCCGTTTGTCAAAGAAGGTAAACTAAGAATACAAATTAGTAGTAAATAGCATTTGGGGTTCATAACCGTATATTTTTTGTTATAATAATCTAAAACTTCACCAGTTTTTCCATCCATACTAATTCATCGGTTTGAATTAATAGAAAATAGAGACCTGAGGAGAAGTTGCTTAGATTTATATCCGTTTCTTTTTCAAGGTTTTGCTTTAAAATAGATTTTCCGGAGTAGTCTTTTATTTCTAATGCTGCGTTGGCAAGCTCTTCAGGAAGTTTGATGGAAACGATTCCTGTCGTTGGATTCGGGTAAATTTCAATAGCTAAGTTTGACAAATTAGCTACGCCAACGATCATATCCTCGCCATCGCAATCTTCATCGATGCCGTTATTCGGTATTTCTTCTGCGTTGGGATTGATCGCTGAGTTTTCATCGTCGCAGTCTTCTGCAATGCCAAAACCATCTTGATCAAAATCATCATCCAAAGTCCATCCATCACAATCATCATCAATACCATTGTATGGAATTTCTGTGGCGTTGGGATTGACATCGGCATTCAAATCATCACAGTCATCAGCAATGCCAAATCCATCCTGATCAAGGTCATCATCCAAAGTCGCTTCATCACAATCTTCGTTAATTCCATTATAAGGTATCTCAGTTGCATCAGGATTAATGTTGGCATTCATGTCATCGCAGTCGATCCAGAGTTCATAATTGTCTTCGTCAAAATCGAAAGTGGAAAGCATAACATTTTCTGTGGTATTGGTAATCACCGCGGGATTATAGTCAAAGAAAATGTTAGCGGTATTGTTGATGATTGTTTCTTCATCAATGTCATCTTTGGCTTGTATACTATACATAACATAACCCTGGCTTTCATCAAAATTGGAAGTACTGTCCGGCAGGAAAATATTTCTGAATTCAAAAGTGAGTTGGTTGCCTTTCAAAAAGGTGCTCAACACTGATTCATGGCTGCTGGTGATGTATCGAAAAGTAGATAAATCCAGATTTGGATCAAGCAAATCCTTAATGATCACATCATAAGCTTCTGCATTGCCAGTGTTTTGGAAGCGAATGGTATAAATCAAATCTTCACCGATCAAAGCATAATTATTAGGGAAAACAGGCTGTACTAATTTGTCATTGGGATCAAAGGAACAAAGTACTTCAATGCTTTGAACTAATTTGTCAGAGCCATTAGGTCCATTGATATCTGAATAAAAAACCTGTGTTTCAAAGGTCAAAAAGTCTCCAATTGGAAAAGCAGGTGGCCCTGGAAACTGTAGACTGATTTGCTTTTTGACGACCTGCCCAGGATATAAATCCGTAAAGTGCCATCCATATCGATTGGGAGGAGCAAGGGTATCCGGAGGATCAATGTAATTGACATCCAGAATGTTTTCATCAACTGTCAACCACAAGGTTCCATCAGCAATGGTGGTCCCTTCATTGATAGCCAAAATATCAAAGGTCACAAACTCATTACAACGAGGCTGACTATTGACCATGGCTACTTTTACATTAGGAATATTCATTGTAGGATATAGCCCAAAGGAAACCGTGTCAACATAGTTGAGCGAATCCAATGTAAAATCAAAGGAAGCAGAATCAGTGGTTAGCTCCCAAAGTGGGGTAGCATTTTGATTATAAGAAATGGTATAATCCCCAAGGTATAAATGTTTTAGACCACCATTTGTCGAATTACCGTAACCTATTAAACCCAACGGTTCAATGAGTACGCTTGCGAATGATAAAAAAGGTTCTTCACTTTCCTGAAATCCATTTTGGTTCAAGTCATAAAATATTGGATAGTGAACTACCCCCATTCCTCCACAATTATTTAATATTTCAAATTCATCATTGCAACCCGGATCATTATTAGAAACACTAGCTGAGCCAGTACTATTTAAAATAAAATCACAAACAGCCGGGGTCGAACAAATGGACAAACTATTGTTATTAAATATACTCAAATACCCACCTATAGAAGTTAGATTTTCCAGTCCTGTCAAACTAGCCAAATCATCGTTTTCTGCAATATAGACACTCCCACCTATAAAATTAAGATTATCCAACCCTGTCAGATTTGTTAATGCATCGCTGCCCTCAATCCGTAATTGCCCACCTATAGCGTTAAGATACTCAAGCCCTTCCAGACTTAATAATGCATCGCCCGAAATACGAAGATTCCCACCGATAGAATCAAGATTTTCAAACATTGCCAAATTTGTTAAAGCATTATTATTAATTCTGAACTCACCGCCTAAAGTAGAAAAACCCTCCAGGCCTGTAAGATTTATTAAACCATCATTACTTCTAATTCTTAAATCTCCACCCACTGAATCAAGACTCTCCAATCCTGAAAGGTTTATTAAAGCATCATTATTTTCAATTACTAACCACCCACCTACAGAATTAAGATTATCCAGCCCACTTAGGCTAGTTAAAGCATCATTATATTCAATAGATAATCCACCAATACTTAATAAACTATTAAGCCCCGTCAAGGTTTCTAAAGCTTCGTTATCTTCTATAATTAACCATCCAGCGATTTTATTAAGATTCTCTAAACCTGCCAAATCCGCCAATGAATTGTTGTCTTTAATATAAAAACTCCATCCTACAGCATTCGAATTTCCTCCAACGACATTAAGATTCTCAAGCCCATTCACGTTGGTTAAAGCTACGTTGTTATTGATAGAAACTTCCCCTCCAACAGAATCAAGGTTTTCCAAACCTGTAAGACTTGTTAATGCATCATTATCATGAATAGCTAAATATCTCCCTAATGAAAGAATATTCTCTAATCCGATAAGATTTGTTAATGCATCATTATTTTCTATTCTTAACCACTCCCCAATAGAATTAACATTTTCTAGTCCTGCAAGACTTGATAAAGTATCATTATTGTGGATATCTAATCTATTACCAATAATGTTAAGGTTTTCAAATCCAGTAAGGTTTGTTAAAACGTCGTTACTTGATATTTCCAAGTCTTCACCTACAAAAGTTAGATTCTCTAATGCTTCTAAGCTTGTAAGAGCATCGTTACCTGATATATTTAAATCCCCATCAACAGAAATGATGTTTTCTAATCCTGAAAGATTTGTTAATGCATCATTATTACTAATGCCTAAATAACTTAAGTTAGTTATATTATTTAGTTCTATTAAGCTCGTTAGTGCATTGTTTTTATAAAGTGATAAACTTCCAATGGAGCTTATGTTTTCAATTCCAGTAAGACTTGATAACGAATTATTATATTGGATATGTAAAGTTTGTCCAATGGTATCAATATTTTCAAGTACGTTTAAGTTTTCTAATAAAGGACATTTGTAAAATTTTAAAAGACCACCTACTGAAATAATGCTTTCCAAACCTGAGAAGTTTGATAAATTATAATTTTCTGATAATTCAAGATCACCGACTATAGATGTAAGGTTTTGCAAACCATCCAAGTTTGTAATAGAAGTATATCCATCAATATCTATACTTCCTGGAAAATCAGTACAATTCGGATAATCGATTAAAAAACTATCAATTTGCTCCTTGAGTGTTAAAATGGATATCCCCTGTTGGGCATTGCGCAGAAATAAACTGAGAGTAGAAAAAACAAATCAAAAGTAAGTAGCATTTGGGGTTCATGACCGTATATTTTTTGTTATTAAATCTAAAACTTCACCAGTTTTTCCATCCAGACTAGATTCTTCCGATTGAATCAAAAGAAAATAAATGCCTGAGGAGAAGTTGTTTAAATTTATATCCGTTTCATTTTCTAATTGTTGCTTTAAAATCGATTTTCCGGAGTAGTCTTTTATTTCCAGATCAGCGTTTGTAAGGTTTTGTGGAAGATGGATGGAAACCATTCCTGTCGTTGGATTTGGGAATATTTGAATTCGAGCTTTGACTAAATCATCGATTCCAACAATCAAATCTTCGCCATCACAATCTTCATCGATGCCATTGTTTGGGATTTCTTCCGCGTCAGGATTGATGTCCGGATTATTGTCATCGCAATCGACGAATAACTCAAAGCCATCTTCATCATAATCAAAAGTGGAAAGCATGATGTTTTCTGTGGTATTCGTCAAAACCGGTGGATTGAAATCAAAATAGATTCCTGCGGAATTATTGATCACCGTCTCCTCAGGAATTCCTTCCAAGAGTTTTGATGCGATAAGCCACATAACCCTGGCTTCCTTCAAAATTACTTGTGCTATCCGGCAAATAAATATCATGAAAATTAAATGTCTAAATACTTCCCTTCAGCCAAGCTCGTACTCAACACTTCTTCATGGCTGGAGCTGATCACTTTGAAAGTTGCTGGATCCAGATTTTCATCCAAAGTATCGCGGATGATGACATCGTAAGCTTCCGCATTTCCGGTATTTTGAAAACGGATCGTGTAAACGAGATCTTCGCCCATCAAAGCATAGTTATTTGGAAAAACTGGATTAACCAACTTGTCATTGGGATCAAATGAGCATTGTACTTCGGTGATGTAATTAAAACGATCAGCTGCATGTTCCCCATTCACATCTGTATAATTCACCCAAGAATTGAAATATAATTCTTCGCCAGGATCGCCTGGTATTTTGAGATCAATTTGTCTGTGAAAAGTTGCTCCCGGATACAAGTCGGTAAAATACCAACCATATTGATTTGGGGCAACAATCGTATCTGGCGGATCAATGTATTCAACTTCAAGGATATCATCGTCGATTTGTAACCAAAGGATTCCATCGGCAATTGTAGTTCCCTGGTTATGCGTGATGACATCGAAAATAACAAATTCATTGCAACGAGCAGGCGGAGCCGTGATGATGGAATTCACATCAGAGATATCGTTAATCGCTGTAATTCCAAAATAAAGTGTATCACTGGAGCCATTGCCAACATCTAGTGTGAAAGATGATGGATTAGTGGTCAACTCCCAATTAGGGTTACTAGACAATTCGAAGTCAAAGTTATATGTTCCATCTTCAAGAAAGCCCAAGGAGTGATTCAAAGAATTTCCGTAAAAAATCAAATCTTCTGGGCTTATATTTATTGATGCATCTGAATAAAAGGGTTCTCCTTCATCCTGTAACTGATTTTCATTATAATCAATAAAAATAGAGAAATATACTCTATTTGAAAAGCCACAACTGAATACTACTTCATCAATGGTATTGCATCCAAGAGCATTAGATCCCAAATATATAATTCATTTAGATTGTTCCAATAATTACAAAGCAAAGGTATATGACAAGTCAATAGGTTGGAGTTATCCGTAATCCTTACTGCTGTAATAGTATTAAAATCAAGGTTACGTATTCCAAACAAAGAAGTAAGGGTCTCATTAATCTTGTATTTTAATTTCTCCTACTACAGAAGTTAATGATTCCAGCCCATCTAAATTAATTAATAAAAGATTTTCTCTTATGTACAGAATTCCCCCAATAGAAATCAATGATTCCAAGCCATTTAAATTAATTAATAAAGGATTTTTGATTATGTACAGACTTCCCCCTATAGAAATCAATGATTCCAGTCCATCTAAATTAATTAATAAAGGATTTTCTCTTATGTCTAGACTTCCCCCAATAGAAATCAATGATTCCAGACCATTTAAATCAATTAATAAAGGATTTTCTTTTATGTGTAGATCTCCTTCAATAGAAATCAATGATTCCAGACCAGATAGATTGGTCAGTAAAGGATTTCCCCTTATGTCTAAATCTCCCCCAATAGAAATCAATGATTCCAAACCAGATAGATTAGTCAGTAAAGGGTGTCCACTTATGACTAAATCTCCCCCTACAGAAATCAATGATTCCAAACCAGATAGATTAGTCAGTAAAAGTGTCGAAGAAATATAAAATACTCCACCAATCGAAACTAGAGATCCTAAGTTTGTTATTTCCGTCAATGATGGATTCATTGACAGACTTAAATCTCCTCCTATAAAGGCAACATTATCTAATCCAGCAAGAGATATTAGCGAGGGATTATCTCTAATTTTAAGATTATCACCTATAGACTCCAAAGAATCCAATCCAAATAAACTGGTTAAGGATGGATTAGCTTCAATTTCCAAAGTTTGGCCAATAGACGTGAGTACATTTAAGCCCGAAAAAGAGGCTAGTGATAACATTTCTCTCGTTCGAAAATATCCTCCAATAGTGATTAAGCTTTCTAATCCTGAAAAAGAAGTAAGCGACTCCATGCTTTCAATTCGGACGTTGCCTTCAATTGAAATAAGGTTTTCCAATCCGGAAAGCGTTGTAAGTATGGGCATATCTTCAATTTGGAGGTACCCTCCAATGAAAGTAAGATTTTGCAATCCCTGCAGACTAGCCAGATCATTATTATTATCCATAAAGAGGTTTCCTCCTATAGAATCCAATTGTATTAGTCCATCCAGATTAGTTATATCCGAGTCAGAGATAAATATATCTCCTTCGATTATGGAACAACCTGGGTAATTTATTGAAAAACTATCTACTTGAGATTGCGTAGATAAAACAATATAATCGGGGATACAACCCTGAGAAAAGGAATAATTTAAACCAAATAATAAAACTAAAAGAGCTGTAAAAATTGACTTCATAGCTAAGGGGTTTAGGCGAATGAGCATTCACTTGGTTAAAAAGTAATATTGAACAGCGGTTTTGGGAAGAAAATTTAAAAATTCCGTTTTTGTAGAAAAGTAAGGGTTAGAATGGAAATGGCTTTGACTTGAAACAATTCCTTTGATTGCTCTAAATTAGTTAAAAACAATAGTATTACCAATTTAAGGCTACAATTTGTTAAATTACAAATCTTTTGATAAATGACACGATTGACTTAACCAAGGACCATTATTAATGATTAAACGGTAAAGCTAAACCAAAAACGTCCAAGCGCTCCCCCTTCTTATCTTCAAAAAACTGCCCGTTTTGGTAAGCCAAGTGGCCGCTGACAATGGTGGTTTCAACCTGACCTTTGAAAGTGTGCCCCTCGAAAGGCGACCAGTTGCATTTGTAATAAAGATTGTCTTTTTCAACCGTCCATTTTTTGTCGAGATCGACGATCGAAAGATCCGCCCAGTTGCCTTCATCGAGGTAACCCCGTTTTTCAATATTAAAACAATCGGCAGGAGCATGACACATCTTTTCCACGATGCGCTCGAGTGATATTTTGCCAGCCTGATAAAATTCAAGCATCACGTTTAAAGTGTGTTGGATCAATGGAACGCCGGATGGCGCTTTCAGGTAATTTTGCTGTTTTTCCTCCCAGGTATGCGGAGCATGATCGGTAGCGATGATGTCGAGGCGATTATCCAGAAGCGCAGGAAACAAAGCTTGCTGATGTTTCGGGCTTTTTATGGCCGGATTGCATTTGATTTGTGTTCCCAGCTTTTCATAATCATCGCTGTCAAAATATAAGTGATGAACGCATACTTCGGAGGTTATTCTTTTTTCTTTTAATGGAATATCATTTCTAAAAAGGGACAACTCATCTGCCGTGGAGATATGTAAAATATGCAGGCGAGTATTGTGCTTTTTGGCTAGATCAACAGCCAGAGAGGAAGAGATCAAACAACCTTCCGCAGAACGTATATCTGGATGATATTTTACAGGGATATTTTCACCAAATCGCTCCACATATTCAGCGGTATTCTTTCTGATCGTTTCCTCATCTTCACAATGCGTCGCAATCAACATCGGTACTTTTGAAAACAGCATCTCTAACGTCACCGGATCATCAACCAACATATTTCCGGTACTTGAGCCCATAAAGGCTTTAATGCCACAAACATTGCGGGGATTTGTTTTTAAAACCTCCTCCAAATTATCATTCGAAGCGCCCATAAAAAAGGAATAATTCGCCAAGGATTTTTGCGCCGCAATGTCATATTTGTCTTGTAAAAGTTCTTGCGTAAGCGCCGGAGGTTTGGTGTTAGGCATCTCCATAAATGAGGTCACTCCTCCCGCAACTGCCGCTCTGGGCTCGGTGTACAAATCCGCTTTGTGGCTCAATCCCGGCTCCCGAAAATGAACCTGATCGTCGATAATTCCCGGAAGAACATATTTGCCTTCGGCGTTTATTTCAATGTCAGCGGAAGCGGTGATCGTTGGAGCAATTTTTTCAATAACTCCATTTTTTATTAAAATATCGCCGTTAATGATTTTCCCACGATTGACGATTTGAGTGTTTTTAATGATGATGCTTTTCATAGTAAATTATTTGTCGGCGAATTTAATAAAACCTCTAAAGAGTTTTTAATTTCAATGGAATTACTATTCTAAGAAAGACATGGCTAATATATTCCCGTATAAATTTTGGCGAATCGCCAAAAGAATTTGCCTCCGTTTTTAGTACAAGACAAAGATAGGATTGAAATGACAAATAAATTCTAAACTTTAGCGTCAGCCTCCATCAATTTAAAAAGTCGTTTGAATGACTCCAGATAATGCTGGCGATGAAGAAGACCTTTAGTACCACCATTTACTCGCTTGGTGACCATATGAATGTCGTCTGCATCAGCATACTTATTGATATTGCGTTTTTTCCAGTACCAGCAGGCAGAGGTAAGCGCCCACTCCGGATCGAGAATCAAGTCTGGATTGTTGACACAATCAACGCCATTCTCCTGACCAAATTTCTGATAATTTTCTTTACCGGTAAGTTGTATCAGGCCACGTCCGCGGTATTTCCAACCATCGCCACTTGCTTCATCACCATTGCCCATTCTATTGGCATACACCCTGTTGGCAATTTTTTCAGGTTGTCGTTCATATTCTTTAGCGACTTCCATAGATTCAAAATACTTTTTAAAAGTAATTCTCAATGCTTTAGCGGAGTAGTTTAAATTTTCCTCAGAGTAGTGGAGACCACCACTTTCATGGGAGAGTTGCGCAAGAAAGTGTGCCTTACGAAGGTTAGTGTCGATGCCATAATTAGGTAAAACGGTATTAATGTGCGGCATATAAGTCTGTGCTTTCCTCCAATTCATATCGGGAATGATAGCTTTCATTTGTTCTGTAGAAACCATATAGTCCTCTTTTTTTAATTGTCTAATTGAATTTTATAAATATAAGGAAAAAATTTGATTTGAGATATGCTTTTTTCAAGGCGGTTGAGCGTATTAAACTTTAAGCATTGCTCAATCGGTTATAAAAGGAATTATTACTTTTGACAAAATTTTTATAATGCCTATTATTCAAAAATCTAAATACAAAGGGCCTCCTTTCTATCAGTATAACGGTCATCTGCAGACTATAATGCCAGCCATCCTTCGAAAAGTAAAAGGCATTGATTATGAACGCGAACGTTTCACGCTTTCAGATGGTGATTTTGTAGATTTGGATTGGATCGACAAAGGGAGCAATAATCTTGTTTTTTTGTCTCATGGATTGGAAGGCAACTCCCAAAGGCATTATATGAAAGGCATGGCAAAAATATTTGCGCGACAAAGCTGGGATGTTGTCGCCTGGAATTGCAGAAGTTGCAGTGGTGAAATGAACCTCAAACCACGCCTTTACAATCATGGCGAAATTGGTGACATCAAAGAAGTCATTGAACACATTATTTCTAAAAAAAATTATGAAAAAATAGTCTTGATTGGTTTTAGCATGGGCGGAAACATCATTCTGAAATATTTGGGTGTCCATGGAAAAAAAATCCCTCCACAGCTTTACAAAGCCCTTGCATTTTCATCACCCATAGATTTGAAAGGAAGTGCTAATTTACTCAATTTTCCAGAAGCCAAATTTTATAAAACCCGCTTTTTAAAAATGTTGAAAGCCAAAATGGAAATCAAGGCGCAGCAATATCCTCATCTCATCAATATGGACAATTTTGATAAAATTAAGCGTTGGCAGGATTTTGATGATTATTTCACTGCTCCTCTTAATGGCTACAAAGATGCGGAAGATTTTTATTATGAAGGTTCACCCCAAAACTTCATGGAAGAAATCAACATCCCTACCCTACTGGTAAATGCCAAAAACGATCCGATCCTAAGTCCTGAATCTTTTCCTTTCGAGCTTTGTGAAAAACATGAAAATGTTTTTTTGGAAGCGCCAAAGCGTGGTGGACATGTAGGTTTCAGTTACTTTGGAAAATCATTTGCCTGGTCCGAATATCGTGCATTGGAATTTGTAAATTCTTAACCTAAAAAAGAACGCAAAAAAATTACACTATTTAAACTATTTGATGTAAATTTCGACAATGAAAATTCTCCATACAGCAGACTGGCATTTGGGTCAAAAGTTCCTTTTTTATGATCGGGAACTGGAACACCAGCTAGCGCTGGACTGGCTGCTGGATTTAATCACAAAAGAAAAAATTGAGGTTTTAATCATCGCTGGAGATATCTTCGATATTGGCAATCCACCCAACTATGCGCGGAGATTGTATTACCGGTTCTTAACCAAACTACAAAATACCAACTGTCGGCACGCCATCATCACAGGCGGCAACCACGACTCCCCTGCCATGCTCAATGCGCCAAAAGATTTGCTGGAAGCCCTTAATGTGCATGTGGTTGGAGCTGCGACATCAGACCTGGAGGACGAAATCGTTATTTTAAAAAATCCAAATAATGAAATTGAAGCGGTAATTGCTGCCGTGCCTTTCCTGAGAGACCGGGATTTAAGAACCAGTTTTTCCGGAGAATCCTCTACGGAGCGGATAACCCGAATCAAAGAAGGTATCTATCAACACTATGCGCATAGTGCGGAAATTGCCACGAAATACAAAAGTTTGGACGTTCCAATAATTACAACAGGTCACCTTTACGCGAAAGGGGCTTTATCCTCAGATAAGCAAGACAATATTTACATCGGAAACATGGAAAATATTGAAGCAGAGCAATTTCCGGATTTGTTTGATTATGTAGCTTTGGGCCATTTGCATCGCGCTCAGATCGTTGGAGGAATGAAGCATATTCGTTATTCAGGTTCCATCATTCCATTAAGTTTCAGTGAAATTCAGGATAAAAAATCAGTGAGTTTAATTGAATTTAAAAATCGGAAAATCGGAAAAATCGAAGTCGTTCCGATTCCTCTATTCCGGGAATTAGTTACGGTAAAAGGAAGCTACGAAGCAGTTCAGAAAAAATTGGACAAACTGGCTATTCAATTTTCTAAAACGGAATTACCAGCCTGGGTTGAAGTCATCATCGAAACGGAAAAACTGATTCCAAATCTGGATAATCTGTTGAACGATTATGTCAAAGATATGAATTTGGAATTGTTGAAAATTCGGACAAACCGACAACTTTTTAGCCTTGATAATCAAACGGAACAGCTTAGTCTTAATGATCTTGATCCCATTGATGTTTTTAAGAAAAAATGTGAGAGCTTCGGAAGCCCGCCCGATGAAATGGAAGAATTGCTGGCAACATTTAATGAACTCGAAAATTGGATGAGCGAAGAAAAGGATGAATGATGCGCGGATGTACAGATGTGCAGATTGTCTTCTCGCAACTGACAACTGACAACTCGCACCTGACACC
Organism: uncultured Saprospiraceae bacterium; assembly: GCA_963793295.1. Classification (GTDB taxonomy): domain Bacteria; phylum Bacteroidota; class Bacteroidia; order Chitinophagales; family Saprospiraceae; genus JAHDHW01. Next base: position 251,658 of record CAWBZX010000024.1, on the reverse strand, counting down.
TGACACCTGACAACTCAAAACAACAAACTTCAAACTATTGAAATGAAAATCCTCAAAGTCGGCATAAAAAATCTAAATTCCTTGCGGATGGAGACTTCGATTGACTTCATGAAAGAGCCTATTGCCAGCACTGGATTATTTGCGATCACCGGAGATACGGGTGCAGGGAAAACGACTATATTGGATGCGGTGACATTGGCTCTATACGGAAGGGTGCATCGCAACAAAGAAGTGAAGGAGGTCATGTCTTATGGTTCTTCAGATTGCTTTGCAGAAGTTGAGTTTGAGTCGGACAATCAAAATTATTTTGCAAAATGGAGCCTTCATCGTGCAGGAAAAAAGGCAGATGGAAATTTTCAAACGCCGAAACGGGAGCTCGCCAAATGGAATGCGAAAGAGGGCGTTTTTGAAATCATTGCTGAAAAAATCAAAGATATTGACCAATCTGTTGAAGAAATCACAGGTCTGGATTATGACCGTTTTTGCCGTTCCGTGATGCTTTCTCAGGGAGATTTTGCCGCGTTTTTAAAATCCGGGGAAAAAGAACGAAGTGACCTTTTGGAACGAATAACCGGAACAGAAATCTATTCACAGTTATCCATCGCAGCTTTCCAAAGGCACAAAGAAGAGGAAACCAAACTCAAGGAACTGAGACAGCAATTGGAAAGCCTGAGGGTTTTGGATGAAGATGAATTGAAGGCTTTAAGCAAAGATTTAAAACTTTTACAAAAAGAAAGCACTACCTTAAAAAAGGATCTCGAATCAAAACAAACTGAACTCAATTGGATACAAAAAATCGAAACTCTTGAAACTCAGGTGTTAAAACTACAGGCTGAAATCGAAAAAATCGATCAGGAAAAAAAAGCTGCTGCAAATGACCTGGAAAGATTGGTTCGTCATCAAAAAACAATCCCTTTTCAAACAAAACTAAGCAAGCTGGATGATTTATTAACGACCAAAAACGAAACCGATTTTGAACTTAATCAATTGAAATCCAATATCTTACAGATCGATCAAGCAGAAAAAACAAAAAAGACAAGCCTTGAGCTGCTCACTAAAGAATTAAAAAAAGCAAAAGAAGAATTAAATGAAAAGTCTTCTCTTTTTGATAAAGTGACGTCTCTCGATATTGCCATCAAAGAAAAAAGAGAACCACTGCAAAAAGATCAAAATGAGTTCCAGAAACAATCCGAAAATCTAAATCAACTGGACAGCAAACTGAAGGAGACCGAAGAAAAGCTGCAGTCTCTTCAACGGAAATACCAGGAATCTTCTCAGTGGTTAAAAGATCACAAAATTTATAAAAATTTAGTTGATGATCTGCAAACGATAAAGTTGCATTATGACGGATTACGGGAAATTTATAAAAACGAAAAAGAGATCAACCATGAAATAACGATCGCTGAAAAGGCATTTTCCAAAGCACAAAAAGAATTGTCAGTTACTCATAAAAAACTGAATGACAACGATTGTGAAATCAAAAAGCTTTTAAAAGAGTTTTCAGATCAAGCGCCCGAAGAATTTGTGCAAAGCAGAAATGAGTTATTAAACAAACTTTCGGAAGAAATTGAAAACCTCGGAACACACAACAAAAATCTTCAGCAATTGAAGCTCTTGAATGATGAATATCAATCCTTGATGAAGGAGCTTTCTCACTATGAAGATCAGCTTGAGAACCTGAGGCAGGAGGAACACAATATCAACAAGCAAATTATGTCTTCTTTGGAGGCATTGGATAATCTGCAATCCCGTTTGGAGTTCAAGCAACAGGTTTATGAGCAACAGCTGATGATCGCCAATTATGAAAAAGATCGCTCTTCTCTTAAGGAAGGGGAACCTTGTCCATTATGCTTTTCGGAGACCCATCCATTCCGCAAAAAAAAATTAAAGCCGTTTACTGATCAAGCCAAAAAAGAACTGGACTTTGTAAATGAACAGTTTAAATCGTTGCTCCAACCCCATCGGAATTTACTCAATCGGCAAATGGACCTGGAATTACAAATCGAAGCATTAGCGGGTAATGAAGTGAAAAATCTAAATGGACAAGTACAAAACCATTTTAATAAATTATTGGAGTACGAAAGCAAGATTTCTCTCATCGCTCCTGAACTTTCGAAAACGGATTTTTCATTAACCCGGCGTAGCCTTCTGAATTTAAAAATTTCAGATTTCGATAAAAAATTAGATGATTTTCGTAAAAAAAGAGAACGTTTGATTGCTCTGGATACTAAGCTTGAGAAAATTGAAAAAGTCGCTCATGAACTCAAAAACACCGCAAAGGGGCAAGAGCTTGAAATTGCCAGAATAGAAGAAAACTTAAAACTCAATAGTCAAAAACTTGCTGCATTAAAAACGAGCTTTGAAAAATCTACCGGCACACTCAATAAAATACTAAAGCGTTACGGGTTGACCTTTGACGTAGAAACCGGTAAAAAAACTTACCACCAGCTGGAAGTCCAGAAAACGAAATTTGAGGAATATTCCAAACAGGAAAATGATCTGAAGGGAACAATTGAATTGAGCAAACAGGAAAAACACCAGCTTACGGAGCAAATTGAAAAACGTAAATTAGAGCTCAAAGATTTCAGGCAAGAACTGGAAGCCAAATCCAACTTACTTGCTGAATTTGAAAACCAACGAAAAGAGCTTTTCGGGGATCTTGATCCGGGAACTGTAAAAACTCATTTACAAAAACATATTTCTGAAGTAGAAACAAATCTTGAAAACGCGAAAATCCAATGGGATGAAGAATTACTTTTATTAAAAACCACAAAATCTGCAATTGCTGAAAAGGAAAAGCAACAGCAACAAATTATCGCTAAATCCCATGAATTGGAAGGATCGATAAATGCTTCGATCCCCAAAGCTGGTTTTGAAAATATCGAACAGCTTCGCAAAGCTGTTTTACCAGAAAATGTAGCTTCTGTAATTCAAAAACAGCGTGAGGTATTGAAAGAAAAGGAAATCAAAGTTCGTCAGACTTCAAAAAATGCTGCAACTGAACTAAAAATTGAAAAGGCCAAAAAACTCACCGAATCACCAAAATCAGCTATTGAAGAGGCTTTAACTGAAATGGACACGAACTTTCAGCAACTTCAACAAGGTATAGGAGTTATTCGTGAAAAAATCAATTATAACGATCAATTGAAAAAAGAAAGCCTGGCGCTCTTGAAAAATATTGAAAACCAACGCAAAGAATACAATCGCTGGGCAAAACTAAACGAGATCATTGGAATGGCTGATGGTAAAAAATTTCGCGTTTTTGCACAAGGACTTACATTAAAGAAATTAGCTATTTTAGCGAATAAACACCTAAAGTTGCTAAATGGACGTTATTTCATTTATAAAAGAAGCGATGAGAATCTCACTCTTGACATTGTTGACACTTTTCAAGCTGATAATATTCGTTCGATGAATACCCTCTCCGGAGGAGAGAGCTTTTTAGTAAGTTTAGCACTTGCGTTAGGACTATCAGATTTGGCGGGACGCAACACAACCATTAACTCGCTTTTTATTGACGAAGGATTTGGTTCGTTAGATGAAACTACGTTGGATCTGGCGATTTCGACCCTTGAAAACCTTCAATCAAAAGGAAAAACAATCGGTATAATTTCTCATGTTGCAGCTTTAAAAGAACGTATCTCAACCCAAATTGTGGTCAAAAAGAAAGCCAGCGGTTTTAGTGAGTTGGAAATTAATGGTTGACGTTTTAACCTAAACTAAGCTGCAATTATCGAATACATAGCCAAGATTGTCGATCAACTAAGAGTTTTTTCATCATTTTCGCTTAATTTCAGAAAATTATTCGGATTTTTGCATTTTTAATCTCCGATTTCAACTTTCAATAAATTTTAAACAATTCCCATTAATACCTGGAATTGGTCAAAGACCAAATCTTAAATCCCAAATTAATAAACAAATACAATCATTTAAACAAACAAATTATTATCATGAAACATCTCACCCCCTTTATTTTTCTGTTATTTACTTTTTCTTTATTTGCACAAGAAGGAACCACGTTGGAAGAATACCGATATCTAAGCAAAGGTTACCTTTATCAAAAAGAACTAGGACTCGATATACAGAAAAATGGTTATACTGTTAAAATGATTTTCACAACTTCAAAGGATGCAAAACTCATAGGTTTGTATAAAGAAGGAGAGAAAGAAACTAAAGCATTATTGGTAGTTATTGAAGAAAAGGGACAAGCTCCGATTTATGTCTGTATACCTAACGGCAACTCCGAAGAACGCGTATTGAGTCTTTACAATTTGGATGTTCAACGACTCATAAATGTAGAATCAAGAAAATTATATGATAATGCGATTCAGGAGTTTCTATATAGTGCATTGAATAGTTCCAGTGAAATGCAGGAAGCAATAACTACGATTCCAAGTGCAGACAAAATGAGTGAAAAAGCTAATTCTGCTGAAACACAAAACGAACCTGTTGAAGACATTTTGGTAAGCAAGGGAGGTGTAGAATCAGTTATGTTGACAGAGCCTGACCCTGCTGAGAAAGATGCCGTTGAGGAGTCTAAGGAAAAACCGGTTGTGACAACAGCAAGAGCATCTGTAAGTGGTGATGTGCTTTCTCGCGATATTATTGTCGCCCCTAATGTTCAAACCGAATCCGATAAAAAGGGCACCGTTGCCGTAAAAATATGTGTTGATATGGATGGTTATGTTTTGTCTGCCAAGTATACCCAAAGAGGATCAACAACACTAGACAAGGAATTAAAGAAACTCGCGGTAGATTCTGCAAGCAAGTATCGATTTGAAAAAAGTGACCGTCGGGAAGAATGTGGTATTATTAGATTTGAATTTTAGACTTGCTATTTTATTTAATTATTTATTTAAATACTTTTTAATTTGAAAACAATATTTGGCAAAGATCATGGATTAGATCAGAAAAGTGTTGATTTTCTATCCAAAGCACTTGAGAAAAGTAACCTTCCCGGTTTTGATTATATTGAATTTAAACAAAGCCTTGATGCGCTTTCGAAGCTTAATATAGAAGAGGAAACGGCGTTTAAATCAGCTTTTGCAACTGCTTCAACAGTTGGGCTGACTAAAACCAAACTCCTCGATACAGCATCACATTACAAGAAGGTACTGGCAAATGAAAAGGCTCAATTTGATTCTGCTTTACAGAAACAAATTGAACAAAAGATCGCTGGTAAAGAGCAGGAAGTTAAAAAACTTAAAGACCAGATTGTCAAGCATCAGGAAAAAATCCAGCAATTGAATGATCAAATTGCCAAATTCCAAAAAACAATTGATGGCGCTGATGCTCAAATTGAAGCCGCGCGCCAGAAAATTGAGTCAACACGTGATGGTTTTGAACACACCCATCAAAGCATACTCAATCAAATAGAAAAGGATATTGAAAACATTAATAAGTACTTATAAGTTAATCCTAATAAACAATAATTAATAACCACCTAGATCAATTTTAAAAATAATGACTGATATCACGCCAATCGATACTGATAGTTATAAAAAGAAATCTTTTTGGAAAAGACCTGAAGGAGTCGCCGGTGCCATCTTTATGGCAGGCATTCTTGCCGGAGGAGGATATTTACTTTATCTGGCTTTACCTTATCTAATCACATTAGCTGGTAATATTCTTTATCTCAGTGGGATGCTTCTTGTTTTGGGAGCCCTTATTTATATGGTCCTCGATCCGAAAATGCGAAACCTCGTTTGGTACGGATATAAAAGTATAATGCGATCAATCACTGGTATATTTGTAAATATCGATCCTATTGGAATACTAAAAAGCTACGTAGATGATCTCACTGAAAACCTCAGAAAGATGAGCAGTCAGATTGCCAGTCTTCGCGGGCAAATGCGTAAACTTTCTACATTGATGCAGGAGAATGGAAAAGAGATTGACAACAACATGAAGCTCGCAGCATTAGCAAAAGAAAGAGGTAATGATAAGCAAATGATGCTTTCTTCAAGAAAAGCGGCACGGTTGAAGGAAAGTAATGCCAAGTATTCTGCATTGCACTCAAAAATCGAAGTGATGTATAAAATCCTGACAAAAATGTATCAAAACTCTGAGATTCTTTTGGAGGATACTAAAGATCAGGTAAAACTTAAAGAACAGGAAAGAAAAGCTATTCGAACTTCTCACTCGGCGATGAAATCAGCAATGAGTGTTATTTCCGGAGATCCTGACCAACGCGCTATGTTTGATATGGCACTGGAATCTATCGCAGATGATGTAGCAAACAAAGTGGGTGAAATGGAACGCTTCATGGAAATGTCAACCAGTTTTATGGATTCTGTAGATTTGCAAAACGGTGTTTTTGAAGAAGAAGGCTTGAAAATGCTTGAAAAGTTTGAAAAAGAAAGCACTTTATTGCTCATGGGCGCTCCCAATGAAACGACAGAATCATTAGATCTTAATCAGCCAATTGCCAAACCTGAAGCTCGAAAAGAAGATTCTTCCTCTGCCTCCTACGATAATTTATTCGAATAAATTAATCTGTTTTATACTTTAAAAAAGCCCTTTCAAAAATAATTTTGAAAGGGCTTTTTTAGTCTATCATTAATTTTAGCTATAAAACTTCGAATTGATTTTCGGCTTCACGAAGATGATTCATCATTTGCCGCCGAACTCTTTGGATCAATTGGGGAACATCTTCTGTTGAAAGGTTTTTGGTTTCAATCGGATCATCCCAAACAATTTTTAAAACACCGGGACTTAAATCCGGTGAACCACCGACAGCAGAAATATCATTCATGTTGACAATGGTATGAACAGCAATTGGAGTTCCAGTTTGGATAGCCAGCCGAAAAGCTCCTTGTTGAAAATCTCCCAATAGCTCATCGCCATTATTGCGGGTTCCTTCGGGATAAATAAAAACGGAAACTCCCTGAGCCAGTACATTCTTTAAATAAACAATACTTTTCGCCCTCGAAGCAACACTTGATCGATCAACCAACACACAAAACTGTTTGATAATAAAACCAAAAACTGGAACCTTTACGAGTTCTTGTTTTGCTAAAAACCGATAAATTCCTGGAAATGCTACCGCATTAGCGATAAAATCAACGGCAGTCTGATGATTGCTTATAATTATGTAGGAAGAATCCGAGTCAAGTTTTTCTTTTCCTTCGACCTTTACCTTAACTAAAGTGAGCGTTAAAACAATACTTGTCAAAATATGATGACTAAACCAAATCAACCAACGCGTCCCTTTCCGTGGAAAAAGAAAAAGAATAATCAGGTAAAATGGCATGACCAACAGCCACATCATTGAAAAAACAACGACTCCATAGAAGGCCCATATTTTTCTAAATAAGATCAAATAGATTATTTTAAAGGCAAATTATTAATAATTCACTTACTTCTTTTTCCTTCAAAATTAATTGAAGACATTGATCAGTTTTACATCAAAAATCAACACCGTATTGGGTGGAACACCAAAGTTTCCTCTTGTGCCATAACCATAAGCCGAAGGTACAAAAAGCCTGCCTACTGCTCCTTTTTCAAAAAAAGGCATGCCAACTCTCCATCCTGGTATCGTTCCAGAAAGCATAAAATTATCAGGTGTATCATCAAAATTACCCGGATCAAAATCTGTATCATCAAGAAAATAACCTCTGTAGTGTACTCGAACGGTTGATTCGAAGTTTGGATAAATACCGCTTCCGTCTCCTAGTGAATCAACAAGATAATATACTCCGCCTGGAATCAATTGTGCCTCAGTAATATTATTGGTTGAAAAATACTCCTGAATTAATCTGTCATCAATTTCGGCTTGAGTTTCCTCTTTTTTGCAAGAAGAAATCACAACTAATGTGATTAAAAATATCCAGATACACTTATTCATACTGATAAAATATAATTTCATTTTTTAAAAAACTGTCATAAAGATAAACCAAATAATTTACCCAAAAGCTGCTTCAATGAGCAATTTGATTGATTATAAAGCTAGAAACAAACATTTCTGCAAACTAAAAAACAATTTAGTTAAGTCCGCAAGATTGATTTTCTGTCTGATTTAAGTAAAAAGAATGCGATTATACTTCTGCTTTCAAACCAAATTCGGTTCCTTTTTCAATCATAAATTGATAAGCAGCTTCATAAGAATTTTCAATATCTCCATCGAGAATGGCTTCTCTAATAGCCGTTTTGATAAGCCCTACCTCTCTCGAAGGACTTATTCCGAATGTTTCCATAATCAGCTCACCGGATATCGGAGGCTGCCAATTTCGTATTCGGTCTTTTTCTTCTACTTCTTTTAATTGCTTGCGGACGAGATTATAATTGGAAAGATATTTATTAACACGATTCGGATTTTTTGAGGTGATATCAGCTTCACACAGCTGCATCAAATCATCGATATCATCACCTGCATCAAACAAAAGGCGTCGAATAGCCGAATCTGTAATATTCTCTTTTGTAAGACTGATGGGACGTAGATGCAATCTCACCATCTTTTGTACATACTTCATTTTGTGATCCAAGGGAAGTTTCAGCCTTCTAAAAATCCGAGGAACCATAGTCGCCCCCAAAGCTTCATGCCCATGAAAAGTCCATCCCTGCTCCGGATAATAACGTTTGGTTGCCGGTTTCGCAATATCATGAAGGATCGCTGCCCAACGTAACCAAAGGTTGTTGGATTTTTTACTCAAATTATCCAACACTTCCAGCGTATGATAGAAATTGTCTTTATGTCCTTGTCCATTTCGAATCTCAACACCTTGCAATTGGGCCATTTCCGGAAAAATGATATTCAATAAACCTGTATCGAAAAGTAGTTTAAAACCGATAGAGGGTGTATCAGCAAGTATTATTTTATCCAATTCAGTGGTGATGCGTTCTTGAGAAACAATATTGATCCGGTTTTTATATTTTGCAATGGCATCGAGGGTAGTTAGATCAATTTTGAACAACAGTTGGGTGGAAAAACGAATGGCGCGCATCATCCGGAGTGGATCATCAGAAAAAGTTTTTCCGGGCTCAAGCGGAGTTTTTATCAGTTTTTCTTCCAAATGATGAAGACCACCAAAAGGATCGATTATTTCACCAAAATTTCGTTCATTGAGGCTTACTGCCAAAGCATTAATAGTAAAATCCCTCCGGTTTTGATCATCTTCCAGACTACCCTCCTCAACCGTTGGTTTTCGACTGTCAAAACGATAAGATTCTTTTCTGGCACCAACAAATTCAATTTCCATATCGCCGTGTCTTACCATTGCTGTTCCAAAACGACTGTAGACCGTAACTCTTGGGATGGGACGCAAATTTCCGGCAACTTCCTGCGCTAGATTTATCCCGCTACCCAAACAAACAATATCCATGTCTTTAGAAAGCCTACCCAGAAGTCGGTCCCTTACATACCCTCCTACTACATAAACCGGATAACCAAGATCTTTTGCAGACTGTTCTATGATATTAAAAATCTCTCGTTCGTGTGGTTTTATATCAAATACCAATGGTTTGTAATTTATATTTATCGGGCCAAAGCCTCTGAATAATGTGCTTCAATTTCATCTAATATGGCAAATAATTGCGATGGCTCCTGGGTACTGACTAGTTGACTTCTGAAAGATTTAACATTCGTAAATCCTCTGAAATAATTCGTATAATGTCTTCGCATTTCAAGTACACCTAAGGTTTGCCCTTTCCATTCAATGGAATGTTTTAAGTGCTGTTTTGCAGCAGCCACTCTTTCCATTATAGTTGGAGGAGGCAATAATTCTCCTGTTTTAAAATAGTGTTTAATTTCCCTGAATATCCATGGATTGCCAATGCTCGCTCTTCCGATCATAATTCCATCGACACCATATCGCTCACGGTAAAGTTTTGCTTTTTGTGGGCTATCAATATCTCCATTTCCAAAAATAGGAATATGAATTCTCGGATTTTCTTTCACTTTCGCAATTAAAGACCAATCAGCCTCGCCTTTATACATTTGTTTGCGGGTACGACCGTGAATGGATAAGGCTTTAATTCCAACATCCTGCAATCTCTCCGCAACTTCTTCAATATATTTTGTATTATCATCCCAGCCAAGTCTGGTTTTTACGGTTACCGGAAGTTTCGTTGACTTAATAACATCATCCGTCAATTTAACCATTTTATCAATGTCTTGTAGAATACCTGCACCCGCTAATTTACAGACTACCTTTTTTACCGGGCAGCCATAATTAATATCCAAAACTTCTGGTTTTGCTTCTTCTACAATTTCTGCGGCTCGCATCATCGAATCGTGGTTGGCTCCAAAAATTTGAATACCTATAGGTCTTTCATAATCATAAATATCCAACTTCTGAACACTTTTGTCAGCATCACGAATGAGTCCTTCTACAGAAATAAACTCCGTGTACATCATGTCACAACCCTGTTGTTTGCACAATGCGCGAAAAGGCGGATCACTGACGTCCTCCATAGGCGCCAGAAGTAATGGAAATTCACCTAATTCTACTTTTCCTATTTTAATCATGATAAAGATTAAACGTGTACTGATTTGGAAATTGTTCCGAATCGGCTGCAAAAATACACTTTCTACACGACAGAAAATAAATTTGACTGACCGGATTTTGCATTTATAAGGCATTAAAAGAGGTGGTTTGTAAAATGCTAGTATTCAATCCGAAAATGGAAAATAAAAACAGGATAATCTGCAAAGTAAAATTCGTATTAAATAATTCTTTAAAATATTATTTAGCTCTCAGAAAATTTTAACTTTACAGCCGACTCTAAAAATCCTTGATGAATTTCTTTGCAAACACTTTTAAAACTCTATCTGCATGTTTACAGGCGTAATACTTTGCTTTATTCTTGGATACATCACTATTGTTTTCGAACATCCTCTCAAATTAGATAAAACCGTACCTGCCCTGCTAATGGCAGCAATCTGTTGGGCACTTCTTGCCTTAGGATTTCACGAAGGAGTTTTATCCATCATTGACACCCATGAGCATGTTTTTACTTTTAATCCATCAAATATTGATCATGCTACTGAGGAAGGGTTTACAAATATAGTTTTACACCATTTAGGGAAAACCGCAGAAATTTTGATATTCCTTATTGGGGCTATGACTATTGTTGAGATCATTGACTTGCACAGGGGCTTTGAAATATTAAAAGGATGGGTGCATACCAGAAGTAAAAAGAAATTACTCTGGATTGTAGGGATTCTAGCATTTATACTTTCAGCTATTATCGACAATTTAACCGCTACAATAGTTTTGGTAACCTTATTAAGAAAAATCATTCAAAACAAAGATGAGCGGATTTGGTACGCAGCATTAGTAGTCATCGCCGCAAATGCCGGTGGTGCGTGGTCTCCAATTGGCGATGTGACGACTACCATGCTTTGGATTGGAAACAGAGTTTCGACTCTTGGTTTGATCGAAAGCTTGGTAATTCCTTCAATCGTTTGTTTCGTTGTTCCTACTTTTATTGCCTCCTTTTTAAAACCATTTAAAGGAGAGTTAACCATTGATGAATCCAGCGATTTTAACGAAAATAAAAAGTTACTGAGTAGCCAGACCATGTTGTATCTTGGTCTCGGAATGATTGTATTCGTACCTATTTTCAAAACAGTTACACATTTGCCTCCATATATGGGTATGATGCTGGGGCTTGGAGTAGTTTGGCTTGTTTCGGAATACATCCATCCTGAAGAAGATTTTACGGAGGAACGCAAACATCTTTATTCTCCTCACAATGCTTTATCCAGAATCGAACTGTCAAGCATACTTTTTTTTCTTGGTATTTTGATGGCTGTTGCAGCTTTGGAGACTGTCGTTGTTGGCGATGTTGGAGCACTCCGTTATGTTGCTGAACGACTTCAGGACTGGGTTCCAAATCAAGATATTGTCATTGTCATTTTAGGTTTCATGTCTGCCATTATAGACAATGTACCTTTGGTGGCAGCTTCCATGGGTATGTACGACACAAAAGTATTTCTGATGGATGATAAATTATGGCATTTCATTGCCTATTCTGCAGGAACAGGTGGAAGTATGTTGATTATTGGTTCGGCCGCAGGAGTAGCTGCAATGGGTATGGAAAGGATTGATTTTATCTGGTATTTCAAAAAAATTGCCTGGCTTGCCTTTATCGGTTTTATTGCTGGTGCAGTGGCATTTTTACTATTATTTGAATTAATTGGTTAGCTTATTAGATTATTGACCAACTAACTGGCTAAAGTAAAAAAAGAATAAATAACTTTTGATTAGCTGAATTGATAAAAAGACGCTTTTGAATTATCTTATTCAAAAGCGTCTTTTGTTACTTTCAATCCTATTTGTATTTTACTATTAAAAAATATTTATGAAAAATATAATTTACCTTTTGGCGGTAACTCTTTTAATGACAGTTTTTTCTTGCGAAAATAGCGTTGATAATAAACTATTGGTTGGAAGCTGGACGGCTTCAGAATTTCTGGAAAACGATACACCCAAAGATGTGGATTTACAATCCATAAATTTTCAATTTTACGACAATAACACTTATACTTTTCAAGGATTAATGAATAAAGAAGCTGGCTATTATCATTTAAAAAATGGTCTGCTTTATTCTACGGATACGCTTACGAATGATCAAATCGAAAAATCAGTAAAAGTGATTAAAATTAGCGTCGATTCCTTGTTTTTTGAAATGAACAGTGGAGGAATAAAACAAATAATAAAATTGTATAAAACAGAGTAACCTGCAAATTAAATTTTACAAATAGCGCCATTTGGCAAAGTGATTGCACATCATATTCGTGATTATCAAAACCCATTGAATATGATATCGTACGATCAAGTCATTCAAGTAATGGAAAATCCCCCCACGGAAGCCTTAATCGGGGTTTATAATACCATTAGCGAATTTATCATGAATCACCCCAATTGCGTCAATGATAAAAATCCATTCAGAAAACTATCTAGTCCAGGTACATTTTGTATCAGCGCTACGAGCATCCAATCTAAATATATTGCTTTCGTTCTAGGAAAAAATGTTGGAAATGAAATTCCCTCGGATATTATCAATCACTTTTTCAATATCGATAACACCTTTCAGGTCCAGTATGGCAAAATACATGGCAACCAAATAGACGGCTGCATATGTTTGATCCATCAAGAAGGCAATGAATTCGACTTGAAGGAAGTTTATAATTTTATTTATCAATAATTATCGGTTAATTTTTACTTTTAAGATTTGTCACCTCTTTTTAGGCTAATCAACTCTTATCACGCCATCCCGTCTGTCATCACCGCTGGCATATAATGAGCCTTTTCGGTTTAAAATAGAATGCGCTCCACCAAAAAACAAAGATTTGTTTTTCCATTCCTTTAATTCATCTTTAAAAGAGGATGCTTTCAAATCATGTTTAAATCCATGTTCTACATTAAATACACCATGTTCGAGGTGAACTCTCGGCAGATTTATGGCTTGTTCAACAGAAAGTTTGTAATCGATCAAATAATGCAGTAACTGAGTAATAGCTGATGCTATTCGACTTGCTCCCGCACTACCTGTTACAATCTCAACATTTTGGTCTTGATCTAAAACAATGGTAGGTGCCATCATGCTTGAAAGGCGAGTATCAAGATCCCAGGAATGGAACCCGCTTGGAAGAAGAGCAGCTTCACCAAGCATATTATTAAGTTGGATATCTGTGTTTTCAACAAAATATCCTGAGCCTTCTCCAATGGTCATCGTTACACTAATTGCATTACCCCATTTGTCGACGATATTAAAATGCGAAGTACTTCCATGCTTTTTGTTTTTATTAAAGATCGAATTTAATGAAGACTTCAAATCATGAGAATATTTACCTAAAGCATCTGTTTTATGCAACACCCTATTAAGTCTTTTTAAATGCTCATTCCCCAGGCATTCACCAAACATAGGTTCTTCTTCTAAATAGTGCATACCATGAGCAATCAATTTTCCACCGATGCTGGGGAATGGATTGGTCAAAATTGTATTGCCTTTGTATTTAAAAGCTAAAGGCTCACGAATAATCACTTGATAATTATCAAAATCTTCCTGAGTCAGGTAACCTCCTCCTTCACTATAATCGTTGACGATCTTTGCAGCAATTTCACCTTTATAAAAAGCTGCTGCCCCATCTACAGCCATAAATTCTAAAAAGTTAGCTAACCCAGGCATTTTAATGGATTCTCCAATATTTTTTAATACTCCATCTCTAAAATAGATCGGTTGCGCCTTTGGATCAATCCTAAAAATATTTTCAAGAAGCTGATAATCGTAATATTGAAAGTTATTGATAACCACTCCTTCTTGGGCGTACTGGATCGGAATTTCAACCAACCTGTTCATTGGGATGGTTCCCAAATGCTCATGCAATGCAAAAAGCCCCGCAATACTTCCCGGTACAGCGGTAGAACCTTTTCCAACATGGAAAACTTCAATGGTTGTTCCAAAATCTACTTCAATGGGAAAGAAATCTACTTCATGCAACGGTCGCTTTTGACGGGGAGTTTGACTAAAGAAATCAAAAATGAGACAGGTGCCATCTGCTTTCCGGACATTCGCAAAGGCTCCGCCACCACCAGATGCCATTCCAGGCTCCGCTATAAACGCAGTCATCATTGCAGCAATGGCAGCATCAAAGGCATTACCGCCTGATTTCAATATCTCTAAAGCGGTATCAGCTGTGGCATCGTGACCGGCAGCAATGGCAAAACTCATAAGTTAAATTTTCATCAAAAATCAAATATAAGCTTTCCTTTTCTTTTGGAAGATCTGAGATTTAAAAAGAAATCGTTTAATTTTCATCTTCCTTTTTTATGGTAATTTTATTTATTAAAAGATTGAGTTTACCTGCAGAATCAATGGTTAGGTTCAAACCTTTTTCATGGGATTGAATGCTTTCGACATCCAGTTTACTTAGATTTCCCCTAAGAAATACGTTCTCTGAAATTTCATAATTTTCCAATTCTTTTTTTATCTTATTTGAAAGTTCCGTTAGGTTTTCATTTATTTGAATATCTATTTGCTTTTTCAATATTTTTTTAATTCTTCTATTAAAAAGCCAGTTAATGAATCTAATTAGAATATTATTGGTTTTCAATTCGTATTCAAGTTTTTCGGCCTCAATTTCTTTTTTTTCAGGATTATAATCAGGTTTCCATTTGAGACAAATATCTCCATTGAAACTGCCTGTTAATTTAGTTTCAATCACTACTTTTTCAGCCTTACCATAGAAGGCAATATTTTCAACTTTGACGCTTCGGTTCCATCGTGAAAATGTTTGTCCAATAACGTATTTCTTCATGATTTTTTCAGCTTCCAAATAGTTGATTTCGGTATTCAGAGATAAATGAAAATCTTCATAAAGATCATCCAATAATTGGTAAGGCGGTAGTTGAAGTTGCTTTTCACTTTTTGGTTTTTCACCGATCAAAGCATTCGCATAAGTTTGCACCATTACTGTACTTTTAATAGTTTCTCCGTCAGATATCAGTGGTGTCATTCCTACTTTTACCGGAGATATGTTTAGCCATAAATTGAATTCTTCGGCCATTAAAATTGGAGATTGCAGCATTTTCCAGGCTTCGTTGACATAACTTTGCAAGTCAAAGTTTTTGGCCAATTCTTTATCTAAAGTGGTACAAAGAAGTGTTTTGCTTTTTTTTAAAATAGTATTTGCAATAAATTTTATCGGAAGGTCAATAATTCCTAAATGTAAATGAGGTTTTTGCAGCCATTTATATTCAATAACTTTGGTGTGAGTTGTAAGTTTCCAATTTTTTTCAATTTTATATTCAGTTGATAAACTAAGGGCGATTTCTCCTTCAGCTTCTATTGAAGTAAAAGCGATTCCCTTTTTTATCCTAAGCTTTAAAGGCACTCTATAGTTGATATAGCTGCCATCTAATGAAATAGAAATATTTTCCGTTTTTTCAGCTTTAATTTTTACACCCTCGGTTTCGTCATTAGTCACCTCACTATTTTCATAAAATACTCCTTCGATCTGATTATTGATCGTTTCTTCAATTTCTTTGATTTTCATAGTGATTGGTACATTAACCCGAGATAAGTTTGACTTTTCCATTAAATCAATGATTTTAGTTATCCTTGTTTCGATTCAACTTGCTCCTAATATTACTAAAATCAATATTAATCAAGTATAAAAATGGTTGACTTTTACCATCATTTAAACTTTGAAATGATGAAACAATTAATGAATGGGTTTCCTTAAAAGGTATTTCTGATTTACAAAAGGAGCAAAAAAGTCAAAATATTTTAAGATAAAAATCCATTTCCATGAAAAATATTTATTACAAAATTCACAAATTAATCCTTTATAAAAAATATTAAAAACACAAAGTATACATTATCAGTTAATTATAAATATTTATTTTACAAATAATGTTTTACTTATTTTTTACTTTGAATAAAAAATGTCTTTGTAAAGCCTTAGGATTATTAAGATTATTGTAATGTGATTATTAGATAAGTGAAGATAAAGAGAAAAAGCATGCTGATTAGAAGAAATTGGCACAATCAAAAAGGATATGTTCATGGGATTATAATTTGTTGTAGTAAGTTGTATTATCCCTCCTCGGGATAATACAGCTTCTCACTTTTTCAAATCAACCCATTTAATATAAAATATTGCAGCTATCAAAAATATAATTACCCAATAATTAATGATAGCATTTAAGATTTCGGATATGTTCATGGGATTATAATTTGTTGTAGTTAGTCGTGTTGTCCTCCCCCCTTTGGATAATGCGACTTTCTTTTTTAGGCCATTACTATTCTAATAAAAGTCCCCTTTGCCTATTTCCCTTCCCCCCATTTTTTCATTTTTAATACATTTCTAAAAATTTGTCCCTTTACTTCATTGAAGATTAGTTTTGGTGATAAAACTAAATGCACTAAACTTAAAATTGGTTTCCCCATTTGAATCAATATCTTGATATTTAATTGAAATTGGAAACTTTGCTATATTGTGAATTGTATACAGGGCTTAAACAACAAACTGATATGACAAACCAATTTCACCATTCCTTTATTTCGATTTTAAAATATGTAGGATTCGTTTCTTTTCTTTTATTTGGTAATCAAAATCTAATCGCACAGGACGAAATCCAATACGATGAAAAATGGTATAATTCTCTCGAATGGCGAAATATTGGTCCTTTTCGTGGGGGCCGAAGTTGTGCCGTTGCAGGTGTTCCTGAAAAACCAAATTTATTTTATTTTGGTGCAACTGGCGGAGGCGTTTGGAAGACCAAAGATGGCGGTCGCAACTGGGAAAACATTTCTGATGGATTTTTTGGAGGATCTATCGGCGCAATCACAGTTAGTGAATTCGACAACAATGTAATTTACGCTGGTGGTGGTGAAAACACCGTACGTGGAAATGTATCTTCTGGATATGGAATATGGAAATCCGTTGATGCTGGTAAAACCTGGCAACAAAAAGGGCTCAAACAATCAAGGCATATTTCCAGAATCCGTGTGCATCCCCAAAATCACGATATCGTCTACACCGCTTCCATGGGTAATTTGTATGCGCCAAATGATCAACGTGGTGTTTTTAAAAGCTTGGATGGAGGTGAAACCTGGAAAAAAACTTTATTTGTAAACAATGAAGTAGGAGCCTTTGACCTTTGTCTAGATCCAAATAATCCACGAGTTTTATATGCGACGACCTGGAGAATTAAAAGAACACCTTATAGCCTTTCAAGCGGTGGAGAAGGTTGTGCGATCTATAAAAGTTCGGACAGCGGTGAAACCTGGAAAAACATCTCTGAAAATGAAGGTTTGCCAAAAGGAACTTTGGGTGTAATTGGAATAACGGTTTCTCCTGTTAATTCAGAACGCGTCTGGGCGATCATTGAATCAGAAAACGGAGGCGTTTATCGCTCAGATGATGCTGGCAAAACGTGGAAAAAATTAAATAGTGACCGGAATCTCCGTCAACGGGCCTGGTATTACACCCGAATTTATGCAGATCCAGTTGATGAGGATGTAGTTTATGTTATGAATGTACAATATCATAAATCAAAAGATGGAGGAAAAACATTTTCTGCAGGTCGCACTCCTCACGGTGACCATCACGATTTATGGATTGCCCCTGAAAATCCGAAAAGAATGATCATTGCCGATGATGGTGGAGCTCAAGTGACCTATGATGGCGGAACTACATGGTCCACTTACCATAATCAACCAACTGCCCAGTTTTATCGTGTAACCACGGACAATCACTTTCCTTATAGAATTTATGCTGCGCAGCAGGACAATAGTACTGTAAGAATTGCAAGCAGGACTTCAAGTAATTCAATCAAGGAAAATGATTGGGAAGCTACTGCCGGATGTGAATGTGGCCATATAGCTGTTGACCCTTTGGATAATGATATTGTTTATGGTGGTTGTTATGATGGTTTGCTCCAAAGGTTAGATCATAGAAATAAATTAAAACGTTCGATAAATGTTTGGCCGGACAATCCAATGGGTCATGGTGCAGAAGGCATGAAATATCGTTTCCAATGGAATTTCCCGATTTTCTTTTCACCTCATGATCCCCAGAAATTATATGCTGCCAGTAATCATTTGCATGTCACCTACAATGAAGGCCAATCCTGGGAAATAATAAGCCCTGATCTCACCCGAAATGACAGCACCAAACTAGGCCCTTCCGGTGGCCCTATCACTAAAGACAATACATCCGTAGAATATTATTGTACCATTTTTGCAGGAGTGGAATCCCCTTTAACAAAAGATCTGATTTGGATCGGATCTGATGATGGACTTATTCACCTGACTCATGATGGCGGAAAAAACTGGCGTAATGTGACCCCACCGGATATGCCTGAATGGGCGATGATCAACAGCATTGAGGCCAACCCTTATACTGACGGAGGAGCTTATGTTGCAGCTACTAGTTATAAATCAGGAGATTTTAAACCTTATCTGTTTAAAACTGATGATTATGGTTTGACTTGGACTAAAATAACAAAGGGTATCGATGAAGAACATTTCACCAGAGTAATCCGTGCAGATCCATTACGAAAAGGCTTGTTGTATGCAGGAACGGAAAGCGGTATGTATATTTCCTATAATGATGGAGCAAGTTGGCAGTCTTTTCAGTTAAATCTCCCAATTGTTCCAATTACGGATCTAGCTATAAAATTGGATAATCTGATTGCTTCGACACAAGGACGCAGCATTTGGATGATCGATGATCTGACTATTTTACGCCAATTACATTCTTCAATTGGTGAAAAAGAAGCTCATTTGTTCAAACCAATGCCTTCTTTCAGAATGGAGGGTTCTCAAAACAAAAAGATAAAAAATGCCGGAAAAAATCATCCTGGTGGAGTCATGATTCATTTCTATTTAAAAGAATATAAAGATTCTTCAGAAGTCAAAATTTCTATTCTCGATGCAGACAGTATGTTGATTCGCGAATTTTCAACAGATGCAAAGCATAAAAAAGATAAGCTTGAAGTTAAAGAAGGAGCCAATTTGTTTAATTGGGACATGACTTATCAAGATGCAGAAAAATTTGATAAAATGATTTTGTGGTGGGGATCTTTGAAAGGCCCAAAAGCAGTTCCCGGAAACTATAAAATAAAACTAACTGTGGATACCATTGAGCAAATCCAGGATTTTAAAATCTTCCAGGATCTGCGCTCTCCAGCAATAAAGGAGGATATAAAAGCTCAATTTGATTTTATTTCAGAAATACAGGATAAATTAACAGCATCGCATACCGCTATCAAGAATATAAGAGATATCAAGAAACAATTAAAAAATTATACAAATCGCCTTCCTGATAATGATGAAATGAAACCAATCCATGATTCGGCTATTGCAATTGACTCTAGTTTGACAGTCATCGAAGAAGCTTTATACCAAACAAAAAATGAAAGTCCTCAGGATCCTTTAAATTATCCGATAAAACTCACCAACAAACTAGCGCATCTAAATTCATTAATGCGTGTTGGAGATTATCCACCAACCGATCAGGCGGTCGCAGTTAAAGAGGAACTCTCTGCTCAAATTGACCAATATTTGGGTCAGTATAAGGATATTTTAAAAAATGAGATCCCAGCTTTTAACAAACTAGTCAAAAGGAAAAAGGTCGATGCAATCATTTTAGAGGACTAATAAATTTTAGAATCTATTTTTTATATAAAATCAATGCTTGCATTTTGAAGGGACTGATTTTTTACGCTATCGATTAACAATAATCCGCTTCGTAATAACTTTGTTTTGCATTTCAATTTTGATGAAATATACGCCGTCAGCCTGATTCATAAAGTTGATTTCAAGTTCAGCATTTCCCCGTGAACTAAAAGACTGAAGATCAATTAATTGCCCTTTTGCGTCAAAAATTTTTAGATTGATCTCTCCAGAAAAAGCGTCAGATAATTTTATGAGTGCAATGTCTGAAGTTGGATTAGGAAAAACCTCAACCTCAGTGTCTAATCCACTTAAACTAGCCGTTACAATATTTGAATAAGTTTCCGTACCATCAAAATCAATTTGTTTCAATTGATAATAATATCGTTGGTCAGCAACCACGTCTTTATCATTAAATGTATAGTTTAATGGAGCAAAACTCTCCCCTGCTCCCTCGACCCATCCGATAGTTTCAAAATCATTTCGCTCTTCAGATCTTCTTTGTATTTCAAAACCTTTATTATTTGCTTCGGAAGCGGTATTCCAATACAATTCTATCTGTTTTTCCTTATCGTTGGCTATTGCGTTGAAAGCAATCAGTTCCACCGGTAAAGGAGCTGTTTCAAACAATTCTTCTTCCGTCATAGAAGGAACCCCAGGAGGTAAGTCAAAAGCCTCAGATCCATCCGTACGACTATCTGGGTCGCCTTGACTTGCAGAATACCCCAAGCCACGCCTTGCAAAAACATTCCAGATGATATCTGTATTCGCTCCGCTATTATTGGTTTCATCCGCGGCAAGTATCGCATCTCTCCCATCTTCAAATCCAGGATCACAAGGTTGTCCTTTCAAGCCATCTATCACCAATTGGAGCGCAATTATATTTCCAGCAGAACCATCACTGTTATAAAAATCGGTGTCAAATCCATGCGCATTGATCAAGGCCCAATTTAAATCCCAAATCATAGTACACCAAAGGTAGCCGATCCCATGAGGCTGAGAAATAAGACCAGTATTAGTAATATCTCCATAAGTTGAGGGATTTATAGAAAAACTGGTGGAATAAGGTGTTGGTCGAATACCATCTCCATCAACCGGCTCTCCCAATAAATAAGTCCCCATTCCACGAGGATCATCATGCTGATCACTTACATTTGTGGTCAACCAGATAGCAAAAAAGTCACTCCAACCCTCTCCCATTTGTTCGGCATTGTTCAGACAACCCACATTACCAGGCCCTCCTGTCAATCTGTTTGATATACCGTGCCCATATTCATGAACGATGACACCATTATCTAAATCACTATCTAAATCTGGAGGAGGATTCGGACTTTCAACCATGGTTACATTTAAACCATTATTCAACTCCATTCTAATAGTGGCACAGTCATCCTCACGAATCATCACCGCTGGAATGGTCACTTGATTTCCATCATTCCCCCCGCCCATAGTAATTGGATTACCGGAAACATTATTACAAACAATCACCGCGATAGCTCCAGCATTTTGAGCATTGAGGCACTTAGTTCCGAATTGACAAGTTCCACGATCAACCAAAGCTATATTTCCATTTATTGCACCGTTGTTTATTAAAGTACCACAACCTAGAGAAGGATTACCACTACCGTCATCCACTTCGACAACATCACCAGTGACCGGGCTGCCCAAAGAACCACCAAAAGAAGCCAAAACCATAATGTAATCCCCTACAATATTTTCAGGTGCATTAACATCCAGCGAATCTCCTGCAACGGGATCCCAAAGGTACATTTGCATACGAGGGTTCGAACCATCTGGAGGAGTTGAAAAATTAGCATTGTTGGTACCACTACCATCCTGAGCTTCCGCCCGAACATAATCACTTTCAGAACCACCCCTTCCCATATTAACTTCCTGAAAATTTCCTGCGGGCTCATCAAAACCATACTGATACATTACATCATGCATGATATTGTTCCAATAAAAAAGATTGGTAATAATCGGATCCTGCTGAGTAAGTGGATCAACATTCAAATCGAGCGTAAAATCAAATTCATGATTATCTTCTCCGTAAACTCTTGCTGCGTTTCCACCGGTTGGACTATTTGAGGCATTAGTGTCTTCATAAGCATCCACGTTGTTTCCTTTTGTATAGTCAGAATAATTTGTTCCGTCGTAATGCCAGCCAAGCGTTCCTCCATCTCCTGCTTGATCCCAAGGATTTACTTCAAGTGTTCTGTTTCCATGATTGGGGCTTTCTACAGGAAATGCATATACCCGGTAACTACTATCTGCTACCACTAAAGCATTTTGTTTTATTGAAATTATTGATTCTTTTTTTTCAAAAGATTTGTTGAAGGTATATTTAAAACCTTCTTCAAAGTTGCAATGCAGGACATGGTTATATTTTTGTAAAACCACACCCGTCAATGCATCCAAAGAAATCACCCACCAATTTTCGGCAGTTTTTTCATAAATGGATAATTCCCAGGCCAGCTTTAACTTTTCTTCATCTTCCGGAACATAAATCAGCCGGACCGGAATATTTTCAAGTGCGAAGTCTCTTTTATCAAAAATGACTTTATTATCTTTTCCACCACGATTTTCAATAATTACCAGAGGAGCATTGTAAATAATTCCTAATTCCGACAATGCGATTTGTAAGGCCTGAGTTTGAGAGATCGTCGGTATTTTGGCGGAAATTTTTTGGTTGATGTTTTTATAAAATCTACCTCCGGAACTTGCAATGGAACCATCTTCCAAAATATTATAATTGACATTGGCTCCATCAATTTCGATTCCATCAACTCGCTGCCTCAAATAGATGTGGGTTAATCCATTATGTTTTGATTGATATTGATCTGTGACCATAATATCTACAAGATCAACAGGATCGTATTTCTCTGATCGTTGAATATCTTCTAGGGCTATTTCTAAAGGGTTTTGGGAGGAAAGAACAGTGGAAAAAATAATTGACAATAAAGTCAAAATTGATACTCTCAAATTCATGGTCGTTGTTTTGGCAAAAAACGTAATAAAATTTTACTAATATACTAAATAAGTAAATGCTTTCCTAGCGCTCAGAAAATACAGCCTTGTCATTTCCAGTCTTATTTGAAGGGTGAAATTCCTCAAAAATAAGTACACAAATAAAAAAATGGAACCTATATTGTAGAATTGACAAATACTTTACTAATAAAAGATTCTATTCAGTCGCTGTTTATAAAAATCCAACAAAAAATCGATCATAAAACAATCGATTCCTTTGGATACGGTAATGGTTGAGATCCAAAACATTTGCCTCTTCAAAAGCTGTCATCCAAGTCTGCATTGCGATTTTATAATATTTCACAACATTTTCAAGTTCGTTTTTTCGATAATAAACCTGTGCGATATAAGCGTAGAGTAAGCCACCAAACTCAAGCGATTCATAGGGTAATTCTATTGCTTTAAAAAAATATCCCAACGCTTTATCATTATTTCCTCTTTGCATTTCTATCAAGCCAAAGAGCATATAATTATCACCAATAAATTCATAAAGTAAATCATTACGAATTGCCAGAGATCGCTGGTTGTAGTAAATCGCTTTTTCTAGGTTATCCATACCTAAAAAGATCTGCCCCAATTGAAAATTGGCATGAGACAGTAAAAACCTTGTTGGATTTTGTTCAATTACGTGGTTGATGACACTTAAAGCATTGTCGTAATCTTGTTGTTGTATCAAGGAATCAGCCTTCATCAATTCATCGGGATATTGTGCATTTGCTGAACCGCAAATCATAAGCCCAAATATCAATGATTTCAAAAAAGCGTTTTTCATAGTAATATTTTTTCAAAGCTAATAAGCATTTGCGAAAATACGAAGGGGTTTTCACATTGTGAAAAGTAATAATAGTTTTCAATTTTAAAGAAACAAATAATTTATTAAATTCAACCTATCAAAAAATAACCCCTCCTTTAAATTTTATAATTAAACTTCAAATGAATGTATTTCAATTCTAAAGGAAAAGAGGAAAGAACTTACGACGCTATTGTTATCGGAACCGGCATCAGCGGTGGTTGGGCGGCTAAAGAACTTTGCGAAAAAGGGCTTAAAACACTGGTACTTGAAAGAGGTCGGGATGTTAAACATGGCGATTACCCTACAGCCAATCTGGATGATTGGGATTTCCCCCACCGCGATCGGGTACCTCTCGAAGAAATGAAAAAATATCCCGTTCAAAAGCGCACCGGATATACCATAAAGGAATCTACCAAACACTGGTGGGTCAATGATTTGGAAAATCCTTATACCGAAGTAAAACCTTTTGACTGGATCAGAGGGTATCATGTTGGAGGTCGCTCCTTATTGTGGGGACGCCAGAGTTATCGCTGGAGTGCCATGGATTTTGAGGCTAATGCCAAAGAGGGCACCGCAATTGACTGGCCAATCCGCTACAAAGATATTGCACCGTGGTATGATTATGTGGAATCATTTGCAGGTATTAATGGTCAAAAAGAAGGACTGGCTCAATTGCCCGATGGACAATTTTTACCACCGATGGAAATGAATTGCGTTGAAAGTCATTTAAAAAGAAAAATTGCTGAAAATTTTAATGGCCGCGTAATGACCATTGGCCGTACCGCAAATCTCACCCAACCCCATAACGGCAGAGGAAAATGTCAATTTCGAAATCGTTGTATTCGCGGATGTCCTTATGGTGCTTATTTCAGTAGCCAAGCTGCAACTCTTCCTGCTGCCGAAAAATCCGGAAACATGACTCTTCGGCCCGACTCTATTGTTGTAGAAATCATTTATGATAAAGAAAATAAAAAAGCCACTGGAGTTATCGTCCAGGATCGGCTGACTAAGGAAAAAACGGAATATTTCGCGAAAATCATTTTTTGCAATGCCAGCGCATTAGGCAGTACCTGGATACTGTTGAATTCCAAATCGGATCGTTTCCCGAATGGAATGGGAAATGATAGCGGAGAATTGGGTCACAACCTGATGGATCATCACTTTAGAGCAGGCGCTTTTGGTTATTTTGAAGGCTTTGAAGATCGTTATTACAAAGGCCGCCGACCTAATGGAATCTATATTCCCCGGTTCCGAAATTTAGACAAAAAATCAACCCGAAAAGATTATATCCGTGGCTTTGGCTATCAAGGCTCTGCCAGCAGAACAGACTGGACGCGAGCTATCAGAGAAATGGGGTTTGGGAAAGAGGTGAAAAGTAAAATTTTACTTCCCGGCAAATGGCAAATGGGTTTAAATGGTTTTGGAGAATGTCTGCCTTATCACGAAAATAAAGTCTGGATTGATTATGAAAAACTAGATATCCACGGGCTACCGACACTTACCATTGATTGTGAATTCAAAGAAAATGAAATAACCATGCGAAAGGATATGGCTAATTCAGCTGCTGAAATGCTGGAAGCAGGTGGGTTTGTCGATATAAAAACTTATGACACTTTTGGAAATCCGGGCAATGGAATTCATGAAATGGGAACAGCCAGGATGGGTCGCGATCCAAAAACTTCTGTGCTTAACGAATTCAATCAAATTCATGCAGTCAAAAATGTATTCGTAACTGATGGTGCTTGTATGACTTCATCTGCCTGTCAAAATCCATCGTTGACTTATATGGCTCTGACCGCTCGTGCTGCTGATTATGCGGTATCAGCTTTGAAAAAGGGAGATTTGTAAAATATAAATTGAAACCTAAAATGAAAAAAAATGCAATAAACAGAAGAGCAGCGATCAAAAAAACAGCTTTACTCATGGGATTTGCTGTATCGGCTTCCACAATTGCCAGTGTCATGAATGGTTGTAAAGCAGATCCAAATGCTGTAGCGGGAGGCTTTGAAAATTGGGTTCCCGGGTTTTTAACTAAACCTGAAGGGCAGTTAGTTGCACACATCGCAGAATGCATCATTCCTAAAACGGATACACCTGGCGCCATGGACGCAGGTGTTTATTCCTTCATCGATGTGTATTTAAAAGACAATACAGAAACGGAAGCCCAAACAAGTTTTAAAGATGGACTTGCTGCTTTTGAGTTGTCCTGCAAAAATGCACTCAATAAATCTTTTTTGGATTGTACTGAAGAAGAACAAATTGAATTCCTTAAAAAGGAAGAAGCACTGGCTATTGAAAAAGTAAAAGCCAATTCAAGAGATAAAACTTTTTGGTTTACGATAAAGGAACTGACCTTTATTGGTTTTTTCACTTCCGAAGTTGGAGGAAAACAATTTTTAAAATACGATCCGATTCCAGGCGACTACAAAGCTTGTATTCCTTTGGATGAAATTGGTGGCACCTGGTATACCCTTTAAATTGATCTATACTTTTCATTCTAAGACCAGATTTTAAACAACTTAACAATCATGAAATATTCATTTTATCTATTTGCGTTTTTAGTAGTTGCCTGTAAAAATATGGAACCACCAAGTTCTATGGCTATTTTAAAAAGTGGAAAATGGATTGACCTGACTTACGATTTTGATGAGAATACCATTTACTGGCCGACCAATGCTTCGTTTAAGCACGACACTGTTTTTTTCGGAATTAATGACAAAGGATTTTTCTACTCATCTGGAAAATATGAGGCAGAAGAACATGGCGGAACGCATCTTGACGCACCAATCCATTTCAGCGAAGGGAAAAATGCAGTCGAGCAAATTTCAGTTGATCAATTAACCGGCCAGGGAATATTAATCGACATTTCTGAAAAAGCACTGAAAAACAGGGACTACCTCGTAAGTGTTGAAGATTTTAAAGAATGGGAAAGTGCTCATGGAGAAATCCCTGATGGATCTGCGATTTTACTTTACACAGGTTATGGGCAGTTTTGGAATAATCGGGAAAAATATATTGGAACAGCTCTGACTGGTGCTGAAGCAGTTCCGGAGTTACATTTTCCGGGTTTGCACCCTGACGCTGCAAATTGGCTGGCTAAAGAAAGGAAAATTAAAGGTATTGGATTAGACACACCAAGCATTGACTATGGTCAGTCACAGGATTTTTTGACCCATCGGATTTTAAGTGAAAAAGAGATTCTCATTTTTGAAAATGTTGCAAATCTTGATAAAATCCCTGCAAAAGATTTTTATGTTGTCGCATTACCCATGAAAATAGGAGGCGGCAGCGGCGCACCACTTCGAATCGTAGCTTTTATTCCATCTTTTTAAACAATTAGAATGAAAATCAATACAGATTTTCTATAGATTTTCTAACAAATCGCCGTGCGAAAAGCGCCTGTAAAAAACACCAATTTAATTCTGCCTGCTCACTTATATTAAAAAAAATATATATCTTCAACTTTTTCAAATTCAGTATCCTAAAATAAATCTACGATGTCTGTAATGCTAACCTCAGAAGCCATCATTTTCTCCATACACTCTGCCATCAAATTAGGGGGAGCTTTTCAAAAAGCATATGCAAATAGTTTAAAGGGAAAAAGCATTGTACTTCCATTGCCTAAAGTAGGAACAGAACCCTCCATTAGGGCAGTGATGGGCTTTTTCGAAGAGAATAAGGAAGTATTTCTAGACAAAATTGAAAGACTTGCACAGCTTCATAAAAATGCAAGAACTTTGGAAGACGATGAAAAAGAGGAATATTTTTTTTATTACAATCATTGCTTCAATACGATTCATGCAGTAGCAGAAGACAACAACGGTTTAAGTCCTGTAAATGCAGAAAGCATGGCGAGTTTATTACGCATTCGCCAATGGGAAGAAGGAAAAATACCTATCACAAAGCCATTGCAATTGGTTGCAGGAACACTCGTCGAGGTGGGAATTGATTATTTCAGCCAGGTACCGGGAGCAATTCGCTCTGATTCAAATCATGCGAAATTTTTAAGATCATTTTTGAATGGCATTGATGATATTCCCTTTACCGAAGGAGATTCCATCAATCGAATTGTAAAGAAAGTGGTTCCAAGATTATTTGTTTCCGCTGCTGAAACGATGGAGCAAATCAGCACTGAAATTACTGGTGATGAAAAGTTACAAAAGTTTATTCATGCTACCAGCCAAGGTATTACAAAGGACCTTTACAGCCGAATCGAAGCCATGAGTACCGCTGATGACGATAGCGAAGTCATCAATTGGGGGCAAATGCTTTTTAGAAGCCTGGTAAAGAATTCCGGAACCTATGTTTTCAATGCTCCAGGTCAGGTAATGAATGTTGGCGAATCTCAGGAAAAACTAATTCAATCTGTTGGGACGACTTTGATGAGTGCTATCCTTGATCCTAATCCTTCCGGTTTGGATTTAAAAAATGTTTTTACCGTTGAAACTTTGGATAGTGTCGTAAAGTCATCGTTGGAGGTTGTTGCACAATATCCATCACTTATTTCAGACAAAAAAGGAATTAAAGAAATCATATCAGGTGTTGCTGAAAGTGTTGCAAAATCTGGCATTAATCGCCCTGGAATCGTACCGGAATTAGCACGATTGGTTTTACTCAATACTGCTGGAAATCTGAATACACTTTGGGATGTTAGTGATTCAAATTCAAAGCATCTTCTCGTTGGTACGATCCAGCAATTACTTATGACCATAACAGTAAAACCTAATTCTGGAAAGTGGCGGCCTCAATTGACAAACAGCCAGATCCTTGGCATTGCTGAATATACGCTTAACGAAGTGGTTTCTAATCCATCATGGATCGAAGAAAAGGTAAATGAGGATTCATTGCTTGCCGAAGTTTTTAATGCGACTTTCAATGCTTTAGGTGCTATCCCTGAGGGTCAACGGCTCAATTTTAATGCTTTACAAACCATTATTCAAGTCAATTTACGTACTGTTGCAACGAGCAAGCTGGTGTTGAAAAAAGTTAAATGGGGCAGTAACCAGGAGGAAACCACAATATTGAATAAATCAATGGATTTGGTTTTCGCCTTCATTTTTAAAGATCAACCTCAACAAGTTGGAGACAAAACAGCTCATCTTTTTGATTTGATGGATTATGTCATGGATGTAATTGTTTCGCAGCATCCAAATTCGAAAGGTCTTGTTTTAACTCAATTGTTTTTAAATGCAAATTCAGGAATCATTGAAGAAAATGGCATCAATGAAGATTACGCTGATCAACTGCTGAGTGCAACTTTGGAAATCATATCAGCGCACCCGGATTTGCTCGTCAATGACGATGCTTTACAAAACATTATACAAGGCGTTGCCACTTCATTTCAGCAATCAGGAATCCATCAATCCGGCTTGCTCTCTGAGTTTATCCGTATAACGTTAGTTAATGTATCTGGCAACCTTGATTTGGTTTTCACTAACGAAACCGGTAAAAAAGATCATCTATTGGTGGTTGCATTACAACAAATACTAAATACTTTCACTGCCCCTCCGACAGCCGGAAAGTGGAAACCAAAATTTACAGCAACAGAAATCTTGGTCATTTCAGAAGGTATTTTAGATGAAGTTGTCAAAAATCCTGGTTGGATAAGTGAAAAAGTAAACGATAAATCACTGCTGCAAGAAGTCTTGAACACTACTTTTAAAGTCCTGGAAAAAGTCCCTCAAAGCAATCGATTGAATTATGATACTTTGAACGAAATCATAGAACTCAATTTGCGGACTGTTGGATACAATAAACTAGTTTTAGTTCAAGATAACGAAGATAAAAAGTCAATTCTCAACAAATCGCTGGATCTGATTTTCGATGCTGTTTTTGCTCAACCTTCAAGCGTTGACAAATCTGAATTACTCGTTGAAACCATTGATTATGCTTTTGAATCTATTATTTCCAAAAATCCCGATAATAATGGATTGATTGTTTTAGCATCGCTTTTACAAAAAGAACTGGGAATTATTGCAAATAACGGTATTCAAAAGGATCTCGCCGATCAATTTGTCTCGTCAGTTCTAAATACAATTGCTGAGCATCCTGAGCTTGTTTCAAAAAAGATAGGGATTCAAAATATCGTTTCTGGAGTAACCAGTACTTTAGCTGAAAACGGTATCAAACAGCCTGAAATAGTTTCTGAGTTTTTACGATTGGTCCTTGAAAATACTTCTGGAAATCTGGATTTGATTATTGATACTTCTAACCAAACCGAAAAAAACATCCTCGTTTTAGCATTGCAACAGGTTTTGAAAGCAACAAGCAGGCGCCCCAGCAATGGAAAGTGGAAACCCACACTTACGCCTCAGCAGCTATTAAATGTAACCGAAAATATTCTGGAAGAAGTTGTAGCCAATCCACAATGGGTAAAAAAAGATTTTATAAAAGTAGTGGTATCAGCGGTTTATCAATCATTGGAAAGTGTTCCTTCTAATCAGCCACTACATTTTACCACTATAAAATATTTGATACAAGAAGCTATCCTTGCAGTAAATGTTAGAAAACAATTAGTAGTAAGTATCATCACAACCGGTGGTGGGGTACAAAAGCTTGCTCTCACCTATTCTTTAGAGGGCCTCTTCGTGGCTTTATATGATGAAAGCGGTGGTGACATCGGCTCCTGGACATTGACTCAAACAGCAACTTTAAATGCTATTATTGAACACTATTTATTATTTATCTCTGAACAGCCGATTACGAAAGATAACATTGATACTTCAGTTGGAAAAATAAAAAAAGCAGCCTCAGATCTGAACAAAAATCTTCAATTCAACCTTCAGGATTTTTTAAATAGCCTTAATAATCAGGCTTAAATTAGATTTTATTGAAAACCAACCCTTAATTATCTTTTAATTATGATCAGAATTCAAACTCCAAGCTTAAGAAATTCACAGCAACTTTTTCCAACGTTACTGTTCGTCATTCTTTTTAGCAGCTGTGCTACATTGTCTCATATCGATAAAGCACAGGATGAATTTAACAAAGGTGCTGAAATAGAAAATGCAGCATTTTTTAATCAATCTATTTCATTGACTTCTCCACCTCCTCCGGCAGACTACTATTATAAAAGAGCCTATGCTGAAGTAAATCAAGCTTTGACAAATGAAGCAAAATTAAAAAAACTTGACATCTACGTAAATGCTTCTACCGTAAAAGCACTCTGTGAATGGAAATTAAAAAAGTATGCTGAAGCAAGGAAAACAGCCAAAGTTGCCACCGATTATATGGATGCAAGAAACATTTCGGCGGATGATGCTCCTCGCGATTTTGCTGTCTTGCATGCAATGAGTGCCTTAATCGGAATAGAAGAGATGAATGAACTCCAAACTAACTTTTTCAAAGCGGACTCGATTGGCTCAGAAGCAGGAATTGCTCAGTACAATAAGTTAATCCATAAAGAAGGAAATTTAGCTGGAAATATCGAAAAAGACCTTGAAGATCTTAAATCTGTTTCCAAGCAAATAAGTGAAACTCACGAAGTGCAGACTTATTTGATCATGTCGCAATTAGCAGCTTTGAAAGTTTGGGATGATGCTTTGGAATCAGTCTGGAAAATCATGGATTTAAACGATGAAAACAATGCATGGCAGGCTAAGGAGGAAAAGGCATTGGTAAAAGAAATAAAAATATACGGAAAAGCTTTGGGAGAGCGAATTGGTAAAGACCATGCTATCTATATGCATTGGAACCGTATATTAACTTTTTCAAGAGATTAAAGTTGCACTATAATCCGCCCAACATTTTAATCACTGCTGGCTTTTTTCGGATGGAAACAGGTACATGTGTTCCATCTTTCATGACAAGATATCCGCCTTCGGATTTAACATACTCCCGGATATGATTTGCGTTGATCAAATGCGATTGATGGACTCTGACAAACTGATGTTCTTTCAACATTTTATCAAACTCTTTCAGCGTTTTGGTAACGAGTAAATTTTTCCCATCAGTGAAATAAAAAGTAGTGTAATTTCCACTGGATTCGCAACGAACTATTTCAGCGATTTCAGCTACCTGGATTTTATCTAAAGTGTGCAAGGCTAGCTTCTTTAGCCCTTTTCTATTTTTTACATTATCTAATAACAGGTCAATACGTTCCTTTGAATTTGGAATGTTTTGCTTTAGTTTATTCACTGCTTCTTTTAGCTCTTCCGGATCAATGGGCTTAAGTAAATAATCAATAGCCGAAAAACGAAAAGCTTTTATCGCATGTGCATCTGAAGCCGTTGTAAAAATGATCTTAAATGAAATATCTCCCAAAATTTCTAAAATATCAAAGCCACTCCCATCCTGCAATTCAATATCAAGAAATACAACATCTGGTTTTTTGCTACGCAATAACTTAGCTCCTTCAACCACACTTTTAGCTTCACCGATAATTTCAATATCAGGGCAGTGATCTGCTAAATCTTTACGCAGGAGTTCCAGCGCCTGTGGAATATCGTCTATTAATATTGCTTTGATCATGTGAGGTGATTGGTTATTTGGTAATATGGTTATTTGGTAATATGGTTATTTGGCTGTTTGGTTATTTGGCTATTTGGTTCTAACTTTCCGACTTCCGACTTCCAATTCACCATTCTTCAAAAGGCATTCTCACTAGAACTTCAGTTCCAGCAGCACTTCCATCAGTGTTTATTAAATCCTTAATTTCCAAGCTTTTATTATCATTGTTTTCATTATTTAAAATATCTAATCTCTCTTTAGTAACTGCCAGTGCTGTGGATTTATGGTTTTTCGCTTTCTGTGCATTAATTTGGGTTGAAGCTGCTCTTCCAATCCCATTATCAATTATAGAACACACTAATTTATCATCTTTTTTCGAAAATGCTATTTCAATTTTTCCACCATGCTTCAGATAATTTATGCCATGTTTAACTGCATTTTCAACAAAAGGTTGGATCATCATTGGTGGGATCATCAACTCGTCCACATCTAGTTCTTCAGCAACTTTAATTTGATATTCAAATTTATTCGGACGGCTGAGTTGTTCGATGGAAAGATAATTTTCTAACATTTCTACTTCTTCTTTAAGTGGAATTGAGGTCTCTCTGGAATGTAATAAAATCGCACGCATCAATTTTGCAAACTTAGAAATCAATAACCTGGCTGAAGCAGGATCATTACTTAAAAACAAACTTTGGACAGTATTCAACGCATTGAAAATAAAATGCGGGTTCATTTGCAATTGAAGCGCTTTCTGTTCTAATTGTAGTAAAGAATTCTCCATTTCTAACTGGTCTTGTTTCACTTTTGCTTTACTGCGAATTTGATTTACCCGTATTTTAAAAATCAAAGTAATCATTGAAATTCCAAATAATATTGCACCAATAATAAACCACCATCGCTGCCAGAATGGAGGTAAAATGTTAAAGCTTAAACTGAGTGGTTGTTCATTTCCAACCAGGTCTTCGTTGAAAGCCCTGACTTTAAAAGTGTAGTTTCCGGGAGCTAGATTAGGATAAGAAACCTTGTTGTTGAAAGACAAAGGAGACCATTCCTTTTCGAGCCCTTCCAATTGCCACTGATATTGTACTTTTTTAGGATTGGAAAGATTGACACCAAAAAATTCAAATCCCAAATGGTTTTGTTTGTAAGGTAATTCTAATCCAGGCTTTAAAGTATTTTCTGTAGTCAACCAGTCTCCAAAAGGTGTATTTTTCAAGGATTCGTAAAACAGGTTAATCTCGGTAAAATGTAAAATTGGAGGTATATTATTTATTTTTTCACTTCCCGGAACATATTTTGTTATTCCGTTGATGGTTCCAAACCACAGATTATTTTCTGCATCTTGAAAAACGGCGTTTTGACAAGTTTCAATGCCATAAAAGCCTTCAGACTGACCAAAATGATTTACTTCTTTTAAATTCTGTTCCGCATCAAAAGTAGCTTGATCAACGCCTCGTCCACAACCAATCCAAAGATTTCCTTGCCGATCAAAAGACATCAAATAAACATTTCCACTGATTAATCCATCACTTTCACTAAACACTTTAACTTCAACACTATCAGCACTTTCCTTAATTCTAGCGATTCCATACCCGGCTGTTCCGATCCAAATATTCCCGAGGCTATCTCCTAAAATACACTTTATATTATTCGTTGGAAGGCCATCAGTACGACTAAAATTGATTACTTTTTTTTCATCAATCAAATAGCCAATTCCTCGATCCGCACTTGCCCACCACAACTTGTTTTCATTATCCAGATAAAGCGCATTTATTTTATTAGAAGGAAGAAGATTTTGTTTTGAAAACTGAGTTGATTCAAAAAGGGTGATAGTGGTATCCTTAATAATTGTGTCGGTTTGAATCAATAAAGAATCCCCAATGGTAAGTGTGTCAAATTCAATACGCCGGAGATCTGAAATAACAGAATCACGAAGAGTGATTTTAAAAATTCCATCAGAAGCACTAGCTGCCCAAATATTTCCATCATTATCTTCAATAAAATTACGTGTCCAGTTTCCAATGGGAACACCTTCTTTATTTAAAAAATGAAAGTGCTGTCCATCAAACCAGGCTACTCCATTACCATTTGTCCCAAACCAAACCCTCCCTTTGCTATCGCAAAAAATTGCTTTAGATTTTAAATTGACAAATCCTTCATCCTTTCCAAAATATTGAATACCTAAAGTATCCATTCTGGCTACTCCATCATCGGAAGTCGAAAACCATAAACCACCAAAAGTATCCTGACTAACAGCATAAACAAAGTTATCCGCTGGATTATCACTGATATAATAATGTAAAAATTGCTGGCCAAAGTATTTGCAAATCCCTCCTCCAGAAGTTCCGATCCAAATGTCCCCCCAACTATCCTGCAGGATAGACCGAACATGATTATTACTTAAGCCCGTTGTATCGTTTAAATAACTGAAAGTGCTGTCCCTTGGATTCCAGATCGAAATGCCTGCATCCTGGGTTCCAATCCAAATCTTGCCCTTATTATCTGTAAAAACTTTCAAAATATAATCACTGCTCAAACCATCTGATCGATCAATATTTTGAAAACTGTCTCCATCCCATACGGCAACTCCTCCAAACGTTCCAAACCAAATATTTCCGTTTTCATCTTTGGTACAACTTGTTACTTCTTCATTATTTAAAGATTGGTTTTGATTATAAAATTGGGTTTCATTTGGCGAAACTCTTAAAATTCCAATTTTACTGGTTACCCACAGAGTACCATTTTTATCCTTTAAAAATCCGGTAATGTACGCACTTCTGAGTCTCTTTAATTCTTCCGTTTTGATAAACGATTTTCCATCAAAAACATAAACGCCTTTGCTTGTTCCAATAAGCATTTCCCCTTCCTCTGTCTGATAAAAAGAAGTAACAGCGAGTTGTTGATCATTTTCCGGGAAATAGCTTTTAAATTTTAAACCGTCATAGATCGTTAAACCGTTTCGGGTTCCAATCCAAAGTGTCGCACTGTCCACAAAAAGTGCTTCGATATAATTGTTAGCTAATCCATCCTGTAAAGTGAATGACTTAAATTCAGTCCCGTCAAACCGGCTTAATCCACCTCCCTGCGTTCCCATCCAAAGGTAACCGTGGTGATCCTCAACCATACAATAAACCTGGGATTGGGCTAAACCATCAGCTACCGAAAAATTAACAAAATTGTTCTGCTGAGCAAAAAGCAAATGGCATTTTAAAGCAATGATAATGATCACTAATATTTTAAAATAGCACTTCACTTTGATGTTAATTGAATTAAGGGTTGGTTATAAATTCCAAATATAATAAAAGCATTTTTACTGAGTTGCTTAGAATTTCTATCCTGGAACAATGATCAGAATCGAGGCAATAAACATTTTTTGTTTAATTTTGAAATTAAAACAAATTAATTGTTTTGAAAATTAAAAACACTTATCTTGCTTTCAATATTCATTAGAACGCAACATTATGTCAGACAAATATCTTAAAGGCCGAGGAGCGCAGATAAACCCTTCCAGCCGCTTTGATAAATTTATCACAGATGATAATCCAAGGCATGAATTAGAAGAAGATGAAACTCAGATAAAGACTAAATTTATTGAAGTCCATCCGAAAACGATATTGAATAAAGTGGATAGTCCTGACATCCCACTCGAATACTCCATGAATCCTTATCAAGGATGTGAGCATGGCTGTGTTTATTGTTATGCACGAAATACCCATCCTTATTGGGGATATAGTGCCGGGTTGGATTTTGAGCAAAAGATTCTTTACAAGAAGAACGCAGCTCATTTGTTGGAAAATAAATTAAAATCTCCTAAATGGAAGGCAGCACCGATTATGCTTTCTGGTAATACGGATTGTTATCAACCTGCCGAAATAGAAATAAAAATTACCCGGTCCGTTTTAGAAGTTTTTTGGAAATATCGTCATCCTGTTGGAATAATTACCAAAAATAGTTTGATTTCAAGAGATCTGGATATTCTAAAAAAACTTAGTGAGCACGATCTCGTTCATGTTGTTATTTCAATTACAACACTGGACGATAAGTTGCGCCAGTTTATGGAGCCACGCACGTCAAGCACAATAAGCCGCCTCAATACTGTTGAACAATTGTCAAAGGCAGGTATTCCGGTCAGTGTGATGATCGCTCCAATTATTCCTGGCTTAAACGAACACGAGATCTTAGGAATAGCAGCTGAAGTAGCCGATCGCGGTGCCTTATCTATTGGATCAACTTTGGTGCGCTTGAACGGAGATGTAGCTTTAATATTTGAAGATTGGTTACTAAAAAATTATCCTGATCGAGCCAGTAAGATTATTAATAAAATTAAATCTTGCCACGATGGTAAACTGGGAGATAGTCGA
This sequence comes from uncultured Saprospiraceae bacterium, assembly GCA_963793295.1. Lineage (GTDB taxonomy): Bacteria > Bacteroidota > Bacteroidia > Chitinophagales > Saprospiraceae > JAHDHW01. Next base: position 214,899 of record CAWBZX010000024.1, on the reverse strand, counting down.
TTTGGAAAAAGAATGAGTGGTGAAGGAAATATTGCAAAAATTATTAGTAGCCAGGTCAAACTCGCCAAAAAGAAATATTTTGCTGATCGTTCTACCCCACCCTATAATTTAGATTTGCATCAGCACTATAAAAAACCTCAGTTGAAGTTATTTCATTGAATGATTAATATTGACAAGCATTTTCAATTTAGTCCTTCAGCTACCTCTTTTATATTGGAAACCACCATTTCCCAACCTTGATTGATATGATTCATCCTTTCCGAGTTGCCATCAAAAGTTTCATTAATAATAGTTAATTCGGTTTCGTTCCCATTTCCTTTCAGTAGGTAGCTAATATGAATGTAATTTTCTGGTTTGTCTTCAAGTCCGAAATTTGGATCGAAAGTGGAGTATTTTATTAATTCAAAAGGCTTGATATCCAAAATCTCCCCTTTTTGGTAAGCTTGATATCCTTGGTAATTTCCTTCCCAAATTATTGGGTTTCCGATTTTCCAATCCGAACTCACGGTACAATTAAACATGTACACTTTGGTATATTTTGATTCAGTAAGAACCGACCATAAGGTCTTCACATCACAATTAATCAATATCTTTTTTTCTGATGTTTGTTTGTTATCCATTTTTAGCATCCTTTCAAAATTGTTTAATTAACTGGTGTTACTCAATTGTATTAAATATTATAGAGATTTTCTTAAAAGTTGCGAATAAAAAAGTTTAAAGCAGCCTACTTTTGGCATTTACCTGCGGCGCCTTCATTTTTTCCATTGATGAAAAAAACGAAGCAAAAAAATCTAGACAAAATAAAGGCTCAACTCAAAACTGGCACCCGCACCCACGTATTTTGTCGAGCCACTCCTTCTCAATTTTGAGAAATTAATACATGAAATTACATCGGTGCTTTCAAAGGAACAGTCCCGAAATTATTAATCGCTCTGCGTAACATCAATTCTTAATTCAAATTGCGAATAATTTTGAGTCCAACTGAAATTATCCAATTTCGGTTTTCAATTTATTCAATGCGACTTCTGCCAGTTCTTCCCATTGATTTTGATATTCGTAAGGAATATTGAACCATGCTGCAAGTGGTGGCTTATTTTTGAAAGGGCTAAGGAGGCTGTATTTATCAATTCCCAAGGCAGTTAAATTAAAATCTTTCCCTAGCCGGAAAGTCATTTCATGGTTGTAATAGAAAGCAAAAACTTTCTTTTTGTATTTCAATCCAGGTGAAGACATCATCTTACCGTGGGCAACACCATTATGCTTTTTAATTAATTTATCGCCTATCACCTGATATAATGATTCTTCTTTTTCCATGACACCTATTTGAAAGGATTAAACATTATTTTTAAAATGCTCCATTGAATCTTTGCCTTTTCGAACTTCGCCGGTAGCTTCAACCATAACAACATCATTGTGATAAAAATTTTCAAATGCTTCAAGCATTTGACCTTCTTCAACCATTTTGTGACACTCAGTAATTTTTTTTAGATAAGTCATTGTACTTATGGATTTTATGTTTAAATAAAAAAAGAACATGAGTCATTTTGTTTCAAAAATAACAATTTTTGTTTTAAGTACAAATTTTTTACTAATTTTTGTTTTAATAATTAATCTCCAGTTAAAATTAAAGCGGACCTACCTTCAATTTCATATGAACCGCCTTGAATTTGACCTAATCCATTTTCATCGATAATCCCATCTTGAACAACTATTTTCCAATTGCTTTTCGGCAATTCAATTGTTTTTGAATCTTTATTACCATTAAAATAAACGATGATATTTTTCCATTGATCTCCATTTGCGTTTTCACTGATTTGGTAAGCAATAAGATTAGAGTCTGGCACTTCAATAAATGTTAAATGCTTCTGAATCATTTCCTTGGATGGCATTCTAAAGGCTGGATGGTTTTTTCGCAATTCAATTAATTTTTTATAATAATCGAATACTTCTTTATATCGGGTTTTTCGCGACCAATCCAGTTGATTGATCGAATCAGGTGACATAAAAGAATTTTCAATACCGTTTTTTGTACGAAGTATTTCTACGCCGGCATGTAAAAAGGGAACACCCTGTGACGTCAAAATAATCGTATTTGCCAACTTGTGCATTTTGATTAATTCCTTTTCGATTTCATCCGGGTTAGAATTTACCAATCGATCATAAAGAGTGTGATTATCATGGCAACTGACATAATTGATGCATTGAGAGGGTTCGTTTGCCCAGGCCCATTTAGAATAATTAATGGCTTCATAATCAATCTGAGGATGCTCAGTTGCTGCGATAATACCAAATTTGACACTTTCCTTCAAACCAGTCTTTCCACTTGCAAATCCTCGATCCTCAGGGGTAAAAACATGCCCTTTGACTCCATCACGCATATCATCACTAAAAGCAGCGACATTTTTCAATTGGTAGGTATATTTTTTCAAGGCTCTCCTCTTTTCTTCCAGCGGACTATTCCCTGCCGTCCAGCCTTCACCGTAAATAAAAATAGTGGAATCAACAGTAAGCAAAGACATACTGATCTGGTTCATGGTCTCGATATCATGAATACCCATCAGGTCAAAACGAAAGCCATCGATATGATACTCCTCCGCCCAATACTTTGTGGATTCAATCATAAACTTCCGCATCATTGGCTTTTCAGAAGCGGTCTCATTTCCACAGGCTGATGCATCTGAAAATCCGCCATTAGGAGTCATCCGGTAATAATATTCTGGAAAAATCTGATTAAAATTTGATTCTACTGTAACGCCTGTATGATTATAAACAACATCCATTATTACGCGCAAACCATTTTCGTGAAGCGTTTTCACCAGTTGTTTAAACTCACGAATTCGGATGCTGCCATCTGAAGAATTTGTAGCATAACTTCCCTCCGGGATATTATAATTTTGTGGATCATAGCCCCAATTGAATTGAGGGTCCTTCATGTTGTTTTCATCGATCGACAGGAAGTCAAAAGCAGGTAATAAGTGTATATGCGTGACGCCTAATTCTTTGATATGATCTAACCCAGTCGCCAAACTATCCGAATTGAGTGTTCCAAGCTCCGTCAAACCAAGGAATTTTCCTTTTTGCTGAATTCCGGAATTCTCGGCGATGGACAAATCGCGAACGTGTAATTCATAAATAATGATGTCCGTTGGATTTTTAAGAGGAGGTTTTTTATCATTCTCCCAGCCATCAGGATTTGTTTTTTTCAGATCGATGACCATGGCTCGCTTTCCATTTCTGCCAACTGCTTTTGCATAAGGGTCAGGAACTGGAGAAGACCACCCTTCGTTTATAAAAGTTTGAAAAGCATAATATTTGCCTTCCAAATCACCTTTTATTTCCAGTAACCAGGTTCCCTGGCTATCTCGTTCCATACTTTCAACGAGGTAAGATTCACTATCCAGATCATCCTCATAAAAGTTGACCACCATCATATCAGCATTCGGGCTCCAAACCCGAAATCTTGATTTCTCGGGCGTATAAGTCAACCCAAGATCATTTCCAGCATACACCGGTAATTTCGACAATGCCTTTAATTTTTCATTTTCCAAGAAGCAAGAATTTAATATAATTGGAATCAAAATTAACGGAAACATTCCTTTATAAAACAATTTCATTTTTTAATTCAAAGATAGGCTTTGCTAAAAAAAATCTATACAAAATCAAATTTTACTTAAAACAGCAAAAAGCCAATCCATTTAGGGCTACGAATTAAATACATTTACTGAAGTTTTCCATAATTTGAGAAAATGAAAAAAGTTTTTTCAATTTTTTAAGAAGTAATCCAAAATCAACCCCAATATTGAATATTAATCTTTTATAAAAAATTCTTTATGTACTAAGCCCTATACTAATCAAAGATGCATTAAACTTTTCCCCATATTCAATCTTGTTCATGGTATATCTAACCTCATAGCGTATGAGTTTACCAACTGGAGCTAGTGAATGTTTTGAATGTATGGCTTCAAACGTAAGTGGCCTAAGTGTTTTTATTATTTTTCCTCTTTTTTTCGTGGATAGGATAATATTTCTTCTGGGAAAGGGAAGACAATAGTGGAATTCTTTTCCGCAGCAATATCTGCTAAAGTCTGATACAATCTCAGTTTAATTGCAGAAGGTGATTTGTCGATTATCAATCCTGCCTCTAGCAACTTATTTGCTGCCTGCTTTTCCGCTAAGGCAAGGATTACCCTAGCTCTTCTCGAACGCTCTGCTTCAGCTTGATTGGCCATGGAACGTTTCATATTTTCCGGCAATTCTATGTCCTTAATTTTAACATCTATTATAGAAATTCCCCAATCCTGGGTAACAGAATCAACAATACTTTTGATATTCATGCCCATCTCTTCCCGCTTCGACAAAATAGTATCCAAATCCACTTTTCCACAAACATCCCTCAATGCTGCCTGAGCAAGCAAAGTAATGGCAAAATCATAATTTTCAACCTCCAAAACGGCAAGTTCTGCGTTAATAATTTTATAAAAAAGCACGCCGTCTACCCTGCACGGAACATTATCCATTGTCATCACTTCCTGAGATAGTATATTGATTGTGATCACACGGATATCAACAAATTGAGCAGTTTCGATTAACGGAATTATCCAGCGAATGCCTGGCTTCAGAATTTTGATATATTTCCCGAACCTGAACTTTAGGGCCCTTTTGTATTCAAAAACGATGCGGACACCTCCAAGAAAAAACACAATAACTACACCCAAGATGATTAATGGAACCATGACTAAAATTTTAAGGTTTGACAATCTTTATAGATACAAATTATTTCATTAAAAATCAATGAGTTATGTCAATCGAGAAAGCCTTTTGGCGTTCGAGTTATTTTAGATAATAAGCAGGTGTAAAAAAGTAACTTATTGATAATTTAGCCCAAAAACTTAATTGATATAAAACACATTTTCTAAAGTGTATATAAAGTGTCAAAAACATGAATATTCAATAAAATTAAAGTACCTGTTTAAAGTATGAATTTGGTACGAATCTGATTAAACAAATCTTATAGTGGCTTAAAAACCAGCTACCTACGATAAAACATTTATCAATCTAAAATCACAATCCAATAAAAAAGTAAAAACTAATAAGGTATATTCAAGGTATGTTTATTTTGTTAGTAATTTTAGAAGATAAAAACCCCCTTTCATGATAAAAAAATTAATACCCATTCTCACGGCTTTTTTCTTTTCATTCACTACAATAATTAACGCTCAAGTCATAAATATCCCCGGTGATTTTCCAACGATTCAACAAGGAATTGACAATGCTAATGAAGGCGACACAGTGCTTGTCGCTCCAGGAATTTATACCGAAAATTTACTTTTCAATGGCATTGATATCGTCCTCGCATCACATTATTTAACCACTGGCGAAGAATCTTTCATTGAACAAACCATCATTGATGGACAAGGCAAGAATGCAGTGATCACATTAGAAAACGGTGAAACTAATGCAACCAAAATTGTAGGGTTCACACTGAAAAATGGATCAAATGATGAAAACGAAGATATGCCTCTTTATGGAGGCGGTATAGTTTGCATCGATGCATCGCCTACTATTTTAAAAAATAAAATCACTAAATGTGTCAACAATTATTTTGGGTATAATGACTTTGGAGGCATTTATTGTTTAAACTCAAATGCCATCATTGAGCAAAACTTGATTGACAGCCTTGAAGGTTATTTTACTCAAAAATTCGGTGGCATTGTGGCCCACAAATCAAACCTTACCATCACAAAAAATACGATTTCGAATACGATGGGCGGTTACTGTTTTACTTGCGGAGGGATCGCAGCGGATAGCAGTGAATTGACTATTTCAGGTAACCTAATTTATAATGGAAGTTATGATGCGCCACCTTATACTGCTTCCGTGAAGGTTTTTAACTCAACTACAACTTTGACAAATAACACACTTGATGGAGAAGTGGCTTTGAATCATGAAAATACAATCACATTGGTCAATAATATTATCGATTCCCCATCTGAAGGCATGGCCATCATTCAAATGAGTGAAAGCAATGCGGGTATTTATGCCACTTATAATAATCTTGAAGGAGCTTGGTTTGGCGTCGGAAATGATAATGCTGACCCTCTTTTTGTCGATGCTGAAAATGGTGATTATCATCTCCTTTCGGCTTCCCCTTGCATCGATTCCGGTGACCCTTCTTTATTTGATCCCGATGGAACACGATCAGATAAAGGTGCTTTTTATTTTGACCAATCACCAACTTCGGTATTTGATAATCAAGAATTTCAAATAGCCACGATTCATCCAAATCCGGCTACTGATTTTGTACAAATTGATTTAAATGACATCGACAAAGCGGAACTGAGCATATTTTCTTCCAATGGACAATTAGTTAAAAGTCAGTCAATTACAACAAATCAGACCAGAGTCAACTTGGCTCAAGAGCTTTCAGGAGTTTATTATTTTGAATTGAAATCTGGAGAAAAAAATCAAACACAAAAGGTAGTTATTTTGAAATAAGCTAATCGGATTTAAAATTCTGTTTATCCAAGCAGCTTGCTATATATTTTAATTTTATATTTGAATGAAAACTTGTTTTTTTCATTCAAATATTTTTATATTGCACAAATCCAGTCTAATGTGCTCTTCCTAAACCAAAAATTCCAGTTTATTTTATTGCGATTTTACTAAGCTTTCCGATCCATAAATAGTTTTAACAACTCAAAATTTTTGTTATGAAAACTAGGATCGAACAACATCTTTGTATTTCCTTTTTAATTAAGTTTTTAAAAGTTAATGCAATAATTTGCACTATTCTTTGCTTGGCTCCAAAACAAAGTTATACTCAAAATGAAAATCCAATCAGCTACACTGAACGGATTGCATCCATTGATAATCAATCAAGCCTTGATGCAGAATTAGGTATTTGTAATGCATATTCCTCAATTATTGCTCAAAATTTAACACTAGGTGGACCACTAGAAGATTTTGGATGCCAAGCAGGAGATACAATTGAAATCTGTTTTATAATCCATAATTGGGTTGGTGATAATGGACAATGGATGCACGGACTGGTTCCTGATTTTGGGAATTGTCTTGATGTTTTCCCAAACGACTATGGAGAACCCGGACTTATAACATATCACCCGTTTAATAACATTTCATATCCTGATGATTATCCTGGTCCGCATTGGAAATGGTTTCCTGAATTTTCAGTGTTTTATAATGATATACCTAATGGGTATTATCCTCCAAACACCCCATTGGGAGGAGGTTGGTTTTATGTAAATCTTCCAGGAAATAATCCTGAGTGCTTGGATTATTCAGACCCTAACTGTTCCTGGGGAGAATATTTTTCTCCAGAAGTACAAAAACAGGTATGTTTTTTAGCGACTCCGACTCCTTGTTCAGAGCCAGGAATTGAATATTGTGAAATTTCTTTTAGAACATTTGGCGATGGAGAAACCGGTGGCTGGATGGCTCCTGGTTGCCAAGAAGATGAACCCTGGACTTTAGGATTTATTAAACGCTGCTGCGATCCTCCAATCATATTAAATGAAGAAGTAGAATTTGAAGTCTGTTCGGGAGATCTTTTTGAATTAGATTTGATTAGTAATATGGACCCTGAGACAACATATGAATGGTATGTAGCTCCAAATCCACATGGTGCCACTTCAGGAACTGGTTCAACTATTTCAAATGTTTTGACAAACACGACCGGAAATCCGGTAACGGTTGTTTATTATGTAACCCCAACCTGTTTGCTTGGATGTATTGGAGAGCAACTGATTGTTACAGTCACAATATTTCCGGAAATAGATTTTTATATTGATCCAACCTATTCGAACATTTGCCCAGGAGAATGTGCTCAATTAACAGCTGTTATTTCAAGTGGCACAGGACCTTTTTCATGTATTTGGAGCAATGGCATTGATGGGCCTGAAAGTATTGTGGCCTGCAATGCAGGTTATTACTCGGTAACGGTGACGGATGCAAATGGCTGCACAAATGAATCAGGAGCTTTTGTTGAAGAAACTTATCCACCTTTAGTTAATATTGAAGCAAGTCCAGGAATAGAAGCTTGTGAAAATGGACCAGGTTATCCAATCACATTATCAGCTAACACTTTCGGAGGCTCAGGTTTTTATTACTATATGTGGAGCAGTGGTGGAAATGACCAAACTGAACTTGCTTTCGAATCAGGAACATATACCGTAACAGTTTATGATGGCGGATCTGGATGTTATGAGGTTTTTGCAGATATTTCAATCACAATTTTTCCAGAGCCACATGTTGAAATATCGGGTCCAACAACTATTTGTAATAATGAACCTCCTTTGTGTTTTGAAGCATCTCCTCTTGGAGGTACTTGGGATGGGCCCGTTGATATTAACGGGTGTATTGATCCACAAAGTTTGGGCATTGGAATTCATACTTTGTCCTACAATTTCATTGATATAAATGGTTGTGAATCCTCAATGAATTATGAAATTGAAATAATTGAAGCAGTAGAACAACCTGATCAATTATCTGATGTATTTATTTGCGAAAATGGGAATACCGAAGTTTATGTAATCTCGGATGTTCCTTTTGCCACAAGTTATGAATGGACAATCAATGGCTCTGGAACCATTATTTCAGGACAAGGAACAACAAGTATTGAAGTCGTATGGCAATCGCCAGGAGGACAAGTTTGTGTTCATGCAATTGGAGACTGCGGGCCGGGAATGCTTTCTTGTTTTAATGTCGAAGTACAAGAAATACCTCTAGCTGATTTTAGTAGTCCTGATTTCATTTGTGAAGACGATGTCGCTTTTATAAATTTTAATGGCACCATTGATTTCAACACCACACTAATTTGGGATTTTGGAAGCGGAACTGTTGTAAATGGCAACCCAGACTCAGGTATATTTGACCTACAATTCCCTAGTGGTCAACACATTATTACTTTACAGGTAGAAAGAAATGGATGCTTATCATCATTATTTTCAAAAACCATCCAAGTTGATCCAGCTATTTTGGAACCGCAGATAACCTGTATTTCTACTGTCGATGTTATTGAATTTTATTGGGCTCCAGTCCCAAATGTAACAAGTTATATAGTAAATGGACAAATTCAAAATGGAACCAATTATACAATATCAAACTTACCTCCAAATGAACAAGTGAGCATCACTGTTGAAGCGATCAGCAATGGAATTTGCCCAAATAGTTTTACCCAAATAGATTGCTCTACATTGGAGTGCCCAAACATTTCTCTAAACATCCAAAATATCCAAAGTTTTTGTTCAAATGAACTTCCTCTGGGAAATATAGAATTGGAAGTGGAGATTATTGGAGATAATGGACTTGGAAATGGAACATGGAGCGGTCCAGGAATTATGGATTCCAACAATGGCATTTTTAACCCAAGTTCTAATCAAGTTTCAGTCGGAACGAATGAAATAATTTATACTTATCAAGAGGGATATTGCACTTACTCTGAGATTCTTATCATAAATATTATGGAAGCGCCTCAAGTAGAAGCTGGCGAAAGTTTAATTTTAAATTGCATCGAATCTGAGCAAACAATCATCGGTTCAGGAATTGGAATTCCAATTTGGGAAGGTCCTAGCATTGCTTCAGGTGAAGGCACCTTTTCTCCGACGGTCACAGCTCCGGGTATCTATACTTTAACTACAACTGATCCATTGTCTGGATGTAGCTCTTCAGATTTCGTTGAGATATTTGAAGATATTAATATTCCTATAGCTTTGATCGGTGGAGACCAAATGTTGACGTGCGCAGTAACAGAATGTCTTTTAACTTCGATTGGTAACACTCAAGATAATTTGATTCCTCAATGGGAAGGTCCTGGCATTAATTCGTCAAATGTTAACTCACCTATTCCTTTGGTAACCATCCCTGGAACTTATACGCTTTCAATTTTAAATACTGAAAATGGCTGTCTTTCAGATCCAGAATTTGTAAATGTCTTTCAAGATATTGAGCCACCCATAGCTGAAACAATCGTTCAAGGCATTTTTGACTGTGCTTCAAATTCTGTAGTAATAAAACCTGCATATCAAGACGACGTTGTATATTCCTGGATTTTGCCAGACGGCTCAATAATCAATGAATTCTCAATCGAAGTTTTTGAACCGGGAACTTATACTTTAATTGCTACTAGTTTGACAAATGGCTGTTCTGCAAATGAAGAAGTGGTCATTAGCGATCTATCCAATAATCCAGAGATTGATGCTGGAGATGATAAAGAAATTACTTGTTATAATTCCGAAGTGATTTTGGATGGTGAAAATTCTGAAACAGGCCCAGAATTTCAATACTTTTGGAATGGCCCTCCTGGTGGAATTATAGGGCCTAATAATCAAATTGAAGTAACGGCCATTTTTGAGGGCATGTATGTCTTAAGAGTAACAAATAGTTTAAATGGTTGCTTTTCAGAAGATACGGTTTTTGTTAGTTCTAATACCCTTGCTCCAATCATAGATGCGGGCCAGGAACAATCTTTTGGTTGTACTGAATCAACTCTTGTCTTAAATGGTTCTGCATCTTCAGATGCAGATGAATTTGTCTGGAACTTTGAAAATGAGAATATTATTTCCACAGATTTAATTACTGAAATTTCAAATCCTGGATGGTACACTTTGACGGCTTTTAATTCCTTGAATGGTTGTTTTAATGTTGATTCGGTTTTCATTTCAGAGAATGAAGATTTTCCATATCAAATTAATTTTAACGCTCAAGGACCTAGTTGTTATGGAAATAATGATGGATTTATAGAAATGCAATCTGTCTTGGGCGGAACACCACCCTTTCAATATTCTATTGATAATCAAACATTTACCACAATTTCATATTGGCAATTTCTGGAGAGTGGTGTCTACAATTTGACCGTTCAGGACGCTTTAGGTTGCGCTCTTGAACAAACAGTTATTGTTCCTGAAAATACGCCAATCGAAATTGATCTTGGGTCAGACATTACTGTAGAATTAGGTCAAAACATAGAGTTATTTTTACAAACCAATATTGCTGAAAACCAAATTGAATCTGTAAAATGGACTCCAACCGAAGCGCTTACTTGTCTTGATCAAAATTGTCTGAATATCTCAATCAATCCTTTAAACACAACTTCTTATCAGGTGATGTTGGAAGACACTTCCGGATGCTTTGTTGAAGACGAAATCATGGTAAGAGTTAAGAAGAATCGAAATATTTTCATTCCCAATGTTTTTACACCTAATAATGACGGTGTTAATGATGTATTCAAAATTTTTCCAGGTAAGGATGTTAAAGAGATTAGAAATCTAAAAATATTCAACAGATGGGGAGAATTGGTATTCGAAATTCCACAAATCATTCAAGGCAACGGAAATAATTCTTCAATAGGATGGGATGGTACTTTAAATGGTGAACCTTTAAACCCAGGTGTTTTTGTTTATGTAATAGATGTAAAGTATATAGACGGTCATGTGGATATTTTTAGAGGTGATATTACTTTAGTTAGGTAATTGTTTAAATCCAAATCAGGTTTCTTCTTTAAAGAAAATTAAATTTTCAATGTGTCCGATCAGTTTTGCATTTTGAAAATTAATTATTAGCTTTAAGCACGTTATAATTTAATTTATAATCATTACATGAGAAATCTACAAATCAATTCAGATCAGTAATTTAATTTTTACCAATCTGGTTATTCAATTAAATTACTAGCGTGTTGCTTCAAGTGGCGTGTTAAGATTTTCATTTTACAGAAGGGATAACATAAAGATTTTTAAAGGGTGTCATTATAGACCCACGCTTTAAAAGTTGTTTTTGTTTGTATTGGTTTTGGTCATTTCTCGGATCGAAAACAGGTATCAGATAATTAGGTTTTAAAACCTTTTAAAATAATTGTTAATCCTAAAACCAATGAATATAAACTTAACCTCCTCTTTTGCTATTATTTCAACAAAATTTCTCAACCAATACATATTACAATTTTCTACTAAGTATAAAACATTAAGGGTGTTTCTCTTTTAGTGCAAAACGCCCATTAATTATGATCATGAATCATAACACTAAAAACACAATAAAAATCAAAAAACGAAAACAATGAGTGACCAAACTAAATTTCCCAGCTACATAAAACTTTTTGGCGAACTAGATTTTAAAAAAGGCGACGAAGCACGATCCGTTTATTCACCAGCGGCCTATCTAGCCGATTTAGTTAATTTATTGGATGATAATTTCGATAACCCGGATTTGGATAAAAGGAGAGCGGATATCAAGCAATTAATTCTGGATGCAGATAATACTTTTTCGCTTATCCCCTATCTCGATATCGTAAACGAGCTTTTGGAAAACAAAATCAAAGGCAAAGCATATGATGTTTTGAAAAAGGCTCAGTTTCCATTCAACCTTCCGTTTAGCCTTGAAAATGAACGAGTTAAGAAATATTTGCATTATTTGAATATCGGAGCTGAAGAGATTTATAAATTATTCCATTTACAAATTGATCCCGATGTCGTTGCCAGGGAGTATTTACAACTTTCTGAAGAAGATTACAACATTTTCAAACAAACTACAACAACTGAAAATGCTATAAAAGCATTTTACAATCTCAAATCAGGAGATTCACTAAATAGTTTGAAAGATGTTACAACATTTTTAAAGACAACTGGTTTGTCAGGATTGGAAATGAGAGAATTACTTTTCCAAAATCTTAGCAAATCAGAAGCTGCGCAAGCTAGTTTGTTTTTCATAAATAATGGCTTAGGAGGTTATGCCAAACTCGACGAAGACGAAAAAAATATCTTCTGGGTCAACCAAAATAATCAGGAAAATGTAGCAATTGATCTTACAGAAGGTGAAGGGGAAGAAAAACCAGAAAATCTGATCCCTTCGGCTTGGTTTGAGCGTGTAAATCGATTGATTCGTTTAGCTAAAAGAACAGAAATTTCGATCACTGATCTTGACCTTATTCTTAGAACGTGTTGCGCAAATCAGCTTGATGCCAATGCAATTCAACGAATTGCAATTATCCAAAAATTACGAACCACTTTTGAATTACCAATTGACGAAGTCTGTGCTTTTTTCAGTAATATCAATTCTTTGGGGATTGGAAATGAAGACGAGTCGATAGATTTATTCAACAGGCTTTTCAATGAAAATTATGCACAAATTGATCAGAAATTCATCAAGGGTGCTCAATTTTTACCGGAGGCATTTTCGGAGTACGAAGAGTTGCGTTGCTTTGGAGATGTATTATCCATTGAAAATAAAATTTACCGAAAGCGCCTAACCAAAGCACTCCATATTTCAGAAAAAAGTTTAACAACCATCGTCAACAGATTCAGAGAAAAAGCATTGACTCAATCGCCTAAAATGATGACTTTGAGTCCTGAATCTGGAATTGGTATCGCTGAATTATCACTACTCTTCCGAATCAGTAAATTGGCAGAAATTTTAGATAGCTCAGTTGAAGAAATTTTGGACGTTATGGAGTTGTTGGAAAACGATCCATTTATCCGAAAATATGACAATTTCAAAATTCTAATCCATAATAAAATTGAAACTTTAGATTGTTTTAAAATTATATCAGGCACTGATATTCAGGCATCTATGTGGCTCACTCAAATTTTGATTGCGGTGACAACCTGGATGCAGGAAAATAATTTTACAGCGAGTGAATTGCAATATTTGCAAACCGGAATCCATAAAAATGACAAAGTTGAAAAAGCAGCAAATAAGAAAAAAATAAATAGCCTGAATAACCTTTATCAGCAATTTAAACCAGTAGCTTTAAACGCAGACTATTTCAAATCTGAACAATTTGATCAACGCTCAGCGAATGTCATTTACGATACTGTAAAAAATCCTGATGCGCATTTGGTTTCGAAGGATGATGCGCGCATTTTAAATTACAATTCCGCAAAAGCTGCTCAAGCTGCTGCAAACGCACTTGACCGTTTAAAAATCTTGCGAAAAGAAGATTTTGAAGGTTTGGGACTCGAAGAAAAAATGCGGGATAAAATTTTCACCAACTTAATCATCAAAGGTTATATCAATGCTGAAGGGCGTTTAAATGAAGAAGCCATTCCCAACAATGCGGCTGACTTCAGGATCAATAACAGCAGCACCGAGGAGAATAAAGAAGTTTTTGAAGTCATTCACAATCTATTTGTCCAGGAAAACAAAAAAGGCGTCAATTACGACACCAACGGTGGAGATGTCTTAACTGAAAATGGAGATTCAACAGAAAGTGATTTAGCAGTTTTCTTGTCGGACTTTGACGGATTAGACCTTTCAGAAGTTCGTAAAACAGAACTTTACGATAATCTGATTTTCAACGGATACATCAATGATGAAGGTGTGGTTTTAAAACCGCAATTTTTCTCTGAAGATGATAATTATGTTCATTTTGATGCAAACGCCAATATTAATACTTATTCGAAATCGGTTTATGATATTATTCAAAACAACATTGCACAGTTTAAATCGCGTAAACTAAAACTGAATCCGGAAGATTTTGCGTCCCTTCCTTTGAAAGAAATAGAGATCAATGATCTCATCGAAAACTTAAGATTTAATGAATACATCGATGATCAAAACGTATTTACAAACAAAGCTGAAATGCTTTCACTCGATGTCAAAGATTTTAACTTAGCATTGATGTTTTACCCGTATAGACACAAAATCCTAGATGCGATCAAACAAAGAATTTCTGAATTTAAAGCCAAATTTTACATTCTTCAAAAAGATGCGCTCCATCATGTTGCAGATGAAATCGTGGCCGGTTTGGCTTTTGAAACAATTGAAGCTGATTATTTAGAAAACGGCGCTTTGAGCAAGGAAAATATTCTCTTTTTTAATGATGAAGAAAACCGCTCTCAATTTGAACTGAGCAAATATTTTGATGACAACGCAAAGAGAGTTGTCTTTCAAGCGATTCAGAAAATGATCGTAACCAGCCAAAAGTACCAGCTCAATGAGTTTGATCTTTTGGAATTTGGTTTTGATGAAGCTAATTTGGAAACTTTGATGGATCAGTTAATTAAAAAAGGATACCTCCAAAAAGACGGAACAATTTCAGAAAGTAAATTAGAATACTATCTGAATATCAACAATGCGCTGGACTTCAAACTAGATGGTTTTCAGGATTTCAACAAAGACATCTTTTTTGCAATTCATGCTGTTGCGAAAGAAATGGATGCCGGCTTGAAAGAAATTACGACAAAGCTAAAAACCCGTGCAGATCAGCAGGAGCAAGTACTTTTTGACGCACTCCAAGAAGCCTTTGAAATTCCTGCCGATACGGTAAAAGTAATTTGCAAACACCTTTTCAAACATTCAGAAAATATCCTAGAAGAGTTTTTGCTTCCTGTGCTTTCTTCAGTCGATTCGGAAGACAAAATCACTAAAGAACCTAAAAACAACAAATTCAATTACGCTTACCGAAGAATCCTTCAATTCGGCAGTTTAGCTGCAAAATTGGGCTTGGACAAAACCGAAACCGACATCGTTTTCCGCGATCAGGATTTGGTGGAAAAATTTCCGGAAAAGCTAGTTCTACCAAAAGAATTGGATCGTTTTGACGCGTTGCTCGAATTGAAAATCGACGCTTCAAATTATGATGAATTGGAAGAGGTTGGTATGATTGATACGATTTGCATTTTCAATGGAAGTCAATTTTGGGCTTATGCTGCAGAAAATTACAACTTGCTCCTTAGTGGTGCACAGCTTTCGACCTTGTCTCCCAATTTTGAAGGAAAAGACAAAGTGGATGCAGCTTTTACCGACGAAAACGGAAATACTTGGCTCATTGCAGGACCTGATTATTTCTGCAAAGCAACGGATGGTAAAAAATGGGAAAAGAAAGATCGCGTTTTTGGAAAAGTTGAAAGCAATTTTGATGAGCTTGAAAGTATCGATGCATCGTTTATTGACAGCGAGGGGAAAACATATTTGTTCAGCGGTGACCAATATTTGAGATACTCTGAAAATTACACAATTCCTGACGAAGGTTATCCGAAAAAAATCAAAGACAATTGGAAAAATGAACACGAGTTTGATGTTCCGAAAGCATTCGAAAAAGCGATCGATGCTGCTTTCCAAAGCGTTGACGATAAAATTTTCTTTTTTAAAGAAGATAAATTTATTTCCTCAGATGATTTCAAAAAAGAAATTGACATCAACGAAGCCTGGGGAAAAGTCAAAAACAATTTTGACAATCTTGACAAGTTGGATGCGACTTTCACTTTTAACGATAAAGTTTTTGCTTTTTCAGGTGACCAGGTGATTGCTTATTCAAATAGTATTGAAAACGATGACGTGTTTGTGGACGAAGGATATCCGATGCTTTTGAAAAACTGGATCAAAGATATCCCTGATGCTTTTGAAGATGGGGTTGATGCCGTTTTTAAAGGCAATGACGATAAAATTCATTTGATCAAAGGCAACAATTATGTCAGCTATGATTTGGATTTAACGAAAAAAGGAGCAGAAAAAGAACTGACTAAAGTTTGGGGAAAAATTAAAAACAATATTACCACAAACGGAGTCATCAGTGCTGCATTTACCGGCCTCGATGGCAAAGCATATTTATTCAGTGGAGATCAATATTACCGTTATTCCGGAAGCAGTTACGCAAAAGTAGATGAAGGTTATCCCAAGACAATTTCCTCTAATTGGGGCGGTTTACAAACCGTTGATGCGGCATTTGTCCTTGATGGAAAAACATATCTTTTTGGAAAAGTTGGCGAAGGAGAAAACAAATATGTCCGTTATTCAAACAAAGATTACAGCAATCACGACGAAGGTTATCCAATGTCGCCAGACGATAACTGGTGGGCGATCCATTTCAACTTAACGGAAACAGATTTCAATGAACCGGACGCAATCTTTAATGATTTAAATGGAAAAACTTACCTCTTCAAAGGAAGTAAATTTATCGCTTACGACAACAAACATCGTTGGTGGTCAGAACCTAAAAATCTAAAAGAAAACTGGGACAGCATTCCTTTCAAATCCGTTGATGCAGCTTTTACAGGTAAAGATGGAAAATCTTACCTTTTCTCAGATAAAAAATACATCAGATATTCTGATCAAAACTTCAATAAAATTGACGATCGATATCCAAAGGTGATCAATACCTATTGGGGAAAAGTGGCTAATAATATTGAAAAGAGTAAAAAAGTTGACGCTGCCTTAGTTGTTGATTCTCAAATAATTACAGTCATTGAAGGCCAGGAAACTGAGCAATATGAAAAACATACTTATCTGTTCTCAGGTAATCAGTTTTTCCGATATACCGGAAATGCTTATGACTTTGTCGATGAAGGTTATCCAAAAATGACCGAACCTTCATTAAAAGAGGAACCACGATTTAAAAACCTGAAAACCAGAATGGATAAAGGCGTGGATGCGGCCTTCGCAGACCGTCGAAATGTTTACCTTTTTAAAGACACCTATTCTCTTGTTGTTTCTGAAGAAATTTATGAAGAGTATCCAAATATCTTAGATCAGAATATTTTTAGTGCATTTATTGAAAATGGAAACGTATTCATCAATAATCAAAATGGCTGGAGCAAATATAGTAATCTCGAAGGCATCAGCCTTTCATCAGAAAATACCGCTCCTACCCTTTTTCGGGAAGTTCCGGACGAATTTAAACCTGATTTGGACGCGGTTTTAGATGGCACCGATATCAATTCTTATCTTTTTAAAGGAAATCTTTGTTACAATGTTTCTCTCGACAAAGCATATCCGATAAATGAAGAATGGGGACGCGTTAAAAACAATATTTACATTAATAATAAAATTGACGCTGTGTTTGTCGGAATGGATGGAAAAACTTATCTGTTTTCCGATGATCAGTTTGTTTGTTATACTCCTGAAAAAGGCGCCAAAAATGTCCTTCCTAAATTTGTAGATGAAAACCCAAAATCGATAAGCGAACATTGGGGTGGACTCGCGAATGTTCACTTAGCATTTATAAAAGATGAAAAAACCTATTTATTTGAAAAGCCAAATGACAAAGGCATTTTCCGATACGTTTGTTACTCGTCCGATGATTACTCTAAGCCAGACAGCACAGCTCAAATGGCTGATCTGAACTGGTGGAATTTCCCTGCAATTTACATGGAAGAAGGATTTTTGAATGTGAACGCTGTGCTTTTTGAAGAAGACAATATGTTTTTGATCAATGAAGACAGTTTCATTCAATACGATCAAGCCGAAGGAGTTTGGACCTATCCACGACCGCTGGAGAGAATTTGGAGAAAAAATCCATCCACCGAAAATGATTCTACAAAGATAAAAACGGCTTTCAAAGGATTTCCTTCCAACGAAAGTGATTTTACAATGATAAAAACAGCTTTCAAAGGAATTGATAATAAAACTTATTTCTTTTCCGAAGAAGCTTTTGTTTCATATGAAAACGGTGATTTCAGCCCAATTCAGGAAATCAAATCGCATTGGGGGATTGTTGACAACAATATCGTTCTCAATAATAAAATCGATGCTGCTTTTGTACTGAATGGTGAAACAACTTATTTATTTTCTGGTGACCAATACGTCAGGTATTCCAATGGTGATTATAGATTCATAGATGAGAATTACCCGAAAATGATCGTTGAGGACCTTCGAAATGAAGAAGGTTTCAAAAACTTGCCCGACAGCTTCGAAGAACGTCTGAAAAAGCTAGCCAATTCTGAAAGCAACACAATAATCGATGCTGTAATTGCAAACAGCAGAAACATTTTCATCTTCGAAAACAATAACATTCACGTCGTTTCTCAAAGTGTGAATGAAGAATTTGACAACAAATTCTTCGGAGTCGTCAACAACAATATCGAATATTTTAATGAAGTTGATGCTGCTTTTGTAAGCGGAGAACATACTTTCCTGTTTTCAGGAGATCAGTATTTCCGATATACAGGAACCGATTACGATTATGTCGATGAAGGTTATCCTAAAGCTATCACAAACAATTTGAAAGCTGAAAACCTCAGCATCACAACGGATGAATTTCAATACGACATCGATGCTGCCTTTCAAGGAATTGATGATAATGTTTATCTATTTAAAAACAAATCTTTTTATCGATCTAACAGTGATGCCGCTAAAATACCGCTTGGTGTTTTCCTTGGAAATTCCAACAATCCATTTAGCGATTCAGAAATTCCGATTGATGCAACTTTCCTTGCTCCAAATGGCAAAACTTATATTTTCAAAGGGGCTCATTTTATTAGATACAGCAATTTTGACAACGAATTTATCGATGAGGGTTATCCTAAATCCATAAAAGACAATTGGAGCAATTTGCCTATCAACTATGAAGAATCAATTAACGGAGGTTTTGTATTTGAAGGAAGAACTTATCTGATAAAAGGTGATGAATATGTAAGGTATTCTGACCTTAATTTTACAGCGATTGACCGCATTTATCCACAAAAGTTTGTTCACCGATGGAGTGATTGGGCTGATTTCTTATTGAGCGATCTCAAGGTCATTAGTCATTACAAAAAACTGCAGAATGAAAGCGGTGGCGGAGATTATTCTTTGAATGATCTTTTGGATGAGCAACAAGGGTATAAAAAAGAACCCTACGAAATACTCTCAGAGATTTTCGAATGGGATGTCGAAGAAGTGAAATGGCTGAAACGCAAAAATGCTTTTTTCAAACCTGATAATGATTTTGAAGTAAGTTTTGATATTGAGTTGATTTTAAAAATGGCTGCTATTTTTGACCTTACTAATAAGGCCGAAGCTTCTCCTTCCAGTTTTTATGATCTGATCTGGAAAAACATGTTCCAATCAAAAGAATTGGATAAAGCCGCGGATAATTTGTATCTGTTTTTGGGTTTGAAAAACAGCCAAAAAGATTGGGAAACGCTTTCCAAACAAATGCATGATGAGCTTAATCTGATCAAACGAGATGCATTGGTTCCTTACGTTATGTCTATCAATCCGGAAATTGAAAACATCCGTGATTTGTACGAAAATTTATTGATCGATGTAGAAATGGGCAGCTCTGCACAGACCTCAAAAATCAAAGAAGCCATTGCTGCCATGCAACTCTATTTCCACAGGTATTTTGTCAATCTTGAAGAAGTTGGGAAACTAACAGAAGATAAACGCGATGAACTAAAAGGATGGTGGAAATGGATGAAAAATTACCGCGTTTGGGAAGCTAATCGAAAAGTTTTTCTTTACCCAGAAAATTATATTCGGCCAGAACTTCGGGATACAAAAACGCCAGCTTTCAAAGCTTTGGAAGAAGCACTTCTTCAAGGTGAGCTCAACAAAGGATTAGTTGAAAAATGCTATAATGATTACATCGATGAATTTGCAACCGTTGGAAACTTGAAAATAACGGGCTCAAACGTTTACAAAGATGATGAAGATGAAGTTTTGATATTATTTGGCCACACGCGAACTGACCCCATTCAATATTATTACCGAACTGCTATCTTTTACAAGTCTGGAAGTATCCATTGGAACAATTGGGAAAAGGTCAACATTGATGTCAACTCAACGCGGGTCTTTCCGGTTCGCGCATTTGGCAGGATCATGCTGTTCTGGATTGAAATCGAAGCAGTGGAAGACGCCAATGCTGTCGCAGTGGGCAGCAGCAGTAAAGCTACTTTTGATACCTCTGACCGAAAAGTAACTCAAAAGGCAAATATTAAATATTCCTTTTATAACCACAACAAACAATGGATCAATCCTCAAAATCTGAAAATGGGTATTGATCTCGACTATACTATTGATGCAGCATTTTTCGAAAACAAAAATGTCGTTGCGTTTTCAGGAAAATATGTTTTACAATCATCAGCTGAAAATCCAACAGGAGATGTAAAAACGATTGGTGAAGTTTATACAAATTTACCGACCAACTTCAAAGCTGGAATTGACGCAGCAGCCAATGTTGATGGCACTAGATATTTTTTCAAAGATGGACAATGTGTTGTCAATAAAGGCAAAGCAGTTTCGATCGAAAGCTTATTTATTACACTAGACATAAAACCGGAAAACCAATTACCATTCTTCTTTCCAAAAGCCCTTGTTCCGGACAATTATATTTTAGCAGAATATAAAAATGGTGTTGCTGCAACATTTTATCTGGATGGTATCATGTGTATTATTGATAAAAAAGGTGGCTATAACTTTTTCAGAAAAGGCACAGGAAACACATTTAATATTATCCTTAACCATTTGGATATCCATTCTTTCTGGAATCCATTTATTCGGATTTTAACGCATAACATGCGCAGGCTGAATCCTGTTGATGCAGTTTTTGAGGATGAAAACAAGGTTTTATACGTTTTGAGAAAAGGTCAGTACGAGTGTTACACCATGGAAGGCACTGCTATTCAAACTTTAAAACCACTAGAAGGTTATCCGAAGCCAATCAAAGGAAATCTCACCTTTAACATGGACAAATTTTTCAACAAATTACATGTTGTTGATTATTTTGAAAATGGTGATGAATTTGTAGGCGTTACCTATACCACTCCGAAGGATACTGTTTTGCTTTCAGGAAAGATAAATCCTGATTTGACTTTTGAAGAAGCTGAACTTAGGAATGATTACAAAATTTACCTCATTTTAGCATGGGAAAGGAGTTATGTAAATACCTTGAGTATAAGTTTTGATAAGTACAAAAATACAAGTGTTCAACAACTTTTCGAAGGAACAAACACAACACTCAACGATATCCTAGGTGAAGCCAATGCTTTAAAAACTTTAGATGATTCGTTGACTATTATTTTAAGTGAGCTTGCAAAGGAAAAACCTGTCAAAAGGAATTTCAACGATGCAATGAAACTCGCTTTGGATCATATTGATGCACTGACACCTAAATTAACGGATACTAATTTTAATAACAGCGTAACACAATTAAGAGGTAAAATTGTAGCCGTAAACAATTTTTTCAATACTTCTCCTACAAAAGAAAAAGACCTGGAGAAACTACAAAAAATGAGTAATGAGTTGTCTTCGTTGACACGAAATGTAAAATCAGAACTGGAAAACAAACCATTTCCTGATATCACGGACGCAGTCATAGCGTTAAAAGGCATTCTGGTTGATGAAAATAAAAAAGGAACAAGAAATCAAACTATCCTCGATAACTACAATGCTCAAACAAATAACCTGAACAGGTATACTTACGCAAGTCCGATAGTTTCAATTTTCTGGAATATCTTTGAAAAGAAGGATGATACCATTGCGACTTTTAATACTGTTATTGAATCTTATCGCAAGCAGTTGGAAAACAAGCTGGAAAACAAGGATTCGGAATCCCTAAAATTTATCACCCAGGCTTCTACGGCTGATAAATTATCAACCTTTATTCAACGAATAAATTCTGCGATTTCTACCAACAATTCTGCGGCAACTATTCTAAAGGACTTGGATAAAATAGCTACTGACCTTGTCAAGAAAAGTGATGTGATAATTACAAAATTAAGTGACACAATCAATAGTATTAGAGAGCGGCATATTGGAAGATTTGACTTATTTCCATCGCAGTTTGGTATTCAAAACAAAACCAACTTTACTTTCAGCGAACCGGATTGGTTTATTTTTGAAGCTAAAGGCGGTACATTCTTATGTAAACCAAAAGTACCGAAAGTGGTACCATCATCAGGTTTTTTCGGCAAAAAACTCCTCCATTACGATATAATCAGACTGACTACAACAACAATCCCACAACTTAGCGGTAAGTTGTTTTCCGGAGGAATAAATCAGCTTTTGAGTTTGAACACACAGGATTTAGATGAGATGCCCTATTTTGAAATTGAAAATGAAGGAGCCCCGGGGCAATATGCAATTTCTTACAAGAAAAGCCACATCGACAGCGCTCCAGATCTAGAACAATCCAAGCAATTGGATTTCTTTGGAGCCAATGGCAATTATTATTGGGAAATATTTTTCCATGCTCCATTCTTAATTGCACAATCATTAAATAATGCGCAAAAATTTGAAGAAGCCAAAGAATGGTACGAATACGTTTTTGATCCTACAGCGATTAAAAATCTTTGGAAATTTATGCCATTC
This sequence comes from uncultured Saprospiraceae bacterium, assembly GCA_963793295.1. Classification (GTDB taxonomy): domain Bacteria; phylum Bacteroidota; class Bacteroidia; order Chitinophagales; family Saprospiraceae; genus JAHDHW01. The sequence continues at coordinate 191,883 of CAWBZX010000024.1, read as the reverse complement.
TCAGGTCTCATGACTAAAAGGATTCCGGACTTTGATGCTCAAATCAAAGTTTTCCGAGATGATCCATTCGATCCACATGCCATTGCACGCCTGCGCAACCAGGCTTACAGTCGCTCCATTGTCATGAGTTACATCGACAATTTATTAGACTGGGGAGATATGCTTTTCAGGCAATATACCCGGGAAAGCATCAATGAAGCACGAATGCTTTATGTGCTTGCTTACGATTTGCTAGGCGAACAGCCAGAAAATCTTGGTACCAGGTTGCTTTCTGAAGACACCTATTATTCGAACATTGATGAGCACTCTCTTGAATTTAAAGACATTGCTGAGGAGGAAGTAACTGGGGCAATAAAAGCATTACCAAAAATGTCTGAAATTGTAGAAGGAACAATTCACAACAGCGTGAAAAGTCATTATTTCTACATTCCTGAAAATTCATTATTCCTTGATTATTGGAACCGCGTTGAAGATCGCCTTTACAAAATCAGGCATAGCTTGAATATTTTAGGAATCAAACAAGCATTGCCATTATTCGAACCTCCAATCGATCCGATGGCATTAGTTCAGGCTGTTGGTTCAGGAGCTAGTTTGAGCCAGGCATTAGCTGCCAGAAATGTCGCAGTTCCACACTACCGTTTCAATTTTATGATGTACAAAGCTAAAGAATTGGTTCAAAAACTAAATCAGTTTGGCGGTGAATTGTTGAGTGCTTTAGAAAAGAAAGATGCTGAAGAGTTGAGTAGAATGCAAAACAAGCAAGAAGGTGTTTTACTTTCAATGATGACCAAAGTCAGAGAAGCTCAGTTAGAAGAAGCAGCCGAAAATATCAAATCCTTAGAGGAAAGTCACAAAAACGCAGAAGATCGTAAAAAGTATTGGGAAGCCACCATTTCAGCGGGAATGCTTCCTACTGAAGAAGCTCAAGTAGCGTTAATGATTTCAGCTTCAGCAGCGCATTTTGCTTCATCCGTTTTAAAAATAGTTTCAAGTTTCGCAGGAGCTGCTCCCGATGCTTTGATCGGGCCATTTATCATGGGAACCAAAATTGGAGGTTCCAATATTGGCCAGTCGATCAGCACTGCTGCTGAGGTTGCGGAATCACTGGGAGAAGGATTGAGTGTCACCGGAGAAGTGCTCGGAATGTACGCTCAGCAGGAACGAATGAAAGAAGATTGGGATTTGCAATTGATGATGGCTGAAAGTGATATTAAACAAATTGACGCTCAAATAGCAGGATCAAAAATACAATATCAAGTCGCTCAGTACGAAATTGCTTTGCATGAAAAAGAAATTGAACATAATGAGTCTATTTCTAATTTTATGAAGCAAAAATTTAGCAATCAACAGCTTTATCAATGGATGAGCAGCAAGCTTTCGGGACTTTATTATCAAACCTACAAGCTGGCTTATGACATGGCAAAATATGCTGAAAAGTCATTCCAGTTTGAACGTGGTGCAAAAGAAAGTGATGTTCATTTCATCAACGCTATGTATTGGGACAGTCAGCGAAAAGGATTGCTTGCAGGCGATAGTTTAGGTCACGATTTGGACAGAATGGAACAAGCTTTTATCGAAACGGATAAGCGTCGTTTTGAAATTTCAAAATCCATTTCTTTGCTGGAACTAGATCCAATGGCATTTTTGCAACTCAAAAACAAAGGAGTTTGTGAATTTAGTCTTTCTGAAGCCATGTTTGATTACGATTTCCAGGGACATTACTGTCGACAGATTAAAACGATTTCAATAAGTTTTGATACTATCGATGATAAAACAGTCAATGCTACTTTAACGCAATTAAACAATAAAACGATCATCGAGCCTGATTCAAAAGCGGTGAAATATTTACTCAATCCGAAAGGGACTCAACCACTTTCGATCCGCAACAACTGGAAAGCAAACCAACAAGTGGCATTATCACACATCGATGAATATGAAACAAATAATGGCCTGTTTGAATTGAGATTCGACGATGACCATTACCTGCCATTTGAAGGGACTGGAGCAGTTTCAACGTGGCGATTGGAGTTGAATGGTAAAAAAGGAGGTCTACATTTTAGCCGAATGGTGGATGCCGTTATCAATATCAAATACACAGCGTTGCAAGGTGGAGAAGTTTTCGCCAACAGTGTGAAGGGTGCTTTAAAACCATATCAAACCGTTAGGTTCTTCGATTTCAACTTTGATTTTGCGAATGAATGGAATGCATTTTTAGAAGATGTTGAAAGTGATGAAATTACTTTGACTTTCCAGCGTGGCCATTTCCCGGATATGGCAAGTAGTCGAATTGCTGGCATCTTTACCAAATTTGATTTGATCGATGCTGGAAAGGTCAGTATGGTTTTGAATAATGACGACAAAATGGTTTTAAAAGATGGAAAATTCCTCGAAACCGATAGCTTGAGTATCAGCAACAGAGGAACGCAATTGACCTTTAAACTTAAGGGCAACAAACAGAATTTGAAAAATGTCAACTTAGTAGTTAGCTACAAAGCTAAAGTGAATTGATCTAGTAAATTTTCATTTTCTGAATTTTAAAATTATTTAAAATGGCCATTAAAAAAGGTAAAGGTGGTAGATCCAGCAAGAAGAAGAAAGGGAATAGATTTCGAAAAGCTAAAAATGCAATAAAAACAAGGAAGATTGCCGCCGCCAAGAAAAAAAAGGAAGCTTCCGATACACAAAAAGCCGCTGAAGCTGCTGCCATTGCAGGAGCAGCTCAGCATGGTTTTAATATTACAAAAGATGGAAAAATTGATACTAAATTAGCAACCGAAGCCGCACAATCTGTTGCTGCAAAAGCAGTGACAGATTTGGGCATCACGCTTAAAACACCAGGAAAAGTCAGCCGCAAAGAAGCACAACAAGCTGCTGAGTTGGCTATCTCAAAATTAAATATTCCGGACGGAAAAGACAGAAGTGAATTTGCAAAAGAAGTAGCCATAAAAGCTGGGGCGAAGAAAGGATTTAATATTGAAAACATTGATGGAACCATCAATAGAAAAGAAGCTGCCAAGGCTGCAGAAGACGCCGCTGCAAAAAAATTGAATCAATTTTTACAAGATCCGCAGATGAGTAGAAAAGACGCGGCAAAAGCTGCTCATTTTTCTGCTTTGCTAAGGAAAAGTAATACTCCGCCAAAAGGAAACGTAAGACAGAGAAGGAATACGATTTAATGAAAATTAATAGCACAGATTAAGCTTAAAAATATTTCGTCAACACCTAATTACCGTACATTGGTTAAATTCTAATATTTAAAATATTATGCGAAAAAGAAGTAACTCCACTGGAGGAATTAATAAAAAGAAATCAGGCAACACAGCAACTCTGACCAGAAACCCTTCTGCTCCCAACCTGCTAAAACGCAGAAAACCACTCGTAAAAATAAGCAGGGGAATGCTTAAAAATTTACTCCCAAAAAATCTGTCTGACAGTATTAAAGGAAATGTCAGCAAAAACATTTTAACTTTAGAATCACCTGATAAAAGTTACAATTCTATCTCCTGGAAAGATAATGATGGCCCTAAAATGTTTATCACACTTGATAGTAATTTCGGGCAGGATGCTAGCGATAATATTTTAAGCGATCTGGAGCAAATTTCTAAAAGTAAAGATCAAGACATATTACCAACAGATAACAGCCTGCCTCCCACAATCATAATTGACACGGAAAGAAATAATGAACAAAATGCGGAACAACTGGTAAGACAGGTCGTGAATGATTTCAACCGTCAAAATGAACAGGGCAAACAGTTTCAGGTTTCTAAAGTGGAAAGAAAAAACTTGCAAAATGATACAGTTGGATTAACTTTTTCCATAACCGAACAGGCAGATCTTCCCCAACAAAAACAAAGGGATGACGAAGACGACCTACCAGATGAAATCATCATTCAACCAAAAGGCTTCATAGAAAATGATGATACGGACGAGCAAGATCAATTGCTGGAGCTTAATACTCTTAATCGTTTATCTATTGTAAATGATGAAAACAAACCAGCTAAAAAAATTGAGCCTGTCATAAGTGTAGAGGCATTTAAACAAAAAACACCTGGAGGACTCATACGAAGTAAAGAATACAAAGCGATGGTTAAATCGCTTGAAAATTATCACAAAACCAAAAATGAGTATGCAAAAAGGCTAAAAAAAGAAGGCGATAGTGATGCCCTTTTTAGAGAGTATCATAAAAAACTACTTGAAACGGGGCATCAGCTTGGAACAGCGAATAGCAAATATTTAGAAAATAGGTCACAAGATCCAAATAAACGAAAAGCCGTAAAAGATTTAACCGATCAGATATTGACTCTGAATGATGGTAATATTAGTAAGGAATTGGAAAATATCAGAGGTATAATTCCTGAATCAAATAAATTAGCCAGATCACTTGAAAAATTTAATACTGATACAGCAAGCGAAGTTTTTATTGCAACTACAAAAGGAACTATAGAAGACTCAAACACCAATAAAGGTTATGCAAAAAAAGCTGTAACGCCAGGTGATTTAGGAAATGATGCCACGGCTAATATTGGTTTCGCTTCAAAAGGAGATAAGATAAAGGAAAAAGAGGATCCCAACTTAATAGCCAGACAGGTTGCATCTTATAGAGTTGCAAAAGCTTTTGGATCAAATCTTATTGCACCCGAAGTGTTTTCAACTGACTCTGATGGCACAACCATTGGAATTACTGCGGAAGTAGCGAATGCAACGCAGGCTATGAAGAATGGAGTTGATGAACAAGGAAAGAAAATTCAGGAACATACCATTTTTAGTTTTTCAAAAGCAAAAACACAAAAGGACCTTGCAGACCTTCAAATAATGGATGCTATCAATGGGCAATTGGACCGGCATCTTGGAAATATTTTTATCAATAAAGAGACTGGAGAAGTAATTACCATCGATCAGGATCAATCTCACCCTCTTCCACGATCTACCAATTTTTCACCAGTAGCCGAGACAAATAATACCTTAGTAGAACAATTTGAACGAGGTGAAGACGGTAGACTGGTTTATAAACAACAGCAGGTTGATGCGGAAACAGCTGAAAAAATAATTGCTATGGAGCCAGATACATTGCGTGGAATTCTAGAGGAAATCCCAATGATCCCGAACATTTGGATGACGTAGCTATTGAACATACGATCGAGCGATTCATAGCTGTACAAGAGCAGGTTAAAAAATTAAAAAAAGAAGGTGATTTAATTAATAATTGGACTGATACCACATTTCAAAAATCATTAGACAATGGAGTAGTTCCTGGCCCTTTTAATAGCACTCTTCATAGTAATTATGTCGCCAGAGCTATGTTAGAATTTGAAGGTGCCAAAACAAATCCCACAAAAAAGCAAGTCTTTTAATTTCAAATGATGGCCAGTTCATAGTTTTTAATGGCTTTTATAATTTTTCAATATCAGAAAAAGAGGAATTATTCAATTGGAATTCAAGGTACTGTTTTTGTAACTACATTATTCGAAACTCCCCTACCTTTTGAATCCCCTAATATTATTAGCTTTGATTTGAATTATCAAATACAATGTATTGTGTCTCAATATTTTAAAAAATTATGGCAACAATATAATTCAAAGCCAATTTCTACCGTTTACTTTTCAAATAATGAAAAAACCAATGAGAAATCTAATTTTAATTTTAATCAGCAGTTTTCTCCCCCATTTACTTTTAGCTCAATTTTCACCGACTGACAACGGTTTGACCATCATCGTCACCGATGGCACCAATGATGGTAAAAACAGTCAATTACAACCTCCGAGTGATGTCAATCTTCAGGATCCTATTCGACCACTTGGTATGACCGATGCGATTCAGGCGGGTGCATTTTTAGAGCGGCCACAATATGGAATATCAGGATTTATTTTGATCTTCTGTGTAAACGATTCTATCGGAGGTCAGCAAGGTATTTTAAACGTAAAAGGGCAAATCATGACCGGTGTATATCGCCTTATCCGACAAAAAATGGTTCCTAATGAACCCATTCCAGAAGGCATGACTCCCTTCCGCTTATCCGGTACCGTTTACTTTCTGGGGATTTCATAAACCCACTTAACGAAAAAAAAGCCATGCTGTGTTTACAAAGTAATAAACACAGCATGGCTTTTGCTATTTTAGCAAATCACTTTTTTGTCTTGAAACGGTTGGATAGTAACAACCGTCAACCCAATCACAATTAACACAATCAAAAAGACCTAATTCCGGATTTTTTTTTAATAACGGATGCAATTTTAACGCCCATAAAAATTTCGAAAGACAATCAAATCAACCTATTCTTATTCTCTCTAGTCATATCCGGATTATTCCAGACCGATCCAATCAATCTCTAGTTTGAAAGATTCAGCTTTCTTATTTGAAATCAAAAATGCGATCTCTTCCATCTTTTTTGCTGGAAAATTAGGCATATTCAACTTCATGCCTCGAAAACCAGGATACATTTCATTCATTGGAATTTCAATGGTCTGCCAATCTCCTGTCGTTTGAAAATTATAAATATAAGAATGTCTATCATATTGATCAGATTTAGCCCTGAATTGATATCCCTTTCCATCTCCTTTAAGACGAATTACAAATTTGCTGTAATTTTCCGCCTCTTTTTCTTTAAAACGATATCGAACAGAAGAAAAACCACCATTATTTTCTAATGATACTTTACCTCGAAAAACTGCATTCCCAGCTTCATTGATATTGAATTCGCCGGCAGATCGTCCACCCATAACAACGTCATCGACAACCATCCAATTTACCAAATCACTTTCTTTGTTAAAATCAAAAATCACCATTGGTAATGTCATTAGAAAAGATCCAAAAATAAATATAATTGTTTTCATTCCCTTGAAACAAGAAATCAAGCTGCTTGTTTATAAAAATTAAGATAGAATTGAAAATAAAATTGATGACCATTTGGCCATATTATGAAGCCTTGAAATACAAAAAGCCCCGATAATTCGTGGCTTTTCGTATACTGTGATCCCGCCAGGACTCGAACCTGGAACCTGCTGCTTAGAAGGCAGCTGCTCTATCCAGTTGAGCTACGAGACCTTTTCTCTGGATAGTTATTTTTTAAGCGCTGCAAATTTACTGCTTTTTTATTTTAAAATGCAATAAATAGAGTTTCAAAATTAAACGACCAAAAATACGGCTTCGTTCCTTTCGCCACAGAAAAATTGATTATTTTCACAGAAATGAACCAAACAAACGCTATGAGTCAAATTACAAATGTTCAGATTGAAGAGAGCTGGAAAGAAGCTTTAAAGGAAGAGTTTCAAAAACCTTACTTCTTACAAATCAAATCTTACTTGGTAAAAGAAAAAAAAGAAGGCAAAATCATTTACCCGCCCGGACCATTTATCTTCAATGCTTTTAATACCACTCCGCTTGATAAAGTAGAGGTTGTAATCCTAGGACAAGACCCTTATCATGGCCCTGGACAAGCAATGGGTTTATCCTTTTCTGTCCCTAAAGGCGTTGCCATTCCGGCTTCTTTAAAAAATATCTATAAGGAACTCAACCGCGATTTAGGTATTGAAATACCTAAGCACGGGGACTTGACCAGCTGGGCAAAACAAGGTGTCTTTTTGTTGAACGCAATACTTACCGTAGAACATCGAAAAGCAGGTTCTCATAAAAATATAGGCTGGCAAACATTTACCGATGGAGTGATTAAAACAATATCTGATCGTTGTGAAGGAGTCGTTTTTTTATTGTGGGGCAATTTTGCTAAAAACAAAAAAACGCTCATCAATGAAATGAAGCATTTCGTTTTAGAGTCCGTGCATCCGTCCCCACTTGCCGGAAATGGATTTCAAGGATGCGGACACTTCTCAAAAACAAATGAATTGTTGGAAAAAAAGGGTAAGAAACCCATTAATTGGGCAATTGAATAAAATGAGAGAAGGGTTCGCGACACATTTTATACAGCAACTTCTTCAAATTTATTACTTGCCGGAAGCGTGAAAAAGAAGGTACTTCCCTGCCCTGGTTCTGATTCAACCCAAATCTCACCTCCATGGCGTTCAACTATTTTTTTGCAGGTTGCCAAACCGATACCGGTTCCTTCATATTCTTCTTTGGAATGCAATCGTCGGAACATTTCAAATATTCTTTTTTTATCGGCTTCCTTTATCCCTATGCCGTTGTCTTTAACTGTAAAAAGAAAAAACTCTCCTTTTTCGCGACAATCTAAGATTATTTCAGGATTCGCTTTTCCTTGAAACTTTATTCCGTTACCGATCAAGTTTTGAAATAGTTGGATCAATTGAACATGATTTCCGTTAATTTGAGGCAATTTTTTAGCATTTATTTTAACAACAGCTTTTTTCTTGTCAATGGAAAATTTTAAGTTGCCAAGCGCTAAATCTATAATATCTTGAGTATTTAATTTTTTTATTTTGTCTTCACTTATTGAAACTCTCGAATAATCCAAAAGACCATTTAACAAACCTTCCATTCTCGAAACACCATCAATTACATATCCCATAAACTCTTTTGCACTATCATCAAAAAGTTGTGAATATTTTTTATTTAAAATATTAGTATAGGCATTGATCATCCGAAGCGGTTCCTTCAAATCATGAGAGGCAACCGTCGCAAAATTGCGAAGATCTTCGTTTGACTCTTCCAATCGCTTATTCTGGTTTTCAATTTGAATGTTTTTATCCTCTAATAGTTGGTTGATTTTAACTGATAAATCATTGACTTTCTGTAACTCATTATTCTTTTCAAATATCTCATTATTCTTTTCTGATAACAATTCATTAGATCGTTTTTGGACGCGATACCTGTTGACAATCATAATAAGTAATATTCCCAAAAAAATTGCTGTTGCTGTCCAGATATAACCATAGAGTGTATCTATTTCATTCCCCTTTTTCAACAGTTCGTTTTTCATTTTTAACTGCTGGATCTTACTTTCTTGTTTTTGGACATCATAGCGTTTTTTCTGCGTTCCCATCTCTCTCAAAGTAGTCTCGTTGATCAGGCTATCCCGAAGATCAATATATGATCTTAGGTAAGTACTTGATTTCTCAAATTGCCCCATTTCCTGAAAAGCCTCTGCATATAAATCTAATATTTCAACTATCCGGGTTCTACTTCCGATTTCTCTGGAAATGGCATATCCTTCGTCCAAATGAATCAAAGCCTCTTGAGGCTTACCAGATTTGATATACATTTCAGCGATTGTACTTAAAGTTCCAACCTGACCCCATTTATCATCTAACTCTTTTTTTAAGGTCAAGGAACGAGTTAAATAGTTTTTCGCTTGTTCAAATTCTTGCTGAGCCAGATAAACTGAAGCGACATTCGTTAAAGCATAAGCTTTGCCAGCTTTATATCCAAGTTCTTCTGCAAGACCTAAAGATTTGAGGTTATAATCCAATGCCTTTTTTAGTAACCCAAGGTTTTCATAAGTGGTACCCAGCGCTGCAACGCAAGCATAAATCTTCTTTTCATCTTTCTTTTTTTCAAAAACTTTCAGTGCTTTTCTATACTGTGCCAAAGCATGGATATAATTTTCCTGATAGTAGAAAATGGTACCAATATCATATAATGACTTTCCAATACCTAAAGAATCGTTCATAGATTCCTGTATCTGTAAAGCTCTTAAATGATAATCATATGCCAAATCATAATCTCCAAGATTTTGATAAATCATAGCTATCCGGCCAATTGCTTCAGACTTTTTCTTCTTTTCAATAAACGCCGTGTCAGACTCGATATATGTAAAAAATAATTCTAAAGATTCTTCAAAATTATTGAGCATTTGGTGAGCATGAGCAATTCCAAAATAAAGGGTGAACTTTTCTTTTGTGGCAGATTGATATTTCAACAATTCAAGGGCTGTTTCAAATACGTCTATAGCCTTTTGATACTCCTCCCTTTCAAAATATTCTTCACCTATTTGTATATAAATTTTGACCACACCGTATCGATCTGCATGTTCATTAACCTGACCCAATTCATGATAAAGACTATCAATTGGATCAGCCATAGATACTTTACTTGACATCACAAAACAAACTATAGCAAGAATAGCATATACCATTTTGCAATATTTGCGCGAATTATTATTTAAGAATATCATGATAATCTTAAATTTAAAAATGTCAATAAAGGAGTGACACTTGTGTTTTAAAAATGGGTTAATCTAGCAGGAAAAATGAATTATTTGAAATAGAAAAATCTCCGGGGAGGGTTGGCATTTCATAAATACTACAAAGTAAATGAAACAAGAATTATACCATGAACCACAAAATTTAAAGCTGAAATCTTATCTTATTTTGAATTATCAAAAGAACGATGGGCAAATTTTTAAATCAATAATCAGGAGGAGAGAATATTGAGGAACGATAATTATCAGAATTTCCAACAACTGTAGCAACGTAAATATGCAGTTATTAGTCAAAACTGACTAAAACACTTATTTTAATTTTGAAGCCGTTCAAAGTTTTTTGAAAAGACAGGATTTATAATCCCTTTATATAAATATCAGCTTTATTAAACCAAATTTATAAAGTTTTCAAAAAGACTTTAAACGACTTCTTTGATTTTATGGCTTAAAAACTCCAAACGGAGGTGGGCATCCATCTTCTCCACCTTTTCCCTTAAGGTGTTTTAATTTATCCCCACTAATTGTTTGAACAGAAGAAATTTCTGCAAAATCTTTAATGCTTAACTTTTTTTTCATTTATCTATATTTAATTATTAAAAAAATTACTCTTTTAAAGATGGGAAGTCATTGATTTAATTGGTATTATTTATAATAAATGCTGGGAATGAAACCTAATATCAACTTTTGAAGAGGAAATATTTTGTGAGAGATGTGGGTTATTTACATCAACAATAATACCAAGGAATTACCTTTTTATAAGAAGAGATTTTCCATAAAAAATATTTAAACCTATTACCAAAATTTATTTTTCATCTTTTTCCTCATCGATTTTGCACGTATAAATACTATTCCCCAGGGCTACAATCAACACCTTTTTGTTTGTATCAAAAAGATCAATTATTGTGAAATGAGTCGTTCCTGCCAATGGAAATCCTTTGGACAAACTTCCATCATTTTTAACCAAAGAGATTCTGTTATTTGTTTTGCTTAAAGTCCCAATTTGTGCTTTTTGATTATCCTTAAACTGAATACTAAAAAGTTCATCCTGTGGATCTTCAAATCGCAGACTAAATGCTTTTTTAAAATCGCTTTCATCGTAATAATAGCAACTTAAGTCGCGTTCACTCAGGCTTATGTAATCCTTTCTCTTATCTCCAATGACATCTTCAAATAAAAATTTGACTGCTTTGTCTTTGCCTGTTCCCACATATAAATTGAAATGCTTCCCTTTTAAATTAAAAACCTGGGCTTTACCGGATTGATTGGTCATGACTATCCGAGCATTGTTGTTGGTAATCTGAAAACCAGGAGGCGACAAGTATTTAGAATCAAAAGAAACGGTTTCAAAGCGCTGTTCTCCATTTCGTTTAAAAACATTAAAATCACCGTTCTCATTCAAAGCTAGAATATAATCATTACCTGCAACCTGGAAATGCTGAATATCCTGAATAAGCTTTCCCATATTTTCCCTGGGATTCCAACCTTTCACCGGCTCCCCGGTTTTTTCAAACGCGTAAGCGAAACCGTTTTGAGATCCAATGAAGAACTCATATTCTTTGTCATTTTCAAAATCAATAACACACAGTCCATTTGAAGCTGGTGAAGGTAATTCCAAAGGATAAGTACCTACATCTTTTCCATCATGATCGATTATGTAAATCTTGTTTTTAGTATTAAAAAGTATGTGATTTTCTCCCGTTCCATAATATTGGATTTGGTTTATTTTTGAAAGAATCGGCGATTTGAGATTACGTACCCAAAGCTTTTTACCGTTTCGATTAAATAAGTAAATTCGATTTTCAGCATCCTGTATAAAAATTTCATTTTGATTGATTTTTGTATTTTTTAAAACTGCAGGCTGAATAATTGCATCTGCGGCAAGTTTGGCGGACCAGATGATTTTTGTCGGCTCCGTTTGATCCTCAGAAGAATTGAAATAGAAATGCAGATCACTTTGTTTCCCCGATCGTTTTAGTTGAACACCAATTGAATTGAAATGATCTAAAATATCAAAAACGGCATCAATCTTATCAGGTTCCAATGTTGAGGTAAACTGCCTCAAAAAAGGAGCAAATAAAGGAACATTAAAATAGAAAAAAGTATTTGTAGCTGTTAACAATTTACTTTGGTATTGAAGAAAAGAGGGATTGTTTACGAGCGTTTGACTTAAAATGAATTTATCGATCAATACCTCTAACGATTGCCGGGAGTTCGAAAATATCACATAATCTTCAACAAAGGTGTAAAATGGACTTTGCAAAGGGCTTTCGCCAAATATCGAAGCGTCTTGCAATATTTCGCCGGAAAACAATTGTTTGATTGTAAAAGTTTGGTACTCAATTTCCTGCATTTTACCTTTTGATTTCCCATATTCAATTAAATATTGACTGGCAAGTTCTTTATCTTTTAATTGATAGACGATAAATTGTTGTTCTTCTAAAGCAGCTTTGCGAGATTCTGTAAAAAAAATTGCTCTTTCATCCCCTATCCATGGCTTCATGTATTCTTCAAAAACGGCTTTATCTGTTATAGAATAATCAGGTGTTTTATTAAGGTTTTGAGATTGCCAAAATAAAAAGGAGCAATTATCCGGAATTACCGAAAACATTTTACTTTCCTTCGATTTTATCGCTCCGGAGCTTTGATCAATTGCAGAATCAGTAATCAAAGTTCCGCCAACGCTTACCTCCTCCTCTTTTGCAAAAAAGTTAAAAGTCACCAGAGAACCTAAATTTTCTAAATTATTAAATTGTCCATTTTGAATAGAAGACCCCATTAACTGAGTGAGTCTTTTAAAATTAAAATAGACAGATACGCCCGGTTTGCCATCTATTGATTTTTTAGCCAATTGAAAATCTCTTTGTGCTGAAAGTGCTTGTGTCGGATTATTCAATTGAGCTATCGCATCTTCGACCATAAAAGGAAACCGCGCAAAAAGAATGACGCTGTTATAAAAGCAAACTGCAAATCGTTGATTATCAGGAAAAGTTAATTCATAAACCGATTCTTTAAGATAAATCGATTTATTGATTCTTACATTTTCTAATTGTTCGATTAACCGCCCGCCATTAAGGGACAATCCTTCAGCGTTGATGATATATAAAAAGTCAGCGCTATTGGCACTGCTCATTTGAAGTGCAGCGATGAATGGATTATTTTCCAGAAAGCTCGTAGAATCCTGGCTTTTCAATAATCTGGTTTCAATCTCAGAGAGGTCTATTTTAATTTTTTCGAATAAAAACGATTTTTGAATCGAGTTCCAAAAAGGGGAACGGGATTTTAGATTATTTAAACTTTCAACATCATTACACTCGATAATCAGTGCGGATTGCTCCGGAATGGCCTCAAAAAGATTAATACTCAAAAAAGGAAATCTAAAAAAATGTAATTGAAAATTTAGAACGCATATAAACAATAACGTGCCCCAAATGAAAATAGATAAATTTCGTAGTTTCAACTTATTATTGGATTTTTCGGTTCAAGGATTATTTATAAAAAGTTATCCATAATAATAAAAAATATTAGCAATGGCTAGAAAATTTATACAAATCGCGAGTTTAACAGCACTTCTTGGGGTAGTACTTGGAGCTTTCGCAGCCCATGGATTACAAGACAAAATCTCTGCCGATCAAATATCTGTATTTCAAACCGGAGTTCGCTACCAGTTTTATCATTCTTTTGGAATTTTCATCACTGCCTTACTTTTGCAGAAAAATGAAAATGTGTGGATTAAAAGAGCCGCATGGAGTTTTATCCTGGGGATTATTTTATTTTCCGGATCACTTTATCTTTTATCCTGCAGAGAATTGCTTCATTTAACCAGTTGGAAATGGCTCGGCCCAATTACACCGATCGGTGGCGTCTTTTTTATCATTGGCTGGGCATTCGTGTTTTTGTCAACTTTCAAATCAAAAAATAATGAATAAGAAATATGAGAAATATGTGGTAATCATGCAAAAACTAGCGGATGTGGAGCATTCAATCGCTGTGTTAAGCTGGGACAAAGAAGTCAATTTACCGGAAAAAGCTGCATCTGTCAGGTCCCGGCAAGTCGCTACTTTAAGTGGTATCGCTCACGAAATCTTCACGGATGATCTTTTCGGAGAATTATTAAACGAGCTGAATTCCTCTAGCGAAGAACTACCTTTCAAACAAAAACAGAATATTAAAACCACGCTTAAAGATTATAAAAAGTTAAAAAAATATACCAACGAGTTTGTAATCAGGCGTTCTCAAGTCACTTCTGCAACTTACCAGGCCTGGCTCAAAGCCCGTAAAGCAAACGATTTTGCACTGTACAAAGAGGCACTCAAAGAAATGGTTTCGATTAAACGAGAAGAAACGGAACTTTTGGGATATGAAGATCATCCTTACGATGCGCTCATTGACGAATTTGAACCAGAAACAAAAACAGCTCAATTGACCATTCTTTTTAAAGACGTGAGGGAGCAGTTGGTTGAATTTGTCCAGGAATTAAAAGATCGAACGCAAGTTGAAGACTCCTTTTTATTTAAATTTTATCCTAAACAAAAACAATGGGATTATGGGATTAATATGCTAAAAACAATGGGCTATGACTTCGAGGCAGGTCGCCAGGATTTATCCCCCCATCCCTTTACCACTTCTTTCGGAGCAACAGATGTCAGAGTCACGACCCGCATTGATGAACATAACTTTGGAAATATGACCTGGAGTTGTATCCATGAAGGTGGTCATGCGCTTTATGAACAGGGCCTGCCTATTGAAGAATATGGCTTGCCAAGCGGAAAATATGTTTCCTTAGGCGTCCATGAATCACAGTCCAGATTATGGGAAAATAATGTAGGAAGGAGTCTCAGTTTTTGGAAAGCTAATTACGGAAGACTTCAAGAAATATTTCCTGCTAATTTGAAAAATGTAAGCCTCAAAAGTTTCTACAAAGGCATCAACAAAGTCTATCCATCATTGATCCGAACTGAATCTGACGAATTACATTATCATTTCCATATTCTTATCCGTTTCGAAATAGAAAAAGGACTCATTGAAGGCAGCCTGGAAGTTGATGACTTGAATGAAATCTGGAACGAAAAATATAAATCCTATCTCGGAGTTGAAGTGCATGATGATAACAGCGGTGTTTTACAGGACATCCATTGGGCCCACGGAAGTATTGGTTATTTTCCGACTTATTCCCTGGGATCTTTTTATGCCGCTCAATATTTTAATCAAGCCTTAAAAGATATCCCAAACTTGTTGGAACAAATAGAAAACGGAGATACTTCAAATTTGTTAAAGTGGCTTCGGGTTAATATTCATCAGCATGGCATGAATTACAACGCGGAAGATCTTTGTAAAAAAGTTACCGGAGAACCACTTAATTTTAAATATTTTATGGGCTATGTAAGAGAGAAATATGGGGATATTTATGCTTCCAAAAGTTAACTTAAATTAAAGCTAATTTATTTTATGTTTTATTAACAAAAAGCATACATTTGCCACGAAATAAATTATTTAATACCTTTAAAATCTTAAATCGTTATGAAATCTATCTTAAAACTCATTCTTATTAGTCTGATGACCATGACTTCCTTTAATGTGATGGCTCAGCTTAAAATAGGAGGCCGTGTTGGAGTCAACATTGCTAATGTTGCAGTTTCAAATATTGAAGATATTTCTACAAACTCAATTACTGGTTTTTCAATTGCTGGTGTTTTGGATATTCCAGTAGCCGGAAATTTTTCTATTCAGCCGGAAATCGTTTTTATCCAAAAAGGATTTAATCAGGAAGAAACTTTTGAAATTTTCGGTGAAACGTTCACAGTAAAAGCCGATCAGATTGTTAACCATATAGATGTTCCTATTTTAGCCAAATATGCTTTTGTGAATTCAGAGACATTAGTAGTTTATGCAGCTGTAGGTCCTGTTTTAGGTTATGCGATTAGCGGAAAATATAAAGTAGAATCAAACGGAGAAAAAGAAACCATGGATATTAATTTTGATGATGATGGCTTAAATCGTTTCGATTTTGGAGCTAGTTTTGGTGCAGGAGCAGGTTTTGGTGTTGGCCCTGGTCACATTATCGTGGATTTACGTTATGTGATGGGATTTTCGAACTTGATTAAAGATCCTGTTGATAATGAAAAAGTAAATAACACTGGATTTGGTGCTTCTGTTGGATATGTGGTCCCAATCGGTGGTGAATAAATACTAGTAAAAGCGCTTTTCAATTTTGGACAAATTGAAATACATACAAAAAAAGCAGCGATCAAAATATTGATCGCTGCTTTTTTTTAAGCTTCATTCTCTTCTAAATCATCTTCTTTTCTTCGGTTGTACCACCAAATGAATCCCAAGGTTCCCACCATCAAATAAGGAGCTGCAAACATATAAAGAATTCCTTTGTTTAAACCTTTTCCAGCAGTACCACCATCTTTTAGGTTTTGCTCTGTTGACATTTTGCACATCGGGCATTGAGCACTGGCATTGAAACTTGCAAAACTAAATGTCATAGTCAGCAAGAGTAGTGTGAGTATTTTAAAAAAAGATTTTTTCATTTTAAATCTGATTTAGCGTTGCAAAGTTAAGTTAATATTTCCCTTCTTACAATATCAATGGGCTACTTTTACATTCAATTTACTTTACTTTTGATCAATAACACGGCCTCAACATCAAATAGCAAATAGGTCCTGTGATCGTAACATAGAGCCAAAAAGGAAAAACCCATCTGGCCATTTTTTTGTGCTTTTCAATTTGTCCGGTATATGCTCTGATAAAGGTTAATAATATAAAAGGCAACATTACTCCAGCCAATACAACATGCGTAATCAGCAAAAAGAAATAAATACTTCGGGAAGTTCCTTCAAAACAATAGATCGTCTCCTCTGTGGTAAAATGGTAAACCACATAAGAAAGTAAAAACATCGCTGAGAGTCCCATTGCGGTATAAATAGATTTCCGATGCGCTTCGATATTTTTGTTTTTAATAAAGTAAAAAGCAAATAACAATGCGACAGCCGCCAAAGCATTTAATGTTGCATGAAAAGGAGGTAAAAAGCTAAAATCAATATCCGTTGATATTTTAAATTCGGGTCTGCGCATCATTCCCACTAATAGAAGAACGACTATTGTTACAATTCCCGCTGCAATATTCAGCTTTTTAGCCAATTCCAAATTTTCCATTTTACTTTTCTTTTTGTGGTCTCAATTCGGCTTTGCTTTTTTTCTCCCTTGGTAAAATAATGGACAGATGTTCTACTAATCTGTTTATGGAAGCTTCATCATTGATATTGTAATAATTTCGAATGGTTAAACTCGTATCAATTAATACAAAAAAGGGATAATCGTCTGGTAATGAGTTAACATTTGATTCGAATGAAATTGAGCCATCCTCTTTTATTTCATCAAGCAAAGGCATTTTATAGGCTGAAACTAAGAGTCGAGTCATTTGCGCTTCATCCCCAGAAAGGAAATAAGCTCTTCTATCTAATAAGTCTTCTTTTTGGGCAAAAGCTGCTAATAAACTATCATTTTGAATTCCCGGATTTAAACTATGAAATAAAAATATAAGATCCTTCTGGCTTTTAAACTGTCCAAGTATTTTTCGTGAATAGTCCATCGATAAAGCTGTTGAGGGGCTTTCATCATTGTAAAAATTAGCTACTATAAATTTTCCGTGAAGATCGGCATCTACAAGCGTATCGTTATGCTGAGTCAATAAACTGAATTCTGGTAATTTACCGTAATCTCTCAATTCCGACATAAGATCTTCATGATAGTCAAATCCGGATTGCAAATAATACCAGGACCCGAGAGGCATAAAGACAATGAAGAAAACTAAAATGGCTATTTGTATTTTATTAGATATTTTTTTTCGATCAGTCATAAATGTGATTCCGGAAATTTCCCGGTTATTTTATAAGTGTTTTGACAGCTTATTTACACCATTATAAACAATTTAAAATTGAATTCGTTGAAACTAAAAAGGCGAAACTTGATGTTTCGCCTTTTTAGTTTTTTAAATAAGATCTTTATAAGTCTCTGAGTCAAAAAGCATCCCCTGAGGTTTTGCTTCCATTTGATTTTTCTCTTTTATCAGCTCTCTTCTGTCTTTCCAGGAATCTCCTTCCTGAAAAAATGCAATGATTCCCCAAACTAAAAGCAGCATAGGCAATAAGACACTCATCGCCAACCCTTTAACTTCGTAGCGCATGTGCATAAATTCATAGACGATAAAATAAGCTTTATATAAACTTAAGGCGATCATCAAAGGATACATTAACCAAATCGGCCATTCATGGCCTTCAATAACATGACCATTTCCAATCAATGCAATAAATACTTCAACTAAAGTAATGATACCTAGAAGGATTAAACCTTTGAATACTACTTTTTTTGATTCTTCGTAACTTAAATGACTCATCAGGAATATCGTTTATTTTTTAATAATCAAATTAGTTTATTATAGCAGGTAAAATACCAAGAATACAAATACCCAAACCAAATCTACAAAGTGCCAATAGAGGCCTATTTTTTCTACCATTTCATAACCATTCTTTCGTTTTACATATAATCCACTTGCTACATTGATCACAATAATTAACAAGAAAACCACCCCAGATAAAACGTGAAAACCGTGAAAACCGGTGATAAAGAAAAATAATGAACCAAAAGCAATTGGACCAAAATGTTCTTTAGTAATTTCACCAGCATTGGTTTTTATAGCACCCGTCTCATACATGTGCGAATCATGACTGTAGGTAATTAGGAATGGATCATCTGCATTGATTTTCTCACCCGCCAACACATTCCCATGATGATCGCCTTTTACAAAATATCTGTTTTCTTCAATATCGGGAACTCCAGCAGGTACATAATAATATTTTTCGTTAGCACCTCCATGTGAATCTTCCGCATGATCACCTTCATCATGGCTTCCATGTGCTTCAATATTATGCTTAACAAATCCTTCTTTGACCAGTTCATCACCGCTCATATAAGTTCCACCTTCCAAATGGTTCGAAAAAGGATCAATGGTCACGGTCATGCCTTCTGCTGCAATCAATGTGGTCCATTCCCAGGCCTGACAGGATAAAAATGTTGCTCCACCAACAATAGTCCATAGCATCCATTTGACGACACCGCCTTTATTCTCTCTCGCTCCTTCCTGCACGGCTCTTACCATTGTAACTGAACTAATAATCAAAACAAAGGTCATAAACGTTACAAAGACCAGAGGGGCTTCAATATCGAAAAAAGGTACTTTCGCAAAAACAAAGTCCGGAACAGGCCAGGTTGGCATACTAAAACGTATAGAGCCATAAGCAATCAAAAAACCTGCAAAAGTAAAAGCATCCGAAAGTAGAAAATACCACATCATCAACTTACCATAACTCGCTTCGAAAGGTTTTTTACCACCTGACCAACTGTCTTGTGTTTGTGACTCTTCGTGTAAAACTGTATCTGTAGCCATTATTTATTTAAAATTTTGATCTTGAAAACAGATTATTTTATTATCTAGTTTATTAATTTTTTACGCTTGTTGCAATTGAAAAAACAAATACAAATAAATCCAAAGGAAACCTAAAAAGTGCCAAAAAATCAGTGAAATTTCAAGTCGCCTCTTTCGAATCTTTGTTACCGTTGAATTCAAAGAAAAAGCATGAACTAACGCAACAAACAAAACACCTAGCCCTGCGAGAATATGCATTGCATGGAGTCCTGAAATAACATAAACAAATGATCCTGAAGGATTTCCATTAAATTCAACTCCTATGTTAAATAGTGCCAACCAACCTTGGTATTGTAAAACCAAGAAGGAAAGGCCCAGAATGAAGGTTATTGCTAATAAACTTTTATAAAGTACTCCTCTTTCTTTCACGAAAGAAAAATAAGAAGCTTGCAAAGTCACGCTGCTCAAAATAATTGCCATTGTACTATATAAAAAAACAGTTGGCAATTTAAATTCAAGCCAATTTCCTTGTGCATGACGAACAATGTAAGCACTCGTCAAAGCTGCAAACATCATAACTATACTTGCACAAGCTACCATCAATGCAAACTTATGCGGGTGAATCTTATTCCTATATCTCTTTTCTGTTAAAGCCACATTCATCCTGAAAACTTATATTTTATCAAAAAATAATGAAACTAATACAATCGGCAAATAAAAGAACGAGCTAAACATCAATCTGAGAGCCGATTCTCGTGTACATTTCTTATAAAAATCCCATCCAAAATAAGCATAAATCAAACCACTCAACAAAACAATCGCTGCAGAAACGATTCCGGTTAATCCCATAAAATAAGTTATCAAACTAACCGGTATCAAAACCAAAGCATAGATAAATGATTGCAAGCCTGCATTTTGATCTTTCACACCTCTTTTTGAAGGTAAAAGATGGAAACCAGCATTTGAATAATCTTCAAAAGCTAACCAGGCAATTGCCCAAAAGTGCGGAAACTGCCAAAGAAATTGCAAGCCAAAAAGCGCAATTGCCAAAGTTGTCAAACCGCCTTGCATCGCTACACATCCGATCATCATCGGTAATGCTCCCGGAATAGCTCCAATGACTACTGCGAAAGGAGTTATCCGCTTCATCGGGGTATAAATAAATGCATAGCAGATCAACGATATCATTCCTAATAAAGCAGCCCAGGCATTGAACATTGCCAAAAACATGATACCAAATAAACTCATAAATCCAGCAGACATCACAGCCTCTGAAACAGTCATCCTTTTCGCTGCTAGGGGTCGGTCCGCTGTTCTTTTCATCAATTTATCTGTATCACGCTCTAAAACCTGATTAAGAATATTTGCTGCTCCAGTAACCAATAGGCCACCCAAACTAAGAATGATAACTCCAACCCAGTTTATAAAACCTTGTCCGGCAATTAAATAAGCCATTACAGAGGAAAAAACTACTAACAATGATAATCTCAATTTTATCAATTGAGCATAATCAATGAGTTTTTGCTTCAATGAACTTTGTACGCTATTCCTTACTTTAGTGATCACCTATCTTGATTTCTACTTTCTTAAATGTTTAAACTATCTTTATTAATGTACTTCTGATTCGTCTTCCCCAATAGGAACATGTTGTTGTATAAATTCTTTTCCATCTTTTCCATAATCATATGCCCAACGGTGTACAGAAGGAATTTTCCCAGGCCAGTTTCCATGACCTGGATTTATTGGAGTTGTCCATTCCAAGTGTAGTTGCTCCCCAAGGATTCTTGGTAGTTACTTTTTTCCTTTCCAGATGCTATAGAAAAAGTTAATTACAAAAAGAATTTGTAAAGCAAAAACGAATAATTGCAGCAATTGTAATAAATTTATTCATATCATCGAAATGAGAAAAAGCATCGAAATGTATCAAAACTGTAATATCTTCGTGGTACACCTGCCATTCCCATATAATGCATTGGCCAGAAGATCGCATAAGCTCCAATCAATGTACCCCAGAAGTGAATCTTACCAAGCGTTTCATTCATAAATCGTCCAAACATTTTTGGAAACCAGTGATAAATTCCGGCAAACATTCCAAAGAAAGCAGCAATACCCATTACGATATGGAAGTGAGCAACGACAAAATAGGTATCGTGCATTTGAATATCAATTGCTGAGTTTCCTAGGAAAATACCTGTCAAACCACCGGAAATAAACATGGAAACAAATCCAATCGCAAACAACATCGCTGAATTAAATCGAATATTTCCTCCATAAAGCGTTGTAATCCAGTTAAATACTTTTACTGCAGACGGTACCGCAATAATCAAGGTGAAAATCACAAAGAAATTTGAAATAAACGGATTCACACCAGACATAAACATGTGGTGTGCCCATACAATAAATGAAAGGAATGCAATTGCTAAAATAGAAAACACCATTGCTTTATAACCAAAAATTGGTTTTCGCGAATGCACTGACATAACTTCAGAAACAAGTCCCATCGCAGGTAGAATAATAATATATACTTCAGGGTGTCCAAGAAACCAAAATAAATGCTGATACAATATCGGGCTACCGCCTACATGATCCAGAGCTTGTCCTCCAATGAATATTTCACTCAAGAAGAAACTTGTTCCCAGTCCTCGGTCAAACATCAGCAAAAAGAAACCGGAAACCAAAACAGGAAATGATAAGAGTGCGATAATAGCTGTTACAAAAAATGCCCAAATTGTCAAAGGCATTCGCCACATGCTCATTCCTTTTGTTCTTAAATTCAATACAGTTGTAATATAATTGATACCTCCAAGAAGCACCGAAACCACAAATAGAACCAAACTAACCATCCACAATGTCATACCTGCACCTGATCCAGATGATGCCTGAGGTAAAGCACTTAACGGTGGATAGGCTGTCCATCCTCCGGAAAATGGTCCTGTACTCAAAAACAATGAAGAAAACATTACAACACCTGCAAGGAAGAAAAACCAATAGGAGAACATATTCAGAAATGGTGATGCCATATCTCTTGCTCCTAATTGCAATGGAATCAAGAGATTACTAAAGGTTCCACTCAACCCGGCTGTAAGTACAAAAAACACAATAATCGTACCGTGCATCGTCACCAAAGCATAATAAAACTCTGGAGCCAATGTACCTATTCCTGCTTCATTTACAGTGATCCATTTTCCGAGAAGAGGTTTTATCCATGCCAAACTTTCTTCAGGAAATCCTAATTGCATTCGGAAAATCATTGACATTGCAGCACCAATGATCGCCCAAAACATACCTGTGATCAAAAACTGCTTAGCAATTATCTTATGATCCTGACTAAAAATGTAATGAGTAATAAAATTTGATTGATATTTATCGCCATGGTGATGCTCATGAAAATGATCATCATATCCCAGTTCTTCAATCAAAATATCTTCTTCGTAAGTACTTGCTATATTAGCCATCGTATTATGATTTATGAAATCTTACTTAAAAATTGAGTAAGGTCTAATAAAAGTTTTATTTAAATCTAATTTCAATTATTCTATTAATTCACCACCTGCAAACGTGGATCCTCTTCTGTTCCTTTAATGGTTGTTTCATAAAAGGAAGTTTGCTCTTTGGCCCAAATATCATATTCTTCTTGTGAAACAATTTCGACAACACGCCTCATACTATAATGTCCCCGCCCACATAGTTCTGCACAAGCCAACTCAAACTGGAATTCCTGCCATCTTGGTTTACTTTCCGGGTCAGTTGGATCAGACGGATTATGCCATTCCGGATACAAAGGCTTACCATTTTTATCCAATGCTCCCAGTCTTTCACGATAGTCCTGGGTTAATATAGAAGGTGTAAAAACGAAATAAGTAGGTATCCCTGGAACCGCGTCCATTTTTACACGGAAATGCGGTAAATCAAAATTATGTAACACATCTCTAGATGTAATTCGAACTCTAACTTTCTTTCCAATTGGCAATTTGATTACTTCTCCTGCAGCAGACGAAACAACGTCATCTAAACTTTTGTCATCAGTAAAATCAATACCTAACTGATTGTTAGCGGTAATTAATTTATAATTTTTTGTTCCTATCGCACCGTCAGGCCCAGCATATCGCAAAGTCCAAAGAAATTGCATTCCGGTAGCTTCAATCTCAATATGATCCTCGCCAGGAGCAACATCAGCCATTACCTCATTCCATGCATCCAATCCACCAACCACTAAAAATGTCATTACAACCGCTGGTATCGCAGTCCAAATCACTTCAAGCTTATTATCATGAGAAAAGAATAAAGCTTTTCTACCTGATTTTCCTTGATATTTGTAAGCAAACCAAAACAGAAGAATCTGAGTAATAATAAATACTATACCAGTGAAAAATAAAGTGATATTAAATAAGCTATCCAATGAGGAACCATGCTCTGAAGCAGCAATGTGGGGACCATATCCCAACATACTATCTTTGTAATACACAGCGGAAACAACACAGCCAATTAAAAATAGTATCATAAAAATCAGAGAGAATCTACCGTTCCAAACATTAGATTCTTCCTGTGCTTCTTCTTCTCCTCTGATCCTTGAAGCAAGCTCAGTTACTTTACCAATCTGAACAACCACAAGTGCGATCAGAACCAAACAAACTATCGAAATTAAAGCTATCATTATCTAATAATATTTTTGTAGTTATAATATTTCTCGAACTTATTTATCTAACCTGTTTTAATACTAAATGTTTACACGTTATCATTTATTTAGACTCAATCTAAATAAGGCGATTATTCCATTTCTAAACGTGATGATGAACGCTTTCCGCATAATATGGATCGCGTTCGGCCTTAAGGCTTGCCTTTGTCAATTGATTGAAAGCTAAATACATAAACAATCCTAAGAATCCAACAAAGGTACCTAGTTCAATTAGTCCAGGGATCGAAAAACCAGCAACATATCCAACATGCTCTGCATGAGAACCTGCAGCATGCATCACTTCTTTATAAACTCCTGGTTTAATCATATAGAAAAAATCCCACCAGTGTCCAAATAACAGTAAAATCGATGTAAAAGTAAGCACTCCGTATTTACGCTTTGAATCATTTTTCATTAAAATCAAAAATGGCAAGAAAAAGTTCATGAGCAAGTTTCCATAAAACAAAACAGGATATTCGTCTCTTCGGAGTTTGAAATATATTGTTTCTTCACCAATGTTTGCATACCAAATAAGCATATATTGCGAAAACCACAGATATGCCCAAAAAATACTAAATGCAAACATATACTTACCTAAATCATGTAAATGCTCATCAGTAACATCAGGAAGATATCCTTTTGATTTTAAATAAATGATGGTTAGAATAGTCAATGCAAGAGCAGATACAAACCAACTTGCTGTTGTGTACCAGGCATACATGGTACTGTACCAATGAGGATCTATGGACATGGTCCACAACCAAATCATTGCAGCACTTGAGAATGCAGCAATGGGTAAAAAGATTGCAGCATACACTTTTATTTTTTTGTGAATTGCAAAATCTGCTGTACCACTGGTATCTTCTTGCAAAGAAAGACTTCTCATTCTGGAAGCAAAAAAGAACCAAACTCCTACAATTATTATTGTTGCGAAAGTGTACCAATATTCATTCAAAAAACTGGCTTTTCCCTGAAGTAAAGAATCTGAAGCAACAGCTGCATCATCAGCCCAATGATATAGATGATGAAAATGTCCCCAAACACCAGCGACAACAACCAACATTAATAGAAGGCCAACTATCAAAAACTGGGCATAAGCTTCCCAAATTCTCTTAAAAACGGTAAACCATCCTGCATAAGCAGTAATACTCGCCGTCATAATAAACATAGAGGTAAATGCTATTCCAAGAAAAAAGACCGTGTTGTGCAAATAGTTAGTCCAAAACCTTGAATGATGAGGAACGGCATTGTCAAAAAAACTCAACGCCAGGCAGACAATTCCCAAAATCATCATTCCTATTAAAACTCTTTTTTGTTTGCCTTCAAAGGTAAACTGATTCATTTTCGTTTATATTTTGTAAAACCGGTAAGCCGGTACAGTTATATAAAATGCTTGGTTTATTTATTTTTTAATGGCCACCATCATCATGGCTGCTATCATCGCTTTGGTCCACTTCATTTTCTTCGGTTACAGCTTCCCCTTCAGAACCAGTCTCCTCATAAGAAGCAATTGGAACCATTGCCTGTCCAGGTACGTCAATTTCATTAAGTGTGTTTTCCTTTTCATTGTAAACCAATTTTTTGTCTTTAGCTTGTAGTGATCGAATATAATGAATTACCTGCCATCGCTCTTCATAGGATATTTTATCAGCATATCCTCCCATTACATTTTTACCATGCATTATTGCAAAGTAGTAACGTCCATTTGAAGCTGCCAATAAATTCATCTGTAAGAAAATTAGCTGGCGCAGCCGGGTAAACACCTCCATCTTCACGAACCAGATAACCATTTCCATCACCTTTTTCGCCATGACATATTCCGCATAAAACATTGTAAAGGTCCTTTGCCCTGGCGATTCCTTCGTCCGTTATTGGATATGGATTGTCAATAATTTCTTCCATTGCTCTGGTTCGTTCTGCTTCTGTATTAGCATAATAAAATGGAACATTTCCATTTATAGGAACAGAAATGGCTTGCGTTGCTCCTTCTCCATTCAAGTTACTCAAAACAGCATTCCTTTCAGTGGCAGTTGCTGCATAGTGAACTCCGGAATAACCTCTTGGAATGGTTCCGGCAACCGGATCACGAGGCATTGAAATATCTTTTAATTTCACCTGACTTTCTTCATCCCAGGTGTTCCAATAATAATAAGTGTATGTATTTGCTTCCATTGCTACTGAGTGGCCCATATCCGGAAAGTATTCACTTCCTGTGCTATTTCCTTTCGGCTGCTGACATGCACTGAAAAGCAATGGCAGTGCGATTGCAAAAAGTACTATAATGTTATTTCGTTTATTATTCATATCAATTTATTTGGAATTAGTCCCAAAAGTTATTCAGGATTAAATCGTTTTGGTGTCAACAAGTGAAGCGCCAGTGTTTGAAAAGAAACTTTTCAGGCGATTTACCTCTTCACTCGAATATCCATTTGTGTTAAAAGCGATACAAAATTTATCATCAGTAATTCGATCGTGGAGTGTTGGATTCGTCACACCTGGTCCCATTCCACATATGGTATAAAAAGTTACTACCATTCCAATAGATGCAAAAAGAACGGTCAGCTCAAAAGTAATCGGAATAAAAGCTGGTGAAGAGAAATATGGTTTTCCACCAAAAATAATTGGCCAGTCCCTTGTAAAAACCCAGGTCATGAAAAGAAAAGCCGTCATTGTCCCTATCGCACCAAATACAAACCCTGCAATATGCAACCGCGACTCAGCTAATCCCAAAAGTGGATCAAGTCCGTGAACAGGAAATGGAGAATAAACATCCATAATTTCCAGATGATTATTATTGGCCTGTTTCACAGCTTTTAGCAAATCAGTTTCATCATCGTAAAGGCCAAATAAAACTTCTTTAGATTCTGTCATTTTTATAGTAATTGAATTTACTTTTAATATTAATGTTCTTCTTCCGTATCATGGTGCTGCTTGTTTGCATTTGCACCAGTATACTGATCACCAGCAGTTTTCAAAATATGCTTAATCTCTGCAATTGCAACCACAGGAGCAATCCTTGTAAAGATCAAATAAAGCGTAAAAAATATACCTAAAGTTCCAAGGAAAATTCCAATTTCAACCCATGTTGGTACATAATAACTCCAGCTTGATGGCAAATAATCTCGAGCCAATGTTGTTGCAATAATCACAAATCGTTCAAACCACATTCCGATATTGACAAAGATGGACAAGAAGAAAGTCCACCAAATGCTACGTCGTATCTTTTTTGACCAGAAAAGCTGAGGAGATAATACATTACAAATCATCATTCCAAAATAAGCCCACCAGTAAGATCCCAGTGCTCTGTTGAAAAAAGCAAATTGCTCATATACATATCCTGAATACCAGGCAATAAAGAGCTCCGTCAAATAGGCTACTCCTACTATCGTTCCTGTCACGAGGATTACTTTATTCATCGACTCAATGTGATCGACAGTGATATATTCTTCCAGTTTTAAAACTTTTCGAGTAATAATCATCAGGGTCAGTACCATCGCAAATCCTGAAAAGATCGCTCCTGCCACAAAGTATGGTGGAAAAATCGTTGTATGCCATCCTGGAATAACTGAAGTGGCAAAGTCAAAACTTACAATCGTGTGTACTGAAAGTACCAATGGTGTTGCAATACCTGCAAGTACTAAAGATAAAGATTCCCATCGTTGCCAGTGCTTTGCAGAACCTGTCCAACCAAAAGATAAGAAATTGTAAAATCTTTTTCTTAATCCTTTTGCACGGTCTCTAACTGTTGCAAAATCAGGTACTAAACCTGTATACCAGAACAATAATGAAACGGTAAAATAAGTACTGATCGCAAATACATCCCAAAGAAGCGGTGAATTAAAATTTACCCATAGTGGTCCTCTTGTATTTGGATATGGGAAAATGAAAAATGCTAACCAGATCGTCCCATGTGAATACCTGGGAATAATGCCGCACAAATTACCGCAAAAATTGTCATCGCCTCTGCAGCACGGTTTACACCTGTACGCCATTTTTGACGGAAAAGTAAAAGGATTGCAGAAATCAAGGTTCCTGCGTGACCAATACCGATCCACCAAACGAAATTGGTAATATCCCATCCCCAACCAATGGTTCGATTTAGATTCCAGGTTCCAATTCCAAACCAGATAGTCCAAAGAATACAAAAAACACCAAAGGTCAGGAACCCTAACTGAAATCATAAAGGCAATCACCCACGTCACCACTAGGAGCTCGTTCCGTTGGAGCAACAAGATCCTCAGTAATCTGGTGGTAAGTTTTATTACCTGTTATTAAGGGTTCTCGTAATTGGAGAAACAACAGCACTCATAAATTATAAATTATATCGTTGTTATAAACTTGTTTCAAAAAATTAGCTCATCGCTTTGTCGATCTCTTCACTACGATTGTTCACTTTCATGGTATATCGAACAGAAGATTCAGTATTTACTTCTTCAATAACTCTGTATATCAAAGGATTTTTTAATTTCTCAGCCAATTGACCTTCTTTGTTATTTGAATCACCAAATACAATTGCTCCGGTTGGACAAGCAGTTTGACAAGCTGTTTTCACATCATTATCTCGCAATGCACGACCTTCCTGCTTTGCAGTTAGTTTACCTTCCTGAATTCGCTGAACACAGAAACTACATTTTTCAATAACTCCTCTTGATCGAACAGTCACATCTGGATTCAATACCATTCTGGTAAGATTATCAGCACCGTAAGGCAATTCTTCTCCATTCAAATCATATTCATTCACTGGGAACAGATCAGCAGTAGTATAATCCAACCAATTAAATCGTCGTACTTTATAAGGACAGTTGTTGGCACAATATCTTGTTCCGATACATCGGTTATATGCCATTTGGTTCAATCCTTCTGAACTGTGGTTAGTTGCAGCAACCGGACAAACATTCTCACAAGGAGCATTATCACAATGCTGACACATCATTGGTTGATAAACTACATTTGGATTTTCAACATCACCATAAAAATATCGGTCAATTCGCAACCAGGTCATTTCGTGATGTCGTGAAACTTCTTTTTTACCAACAACCGGAACATTATTTTCAGCCATACAAGCAACAGTACATGCTCCACAGCCAATACACGCATTGAGGTCTACATACATTCCCCAATGATGACCAGAAGTATAATTATCATCATATCCGAAATATAAAGTCTGTTTATTTAAATACTGGTATTCTTCCCGCTTATGGTGTAGCTCCTCTGTTTTTTCTTTAAGCTCGCTTAAATTAGCGTTAAAAATAACCGATCGATCCGTTAAAGATCCCTGATACCCACTGAAACCCAAAGCCTTTTCATCAACATTAAAAGGTTTTCCTGTACCGGCATCCTTCACGATTTCGCCATCAGCTCCACGTGGATTTACACCCATCGTATGGTGATATTGAACACAAGCATATTCTTTATCTACTCCGGTAACTTTTACAGAAGTTACATCAGCATAGTACTTGGTGTTTCCGTTAGCATCTAATGAAAGCCATGGATTTACATTAGTTCCAATTCCTTTGGCACTCAAACCAGCATTGATTCGTCCGTACCCTAAGCCAACTGAAATGGTTCCAGGTGCTTGACCAAACTGAGCAAGAGCTGTGAATTTTCCAATAACGCCATTTACATCAACATCAACATATTCCGCTTTCCCTTTGGCAGTATCTTTTCCAATTCCCAGATATCCTTTAAAATCACTTGCACTGTTGTCCCACTCCACAGGAACGCTTATATAGTTCCCCCAGGTACAGCGAGTTACCGGGTCTGGTAATTCTTGTAACCATGGATTATTGGCATATTGACCAGCACCAATATTTATTGGCTCATAAAAACTGATTTCTAATTCGCTACTTGAAGGTTTATTAATTTTTGCAGCAGCAGTGTTTACATCAGCACTGCAAGGAATTGGAGTTTCAGCAGTACTTTGAGGTACTACAAAAACACCACCGTGCAACGCATTATCCCAATAGGACTGGAAAGTTGCATAATCAGTTTGATTTGGAAACATGTTTTGTTCCCATTGTGTCTTTAAATATTCATAATAAGGCTGATCAGCACTTGTATCAAAATTTGCACTCTCTGACCAAGTCAAAAGACCCTCTTCAGTTTGACGTGTTTTAAATAAAGGAGAAATAGTAGGTTGAATCAAACTATAATGTCCTCGCTTAGGTTCTGCATCTCCCCAAGATTCTAATTGATTGTGGTTTGGCGCTAAGTAATTACAAACAGCAGTGGTTTCACTAGGCATTCCAGAAAATGAAACCCTGGTTCCAACTTTCGCAAAAGCACTTGAAAATGCTACCGCATTTGGAAGGTCATAGGCTGGATTTGCTCCATCCATTACAAATACAGCACTGACATTACCTCTGCTCATGTCAGCAATTAGATTTTGAATATCCTTATCAATTCCTTGGCGTTGTAATGAAGCTTCAGTAAAATCTATCGTCATGCCATAATTGCCAAGTAAGTCATTGGTTTTATTTATCAAAATCTGCTCTCCTACATTGTTAGAACCTGAAACCACCAATGACTTTCCTTTGTGAGAAGCTAGTTCTTTGGCCGCTGCTTTCAATCCTTTTGCAGCATTGGGATTAATTGAAGGAGCAGAAACTTTTTCTCCACCAGTCAATGTAGCTACTTCATTATATAATGTAGCAATTGCAGCACCTTGCTCAGAAGGTTTGATTAAAATACGATTGTCAGCGTTTGAACCAGTCATTGTCATACCACTTTCAACCTGGATATGATGAGACATTCTGGCGCTATCAATATTTTTGATTTTTCGTTTTGATGCGTATTGCCGAGCATATTCAATTGGAGAAATCCATGTACCCAAAAAATCAGCGTCCAAACTAACGATTACATCAGCCTTGTCAAAATGATAATTGGGAATCACTTTATCACCGAAATTAGCTTCATTAGCTTCAAGCATTGCAGAGCACGAAACTGGATCATAAGTAACCACTTTTGTGTTTGCAAATTTTGCACTAAAATCAGCAATTGCACTTTTGGTAGTAGGACTAAGGATTGTGTTGGTTATAATGGCAATATTAGATCCTGGTGTTAATTTTCCTTTTAGTTCTTTGTCTAGGTCTTCCCATGACACATCACTTGTGCTACCATCTTCTGACACCTTTTTAGGACCTTGTATACGATTTGTATCATATAAATCTAATACAGAGGCTTGAACTCTAGCACTTGTTCCTCCTTTAGTGACACCAGATAAAGCATTTCCTTCAATTTTGATAGGACGACCTTCACGAGTTTTCACTAAAATGGAGCAATAGTCTCCACCTTTCACAAAACTTGAGGCATAATAATTTGCTATTCCTGGAACGATTGTATCAGGTTTCACAACATATGGAATCGCTCTTTTCACTGGAATATCACAACCGGCTGCAATCGTCGCAGCACCTAATCCAAATCCAAGATATTTTAAGAAATCTCGTCGACTGCTGCCTATTTCAAGAGAATCATTTTCTGATAAGGCATCTATGATCGGAAGTTCTGTAAATTCCTTATTAACTGCTTCAAGATAAGAAGGGTCATTATCATTTGCTCCTACCCAGATCTCGTTATTATTTTTCTTCATATTTTTGTAATAGTATATATACGAATGCGTATTTTAAATTTATGATAGGGTTCTAGTAATGGCATTTTTGACATTCCAATCCTCCAATTTCTTCAACGGTCACATTATCTCGTTTTCCTTCTTCCAACTCATTGTGGTACCGTTCGTAAGATTTATAGTAATCGTTTTCAGAAAACTTAACTTCTGTTTCACGATGGCAGTTTATACACCACCCCATTGATAAAGGAGCATATTGGCCTACTAACTTCATCTTTTCAACCGGACCGTGGCAAGTTTGGCACTCCACTTTTCCAATAGCAACGTGTTGGGCATGATTAAAATAAACATGATCCGGAAGATTGTGAATTTTTACCCATTCGATTGGGCCCTGAATCTGTGGCTTGGTTTCATTAGTAAGAGATTCTTTGATTCCCTTCCATTGATTTTCAACTTCACGAGTTCCTTCTCTGTCAAGAACAGTTAATTCATTATCATCCAAATAATTATCAGTTATCCATTCTTTAAATAATGCTTCAATATCAGCTTCATTCATCGCATCATAGTTTTCAATATACTGGCCTGTCTTAGGGTTCCAGCCAGCAGAAGCATATATTTTCGTTATCTCAGCAGTCCCATAAGTTGACCCTTTTTTAATAGCTGTATGACAATTCATACAAGTATTAGTAGCAGGAATCACAGAGTGTTTACTTCTTCGCGCACCATCATGACAGTACTGACAATCAATTTTGTGCAAGCCTGCATGAGTTTCGTGAGAAAACTTGATGGGTTGTTCGGGAGCATAACCTTGCTGACGACCAAGATCAATCGCATTATTCACAGTGGTATAACCTCCTAATACAATCAAAACAAAGATTACAAAACCAACAACACCTTTTCCAGTCAGAATATCTACTAAAGTGCGTCGCTCTGCATCAACGTTTCCTTCTTTCACCTCAGCCATGTGGTTGAGGTTGGAAATAATCCGAGCCAAAACAACAGCTAATAAAGCTAATATTATAAATAGTGTAATGAAAAGAAATGTATTATCACTTTCTTCAGTTGTTGTTGTCGCAGGACCTGTAACAGCAACTTTAGGTGTACAATCAGGACCACCTGTATACATACAATCAATGTAAGCTAATATCGCCGCGATCTCCTCATCCTTCAAATTAGGAAAGGGGTTCATTACCGATTTATTATATTTATTGTACACACTAATGGCATATTCATTACCAGATGCAATAACACCTTGAGAATTTCTAATCCAGGAATATAACAACTCTTCACTTTCCCATCTTTCCTGACTACCTCCCAATGCAGGACCAGTCAAATCGTCCTTCATATTACGATTATGACACTGTGCACAATTGGTTTTGAACAAAGCCTTACCTTGGTCAATGACCGGGTCAGCTGAAGCGAAGTTGATGGAAAGAAATGAAAAGCAAGACAGCAACAAAAGTCTGAACACCAATGACTTATATATCATTTTAAATGACTTTAAATTATAGTTTCAATCGTTATTTTTTCGTGACAAAAGGTATTGTCATGATTTTGTCTGCGCAAAAATACAATTCGTTCCCATTATTACCAATATTAATTTTAGGTCTATCTTTATTTAGATGATTTCTAAATAAGTGACGTATTGACATAAGCTTTTTTAATATAAAAAAATGCCAATTTAGTCGCGGAAAAGTAAAATCCAAAGAATGATTTTTAGAAACTATAAATTAAAGGAAAAGAAGATTTCCTCTTTTTTGTGAAGAGTTATTTGACTAATAAAACGATAATTATCAAGTATCAAAAACGAATAAGCTAAATATTAGGCAGCAGCTTGTCCAAAATACTTTGTAAAATAACTAGAAGCATCTCTAACTGTTTCGATACGATCAACTTCTTCTTTGGTTAGTATGATGTTAAACCATTTTTCAAGTTGCAAAATTAAAGTCAATATATCTATCGAATCCAAACCAAGATCGTCACTAAAATGAGTGGTTTCACAAATATGAGAAGGGGGGACATTCGCCACCCAACTGGTCATGATTATTATTCTTTCTTGTAGGTACATTTTTCGAATTTTTATAAACAGTTCATTTATAACGATGCAAAAACGAGAAACGTCCCCTACATATTTGACCAAATAAATTTTTTTATTAAAAACTAAAAAAAAATGATAACTGATAGTCAACTCTAATTAAAAAGCCAGCTTATAACAAATTGCTCTAAGCTGACCCAATTGTCAGGATGAATATTTTTAGCCATATAAAAACGGCAATCTAGCTTACTGTTAAATTATCATTCACATCAGAAATGATCCACGCCATCAATACAACCAAAATTACCTCAATCATTACAAGTATAATTTGTTTTTTTACAAAATATAAAACAATCACAGGACTATACTAAATGGGTGTTTCTAGGATGGGAAAATATGTTTGTTGAAAGTCAAAACAGACCACGACTTTGAGTAAATATAGTAAAAATTATCAGATTCTATAAATTTTTATAAACAGAATAATTCAAACTAAACGGAGACTGCTGCTTTTATATGCGGATGTGGGTTATAATTCATCAATTCAAAATCTTCAAATTTAAAATCAAAAATTGACTTTACATCGGGATTAATTTTAATGGTAGGTAATGGGCGAACATCACGGGAGAGTTGCAGATTAGTTTGTTCAATATGGTTAGAATATAAATGCACATCACCAAAGGTATGGACAAATTCTCCAGGAGCAAGGTCACAAACCTGTGCCATCATCAAGGTCAGTAAGGCATAAGATGCTATATTAAAAGGTACTCCAAGGAAAGTATCTGCAGAGCGCTGGTAAAGCTGGCAAGACAGTTTGCCATCAGCTACATAGAATTGAAACAAACAATGACAGGGTGTCAAAGCCATTTCTTTTAATTCGCCAACATTCCAGGCATTTATAATTATTCTTCGCGAATCTGGATTGTTTTTTAACAAATAAACAGCATTGGAAATCTGGTCAATCGTTTCCCCTTTTGGCGTTTCCCAACTTCGCCATTGTTTACCATAAACCGGACCCAGATCGCCATTTTCATCAGCCCACTCATTCCAAATACGGACACCGTTATCCTGAAGGTATTTTACATTTGTATCGCCATTCAAAAACCACAATAATTCATAAATAATAGATTTTAGATGCAATTTCTTTGTGGTAAGCATTGGAAATCCTTCGCTCAAATCAAACCGCATTTGATAACCAAAAACACTTTTCGTTCCTGTTCCGGTTCGATCACTTTTTTCGGTTCCGTTTTCAAGAATATGCTGAAGAAGATTGAGGTATTGGCGCATGGAAAAAAGGCATTTTTTGAAACAACAATATATCTTTTAATATCTTCACAAAACTACTAACAATTATTTTTGTTACCAAGATTTAATTAAGCCAAGAACTCAATGCCTTACAAAAGCCTTCGATCCTGTGTTTTAGATTTAGAAAAAAATGGACACCTTTTGCGAGTAAAGCAAGAAGTGGATCCCAATCTGGAGATGGCCGAAATCCATCGAAGGATTTATGATGCAAAAGGTCCAGCGATTTTATTTGAAAAAGTAAAAGGCAGCCCTTTCCAGGCGGTATCCAATCTTTACGGTACTATTGAAAGGACGAATTTCATTTTTAGAGACACTATAAAAAAAGTCCAAAAAGTAATTGAATTAAAAGCTGATCCGTCTAATTTTTTCAAAAATCCGTTTCGTTACCTCTCTGCACCATTTACCGCGATTACTGCATTACCCATGAAAAGCCATTTTGGATCTCCGGTTACTTACGGCGAAACAACCATCGATCAATTGCCCCAAATAAAAAGCTGGCCCATGGATGGTGGCGCTTTCGTTACTTTACCGCAGGTTTTAACCTTGCCTCCAGGGAGCAGAAACATTATGCAATCCAATTTGGGGATGTATCGCATCCAGCTTTCCGGCAATGATTATAAGCAGAACGAAGAAATTGGATTGCATTACCAACTACATCGTGGAATCGGTGTTCATCACACCTTATATAATAAGCTTGACGAACCATTTCGAGCAAGTGTTTTTATTGGTGGACTTCCATCACATGCGTTTTCTGCCATTATGCCCATGCCAGAAGGGCTTTCCGAATTGACCTTTGCAGGAATGATGGGTGGCCGTCGATTTCGATATGCTTACAAAAATGGTTTCACCATTTCCTCGGATGCCGATTTTTGTATCACAGGCACGATCATCAAAGACTTCAAAAAACCTGAAGGTCCCTTTGGCGATCATTTGGGTTATTACAGCTTGGAGCATGATTTTCCGGTAATGAAAGTAGATAAGGTTTATCACCGCAAAGATGCCATTTGGCATTTTACCGTAGTAGGAAGACCGCCACAGGAGGATTCTAGTTTTGGTTATTTAATCCATCAATTGGTCGAATTGCTAACGCCACAGGAGTTTCCGGGGATCAAAGAAATCAACGCAGTAGATGCCGCGGGAGTACATCCATTGTTGCTGGCTATTGGAAGTGAACGATATATGCCTTTCAGGGAAAGAAAGCCGGAAGAAATTTTAACCCAGGCAAATCGAATCCTGGGAACCGGTCAAACTTCCCTCGCAAAATTTTTAATCATTGCAGATAAAGATGACGATCCGAAGCTAAACACACATGATATTCCCCGATTTTTTCAGCATGTTTTAGAAAGAGTGGATTGGAAAAGGGATTTACATTTTCAAACCAAAACAACCATCGATACATTAGACTATTCTGGAACAGATTGGAATGCAGGTTCAAAAGTAGTGATAGCTTGTTGCGGTGAAAAGAAAAGAGAGTTGGGTTCAGAATTACCAGAAAATTTTAACCTCCCCCTGGATTTTTCAAATCCAAAATTTGCACAAAAAGGAATTCTGATCGTAAAAGGACCAAAGTACACTGAAGAAAAAATAAGTTTTGATCAAGTCAAAAAACTAAGCAGCCATCTTGAAGCTTTCGATTTGGAAAATATTCCATTGATTATTGTTGCGGACGATAGTGATTTTACCAGTCAAAACTTAAACAACTTTATCTGGGCAACCTTTACCAGGGCCAATCCTTCGCATGATATTTATGGTGTCCAGGAATTTGTAGAACATAAACATTGGGGATGTAAAGGTCCGCTGATCATTGATGCCCGAATCAAACCTCACCACGCACCTCCGCTGATTACGGATCCAAAGATTTCCTTGCAGGTCGATCAGCTATTTGCAAAAGGAGAGGAGTTAGAAAGATTTGGCTAAAAATCACTAATTGACATATGAGTAAACATGAAAAGACAACGCTCAAAAATTAAGAATTACAAGGAAATAAAAGGAAAAGGATAACTTTACAAGATTTTATAAAATGTTATACTTTTCATGGGAAGTCGTTTTGTTTATTATTTCGTGATTTTACCAATCTCTGTGCTCCCCTATCCATTGCTTTATCTGCTATCCGATTTTCTTTTTCTAATATTGTTTCAACTAATCGGATACAGAAAAAAGGTCGTTTTTACAAATATCAAAAATTCCTTTCCACAAAAGACTGAGGAAGAGCTCAAAACTATTCAGCGAAAATTCTATTCCCATTTTTGCGATTTAATTATTGAAAGTTTAAAGGGTTTCACCATTACTGAAAAGCAAATTAATGAACGCATGAAGTTTCGAAACCCGGAGGTTTTGAACAGATTTTACGATGAAGGAAAAGATGTCATTTTGGTAGGAGGGCATTATAATAATTGGGAAATCTTTGCTTGCGGCATTGGACTTTCAAGCAAACACATCCCGATTGGTATATACAAACCTTTGAACAATCCTTATTTTGATAGAAAAATGAAAATAAGCCGTGAACGGTTTAAGTTGGTCATGTGCCCAATAAAAGAAATAAAAGAGTACTTGGGAAAAGATTTTGGAGTGCCCAAAACAACTATTTTTGCCATCGACCAATCTCCTTCCAATACACTTAAATGCCATTGGATGACTTTTTTAAACCAGGACACACCGGTGTTCTACGGCGCTGAAAAATATGCTAAAGAATACAACAGTCCAGTCGTTTTCGGAGCTATCCGTAAAGTTAAAAGAGGTTTTTATGAAGTAGAATATGAAGTCCTATTCGAAAACCCGAAAAACACAACGATAAATGAGATTACCGAGATGAATACAAAAAGGCTTGAAAAAGATATCAATGATAAACCGGAATTTTGGTTGTGGACCCATCGAAGATGGAAACACAAGCGTCCCGTTGGATTATTAAAGAGTGAAGTTTAAAGCATTTCCAATATTGACTCCTCCCAAAATTTTATTTCCATTCCTTTGAAAAAATAAAAATAAGTGGATACCTTAACGCCTTATTTTTAATACATTAATAAAATCCAAATACCCATAATGAAGAGAAACAGACTATTACTTTCCTTAATAAGCATACTCAGCCCATTGTTTTCCTTTGCGCAAGAAGCGACAGAAAAAGGATTAGATGAAAGAATCAATGATGCCGTCGCGCCTGTAGCGGGTGCAGTAGCTGATATCGTTTTTTATCCAATTTCAATTGCCGGAATAAACGTTCCGATTGTATTGATTGTTCTAATCTCTGCCGCCACTTATTTTACCATCTATTTTGGTTTTCCCAATTTTACAAAATTTGGATTGGCAATTCGAGTAGTTCGTGGCAAATATGATGACCTTGCAGGTGATCCCAGTGAACATCCTGAAACGGGAGAAAGTGAGGTTGGAGACAAAGATATGCCAACAACAGCTGAAGGCGATATCCGCAGAACAGCCAGAGTGGAAGGGCATATGGGAGAAGTTACTGCCTTTCAGGCTTTAACAGCTGCGCTTTCCGCGACAGTTGGGTTAGGAAATATTGCCGGAGTAGCTATCGCAATTGCAGTTGGAGGACCAGGAGCTACATTCTGGATGATACTTGCCGGATTTCTTGGTATGGCTTCAAAGTTTACAGAATGTACACTGGGTGTAAAATATCGGGAATTCGGAGCTGACGGCACTGTTTATGGTGGGCCGATGTATTACTTGAAAAAAGGGCTTGCGGAAAAAGGCTGGGTGGTTATGGGAAAAGTTTTTGCCATATTTTATGCGATCATGCTGGTTGGAGGATCTTTTGGTGGAGGTAATATGTTTCAGGCAAATCAAGCCGCTGCACAGTTTAAATCATTGATTGGAACAGATTCAACCTGGGCAGGTACGGCTTTCGGTGTTGTAGTTGCATTTTTAGTGGCTATCGTAATTATTGGAGGGATCAAAAGAATTGGAATGGTAGCTGAGAAGGTAGTTCCTTTTATGGTAGGCATTTATGTCTCTGCTGCATTGTTCATTTTGTTTTCGAATTATGATTTAGTTCCAATAGCGTTCGGACAAATATTTACAGGAGCTTTTACCGGTTCCGGTATCATTGGAGGATTTCTAGGCGTTTTAATTCAAGGGTTTCGAAGGGCTGCTTTTTCAAACGAAGCTGGCGTAGGTTCTGCCTCGGTGGCTCACTCTGCCGTAAAAACAAGATATCCTGCAAGTGAAGGTATCGTAGCCTTATTGGAGCCTTTCATCGATACTGTTGTTGTGTGTACTATGACTGCATTGGTAATTATTATCTTCAACATTAATGGAGCATTTGCTTACGGAGCTGATCCAAGTTCCAGTGCTGTGATTCTTCATGCTACAGGAGAATCTCTTGATGGCGTAAATCTAACTGCAAGAGCTTTTGATTCTGCCATTCCGGGCTTTTCTTATATTTTGACAATAGCTGTGATCCTCTTTGCTTTTTCTACAATGCTTTCCTGGTCCTATTATGGGCTTCAGGCTTGGAAGTTTTTGTTTGGTAGAAGTAATCTTGTAGATATGATTTATAAAGGGCTTTTCCTTATTTTCATTGTTTTGGGAGCAGCAGCAAGCTTAGGTGCCGTGGTAGATTTTTCAGATGCCATGGTATTTGCAATGATTTTCCCTAACATGATTGGATTGCTCATCCTGGCTCCTAAAGTAAAAAAAGAAGTAGCCAGATATGTCGCTGCAATCAAAGCCAGCGGAAAGTAGAAAACTATTTTTAAAAAAAGATTTATTTAAAAAACCTGCTTTGTCATTTTCAATGCAGGTTTTTTTTATGCCTTTACATTTCTGTTGTGTATTTTTAGAAAAAATTAAAAATGAAACTCCTACCCTGCTCTCTTATACTTTTATTTTTTGTTGAAATTAGTTTTGGCCAAAACCAAGCCCCTGTCATTCAAAGCCTACAGGCTGCAATTGACAACCCAAATGAACTGACGATTTATTATAATCTATTGGATAATGAAAATGACGATATAGAGATTTCCTTCCGAATGTCTGATGATAATGGAGAAACATATACCATTAACACCTCTCAAGCAACTGGAGATGTTGGATTTCCGGTAAGCCCAGGAATTGGAAAAACAATTGTCTGGAATTATTCCAATCTTGACCTGGTTAATGAAAATTACAAAATCATGCTCGTCGCAGACGATTTGTACCAAATAGACATTCAGGAAATCGTCGATCAGGTGGATAGTAACAGGCTGCGTTCTGACCTTGAATTTATCGAAGGAATACGACATCGTACAGCGGGGAACATACATTTACAGGAAGTAAAAGATAGTATCGAAAGCCACTTTTCAGTTTACAATCTTGAAGACGAAAACAGCTCCTGGGTTTGGAACGGCTATACTGCCAATAATTATGTGGGTAGAAAACCAGGGCTAATAAACGAAACTTCAACCTATATCATCGATGGCCATTTCGATACCGTAAACAACTCTCCCGGAGCTGATGACAATGGTTCGGCCATTGCCGGTGTAATGGAAGCTTTACGCGTTTTGGCGCCTTATCATTTTAAAAAATCTATTAAGTTTATTGGTTTTGATTTGGAGGAGGAAGGACTGATTGGAAGTTTGAATTATACCAACAACGGTGGAATCAAAGATTATGAAGAAGTTGAAGGCGTTTTTAATTTTGAAATGATAGGTTATTATGATAATTCTCCCAACTCCCAGACTCTCCCAAATGGTTTTGAATTGCTTTTTCCTGATGCTTACAATGCTGTAGCCAATGATAGTTTTCGGGGTAATTTTATTACAAATACAGGGATTTCTTTTGCGCTTGATTTAGTCGCATTCTTTGAAAATGCAGCAGCAGAATATGTTCCTGATCTTCGGGTGATTTCCGTTGCAGCTCCTGCACAATGGCAAATTTTGACTCCTGATTTAGGTAGAAGCGATCATGCTGCATTTTGGATAAATGATTTACCCGCGTTGATGCTGACTGATGGTGCAAATTTTAGAAACCAAAATTATCATTCACCAAATGATACGATCGGAGCCTTAAATTTTACTTTTATGAGCAATGTGGTAAAAGCAACAGTGGCTGCTGTTGCTGAACTGGCGGAAGTTCAACATAGTACTTTCGCCATTACTGATGTCGTAATCATTGTAAATAATGAAGACGTTTTTGGTTGCGAATTATCGGTATCTCCAAATCCCAATAATCAATTTCTACGTATATCTTTTCCGGATTGTGGCCTGGAGCAGGTTCAAATAAAATTGTTACATTCAAATGGCTTAGTTGTACATGAGCATTTGCTTGAAAATGTTTCTACAAATTATGAAATCCCAACCAACGATCTTTCTCCGGGAATGTACATCCTGCATCTTCAAAGTGACAATAAATCAGTTGCTAAGAAAGTGATTGTGGGTCGTTAAATATTTTTGGACAACATCTGGAAGCTTTTAGTTTAGATCAAACAGTTTGTTTTCAAAAATCTGTGATGCAAAATTTTGCAATCCTGATATTTATTTATACTTTTAGTTAATCGACGCTTCCCTCTTTTGCCAATTATTATGCTGCTTTCTCTCATAATGTCAGAATAATCAACCAAGACTTTTCCAGTTGTTGATTTATTTTTATATTCATCAATCTAACTAACCTAATCGGAGAATTCAGTTTTGCAATTTTATTTTAACCAGACGAAATAACCACTTTCCTCATTATGAAAACAAGACACCTAGCCACCTTAGCATTCTCTTTTTTAATTACATTTTCACTAAAAGCACAACTTCCAGATGGCTCCATCGGAGCGGATTTTACAGTTACAGATATTAATAACAATACCCACAATCTTTATGATATCCTGGATGAGGGAAAGAGTGTGATTCTTGATTTATCAGCTACCTGGTGTGGCCCTTGCTGGAATTATCACCAAACTCACCGTTTGCAGGATTTGTATGAGGACTATGGACCAAATGGAACGGATGAGATTGAAATTTTCATGCTCGAAGCTTCTTATACAACTAATACAAACTGTCTTTATGGACCTTCGGGGTGTAACGGTGGCACTTATGGAAATTGGACAACCGGCGTTGATTATCCAATCGTAAATCTAACATCCAGCAATGGGGGAAATATCAAAAATGATTATGCTTTAGCCTATTATCCTACACTTTACATGGTTTGCCCTGGCAGAAAAGTATACGAAGTTGGTCAGACTTCTCTTCAAGGCTGGATCAACCGGATCACCAGTTGCAATTTGGAATCTTCGGGGGAAGTAAGCAACGAAATTTGTTATGAGGATGGCAATGATGGGGTTGACCTTACCACAACCGGAGGATATTATAATTTAACCTATTTGTGGAGCAACGGAGAAACTACAGAGGATTTGAATGGTTTTGGCACTGGAGATTATAGCTGTACAATTACAGATTGGTTCGGCCACTCTATCGAAGTTGGTCCTTTTATGATAGATGGACCATCCTCAGCGTTGATAGCTAATATTGGAAATCAGGGTGACGTGGATTGTAATGGAAACGAAAATGGCTTCGTGGATATAAATGTCTCCGGAGGGGAGCCTGGTTATCAACATCTTTGGAGTAATAATGAGACTACCGAAGATTTAAATGACATTTCCGGAGGCAGCTATTCCTTAACTGTAACAGATAATTTCGGTTGCACAGAATCATTGGTTTCTGTGATTAATGAACCAGCGCCGATTTCTTTAACAACCATCTCTTTAGATGAAAATTGCGGACAACAAGATGGCTCGATTACTTTATTGGCAGAAGGCGGAACAGGCACTTACATCTATGACATTGGCGAAGGTCCTTCAACAAATAATTTGTTTGATAATCTTTCTGCAGGCACCTATAACACTACTGTGACAGATGGCAATGATTGTCTCGAAACATCAATAATAGTTATCGAAGCAGTTCCAGGCCCTGATGCAAATGCCGGTGAAGATGATGAAATTAGTTGTACAATAAATACAGTCGAACTTGATGGAACTGGCTCTAGTACAGGGAATAACATTACTTATACCTGGACAACAGACGATGGCAATATTGTCAGCGGTGGAGATACACAAACACCGGTAGTAGATCAGCCAGGAACGTATACGATTTCCGTTTTAAATGTAATGACAGAATGCGAAAGCATTGATGCGGTGGTAGTTGAAGGAAGCATCGAAGCACCGGTTTCAGATGCAGGCGATGATGATGAACTAAATTGCGATATTTCAACAGTTACTTTAGATGGTTCCAATTCCTCTTCTGGAAATAATATCACTTACGAATGGTTAAATGACAATGATGATGTGATTAGCAATGATGCCACAACCGATGTAAATGCTCCGGGAACCTATCGATTTGTCGTTTTAAATACGGAAAACAATTGTTCAGAAGTGGATACCGTTGTTGTTACTGAAAATATAGAGATCCCAATTGCTGATGCCGGTGATGATGATGAATTGAATTGTATTGTTTCGACCGTAACTTTAGATGGTTCCGGCTCAAGCACCGGTGACGAATTCACTTATGAATGGCTAAATGATGGTGGAAATACCATTGGCACAACAATTACAATCGATGTATCAACTGCAGGAAATTACACATTAATTGTTCATCATTCCGAAAATGGTTGTACTGCTTCAGCAAGTGCTACCGTGACAGCGAGCACTGAATTTCCAGATGCTGTCGTTAGCGGCGATGATGAATTAACTTGTGCTTTAACCGACGCAGCTTTGAATGGTAGCCAGTCTTCTTCAGGTGATGATTTCACCTACATATGGTTAAATTCAAATAATGAAGTTATAGGGACTGAAATAAATATTATTGTCGATCAAAGTGATACCTACACTTTTGTGGTTTCTGATAATACAAATGGTTGCACTGCTTCTGCAGATTTTATTGTAAATGACAACACGCAAGCACCAGAGATTAACATTGAAGATCCTGAAGCAATAAATTGTATAATTGAAACCGTCTCATTAAATGCTACAAACTCCATTGGCAATGATTTATCCTTTGTATGGAAAGATGAAAATGGAAACCTAATCGGTAACACCGCAATAATTAATGTTACAAATCCAGGAACTTACGGACTGACCATAATTGATAACCAAAACGGTTGTGAAAGTACAGCCCAAACCGTTGTTGAGTCGCACACGCTACTCCCCTATGTCGATGCCGGAAATAGTGCTTCACTTCATTGTAACTTAACTTCAATTGAACTTGATGGTAGTAATTCGGCAATAGGTTCTCAATTCAGCTACACATGGTTTACTGATGATGGAAATATTATAGCTGGAGAAACATCGCTAACCCCAACCGTAAATGCCGCAGGAACTTATATTTTGACCGTATTTGACATTCAAAATGGCTGTGAACAAAGCGCTTCTGTAGAAATATTGATGATTCCAGAAGTAAACATAGAATTCGAATCGATCGAAGATATAAGCTGTTTTGGCGACGCAAATGGTGCAATTTCACTAAATATTCAAGGTGGCTTAGAACCCTTTAATTACGAATGGTCCAATGGCTCCACAACTTCATCAATAGAAGATCTTTCATCAGGAACTTATTTTGTTACTGTATCTGATGTTAACGAATGTTTTACAACGGCTGAAGTTACTGTTACTGAACCCGATCCAATTGAGCTAATTATCGATGACATTACAAATGAAACTAATGGAAATGTAAATGGCGCTGTCCAGATTTCTATCAGTGGTGGAGTCACACCCTATTCTTATGAATGGATCCTTGAAGGTCAGGTGATTTCTACTGAAGAAGATTTAAACAATGCAATTGCGGGGGAATATGAAGTCATTGTTACCGATGCAAATGATTGTATTATCGAATCAGAAACAATAATTATCGATAAAATAACAGCCACCATTGACCCTGTTTTAGCTAAGTAT
The DNA here is from genome assembly GCA_963793295.1 of uncultured Saprospiraceae bacterium. Taxonomy (GTDB): domain Bacteria; phylum Bacteroidota; class Bacteroidia; order Chitinophagales; family Saprospiraceae; genus JAHDHW01. The sequence goes on along the minus strand of CAWBZX010000024.1, from coordinate 146,910 downwards.
ATTAATATCCATCCAAACCCAACTTCCGGAAAATTGTTTGTTCAAATTGAATTACCAGAGAGCCAATTGATTAATCTTTCTGTGCTGAATATTACCGGAAAACAAGTCATGGAAACAGAAAATGGAAGCGTTTATGTAAAGCAGTATGAACTAGATTTGTCCAATTTGGCTGACGGGGTTTATATCCTAAAAATTTCAAGTAAAGATGGGGTTTACACAGAAAAGATAGTTTTAGAAAACTTGTAAATATTTTTTTTCATTTTATAAGAAAAGGGAACCAAAATGGTTCCCTTTTCTTATAATTCTATACTTCAATCATTTTGATACAAAACCCACAACCCGTTCGATTACATCCGGATTCTTCATCAACTGAAAATGTCCCAAACCCTCTGTAATTAAGAGCGATGTATTATCCCAAGCCTCAAAGACTGCCTCCGCTTCTCCCAAAGGAATAACCTCATCTTCGCGATCATGCACCACTAATGTTTCCCCAACTTTTACTTTTTGGTAAGCAAGCCCTAAATGCCCGTCTGCCAAAGGCATATTGATACGATCTTCCATTAATTTTTCAAATTGTTTTGCAACTGAACTGGGCGCTTTGATCATTTTCATGAAATCTTTCGATAAATTTTCCATGCTGGATGGTACGCCAATTAATACTAGTTTTTCAATGGAGATCGAATTATCAATATTTGCTAAAGTGAAAACCGCAGAAGCACCTCCAAAAGAATGTGAAATGATACCATAAACGCCGCCCAGATAATTAATTATCGCTCTTACCGCGCCTCCAAAATGAGGTAAGTTTGTCCTTTTTCCTGCCGAGTTACCATGAGCAGGACCGTCAAAAGCGACAACTCGAAAACCTGAAGAAACCAACTGAGGCACAAAGCTACGCATTGCCGTTCCTCTTGATTCCCATCCATGGACCAGCAAAACAACCCGATCTCCTTGCCCCCATTCATATCCTTTTAAAATATGCTTTCCATACATAAATTCAAATAATCTGGCGCTTTCCAAAATATGATCAGATTTACTGTGCCTGGCTCGAACTCTTGGGGTCGTAAATAATTTAAAAGCTACCTTCGCAGCACTTGAAGGAAAAACCCTTCCCAAAGTATTAAATCCAACTTGCGCAAATTTTAAAACCAATGGTTCCTTATTTACCTTTTCCTTCGGAGGATTTTGAGTTTGTGTTTTTAAAATTTCAATTTTTGTAGTAAGTTCCATTGGATATTAATTTAAAATAAACCGTTTGGTTTATACTGATAATTCATTAATCATTTTTAAAAGTTGTCGGCTGGTACTCTCAAAAGGTTCTGGACTTTTGTAAATCCTTGAAAGCATAATACCTCCCTCAAGTGTGCTGATAAACAGTGTCGCGAAATGATCCAGTTCAGCATCTTTCCGGATTTCATTTCGATTGATCCCATATTTTAAAGTGACAATAATCCGCTCATGCCAATACTTTAAGGCAGCAAGAACTTTTTCCCTCAAAATAGGATTATTATCATCCGCTTCAATCGAAGTATTCAAAATCGGGCAACCGCCCTCAATTGGTGGATCAAAAAGATGTTCTTTATAAAAATAGACCACTGCTTTCAACTTGTCGAGTGAGTTTTCAATGATATGCGTTCGCATCGCAACCTGTTTTTTTACCACTTCGACGGCATAGTCAAAGGCCGCTATCGAGATCTCTTCTTTGCATTTAAAATTGCCGTACAATCCTCCTTTGGAAAGCCCGGTAGCTTTCATTATGTCATCCATTGAAGTTCCGGAAAACCCTTTTTGATTGAAAAGAACTGCTGATTTATCTATTATAAACTGTCTTGTTTTTTCACTTTTCTTCATCGATTTTCCTGACTTCTTTTAAATTTTTTAACGACACGATTAAAACAAATTTCATCAAAAATAAACCAATCGGTCTTTTTTTGCAACTTTTTTAACACTTAAAACCTTTTACTCAAAATAATTAGTTTAATTTCCATCATATTTTACCTTTGTAGAGCGATGAATAAACTTGAGAAAATATACTTACACACTGGCAGCAATATGGGTCAAAAAGAGGAACATCTAGCATGGGCAAGGCTATTGATCGATAAAAATATTGGCTCTATCACGGCCCAATCTGAGCTTTATGAAACAGAAGCCTGGGGATTCACGGACCAACCAAACTTTGTAAATCAAGCACTCGAAGTTGTTACAAAATTACCACCTGATGAATTGATGGATCAAATATTAAGTATTGAACTGGAAATGGGACGCGTAAGAGATCAAAAGTGGGCGCCGAGGTTGATTGATATTGATATCATTTTCTATGGAGATCAAATCATTAAAACAGAAAACCTTATTGTTCCCCATCCATTTATGCACGAAAGGAATTTCGTATTGATTCCACTTCTTGAAATTGCAGAAAAATTTGTACATCCAGTATTTAAGATGAGTATTGGGGAATTATATGACCGCTCAAAAGATCTGCTAAACGTTACAGCTCATCAGGTCATATGAATAACCCATTTCCATATAAACACATTGCCATTGAAGGAAATATTGGTGCAGGAAAAACGACTTTGTGCACAATGATCCAAGAGGATTTTAACTGTCGTTTGATTTTGGAGCAATTCGCAGATAATCCTTTTCTCCCTTATTTTTATGAAAATCAGGAAAGATATGCTTTTCCGGTTGAGCTGTTTTTTATGACGGAACGGCACAAACAATTACAGGAAAGCCTAACTCAAAGAGATCTTTTTCAGCAACTGATCATCACTGATTATTTTTTTATAAAAACCCTTTTATTTGCTAAGAATAATCTGAATAGTGAGGAATATCGCCTGTTTCAACGTTTGTTCAATATACTGAATACCAGTTTTCCAAAACCAGAGTTGATTGTTTTTCTGCACCGATCAGTTGAAAATCTAATAGAAAATATAAAAGGCCGTGGCCGCAGTTACGAACAGGATATTAAACCATCCTATCTGCTAGAAATCCAAAACACCTACTTCGAATATTTCAGAGCAGAACAATCTGTTCCCATTTTAATAATTGATGTTGATCGCGTCAATTTTCAAAAAAATAACAACCATTACGAATTGATTATTGATGCTATGAAAAGTAAATACCAACCGGGAACCCATCACCTTAGTTTTGTGGGAGACTGAGAGATTAGTGGCTTAGTGGTAGATTCGGCTTAAAGTATAATAGTTGCAAAACCAGGGTCAAAATAGCGATCATTGTATCGTCAAAATCGCACATCCACGTATCCGCACATTAAATAATCAATTCTGATTTCGCGTCAATTTATCCAGAAAATCGATTACCATTTCATCCAGATTACCGGTATCCTGTAACTCTCCCATCATTCCGTACATTGCAGCTGAACGCTTTCCTCCTACTTTTGAATGCTTGGATGCAAAAGACTGAAATCGCCCCATAAGACTCTCCGGAAGAATTTTTTTCATACTTTTTACTGCGCCAACCTGGATCACTTTGGAAAGCTTATTCATAGACAATTGTTTGGCTTTTTGAACAGCAATAGCCAAATCTTTTACAAAATCTTCAATTACATGTTGATGTGCAGGGGTAATTGTCAAATGCAGACTCGGAGGCAATTGCTGCCGGTCAATGGTCCACCCCAATATTCCAAGTTCATCACCTAATTCATAAATATCCAATTCATCAGAAGCCATACAAAGGATATTCATATCCGGATTTGACAATATCTTTAGTTCAGGAAAAGCTTCGATTGCCTTTTTTAATTTATGTGTTGTTTCGATACATATTTTGGTTTTTTCGCAATAGCCTGACATTCCGACAAATTTGAGCGCTGCCCATGCAGCTGCAATGGGGCCTCCCGGTCGGGTACCAGCCATGGAAGGGGAACCATAAATTCCTCCAGGCCATTGGGTGTAGGAATAAAACTGGTGCTTTCGCAATCCCGGATTTTTGTATAATATAATTGAAGCTCCTTTCGCTGCATAACCAAATTTATGGATATCTGCAGAAATAGAAGTCACTCCATCAACTGAAAAATCAAAGGCTGGAATCGGATAGTTTAGCTCTTTCAAAAATGGTAATACAAATCCACCAACACAGGCATCGACATGGCAAAGAAGATTTCTTTTTTTTGCAATAGCTGCTATAGCTTCAACAGGATCTATTACTCCCTGAGGATAAGAAGGTGCCGAAGCGACAAGCATGACCGTATTTTCGTTGATTTGTAGTTCCATTTCTCCCGGTATCGCCCGAAAGTCTTCTCCAACCTCAACGACTTTGGCTATCATTCCAAAATAATAACAAGCTTTGTGAAAAGCGGGATGAGCAGTAGTTGGAACGATGACTTCCGGATTTGTGATGTTCCGCTTTTTTGCCCATTCTCTTGCAGTTTTCATAGTCATTAGAATAGATTCTGTTCCTCCACTGGTCATACTTCCAGCCACTAATTCGTCACCGTTTAAAAGGTCCCCAACCATTTCGACAACTTCAACCTCCATCTTTTGCAAACTCGGAAAAATAGAAGGATTCAGTGCGTTCTCCGAAAAGAATAGCTGATAAGCTTCTTTTACAGTATCTAAAATCTCATCGCCTGCATAATAAACATAGCTAAAACTTCGACCTTCTTTCCAATTTAAGTCGTCTGCTTTCATGAGTTTCATTTCATTCATCAATGTGGCGCGGTCTGTTCCATTCTTTGGAAAAGAAATACTTTTCTTGGAGTTCGATTTATTCATAATCATTCAAAATTTTCAGATTTTCAAAAATCAGAACATCTCCCTCTAAAATGCTCTTATTATTTTATCTGGTTTCTCAAAGGAGATTTTAACCTAGCCAGCGCACAAAGTATGCGACAGCAATCCCAAGATAGTTTCCGATAGCAAATCCAATCAAGCCTGTTGCCATTCCAGAGAAGACCAAAGACCTGTTTCGAATAGCGCTTGCGATTTGGCCAATAAAGACAGGTCCGTAAATCGCAGCTGTTGAAGTAATTAAAACAGTATCTGTATCAATTTTAAATATTCTTGAAAAGATCAAATGCAGGATGATAGTCGTACTCAATACCAGAGCGGTAAATCCGATAATCATACCTCCTTCCGCCGCTAGTTTTGTAAAATCAGCCATCATTCCGATGGCCACACAAAACATCAGCAAAAGATACTCTCCCATTTCAAAAGTGCCTCTGATTTTACGTATTTGAGGAGATAAAGATGCAATTACACTGAAGGTTGTCAACAATAAGATCAGAAATGCCACATTTTCTAAAACTCCAAATACAAGTAAACAGATTCCCATTGAGGCTCCGGTGATCAAAATCGTCAAACCGCTAGCCTCAAAAAAACCTCTTGCGGTTATACCATTGTAGGGAGAATTATTTTCAATATGACGTGAAGAATCATTTTGACCATTTTTAAAAGTTGGTAAAAATTTTGAAAACAAGCGATGAGCAACCGACGTTAAAAAAATCAGATAAACGCCTCCACAGATTATATCCGCTGCATTCAATAATATAAAAGTTTCCTCCTTCGCTTCCAATGCCATCCCGATCGCATTCATATTGGGTGTTCCTCCGGTATAAACACCAACCAACATTCCGGACAAGATCCAGCTTTGATCAATACTGGCTTTAAAAATAAGAGCCATTATTATTGATGAAATGATACCACTGACAACGCAAATCGAAAAAGATAAAATGGTACTTTTGGCATGTTTTATCCAGCCCCGGATGTCGGTTGAATATAAGAGCAAAGGAATAGCGAGTAAAATGGTGACTTCGCTTATCGATGAAGAAAAAGATGCTTCGAAAGGAATGAGTCCAAAGTTAGCAACAAAAATACCGGTAGCGTAGGATAAAACGACCGGACTCAACCACTGTTCAATATTTAATCGATTAACTAACTTAATCCAAAGCAAAGGGCTCAGGAAAATTAAGAAGGCTTGTATAATCATTGCTTAGGTAAAGGAGTCAATATTCAATAAGTTTTTCTCATTCAAACACCAATCAATCTTCCACTTTTATAATTAATTCTTTGTTATAATCGACGAATATTTTACGATCTTTTATTGTCGGATGTTTCAGGAGCCAATTTGCAAATGGATTGACAATAGTTTGTTCCAGCATCCGCTGAAGAGGTCTTGCGCCATAGCGTTCATCAAATCCTGCTTTTGCAAGATGTTTGGCTATTTTTTCAGTAAAATGAACATCAAGCCCTCGCTTTACAAATCCTTCTCTGTTTTTAAGTTCTGCCAGTTCTTTTAAAGTGATGGAAAAAATATCTTTCTGGTTTAAACTATTAAATAGTACAACGCCATCGATACGATTTACAAATTCGGGACGAAAGAAGGAATTAATTGCTGATAAGTATGTAGCATCTTTGTTTAACTCATTTCCAAAGCCAATCGATTGCCGATTAGAAGTCCCGAGATTCGTCGTTAGAATAATGATTGTATTTCGAAAATTAGTAATCCGTCCAAAAGCATCTACTAAAATCCCTTCATCCAAAACCGTCAGCAGCGCATCAAAAATTGCGGGGGCTGCTTTTTCAACTTCATCCAATAATAACACTGAAAAAGGACGCTCACGAATATCCTGAATCAATTTTCCGGTTTCCTTCCCCGAGCCAATAAAACGGCTAATCTGTCCGGAATACTGAAACTCGCTCATATCGATCCGGATCAGTGGCGATTGTTTTTGACCTTTTCCAAAAAAGTAATCCGCCAGAGCCTTTGCACTAGCTGTTTTGCCCACTCCAGTGGGTCCTGCAAATACCAGCGTGGTGATTGGTTTTCCAGGATTATTCAATCCTGCTTTGAAAACTTTTACAATTTCGCATAGTTTTTCAACGGCAGCATCCTGGCCAATAATCCTGCTTAAAAAGTGGTCTTTGAGCTCTTTTTGGTTGAGCAAAATATCATCTCTCAGAAAAAGCTCAGGCAAGCCGGTTTGGTCCACAAAATTTTGAATGACCACTTCTTTTGTGACTATATTTTCTTCATTCAACATTGTTTCATTGACACATTTGCTTAAAAATTTTATGGCCTTACCCGGAAAACTTTCATAGGGATAATATCGCTTTAATAATCTGTAAGCGAGCATTAAAGACTCCTGTGGAATTTGAACTTTTAAATTTTTATCGGAATAATCTGCAAATTTTTTGAGGATGTTCTGAATTTTATCTTCTGTAAGTTCATCAATTTTTATGATTTGAAAGTTTTCAACGAACCCGGGTAACAAACGACGCATACTTTCTAATTCCTGTTCCGTTACTTCGCCTACAATTTGTAATTTACCCTGTTGTAAAAATGACAAAAGAAAGGAAGCAACGCTGTCTTCCGGTCCTTCTCCCCCAACCTGTAACAATCGAATAATATCAACGACCCAAAGTATTCCGTTGACTATTTGCAGCTCTTCAATCAATTCTTCGCAGGTCTCCTGCCATTCGCCGAGGTATTTGGCGCTGGCAGTAATCCGCTGAGGCATAATCTGCCAAAAAGTATTGTTTAAATTAAGTTTTTTAGATTGATTGTTAATCCTTCGAATAGCTTGCATCAACACCGAACTTTTTCCGACACCATGATTTCCTACCAATAAAAGATTTGATCTGACATTGATGAGTTTTTCCATGACGTCGGCAACCTTGTCTTCTAGTTCCCAGGCTGCATCAGGAAGGGCACTGATGTTTTTTCGCAAAGCCTTTGAAAAAGGATATTGAACCGTCAAACGGGAAAGCGTTTCATATTTTGGCTGATAACTTTTCCGTCTCTTTGAAAATTCCCGGTCATAATTCACCCGCAAAGGGATAATCTCTAATTTTGGCGTGCTGTACATAATATGCCGATAGAGCGAGGGAGGGTCCAAGTTACTCAGCAAATCAGTCGCAAAATAATGAACAAGTGATCTGAATTGTTTGGCATCGTAGTAAAAAAAACTTTCGTCAAAAAGCGGCAAATGTGCTTCATAATCGCCTTCCTCTGTCTCTCCAAAAACGATAGGAACAGGAACTTTAAGTACCTCAGCCAGCGGAAATGACCCCGTCCGTTCCCTATAAGTCGGACGAATCTTGACTTCAACGATTTTGAGCTTTGGTTCCAGGATTTCAATAAAAGGAATATAGTCTGTCTTTTTATATTGCTTTTGCAAGTAATCAGTTACTGCCATTTTGATCGTTCGTAAATCCTTTTCCACTACCTGGTATTCTGTTCCTACCAGCAAGCCAAGCATCGCCGCTTCATTAAGCCGATAATATAAGAGCGGGTAATTGATTGTTTTCATACAAACCAAATATAGGTTTTTCATTTTCCTTTCTGATTCAAAAATTCTTTTTTTATTAAAGAAAAGTTAAAACAATCTGCTTTTGCACCAAAAAGGGCTCAACAGCCATCTTCCCTACATATCTCCCGTTTTATCAAAATAATTTACCGTTTAACCTTAAAAAAACTACCATGAAAAAAATGCTGTCAATTCTTCTAACTTTAACCATTATCGGTTCCGCAAACGCACACTTTTTGCCAAAACCAATCACAACAAAAGCCAAAATACAGGTTGCACTTTTGTTGGATACCAGCAACAGTATGGATGGGTTGATTGATCAGGCCAAATCTCAACTATGGAAAATGGTCAATGAATTGGCTACTTCTAAAAAGAATAATGAAACACCCGATATCGAAATTGCGCTTTACGAATACGGAAACGACCGACTTGAAGCAAAAGAAGGCCATATTCGCCAGGTTGTCCCATTGACAACTGACCTTGACCTGGTCTCTGAAAAATTATTTGAACTGACCACCAATGGCGGAAATGAATATTGTGGTTGGGTGATCGAAGATGCTACGCTCGGCCTTCAATGGTCAAACAGCAATGATGACCTAAAAATCATTTTTATCGCCGGAAATGAACCTTTCAGCCAGGGAGCAAAAGATTTTCGAAAAACCTGTAAAGCTGCTATTTCAAAAGGAATCATTATCAATACCATTCATTGCGGCGGATACCAGGAAGGGATCAACGAAAATTGGAAAGAAGGAGCTGACCTGGCTGATGGTAAATATATGAACATTGATCAAAACGACAAAGTGGTGCATATCCCAACGCCCTTTGATGATGAAATTTTGAAGCTCAATCAGCAACTCAATAAAACATATATCGGCTATGGTGGTGAAGGAAAAATGAAAGCGGAGCGGCAAATGGTTCAAGATGACAATGCCGCAGCTTATGGAGCAGCCAATGCCAGAACCAGAGCTTCTTTTAAAGCTAAACAATCATATAATAATGCTGAATGGGATTTGGTTGATGCAGCCGAAAGTGATGAAGAAATTTTGGAGGAAGTAAAAAAAGAGGACCTGCCGGAAGAAATGCAAAATATGAATACCGAAGAACGAAAGGAATACATTGAAAAGAAAAGCAAAGAGCGTAAGGTAATACAGGAAAAAATTCGAACCCTTGATGAAAAAGCAAAAGCTTTTATCACTGCTAAGCAAAAGGAAAATGCCGAAAAACTGACCCTGGATAATGTTATGATCGATGCCGTCCGGGAACAAGCCGAAAGTAAAGCTTATCAATTTGAAAATTAATCTCCTATTTGTTTTGCGGTTGGGAATTTTAGTAAATTACAACTGATATACCCGACCGCAAAATTCTATTTACAAATTGATAAAAAACAACCTTATGCTTTTCAAAAACTACCTCATCCTATCATTTTTTGCAATATTAACTTTTCCTGGGTTAGCTCAGGATGCTGAAAAAGACTTTGGCACCAAATCGATCTCCATTTTCAAAAACGGAAGTGCTTTCTTTCTAAAATCCGGAAAAGTAAAAACACAAGACGGAAGCTACAGAATAACCGAAAATATTCCCGCAGCTTTATTTGGAACGCTTTGGATACATTCACCGAAAGGGGAATTGAAGCACATCAGCAGTTTTACTGACAAAGTAGAAACAAAGTCTCAAAACAGAGTGAGAACATTTGAAGATATCCTCAATATCAATAAAGGTAAAAAAGTGGCATTACACATTGGAAAAAACGAAATTATTGAAGGCATTGTTGAAGAAATTGAAAATGTAATAGATACTTCTTCCGAATTAAATTTAATTTACCCAAACAGTATCATCACCTTTCGAACTAGCGATAAATGGCTGACTATCAATACTTCAGAAATAAGAAGGGTTGAATTCCTAGAAAATCCCAACCAGCTTTCAGAGTATAAAACCATTAATAACAAACCTATAGTAAAAATTGATTTTTCAACTAAAAAGGAGGAGCAACCTCTCGATCTAATGTATCTTGAAAACGGCTTGAGTTGGTCTCCAAACTATCTCATCGAATTAATTGACGATAATTCTGCAAATCTGACACTGCGCTCAGAAGTAGTAAACAATGCGGAAAACATCAATAATTCAGAAATTAATTTTGTAGTTGGAATTCCTAATTTCAGATTTGCCAATAAACTCTCTTCGCTGGTTGATTTCATCAATACTTATACGCCATCTTTGGATGCAAACCGGTTTTCCAACACCTTGCAAACCCAATCTCTAACCTACGGTATCGAAGCAGAAATGGATTTCCAACCTGATTTTTTTACTTCAGATAATGAAGTCGGCAGCTCACAGGAAGACCTGTTCTTTTACAATTTAAAAAATATCAGTTTAAAAAAAGGAGGGCGAGGCCATTATCAGATTTTTAAAACGAAAATAGACATCGCACATATTTATGAATGTAATCTGGAAACCAATAGTACTTCAAAAAATTATTATCAAAAAGACTACCTTTTTCAAGCAGAAAACAAAAACAAGGTTTTCCATTCGATAAAACTGACCAACGAGACCAATTATCCCTGGACTACAGGAGCAGCAATGGTGGTGAAAGGTACGGAAATAGCAAAACCAATAAGCCAGGATCAACTCAACTATACGCCGATCAAAGGAAATTCATTTGTGAAATTGACACAGGCGCCTGATGTAAAAGTTAAACACGCCGAAAAAGAAATTGACCGGCAGGACAAGGCCATGAAAAACCCCGCAGATACACGCTATTTCCTTGATTTAGTAACCGTCGAAGGACAGGTTAAAATCAAGAGTTACAAAGCAAAAAAGATCGACCTGAATATTCGTAGAACCATTATTGGTCAATTGTTGGAAACCACCACGGAATGGCTGAAATCTGATCGAGTAAATCGAACGGGAAGTCAAAATGCCACAACCGATGTCTGTTGGGAAACTTCCGTCGGGCCAGGTGAAGAATTGATCATAACCTACTCTTATAAAATTTATGTACCTGATTGAAATTAAAAATTGAAATTTTCCTAGAAAATCATTTTATCATGAAAAACATTTTTCTTCTAATCGCACTCTTTGCATATACTTTTATAAATGCAAATACACCAATAATTTTGATTGAAAATGCAGGTCAACCTATCAACGCTGTGATTGGTGATCAAAGTTATTTTGAAATATTTGGTGAATATCCTAACGCGGAAGTGGATGAGCAAACCCGAATTCGCACACATCTGAAGTATGTTGAAGCATTACTTCGCCAAAAAGATGATGCTCATCTTACAGAAGAACAATGCATTCAAAGAGAAAAGCTTTTGGATTTACTTCATGAATATTGGACAAATGGAGTTTTTCCGGAAAATGATAGTAACACTGCTGAACGAAAGCCTGTTTTTATTGATCACAAAAATAATGTTTGTGCGGTTGGATACCTGGTTCAACAGACTGCCGGAAATGAATTGGCAAAAAGCATTAATCAACAGTTCAAATATTCATACATTCCGGAAATTAAGCACGCTGGTTTGAGCAAATGGGTGGAGCAATCCGGGCTATCGCTTGAAGAATGCGCCATGATTCAACCGACTTATATTATACCTGAGCCTACCCCCCAACCACGCCCTATTCGCACAGATTTATTTGTGATGGAACTTCGATCTAATCAGGTCAATACCAAAATAACAGGACAATCTGCAACTACAAGCATGGATCAGGTTTTTTATAATCCCTCCGATAACCAATTCCAAGGATATTACATTTTCCCGATTCCGAAAGGTGCCAGTATTGACCATTTCAGTATGTTTATCAATGGAAAAGAAACGGAAGGCGAATTGCTTGATGCCGAAAAGGCCAGGAAAATCTATGAAGATATTGTCAGAAAAATGCAGGATCCGGCATTATTGGAATATTATAACAACGCCCTTTTTCGGGTTAGGATTTTTCCAATCCAACCCCGCTCTGAGCAGCGTGTAAAACTTACTTATACGCAAACCCTATCAAAGGAAAACGGCACCATCGAATACATTTTCCCTTTCAAACACCAAAGTAGCCAGGCAAAAACAATCGGACAAGCTAGTTTTAAAATTGATATTGAAGCCAATGGAAATATAAAAACGCTTTATTGTCCAACCCATGAAGTTGAAATCATCCGAAAAGGAGCGAAAGCTGCAACGATTGGATTTGAAGGTAAAAACATCCAATCAGTCAGCGATTTCAAATTGTATTACAATACTGATGAATCAAAAATAGGCGCTTCTCTGCTTTCTTATAACAACGAAAGTGAAGACGGTTATTTCTTTTTAAATATCAGTCCCGGTTTTGCTGAAAAACAGACCATTGTCAATAAAGACATCACTTTTGTTTTGGATTGTTCGGGCAGTATGGCTGGCGAAAAAATGGATCAGGCAAAGAAGGCATTGCAGTTTTGTATTGAAAACCTCAACAAAGACGACCGGTTTAATATTGTCCGTTTTTCAACAGAATCAAATGGTCTTTTTGACGATCCGCAACAAGCGAACAAAAACCATATCGACGAAGCGCGTAAATTTATCGAATCGCTAAAACCAATCGGTGGAACCAATATTGATGAAGCTTTGGCGATGGCTATGAAGTACAAAAAAGATCCAAACCGACCTTATTTTGTTGTTTTCCTTACCGATGGCAAACCAACCATTGGAGAAACGAATGTTGATGCGCTGCTTAAAAAGGTTGAAGGTTCCAATCCTGAAAATACACGGATTTTTACTTTTGGTATTGGCACCGAGATCAACACTTATCTATTGGACAAGCTTACTGAAATGACCCAGGCTTATCGTACGTATGTCACTCCTGATGAAGACATTGAAATAAAAGTTTCCGATTTTTACACCAAAATTGCTTCACCCATTTTAACGGATTTAAAGATTGAATTTGATAAAAATATTTCCGTCGAACAAATTTATCCAAAGCAATTGCAAGATTTGTTCAAAGGATCAACGCTCACGTTGTTTGGACGTTACAAAGGGAATGGAAAGGCAAAGGTATTCGTAAGTGGAAAAGTAAATGAAAAGACCGAAAAGTACACTTATGAACTCCATTTTGATAAAAACAATACTAAAAATGAATTCATCCCGGCGCTTTGGGGCTCCAGAGCTGTTGGTTATCTTTTGGATCAAATCCGGTTGAACGGCGAAACAAAGGAGCTAAAGGATGAGGTGATTCGGCTTGCAAAAAAACATGGAATCATCACGCCCTACACCAGCTATTTGATTTTGGAAGATGAAATGGAATCCATCGGTATGCGAAGACTGGAAGAGCGCAATGCAGTGTTTTCAAATCGTACCCGAAATACTTCTGGTTTTTCAATGTCGGATCAAAAAGCAAATTATGATCAAAGCCAGGGCCAGAGCGGAGCGCCAAGTATTGAAGCCAGTGAAGAAATTCAAGAAATGGGATACTCGGATAATGTAGCCAAAAGCCGCAAGAAAAAGGAGCATTTGAAATTCAAAGACGATGCAGGGAATGACCAAAATTTAGCTGATGGGATTGTAAATATACAGGGCAGAGCAGTTTATCAAAATGGTAACGAATGGGTTGACGCAAAGATTCCGCTTAATGATCAAATGAAATTAAAGACGAATCGCATTAAATTCAATTCAGTGCAATATTTCAAATTATTAAAAGAGCAACCCGAAAGCATTGAATTCCTTGCTTTAGGAAGAAATGTTCGTTTTGTTTTAAACGAAACGGTTTATGAAATTTTTGAGTGATTTTCAGATAATAAAAAAAGAGTCGCCCTTCTTGGGATGACTCTTTTTTTATTTTAGAGAAGTAAATTTTAAAACTTAGGGCAATTCACTCTGTAACGGCTTTGAGCCGGATGTGTATAAATCAAAGAAAGTTCGAAAGCACCTCTTGAATTATTAGCCGTTTTCAACGAAGAAGAAGTGATGTCATAACTAATCCCTAAATTCCAGCGCTCAACTTCAATGATGGCAGAAACGATGAAAGATTCAAAGTGCGAACCGGTAACGGTTTTTGTGTTTCTCAACCAAAATCCTGCACGTATTGCCACTTCATACCAATCATGATTGGTATACCGAAAGTTACCTCCAAAGGTGGTCTCAAAGGATGGCCCTTGTCCCATAATCATAACAGCTGGAAGCAAACTCAATTCGTCAGTAAAAGGTATTTCTCCTCCTGCGTGACCGAGCCACCTCATCTTGAGTTCTTCGTCAGTTGAGTTAAAGAAAGATATTTTTGGTGCATTCAAGTGGTTCAAAGCACCTCCCGCATAAACACTGGTATTGTCTCCAAAAAGCGCATAATACATCAGACCAGCATTAAAATCCAGATAAATATCTGTTTGTTGTACATCTCCCGTATATCCAGGCTCCTGATTGGAAAGACTGTTATCTGGAGCACCCGAATTCGGATCATATTGAGAAGTAAACCAAAGGCGGCTCCAATCCACACTGTGCTGCCCCGCTCCAAGCTGAGCGCCAGCAATTAAGTATTGCGCATCGTTGCGATATTTTCCGCCCGCAACTTGTTTGAGATAAGCAAAATTCAAATGTCCCCGGTTGATTGTAAAATTAGAATCACCGGCTTCGTCTCTTAATACATTAATACCAAAGCCAATAAAATCATCGCCTACAACATGATACCTCATATCAAAAGATCCTGCGATGGTTCTAAATGGTCTGTTTCCAAGAACGCTTGACCATTGATCGCGGTAATTGATATTGGCGCGCCAGCGTCCTTCAAAAACACCGGTCATGGCCGGATTCAAATGCATTGGGGCAGCATAAAACTGAGAAAACCGCGGATCCTGTGCTTCCGCTTTTGCAGGAAACAACAGCTGAACGAGCAGAATCAATCCAAAAAGAAGGGTAAAATTTATTTTCATAAATAAGTATTTTAAGTTCTTTTATAATTCCTGTGTGTTAAGTCATTCAAAAGAAAAATCAACGCTTCCTTCGGTTTCTTTTGCTTCTTCTTTTTAAATGACCACAGAATTTATAAAAGAAGGCGATTTTAAAACAAAATCGAATTCAAATTAAGTGATAATCTACATTTTAAATACAATATTCTCAAAAAACTTTGTTCTCCAGTTTACCAAACTACTATCTATTTCAAGTTGCGGATAATTTTTAATCCATCTGAAATCGTCAAATTTTGTATCAAAATCAAAGATTTCTCACAAAAATTTCCGTTTCATATGGACTATCCGCAACTTGGGTTATTTGAGCAAAGTTGTATTTCCTTTATAAATGTCTTTTAAACCGTCAATATATTCCGCTTCAAGGTACCATACAAAAACTCCGGGATTCATTTTTTCGCCTTTGAAGGTGCCATCCCAACCCGCACTATGATCATTGATATCAAAATCTTTAGCTTCAAAAACCAAATCGCCCCAGCGATCATAAACCCTGAAAACGCGAATAATCGTCCCTTCTTTTCCATGAACTATTAAGACATCATTGACTCCATCGTTATTGGGTGAAAAACCCGTTGGAACATGAACCTGACGATCTTTAATCACCCGAACAGTTATCTGATCGGTATCCTCACAACCATTTTCATCAACTCCGTATAATTCATAAATAATCATATCCTGCGTAACGGACCAGGGATTGAAGCATGTAGGATCTCCCGATGAGCAATTTAATGTTCCCTCATAAGGTGCGATCCATTCAAAATAGATATCTCCTACTCCATTGGTATGAAAAGGATGAAGCTGAACGCTATCACCAAGCGCTATTTCTATAAGGTCAGGACCTGCATCGACGATGAACTCAAGCGGGCTGCCAACTTCTGCAAAAGTAAACCAATCGCAGCCATTGCTATCCGTTACAAATACATCATATTGTCCCGCAGTCAATCCTAATAAAATATTGGAACCACTATAGTTTTCCTGATCCAAACTAAAAAGGTACGGTGGTGTACCACCTTGTAAATCAATTGTTATTGAACCATCTCTATCTCCATAACAACTTACATCTTCAACAATAACTTCTGCGGTAAGTGGCGGAGGCCCTAAAACATAACTGCTATCAATGATTTGACAGCCATTCGAATCTGTGATCGTAATTTCATAGACACCAGAACTCAAATTATTGATTGTTTGGCTTGAACCGCCATTTTCCCAGTTATAATTATAATTTGGTGTTCCTCCTGAAACATTTGCGGTAAGCTCTCCCTCTCCAAAACCGCTACAATCATTATCCACTCTTTCAAAATTGATTTCCATAGATTCGGGAGCCTCGATCTCGGTTTGGCCAACTGCAGTACAGCCATCAGTATCAGTGACTGTTACAAAATAAATACCCGATGGCAAATTGTTTACCGTTTGAGTAGTTTGATTTCCGGTATTGACATCCCATTGAAAAGTAAAAATAGTATTATCACCCTGCACATTTATAACAGAAGCCTCACCGTCTGTAAAACCAAAACAACTCGCATCATTAGCATCCATTGTTAAAATAATTTCTGAAGGCTGTTGTAGGATAATAGATTCCAAACCAGTACATCCTTGCGCATCAGAAACAGTCACCACGTATATAACATCTCCGATCTGGTTATTAATGGAAGCTGTGGTTTGTGAAGGAGTCGTATTCCATAAATAATTGTAGTTATTAAGGTCGCCCATTCCAACACCACCTGAAACCATGTCTATTGCTAACTGACCATCAGGTATATCGAAACAGCTTGGTTCGACGAAAGAAATATTAGCTAGAATCGGTTCTAATTCTGTAATATTAATTAGTTCCACAACTTCACACCCCAACTGATCGGTAACCGTTACCAGATAAGCAGAAGCATTCAATCCTGTCGCGATATTTGTAGTCGAACCACTACTCCATTCGTAAGTAAAATTGCCATTTCCTCCAGTAGCATTAACCTCTGCTGTATTCTCCATAGCTCCACTACAACCGATATAAGTTTGGGTGACTGTTGGCGTAATTGCTGAACTGGGTTGCCCAACATCCGCTAATGCCGTTGCGGTGCAGCCATTGGAATCAGTTACTGCTACCACATACATTCCGACAATCAAATCGCTTGCAGTGCTTGTTACCTGATTATTTGGATCACTCCACAAATAGGTATAGGGTTCTGTTCCACCTTCAGGAATCACGATAGCAGAACCATTGTTTCCGCCATAACAGGAAACATCAGATAGGTTTATCGTTGCGGTTAAAGTATCAGGTTGCGTAACCTCGATTGTACTTTCAATCGTACAGCCATTCCCGTCGGTGACTATGACATTATAAACGTCCGCAGCCAACAAAATCGCAGGATTTCCTGTCTGAACCAAAGGATCATCCCATTGATAAGTATAGGTTCCGGGCCCCGTTCCACCGCCAACATCAATTAAGGCTTCACCATTGTTTTCACCATAACAAGCCGCCGGAGTTTCAACAATTGAGTTAATTACCAAAGCGTTAGGTGTAGTGACGTCAACACAACTGACCTCAGTACAATTATTATTATCCGTCACGGTCACACAATAATTGCCTGTAGACAGATTATTTGCAGTGGCTGTGTTTTGGGCATTTCCATCATTCCATAAATAAGAATAACCACCTGATCCGCCACTTGCAACAACCGAGGCGGAACCGTCCGAAGTATTTACACAAGATGTAATTGTACTATTTGTTTGAAGTACAATGGCAGATGGTTCAAAAACATCAAGATTCAATGAAACTTCGCATCCATTTTGATCTGTAACAGAAACTTCATAACCACCTGCACACAGATTTTGTGCGGTATTTATCAAAGTGGGAGGCGTAGTGTTCCAAATATAATTTAAAGTTCCTGTGCCGCCAATTCCAGTCGCAATAGCCTGTCCGTCGCAAGTTGAATTACAAGAAACCGAGTCAACCAATAAAGACAATTGTAGCGTATCCGGAGCATTTAAAACAAAATTATAAGAGAACATACATCCCGCATTATCAGTAGCGACAACCGTATGAGGACCAGTAGAAATATTGTTAAAATCAGGGCCTTGCGGCAAACCATTGTCCAAAGAATAGGTGATTGGCGCTGAACCATTTGAAGAAGACAAACTAATTGTACCATCAGCCGTATTCCAACATGACGGATCAGTTATAATTCCATCAATTGATAAAGCACAACCGATGTACTGACATTGAATAGAAGCAATTTCGGAAGGACAGTTTGCATTGTTTGAAACAGCTTGTACCAAAATATCCACAATATCATTTATTAATAATCCCGAAACAGTGTGAGAAAGAACTCCATTTGCAGGAATCCAAGTCGTACCTCCATCGAGACTGATTTCATAATCTGTTGCCCCGGAAATAGCGGTCCAGTTAATGGTGAGGTCACCATTTTCCTGATTACCACAGCTTAAGTCTGGTGCAGCAAAAGAACTAAAAACTTCAATTAATAAGGTGTCGGCATTTGTGCAACCGTAGACATCAACAGTATTTAAAATATACTCTGTTGTGGCCAACGGAGTTGCTATTGGATCAGCGCAATTATTACAAGAAAGATCCATTGCTGGTGACCAAAAATAGGTTAACTCGTTAGTTGTAACAAAAGTAATCGACCAGTCTATAAATGTGCCGCCAAAGCCATTTTGATCATCCGCAACCTCGAGGGTCCAGGTTCCATTAACATTGCTGCCATTCAAATCAGTCCATACACCTTCAGGCTGAAAATCACCTGTAAATGGAGCAGTACCTGCAGTGATTGGTGTAATTGCTGAAGGAGTAAAACAAGTATTGGTATAATTATCTCCGCCACCGCCGTTATCCGTGGACAATTCTAATAAAGTTCCGTTTGGAGCTTTTAACCGTAGTTCAACATCAGCATCATAAGCATGGTCAAGATTGACACAAACCGAAACTATTTGCGCTGTTGCATCTGTTAGAATTCCTGGATTAATATAAGAGATATCTATGCTCGATTCAAAGGGATTTCCTGGAGGATAATCACTATTATCAAACTCTATATTTGAAAATGCTTCAAAAGTAATATTCTGATCATCAAGGCTACTAATTGGTGATGCATCGTAACTTGCTGATTCCCCATTACAAAGACTGGTATCCTGCAATTCAGGCAATATGATATCGCAAGTATAACAATTCGGATGCGTTGGAGGTAAAACATTAATGATTAAAGTAGTATCGTTCACGCAACCAAATTCATCGGTTATTTGAAAAGTATAACTTGGTGTTCCTGCGTTTTGAGGAGAAACCACTATCGAATCGGAAGAAAAATAAATTACAGAATTATTATTATTCCAGGTGTAATCAACTATTTGAGGGCTAAAAGTCTCAACGTTTGGATAAAGGGATGCATCAAATTCGATACTCCATTCGAATATCCAGCCATTATCAATTGCCCACAAATCCTGAACGGTCAAAGTCCATTCTCCATTCAAGGGACAGCCCAGGAAAGCATCCAAACTTTCAAATGAATTATAATCTCCTTCTGGCATCGTGCCGACATTGGTACTCTGCCAATATTGAGTCCAGTTACCATTTGTTGCCGTTGGTGTCCAGCAGTAATTATAACCCACTCCCTGCAACGGAGGATCCATTCCTTCATCAGCCTCGTTAGGTTCACCCAGAAAAACACCACCCAGAAAAACCTGTTGTTGCAATATGACTGTAGTTCCATCCGGACAGGTCAGTTCGATCTGAAGATCGTGCATCCATGAATGTTCCATATTTACACAAATCCCTATCAAATCATTGATGTTTGTTAAAATCTGTCCCGGCGAAAAGTCTGAAAACATAATACTTGTTGAATACGTCGCTCCTGTTCCATCAGGCAATGGCAGTGAATCTGAACGAACTCCGGCTGTCTGGAAAGTACCTTCAGTAGGAGTTACCGAAACTTCATAGGTAGTATCAATACCGCTAACCACAGCAGACAATGACAATGTATCGCCTGCACAAATCTCATCAGGAATATCACCTGCCAGTTCAAAATCAGGATAAGTAGAAACCCGCACGCGTTGACTTATAAAATTAGTGTTTTTACAACCAAATTGGTCTTCTATAGTCAGTTGAATGATATAACCTCCTGGTTCATCATAAATATGAGAGGTATTCGGTCCGACGGCAAATGTTCCATCACCAAAATCCCAGGTAAAACTTGAAGTGAAATTAGAGTGATTGTAAACGATTCCATCTTGCGGATAAACTCCCGTTCCTGTCAAAAAGACGCGATCACCCGGACAAATATCAATGTATCCGGTATCCGGAGGGTTCACTACAGGAGTAGTGCTCACCAATTCCGCTTGAATGAGTTGACAAGAAGGAATGCAATTGATATCAGCACTCCATCCAGCACCTTCTCCAGAACCATCAGAATTAAAAGTAAGCGTGAGACAACCCGAGGGATTTGCCGCGGTAGCTTGAACGATAAATGGGGCTCCGGGTGTAAAATCACTGGCACACATCAACGATGGAGATCCTGCATCTGGACCATCGAAAAAACAAAGCTCATCTCCCGCCATCAAATCAACGCCGGAAAAAACTAATTGGATGTGGGTCCCAGTTGAAAAGTCAGAGCATATCGTGGTCGTAAAATTTTCATTTGATCCGTAATTATTGTTTCCTCCGCCACTGTCCAAAAAGAAGCCACTGCAATCCGTAATGGGGGAACCATCCATGGAATAGTTTTGACCAAAAAGAGAAAGGTTTAAAAAGAGCAAGCAAAACAGAAGTATATTTCTTCCCATGCCAAAGGTTTTGGTTTAATTGTTATTAAAAGTAATCTGGCAGAAAAAAGGTTAAATAATTAAAATAGCCTTAATTAATGCACTAATAATAGTTGTCTAACATAAAGTCCTTTAAAAGAAAAATGAAATCAGATAGATTTTCTTTCGGGAAGCACTATAAAAATACCCTATAACTACCGATTTTACAAATTTTCATAATAGGTCTTTCCCGAACAACAAAATCTTATTTTTCTCCCAAGTGTTTCTTTAATGATTTTGTAAAGTCCTTTCCTGCATGATAAACCAATATCTTGTCAGTGTCACGTATTTTATAAATCATCGGTTTATCCCAATCCCGCTGCAACTTTTGTTCTTTTTCAAGTAATAAAATATTTATCTGATTTATATCCGAAATAGTCACTATCGGATAATCATTCTTTTTCTCTGGTATTTCATCTGCGATTAAAAAGGCATGGTCCAGATAAAAATTCCATCTTTTAATTAAAAACGGATTTTCCTTCATCAAATCATCCACATAAGCACTTTCATAAACTTCATATAATCTTTCATCAGGAACAACCGTTTCCATTGCATTTTGGGCAATCGAAAAAAAGGAAAGAAAGGAGAAGGAAAGAAGTAACCATTTTTTCATATTAAACTGATCTTTATTGAATTTGCAAATTAATCTATTTTAAAAAAAGCAAAACTTTATCTTGTCGCTATTTTAATACAATTTCTATTGTAAAAATTGGATTGATTTTTACCAATAACCAAGTATTATACAATACAAATTAAGAGTCACAGGATTTTTGAACGGGAATTTCTCAGAAAAGACAAATAGAAACGCATGCTTAAAATTGTTTCCGTGCTAATCGTTTTAATCGCTTTGTATTTTGGGTTGATCTTATTGCTTTATTTCAAGCAGAAAGATTTTATCTTTTATCCAACGAAATTAAACCAAAATTACAACTTTCCACAATTTACGAATTTTGAAGAACTATATTTCGATGTAAATGAAGCTGTCATACACGCACTTCATTTCAAAACGGAAAATCCTAAAGGATTAGTATTGTACTTTCATGGAAATGCAGGAGCACTTGATAAATGGGGTTATGAAGCCATAGATTTCAGAAAAAGAAATTACGAAGTCATCATGCCTGATTATCGATCTTTTGGTAAAAGTACAGGCACTCTTAGTGAAAAAAAAATGAATGAAGATGCAATGATGATTTATAATAAAATCATTGCAAGTCATGATCCTTCCAAAATAGTTATTTATGGTAGGTCAATGGGAACGGGAGTAGCTTGCGAACTTGCTACAAAAGTTGAAGCAAAACTTGTAATACTCGAAACGCCTTATTCCAGCATTGATGCTGTTGCAAAACGCGGTTTTTTCTTTCTCCCCGTTTCCATTTTTTTAAAATTTCATTTTCATAACGATCGAAAAATCAAGAACCTGAAAAGCCCTGTCCATATTATTCATGGTACCAATGATGAACTTATCCCTTATGAGCAAGCGGTCAACCTCGCTAAAATTTATGGAGATGAATCAATTTTGACAACCATCGAAGGAGCTGGGCATAATAATCTTACCACTTTTGATACTTTTCAAAAAAAGTTGGGAGAGTTACTGGAATAGTTATTTGGTTATGCAAAAATCATAAATTACTGAAAACTCTTACCTTTTAGCCTGCTTACCTGCTAACTTCCTTAAAAAGCAAAAGGACCACAACTTTTTGCAGCCCCTTTGCTTGAATTTGGGATGTCCCCTTATCTTCTCTTTTTAAGATTTTATGGCGTACTTCCACTTGCACAAATACTTCGGATAGTTTCAAAAATGGCTTCTGCTCCGAATCGACTGGCATTCATTTTAATCTTTGCATCAACTGTAAATCCTTTATAAGTTCCTCCGGCGCCTGCTTCGATTTCTATATCTGAAAACCCGGTAGCTACATAAGTTACAACTATAAACTTGATACACTCTTCGGCAGGAAAGCTGTTTTCAAAACGGCATTCACATTCAGGGTGCGGATTACACCACTGCAGTTCTCCTTTGGTTGTTTCCTGTTCCCAGCCTGCACAATTTGAGATTGCTTTTGTGATTTGAATATGTGGTCCCGGATCGACAATCATGCAGTTGTTCGGATCGGTGGCAATATGAACAGTAAATTCAACTTCCACGCAGGTTATTCCAAAACCATTTTGCACAGTTCTTCTAAATGGGCCCCAGTCCCAACTTCGATGCATAGGATTAGGTACCTCTACTTCAACTATTCCATTATAATGCATAATGGGTTCAAACTTTGGTTTACCGTTCACACCGATTACGCCAAAAGTGTAAAATATTTCCCCATTTTCCTTTACCCATTCTGCTCTGACAACATAATCACCTAAAGCAATCAACCCTTCATCGATAAGGCCACGTGCGGCATCATCTTTTACGGCGTCGGTCAATTCAATTCCATTTTTTACCTTGTTGTAAACTATAATTCCGGCAGAGTCTGTTTTCATGAATACCATCTCATCGATTATCTCCCTTGCGGTCTTTTCGAGATCTTGTATTCCATTTTCATTTTCAATAGTAATATTATTTAGTGTTACAGGTAAACTTGCATCGTCTACAAATTTTTTAGCCATCTGGATAAAGATGGACGTGTCAGGGATTACTTTCACAGGGTCATTGTCTTTCTTACAACCAAAAGCAATGAATATCAGTAGTAAAAAAGTAACCAGTAAAGAATTAGTTTGAGTATTTAGAATCCAAGATGGATTAGATTTGAAATTAAAAGAAGCTCTCATGATTTAAAATTTTAGATTATTAAAAAATTGCAGTTTTAACACTGCTTATATCAAAATATGCGCGCTTTCTGATACAAGTTTAACCTAAAATGACAGGAGTCTTCAAGTACATTTTATCATGAAAATCAAGACAAAATACAGCTAAAACAAAGCCATTCACAAAAGAGCTTATACAACAAATCAACACTCAAGCAATTGATAATCAAACACTTAAAAGGTACAGGTTTTGTTGTACACAAAAATCCTCTTTTTTGAAAATTAGGTCTAAAGGAAACAGATTTTTTTTGTCAAAATTCCTTTATCCGTTAGTATTTTCGCAAAATAGATTCCATGAGGCAGGTTTTTGATATTCAGATGGATTCGATGCTGATCGGTTATTTTACTAGCAAGCACCACTTGCCCAAGTTGATTGTAAATTAAAATATCTTTTAAAAATAAATTACGAGATTCAATAGTAATATAATTGCTTGCCGGATTCGGATAAACTTGAATTTCATTATCTAAATTCACTTCCTTTACCAAAACGGTAGAAGTATCAATCAAAACGATAGTATCAGAAAAAGTCCCAATTTCCAGTACGCGCTCCTGGTTGTTTATTAATAATACATCCGTGAAGGTAAAGGCAAACTCTTTTTCAATACTTCTAATTATTACATCATCTACGATAAACCTAACATTTGCAACAATCCGATTTCCATTAAACACATTTTGTCCTCTACCCGCAGCACCCATTTCAATTCTCCCCTCTTGGGGTAATCTGTAAAAACTGATAAAATTGCTTGCTGCTGATACAAACATTAAATCATTGGCAATTGTATCTGGAAAAATAACCGTCAAAGAATCTTTTACCAAATCAGCATCATATTCCAATCCAAATGCAAGACCCAAAGCTGGCTCAATGTCTCCTGGCCCTGGGAAATTCAAAATGATTTGTGCAAAAAAAGTGTCGGTTACCATTGCGGTATCTACACTAAACGAAATATTTAAACCAGGAACATTTGAAGTAAAAAGGGTATCCGGCAGCTCATAAGGCATTGGAGGTGGATTGGCTTCCAACTGCATTTGATCGTAATTTTGAGCAATAGCTTCAACATCCAAAGAATCAATCATTCCGTTTCCATCACAATCAATAAAGCCATACTCTACGCCGCTAAACGGCAAAATTTGTCCCCACAGAAAAAATTCCATTGGCATCCAATTAATATTTGGTATTTCTCGGGGAGGCCCCTCCGAATTATAAGCAAGACCAATTGGCAAAACATCATAATAATTAGCAATGCCATCATTATTTGTGTCACCCGGAAACATTAAGAATTGAGCATTGGCGAAAGTATAAAAAAGCAGGATTGGAAGAAGAATAATTCGGTTCATTGGAGATATTTTTATAAATTGTTGGAAAGAACATTTGATGCAAAACAGTAAACTCGTTGAGTTATTAAGAAGTCTTCCTAAAAGAAAACTAAGCCGTTTTCACGATTTCATTCAATCTCCTTATTTTAATAAAAATACGGATATTATTTTGTTTTATGAATTCATAGAAAAACATAGCCCCACTTTCAGCCACAAAAACCTAAACAAAGAAATAGTCTTTAAAAAAGTAAAAACAAGTAAGCCCCTCAGTGAACGATCTTTGGCTTATCTGATGAATAATCTTCTAAATCTTCTCGAACAATTTTTAAGTATAGAAGAGTTGAATGGTGACCCCGTTAAAATTCAAATGTACCTACTTAACGAATATCATAAAATCCAGCTTCCAAAACATTACAAAAGCACGCTGGAAAAAAGTAAAAAGTTAATTTCCGAAAATCAACACAAAGACGCTAAATTTTATTCGGAACAGTTTGCCTTATCTCAAATAGAGTATGAAAATTCTAATGTTTTCCGCAACCTTTATAGTGAGAAATTACAAAAAGCTGCTGATGATCTTGATATCTATTATTTGGTTGAGAAACTCCGTTATTGTTGCGAAATGCAAAATCGGGAGAATGTGCTTAATGTAAAATATGAATTGAAGTTAGGAAGCCATCTAGTCGATTGGGCAAACGAACATGGCTATGCAGAAATTCCGACTATTTCAGTTTATTTGAATATTTTATTGCTGATCCAGGAAGATCAAAATTACGATCACTTTATAAAGGTCAAGAAATTGATTAAAAAACATAGGGAGCTTTTCAATCAAGGAGAGTCATTACAGTTGTACACCAGTGTTTTAAATTATTGTACACGACAGATTAACCGATACAACGATGAGCAATATTTTCTCGAGTATCTCGAAATCAATAAAGTCCTTTTAAAGAATAATCTGTTGTTTGATCATGGAATATTATCTCCCTGGAAATATTCCAATTTAGTGAATGTTGGCTTAAAAACGAAACAGATTGAATGGACCAAATCATTTATCGAACAATATAAAGACAAGCTACCAGAAGAGTATATCGAAAACATGTATTCCTATAATCTGGGTCTGTTTTATTATTATCAGAAAAAATATTCGAAAGCCCAATCTTTGGCTTTCCAAACAGAAAGCAAAGACATCCTGCTCAATATTCTGAATAGGAGTTTGTTGATTAAAATTTATTATGAAACCGATCAAATTGAACTATTACTTTTTTATCTGGAAGCCAATCGTATTTTTCTTTTGCGAAACAAACTCATCGATCCGAAACTCAAAAAACAAATGCAACGATTTATTGACTTTACAAAAAAGTTAGCGAAGATTGAAAGCTATGAATCTGAAAAAATGGCTCCTTTAAAAGCGAGTTTACCGCCAGCCACTGAAGTCATGCACCGAGATTGGATCCTTGAGCAAATTGAACATAAAATTGAGCAATATAAATGAAAATTAGTTTTTAAAATTCCTCTCTTTTTAGCTTTATTTCATTTAATCTGGATTTGTTCGGGTTACTTCGGAAGCTGTTATGCTAGCTGAATGTGCAATTGTTTGATTCCTTCAAC
Organism: uncultured Saprospiraceae bacterium; assembly: GCA_963793295.1. Classification (GTDB taxonomy): domain Bacteria; phylum Bacteroidota; class Bacteroidia; order Chitinophagales; family Saprospiraceae; genus JAHDHW01. Next base: position 120,229 of record CAWBZX010000024.1, on the reverse strand, counting down.
CATAGAATATTCTGTTCAAAAGGTAGTAAACTTTACTAATTAAACCATTGATCATATTTAAATTGAAGCCTATTGGGTTTCAAATCCACAAACAAAAAAAGCGGTCATACTTTTATATAGAATCAGTGCAAATAGCAGCGGAAGAATTAAAAAAAGCGAAACATGAAAATTTTCTAAATCGTTATTGGAATGATAATGTTGAATTGTTAAAGTTTTGGATAAATCAATTATTAATTATCAAATCGAAAACTCAAGACGACGTTCATTTGTTTTTCAGTCAGAATGCTTTTAAGGTAACGAATGAAAATAAAGCTAAAATATTAATTGTCTGATTGATTCATATATCATTTGTTAATATTTAAACGTTCTCTATGAAATTAAATTTAAGGTGAAGCGACAATAACCCAAATTAAAATAAATTTTATCTTTGAAATACTTTGATAAAAGTTGTAAAAGTTTTAAATTTCCCAAATAATACTAACTTATCATACTATTTTTCTAATCCGTAAAAAGTTATTCATTTATGAACATTACCTTCAATGAACTACGCAGAATTAAGCACAGCCTACCTACCGGAAGTATTGAACGCATCGCCAAAGAACTAAACCTAGAAGCCCAAACAGTACGTAATTACTTTGGGGCTATGAAGTACTCAGATGGTCAAATCATTGGCAAGCATATTCAACCCGGACCCGACGGTGGCTACGTCAGTCTGAAGGATACAAGTATTTTGGATCTCGCAAAGAAAATCATTGCGGAAAACCATGCTCAAGGCGTAAGCTGAGAGTTAAAAAAAGGGAAATAATAATCAATTATTATTTCCCTTTTTTTATAGAATTAACCTTAACCCATTAAGAATAATCACAATTGCTGGTTGATTCTATTGTACTTAAGACTGAAAAAAAGCTGTGGTTTGTCAATGACAAACCACAGCTTTTTTTTCAGCAATTGGTTCTCTAAAAAATCAAAATATTCTAATCAGATAACAAAGCTTTAAAGACAGCAAGAGAAACTGGCGAGTTATACATCTGAGATGCATTATATTTTGAAGAAAAGATGTATAATTTTGACTACACTTAAAAGTTCTGAAAAACATTCAAGGTGTGTTTTTTCTTATTTTTTTATCCATTCCAATGGAAAAGATTTAGGATTGAAATCCCATATGTAAGGCAATAAGAAAAAAATAATTAATGTCAGTATTATAATTGAAATAATACAATTGATAATAGAGAGGTCATCGCAATGGGAATGGCTTCCGTTATCCACCACACTGCTATCCATAAAGTGCAAGCCAATATCGCGTTGGCTTCAGCGCTCAATCCTTCCGGATGGAAAAATAAAAGAGTAATCAAGAACAGCAATGGACCGAGTATCAATCCTATTTTCTTTGCATCCCAATTTGTATTTTTTTTGCTAAACATCTAAAAATATTGATTAATCTACCAATTAACCTATAATTTCCTGCGCTACTTTTTGACAAAAAAAATGAGTCATTGGAATTCTTCTCGAAAGAGTTAGCCTAATTTTTTCTATAAAAATCAAAACCACTTTACATCTTCAAATAAAAGTCTCCGGTAAGCTCAATGTAATCCACCGTATAATCATTGCGTTGTTCGTATTGAATAACGAGGCTGTTTTTTACCAAAGGCTGTGGATCTTTTTCGAATTGGAGTAAAACGCGCTCGACGGGTTTATCGTGTTTAGGTTTAACTTCCGTTATTTTCGTACAATACAATCGGTAGTTTTGAGCTCGTTCCTGAAAACGCAACCCTTCCAGCGTCGGCAATATTACACTGAATTTGCCATTTTTAGCCAATAAACTTCTAACAGCGGCTAGTAAATCTCCATTAGGCAGCTTCACGGTATGTCTTACTACATTGCGATATTCTAAATTTGAAAAAGTGCCACCAGAAAAAAATGGCGGATTTGAAACGATCAGATCATATTGCTTAGTAGTATTTTTTGCATATTGCTGAATCGCATCCGGGATCGCTTGCAATCGATCTGACCAGGGAGAAGCCAACATATTTTCTGCTGATTGTTGACAGGCATCCGGGTCAATTTCTACTGCATCGATTATTGCCTTTTGAGCACGCTGAGCAAGCATTAAGGCAATTAGTCCGGTACCGGTTCCAATGTCCAAAATATTTGAAGCATCACTTACATCAGCCCAGGCTCCAAGCAAAACCCCATCGGTTCCAACCTTCATACTGCAACGATCCTGAACGATAGAAAACTGCTTAAAATGGAAAGGCACAGATTTTTTTCTAACAATCATGTTTATTAGTTTTTGAGTCTGCAAAGCTAACCAAAACGATTCAATTATTAATTATGCGTTTTATTTTGAATCACATTAGGGCAATTAAATAATTATTTTTTAAAAAAATCAATAATCAATCATTCTATAACCCAATTCTTTGATTCAATCCATCCTATTTTTATATCTTACAAAAGATTTATATAAAACTTACAAGCAATCATAATTATGCGTTTTTCTTATAAATGTCCAAAGTGTAATTCCAATGCCGTACTTGAAGTCATTGGTTCAAATATTAATCAGCACACTAAAATCCCATTGAATAAATGGAGTTTAAAAAATGCTATTTTGGATCGATACATTTGTTCAGATTGTGGTTATACAGAAGAATATGTGCAGCTGAGTCCGAACTTTAAAAAATGGGCACAACAAAACTTAGGTAATCAAAATCGAAAATACGATGATTTTGTATGATCGAAAAAGGATAATCCCTCAACATTTACTCCCTGAAAAATTATGAAAAAAAATATTCCACTGCTCTTTTTCTTAATTCTCTTATTTTTCATTACAGCCGCTTTTTTTGGTTTAATAGCGGACTATCTTCTTGCTTGTTTTTGGTCGGTTTTGTTAGCTTTACTTTTTCATCCTACTTATATAAAATTAAAAACCCGTTTTAAGCAAAGGGCGAATTTAGCTGCAGGAATAACCCTTTTTATTATCGTATTACTAGTAGTCATTCCTGCTTTTTTTATTGGTTTTATGATTATCACCGAAACGATTCAATTCTATCAATTGATACAGTCCGGTGAAATAGATTTTAAAGAGCAAGTGGAAATCTGGCAACAAAGACTACCGATGATTAAAGATTGGCTCGAAGGTATGGGAATTGAGTTAGAAGAAACAAAAAATTCATTTTGGCAATCAGCAATGGGTATAAGTAAAAACCTCGCCTATAGTGCTGTCGGATTTACACAAAATATTTTCATCTTTCTTGTCCAGTTTTTTGTCATGCTTTATATTTTATTTTTCTTTCTAAAAGATGGTGAAGAATTGGTTAGACTATTGGTCAAAGCACTTCCAATAGGTGACAAACAAGAATGGAAATTAATCTATCGCTTTACCAGTGTTGCTCGTGCTACCGTAAAAGGAAGTTTGGTCGTCGCAATAGTACAAGGTTCGATGGGAGGTATTCTGTTTTGGGCGGTAGGAATTCCGGGAGCTGTTATTTGGGCAGCCATTATGACCATCCTTTCTTTGCTCCCCGTTGGTAGTGGCCTGATATGGGGACCTGCTGCAATTATTTTGATTTTACAAGGTGAAATTGTCAGGGGAATTATCATTTTATTGGTTGGAGCCTTTGTCATTGGTTTGGTGGATAATTTACTCCGTCCGACCCTTGTGGGAAGGGATGCGAAAATGCCAGATTATCTCATTTTATTAACTACCCTTGGCGGATTAACATGGTTTGGCATTTCCGGTTTTGTAATAGGACCAGTTATAGCTGCCTTTTTCCTAGCTTGCTGGCAAATGCTGACTGAAGTTTATGTTTTTGAAAGACGAAAAAACTGGAGAAATAAACAACCTTGACAAATACTATCAGATACAAATAATGCGGAAGATGAGACGGACCTCTTTGCCTTTTTTCCTTTTATTGATTTTTCTTTCCATTACCAATTGCAAATCTGTTAGTGGTTTAAAAAATTCAAATCAACAGCTGAACAACCTGAGAAATCAAATTGAGTTGCATGTTAAATACCTGAATGATGGAAACGCACAAGGCCTTGAATCAGTTTATACAGCTGATTTTGAAGGCCTCTCTCCTATCACCAAATTTAAAAATAAACAGGAATTGATCCATATACTAGTCAAAAATCAAAAGGAACAACAACTCAAAGTTGAATTTGAAATTATTGAAATTTTCGTAAAATCCAAATTGGCATACGCTGTTTTAGATTGGAAAGCATTCACAAATGCTAACACCATCGATCAACAATTGCTGTATAATAAAAAGCATTTTCAAGTCTGGGAACTCATAAACAAAGAGTGGCAATTAAAACGATCTTTGTTTTATAATTAAATCTTAAAAAAAATAATGATCATCGGTTGTTTTGACTATGGTAGATCAACCTTTTCAAAAGCTTTGCAGGCAAAATTGAAACTTCCTTTAACGCTATAAAGGAAAGACTTTTTCATTTTTTATCTCCGTCAATACAAATGAACTTTGAACCCGGCCAATATTTGCAAGGGAAGCTAGTTTTTGGGTAATAAAATTCTGATAATCAACCATATCCTTCATATAGATTTTTAAAAGATAATCAAACATACCAGCTATGTGATAACACTCTATAACTTCTGGAAGCTCTTTAACATCACTTACAAATTGATTTATATATTCTTTATGATGGCTTTCCAAAGTGACAGAACAATATGCAACCAAATTATAACCCAGTTTTTCTTTGTTGACAATGGCGGTATATCCAATTATAAAACCTTCTTTTTCCAGACGCTTTATTCTATCAAAAACGGGCGTATTGGTCATATTCAGTTCATTGGCAATTTCCTTAATCTTCATCTTACCATCTTTTTGCAATAACTGGATAATTCTTTCGTCGATTGCATCAATTTTATAGTCCATATGCAGAATTTTTTTCTGTTAAATTCATTCATACCATTAAAATAAAAAACAATATCCTTCAAATCAACAAAATAAAAGATTTAATTCCTTTGATTCGCATGATATATAGTAATTAAATCCAAAAATTCGTAATTTTAAAGTATATATTTCAATAAAAAATAGAATAATATGAAACCTCGAAAATATGCTCCGGAAAGTTTAATGATGTCATATGGCTACCAACCAGAATGGTCTGAGGGTGCTGTAAAAACCCCTATTTTTCAAACATCTACTTTTGTATTCAAAACAGCCGAAGAAGGAAAGGCTTTTTTTGAATTAGCATACGGATTAAGAGAAAAAGAGCTAGGTGAAGAATTGGGATTAATTTATAGCCGGATTAATAATCCTAATTTGGAAATACTGGAAAATCGCCTTTGCTTGTGGGATCAGGCAGACGACTGTGCCATATTTCAAAGTGGTATGTCAGCGATCAGTACAGTGCTTTTAGAATTTTTGAAACCAGGTGATTTATTGTTATATAGTTCTCCGGTATACGGTGGAACCGATCATTTTATCCATCATTTTTTACCCAAAATTGGCGTTGAAGTTATCTCATTTAATTCAGATCATAGCTTTGAAGAAGTGCTGGAAATAGTTGAAAAAACTGGTAAATCCGATCGATTAGCAATGATCTATGTAGAAACTCCCGCTAATCCAACAAATGATATCATTGATATAAATGGTTGTAGAAAAATAGCTGACTTTTTTAGCTCAAAGGAAAAAGAGGTCATTGTTGCAGTAGATAATACCTACATGGGTCCTTTGTGGTCACATCCCCTTCAATTGGGAGCGGATATAGTAATTTATTCTGCTACAAAATATATTGGCGGTCATAGTGATCTGATTGCAGGTGCGGTGCTTGGGAACAATCAAATTATGAAAAGAGTAAAAACTTTAAGGACATTTCTTGGAAATATGGCAAGTCCAAATACTTGTTGGCTGCTGCTAAGAAGTTTAGAAACCCTAAAAGTAAGAATGGAGCGACAAATGAAAAATGCCAAGATTGTTGCGAAATACTTAAATAAGCACCCCAAAGTTGAAAAGGTTCACTATCTGGGTTTACTCAATCCGAAGCATAAAATGTACGAATTGTATAAAAAGCAATATAGCTCACCTGGAGCTATGATTTCATTTGATATTAAAGGAGGCGAGAAAGAAGCCTTTCAATTTTTGAACAACCTTAAACTCTTTAAGCTCGCTGTAAGTTTGGGAAGTACCGAAGGCTTAGCTCAACATCCGGCAACCATGACTCATGTTGGCGTTGATCCAGCAGATAAATTAAAGTTAGGAATTACTGAAAAATTAATCAGATTATCTATTGGTATAGAAAACGTTGAAGACATTTTGCATGATATTGATCAGGCATTAGAAAAAGTAGCGAAGAGAATGCCATCCCGACCTAAACCAAGGCTTTACGCGAATAAAATTTAATCTCTTTTTTAGGCGTGCCATATCATTTGGAACATTCCGGAATGGATTAATTTAAAAAACCAGATCTAGGACTTTTTTTCAAAAGTTGTGGCCAGGGTTGATTTCAAAATTTAAAAAGTGAAAATTGTATCTTCGGCAAAATTGTCCCTAGGATAAGGGGTAAGAAAGGTAATTCTTTTAATTTTAACCGATTTACAAGGATGCCATTACTGACTTCAAATTAAAGGATGTCCAAGTATTACTTTTTCATAATTTTAGCCATTGGCATTTTAACATTAGCCTTACAACGCCCATTTCTTTTAGCGGATCCGGATGTGAATCTTTCTGGCAGCCGAGGAGCAAATACTGATGAAGGACTCAATACCTGCCAAATTAGAAACTTCATCAATCACAAAGATTTAACCTTTAAGAAATCCGATAATTTTATTAAAACACCTTTATTTAGTGCTGTTTTATTTATTCCTTTCAAAATATTTGGAACAGACCTATTGGTTGGTAGATTGTCCGTTTTACTGCTTTCACTTGGCATTTGTTTGATCATATATAAGCACAATAATTATTATAAATTATTGGGTTTGTTCTCTTTCATTATTGTCTTTTGTGAATATTATATTTTTCATTTTTTTCATTTCTGCTTAGCGGAGATACTCTCAACCGTTTTAATATTCTTAGCGATTTTTATAATGGTTGAGTCTGACAAGACCCAATCCAGGTTAAAATCAAGTTTTTTATCCGCCACTTTTATTTCTTTCGCATACTTTGTAAAAATCCAATTTATTTACAGCATTATTATTCTCCCTTTTTCTATTATACTTTTTTTGCTTTTATGGCCTCCTAATAAAAAACTATGGCTTAAGCAGTTCATTTACACATCGTCTTTTTTAGCTATTTACTTAGCACTTTATTTTTTGATTTGGTACCTGCCCAATAAGGAATTTTTCGATTATGTAATGGCAGATCAAACGGCAAACAGATTTGTCGAATTCTCTGGTTTACGCTTCCATATTAATTATATTTTGGAGCATAATTTTTATACTGATTATTTAAGATTTTTCACCGTCTCCTTTTATGTTTTGTTTTTAATTGGTCTGGTTTATTCCTTTGCAGTAAAATCAGCCAGGTTTACATTTTTATTTATCGGTTTAAGCTGTTGGTTTTTTATAGAATTGCATAAATTAACCATGCTTTATTTACCGACCAGGTATCTCATCAGTTTGTTTTTTTCGATGGGTTCTATTATATCTTTGGTTTTGGTAGAACTGATTTCCTTTAAAGGAAAAAATAAGATGGCCTATCTAATCAAAGCTTTTTCAGTCCTTTTCATAGTTGCTTTTGGAATAAAAAATAGCATGGATTATTCCTCGTCTATAAAAAATCGAACATTTGCGATTTCAAAGATCAATGATTATTTGGGTAATTTTAATTTCGAAGACAGACCCATTATTGGCGCATGGGCACCCTCTTTAAGTTGGAAAAGCAAAGCCATTTCTTTTCCCGTCTGGAAAGATTATTTTAATGATAAAGAAGTGATTGAAAAATACAATCCAGCAATAATTATCGCCGAAAAAGATGAGGAAGATTCTAACCAGGCGTTTTCCTCTAGAGGGATTGAAATAGATTCGTATGCCGATTCAATAAAGTATTTTACTATTCATCAATGGGATTTAAAGTTACTTTGGATCAAAAAAACAGGACAAAAGTTTTAAATTATCTGACGAAAAAAAGAAGGAAAGAATATTTTAATAATTAATGCTTTCAAGAAACTTTTCTTTTAACTTTGGACTTTACAATGTATTGCCGCAGTGGCGGAATTGGTAGACGTGCACGTTTCAGGTGCGTGTGCCTTCGGGCGTGGGGGTTCGAGTCCCCCCTGCGGCACAACACAGAATCGAATTCAAGTATACAAAATTGCTTTAAGAATGTTTGGAGATTCTGACGATTCATATATTTCTGCTGCCTTATGTCCCACAACTGCTCACTACCGACGTCTTGTTTGATTTGTATATCAAAAGCAACAGGTCTTATCAAATTCGAGACTCGATCAAGTGCTGTGAAATGAAGATTCAAAATCCTTTAAAATCAATCCATAAAAAAATTAATAAATCGGTTGCCGATTATGTTCTTGCCTCATACCAGGAACGATTGGCAATGATCAATCAATTAGAGCCTGAATTTCAAAACAAATCAGACGCTGAGCTTCAAAGTATTTCCAGATCAATAAAAGAAAAAGCTAAATCAAATATTCCGCTCGATACCCTGCTAGTTGAAGCTTTTGCTTTGGTAAGGGAAGTTTGCAAACGGCAGCTCAACATGCGTCCTTATGATGTCCAATTGATCGCAGCAATGGTTTTACATGAGGGTAAACTGGCTGAAATGAAAACCGGAGAAGGTAAAACCCTCGCAGCAGTTATGCCAGTCTATCTCAATGCTTTAAAAGGAGCAGGTGTTCACATTTTAACTTTCAATGATTATTTGGCGAAACGTGATGCAGAATGGATGGCACCCGTTTATCGGTTTCTGGGTTTATCAGTTGGTTATATTCAGCAAAACAGTAGTCTTGAGGAAAAACAAAAAGCCTATAATTGCGAGATCACTTATGCGACAGCCAAAGAAGTCGGATTTGATTTTTTACGGACTTTCATCGCCTACCAACCTAATGAAATAATATCGCGATCCTTCCATTTTGCGATCGTCGATGAAGCAGATGCCATTTTAATAGACGAAGCACGTAATCCATTGGTACTTGCCGGAAACCTTACCGAGACTGATCTTGATCTTTACCAAATTGCTTCTTTTGTTGCAAATTTAAAGATGACGGAAGACTATACTTTGGATGATTACTCCCGAAATGTATTTCTGACGGATCAGGGAATCGAAAAAGCTGAAAAGCATTTTTCAGTTCAAACCTTATATACTTCAAGTGGACAGGAATTGCTTGCAGCAATCAACATTGCGATTCATGCAAAAGTGTTACTTCATCGGGATATTGATTATGTTGTAAAAGATAGAAAAGTAAAACTCATTGATGAATTTACAGGCAGAATTGTCGAAGACCGGAAATGGCAAAATGGTCTGCAAATGGCGGTGGAAGCGAAAGAAAACCTGGAGATACAATCTGAGGGAATCATTTTAGGCTCAATCACTTTGCAACATTTTATGCAGCAATACCCAAAAATTGCAGGAATGACTGCGACAGCAATGGAATCCGCTGAAGAGTTTAATAAATTCTACAAACTCCAAACGATTGCTATTCCGCCAAACATTAGGTGTAAAAGAATTGATTATCCTGATTTAATTTTCTCCCACAAAATAGCTAAAGACAATGCCTTGTTGAGAGAAATCATTGAAGTTCATCAAAGCGCTCGACCCATCCTTATCGGAACATCAACTGTTAAAGAATCTGAATCACTGGCAAAAATGTTGGAATCAAACAACATAGCTTTTCAGGTTTTAAATGCAAAAAATGATGAACTCGAAGCTGAGATTATTGCAAATGCAGGTGCTTTGAGAGCTGTTACCATTTCAACGAATATGGCGGGCCGAGGAACCGATATTGTCTTGGGTGGAAAAGAGGGTAAGCAAAAAGAAGAAGTTTTAAAACTGGGCGGTTTGTATGTCATCGGCACCAATCGCCACGAAAGTTTGCGCATTGACAACCAACTTCGTGGGAGAGCAGGAAGGCAGGGTGATCCTGGTGCTTCACGATTTTTTATTTCTTTTGAAGATGATTTGATGATAAAATATAAGCTAAAAGAGCTGTTTCCAAAGACCTATCAATCAAAGCAACAACCAGAGCCCATTGAGCTTCCAATAATTAGAAAAAGAATTGGTTTAGCTCAGGAAATTATTGAAGGGCAAATGTTTGAAATGCGGGAAACGCTTTATGAATACTCTAAGTTTATAGAAAAACAAAGAATAATCTTTCAAAATGAAAGGCAGCATATTCTTTTTCAAAACAACTTCCACCTCAAAAATGAATTTGAAGAATTAGTGATTTTGGAAATTGATTCAACATTAAAAAATTATATTTTATTTTTGTACGATAAATTATGGGCAAGGCATCTACAATATATTACAGAATTGAAGGATGGCATACACCTCGTCCGACTGGGAGGTCGAAACCCTTTGCGGTATTTCCATGAAAAAACGGACGAACATTTCGGTGAGATACTTGAACAATTACAAACAAAGGTTTTAGCAATAATAAATTCGAAAGAGCCCGAATTAATAGTTTCAAATATTGAAAAACCATCTTCTACCTGGACTTATATCATTAGTGATAATCCATTTGGAAATCAACTAGGAATAATGCTCGGCGATAGTTCGAACATTGGAATGCAGGTAGATTTTTTTTCTGCTCCTCTATTATTTATCGCAGGCTTAATCAGCAGGATAAAGCAAAAGAGAAGGTATAAATCAACAAAAAAATAATCTCCTAAACTAATACAAGTCCGGGAGATTATACGAAACTATAATTTAATCATATCACTTTTCTGGAGGAAGGAGCACGGTATCAATTACATGAACCACGCCGTTTGAAGCTTCTACGGTTCCTAATATCTTAGCACCATTAACGGTAACCACATCTCCATTCACTTCAATTTTCGTATTGTCACCGGTAGCCATAAACAAGCTCATGCCATTTTTTAGTAAGTCTCCTTTATAAGTACCAGGTGCTGCATGGTATGTGATTATCCGCTTGAGCTTCTTTTGATTCTCAGGTTTCAGCAATTCTTCTAACGTTCCTGCTGGCAGCTTTTCAAAAGCTGCGTTGTTAGGAGCAAAGACCGTAAGTGGACCATTATTAGCCAATACAGTTTCAAGTGCAGCGGCTTGTACACCAGCCACCAGAGTAGTATGGTCAGGCGATCCAATTGCAACTTGCAAAATATTCTTTGAAGAAAGATCATCATCAATAGCCGCTTGACTTTGATTGGTCACGTCCAAAGAAGCTTCAGCAGTTTCCATGTCATTCTTTGGCGTTTCCTGAGTACATGCGAATAACAAAATTGCCATGCTGAATGTAAGTAAATAAAAGAGGGTCTTTTTCATATTTTTTAGGTTAGTGTTAGATGTTTCAAATGATTTGTGAAAGTACCTTAGAAACTTCAGCACAACAATGACTAAAATCATCGTAAAAGATGATTTTCGTCAAATGCCTAACATCTTTTAGGCAACTTGATCTTGATAAGATTACCCCAAACTTAAGAAACATACTTCTCTTTTTAAATTTTTGATAACCCTTATTTAATATAATCAATAAGTACGCGGACTTCTGAGGTCAATAAATCCCTTGTACTACCGGTTTTTCCATAAATTTTATCAATATCCTTTCCTTTGTGAATTCTTGAAAAAATATCGGTGAAATCATAAAACAGGTCGGTGAAATTCGAATAATAATCTATTGTTCCCCAGGTATAAGCTGCTGCTGTCCCTCCTGGCATCAACAAACTGTGCATTTCCCAACCGTACATTTTTCCAGCTTGAATTCTAGCTTCGTGAATTGGTTTCCAATACATTTTTTCAACTTCAATATATTGATTTTCAGTAACTCCAGGCCTGAGTTTCATCGAATTCACAACCTGGTAACGGTACATGTTCTCTACATTATCTGCAAATTTCTGATCTTTCAATTGCCACACTTCTTCCTTTACCAAATCCCGAATCTTGTCTGTTTTCAGTGCCATCGTAATTTGATCACCGTTTAACAACTTGGTATAATCAACGCCAAAACTTTCATAATGCCCCGCTAATTTTTCAAGTGATGAATAAGCATTCACGGTCACATAATTGTATTCTGTATTCGTTCCTGCAGGAGAAAGCACCCTGAATAGGTACCAACCATCTAAAAGCCCAGCATCCTTTCTGGCTTGATGTAGTAATTTCCAAACTTCAGTTTCCAGTCTAACATATTCATTATCATTCTCAATAGGCACTTTCATGTATTGAACCGTATAGTACATGGTTGAAGCATCTTGGGCGACTACATTGTTTGGCAGAAAAAGTGTTATTGAAAAATAGCAGATTGCAAAAAGAAGGGACAGTGATTTGATGTTTTTTTGTAGCATGATTACTGATTTAAGGGTTATTAAATACGCTGGCAAAAATATCGATAAGCTATGGGAAAGTAGAAAGGTATAAAAAACTCAAATGTGATATGACGAAGTATAGCGGAATATAATTTCCGGAATTAGACTCAAACAAAATAGTAATTAATCAGCGCAAACCAAAAAATAAAAACAATCACTTCGTTTAAAAATGAAATTCCTTTCAAATAATAACTTAAAGTGTCAATTTTAGAAAGTACACCAAGTTTGTCAGCTTATTGGCATTTCAAGATCATTTTCAAAAAGGCATAATATTTATGATTTCCATAACGTTTCCATAACATTCATTAACAAAAAATTAACTTTTTGAAAATTAAAACAACCCTTCTGCTATCTATGATTACTTTGTTGATCATTAACTGTAAAAAAGACTCGCTACAAAGTCCACCGCCAGATATTACATCAACCATAACCGGCTATTTTCCTCTTTCAGTGGGGAATTATTGGATTTATGATATTTACAGGATTAACGATACAACCGGACTAGAGGAGCAATTGAATATTGGCGATACGGTCAGAATAATCGCTGAGGAAATTATTAATAACAATACATACTATTCGTTTGAACAAAAACAACACTGGATTTCTTTTTCTTATGAAAAAGATACTATTTACTTACGTGACTCAAGTGAATACATTGTCAACTTAGCTGGAGATATTATATTCTCTTCTACAGATTTTAATAATATTTTACATCAAATTGATTATTCTCCTGCGACCTTTCTCGTAGAATATTCTGTATCCGATACTGTTGAAACACGCACGGTTCCTTCCGGAACTTTTGAATGTTTAAATTATAAGGGAAGGGTTCAGAATACAGATCCAAACAATGATAAACCTGATCGTTTTATGCATAATTGTTATGCAGATAATGTTGGTTTAGTATTTCAAACTATATTTTATTCCTCAAGTTATGAAACTCATTTCGAGCGAAGGCTTTCGGATTACCACTTAGAATAAAATTAGGATAAGCTATGAAAATTGAAAAAGCCCTTGCAAGCATTTTGCGAGGGCTTTTATTTTAAAGAAGCTTCTAAAAGCTTAAATTATTTTACAATTTCCAGTTTCCTACTTGAAATTTTGTCATCAATTTTAAAAGTTACAATATAAGTTCCAGAGGGCATCCCATTTAAAAACAACTGCTCTGTAACTTCCCCTTGCACATCTCTCAAAATCGTTGATTGCAGCATACGTCCATTAAAATCCCACACATTGATGATCACATCATTTTGTGTTTCAACTTCCATTTTAATCGTTGATTGATCAACTGCTGGATTTGGGAAAACTGTCGCTTCAAAACCATCAATGCCATTTATCACCGTTGATGAAGTAACACAATTTGATCCTGCTGTCGCCTCACACCAACGCGCTTCAAATTCCTGTAAAAATATATTGGCGATATCCGCATCATGAAAAATCAAAGTATTTTCATCATTACGGGTATCAGCGCTAGCTGACCAGTTGTGCGAACCGGTGACCACCTGCGGGTCAGATGCAGGATTGGTCGCATCAACTATGCAATATTTATGATGTGTTTGAACAGTGGTATTATCCGGACTCACATTAACACCGTTATCAAGCAAATATTGATATTCGGAACCCTGATCATTTATGTTGTTAATGATTCCTCTGACATCAACACTTGCATTATGAGCATTCAAGACAGCATTTCCCAGTTCATTATTTGTAAATGTCAACACCGCAAACTGAAAGTCGTCATTAGCTGAAGAAATTGCGCCTCCAATTCCAATGGAAGTATTATCTGTTGGAGAAAAATACGATTCAACGGTCATTCCGTTTATATTAAACAAATGTGGCGTATCATCTGATTTGTCTGCACCGAACTTTACATTAAAAATTCCAGGATTAGGTCCATCTGACCCCCATATCTCTTGAAATTCCTTGGTATAAGTCTTTGCCAGTGCCTGATCCTGAATGGCTACCATGTTATTAAAATCATCCGCAAGATTTTGTTCCGTCATATTCGTTGAACCCATAATAACCCAGGACTCGTCTTCAGAGTCTGCATCAAAAACAAAAAACTTGTTGTGCATCAAACCGTCAATATTCCCTTTTATCACCGGAAAAGGTGGCGTGGGATTTTGTAATGCGAGGTTACCTGTTTCATCGTCAGTCACATATCGAACCTGAACTCCATTATTGTAGGCGTTTGTTAGTGCTTCCACTATAGTAGTCCGGTTGATATTATAAATCGATGCATCTATTGATGTAGTCGCATTATTTATTCGGTTGATAATGGCAGCTTCTAGCGCTCCGGGAGTTGTATTTATCGGATAGCTTCCGTTCGAATACGAACCATCCACTTCATGATTAAAATAAACCCGGACCGTGCCAGTAGAATTTGAAGCAGTGCTGAAAAATTTAACCGTAGAATTTATTGTGGTGTTTCCGTTGTCAGAAAAAACCTGTACATAATAAATCTCTGCTGGATCAAGCCCTGAAATGTCCACACTGTGATCAGTTGTTGAACCACCTGCATTTATTTCGTTATCCATCGTTTCTGTTGTTCCATATCGAAGATTGCTTGAACCTGGTGTATTTGTATTCCATGAAATGGTAAACCCGGAATTTGAAATATTGGATTGAACAGGAGATGATGTAAAATAAAAATTATCAGCGATTTCAATATCGTCTATATCTCTAGGAAGTAATTGATAAATGCTATTAAATTGAGAAGCAATTCCGGTGATATTTACTGTAGCCAGAGGAATCGTAGTTCCAATTAATGGGTGAGTTGTCCGAATATAAATTTCTGAAGTTTCACCACCTGCTGTAAAGGAATAATTACCAACTGAAAACAAACTTCCTCCGTCAACAAAAGATGCTCCGTTAATTTTTAAAAGCTTGGCTTCATTGTCTTCATTGACTCCGTTGGGTGTCACGACTAATGGATCTGGTACTGGATTGCCACTGGAAATAACGGAATACGAATTGATAGGATCAATTTCCAAAAGCCCGTTATACACCTTTAAAACACCCGTAACTTGAACCAGGTCGCCACGGACCACACTTTCCGGAAAGTTAGCCATCGAACCCATACCAGGATAAGCGGCAATAGCTCCTGTGGCATCCTGTAAATAACGTATCACGCCTAATTCGCTTCCGTTGGTTGCAATTCCTTCAACAGTAACCGTGCTGCCTTCGCTCATTCCTCTTGCTACCGAAATATCTATCTGAGCTACCAGACTGGAAAAGCTTAATGTAACACTTATAAATACTAAAAATAATTTGCTCATATCTAATTACTTGATGTTTAAATTAACGTAATTGAAAAATATTTTTTTTTAAAAATTTACTTGAAAAGAAACGCTCCAACGTCTACCCTGAGCGTAATGAACCGATGCAGATTTAGCGTCAAAATCATTATAGGAAGGCGAATTAAAAGTATCATTATTCCGGGCATCCGTCAAATAAGTCGCATCCAGCAGATTTAAAACGTTTGCTCTTACTGTCAAGCCAATATTTTTAATTTTAAAATAATAACCGGTATGGAAAGAGAATTCTGTATAATCCGGCATTTGCCAGGACTCTCTTCGTCGCATTGTCACCATTCAAATCCTCTGGATTGAAATTAGCGTAATTTTTAGCAAAATGAGTTCCTTTTAATTTTACATAAAAGTTCTTGATCGGTTCATATCTTATCAGCCCGCCAAATTGAAGCTGAGCTGCATCACCAACATGGACACCTTTTGCATCAAAATCATAATTATAATTAAACCAACTTGTAATCGGAATACTCCCCTTCCCTGCCGAATTCCAAACCCAATCCGCAATGGATGCCAAGCCTTCTATAGTTAGTTTTTTCATGGGCTTAACTGCAAAATCCAATTCAATCCCTTTGTGAACAGCGTCAATTCCGGGAATATTTACTGTGATTCGATCGCTATCAAGATCAGGCTCACTACCATCTTCTGGAGGGATTACAATGGAGGGAGGCGAATCGAGGGGTTTGTTTTCCCAAACAGTATAGTAGCCATTCACATTAGCAGCAAAAAATTGACTCTTATAGCTATATCCTAATTCAAATGCGATAATTTTTTCGTTTTCATATTCATTGAATTCCAGAATGTTTGTTCCGAAACGATTACTATTGATCACATTATTAAACTGTTGTGCTTTCGAAAGGTAACCTGTATTAAAAAACAGGCTGCTACTTTCGTTGAGGTTGTAAGCAGCGCCTACTTTGAAGGTATAAGAAGGAATATTAATCCAGTCAATTTTTTGATTCATTGCCTCTGGTGAGTTGATCGTATAAGTTGTTCCATTATACTCAATTGGCTTTGTATAACTCACAAAAAAACTAGTGTCAGCCAAACTTACTTCCATGGGTTTCATATAATCTTCCAGGCTATAACCAGTCACTGCTCCTGAAACATTGAGGAATGCTGACCATTTTTTGTGCTTATATTCTATCAACCCAAATATGCCGCCCCAACGAACAAATCCGCTGTTATCATAAGCTATTTTATCATCTACACCTAATTTATTTTCTTGCTGGTCAATTCGAAAATTTCCGGCCCCATAGGTATAAGTCCCTTCCAACAGATCATAAACACTGCGATAATGATCACCGCGATAATAGCGCGCATCCAGGCCTCCCGACAAAGTAAACCGATTACTAATATCATAATTAACAGTTGATAATAATCCTGTCCAGAAGTGATCATTATTACTCGATCGAATGAAATATTCTGAAAGTCCTTCAGGTTTTAGACCGCCTGTTTTATTTATATTAATTGCATACTCAAGGTCATATTGACCATCTTCAGTACTGGGAATTGACACACCACCATCAGAGCTGCCAGCAGGTGCCGTTCCCCCTCCTGTACCGAGCGACAAATAAGCTACATTTGACCAATAAAATTTTTGATTAGCCTGCCAGCTATGCCGAAGGCTGAATTGGGGTTTGTGGTAATAATTTTTTCTGGTATTAAATAATTCTCCATTTCTGTAACCCCAGTGCTCGTTATAACGACGGCCTTTATCTTTTTGAGCTAATTCATCGATCGCAAATTGAGGAACGCCAATCTCCTTTGCGAATTTGGTATCTACCAGACCAGTCTCATAAGTAAAGGGGCGCTGACCATGTTCCTGAGGGGCGCCAAAACCAGACAAACTAAGCATGTGGTTTCCAAGTTGTTTGTCAATTCGTAAGTAGTAAAAATAGCCTTTTGTGAAGTTTCCTTTTACCCAGCCATCTCCTTGTTTGTAAGATCCTGCTGCAGATATGCCCCAACCATTTTCGAGGCGTCCCGTTGTAATACCTAAAGTAGATCGCAGGTATCCATCATTACCAAACTCCTGTCTAAATCTCATGTTTCGCTTAGCATCTATACCTTTAGTCAGAATATTCACCGTACCTCCTATCGAAGGAACAGAAAGCTTGGAAGCGCCTAAACCGCGCTGAACCTGCATGGTTTGCGTAACCAAATCAAGTCCAAACCAATTGGACCAATATACCCAGCCATTTTCCATATCATTGACCGGAATTCCGTCCAGCATCACTGCAATATTTCGCTGATTGAATCCACGAATAGTGATTCGGGCATCGCCATCGCCACCACCGCTTTGTGTCGCGTAAGCTCCGGGAGTAGAATTTAATATCATCGGAATATCCTGCGCAGCCAATTCCTCGTCAAGTTTTTTGGAAGAAATATTAGAAAAAGCAACTGGTGTTTCTCTTTCAATGGCGATATCAGCCGTTACCACAACTTCATTGAGCACAAAATCACTTTCCAACTGAATATCGAGGGTTTGATCTTTCTCCAGATTGATCTCCAACTCTTTGCCGCCATATCCAACGTAAGAAATACTGACCGTATGCGGTCCTTTTTCCAAAGAGATTTCATACTTCCCATCAAAATCGGTTACAACACCTTTGGCACCAACAGTTATAGTGGCTCCAATTAATGGTTCATTTGTAACTGCGTCCGTTATTGCCCCGCTGAGTGTGTATTCCTGAGCAAAAACTGAAGTTGTAAAAAAACTTAGAAATAGAAAAACAAGTTGAAATTGCCTCATCTGGATTAGGATTAAGTTTTATGAACTTATCTTATTATTAAGTTTCGTAAAAAAAACAACGCAGGATTTTAATTGTCCTGCGTTGTTTAGCTTACTTTATTCAACTACAAGTTTCTGAATAGAAACTTGATTATTATCAAAAATCAGATTGACCAAATACATCCCTTGCTCAAATTTGTTAAGGTTGAGCTCAAGCTTAGCGCTGGAAAGTCCAACCTTTTCACTATGCACATGCTGTCCAAGGATGTTGTATACTTCTACTCTGCTTATTTGTTCAGCAGCTTCAATGGTCAACAATTTTGTAGCATTAGGATTTGGATACATATTAAAAGGAATGGCATTTACTTCATAAGTACCAACTCCTGTTACACAGCTGTATTCATCAGGTTTTGAACTGGCATTACAGCCACTATTGTGTATTCCTAAATATTGGAAAGAATTTTTTGGATAGCTGTCCCACTCAGTACCTGTAAACGTTCCACCGGAAGAATAGACAACATCTGAAATCGCATTTCTTCCACCAGCAACAGATGGCTTTCGGACCAATGTGCGATCCTTGGTCAGCCAGTATCCGTTTTCATCGACCCAGGCATCTTCCATAATAGTATTTTCGGGATTTTCTCCAATGACACCGATGACATCTACAAGGTTGGAACCATCCGGAGCGACTTCGATACCTTTCACCAATGCCATAGCATCGTTTCCGTTAAAATACATCGTATTGTTCGTGTCATAATCAGGACAAAGGAACACATCAGCTTTACACTGCATATCATATTCCTCATTGTATTCATTACCGAAAAGAGCATTTCCATCTAGATACTGAGGACCTAAAATCACATTACCCAGAGAATCAAGTATTGGATCACCAGTAACACTATCGAAAATTGTATCGATCAAATTGTATCCGTTCCAGACCGGTTTATCAAATTGTGAATCCCAAAGCGTAGTATCAATAAGATCAACAATGACAACATAAACATCATTTGAAGCCAACATGACTGAAGGCAATTGTATTATTCGGGTGGTACCGGTAGAGGTCGCTCCATTGCTAAATCGAGCAAGCGAATATTCTGATAAATCAATAGCTGAGGGTGTAGGGTTGTAAATCTCTAATCCTTTGTTATTGGAATAACCTTCCGCATATTCTGAAAAGAATAATTCGCTGCATTGAGCAAAAATATTTGAAGCAGCAAAAATGAAACTTAAAAAGAGTAAAATTTTTTTCATGTTATTTGGATTTGAAATGATTAATCAAAAGAAGGGTGATCGATAATGTCGATTGGAATGTGGCTGCAAAATTAAAATAAAAAAAGTCTTTTCCATTCCTTTATCATGTTAAATTTATATAAAGTGTCATCTGGTTAGTAGTTTCCAATCATTTTGTATTTTCGTTATACTTTTGTAAAAAATTGAAGAGTTAGTTGAATTGGTTAGTTTTTCGGTTGAAGTTCTTAGTTTTAGTGATTTTGGTTTATGAATTCCAATTGCTTGTTAACGACCTTTCTTAGAATACTAAGCCATCGAAGCCAATATCAGGCTGCTGCTACTGACCGCTTAAAAAGTCCATTTTGAATAAAAAACCGCTTGAATTGAGTAAAGACTTTCAGTACGCATTGGATGTCTTTGAAAAAACGAATAAAAGTCTTTTTGTCACCGGACGTGCAGGAACGGGAAAATCTACCCTACTCCAGCTTTTTCGAAATACCACCCGAAAAAAGACGGTCGTCCTCGCTCCTACCGGTGTTGCTGCACTCAATGTCAAAGGCCAAACCATCCATTCTTTTTTTGGTTTTCCAGCAAAACCTTTAAATAAAAGCGATATCAGGAAACGCAAAAACCATAAACTCTATCAAAATATCGAAGTACTGGTCATCGATGAAATTTCGATGGTAAGGGCTGACCTTTTGGATAACATAGATTATTTCCTGCGCGTGAACCGCGGAAATATGATTGACCCTTTTGGAGGTGTTCAGGTCATATTTTTTGGCGATCTGTTCCAATTACCCCCTATTGTTTCTACAGAAGTCGAAAGAAACTTATTTCAAACCCTTTATGAAAGTCCATATTTCTTTTCTGCACTGGTATTTGAGGAAGGTTTCGAAATGGAAAAACTGGAACTGCGAAAAACGTACCGACAGGAATCCCGGCATTTCATTCGGCTTTTGGATGGTGTTCGCGTTAATCAAATGGATTACGAAGATCTGGAAGATCTCAACGAAAGACATGAACCTGATTTTCATTCGGATGATTTTTATATCACCCTTTCTACCCGAAATGCCATTGTTGATCAAATAAATGAGCGCGAGCTGAAACAGCTGACCACCGATGAATATTCATTCCTTGCTTCCATTACCGGCAATTTCAATCCAAAACTATTTCCTACCGAAGCGGCCTTGAAACTCAAAAAAGGGGCTCAGGTCATGTTTGTAAAAAATGATCCGCGCCGCCGTTTTGTAAACGGTACTATCGGAAGGATAGCAAAAATCGATTACAACAGTATCGTGGTTGACATTGAAGATAATCAAGGCAAACGATCGCTGGAAGTTGAAAAACTGGAATGGGAAATCCAACGTTACCAGGTGAGCAAAGAAGATCAGACAAAAATCGATACAGAAGTTGTCGGTACTTTCAAACAATTTCCATTGAGACTGGCTTGGGCGATCACGATCCACAAGAGCCAGGGAAAAACTTTTGACAAAGTAATCATCGATTTGGGAAGCGGAGCTTTCGAACACGGACAAACTTACGTGGCATTGAGTCGTTGCCGATCTTTAGAAGGAATAGTGCTCAAGAAAAAAATTCGAATGAGAGATATTATGGTAGATGATCGGATTGTCCAGTTTTATGAAACGAATTTTTAAAATATTAATCAATTTTTTATACTTACCATTAAAGTTTTTATTTTTTTCAAAAATTGCTATTTTGTTACTTCATTTATAAAAGTAAAATTAAAAGGTTATGGCAAGATCTAAACGAAAACGCCAATTAGAAAGCAGAAATAGAAAGGCATCTAAGAAAATCTTATTGATAATAGCGCTAAGTACTGTTTTATTTATGTTCTTGCTTTATCTTCTTTTTAGAAGCACCTGATCTTATTCAAATATTAAATTCACTTTTTTAAGATCCAAATCTTCTGTTCCGTTTCAAAAATACGGTTGCGGCCGTCCACTTGTATTATTTCCAAATTATTTACAAAAATAGAATCAAGCTTACTATAAGCGTCTTCCTCTAAAACGAAAATCCTTGTTTCTCTTTTTAAACTATCAATTTCGTAAAGAGGCCTGGAATCAATATTTTTATTATTCAAATAGATTTCCTGCCTTTTCGAAAGAGAACCATCAATGTAAAATGACTCATGAAAATACACCTGCGATTTCGTTCCGGAAGAAAGCGAATCAATTGCAATGGCTAATTTTTCAGGCAGGTCTCTGTAATTTTCAAGCAAAGGGCTTATTTGTGTCCAAAACAACAACATTGACAACGAACCACTGAGCGCCATACCGCCGATGATCATTTTTCTATTATTTCCAAATAAACCGATCACCGCTAAAAAGCCAAATGCCCAATAAACGCCACCGGTTCCCATTCTTGACCGAAAGCCTATTACACCAAAAGTATCGTAACCAGCCAAAAGTAAAGCAGAAACCAAGGCGAATGAAAAAAAGAGATTAAGAACGACAAATGATTTGACCAGATTGGTATATGGGTAATTCGGTTTAAAATAATTTTCTAGTTGCTTGGCAATCAAAAAAGCGAATGCTACTTGTAAAATCAATCCATAACTCATTATGCTAAAGAATAAAAAAGCAATACTGATGATAGCCAATTCTTCGCGCTTTCTCAATTTTTGAATGATATCTATAATCCCTGCCGGCAAAAATGCAAACCAGGGTAAAACACCAATTAAATGGGCTAAAAAATAATCCCGCGGAGTAGTATTAAAATAATGGAAGAAAGATCGGGAAGAATAAACCTCGAAACCCTTCAGAAAATAGACTGCCGACAAAATGATCAAACCAAACAAAACATCCCAAACACTTAACATCTTTTTTCCATTTGGATGGGCAATAACCAAAAACAAATACATTCCAAAAGAAAAAACCAAAGCAGATATTGGGTTAACGAGAATGCCTAAAATGGTGAAAATCCAAAATAAAATCCGCCATCTCCAAATCGGCTGTTTCAACAAAAGTATCAATGACGTAAAACTCATTAACTGAAACGCCAAAAGCCATACATCATCGGCAACAAATTTTGAAGCAGGAATAATCAAAAACGTACTGGAAACAATCAAAAGAGTCAACAGAATCGTTGCTTTTCCAAACAACTTCTTGCCCCACCAAAAAAAGCCAAGCAGTGCCAGAATCAACAATAATACCCCGGGCAATCGCAACAAAAACAAATCAAATCCAACTTCCTCATAGTTTTTTATCAGCATTTCCTTGGGCATTTGAAAAGTTGAATCAAACCCCGAGAAAGCACCTTTGAGAAATTGTTGGGCAAAATAAATGTTGTCAGCCTCCGGGCCTTCCAATACACTGGTAACGTCGTTCATTATCACCAGATTGAGGACCAACACCAATCCCGAGAATAGGAGAAAAACCTTATATTGAATTGATATTTTCAAATGCTTTGTTTGATGGATGATTTATTGAGCTGCGAAATTAAAACTAATTTGTTAAAAAAGCGTTTTTTGGAATTTCGGTGTTCTAACGATTAGGTGTTTGTGGTTTTTCCTCGGTCTCTACATTTGTCGTTTTTCCGGTTTTTCTTTATGCTTTGAATTGCTATTTTTACGATCTTAAAAATTAGATGCCTTTTATGAAACTAAATATTGATATTGCAACTCCGAGTAAACAAGAATGGCTGGATGCTGTAATGAGTGACTTTGGATCTTTTTTGCAGGATCATGCTGATTGTGAGCGAAAAGCGTCAGCAATGGCGATGAGTTTCGTTGCAAAATATCCCGATCGAAAGGAGATCATTCCGGAATTGATCGAAACAGCCATTGAAGAACTTGAGCATTTTCAACAGGTTTATGATTTGATGCAAACAAAAGGGATTGAACTGACCCATTCGATTGGCGAGGACCCTTATCTTAAAGCTTTGATCAAACTTTGTCATTCTGGTAGACAAGAACGTTTCCTTGATCGTTTATTAGTTGCGTCCGTTGTCGAAACGCGTGGCGCTGAACGTTTTCGTTTAGTTTCAGAAGCACAAAAAGATCCTGACCTACATCGCTTTTACAAAATATTATGGGCTTCGGAAGCAAAGCACGGGCATCTTTTCGTAAAAATGGCGCTTCATTATTTTACAGAAGAAGAAGTTTATCCACGGCTTGAATGGTGGATCGAACGCGAATCAGAGGTCATTGATCAATTGGAAATTCGGGCAGCACTGCATTGAAAAATGAAGTTAAGTAGGGGTTAGTGGGTTAGTTAAAGTACTTTTTTTTATTCCGCAAGCCACTTTACGATGATAAACTGATATGCTCGTTATTACAAACAATGAACTAAAAACTAAAAATATTTTGCAATGAAAAAAATAACTTCGCTTTTCGTTTTACTGACATTTCTGCTCAACGCTAACAATCTGAGTGCTCAAATTACCAGCAGCATTATTCATGATGGAGTTGTTAGGGATTATCGTTTGTTTCTGCCCTCAAATTATCAAAACTACGAATCGTTGCCATTGATTTTCAATTTACATGGTTTTGGATCTAATGCTTTTGAACAAGATGTTTATACAGGTTTAAATAACGTCGCAGATACAGCCAAATTTATAGTTTGCACTCCCCAAGGCTATGAAAATTCCTGGAATGTGGGTTGGGGTATTGGTTCTATGAAAGACGATGTCGGATTCATCAGCGCACTAATTGACACGATTAGCGCAGCCTATAATGTTGACTTAGAAGCCGTTTTTTCCACTGGAATGTCTAACGGAGGCTTTTTGAGTTACAAACTTGCCTGTGAACTCAATGACCGCATCAAAGCTATTGCCTCTGTCACTGGAGCTATGGTTTTAAGTGAAGCACAAAACTGTACTCCTGCGGCGTCTATTCCGGTCATGCAAATACATGGAACAGCCGATGATGTAGTATTATACAATGGAGCTGCTTTCGTTAACATCCCTATTGAAGACTTGGTTAGTATGTGGGTTGATATCGACGAATGCGCTTTGAATGCGGATACAATCTCAGTGCCCGATATTGCCCCCAGTGATGGAACTACTTCTGAAAGAATTGAATATAATGATTGTAATGGTGACTCCCGAGTAGTCTTTTATAAAGTAACCGGTGGCGGGCATACCTGGCCAGGTGCTCCAATCAATATTGGTGTGACAAGCCAGGATTTCGATGCCAGCATTGAAATATGGCGTTTTTTCAGACCTTACACTTCGCCGCTTATTGTATCCAATAAGGAGCCTTTAAATATAGCTCAGGTGAATGCCACACCCAATCCTTTTGGTGATTTTATCAACATCGATAGCAAAAAAGGAAATTTAAAATCTATAAAGATTCATAATACCATTGGTCAGGTTGTTTTTCATGAAACAGATATAAATTCTGTTAATTTTAAAGTTCCGACTTCTAATTTACAAAAAGGAGTTTATTTTATAAATATCGAGGCAACTGAAGGAAATGCGGTTTTAAAATCGATAAAACATTAATCAATAGAATCATCAGCTTAATTCATAAAAGGACTTCTAAAGTATTAAATGAAATTTTACTTTTTGTCTTCTTTTCTAAAGTGCCAAAGCAAGGTTGCTGCCGAGGTTTCTTCGGGGATAGCATATTTAAAATAATTTTCTAAAAGCCAGGTTGCTGCCTCTTCTACTGGTACATTTGGAAAGAATGCATCTCTGGAATAATGAACATATTTCATCATTAAAAACC
Organism: uncultured Saprospiraceae bacterium; assembly: GCA_963793295.1. GTDB lineage: Bacteria > Bacteroidota > Bacteroidia > Chitinophagales > Saprospiraceae > JAHDHW01. Next base: position 94,820 of record CAWBZX010000024.1, on the reverse strand, counting down.
CATTAAACCAGCGGAAAAACCGATTGTAAAAGTTTTTTAAGTTGGTGGTATTTGAACGAATTTCTGCAAGTTTTGATAGAAAATCCTGTTGTTCCAGAAAAGTATTGACACTTGACGGAAGCGATGAAAGTATTTGTGCGGTATCAGGCTCAGTCATGGAAAACAAAACCGGAACAAAATCAAAAAAAGCTTTCAAATCAATAAAAGTCTGCGGAGCATAGGTTAACACTTCTTTCTGATTGTCTATGATTTCTCCAACTGCTTTTCCGGTTCCAAAAGGGACCCGATGTGACCTGCGAGGAGACGGAATGACGGTGGTTGTTTTGATCTCCGTAAAATGGCCGAGCGGCATAAATTTATTCAAAAAATAAAAATCCTCTCCTGCTTTCTTTTTGTTCATTCCACCTTGCTGCTGATAAGCATCACAACGCACCGCCATGCTTGACCCTATAGTTTCGAAAGCAAACGGAAAACCTGTGAACCGTTTTGCATTGTTGTAATATCGAAGGTGCAATTCATAAAGAGTAATAGCTTTGTAAACTTCTGGTGAATATTCATCTCCTTCCAAAGGATGCTCAAAATAAATACTGCAAGCCTGCGTATCCGGATGTTCTTGAAAGTGCGTTTCAATAGCTTTTAAGTAATTCGAATGGCAAAGTGAATCTGCATCAAAACAAACAATGATGCCTTTGGAATGATTTACCGCTTCCAGGCGAAAGACGGCCTCGTCCATTCCGATTTTCCGGGCAAGGCCTACCCCTGCTTTTTTCGCTGGCAGGTCCGAGTGGTATAAATGATGAAATTTCAATTTTGATGAGGAATACGTTTCACTCCACGCTTTTGCTTTATCAAATCCTTCCGAATTAGTGTATTTCACAGTAAGCGGATCACTTTCGCTGTCATTGAAAACAACAATTATCTCAACGCTACATTGCGGGAGTTCACATTTTTTAAGGGATTCCAGACTTCTGATAAATAGAGGTTCATCATAGCAAGGAATGACAACCACCATTTGGAGGTTGGGCTCCGGTTCATCAATAATCTGCGGAGGAAAGAGTGCAAGTTTTTCTAAATAGGAGGTCATACCTTGTAAAAATAAAAATTCCCAAAGCAAAAGCTTCAGGAATTATTAATTAAAAAAATAGGCAAATAAATATTAAGTGTAACTGATTATTCGAATTTTATCTTTTTTACTATCGATTTTTCTCTTTTCTGGATGATCAGAAAATATAAACCCGGCATCTTAATAAATGGGGTCACTCTCAATTCCGTATCATTAAGATCTGTGTTTATTTTAATTTCTTTACCGCTGATGTCGATAAGTTTCACAGTGACTCCGGCAAGGCTGGATTCCCCCTTTATAATAAAACTATCGCTGGACCCAGGAAGTGGATTTGGTGCTACGGCTACCTCCGCAATTATATCATAAAGAAAATCAACTTCCACTTTTTCAATGTGACTATAATCATAAGCTCCATTCAGATCGGTCTGCTTAATTCGATAGTGGTTGATTCCTTTTTTAGGCTCCATGTCCATGTATTGATATTCACCAGCACCAGGAGATGTTCCGGCACCAGGGACAATTTCTAAGGTTTCCCACAGAATCATATCCTTTGACCTTTCTACCGTAAAGAAGTCATTATCATATTCGGAATCCGTTGTCCAACGGACGCGAACATCCTCACCAACCAGGTCTACATAAAAGCGGATAAATTTTACAGGTAAATGATTTGTAGTACTGGCATTTGTTGAACTTGAAAAGCAGATCATCGCTAACAAAGCGCCAAAGAAGATTGATTTTCTCATTGGTTTATACATTCTCTTAAAGTGATTTTTATAAAAAAATATTATTTACTTTTTGTTTATTACACTTATGGAGGGCATGTAATATTTTCACGTAATTTGTCAGGGGGTATTTTTTATTTTAGGGGGGCATTTGAAGCTTAAATTAAATGTGCTGCAAACGAATCAATCGAAATCAATAACTGTTCCATATCAAGGAATTATAATTTGTTATGCTCTTCATTACAACAAATCATTTACTTCCGAATTTTACAATTTTATTTGAAAAGTTATCTTTGCAAAAAATATAAATGTGGAACAAAATGCCGTCCTGTTAGAATTACAATATCTTCCTCCTGTTCAATATTTTACAAAGTTTATTCAATATGAAAAGGTAGTCATCGAACAGCATGAGCATTATGTTAAAAGGAGTTTTCGAAATCGATGTCATATCGCTACCGCAAATGGAATCCAACGATTATCAATTCCTTTGAAAAAAGGTAAAAACGAACAACAAATTATCCGTGAGGTGCGAATTGCCTACGAAGAAGACTGGCAAAAAAATCATTGGGCCGCTATTATCTCAGCTTATAGCAATGCTCCTTTTTTTGAGCATTACGAAGAAGATTTCCAGCCATTTTTTTCTAAAAGGTTCGATTTTCTATTTGATTTTAATTTTGAATTGCTAAAAATGGTTTTACAAATTTTGGATGTTAAAAAAACAGTAAATCTTTCGCATTCTTATCAAAAAGTAACTTTAGAAAACTTTGCAGATTTCAGAAACCAAATAATCCCAAAATCTAAAAGGGATGATAAAGATCTCCATTTCAAAGCAATGAAATACTCGCAGGTTTTCGAAGAAAAAAATGGTTTTATACCTAATTTAAGTATCTTAGATTTAATATTTTGCACAGGGCCTCAAGCTTCTTATTACCTGGAAAATTCAATTGTTTAGTATTAAAAATAACTGACCATATAACCAATGAGCTATATTCTAAATAAAAATCTGCAGACTACGCGAAGCCAGATCGATCAAATCGTTAAAGAGCTCCACGATCTGTGTATAGATATTAATCACGAACAACTTGCAAATACGGTCAGCGAATTGCGTAATCGGATCAACGAACCTTTCATGTTTGTCATCGTTGGTGAAGTGAAAGCTGGAAAAAGCAGCTTTATCAATGCACTACTCAACACCGGAAAAGAAATTTGTAAAGTGGCTCCATCTCCTATGACGGATACGATTCAGCAAGTGGTTTATGGGGAAAAGGAAGAAGAAATTCAGATCAATGAATTCCTCAAAAAAATTACACAACCTGTTGAGATTTTAAAAGAAATCGCCATCGTTGACACTCCCGGCACCAATACCATCATTGAGCATCATCAGGAAATAACCGAAAGATTTATTCCTGCAGCGGATCTCATTGTTTTTGTTTTTGAAGCCAAAAATCCATACCGTCAATCTGCCTGGGATTTTTTCAATTTCATCAAAGATGATTGGCGTAAAAAGATCCTTTTTGTACTGCAACAAAAAGATTTGCTGAATGCGGAAGATCTCGCGGTCAATGAAAATGGCGTAAAAGAATACGCGATTAAAAAAGGAATTGAAAATCCGTTGGTTTTTTCTGTTTCAGCAAAACAGGAATTAGAAGGAGATCATGGGGAAAGTGGTTTTGCAGAGGTTAGTAAATATATCCGCGACAATATTACAGGAGGACAGGCTCCCGTTTTGAAACTGAAAAACAATATTGATATTTCACGAAATATTAATGGAAAAATACAATCCGGCGTTGATGATCGGCAGAAGCAATTGGAATCCGATATTGCATTCCGAGCAGATATCCGGGAGACACTTGATTACCAGGAAAATAAATCAAAGAAGCAAGTTGGAATTCTGGTCGAAAACTTATTGGCCGCATATGATAAAATCACCCTAAAATCTGGAAAAGAACTTGCCGGCGGTTTATCATTTTTCTCTTTAATTCGTCGCTCCATTGTTTCCATTTTTAATAAAAACGCATCAGCCAAAGAGTGGCTGGATGGTCTAGCAGGTGATCTAGAGATAAGTTTAAACGAAGAATTGAAAAACAGATTAAATGAAGGGGTGATTGATATTGCAGACAGTATTCAGCAAATGGCCAAATTGATCGATCTGAAGATAAAAAGTAGTTCAACCATTTTAAAAAATAACCACGAAATATTCAGTAACATTGCGGAGCGCCGCTCCAATATCGTAAAAGAATTGCAAGATGCTTTTGCACGATTTATGAGTCGTTCCGAAAGTTTTACCGACGATAGTCTTTTCCCTGACAAAAGCAGCCTCGCTTCAAATATCACTACTGGTAGTGGCGTTGCTGCGATCGGCGTCATTATCATGGCCGTTACCAAAGGGGCCGTTTTTGATATTACCGGCGGTATTCTTACCACCGTTGGGGTGCTGTTCGCAGGAGTGGCTGTTGGTTTAAATCGTCGAAAAATCATCAACGGGTTTAATGCTGAAATAACAAAAGGCCGCGCTCAAATGGATGAAGAAGTTACCGGCAAATTGAATGCTTATATTCTGCACATAAAAGAAAAAATTGATGCCAATTTCAATGATTTTGACGCCCTTCTGGAAAAGGAAGCAGAACAGATTAAATTATTAAATTCAAAACAGCATTCCATCAATGATCGATTAGATGCCATTGAAAAAGAAATCAAGATTTAGTGGCTTATCGAGGAATTCGCCAGGAAAAACCTGCACCTACGAAATAATCCGGTGAATCCGGGCTTAAACCAAAACCTCCGTATAAATCCAGTTGAAAATTATTTTTTAGTAAAAAGGTAAATCCGCCATCCACAGCATATAATAAATCAATGTAGCCATAGTTTTCCAGGTAGCAAGAAAGTCGATCTGTGATTGAATAACCCAAAGAAATCGTATATATTCCCAATACATCTTCTTTTATAATTGCCGGCCAATCAAGCCCCAAATTGTATCCTAATGAAAAACGTTCACCCAAAGTATGTGAAAAAGAAAACCTAAAATCTGGAACAACGTAATCAGGCCGAAGGGATTCATTTCCTAAAAATGGTAAGGTCAGATGACCTAGAAAAGCAATTTCCGGACGCCATCCTTTTTCTTCAACAATATAAATTTTTGTTCCAATCACAAGTGGCGACCATCCTGCTACATCAACCGGTTTGATAGCACTTCTAACAGAAAAACTGTTGTATTCCATAACCAACCGTAATTCAAAGTTTTTAAGTAATCCGACTCTCAGCAATGTTGAATTGTAAGAAATAAACTCTGATTCCACCAATCCGGACAGATCATGTTCGTACAAAAATCCAGTTTCAATTTGAATGGTTTTCACAGGCACAAGGGAAGAGGATTCAGTTGCATCAGGGCGATCTGTAATCATTTCAACGTTTTGTGTCGATCCAATGGACAATATTAAAAATGATAGAAATAAGGTGGCAAGATTTTTTTTCATGTATTATTTTTAGATTGATCTAAATATATTTCAAATATAAGCTAAAAAAAATATTAATTGCATAGAAAACGATTTCTTTTTACTCTTTTTAAGTCATGAATAAACCGGGTTTAATCCAACTAACCCAAAATAGTAAATAAAAAATTATATGTCGCCTATTGTTTAAAATGGAACCCACTACTTGATAAACATTACATTTTACTGTAATTTAAAAAAGCGATTGAATTCCTGCCCTACTTATTAACCTTAAAAAACCTCTCCCTCATGAAAAGAATCTATTACACTTTTTGGTTATCGCTTTTATTTGTAGCGCTCACATCTGCTATTTATTCAACAAAAAATGAAACAAAGCTATTTGATTTGCCACCGATCAACGATAGTCTATTTCTTAACTTGCCAAGCGAGCCTTATAATTATCAAGATCTTAATTTTCCGGAGCATGTGCTCAATTTTATTAGCGGCTGGGGTGCCGACACCTCTTCTTTGGCTACCTTAACCAACGAAGGAGCAACCCTCGGCAGAGCACTTTTTTATGATGTTAGATTATCAGGAGACAATACGCTTTCCTGTGGTTCTTGCCACAAACAGGAATTTTCATTTGCAGACAATGTAGCACTCAGTGATGGTATCGATGGTCAGTTTACAAATAGAAATTCGTCGCAATTAAATGATCTGGGCTGGCAATTGGGCCATTCCTTCTTTTGGGATATGCGCTCTTCTAATTTAGAAGATGCGGTTCTCCAACCGATTCTGGCGACCAATGAATTAGGAAAAAATATACCTAATCTCATCGCTAAACTGGAAAACAGTATTTATTATCCACAGCTTTTTGAAGATGCGTTTGGATCACCGGAGATCACTGAAGATGCAATCGCAAGTGCCTTGGCGCAGTTTATTCGATCAATGACCACATTCAATTCCCGGTTTGATCAGGAAACTGAAACTGGGTTTAATGGTTTTTCTGAAAGTGAAATGAATGGTTTTCAGCTATTCAGCAGCAGCTGTGAAATATGTCATTTCAGCCCTCATTTCGGATCAGGTGGAGGAATGGATTTCTTCATAGGCACCAATGGCTTGGATGCTGTGTACACTGATCTGGGAGCAGGTGAATGGATGGGTGACCCATTTTTTAATGGCGTATTCAAGGGGCCAACTCTGAAAAATATTGCAGTTACAGGTCCATTCATGCACGATGGTCGTTTTGAAACCCTTTCTGAAGTAATCGACTTTTATAGTGAAGGCATTCAATTTAATGAAAATTCGATGTTCAGCTGGATGTTTGGTGAAACTTTTACAGGCTTTCAATTTTCGGATGAAGAAAAAGAAGATCTCGAATCTTTTTTAAATACATTGACAGACAATGATTTTCTAACCCATGAGAAATGGTCAAATCCCTGGGCTGCCACTGTATCTATTGATCCGCTCCATGAGTCTGATTTGTTCGAAATAAAGGTTTTTCCAAATCCTGTTGGTGATTTTTTTAATATTGAAATAGAGAATCCTGAATTTAAAAAACTCAACATCGAACTTTATAATGTAAACGGTCAAATCATCAAATCTGCCATAACAAACGGAACTGAAATTAAAATTGAAAGGGATGCCCTTCCTTCAGGAGTTTACAAATTATTGATCAGTGACGGCGTAAATAGCCAAACCAAAAAAGTACTATTTAAATAGTTGTTTCAACGTTAGTTAAAAAAAGGCTATTCTAATTCAACCTGGAATGGCCTTTTCTCTTTTTAGAACAACTAATCTGGTTTTTCATGAAATTGGTTTTTAAATAAGAATCAGATTGTCTTAAACTTTCAGGGATTCTTTATGTTTAGAATCATAAATTTAAAAAATGAAAGTATATAACTTATATAGAAAACAGATCCTAAAGGTAACACTCGAAGAAGCTTGGGACTTCTTTTCTACGCCAAAAAACTTAGATGAAATTACTCCTGATGATATGAGTTTCCAAATATTAGAAGGAAGTAACGAACCTATGTTTGCAGGGCAAATTATCCGTTACAAAATCAAACCTATTGCTAATATTCCATTATCATGGGTCACTGAAATCACCCAGTGCCAGCCAAAGAAATATTTTATTGACGAACAACGTTTTGGCCCTTATAAGTTTTGGCATCATATGCACCGCTTCACCGAAATTGAAGAAGGGGTTTTAATGGAAGATATTCTCCATTATGCATTGCCATTAGGTTGGTTAGGAAGGTTGGTTGCCGGTGGCTTTGTTGAAAATAAAGTAGAGAATATATTCACCTATCGTTTTGAAGTGCTGGACAAATTATTTAACAAAAAAGCAGCTAAAAACTTCAAGCTCAAACAATCAATTGCCTGATCTGTACTTATATCAGTGTTGAATACTAAAATGCCCTTTTGTTGATTTTATAAAATTCTTATCTTCAACTCAAAATATTTTTTAAGTCAATAGAAAATATCCGAATGTTAAGATATTCTTGGGTTTTCATATTCTTATTCATTTTGAAATTTGGCTTCACTCAATCAGCTATTCATGGGGAATGGGTAGGCTTTTTGATCAAAGGCAAAGATCAATTTCATTTTGAGCTGGATATTCTAGCAGGTACAAAAAATGACCCTGTGATCTTAAATGGGCACAGCTGCAAAAAAATAAAAGGAAGTATTGTAGATTTTAGGGATAGCACCAAAATGATTAACTTTTATGGAATCATCAACGCTGATCGAAGCATTAACATGATTGATTCTAAACTGGTTAATAAAGTTGAATTTGAGAATGAAATGCGCGCCCATTATCAGTTTCACATTGAAATTCGAAATGGAGAACCATGGATGATTGGTTATTGGCAAGACTACGATAATCAGGGTTGGAAACAAACTCAAGGTCGTATTTTTCTGAAAAGAAAACCTCCCTTTTCTCAAAAAGCATAAAAACCTGGTAATTCAGCTATCTGAGGTTTTTGGATTTTAGTAAAAACTCACAACAAATCAATAAAAAATAGGCACTGCCATTTAAAGCAGCGCCTATTTTTTTATAAAGGACAATTTATATAGTCCTAATTAAAGCTTAGGCATAGTACCAAAAACATAATCCCACAAAGGAGAGGTAACGCCGTAAGCTTTTGTTTGATCTTTGTAATGGTGAACAGCGTGAATAGACCAAAGTATTCTTAGTTTGTTATTTGGTGGTTTAAAAATATGCAAAATGTAGTGTACGCATAAGTAACATGCATATCCAACCAAAAATCCCGGCAAAAATGCAAAAACCAAGTCACCAAGAAACAAACGAAATACAAACAAAAGAACCGTTCCAATGGTAATGCTCATGATCGGAGGCATTGCCAAACGTTGTTTATCTTTAGGATATTCATGATGCACACCGTGCAAGGTGTATTGTAATTTCTCCTTCCTTTTTGTGTTTCCAGGTAAATGGAACACATATCTGTGTATTAAATATTCCGCTAAAGTGAAGGTAAAAAACCCAATAAAAAATATTCCAACGGTCGCAAGAATGCTCAAGTCCGTATTGGTTTTAACACTATAGACCAATAAAGCGGTAGAGTAAACAAAGAATATAGTGATCGGAATTGAGACGTGTGTTCGGGTCAGGCTTTCCAAAAATTTGTTTTCGAAAAGTTTTTTCGACCCTGTAGTTTTTGGTGTTACATTATAAGACATAATCTAATTTTTATTTAAGGCTGCAAGTTACGCAAAAACTTAAAAAAAGAGTACTTATCATACAAATTTCAGATAGTTTGTGTTTACCTATTATCTTGAAATTCAAGGCCAAAAGATCAAAATCGTTTTAAATTTTACAGAAAAACCGTCTAAGGAAATTAAATTTTTCGTTACTTGAATCTGAAAAGATTTTCTCTTTATGAATAAAACAGAATTAACGTTACTAAAGGCGTTCAAATTTTATAAAAATGAAATTCACAAATAAAATTGTACTGATCACTGGTGGATCAAGAGGTATTGGAAGAGCTACGGCAGTTGCTTTCGCGGAACGCGGTGCCAGGGTATGTCTGGCATATAAAAACAATGAAGCGGCAGCTGAAGAAACCCTGCAATTATTGCCTGGAGAAGGCCATCTTGCGATAAAGGCCGATGTGAAAAATCCCGAAAAAGTTCGCCAATTAATCAACCAGGTTGTCAAACACTTTGATCGACTTGATATTGTAGTAAATAATGCGGGCATCCATCACCACCACCCTATCGACAAAGTGAGCTACCAGGATTGGCAGGACAACTGGAAGCTCACGCTTCAAACTAATCTGGTCGGTCCGGCCAATATCTGCTATTGCGCTGCTCAATATATGATCCTTCAGGGGAGTGGCCGTATTGTCAATGTCTCTTCAAGAGGTGCCTTTCGTGGAGAGCCCGAGCAACCAGCCTATGGAGCCTCCAAAGCCGGACTCAATGCAATGAGCCAATCATTGGCACAATCGCTGGCTCCACACAATATATTTGTTGGTGTTGTTGCTCCAGGGTTTGTTGAAACGGAACTTTCAAAGGATATCCTGGAAGGGCCCAATGGTGAGTCTATCCGGCAACAAAGCCCGCTTAAAAGAGTGGCTAAACCAGAAGAAGTTGCCAGAGCTATAATGTTCCTTGCATCCGAAGGCTCTGAGTTCATGACCGGTGCAATACTTGATGTTAATGGCGCTTCTTACCTTCGTAGTTAAAATCCATGGGTCAAAATTGAGCTTTGTACAAGAAGATGAAGCGGATATTAGTTTCACAACAAATAATAATTTTAGAAGTTTCATTAGAAAATCATAAAAAATATTAGAAAATGAAAATAGCAATAATCGGAACTGGAAACGTTGGCGGAGCATTAGCAACCCAGTGGTCAAAAGCTGGGCACAGCATTTATTTAGGGGTCCAGGATATAGAAAAATTCAAAGGAAAAGAATTGCTAAACAATCCTAACACCAATGTCCAATCCATAAAAGAAGCTGTCGCTCAGTCTGAAGTCATTTTAGTAGCCACTCCTCCGGATATCGCCATAGACCTGGTACAAAAATTTGGTAGTGTTAACGGAAAAATTATTATTGATGCAACCAATTCAATAAGGAGTAGCCCCGAGTCTTTTCCAACAGCTTATCATGCTTTTGAAAAACTGACTAATGCAGAAGTTGTGAAATGCTTCAATTCAACAGGCTACGAAAACATGATAAACCCGAATTATGGTAATTTTAAATTGGACATGTTTATGGCAGGAAACAGTGAAAAAGCCAAGTTGGTTGCGGTTCAGCTAGCAAAAGATGCCGGCTTTGATAAATGTTATGATTTTGGAAAAGCAGACCAGGTAGTCCTTTTGGAAAAATTTGCCTTAGCCTGGATCAACCTGGCAATTTTTCAAGGTATGGGAAGAAATATTGGCTTTAAGTTACTGTCTCGATAATCCTTTATAGCGCGCTTCGAACAAGTGGCTTTTTTTTTAATGAATAGTGAAATCAAATTTCCCATTTCAGCTTCCACTTCTGCGTTCCAGCCATTTCAACCCTTCTCTTTTTGTGAGATTTGACAAAACAGCTTCATTTTCTTGGATGAATTCGATTACTGCTTTTGCATTGTATTTGGAGTATTGGCGCAAAGACCAGCCACTTGCTTTTTGTATAAAAAACTCCTTACTATCCGCTCGATAAAGGATATAGTCAAACAACAATTGTTGATCTGTTTGTTCTCCGAATTTCAATTGAAAAATCAATGCACATCGTTGTAACCAGATATTCTCCGATTGAATCCATCGCTCCGTAATAGGTTTAATATGTTGCGGATATTTTTTAAAAACGCGGCCAATTCCATTCGCAGCAATCCAGTCAACAGTATCCCACCACGATTTTTTAAGCACCAGTTTCTCTAGAAAAGGAAGAAAGGAATCATCAAACTTATTAAGCAATTTTTCCATGATATCCATGGCAACGTACTGCATTTCGCGATATTTATTATCCCATAGCAATGTTACGATCTGCTTTATATCCTCAACTTTTGGCTTACCTTTTTCAATCAAAAATTGCCTCAACAGCTCTTTTCTCAAGGGACTTTTTATACCATAATAATCAAACTGATCCCGCATATAACGCTTCATAGGAACAGCATTCTCTGCGTCTCTGTTTGCTTCAAAGACCTGCACAAGTTGGTTGACGTATAATTGATGATCCATAATAAGTCTTGAAATCAATCTAAAGTCTGTAAAAAGTCAGCCAATTCTGCTTCAGATACTTGGTTCATCTTAATTTCAATGGAGAGGTTATTGGTCACTTCCAGGGTTTCTATTCCAACAAATAACTTAAAATTATCCATGGCAATTACCACAATACTGACTTCTACCCCTTTGGGAATATTGGATTTGCTTACTTTAACGCCACTCACGTCACCATCCATTTTGATGACCGTGTTGTAATCAGATAAAACAAGAAAACCAGTAATATCCGTCAATATGGTACCATAGCCATAAACGCTCGCTTCAACGGTTGTTAAATCATTAAAATTGGTTTCCATCGCACCACATATCCAGCCATTATCTTGATTGTCAAACTGCAAAGTCTGATCGTTGACATCCACAAAAACGGGACTGTTATTGACCAGATTCCAGACTCCCATACGATTGTAATGGGACATATCTCCTAAAGCAGAAACCTGATTACTGACAGGTAAAGTAACAGAAATGGCATTTTGTAAATCAATACTTTCATTGTCTTTAAAAGCATTAAAAACCAGAATGCCCCCATATTCCAAAATGGAATTTCCGGAAGTAGATGGTTTGTCAAGCAAAATCATATCACTTTTTTGAAAGAGCTCTTTCGTTACTACGGAGACGTTTCCATCAACCGTAACATTGTTTTTTTTAAATGATCCAGCATCGATGATCATCTTTGCACCACTGGAAGTGGTTATCATTTCATTAGTTGAGGCATTGATGACCGCAGTATCTGCCGGAATATCTTGACGAGCAAATAATTCGTCCAAATTTTCAAAAGGAAGCCTTAAAGTCGGGTTTGGTGTTGTATCATCAATCTGGCAGGATGAAACAATCAACAGGTGTATCATCAAACCGCATAAAATGCAGAGATTCTTCATTTAAGTCAGGTTGTATTGATCTTCAAATTAGCCCTCAAATTAACAATTAATTTTTAACAATTGAAGTATCACAACCGACTTAACATTATAATAATTTATCAAGGGTAAGCTACTGCAATAATTCCTTCAAACGGAAAATCTTTAGAAGCCCCAAACTCATCATAAAGCACACAATTTCCGGAAACCGTGAGTTTTTTAGTTTTATCACCATTTTCATTATTCTCATAATCTTCAACGGCGATGATCGTAAAATCACTCAAATTGGATTGCTCCTGAAAATCTGATCGATACACCATTCCATCTGTATCGGTATATTGAATCAATACGGTACCAAGCTGAAGCGAATCTCCAACACCAGGCTCAGTTATTTTTTCATACGAAAATCTTGAGGAACAAATTATATCGTTACTCCCTTGTTGATTTAGGAACAAGACTTTACAAATTTCATTAGTACATCCATCTACATCAACGCCTGTAACGCAAATAGTATCCTGAAATGGAGCTCCATTAGTTATAATATCCAAGGTTTGACTAATTGTATCGTTGTTCCAAAAAAAAGTAAAAGGTGGATTGCCATTTAACATTTCAGCGTCCAATTGTAACAAAGCAGGTGAATTTATACCAATCGTAAAATCTGCCTGACATGCGATATCATTAGAATTCAAATCTATTGTATCACAATATGCTATCTGACAATTGTTAGAGCTTAATATGGTTAAGCAAACTTCGGCTGGCGGAATATTCAAATTGGTTTCAAGTTTATAACTAAAATCAGGAAAGGGCCATAATTGCGTGTATGTAGTTCCATCATAAACAACTGTCCACTGATATAGAGAGGGACCTGCTCCTGCTTCGGGGTGTGCTGTCAAACTCAGGGTAACTGAATCATTTGTAATCACAGGAGCCTCGAAACTATATGGGTAATTTCCAATGGTCAAAGCATTTTCAATATCAACTCCTCCTGCTCCGGTAGTCTGCTGAGCATCGCGAATTGCAATCAATAATTCTTCCTTGCAATCTACAGTACAATCGTTTGTTTTCGCAAATCGGGCGATGAAGCTGTACACCTCCATGTCATCTTTTTCATAATCCGTAAAAAGATAAAAATCATTTTCTCCGGCAATAATGTCTTTCGATCCGATCGATACAGAAAAAACAGGATTCCCATTCTTTACAGGCGGCAATTCTTCTGGTTTACAAGAAGCGATGAGGAGAATAATGAATAGTGATATATAAAATCCAAAGACTTTCATAAGTTATTTTTAATCGTAAATCTATTTTAAAAAGTACCAACTGACTAAAACATTAAAGTGTAAAGGTCCTGATTCAATAAGTGCTTGTTTTCCGCTATCAATATTTTTAAACAAGTCACCAAACCGATAGGAAGAACGCAATCCTAGCCCAAAGTTTTTATTTAAATCATATCGATAACCTAATAATAAACTTGTGTTAAAAGAATTGAAATCACTCTTGTAAAGCCAGCCTCTACTCAGATTTTCATTAGAAAAAGCACTTTCACCCGTTCTTTCCCAAGGCAATAAACTTGTTTGTTTTTCTATATTTCCACGAACTCCGGTTAAGAAGGAAAAGGTAAAACCTCCATCAATTCTGTGCCTACCACTTTTGTATTGAACATACACAGGAAAATCTACAAAGTGCAAACTTTCAGGTTTACTGGAATAATCGAAGGTTTTCTTTCCAAATCCATAGTCCGTTTGGGTAGTTTTTGAAATAGCGTTAAAAGTTCCTGTTCGATAAGTGTACAACAATTCCGCATTTAGAGAAAGTGCGTTTAAAATTTTGTATTGCCCTAAAAGCCCAAAGCTTACCCCAATCCAAGCTTTTTCAGATTGCTTAGCCGGATAAATCAAACCAGAGGCAGTTATTCCGAAACCAAAGTTTCTGGTTTTCGGAATCCTTACTTTTTTAAGCTTTGCATATTCAGGACTTTCAATTTTATCCCAAACGGTTTCGAGGGTTTTTAAAAGAGGCACCGATAATACTTTGGACTGATCATCCTTCTGTGAAACAGTTTCGTCATTTTTGCTTTCAGCTTTAGTATTTACTGTTTTATCATTTTCAAAAACAACTAGTTGATTGTTTTCCTTTGTGGTTTTCGAGCCAGTTGAAAAATCAGCTAATGATTGTTTTTCATCTTTCGGATCAGTATATTTTTCTGAATGGCTTAAATTCTCTTTATGATTAATTGGATTTGATTTTTCTGGAGAAGCATCGATTTTATTTACGATTACATTATTGGAATAATCTGTTGACAGATCATTTGAAATAGTAGCATCTGAATTTATCATATTAAATTCAGACAAATTATTTTCTTCTTTTGAAAGTTTATCCGTTGACTGATTGAAATCCTGTTTCAAATTTTGGTCACTTTGCATCTGATTTTCAACAGGGCTATTTAAAAAGGCAGATACAGCTTTACCACTTTCTGGTTGAGGCAAGCCAATCCAGTAAATACTTCCGGCGAGGATAACGATGAAAAGAATACCAAACAGCCAAAAATAAAGGCCTTTCCTGCGATTCTTTTCGTCAGCGATAATCAATTGCTCCGCATCTTCCCAATATGAATCTTTAAATTCAAAGGTTCGATTTTGGAGCTTTTTATTGTAAAAATTATCCAGATTATTCATAATCAAATGACTTTTGTAGAATTAATTGCTTGCTGCATCATTTCCCTAATTTTTTTACGCCCGGATGATAGATGCCATTTGGAAGTTCCGGCTGTGATCCCGAGTAATTCACCAATTTCTTTGTGGGAGTATCCGTCGATGGCAAAAAGATTGAAGACTTTCTGGCTGACCGAAGGCAATTGTTTGATGAAACTTTCCAACTGCTCTGCATCGAACAATTGGTCCGCCGTATTAAAGTCTATCAAACCTATCGATGCTTCATAATCGGTAAAATCCGTATGCTCAATTAATTCTTTAACTTTTCTATTTTTTCTAAAATCGTCTATAATAGTGTTGATCATTATTCGCCTGATCCAGGCTTCAAAAGGGGCTTCCGTTCTATATTTATCAAGGTTATTCAAAATTTTTAAAAACCCAACATTCAAGATTGAAGCAGCTTCATCTTCGCTTTTTTTATAACGAACACAAACGCCCATCAGGAGGTTAAAACAACTTTTATACAGCTGAAACTGACCTCTCCGATCACCATTCATGCAGTCTTTTAAAAGTTGTTGGTTAATTTTCATTCGTGTGAAAAATCAAGATCTCAAAAATTGTGAAAGGAGGTTGGTTTTTTTCAAAACCGAAACCATCCTTTCACTTTACGTTCGTATCAAAACTGGGAAAACTATTTTTTAATCACTTTTCTGGATATCGTTTCTTTTCCATCGATTATGTTGATAAAATAAAGTCCCGCAGGTAATTTATTAACCTCAAAACTATGGCTATAAATACCAGGTTGAAGTTCAACGGATTCTTCAAACAGGATTTTTCCATCCACACTCATCAACGAGAAAATAACTGCTGATCGTTCTTTGGCAAGCAATTGCAAATGCAATTTGTCGCTTACTGGATTTGGATAAATTTCTACACTATTTTCTTCCAACAAATCTTTAATACTTACTGTAGCTGCGCTGTCATCATCAACTAAAAAGTCAAGGTTTTCAACCGATGGATTTTCAGGACTGATGGTGACCAAATACATCACTTGTTCGATTCCGGGGATTTCGATAAAAACTTTATAAGTTCCCCAGGCCAAATCATCAAATTTGTATTCTCCATCAACATTTGTAAAAGTATAACTGATTGGATTATCGTTTTCATCCAACAAAATCATAGAGACATTTTCCAGTGGATCGCCATCACCTCTCGAATCATCACCTCCTGAAAAATTGGCTCCCTCACTCACTAGACCACCTATAAAACCAGGTCCTCCGGGGTTGTCGCCTTCAACCATTTCAATTTCAATGGTATAGGAAGTATTTTCTTGCACATCGAGGGTTGTCGCTTCATTCCACCATAATTCGTTACCAAAATAAGTTGGCAAATTGTTTTCGTAGCTCATGGTGTTGGGAGACAATGCGACTTTAATTAGATACTCTCCAGCTTCAACATTATTAAATTCAAGTTCGCCGGAATGAAAAAGTGTTTGATTAACTGCGGTAAGTGATCCTTCAACCGGATCATATTTAATCAAATAGGCTGTCCCATAGCTATTCAGGCTTAGCGAATCGTTATTGCTATCATGCATCCAAATCAAACCTGAGATATCGCCTGTGAAATCAAAATCAATACAATCCTCTGCGGTACAGCCAGTTGCAGTTGTTATCGTTACACAATAAGTTCCTTCATTATCCGGAGTGATGGATTGGGTAGTTTCGCCGGTGCTCCACAGGTAAGCAACAGGTATTCCACTATTTGGATTCGAACTCGCATACAAATCTCCCGAATTAGTTTCCTGAATATAAACATAACAGGAATCCTGGCCGCCATTTCCTAAGGTACCACAAGCCGTTGAAGCGCATCCATTAGCATCCACCATCGCTACACAATAAGTGCCTCCATTAGGATTGCCGGGGCAATAAGTTGAGCCAGTATCTCCATTTTCCCAAATAAAAGTAAATGGTGCTGTTCCATAACCGGTTGCTTCTAAACACAACCCACCTTGCACTTGTGACACGGTGAGGTAACAGGTGGTATCATTATTCCCTCCATCATAATAAAAATAACAATCGGATGCTTCGCAACCAGTATCATCCGTAATGGTAACGCAGTAGTATCCTGTTACAGTTGGTAAAATAGACTCTGTATTTTCATTGGTGCTCCAGGCGTAAGTATACGGTGCGGTTCCACCTGCGACAGCAATTAAAGCTCCAGCCGGTACAGATTGGATGGTAACCCAACAGTTTGTATTGTTGTTTTCTTCAATTGTAATACAACTGCTTGTTTCACAGCCGGAATCATCAGTGATGGTCACGCAATAAATTCCAGGTTGTGTTACAGTAATAGATTGTGTCAATTCATTGGTACTCCAACTATATGAAAAAGGAGCAGAGCCCGTAGGTTGGGCAGTCAGTTCGATACCTGAATTCATCAATGAATCTTGTGATATCCAAACATCGCAGTTGCTTCCATTAGGGTCTAATTGCCCACAGGCGGTTGCAACACAGCCATTTGCATCGGTCATGGTTACACAATATACTCCTCCACCGCTAGGGTTGTTGGCACAAAGTATTTGACCAGTATCTCCATTGTCCCAAATGTAACTGAATGGCGCTGTTCCGGTAGCATTAGCCTGAAGGCATAAACCGCCCTGAACTTGAGTAATGGTAACTGAACAAACAGAATCAACCGGATTTTCAAAATTAGTTGCCCATACCTGGGTCAAACCAAAAATCATTGTAAAAAGTAGAATGTTTTTTTTCATTGCTAGTTATTTAAAGAAAAATAGGTTTTTAATTTCAAAACCATACACGAGTAGTTTTTTAAAATGGTTGGGTTGATTTAAAAAAATAAGAAGTAAAAATGTCAAGTGATAAATAATTATGGTTTATGGATTATATAATTATATGGTTATGTGGTTATGTGGTTATGTGGTTATGTGGTTATGTGGTTATTCGCAAATTGGGAAAGCGATTATTTGAGATTTAGCAGTTCTAATTCACTATTTTTGTTATAAAATTACAAAAAATGAGTAGACCTCTTGCTGAAAGATTACGTCCAAACTCTTTGGAGGCCTATATCGGGCAGCAGCATTTAGTGGGAAAAGGAGCTGTCTTGCGTCTCGCGATCGAGTCGGGTAATATTCCTTCCTTTATTTTGTGGGGGCCACCGGGAGTTGGAAAAACAACGCTTGCCAGCATTATTGCTCATCAATTGAAAAGGCCTTTTCATTCGTTGAGTGCTATCAATTCTGGAGTAAAAGACATTCGGGACACCATCGAGAAAGCAAAAAGTCAGCAATTTTTTAACAAACCAAATCCAATACTTTTTATCGACGAAATTCATCGCTTCAGTAAGTCTCAACAAGACTCTTTGCTGGGAGCAGTCGAAAAAGGAATAATTACTTTAATCGGTGCAACCACCGAAAATCCTTCCTTTGAAGTCATTTCTGCTTTACTTTCCCGTTGTCAGGTTTATGTTTTAAAACATCTGACCAAAGAGGAACTCATACAACTTGTCGATATCGCTTTAAAAAAGGATGAATATTTAAAAGAAAAACCAATTGAAGTCAAAGAGCATGAAGCCTTGTTGCAATACTCAGGAGGAGACGCCAGAAAACTTTACAATATTCTCGAACTTATATCGAATCATCCATCAGAAAAAAACAAAATTATTATCACAAACGATTTGGTGATAGACCTTATTCAGCAGAATATTGCCATCTACGATAAAGGAGGAGAGCAACATTATGACATTGCTTCTGCGCTAATTAAATCCATACGTGGCAGTGATCCAAATGCCGCAGTTTACTGGTTGGCCCGTATGATAGAAGGCGGAGAGGATATCAAGTTTATAGCGCGCAGGTTGATGATTTCCGCTTCGGAAGATATTGGTTTGGCTAATCCAAATGCTTTGCTCATGACAACCACAGCGTTCCAGGCGATACAAGCAATTGGTTTGCCCGAGGCAAGAATTATTCTCTCGCAAGCAGCTATTTACCTGGCTACATCGCCAAAAAGCAATTCTTCCTATCTGGCGATAAAAAAGGCCCAGGCAGTTGTTCAGAAAACCGGAAATCTACCCGTTCCATTAGCGATTCGAAATGCTCCAACAAACCTGATGAAAGACTTGGATTACGGTAAAAACTATAAATATGCGCACGATTTTGACAA
The DNA here is from genome assembly GCA_963793295.1 of uncultured Saprospiraceae bacterium. Lineage (GTDB taxonomy): Bacteria > Bacteroidota > Bacteroidia > Chitinophagales > Saprospiraceae > JAHDHW01. The sequence continues at coordinate 75,695 of CAWBZX010000024.1, read as the reverse complement.
CAACTTTGTGGATATGGAATTTTTGCCTGATGAAATTGCCAATACCAAATTTTTTGATCCTTCAGCGAATGCCTCGGAAGAGCGTATTCGAAAATATTTAAAAGAAAACTGGAAAAATAAATACGGATATTGACCCTCGATTATTGTTACTTTCTATAATCTTTTTGGTTCCCTAAAAAATTACGCTTCAATCGCTTAGTTTTGTAAATATCTTTGTAAAATTTTTTAATATACCGGGTCATATCCTTTCTCCAGCTTTTATCCAGCAATTCAAAACCATTGATTAACGCAAATATTTCCTTCTCCTTTTCCTTAAAAACCTTAGTTACTTTTTCTATTTCTTCATCCGAAGAAATTTCGCCAATAAATATCCGATGTCTTGTTGTGTATTGCGGATAATCTGGATTGGGCACTGAATAATCTGCATTGACAAGTCCCGAATAATCAAAGTCATATGGGACAGGAATAATAGCTCCTGTTTTCTTTTCTTCCATCAATTTAATATTGTGCAATAACCCTAAATTCCAATCCGTATTGCTTATCATATATTGAAACATACATAACACATCATAGTCAAAACTACTACAAGAGTCTGTTGGCATTTGATAAGTATTAATCTCTTTTGCTTTCAGACGAGATGCCATTTCGTCTATGTCTTCAATCAAAAAGGAATATTTTGTAGTCGGTTCAATATCATTTTCAGCATCCACATAGGATAAATGAATCAACTTCACATTGAAGCTATTCTCCGTAATTAAATTATACATTTTATAAATCAAATATTCCCTTAAAAGATAGTATTCGTACTTTTTACCCTCCTTACAATAATTGACCAACTTCAGTTTGTCATGTTTTTTCAAACCTTCTTTTTTTAAATCTTCTTTCGAAAAATTCAATAAAAAAGGAGGTAAGTCGCAAATCATTTTACGGGATTTTCCTCGAGGAGACACTTTTACATCCCAGTTATATTCCTTTCCATCAACAACATATGAATAGGTAGAAGAAATTTCTATATCCCTGAATTTATTTTCAATCAAACTATCCATATCTGTAATCAAAGTAACCTTTGTGATATCAGGATCTTCTGAAAGAAACTCAAATAGAGTGATCTTCTTATCCTTTTTTTGCTTTATAGCCAGGCTACCTGAAGGGTCAAGAGAATCAGATTGTGCTAATAAAAAAGGGGGAAGGAAAAGGAAAAAAAGGAACAGGGGGAAAAGTCTTTTCATAAAGCTGGTTAGTTACAGATGATTGCAAAAAATAAATTTAGTCAATCATCTGTAATTATCATAAACTCTCACTCATAAAGGCAAGGCGAGATTGCTCAGGATCATCCAGAATACTATAGAATGACTTTAAATATTGTAAAGCGTCTCTTTTATTTTTCTTACTCAACTCATCCGTATTTTTAATAATATCAAAGAGTCCTTCTTTTTGTTTCTTAAAATATCGAATAATATCACTGAGTTCTTCAAGGCTGTTCACTTTATCCATATAAATTCGCTGACGAACAGACTGTTGCTTATAATCGGGATTGGGTTTTGCATAAGAAGTATTTACAAGGCCGGCAAAATCAAAATCGTAAGGAACCATCATTATCTCACTATCATCATCAGATTTGACGATTTTGATGTTGTGCATAACCTTGGTTTTCCAATCTGTATTTCCAACCATAAATTGAAACATGCTAAAAAGCTGACGGTCTTGTACATCCAAAACATTAAGATCTAAATTGTATTGTTCAATTTCATCTCCACCCAATCGATCAGACATTTCCTTAGTATTTTCGATCAGAAACCCATAACGAACTGTTGGTTCCTCCTCTTTCTCAATGGAAGAATCCACATAGGTTATTTCCACCAATTTCACTTCAAAACTTTGCGGCGTTAGTTGATTGTAAAGCTTATAAACCAAATACTCTTTAATTGCATTTTGCATTTCTTCCTCAGAATCAAGGCAATGTGTGACCAACTTAAATGATTTATAAGATGGACTAAAGCCAGTTTTTGCAAGGTCATCCTCATCAAATTTTAGCTTTAAAGGAGGAAAATCACAAATTCTTCGTCGAAATTTACCGCGTGCTTTGATTTTAAGAACTGATTGAACTAAGTCTCCTTCGTCATTGACATATGACATCATTGCGGGTTGATACTCGTCTTCATTTTTCTCTTCAACCAGTTTTGTGAAATCTGATTCGAGCGTAATCTTAAGTTGATCTTCTTCTTCCAGTTCATCAAAAATACTTTTTGGGCTTTCTGCTAAAACAGAAGTAACAAGCTTTACATCAGAAGTCGTAAAACTATCCTGAGCAGGTAAAAATGAAACCAGGAAAAGAAAATAAAAAGTTGTAATCAAATATTTTTTAAAGGATATTAATTTCATAGTATTTCAACTTAAATTATTAGGTCATTTGGGTTAACAAGTCTTTTCAACATAAAGACGAAATAAATTCAAAAAAAACGCATCGTGAGTTTATTTATCGACAGATTTACTCTTTTTTCAGATTAACAAACTAAATAATAAAATTAACGTACAAATTAAATTGATATTAGATTTTGAAAGTCAAATAACTTAACGTTTTCAGCTATTTTAACTAATTCAGACACAAATTTCAGTTAAATATAATTACCGGTCAAGTACGAGATTTTCAAGAAAAACAAGCGATATTTTGATAAGGTGATTGGACGAAATATAATTGCTGTTTTACATGAACTCTCCTATCAAAATTGTGTTTTATTAAAAATCTCATCAATTATAATTTTGTATATTTGTGCACATTTTTTTTCTTGGAAAACCAATAAATTTAATATTTTATAACTTAGGACCAGTAAACCAATAAAATCAAGATTAATGAACCTAACCTCAGTCGAAAATCTCCAAATCATTAAAGAAAGTGCTCGTGATTTTGCAGAGCAATACATACGACCTCATGTCATGGAATGGGACGAAGTCCAACATTTTCCAATCGACTTAATGCATCGTTTGGGGAAACATGGATTTCTTGGCGTATTAGTACCTGAAGAATACGGAGGTTCTGGCCACGGGTATCAGGAGTATATTACGGTTATCGAGGAAATCGCAAAAGTTTGTGGTTCAATTGGGCTTTCTGTTGCAGCGCACAATTCTCTTTGTACCGGACATATTATGGCTTTTGCCAATGACGAACAAAAAGCTAAATATCTCCCAAAACTTGCTACCGGAGAATGGATCGGTGCCTGGGGACTTACCGAACCTAATACAGGAAGTGATGCTGGGCGCATGAAGTGTGTAGCTGAAAAAGATGGTGATTATTATGTCATCAATGGCGCTAAAAACTGGATCACGCATGGCAAATCAGGCAATGTAGCCGTTGTGATAGTGCGCACTGGTGAATTATTGGATAGTCATGGTATGACTGCTTTTGTTGTTGAAAGAGGAACGCCAGGTTTTGCTGCAGGTAAAAAAGAAAACAAACTGGGTATGCGTGCTTCAGAAACAGCAGAAATGATCTTTGACAATTGCAGGGTACACAAAAGTCAAATATTAGGTGCTGAAGGAGATGGCTTTGTTCAATCCATGAAAGTCTTGGATGGCGGTCGTATATCGATTGCATCTCTTTCCCTTGGAATCGCAAAGGGAGCTTATGAAGCATCCGTAAAATATGCAAAAGAACGCCATCAGTTCGGAAAACCTATCGCTAGCTTTCAAGGCATAAGCTTTAAATTGGCGGACATGGCTACTAAAATTCAAGCTGCTGAATTGTTGACGCGTCAAGCCGGTGACATGAAAAACAAAGGCATGAAAATGACAAAGGAGGCTGCGATGGCAAAATATTATGCTTCAGAAGTTGCAGTAGAAGTCGCTACTGATGCGGTTCAGATTCACGGTGGTTATGGTTATACTAAAGATTATCCTGTTGAAAAATTCTACCGTGACGCAAAACTTTGCACGATTGGTGAAGGCACCTCCGAAATCCAGAAAATAGTTATCGCAAGAGAAGTGCTGAAAGATTAAAAATCTCTCTTTAAACCCCCTAAATAAAGAACGGCAATAAACTCATGAGTTTATTGCCGTTCTTTATTTTTTAAAATCCTGGCTGCAGCTTCTTTTATAATGTCAATTTTTTAGCAATATCTTTTGGAAGTGCATCTTTATGAACTAAAACGGATACCGTTTTTAATTGGAAATAAGCTTCTGACATGTACAAGAATCCCTCGAATTCACCTACTTCACCCCAAGAGTTCTTAATCAGGTAATACTTATTTCCATTTTCATCTTTTGCTATGCCCGTCAAATGCATCAAATGATCATCTGTCGTTGCATAACTTTCAAAAGTACTTTGACGAAGTTCCTGAGTAACTTTAACTTCTTCACCCGGGCGCTCAAATAGATCTTCTCGTTTTTCATCTACAGGAAGAACAGCAATTCCATTTTTCGCAGAAAAACCTTTTTCACTCACGTCTCCGTCCCAGGCAATGGAATACCCTTTTTCCAAGGCATAGTCAACGATTTTTTCCAGTTCCTCCATCGGTACGTTATAAAAAGATCCATTGGAGTAATTATCCGGGATTTCCAAAACAAATGGATGGTAAAAAGGATGATGCGAATAAGAAGTAATATTTATATAATCGTCAGGATTGATGTCCATGCTTTCTGCATAACTTTGAGGCGTGTAAGTTTTTCCTTCGTAAACGAACTCCTCAGGTATCTCTCCTAAATATACGTCAACCACACAATCAAAAGCTTTTGACCATTTTGGGCTCAATGTTTTACGACCGAGAATTCCATCAAGCATTCCTTTTAAAGCAGCTTCCATTTCGCTATGATTGTGAACTTCAGCACCATCCAGTTTTCCGGAGTAGACAGATTCCGGAACGACACCATAATTCTTGGCAACATTGATTAGATCGTGTGCTAAGCTTCCTTGGCTAAAATTAGCTTTACCCTGACGAAGTACATAGTTTTTTGCTTTGTCGCGATAAACATTTCGAACAACAAACATCTCGGAAAAATCATGATTGCCTTTGCCTTTACGAATTGCTTCCGATTCCAAAAAAGAAGCTGTTGCAAAGCTCCAGCATGTTCCCGTCTTCCCCTGGCTTTTTACCGGGGTACATGCTATGGTATTGATCGTTTCAAATTCATAACCTGTTTTTTGTTCAACATCTACCTGTGTAAATCCCGGGTAATTAAAAATTATAATAGCTATAAAAACAAAACTCAATTTTTTAAATATCTTGTTCATTTCAATTTATTTATTGGTTTATTTTTGAAGAATATAAAAATATTGTAAATATATCAAATCACATAGCAATTAACTCCAGCTTTTTAAAATTAATATTTCCTCAAGTCTATTTAACAATAAATTTGGCAACAGCTCCATTTCCGCCAGCCAACCAACCCACGCCACTTTTTTCGTCAAATCCTATCGTATGAAAAGACAACGTATCAATTGTTGTCCAGTTTTTCCCGTCGTCTGATGACCAGGAGATGCCACTCGTTCCAACTGCAAGGTAAGCATTGTTGCCAAGGTAAGTTACGCAGGATTTAAAAGGAACATTTTGAGGATTTTCAATTCCAGTCCAGGTCTTACCACCATCATTCGTCAGGATTACATTGTTAACTGCGGCAGTATCAATTTCATAATCACCGCCAACAGCCACGGCATTTTTTTCATCTTTAAAGGTAATTGAAAAGCTTCCTCTTGAAGGTTTTCCGTTTACCATTGGTGTGTCAAAAACACGCCAATTCAACCCTTGATCTGGTGAATAAAATACGCGTGCTTTTGCTCCACCAGTGGCAATCCAAACCTTTTGATCGCCAAAAGTTACAATTCCGGTCCCGCTAGCAGCAAAGCCATATTCCCCTTTTTCAAGATCTGGAAGCGTCTCTGCACCAACCCTCATCCAATGCTCCCCAGCATCCTCCGTTTTTAACAAATAAAGTTTTTCATCTATTGCATCACTGATTAAAATACCTGTGTTTTCATTCCAAAAGGCAAAACCATCAAAAAAAGCATCAGATTCATGATTGATGTAAACGGCCTTCCAGCTAAGACCATTGTTAAGGGACTTAAAGATTTGAGAACTTTGCCCAGGACCTGCACTCATGAGCAAAATACTGTGATCGTTTAGTAATTCTAAATCCCGAAAATCCAATGAATCTACTCCCGGAATATTGATTTTCAACCATTGCTTGCCTCCATCAGTAGTTTTCGAAACGGTTCCATTTGTTCCACATACCCATGCTTCATTTTCATTTTTAACAGCAATACCTCGAAAAGAGGCAGTTGATCCACTTTGTTGCATTTTAATTTCAGGAGGTTTCTGTAATGATTCTTGTTTTGATGTACAAGAAAATATTAAGCCCCAGAAAACCAACACTATTTTATTCCTCATTCTAGACTTATTTATTTTGAAAAAGATAAAGGCTCAAACTGAAACTACTCATTATTAGATAATAACAAATAAGATAAATTCACAATTGGAATATTTTTTGATATTAAATTTATTTGTTATTTCAGTCTCGGACTAAAATTTCAAATGCAAAATAACAAAATTGATTCAAGCTACATTTAAAGCTATTCTATTTCAAAAAAACGTATCATGAAAAAAAACAATGGTATTCTCTTCTTTTTATGTTTTCTGATTCCAATCTTTTCAAGCAGCCAAAACACTTCAAATCTATTGGTAGATGCGGTAGAAAAATTACCCGATGAAGGAGTTGTTATCGAACAAAGTATAAAGGTCAACAACTTGGAGGAACTCAATTCTGCACAATTAGACTACAGTCCTGTCTTGTATAATGAGGGTATCTTATTTACCTCTAATCGGAAATCTCAAAAAAAGAGTTTTTGGAGAAATATTTTTAACAGGAAGTCCACTAATATATTTTTTGCAGAAAAAATAAAAGAGGGAACTTATAGAACCGCTGTTCCACTTCAAGGAAAAATAAAAGGAAAAATGAATGGAGGTGCAATTGCAGTTAATGAAGAAGGAAACCTGTTGATTTATAGTATCAATGATGGAAATGATGGAAATGATTACAACTCAGTTAAATTAAAATTATATGCTTCGTGTTTCTGCGATGGAAAATGGTCAAAAGGAGCAGCGTTACCAATTAATTATGAGGGCTACTCTACATGCCATCCTGCCCTTTCATCACTTACAAAAACACTTTATTTCGCCTCAAATCGGCCCGGAGGCTATGGTGGAATGGATCTTTATAAGACTGACTTTATTGATGGAGAATGGGGAACGCCCATCAATTTAGGCCCAAAAATCAATACGGAAAAAAATGATTTTTTTCCTTTTGTCAATCATGATGGCACCCTTTATTATGCTTCAAATGGCAAAGGTGGCAATTCTGATTTGGACCTTTATTTTAGCCGAATGGATAAAGACGGGGAATGGAAAGAGGCCTTAAGCCTGGGCAAACCATTTAATTCATCAGCCGATGATTTTGGCTTTTATATTGAAAAAGACGGATTAAGCGGTTTATTCTCTTCAAATCGCGAAGGAGGAATCGGCAAGGATGATATTTATTCCTGGAGATTGGACCAAAACCTGGAACAAGCGCTTGATCCGATGCCTGTAAGGTTCACTATTTTTGATGAAAAAACAGGTGATATTTTAACAAATGCTGAGGTTTCTTTAATTGAATTTAATGATATAAAATTCAATCTCTCTTACCCAGAATCTCCAACAGCCTTTGTTGGTTTGGTAAACCATACAATAGCTGAATTATTGGGAAAACATTATATCTATCAAACGGATGAAAAAGGCAACTTTTTTCATGACTTAAAACACGATAGAAATTATATGCTGGTTGTCGAAAAAGAAGATTATAAAACTTTTCAAAAAATGACCACTTATAATTTACTATCAGGGATAAAAGACATTGACATCGCGCTCGCTCATCCAAATACGATGGAGCCAGAACCAGAATATAAAACCATCATTGATTTAGCTGCCACCGAAGAGATGGATGAAAATGTTTTGGAGAACGAAACAAATCCAAATGCCGTGGCGGTTAACAACGAATTACCAACAGAGGTTTTTGAAAGAGGTCAAAAAATTATTCTGAATAATATATACTACGAATTTGGCAAATCAGAGCTAAAGGGGGGATCCTCGTCAGTATTAGATCAAACTTTACAAATGCTAAAAAACTTTCCGGAGATGGAAATAAACCTGGTATCACATACCGACTCCAGAGGAAATGCCGCTTATAACAAATTTCTTTCCGATCAAAGAGCGAAAGCTGCCAGAAATTATCTCATTTCTAAAGGTGTCGAAGCTGAACGTGTAACCGCCATTGGTTTGGGGGAAACAGAATTGCTCAATGGCTGCATTGATGGAATGGATTGTACGGAAGACCTCCACAGTCAAAATCGTCGTACAGAAATCGTTATCACAAAAATTAACCCGGCAAACGAAATATTTGTTAAAAAAGAATAATCTCTTAGTTCATTTATAAAAGGGCCGAAACGTTTTCGAATGTTGCGGCCCTTTTTTTAATGAACTTATTTCTTTATAAAGGAAAACAAACTTTGGATAATCGGATAATTTGCCAAAGAAATATCCAATTTGTTTTATATTTAATCACATTTTTAAATCAAAACGAAAAGCACAAAACTAATTATGGACGGCATAGGCTTACACACAATTGACTTTGTAATTATCATTGTATATCTGGTCGGTATTGTTTGGTACGGTATAAAAAAGGGGAAACAACAGAGTTCGGAAGATTATTTTCTCGCGGGACGTAACATGACCTGGCCCATTGTTGGAATTTCACTTTTTGCAGCAAACATTGGTAGTAATACTCTCATAGGTTTAACCTCAGATGCTTTTCAGACCAATGTAGCCGTGTACAATTATGAATGGATGGCAGCGGTTGTGCTTGTAATATTTGCTATTTTCTTTCTCCCATTTTATTTAAAATCCCAAGTATATACTATGCCCGAATTCCTCGAAAGGAGGTACGATGGCCGAACGAGATTTTTGTTTTCAGGAATCACCATTTTTGGAAATGTAGTCATTGATACCGCTTCTGGATTGTATGCGGGAAATCTGATTCTTAAAATAATTTTCCCGGAAGTAGATTCATGGATCATCATTTCCATTTTGGCATTTGCTGCAGCAGCTTATACCATTCCCGGTGGGCTTTCCTCGGTTGTCCATACGGAAGTCATACAAGCCGTATTATTGGTATTTGGTTCTATCCTTGTCACCTATTTTGCCTTTGACAAAGTTGGTGGCTGGGAAGGTATGATCGCCGGACTTAACGAAATGAGAGAAGCGGGAGAACTGACAAAAACACCTGGCGAAATCATGAGTTTGGTCAGGCCCGCCTCCGATGAACGAATGCCCTGGACGGGCTTGATTCTTGGGGTTCCGCTTCTTGGATTTTATTTTTGGACTAACAACCAGTTTATGGTGCAGCGCGTTCTTTCTGCAAAAAACCTTGACCATGGACGATGGGGAGCTTTATTTGCAGGCCTGTTAAAACTCCCAGTTTTATTTTTTATGGTTATACCTGGTGTAGTGGCTATTGTTTTATTTTCTGATTTAGACATTTCTTTTTTAAATTATACTTTTGAAAAAGAAGGCGAAACGGTGCTTTGTACCAATCTTTCTGATTGCCCGAATATGACCTATCCGATGTTGATCTACTCATTACTGCCAACTGGTATCTTAGGACTTGTAATCGCTGGCTTGCTGGCAGCAATGTCTTCAAGTATTTCGGCAACTTTAAACTCTGCATCAACGCTGATCACCATGGATTTTACTCAGAAATTGAGGCCAGGAATGTCAAGCAAAGCATTGGTAAGATCTGGGCAAATTGCTACCGTGGTTTTGGTAATCCTCGCTGCAGCCTGGGCTCCGATGATCGAAAGTTTTGCCTCGCTTTGGGAGTATCTCCAATTGGTTTTAGCTTATATTTCTCCACCCATTGTTGCTGCTTTTATTGTCGGACTTTTCTATAAGAGGGCAAATGCTAATGGTGGTTTTTATAGCCTGGTATTCGGTTATGCAACGATTATTGGATTTATCATTTTAAAAATGACTGGAACTGCTCCAGGTTTAACTAATATTCACTTTTTAATTCAGGTACCTATTTTCACTGTTATTTGCATGCTCCTGAATATAGGTATCAGTAACTTGTATCCAGCACCACCTGCCGAAAAGGTGGAAGGTATGATTTGGTCACCAAAAATTTACACAGATGAAACTGCTGAACTAGGCTTATTACCTTGGTATAAAAATTACCGGATTCTTTCTGTCATTCTGTTAATTATTACTGCTATTATCGTAATCTGGTTCTGGTAAAACAGCTAATTCAGTGAGCAAAAAAAGCTTCGTTTTTAAAATTTTGAAATAGGTAAAAACCAACAACGGATTATGCAAAAAGTATGGTGGAAGGAAAGTGTAGTTTATCAGATTTATCCACGAAGTTATAACGATTCTAATAATGACGGAATTGGTGATATTCCTGGCATCATTGAAAAACTAGATTATATAAAATCTCTAGGCATTGATGTGATCTGGCTATCTCCGGTTTACAAATCGCCCAATGATGACAACGGATATGACATATCCGATTACCGGAGCATTATGGACGAATTTGGGACTATGGCTGATTTTGACCTTTTGTTGGAAGGGATTCATGAGCGGGGCATGAAATTGATTATGGACCTCGTTGCTAACCATTCATCGGATGAACATTTTTGGTTTCAGGAATCCCGAAAATCTAAAAATAATCCTTATCGGGACTATTATAACTGGAAGTCCGGAAAAAACGGAAAGCCGCCAACAAACTGGCCCTCTTTTTTTGGAGGTAGCACCTGGGAATATGATGCCGAAACTGATGAATATTATCTTCACCTTTTCTCAAAAAAACAACCCGATCTAAATTGGGAAAACCCAAGGGTGCGAAAAGAAATTTACAATATCATCGAATTCTGGTTTGAAAAAGGAGTGGATGGGTTCCGGATGGACGTCATTTCATTGATATCTAAAAAACCGAATTACCCTGATGCAAAATCTACTGTTTTTGGAGAGATTGTAGAAAATATTTATGCCAATGGGCCAAGGGTTCATGAATTTTTAAGTGAAATGAATGAAGAGGTGTTGGGTAAATATGATATCATGACTGTCGGAGAAGGACCTGGTATAACCCTAGAGCATAGCCTGGATTATGTAGGAGAAGACAGAAACGAACTCAATATGGTTTTTCATTTCGACCACATGTTTATGGAAATGGGCGAAGGGGGTCGTTTTGATATCAATCCGATAGATTTTATTGAGTTTAAAAAGGTTTTCACCCGGTGGGACGAGAAGCTGAAAGATAATGGCTGGGGAAGTATATTTCTGGACAATCACGATTTCCCAAGAATGGTTTCGAGGTATGGCAATGATAAGGAATACTGGGAATATTCTTCAAAACTTTTAACAACGCTGTTATTGACCATGCGAGGTACACCTTACACCTATCAGGGTGATGAAATTGGGATGACGAATGTTGCCTTTTCCAATCCTGAAGATTACGATGATATTGAAACCCTGAATTATTTTAAAGAGGCTAAAGAAAAAGGAATCTCTAATGAAGAAGCACTCAAAAATGTTCATTATATCGGAAGAGACAATGCCCGGACTCCTATGCAATGGTCCAACGTTGATAACGCCGGATTCACTGAAACGAAACCATGGCTTAAAGTAAATCCAAATTACAAAAGCATCAATGTGGAAGAGCAGGAGAATAGAAAAGATTCCATTTTAAATTATTACCGTTCCATGGTTCAATTCAGAAAAGATCATCCGACTTTAGTTTATGGAGATTATGAGTCTTTGCAAAATGAGCATCCACATATTTACGCTTATCGACGTTGGGATGATGAGGAGGAATTTTTGATTTTATTAAACTTTTCTGATCAACCACAACATTTTGATGAGAAATTTGGAGCACTGGAACTTTTAGTTAACAATTACGATTATAAAGATTCAAGTCAGCGCTTGAGGCCTTGGGAAGCAAAAATATTTAAAGTTTTAAGTTGATTTTATGAGTCTCCAAAGTTTAGGTTATTCTGAAAGCCTTGAAAATTACAGAAAGGAACACAATCTGACTTCCTTTGAAATAGGACGTGTAGCCGTGGAACACAAAGAAAGATACATCGTCAAAACAGCTACACAGGAAATTGATGCAGAAATTACCGGAAATTTACGTTTTTCAGCTCAGGCAAGAGCTGATTTCCCAGCTGTTGGAGATTGGGTCGCATTATCCATTTTTGACGACTCTATGGCATTGATCCATCATATATTGCCACGAAAATCCATTTTACAAAGACAAGCAGTTGGAAAATTTGGTGAAATACAAATTATTGCTACAAACATTGACTTCGCCTTTATTATTCAAGGTATCGATCATGATTTTAATATTAACAGACTAGAGCGCTACCTCGTAATTTGCCAATCTGCAAAGGTAGAACCCATTATTTTACTGAGTAAGATCGACCTCATTACTCAAGATGAACTTCAATCCAAAATTGATGACATTAAATCAAGACATCCTAATGTTCCGGTAATTCCTTTTAGCAATATTTCAAAGTTAGGTTACGACCAATTAAAAGATCAATTGAAACCATCAATGACATACTGTATTATCGGTTCTTCTGGCGTTGGAAAATCAACACTGATCAACAATTTGTCGGGAGCGGAACACTTCAAAACGAGCGAGATAAGTTCGAGCACAAAAAAAGGAAGGCACACCACCAGCCATCGGGAATTAATTTTACTGGATAATGGAGCGATTTTGATTGATACGCCAGGAATGAGGGAAATTGGTATTACAGAAAATGTAGCTGATACTTTTGATGAAATTACCGAACTAAGCACAGCATGTAAATTCAAAAATTGCACGCATATCCATGAAGAAGGATGTGCCATAATTGAAGCAGTTGAAAGCAATGAGATTGATCAGGCTACCTATGAAAATTTCCTTAAAATGCAACGGGAAGCGCAACACTTTCAAACTTCAGTCGCTGATAAAAGAAAGAAAGACAAAGCTTTTGGCAAAATGTACAAACAAATTATTCAACACAAAAAGCGGAATAAATTTTAAATCCATCCTGTATTATTTCTAACTCATTTTCCAAAGTCTTTATCATAAATTCGAATAAAAGCTTCCTTTGAAAGATTTTCTACTGGCCGTAAACGATAAGTTTCAAAAACTTCTTCTTCAAAAAGACTAAGGTCAAAGTCAGCAAAAACAGTTGCTTTTTTAGCTTCGCTTTTTTGAACAAAATCTTTCCCTAAAATTAAACCGATCTTTGAAAAATCTTCATCAAAATAGTCTTGTAAAAGAGGTAATATTTTATATACAAATAGATTTTTTAACTCCGCAAGAGTAGCAATATTTAAAAAGTGGGTATGGCCAATGCGATAATCCCTGCCAATCAATATTTCAATTCGTTCGTTAATCGAAGTGAGCATTTTTGTCAAATCTATCCCGTCAATTAAATACGTTTTATTTACCTTTTTAATTATCGTGGGATCTGGTTCCATTTCGAGGAAATCAAATCTTCTGCGCAAAGCCAAATCAAGCATTTCGACACTTTGTCCGGCAGTATTCATCGTTCCGATAATATAAAGATTCGACGGAACGCAAAAATGGCTTTTTGAATAAGGCAACTGAACCAAAAGCCCTTCGGCATTTCCTTCGCGTTTGTCTTCTTCCAACAGTGTAATCAATTCGCCAAAAATTTTGGAAATATCACCCCTGTTGATCTCATCGATAATTAAAACATATTTTTTAGTTTGCTTTTTTATTTTCTCCGTTAAAGCTCCCAACTCATAGGATTCAACGGTATGGTCACTGGCTTCCCCCTGATGCTGCAACATTGCCAACGCTTTGAGATACTCCGTCTCAAAGTATTTCAGTTCTTTAAAAACACCATAAAAAATATTGGTATTCACTCCGCCCACTAAAGCTTTGATATCAGCATCTACATGATTGATTTGTTCAATGTTCGCAACACTTTCGTAAACGGTTCTTATTTTACTTTTTGAAACGGTGTTGGTATTGAAGGTGTTTTCCTTCCGAACAACGAAATCACCATTTCGCCCAATTCGATGCAGATAAACCCGATGCTTATCATAGGTCAAAAAGGAATTAAACTGCTCGCTATTTATATATTGAAGGAAAGCTTTGTATAGTTGATTGAAACTGATTTTGATTTCTTTTTTTGGAATATTACTCATCAAAGTTTCAAGCATATTCCGTTTAGCGTCGAAAGCCAATTGTTTGAATATTCCTTCTTCAATGTCATAAATTATATTTTGATTTTCTGAACGGGGCTTTAAACCTTCGACAAAATCTTCATAGGAGTATGCATGATGGAAAGTTACAAATCCAATTTGCCCTTCTTCCATATATTCGTTAAACCGAAGCCGCAATTTAGAGCGATCTTTCTTTTCAATTTGCTCCAGGCTTTTGTTTTCAATAATTGCCACGGCCAGGCTTATGGCGCTATAGGTTTTCCCCGTTCCGGGAGGTCCATAAAGGATTAAATTAAGCGGATGATCTGTTGTTTTATGATAAGGTAAAAAAACTTTTTGCTTCTTAATTTCTAATAGATTTTCTTTTGCTCGTTGGCTCATAAATGTATAATGCCGCTCGGATACTTTATAATTTATACCTGGTAATTCCTCTGCAAATCGATCAAATAATTTGGTCTCAGAAAAATGCTCTTTTTGTAAGGGTTTGTCCCAAAGATTTAAATTAATTTTTAATCTAACATTCGATTTAATGGAAGGATGTTTTTTAAAAAAGGGAAGTTCGCTTTTTGGATAAGACCACTCCCCTGCTTCAGAAGTTGCCGTTGCCAAAGCATAACAACCAGCGTTTTTCCCAGATTTCCAAATAATGATTTTATCGCCTTTTTTAATGTTTGTTTTTAGCAATTTAACAGGATACACCTTCAATTCATTTACTTTCAAAGCTTTTAAAAGCCGAAAGTCAGCGGGTTTGATCTGGAGCAACCAATAATTTAGGTTCTTTTGGTTTTGCATGTTTGTAGCTTTCTAAAATCAAAAATAGTATTTTTTATCATAAACAAGAGCAGAACAAAAGCATGGGCAAGCTGTTTTAACCGTTATACCAAATACTAAAATTAGTTATCTTGGCACCCAAATAATTTAAGAGATGGAAGAACCAATTGCTGTTTTTGAACCCATGAGATCAGGTAATTATAATATTGTGATAATAAGCCTGTCAATTGCCGCAATTGCTTTGGCATTTTTTATTTATAATTTTAAAAAGGACGTTGCTTCCAGCAAAAAAGGATACCAACAATTGTTTAGCCTTTTAGCCTTCTTTGTAATAATTATTGCCGCAGCCACTGCTTTTTTTAGTTTCTGGGCTGCCCAAAAACTTACACCAGTCAAAGTCTATACTCAATCAATCGAAACAGCTTTCGGAAAAGTAGACTTGGAGGACATTCAAAATATTTATATCCATAAGGATCAACAGCAAGCCCCGTTAACCGGAACACCTAAAGGAGAAATCACCCGCATTTTGATCATTGAAGAATTTGATAGAAAAACCCATGTTCTATCTGAAGAAAATTATGATATTGATAGTTTGATTCAAGTACTCAATAACCTTAAAAAATAATTCACTCAGCTTAAAATAAAAACGCCCGACCAAATTAATGGTCGGGCGTTTTTACAATTTGAAATTAAGATCATTTAATATTCACTTGTTTTCGAATTATTCCTGTAAAAGATCGTAACTCCACATGATAGTCACCCGCAGCATACTCGCTTAGGTCAATTTCGTAAATGGTGTTAACAGGAAGGTCAAGAACATCATCCTGAAGTAGAATCTCTCCATTATCATTTTTCACTATAATTTCACTTAGGTTAAAGTTTATTTTTTCAAAATCAATAAAGTATAACTTATTTTCCTCGTCTTTATAAAAAGACCAATTATCATCTGTAAGCTCTGTTAAGTTAATGCTCGAAGTAAAAATATTATCATCCATACTGGCACTAGATTGAGCAAACAAACTATTGCCAAAAAAACATAGTAAAACAAAAGCAAAAAGTGATTTGGTAATTTTCATAATAATCTACTGTGGTTTGATAAAAGTGAAAAATTTTGTCTGTCAAATTTAATAAACTCAATTGAAGAATAAAAATCAGCTTTTTTTATATCAACCAAATTATATTTTTAATGTTGGAGTAACACTAAAACAAAAATGGCAAAAAAAAAGATTTCGAAAGAGCATCGAGGGTCAAATATCACTAATTAAAAACAGAATTTGGAGAAAAATATTGTAAAAAAAGTTACATTTTTTAAAAAAAATCAAATACCGCACCAAACATTGCATTTAAACACCATGTGTAAGTTACTGAAATGAAGACAGTACATCCATAATACTTCGATATGCAAGGCGCTTTTCCGCTAAGAATTTTTTTAAAGAAATCCACTCCGCAATTTCGATATTTTCTTCTCGCTGGGGAATCAATTTTTGGTCCCGGGTTTTCATTTCATACCAATAAGTTCTCTTTAATATCCTTTTCCCTTTGCCATTTTTATAAGTGTGATATGTTTCCGTAAGTAATGGCCCTAATTCAATTTGGTTAATACCCGTCTCTTCCTCTACTTCCCTAAGCGCAGCAGCTTCAGGATTTTCCCCCTTATCAATTTTCCCTTTTGGCAAATCCCAGTATCCAAGTCGGTAAATCACCAGAATTTCATTATGTTCATTAAAAACGACACCCCCAGCTGCTTCAATTATTTTGTATAGTCCCTTAAAGTCATCAACTAATGTTTCATAATCCTCGGAATAAATGACTATAGAATCAAACTTTTTAGTCTTTTCCAGCATATCAATGTAATTAAGCAGATACTTTGATTTGCCTAAATATTTTACTGTAAGGATATTTTTAACGAGGGGTAACATATTACGCTGTTCCTCCGTATTCATCAGGAAAATTGGTGTATCATTAATATATATTTTGTACATTTGCGTTCATTTTTCTTACAGAGTAATAGTCGATGAATTTAGCCCCCGATGTAGCTGGAAAACTGCTGCAAATTAAAGCAATAAAACTGAACCCCCAAAATCCTTTCGTTTGGGCTTCAGGTATCCAATCACCCATTTATTGTGACAATAGAGTCATTCTTTCTTTTCCGGAGACGAGATTATTCATTGTCAAAGGTTTGGCGGAGAAATCGAAAGAATTTGGACACTTTGACGTGATCGCTGGAGTGGCCACTTCGGGAATTGCTTTTGGGGCGCTTTTGGCCTATGAACTTGATTTGCCTTTTGTATACGTCCGAGACAAAGCAAAAGGACATGGAAGACAAAACCAAATAGAAGGTAAACTAAATGGAAATGAACGTGTTTTGGTAGTTGAAGATCTGATTTCTACTGGTGGTAGTTGTTTAAAAGCAGTGCATGCTTTGGCAGATTATGGTTGTAAAATTGCTGGCGTTATTGCCATTTTTTCATATGGTTTTGACCAAGCAAAAGAGGCATTTGCTGCTGCTAATTGCCAATATGATACTTTAACCAATTATGATGAATTACTCAAAGTAGCAATCAAATCAGATTATATCAGCAATAGTGATTTGGAAACCCTGGAAAATTGGAGGTCTGCACCTCAAAAATGGTTGGTATAGATTGTTTTGCAGAAAGAAATAAATACAAATAACTTACATTATTTTTAAATGAGGCTATTATTTTAAATATGCCAAAATCTAACAAATGGACAAGGATACATTATCAAAAAAGAAAGTTGTTATAACAAAAGAATCTGAAGCTTTTTTACAAAAATACCTCAACAACTCTTCCCCTACCGGTTTTGAATCTACAGGCCAAAAAATTTGGTTGGAATACATCAAACCCTATATAAACGACTGGAAATTAGATAATTACGGGACAGTCTATGGCATAATCAATCCTGGAAAAGACTATAAAGTTGTTATAGAAGGTCATGCTGATGAAATCTCCTGGTTTGTCCATTATATCTCTGATGAAGGATACATCAATGTCATAAGGAATGGTGGCTCTGATCATTTGATCGCCCCGGCCAAACGGGTAAATATTTATACTAAAAAAGGAATTGTAAAAGGCGTTTTTGGCTGGCCTGCCATCCACACCCGAAAAGGAGATAATGCTAAGTTGGTTCCAACTGTCGAAAACATTTTTATTGATGTTGGGGCAAAAGATAAAAAGGAAGTTGAAAAAATGGGTATCCATGTTGGCTGTGTAATTACTTACGAGGATGAAATGATTGTTTTAAATGATCGCTATTATGTCGGAAGGGCTTTGGACAACCGAATCGGAGGTTTTTGTATAGCAGAAGTCGCAAAATTGCTTCATGCCAATAAAATTGAATTGCCTTATTCCTTGTATGTAGTCAATTCTGTCCAGGAAGAGATTGGTCTTAGGGGAGCCGAGATGATCGCCAATTCTATCAAACCTGACGTGGCCATTATTACTGATGTTACTCATGACACTTACACCCCTTTAGTCAACAAGAAAAACAACGGAGATGTAAAAAGTGGAAAAGGCCCATCTGTAACTTATGCTCCAGCGGTTCACAATAAACTTTTAGATTTGATTATTGATACCGCAGAAAAAAACAAAATACCTCTCCAAAGAGAAGTGGCTTCCCGAAGGACTGGAACAGATACTGATGCTTTTGCATATTCCAACGGAGGTGTCCCATCGGCTTTAATTTCTCTTCCCTTGAAATATATGCATACCACCGTTGAAATGGCGCATAAAAACGATGTAAAAAGTGTCATCCAGCTTATTTATGAAACGTTATTAAATATTGAATATAAGCACGATTTCAAATACTTTTAATCTTTTAAAGAAAGCTCGACGTTTATATTTATATTTAAATCAGGATTCAATTGATCTATCTTAAAACCTGATTTTTATAATGTCCATCCTTAAAAAGTGTGTTCGTTTTTTATGTCTTCTTTTTGCATTCATCACGATACAATGCGCTCAATCTACATCATCTGAAGAGAATGCAACAGTTAATTTCACTATTGAAGATCCTCTGGATTCCGTTCTCAACAATGACACTATCCAAACACAATCAAAGGTAGTTTCGACCATTAAAAAACTACCGAGCTGGCCTACAAATCCTGTAGTTAAAAAAGGAAAAAGATATCCTTTTGACAATGCTTCCAAGGACCCTTCCTTTTTTGCTTTCCGGGAAAAATTATATGATTCAGTTATTGAAAATGATCTCACTTTTTTAAGTGCAATCGTTCATAATGACATCAAATTCAGTTTTGGTGCAGAAAATGGAAAAGAAGATTTTTTCAAAGCCTGGAACTTGGATTCAAACCCCGAGCGTTCTCCCCTTTGGCATGAACTGGAAGAAATATTAGTGCTGGGAGGTGGATTTTCGGTGTTTGACAAAATAGGTTTTTATGCTCCTTATATTTATGTTTTGGATGATATTGAAGATCCTTTTACTCAAGTTGTGATTATTGGTGAAAACGTACGCTTAAGGGACCAACCAAGCAGCAAAGGAAAAGTTATCGGTTCGCTGAGCTGGGATTTAGCAGACTTACTTTCTGAAGAAAGTTCAATTGAAGAAACTATAAACGGAGAGACACATCTTTGGCAAAAAGTAAAATCAGTGAATGGTGAAACAGGTTACGTATATGGAAAATATATCAGATCGCCAATTGATTTCAGGGCGGGCTTTAAGCAATATGATGGTAGATGGATGATGGATTTGTTTATTGCCGGAGATTAATGAGTTTTTGGATTGTAGTTTATAGTTAAAAGTAAATGATCACAACTCTTGTCATTTTAACCCTCTGATTAACATTTGAAATTCAGTATTTTTAAGTTCAATTTAAAAGGGTTTCTAAAAATCCTAACCTGTAAGCAAACGAAATGGTTTGAGTTTAATCAAAAAAATCATTGATCTCATTTTATATGGAAACTTCTGGATCGCACTTGGAGCCTTAGCCTTAACATTCCAAACGCAACTTATTTTAAAAGGAAGTTTTCAACTTGATAATGTAAGCTGGTTTGTTTTCTTCGCTACTTTTTTGCTTTACGCGCTTCACCGAATCGTTGGAATTTTAAGGCTTAAAGATTTCTTAGAAATCGAACGTTTTGCTGTTATCAGTAGATTTCGGCATCACATTATTATATATGCAGTTCTGGCATCGATAGGCGCGCTTTATTTTTTCTTTCAATTGATCTGGCAAGTTCAATTAGCTCTTTTCATTCCCGCTTTTTTATCACTTGGATATGTTTTACCTTTTTTTGGTAAGAAAAGAAGATTGAGGGATTTTGATCAAATTAAGATTTATCTGATTGTCGGAGTTTGGGCATTTGTTACTGTTATTCTAACTTTTATCGATAGCGGACGGGCATTAAATTTTGAAATAATATTTATGATCCTGGAAAGAGGAATATTCATTTTTGCAATCACGCTACCTTTTGACATCCGGGATTTGCACGTTGACCAACACGGCAAAGTAAAAACGATCCCTGCAGTCATTGGTATTGATAAAACAAAACAGTTAAGCTACGCAACCTTGGCCCTGGCTTTAGTTCTAGCTATTATTAATTATTATTCCGGTTTTTACGATTTAAAAATAGTAATTGGGCTCGCTATTTCTTATCTGATTTCTGCCTGGCTGATTTCATTTTCTACTACAGAAAGACATGATTATTTTTATTCCGGGTTGTTAGATGGCACCATGATCTTGCAGTTTTTGATCGTATGGGGTGTTTATGAGTTTGTTTAAATGTCTATTCCGAATCCGTTGATTCATAAACAAGTTCTATGTTTTTAAATCGTTTTTGCCATTCCTCAAAATATTCGGGTATTTGATTTTTCATACTTTCAACATTTGTAAAATAATGAAGTTTGCCTCTATCTTCTTCAATTTCAGGGTTTACCATTACGATAGCTGCCCAAATATTATGGGAAGAATCCTGCATGATAATGGCTTCGCGATGACCTTGCAAACCTCTTAGCGCTCCTTCATGAGCAGTTGCAATTTTATTTTTTTTAGAATCTCTCACTTCAGCAAGATCTATCTTTTGCATGGTGTAAGCGAAAGCGCTGTAATTAGTATCTCCAACTAATTCAATAAATGTATCCAACTCTTCTTTATTTTTAAAAACCGAATCTTTTAGATCGCCGTAAGAAAGCTTTGCCTCTTTTTGATGAAAAACATCGTAGTAGTTTCCATCGGCATAGGCAATTCTTTCAAAACCGCATAAGAAAGGAAAACAATGTTGTTCGACTTTAACAAGATCGCCTGATCGAAAAAAAACCAGTTTACAATTTTCGGGAAGTTCTGGAATAATCCGCATTTCAAACACTGCTCTATTGGCTGATAATACCTTAGCCGTTCCAAAGATCTCACCTTTGTTATTGTTGGAATCTATAATCAGTAAAAAGTCAAACTGATTGTTTGTCGCATCACCGATTATTAGTTTTCCTTTGTGCCAAATCTCATTGAGGTGCCAAACGCCCGTCCAACCCAACTCGTCGATTGTAGATCGGTATTCCCGCATTTCGAAAGGCATAGAAAAAGTGCGATCAACATTCCACCAGGTGCCTTTGATGACCGGTCCTTCAAACCTCCCCTCAAACCAGGCATTATCTTCATTATCTCTAGTTTCTGTAAGCGTGAAGGTTCCATTTTCATTTAGTTCTCCAGAAAAATCCAGCGGTACACCATATTTCGTATAATCAATCCTCCCATGCAAATGTCCATTGCCCCAATTGGCCATTAAAAGGAAAGTTTCATACTCCCCAACATATCCGACATATCTTTTGATGAAGTGACTCAGCTCGGTAGAATCTGGTATACTTGATGGCCCCGTTATATCTGTGATCTCACCAACCTGAACCGGCAAAAAGGGTGCTTTTTCGTTTTTACAAGAAAAAAGGAAGATTACCGAAAAAAAGAAAAACATGTAAGTTTTGGAAAACAATGGCTTTGATTCAATTCGTAAGAGAATTGTTAAAAATAATCAAAATATAGAATTACAAAACCATTGAAAGCATACTTTTAAAATATAATTCTTCAAAAAAATATTTAAAAGCACTATTAGGGATTCAATAGAACCTTCCACAATAGATATCAACCAAATGACTAAAAGGTAGCAAGATGATCAAAAACGCAATTGAAATCACCTAAGCAAGCAGGCAAGTAAAATTCAATGCTTTTTCATTTCAATACTTTTCTCGTAATTCTTTCGCCTTCCTTACTTACCAGTGTAATGAAATACGCCCCATTTTTTAAATCACTAATATTCAATTCAACTTGATGGAAATCAGTTTGTTTACTGATTCGTCGGGTGCCTATAAATCTACCCGAATCATCTTCTATGCGGAGATCAAAAAAGCCCCGCCAATCGTTTTCAATATTTATAAAAATGAAGTCGGTTGCAGGATTAGGGTAAATTTCGAATCGGCTATCTGATTTGATGGTGTCGATTAGCGTAATAAAATCAAGTTTCCACAATTCAAATCCAACAAGTCCGTCATTAGCACAAAAAAACAGGGCATCTCCTGAAACTGTAAGTTCATAGACATCCCCGTTTCCCAGGGGATTGATATTTGCTATCATTTCGGTTTTGCCAATTGAACCATCGGAGCGCCATAATTCATGACCATTGACACCATCTGTTGCTGTAAAATAAAGTAAGCCTTCAAAGTTGGTTAAGTAATTCGGAGAAGCGTTTGAATTGCGCGCAGTATTTATATCTTTTACGATATCTGTTCCTCTGGAAGTGCCATCTGATTTCCATAACTCATAACCATTCAGACCGTCATTTGCCCTGAAAAATAGTATACCGTTGACATCAGTAAATTTTGTTGGATTCGAGCCAATGACCGGATTGATGTCTTTCACCATAAATGTGCCTTCATCAGTTCCATCTGATTCCCATAACTCAATACCATTTTGGCCATCCGTTGCACTAAAAAACAACCTGCCATCCACATCGGTTAACTCTTTTGGATAAGAACTCCCGATAGGATTTATATCTTTCACTAAATGAGTACCAGCAGCAGTGCCATCTGACATCCACAATTCAATGTCATCGTCAGCTCCATCCTTTGCCTGAAAGAAAAGGATACCATTGGAAACTGCAAAATTGGAGGGATCAGAATCTCCGGTTAAATTGAGGTCCATCACCAATTGGGTACCCTCGGCAGTACCATCCGATTTCCATAATTCTCTACCATTCAAGCGATCTCTTGCTGAAAAGAATAATTGATCATTATACGTAATGAAATGCTTCGGATCCCCGTTTCCTGCAGGATCAATATCCAACACCAGTTGGGTCCCTGCAATGGTACCATCTGATTTCCATAGCTCCAGACCATGAATGCTATCATTTGCATTAAAAAAGAGCATTTCGTCAAAAGTGGTTAAATATTCTGGATTTGAACTGCCTTCAGGAAAAATATCTTTCACTAAAAAAGTCCCTGAAACTGTTCCATCTGAAACCCAAAGTTCATTACCATGAATACCATCATCTGCTCTAAAAAAAAGCTTTCCATTAAAAGGAGTAAGGTATTCCGGATAGCTTCCCGCCACAACATTGATGTCCCGTATCATTTTTGTTCCTAAGGCCGTACCGTCAGTTCGCCATAGTTCTTCACCATGTCTTCCGTCGTTTGCCCGAAGGAAAAGCATCCCGTTTACATCTGTTAACTCATCAGGGTTTGATCCTCCTTTAGGGTGAATATTTTTCATAAGAAGCGGCGTTTGAGAAAACGCATAAATGGGCAACAACAGGAGTATTATAAAACTGTAAAAGTTTAATCTTTTCATTTTTACTCTTTTTAAAAGATGTGAAATCTTATTCCATTTTTTTAAAAAATAAGACAACGAATCAATGATTCCTATCAATCTATAAAATGATTATTATCAAGAATGAGACTTGACAAAAGTATATTTCTTTTAGAAAATTCAAAATTCTGTTCCCTCACTGAATCTGAACAACGGTATTCAACCGTCAATTTTTACTTTCTATTTTCAGGGTTTCTTTCGCCGTTTGATCATCCTTTGTCAATTCAATGCTATAGTTTCCTTCCTTCAAATAGTACTTTTTATTATCCGCTTGTTTTAAGGTAATTTTCTTCGTGTCTTCTTTTTTTCCTTCGTTTAGTTCCTTTTCGTATTTTTTAATAACCTCATTTTCGATGGAAAGATCATATTCCAAATAATTCAAACCTTTATCACTCTGATGCAGGATTTGTTTAAGAATTAGTCCTTTTTCTGTTTTAACTGTAACGTTTACATTTCCGGAACTAGCTGAATAAAAGGGAATTTTTATTTTAGTTTCCCTTGCCTTCGTATATTGATTTCTAATGCTTCCCCAATTGGCAGAATAGCGCACCTTGTCCATTACAAAAACATGAATCGGTTTTGCTAATAGTTCTTCATTTAATTGCTGAACCTGTGAAACGTCTGCTTTCCAAAACGAGCGCCCATGCGTTGCTAAAACAAGTTCTTGCTCTCTTGGATGAACCAACAAGTCATGCACAGAAACAGCGGGGAGGTCATTTTCAAAAAGCATAAACGTTTCTCCTTTATTCAAAGAAATGTAAGCGCCGTGATCTGTTCCTACGTATAAAATTGCTGCATTCTCAGGATCCTCTTTAATAACATTGATAGGTTCTAAAGGAAGATCTGTTCCTATTGCTTTCCAGTTTTCTCCATAATCATTTGATACAAATAAGTAGGCATTAAAATCATCCCATCGATAACCATTGAGCGAAGCATAAACAGTCCCTTCATCATATTTCGAAGCCTGAACGCGGCTGACCCACATTTTTTGTGGAAGTCCTTCTGAAATCAACTTCCAGGTATTTCCGCCATCTTTGGTAACATGGATCAAACCATCGTCTGAACCCACATAAATTAATCCGAACTTCAATGGAGATTCATGAATAGATGAAAGTGTTGAATAAGCTACGTCTCCTTTGATCCCGCCAGTTGTCAGGTCATCTGATATCTCTTCGAAATGATCTCCCTGATTCATGGAGCGATGTAATTTATGGGATCCCATGTACAAAATATCCTGATTATGCACAGACAGATGGATGGGTGTCTGCCAGTTCCAACGGTAAGGTCGCTCGCCCAATTCTTGTTTAGGCGTGATGTATTTACGTTTTCCTGACTCTCTGTCAATACGATAATAATTGCCAAACTGAAATCCGGTATAAATGATATTACTGTTTCGATTATCAATTGCAACCTGCATTCCATCTCCCCCCATAATGAAAGAAAAAGGATATTGACCGGAGGAATGCCAACTTGTACTTGGTTTATTGGTACTCGGGCCTACCCAAACCCCATTATCTTGCAAACCTCCATAAATATTATAAGGTTTTTCATCATCAACTGCTACGCTATAAAACTGGCCAACTGCAGGGGTATTACATTTAATCCAGCTTTCACCATCATCATAAGAGATATTTATTCCTCCGTCATTTCCCAAAATTAAATGTTTATCGCGAACCGGATTCAACCAAAGCGCATGATGATCTACGTGGACATTATCCCCGTTAATATTATTAAAAGTCTTTCCACCATCTTCAGATCGCAAAATGGGAACTCCGGCAATGTATATTTTTTCGGGATCGTGCGGTGAAATTCTTATTAATCCGAAATAATAACCATAAGAATTGTACACCTGATCAAGGTAATCTTCGTGTGTTTTTTTCCAGGTTTTTCCTTCATCATCAGAACGATAAACCTCTGCACCTTTGACTGGTGTATCGAAAAGTAGACTATTTGCATCCTCTAAATATTCTACTAAATCAAGGGGTTTTATCTTATCGGATTCAATCATTTCCCTCACTTTTTCAACAGTGTATTTTTCGGGGAAACCATTATTTTTTAAATAGTCTTCGATTTTATCCTTTTCTAATTTTAAAAAATCGTCTTTTGATATAGTTCTCAAATCGTCTTTAACCAAGCCAGCCTCGTCTTTTTTTTCCTTTTTAGGCCTTCGATAATAATTGTCGAGAACTGCGTAAAGGATTGATTTTCCTTCCTTTTTTGTTAGTGCTATTCCGATCCGCCCTACTCCATCACCGGTAGGAAACCCGCTATCCTCTGTTGTCAACAATTGCCAGGTATCGCCTCCGTCTTCGCTTTTATAAATTCCGGAACCTTCACCCGACTCCATAAAGTTCCAGGCACGGCGTTCCCTTTGCCAGGTTGAAGCATACAAAACATTTTGATTATCCGGATCAATAACAAGATCAACGCCACCTGCATTTTCGTTCACAAAAAGGGTTTGTTGCCAGGTATCGCCTCCGTCAGTAGTTTTATAAATTCCGCGTTCTTTGTTGGGAGAATACAAATGCCCCAAAGCGGCTACCCAGATAATATCAGGATTGTCAGGATGCAATACAATGCGGCCAATATGATGGCTTTCAGGAAGTCCTTTGTGTTCCCAGCTCGCTCCTCCGTCAGTACTTTTGAACATCCCAAGGCCGGAATAGGAGGACCGGCTGGAATTATTTTCACCACTACCAATCCAGATGATATTATTTTGCCAATCGACTGCAATATCCCCGATAGTCATCACCGCTTCATTGTCAAAAATTGGTTTGAATGAAGTTCCGTTATTTTCTGTTTTCCAAAGTCCGCCGGAAGCGTAAGCTGCGTAAAAAATCGTTGGATCCTGAGGATTCACTGCTACATCCGTTATCCTGCCGCTAAAAACAGTCGGACCTACGGATTCGAATGCAACATTCGCGACTAATGATTCTTTTTTAAGTTTTAGTTTTTGTTCATAACCCTTTAATCGATCAGCAGCCGGAGTGGAAGGAGGTTGATCTATTTGAGCTAATACAGGAAAGAAAAGTAAACTAAGTAAAGTGGTCATCAGGAATTTATCCATCGTTTTGTTTTTATGCCTTTGTAAGATTGTAAACTTAGGAAATTAAGTTCAATTTCAGAAAAGCAATTTTTTCACAGAAACGAATGAACTGTTTATTTTTCAGTTATTTTATATTCATTAAAAATTTTTAAAAAACACCAGGGCTGACAAAAAGAAACCCCAAGCTAATCGTTAGCCCAGGGTTTTTTATATCAACTAATCAAAAAAATCTATTGAAATCAACTTAGCTATTGAAACAGCTAAATATTGAAATTTTATGCTCTTGGAATGGAACTGCGCTTTTCCGGGATCTTCTTAAGGTACTTTCCTCCATCAAAATTTAAATCTAAATCCTTTAGATCACTATACTGAAAATTACCCTCCAGGCTAACCATGATAAACTCATTTTCTTCTTTAACCATTATCAGCACATCTGTTATCGTATCTCCTTTTTCACGAATAAAAATATCGATGTCGATTCCATCTTCTTTTATCTTTATCAACTCATCAAAAGCATCCTTTTTGATATCTTTCATAAACCCATGATATTCTTTTTTGGAAACCAGGTTGTTGTCACTCATCATTAACAGCCTGACCAGAGCTATTTTGTCCAGTATTTTGGTATTTCCATCTTCTTCAAAAGAAGCCGCAAATTTTATCATCCCGCCGCTTAAAGTTAAAGCGGTGATGTCTTCGTTGTTTTTATATTTGGTATAAAAATCCTCGATGCTGTTTGATTGGCCAAAAGCTAATATCGGCAAAGCTACCAGGAATGTAATGAGTGTGTTTTTCATGGACGAAAAGAAGTTTATAAGGTTTGTGGGTTACGTAAGTTAGGCTCTGGGAATAACTTTTTCGACTGCTTTTTGGGGCTCTTCGGGTACCACTTTTATTTTTTCGTCATCTTTCATTACTTCCCGAAGAAATTTATTGAGGTCTTTGTAGCGTAGTCTTGTTTTCAAACTGATCATGACAAATTCATCTTCTTCACTAACAATGATCATAAGGTTTGAAATATGTTTTCGCTTATCCCGAACCATGATATTGACTCGAGTACTTCCCTCTCTCACGGTAATGAGTTCGCTAAGTTTATCTTTGCTTTTTAAGCCCCCAATCAAATTATTATAATCTTTTTGAGAAACCAGGTTTGTTTCCTCCATCACCAAAAAGCGAATTGATTTAATTGATTTTGTAAACTCCAAAGCCATCAGTGCTTTTTTATCCTCTTTGTCCATATGTTTCCGAGCAATGCTAGCACCAAGACCCAAAGCAAAGCCAGGCAAAGTAAAGTTTATCGTATTATCAGCCTTTTTATATTTGTGGTAAAACTTATTAACGCTTCTTTGCGAAAACACTGCGAAAGGCAACAAAATCATCAAGCATAAAGTCATAAAGTTTTTCATAAAAATGGATGTTTGAGTGTGCGCATTCAGATATCTTGCAAAGAGGCCAGTTGCCATTTTTTTATATTTTCAGCAACTGGTCTCTCCGGTAATAAAGGATTATTATTGCTTTTTACCTTCCTTACCTTTGTTATTCTCTTCGTCCAATTTATCCAGATGATCTACTCCTTTTACATCCAGTTTTTTAGCAAGATGCGAGATTTTATTTATATCGATATTTCCAACAAAACTCAACATAACAAATTCATCTTCGCCACCAACAAGTAGTAATAATTCATTGATAATATCTCCTTCATCTTTTATCAAAAATTGCACATTTTCTTCTTCGTCTCTGACTGTAAGTAATATTTCATATTCGCTGGTTTTAATTTTGGCTATTGCTTCTTCATAAAACTTTCGGGGAGTAATCTCGGTGGTTAAAACTCGCAAGCCTTTGAGATCTTTTACAACTTCCATGATAACCTGGGCTTCATCGTCTTTTAATTCCTCCAGATCAAGTTTTCCGAGGATTTCAAACATCTTTGGGCTGATATAAACCACTGTGAATCGTTGATCATTGACATACTGATCGAAGTATTTTGTAATAGCATCAGATTGTGCATTCAGAGGACTTAAAAATCCGATTAAAACAATTATTAATAATGATAAATATTTCATTTTTTATTTATTTCTATGTTAGGAAAATAGATTCTGCTTAAAAACTTTACTTAATAACACTCGTTGCCTTGTGCATTTTAGACATCCCTTCATTAGCTACATCAGTCCCCTTGTTTAGTTTTGCCGAGACAAGCAATAAGGCTTGCTTTGTTTGAGCATATACTTCTTCAGGAGTCATTTCGTCATAATTAGCAACTTCCGTTTGATCAGGTTTGAAGGGTCCTTGCTGACTGACAAAATAAATACTGAATAAAAGGAGACCTGCTGCAGCTATTCGCATGAGATAATACGGCAACCTTCTAACTTTGGCAGTTGGTTTTTCGGAAGACTCCAGTTTTTGGATTAGTTTTTTATCAAAATCATCATTCAGCTTTTTATCCTGCTCCATTTGAAAAAACTGAAAAAGAGGTTGATAAGATTTGAGGTCCTCCGGGACATCTGTGCCACTGAAAAAATCGCGAAGTTGTATTTCTTCCTCCACTGAGGATTGACCTTCCCAGTATTTGTCCAATAATTTCCGGATATTATTATAGTCCATATGATTCTGAATTTACAAGTTGTACTCTAATGTGTTGACGAGCTCTGAATAAGTTGACTTTGACCTGTTGCAAGGAAATATCTAAAGCATCTGCAATCTCCTGGTATGTAAGGCCTTCGATATCACGTAATTGCATAACCATTCGTTGCTTTTCCGGCAAATCATTCAACAACTTTTGAACGCGGTCAAAAGTGTCATTATAAGCCGTCTGGTGATAAGGATTTTCACTCTTTTCAGAAGGTATATCAAATCCGTCTTTAAAAGAATCTGCTCTACGATGTTTGGAGCGCAACTTATCAATAGATAGATTTTTTGTCAATGTCATACACCAGGCTTCTAAATTTGAATAATTCGCAAGATCATTTCTTTTGTTCCATACTTTTATGAAAACTTCTTGCACTACATCTTCAGCCTCTGCCACATTTCCGACTATGCGCAGCGAGAAACGAAACAGTTTATTTTTGATGGGCAGTATTTGATGTGTAAAATCTTCTAAGCTCATTTCAATAACAGGACGATTAGATTATAAAAATTGTTACAGGAGGTGATTCCCTTTCTATTTTCTAGCACAAATAAACTAATTAATTTTGATCTAAAAAACTGATAATCAATATCTAATTAAGGTTTATTATTTGAAATAATCCACAAAATCAAAGAGCGTATTTTATTTTACACAAAACATTGAATCCGGTTTAATAAATCTTGGCAGGTTTTTTTCATAGGTTATAGCAGAACAAAAATATCCCTCTTATGAAAAAATGCATCAATAAAAAAGGTCAAATTAACACGCTTGATTCGAATACATTTCTCAATACAGTAATCCCGAACATTAAAATCAATCAGAGATCTAATCCTTTGAATGACTTCAGAAATACTTCCTCTCAAGAAGTAAAATTCCATAAAACGGTTATGCTCATCAAACAAACCTAAGCAGGAATCCTTTTTAAATTCTTACCAACGAATAATTTTTATTTTCACATAGCTCGGCGACTATAAACCTACAACGAAATAGAATTTGTATTTTTGCGTTTCAGAAAAAATACTTAGCCGAAGCAATGAAGAAAATTGATCAATTACTGGTAAGAAGCTTTATACTTCCATTTATTGCTACTTTTTTTATTGCTTTATTTGTATTGATCATGCAGTTTTTATGGGTCTATATCGATGACATCATCGGGAAGGGCGCAGGATTTCTGATGATTATGGAATTGCTCTCTTATCTTACTATTTCACTGATTCCAACTGCTCTTCCAATTGCTGTTTTAATCTCCTCTGTAATGGTCATGGGTAACCTTGCTGAATTTTATGAATTAGCCAGTTTCAAATCCGCGGGCGTATCTTTAATTCGGGTCATGCAGCCGCTGATGGGGATAGTAGCCGTCATCAGCATCTTTTCTTATTTTTGTTCAAACAATCTCATACCTGTTGCCAATCTTCAATTTAAATCCAGGCTTTATGACATTCGAAAACAAAAACCTACGATGAGTTTGGAGGCAGGTGTTTTTAATGAGGATTTTCAGGATATTGTCATTCATATCGGAAAAAA
This sequence comes from uncultured Saprospiraceae bacterium, assembly GCA_963793295.1. Classification (GTDB taxonomy): domain Bacteria; phylum Bacteroidota; class Bacteroidia; order Chitinophagales; family Saprospiraceae; genus JAHDHW01. The sequence goes on along the minus strand of CAWBZX010000024.1, from coordinate 44,652 downwards.
AGGATCAAATAATAGGGATATTGAAGATGTACTCATATACGATCACAAAGGCAATAGCCGTCAGCCCATGCAAATTGTGGCCAAAAAAGGTGAAATGTACACCACGAAAGATCACCGCTATTTTATTATGAAGTTGCATGATGGCAATCAATATCAGGAGACCGAGCAGTTTTCAAAAAATAGGACTAAAAACTATCCATTCATTCGCACTTCTTTTAAAGAATGGACCAAAGTTTTTGATTTGAGTGAGTTTGAAATTAGTCGAACTGAAACTGATCTTTTTGGCTCCCATCATACGATGCTCACTACCTCTCAATTACTGACAGCTATTGATTCTATTGACATTAAAATTGAAAATGCTCAAGAGCGATTGCACAAAGGGGCGAATAGATATTTTTGGATTTTTAAAGATGAAACTGAACATGATGGTAAAGATGAAAACAGGCCCAAAACTAATATTACACAAGACTCCAGTCAGATTCAATCCCAAAAGATAAAGACAGATTCAATGAATGAAATGGCAGATATTGAAGGAGATACTTTTCTTCTGACAACAGACAGTATCCGTGATTCTTCCGTACTCATTGCCAATGACAATGAAGATGCTCTTTTTCTGACAACAGACAGCATTCAGGATTCTATTCTGCCTAACGAATCAATTAAATTAGATACAACAATAAAACCATCTGCCATCGCAATCAGCCCCAGCTATAAACAACATATAAAAGCACAGACCAAATCAAAAAAGAAACCACTTACTCAAAAAATCACAAAACCATTGTCAGAATATAATAGCATTGCTGAGTTGTTTCCTGCTGGCCAGCTGAAAAAAAATCTGTACACAAAAGCACAATCCTACGCGCGAAATGTGCAAGGTGTGGCATTGAGTGGCACCAGAGATTTTGACAAACTCAAAGAATCCAGGATAAAGCATATTTATGAACTGAATGTAAAGTTCAGTATGGCAGCCGTTTGTTTTATTTTCTTATTTATCGGAGCTCCAATGGGGGCGATTGTCCGAAAAGGAGGTTTCGGATATCCCATTTTAATTGCGATTGTATTTTTTATGATTTTTATCATTCTCAATATTTTTTGCAAAAAGCTCGCTGAATCGTTTGTTATTTCAGCTCAATTTGCCTCATGGATTCCTTGCTTAATTTTATTTCCTGTCGGATTAATCCTAACTTACAGAGCGATGAATGATTCCAAATTAGTTAATACGGATCGCTATCAGCTAATTTTCTCTAAACTCATTCACTTTTTCAAACCCAAGAGCTAACTTTGCTTTTTAAATGTTTCTATAAAAAGTATTAATGATATTCCCAACTTAACTAAAACGATTGAATGGTCACTATAATAAAAAAGAATCTTCCTTTCTTTATTGGATTCTTAATCTTTCTTTTTGCTGGATTAGTTCTTTTGTTAACTACTGACAAGGGCAGTATCGTTCTTTATTTTAATGATCACAGAAGTCCTCAAGGTGACCTTTTTTTCCGCTACGTATCTAAATTAGGTGAATCCTTGCCGTACCTTTTGTCTATATTCATTTTACTATTTGTACGATATCGGTATGCTTTGTTAGTGCCATTAACTGGCTTATTAGTAGCCATCGTCAGTTTGATTACTAAGTCTTTTTTCGATCATAACAGACCCTCCCTTTATTTTAAAGAATTAGGCATTTTCGAAAAAATCAATCTCGTAGACGGTATTGAATTATGGGAAAAATACAGTTTTCCTTCTGGTCACACAATGTCCGCATTTGCAATTTATGGATTTTTAGCTTTTTTAATTGGCTGGAAAAAATCTTTGGGATTTGCAATGCTTTGCCTTGCTATTTTAGTTGGCATTTCCAGAATCTATTTGGTTCAGCATTTCTTACAAGATGTTTATCTGGGAGCTATTTTTGGCGTTTTAATCGCCATGAGCGTTTATGTTTATCAAGATAGATTTCCTTATAATCCAGATCATTGGATTGACCGTTCTTTATTATTTAAAAGAAAAAAAGAATTGGCTTAATATAAAAAACGCCTCCTAATCTTACCGATTATCACAATGCCGATTTTAGTTGCATGAAATGGATCTATCCAATGTATGGTTTAGAATGTCAAGAATACGGCTAAAATAGTTTGTTTGAAATAAAAAGTTCCAAATAATCCCTACTTTTGATTGATTCTGCGATTGCCAAAAATTAATTTAAATTTTATCAAATTCAACACAATCTGCCTGGTAATTTGGATAAAAGCTATCCTTATCAGACATGATTTATCTTGTTGAATTTAAAAATTAAAACCGTAAATTACACCGTTTCAATACCTTTTCAAACTTTAGAATAATGAAGTATTTTACTCTCCTGGCCGTTTTTTCACTGATTAGCATTGTTGGTTTTTCACAACCAATAAATGATGATTGTGCCGGTCTAATTGATCTTGGCATTGTTCCTATTTGCCCCAGTAGTTCGATCTATACCAATGTAGATGCTACAGCCAGTGATATTGGCTCTGGTAATATTCCGGATTGTTTTAATGGTGGCCTCGTTGATCGCGATGTTTGGTTTATGTTTACAACAGATAATATGATCACTGATTTTACAATAACGGTAACTGGGATTACGGACGGAATGGGATCTACTCCTATTGTCAATCCACAGATCGAAATATATCGCGGCGATTGCATGTTCGATGGCCTTGCTTCTTTGGAGGTCTGCGTATCAGCCTTAGCCGGTGAAAGTATTGTCTCTACTAATGTATTTGGGCTCGACTTGAACACTCCCTTATTTTATAAGAATTAACGATTATACCAGCACAGCAACTCCTAATGCTGGAAGTTTTGAGCTGTGTATCGATGAATATATTCCAGATATAAACATCTGTGATGCCGCCTCTACTAATTCATGTACAGGTACTTTATACGATTGCGGAGGACCAAATGGAGATTATGGAAATAACGAAAATTTTGTTTTTACAATTTGCCCCAATGATTTCCATGAATGTATCACCATCAATATGGTAGATTATGATATTGAACCAAACTTTTTTGGATTTGGAGATGCTTTGAATATTTACGCAGGAGATAATACTTCAGCTCCCTTGATTAGTTCGGTCACGGGAGTCAGCAATGGAAGTACATTTGAGATATATGCAAGTAGTCCCTGTGTTACCATTGAATTCATCTCTGACGGATTTACCACCGGCGAAGGATTTGAATTGACTTGGGCTTGTAATGCTTTTCCTTGTGTGGGTTCTTCTCCGGATAATCCTACCATAATTGGTTCTGTACCTTATACCGTTACCGGTTTAACGACTTGTTCTGAAGGATCGACGGTAGGAGAAAGCCCTTGCCCTGATGATAATTTTTTATGGGGACCTGATTACGTCTTTACTTATGATTCTCCGGGCGATGAATGTGTTTCTGTAACTATCTCAGGAGCAGAACCAGGTACTGGAGTACTTGTATTGAATGGTCCTCCCGGTGCTCCTGGAACAACTTGTGTGGCTCAAAATGGAGCCGGCATGATTGGAAGTGCTAACTTTAATTCGGCTGGAACCTATTACATTATTGTAGGAAATGCAGAAGGATGCACTGATTTTGACATCGATATTGAAGCTGCTGATTGTAATCTTTCTCCTGCATTGGTTGACGCGCTTTGCAATCCGCTTAATGGTTGCCAGGAGTTTGATATGAATGGTAATTCACTTCCCTCTACTTTTAATTTAGATATTGGTTTTGAAGATCTTCCTATTGTTGGTGGTTTAAATAATGGTTGTTATTTAAATACCGGAGCGGGAAACTTTTATTGGTTTACTATACAAGCCCAAGCTGTTGGTAATTTTGGTTTTATAGTTGACGGAGCGAATTTCTCTTCTGATATTGATCTCAGCGTGTGGGGGCCTTTTACAGAAATGGAAGTATGTGAAACACCAGCTGATGTCATTGATTACATTACTAATAATCAACCTATCCGTAGTTCCTGGTCTGGAGGTGCGGATCCAACCGGTCTCGCTGATATCCACCCAATATTAGGAACTCCGGTATTAGATGAATTTGATTGTGGTAGCCCAGCTACCCCAGGTGCCGGAGGTGATGATTTTGTAAGGACCATCCAGACTCAAATAGACGAAGTTTATGTGGTACTGATTAATGACTGGGGAGGACAAATCGTCGACGGAGCTATTGAAGTAGATTGGTCGCCATCCGATCCTGAAGTCTTGGAATCCATTCCAATTGAGATTGTAGGAGGAGATACAACTGTCTGTGAGGGTGAGTCTGTCCAAATTGAAATTATCGTTGGTATTGCTGATATCGAATGGATTTCAAATACAGGGACACTAAGCTGCACAGATTGTCCGAATCCAATCGCAACTCCAACGGAGACGACTATTTATTTGGCTGTTGTTGATGGCGTTTGTATTCATGATACTGTTGCTGTAAAAGTTGGTGTATATCAAGTAGATGCTGGCCCTGATCTTACTGTTTGTTTGGGTGAGGATATTCAAATTGTAGCCGGAAGTAATTTCGACGATGCTACCTATGAGTGGGTTGGCCCCAACTTAAGTTGTACCGATTGCCCCGATCCTATTATCACTGGAGCCGCAGCCGGTACCTTTATTTATTCAGTCACTCTTTTTACACCAAATTGTACCCTTACAGATGAAATGGAATTGACGGTGCTGACAAATCCTGCTCCCGTATTCAGTGTAGTAGACTCTGTTGAATTGTGCATCGGAGATAATACCAATTTAGGAGACCCTTCAAATACCGGAGCGAATACCTATGTTTGGAGTTCTGATCCTCCAGGGTATAATTCAGCTGATCCAAATCCAATAGTTAGTCCAACTGAAACGATAACTTACTATGTTGAAGTCTCCAATGGATTATGTCCGGTTTCCTCTTTTGATAGCGTTTATGTTGAAGTTTTTGCTATTCCAATTTTAAACCTGGAAGATGATACGACCGTCTGCCAGGGTGAAATGGTAACACTAGGAAATACATTATTGGAAGCGGGAGTAAGTTACAACTGGACCCCAAATATTGGTTTGGATTTCGATACTATTCCAAATCCCACTGCTACTATCAATTCAACACAAACCTATACTTTGACAGCAATCAACGGTGCTTGTGTAATCACAGAATCTGTTACAGTAACTTCCACAGTGATTAGCGTTGATCTGCAAAATTCGGATTCGTTGCTTATTTGCAAAGGTGAAGAAGTTAATCTCAATGCCATTGCCACACCTTTTGGTATACAAGTTAGCTGGACGCCGGATGATGGGTCAATTAATCCTTCAACTGGGAATAATGTAGTCGCAACTCCCCAAACCGCCACTACTTATTTCGCGTATGTAAGTGTTCCTGGTTGCGAAAAATTTGATTCCATTTATATTGATGTGGATTCAATACCATCCGATTTACAAATATTTCCATCCGATACTTCTGTCTGCGCAGGCTCTTTGGTGGTATTGCAAACGACAACTTACGAACAATTTGATTTTCCAGATATTCAACACCAATGGCAACCCAATATTGGTTTTCAATCTCCTGATTCGTTGTTAAATATGGTCATTGAAGCCAACGAACCCGTTTTATATACCCGAACTACAACAAACGGCATTTGCACCCAGATTGATTCTGCTCAGATAAATATTTTCACTCCTACAACCATTACTATTATGCCGATTGATACTATCGTATGCACTGGAGAATCCGTGCAATTGGTCGCTAATAGTCCTGATGTAACCGAATATACCTGGACACCTGATAATGGCACTTTAAGTTGCATTGAATGTCCTGATCCGATTGCTACTCCATCCGGAACTTCGACTTACACCGTTGAAGGAGAATTTGAAGATTGCCCCGTGGAAGCAAGTGTGCAAATTGAAGTCATTCCTAATTCCATTGCTGCTGTTATTGGTGATATGGAAATTTGTATTGGCGAATCGATCGTTTTAAACGAACTTCTGGATCCTTATCCGGGGACTACCTGGAGCTGGAATGCTGACCCCCCAGATCCGACTCTTGACCCCAATGATCCCCTGGCTGAAGTAACTCCTCTGGAAACAACCACCTATTCCCTCACCGTTTCAAACGGTGTTTGCGATCCACTCGTCCAGCAGGTTACCATTACTGTTGTTCAAGATGCCATTTTAACGATAAGCGAAGATATAACTATTTGTGAAGGAGATGCCACCACACTTACTGCTAACAGCTCAGAACCCGGTGGTACCTTCTTATGGTCTAATGGTGATGAAACAGCTTCTATCAATGTAAGTCCAAACGATACAACTGAATACTCCGTTCTTTATTCCTATGGCTGCGGTGATTTAAATGACTCAGTCACCGTAAATGTAATTGAAGGCGCTGATGTTGAGATCTTATTAATTGATCCTGATCCTCTTGATACCATCTTTGAAGGAGATATGTTAACTTTAACAGCTGTCCTTAATGGGCAGGTCAATGGAGCTACCTATGAATGGAGCACTGGTCAAACCAGCCAAACGATCACGACTATAGCTATGTTTGAACCTATTGAATATACGGTTACCGTAACATCGGCAGAAGGATGCCAATATACCTATTCACTGACCGTCGATGTCCTTGAAGTGAAGATTGGCGTTCCAAATGTATTCACACCAGATGGAGATGGTGATAACGATTATTTCACCGTTTTTTCAAATGGGACGGTAAATATCCGGCAATTTAGGGTGTTCAATCGCTGGGGGCAAATTGTTTATAATAACGAAACTCCGGACCAAGGTTGGGATGGAACTTACAAAAATGAAAACGCTCCTTCTGATGTTTACATTTATGATATCCTCATAGAAATGCCTTCAGGCGTTATAGAAAATAGAAAAGGAGATCTGACTTTGTTGCGTTAAAAATATTTATTTCCCAAAGCCTGCTTTGATATGATTCAAAGCAGGCTTTTTCTTTGAAAAAAATTATCTTTGCCCCGATTTAGGTGTTTTACTTTTTTTAAAACTTAAAAGGGAATCAGGTGAAGATCTTTGGAAAACTTCTGGTCAAAACATTCCAAAGATTTAATTCCTGAACAGTTCCCGCTGCTGTAATTCCTGTAAATTCCAATGATCAAGTGTTCCACTATCTTTCAAAAGATGGGAAGGACATCAAAGGAAGGGATAAGTCAGAAGACCTGCCTGAGTCTTTGATCTCTCAGCTTTCGGCGAAAAGGCTTCGGGTCGGAAATCAATGGTTTTCTATTGAGTTGTGGTCGTTCAAATTCGAACGAATCAATCATTTTTCCCACTCCTTTCCTTCTTTCCAAAATCACAGCGTTCAATTTTTTAATTCATTTTCTAATTTTAAAATTGTCATTTATGTTTTTGAAGAAGAAATCATTTTTGTTATTAATTGCCATCACTATAATCAGTTTTTCGTCTTGTACAGATGGCCCTAGTGAAGTAGTCCCAATCGAAACACCAAGCTATGAAAACGGTGTTTTTATTGCCAACCAAGGCATATACGGAAGCGGAACCGGTACAATTAGTTTCTATTCCCGAAATACAGGACTTATAAGTAATACTATTTTTCAGGAAGCAAATGACGGTGAAGAGTTGGGGAATATTGTTCAATCGATCACTGTTCACAACGATTTGGCTTATATCGTTGTCAATAACGCTGAAAAAATTGTCATAGCAAACGCATCGGATTTTAAAAAAGTTGGTGAAATCAATGGCCTTAAACAACCGAGATATTTTCTACCCGTTGATGATGAAACAGCATTTGTGAGCCAATGGGGAGCTGATGGGGCGACAGGTAGTATCAAGGTGATTGATTTAAAAACTAATACCATTTCAAATACTATTGATACACGACCTGGTCCTGAGCAGATGGTTAAAGTCGACGATGCTGTTTATGTTGCTAATTCCGGAGGTTTTACGACAGATTCTGTCATTTCAAAAATTGATATTGCTGCTGAGACCATTTCAAAAACGATTGAAGTTGGACAGGGACCAATATCTATTGTTTTAGATAAAAACACTGAAATGTGGGTATTAACAAGAGGCCATAATGACTGGAACAATCCGGATAATAACAGAGATGGGAATCTGGTGAAATTAAATAACGATGCCATCATTTTATCAATAGTGGCCAAAGAGGGCGCTGGAAATCTTACAATCAACAACAGTTTGGATAAATTGTACTTCCGCATGAACAACATGGTTTTTGAGCATCCTATTACTGAAAATGCAATAAGTACCACTCCATTTATATCAAGGTATTTTTATGGTTTGGGAATTGATCATAAGACAGATGATCTATTTGCCCTCGATCCAAAGTCCTTTGACCAAGATGGTTCTTTAATCATTTATGATTCGAATGCCTCCGTGTTAGATTCAACGAAAGTTGGCATCGCACCTGGTGGGCTGTGGTTTGATTGAAAAGATTAATGATAAACGGTGCCGGTGTTGCGTTTTATAAAAAGCAAATTTTCACTGCTTATCATTTAATTGCTTCGCCGCTTGGAGAACAATTATTCTCCAAAGATATTTTTTACATCCGAGTCGGTAGCTCGCAGTTTTTCTTTACAGAATTGGATCAATTCCGCAGCACGTTTTACTTTTAAAGACAAATCATCAATGCCAATGGTCTCTTCCTGCAATTGATTTGCAATCTCCTGCAATTCCTGCATCGCTTTTTCATAAGAGGATAGGTTCGATTTTTTCTTAGCCATCGGATAATACTTTGCTTTTTAATTTTCCATCAAAAAAAACAGTTTCTAATATGTCGCCCTCTTTTGCTTGTTTCGAAGACGAAATCATTTTTCCATTCAACAAACTTAAACTAAAACCGCGTTTTAATGCATTTTCAGGGGAAAGTAACTGGCAAATTTTTTCGAAATTCAAAATACTGTTTTGTTCTGTTTTTAATTTAGCTTTTAACAAAACAGGAATTTTTTCTTCAATAAAATCAATCATTCGATGCTGTGCTTTCAGAATGGAATTTGCTGAAAACTTAAATTGATTTTCAAGGCGATTTAAAGTGAATTCCTGATTCATCAATTTTTGTTGTGCCAATTGTTGGATCGCTAATCCTTTATCGGAAAGTTGCATCTCAAATTGGAGATTAAACTGAAGAATAAATTCTGCAACCGCCGTTGGTGTTTTTAAAGACGTATGCGCCACCAAATCAACCACCGTCTCATCAATGTCATGACCAATTCCCGTGATCACTGGCAATGGAAAATTGGCGATTGTTTTACTCAATTGAAGTCCGTCAAATGCAGCTAAATCAAGGCGAGCTCCTCCTCCACGGATAATAATCACACAATCGAAATCTTCTTTTTGAGCTGCAATTTGCTTGAATCGTGCGATCATTTCAGACTCTACTTTATCCCCTTGCATCGAAGTTGGAAAAAGTTGGTTTCTAAAAGTATAACCAAATTGATTTTGATTGATTTGATCTAAATAATCCTGATAGCCAGCAGCTCTTTCAGAGCTAAGCACCGCAATCCGTTGTATCACAGACTGGAAAAGGAGTTAACACATTTTTTTCTAAAAGCGCTTCTTTTTTTAGCACTTCGATCACCTTTTGGCGTTGTAAGGCGAGTTTGCCAATCGTATATGTCGGATCAAGATCAAGGATGACCAATTTAAATCCATAACGCTCATTAAAATCAACTTTGGCCTGAACCATCACTTCCATTCCTTCCTGCAAAAGGCTATTAAATTCTTTTCCAAATTTACGCTTTAAGCGACGAAAATCCATTGCCCAGATCACTGCATCAGACTGAGCGATAATAAATTCTTCTTCCTCCTCTTTTTGAACCAAATGAATAAAAGCATGTCCTTTAGAAATGCTGATTTGTGCAATTTCACAACTGATCCACATTGCATCCGGAAGGTTGAGCGCCATCACTCGCCGGATATATTCATTTAGTTCGTAAAGCGTATATTTTTTTTCCATTACCTGACAAACATAGGAAATTTAATACAAAAAGAGTTCGCAAAACGCATCGTTCACGAACTCTCTTTTATAAATTTTTTAAAAATGTTGAAGCTAGTTTCCCAGAACCTCAGTTACCAAATCTGCAGCTTCCTGCAATAAAATCGCTGAATGGACTTTTAAACCGGATCCATCAATGATTTTTTTAGCAATATCTGCATTAGTTCCCTGCAAACGAACAATGATCGGGACATTAATATTCCCCATATTTTTGTAAGCATCAACCACTCCCTGTGCCACTCGGTCACAGCGGACAATACCTCCAAATATATTGATCAAAATGGCCTTCACATTTGGGTCACTCAAGATTATTTGAAAAGCCTTTTCAACCCGGTCAGCATCTGCAGTTCCACCCACATCAAGAAAGTTTGCGGGTTCTCCTCCGGAAAGTTTAATAATATCCATTGTTGCCATGGCAAGACCAGCACCGTTTACCATACATCCTACATTTCCGTCCAATTTGACATAATTTAGATCATAACTTTTTGCTTCCACTTCAGTTGGATCTTCTTCATCAGTATCGCGCATTGCGGCAAGATCGGGATGGCGGAAAAGTGCGTTGTCATCCAAAGTGACCTTACAATCCACAGCTATAATTCTATCGTCTCCGGTTTTTAAACAAGGATTGATCTCAAACAAACCAGCATCACTATTTACAAAAGCGGTGTAAAGAGAATTGATGAAATTAGTCATCTCCTTGAAGGCTTTTCCACTCAAACCTAAATTGAAAGCAATTTTGCGTAATTGAAACGACTGCAAACCCAAAGTGGGGTCAACGTATTCTTTGTGAACCAAATGAGGAGTTTCTTCAGCTACTTTTTCAATATCCATCCCCCCTTCTGTCGAATAAATGATTACGTTGCATTTCCGTTCACGATCCATAAGAATGGAGACATAATACTCCTTACAAGCATCGAAATCAGGTGCATAAACATCTTCGGCAATCAAAATTTTTTGAACGAATTTGCCGGGGCCATTAAGCCCTCCGGGAGTTTGAGGCGTTTTGAGCATCATACCCAAAATATTTCCCGCGTGTTCTTTGATCTCCCCCACATTTTTAGCTAGTTTTACCCCGCCACCTTTACCCCGGCCGCCCGCGTGAATCTGTGCTTTTACAACAGCAAATTCAGTCCCCGTTTCTTTTTGAAGGGCATAGAAAGCAGATACTGCATCTTCAACTGTTTCAGCTACTTTCCCTTCCTGAATCGTCACACCAAAGCTTTTCAGTAATTCTTTTCCCTGATATTCGTGTAAATTCATTTTTAAACGTTTTCTGTTAAAAGTGTGCAAAATACTTCATCACACATTAAAAAAATCCAATTTTGAAATTGCGATCAAAAGTAAGGCATTTTGCCGGAAAACAAAAGGTATTGTTTTATTAAATACTGTAGATCCAATAAAGAAAACTATTGTTATATTTAAATTTTAATATTATCTGCTACCACACGATATTACAAATAACAAACATTCCAATATATGTCAACTCAAACAACCACAAATACTTTCAATCCGGAGTCTTCCGCAGTCAAAAAGCACTTATCTGATCTCAATAACTATTGGAAGATGCAACTGTATTTTTTTAAAAGGCTCCCCTCTGTTTTTTGGTGGGGTGTAAAAGTTAAGTCGTGCTCACCTTATAGAACTGAAGTACTAATACCATATAGCTGGCGGACGCAAAATCCTTTTAAGTCCATCTATTTTGCTGCACAAATGGGAGCAGCGGAATTATCCACAGGTCTTATGGCAAATATTGCAATAAGAGGGCGAGGCAGAATCTCCATGCTCGTTACAAATATCGAAACGGAATTTTTGAAAAAGGCAAGCTCAACAATTACTTTTACCTGTGAAGAGGGCATAAAAATAATTGAAGCAGTTCAACAGGCGATTGATACGGGTGAAGGAATAAAAGTTACAGTGAATTCAACGGGTACACTATCAAACGGTGAGATTGCTTCAAGAGTAAAAATAACCTGGTCATTTAAAACAAAGAAAAGATAAGGTCAAACAAAAAGTGGCGGCATGAATTAATTCATGCCGCCACTTTTTGTTTGAATGAATTCAGATTTATTCTGTTAATCTGTAATTACTATCTTTTTATTAATCACTCCTTTTTCACTTTGAATTGCTACGATATACATTCCGGTATTGATACCAGAAATATCCAGATTATAGCTATTTTCTCCATTGTTAAAACGAAGTTTACTTACGTTTTTCACTAACTGACCTGTCAAGCTAAACAATCGAATATCTGCATCAAATGCTTCCGCAGCTTCCACCTTAATATTCAGTGTTTCATTATAACGAACAGGATTTGGCATAACCGACCAGTTATTTACAAACTCAATATTTTTTGTGCTTACGCTTTCACCAGTTTTGAAAACCCCAACAGTAGAAGTAGGTATATTACAGGTATTACCATCGTTATAAGGTGTGACTCTCCAGTAATAAGTAACGTTTGGATTAAAAACGCCTTCTATTTCGGTGGAAGAACCATTTCCAATGACATAACGCTTAGGTAAAAATGCAAATGTGGGTTGTTGATCGATTTCTAAAAAATAACGTTGAGCACCTTCAGCAGGGGCTTCCCAGTCAAAAAACACAATATTAAACCCTGGAGTCACTTCATTGTCAATAGGCTCTATAAGTTCTGGAGCTTCTGTAATATCTCCTGTTGGAGGCACATAACTATGACGGATATATGCTTTAGCTGTTGAATTATAGCTATTTCGAATGGCATCTTTTTGATCTGGTGAAAATATTTGAGTGGCACAGCCATTAAAGTAACTCATAATATTGTTTTCCATTGGATCAACAACAACTCCCATTGGGTCCATTGCTCCTCCGTTCCAAACACAACCAGTTTGACCTGGCGAATTAGCAAATAAATAATCAGGAGGAGTATCACATATTTTATCTGCAGCATCAAGGCAATTAGATTGATCCATTTTTTCATTCATAAATGGAGGGCCATCAGGAGACCAGATTCCAACGGGATTGCCATGTACATCAGGATCCCAACCGGGTTCCGATCCTTGTCCCCAACCTAAAAACGGATGTGCCAAAGTAAAGAAATGGCCTATTTCATGATTTGCGGTAGCTCCGTCAAATTGGCTTTTTTTCATTATGATATGCTCATATGGAAAACCCGGAAAACCCGCTTGATAGTATCCACCCGACCCAGGATTGCCAGTCTCTTTTACGATAAAAAGATTTAATGAATTGTTAGCCCAATTTTGTTGGATCTGAAATAAACCGCCGTTGCTTCCAGGATCATTAAAAAGGGCATCATTGCTGATGTAATTATAAGGATAGTTGATATAAAACACCATTTCCTGATCAGCATATTTATTATTTATTTCACATAAAAGGCCCAGAATTTGAGACTCTGAGATTCCTGATGTTCCATCTGATTTAGAAACAATGTGAAATTTAATCGGTACATAAACAGTCACATCTCTTGAAATTGCACCTTCTTGAATTGCAGCATTAATGCGGTTTTGGGACAATTGTTCCAGCATTTGATGCTGTGTTTGATCACTTGTCCCACATTGGTGCTGAGCGATAATCGAAGAAAAGCTAAATAGCATTAAAAACGTAAAAATAGCCGTTAGAAATTTGTTCATCTTTTTAAAAAAATTTATATAAGGAAAATATTCGTTTTAGAAACTGCACAAAACTAGTAAAAATTTGGGTATGACTGTGTCTGAAGCTTGTCAATTAATTGAATTAAGTCGAAACATTAATGCTATAACAAAAAAAATCAAAAAAGGATTCAAAGACTTAAAATTTTATACAATTACAACATTTCTGTTCAATCTAATCTATAAAATAGAAATTATTTTCGATTCATTTTCCTACTTTTGCAGCAAATAATATTGTATTTCGTAATACCCTGTAATAAATATTAAAAATATCAAAAAATCTAACCATTTTCATTATGAGTAAAGTAACCATAGTCGGAGCTGGAAATGTTGGTGCTACAGTTGCAAACGTTTTGGCTCACAAAGATTTAGTAAATGAAGTTGTACTTCTTGATATCGTTGGCGATATCGCAAGAGGAAAAGCACTCGATAGCTGGCAACAAGCCCCTATTGACTATTACAGTACCCGCTTGACGGGAACAGATGATTACGAAAAAACAGCAAATTCTGATATCGTTGTGATAACAGCCGGTATTCCACGAAAACCCGGAATGAGCCGGGACGATTTGATTTCGACAAATGCGAAGATCGTTTCTTCCGTCACCGAATCAATCATGAAATATTCCAAGAACCCAATAATCATTGTAGTTTCAAATCCTTTGGATGTGATGACCTATGCAGCTTACAAAGTATCAGGTCTAGATTCCAAAAGGGTTTTTGGAATGGCAGGTATCCTTGATACTGCACGTTACCGTGCTTTTTTAGCTTCTGAATTAAATGTTTCTCCAAAAGATATTCAGGCTGTTTTGATGGGTGGTCATGGAGATACCATGGTTCCGCTTCCTCGATATACAACTGTTTCCGGTATTCCAGTTTTGGAAATGATTGATGAAGAAAAACTAGACGCCATCGTTGAACGAACTAAAAAAGGTGGCGGAGAATTGGTAAAATTGATGGGTACCTCAGCCTGGTATGCACCAGGAGCTGCCGCTGCTCAAATGGTAGAATCTATCATTCGGGATGAAAACCGAATTTTTCCTTGTTGCGCAAGATTGACTGGGCAATATGGATTGAATGATATGTATCTTGGTGTTCCTGTTAAACTTGGAAAAAATGGTATTTCCGAATTGCTGGAACTCAAATTGAACAACGAGGAAATGAAATCTTTACACGATTCTGCAGGCCATGTAAGAGAAGTAATGGAAGTTTTTGAAGGAATGGCAATCGTTTAATATTATTCTATACAACGATTTAATAGTTGTAGCTAATAAAAATTTCTGTAGAAAGCATCTCGTATTTTCGAGGTGCTTTTTGCTTGAAAGGAATTATATTCGCTTTTCAAAAGCCAAATCAATGATTAATAAAACGATATTTTCTATTCCCATTATATTGATAATATCTTTTTCTTTCTCAACTTGTACGCAAACAGAAAATAGTAATTCAAAACAAAACGATACTTCTATCAAATCAAATTCAAATTATCTTTTTATAGGAACTTACACCAAAAAAGAAGGTCATGTTGACGGAAAAGCGGCGGGGATTTATTTATATGCTCAGAATGCGGAAACCGGAAAATTAACTTACCAAAGTGTTGCTAAAGATGTTATTAATCCTTCTTTTTTGACTTTATCTTCAGATGGTAATTTTCTATACGCTGTCAATGAAACAGGACCCGATGTTGATAGCACTGGCTCAATCTGCGCTTTTGCAATTGATCCGGAAACAAAAGCGTTGCGTCTGTTGAACAAACAATCATCGCACAGCTTCGCTCCTTGTCATATAAGTGTCGATAAAAAAAATAGATTTGCCTTTGTTGCCAATTACGTGGGTGGAAAAGTAGTCGTTTATCCAATTGAAAAAGATGGTTCTTTGGGTTTGGCATCTGAGATCATCACCCTTCAGGGGAAGGGTGACCATCCTCGCCAGGAATCATCGCATCCACATTCGGTCGTACTTTCTCCAGACAATCGTTTTGCTTATGTTCCTGACCTCGGAACGGACAAAATAATGATTTATAATGTTGATTATGAAAATGGAAAACTCCTTCCAAATGAATTGCCCTACGTCACTATTTCAAATGGCTCTGGTCCCAGACATTTCACTTTTCACCCAAACGGCAAATTCGCTTATGTGATCAATGAATTGAGCAATACAATCACTTCTTTTGAATTCGACAAAGAAATTGGAAATCTGAAACCTATTGAAGATAGATCAACATTACCTGCTGACTTTACTGGAGATAGCTTTACCGCTGACATTCATATTACCCCGGATGGTAAGTTTCTTTATGGTTCTAATCGAGGACATGATAGCATTGTTGCCTTCAAAATAGATGAGGGTTCCGGTAAACTGACTTTGATTGAACACGAATCCACTCAGGGATCTTTCCCCAGAAATTTTATGATTTCAAAAGATGGCAAATTCCTTTACGCAGCCAATCAAAATTCAGATAATATTATCATTTTTAAAATTGAAAAAGATGGTACATTATCATTTAGTGATCAAATTAAAGTACCTACCCCGGTATGCTTAAAAATGAAGTAGATCAAAAAATAAGTATTTGCTAATCTTTGCCATATTCAAATTATCCTATTGCTTAAAAAACCTTTAGATTGTATTATTGTTGTTTTATTTAAGTTTCAATAAAAACTAACCCAAACGAATGAATATAGCTATAGATGCGGCCATTTTAGACGAAATGGTAACAAACAAATTTGAAAATCTGAAAAGTATTTCACAGGAAAAACCGGTATTACTTGTGTTTCTAAGACATTTTGGTTGTGTATTTTGTAAAGAAGCACTGAGTGATTTGGCGGATAAAAGAGAACAATTTGAAAAAAAAGGAATTCAATTGGTTTTTGTCCATATGTCTGAAAACAAAGTCGCTGATGATTATTTTGTAAAATACAACTTAAAGGGTGTATCTCACATTAGCGATCCGATGGCAAATTATTACAAATCATTTAAAATTACCAAAGGGTCTTTCTTGCAATTGTACGGACTTCAGACCTGGATTCGGGGATATGCGGTAAAAAAAGAAGGACACCAATTAGAATTAGCAAAACATTTGGGAGATTCAACTCAGATGCCTGGTTTATTTCTACTTCACAATGGTGAGATTCGTCAACAATTTATTCACAAAACCGTATCTGACCGACCAGACTATGACAAGTTCCTCAATTACAAAATAAAAGTACAATAAACATTTTTTATTATAATCCATTTAGAAATTCAAATTAATGATCGGCTATAGATTCTCAGAATTTGTTCCAGGAGAAGGAGGTGGTTCTACTTTTGAAAAGCTTTTGAAGGTTTTGCAAGAGTTATTGATTCATACTTCCGGAGATGTTGCAGAAGCACTCAGTTGGTTGACGGAATTGGATAAGGAATACCAACTGACTGACGAAAATTATGGGATGGCTGACTTTATTCAGGATTTGATTGATAAGGGTTATATCCAACAACCTGATCCCTCCAATCCGATGTTTACTCCTTCGGTTAAGTTGGAAATTGCCATGAGGCAAAAGGCTCTAGACGATATCTTTGACCAGTTGAAAAAATCAAGAACAGGTAATCACAACACCAAACAAGTAGGCAAAGGAGATGAACTGACTTCAGACAAACGTCCTTATGAATTTGGCGATAGTATTGAAAACATCGCAATGTCTGACTCACTACGAAATGCACAGATCAATCATGGGATTGATCATTTTCAGTTGACGCACAATGATCTGGAAGTTCACGAAACATACTACCAAAGCCAGATGAGTACGGTTTTGATGATTGACATTTCGCATTCCATGATTTTATATGGCGAAGACCGGATCACTCCAGCCAAAAAAGTAGCTATGGCTTTGTCTGAATTGATTACTACCCGGTATCCAAAAGACACGCTGGACATCATCGTTTTTGGAAATGATGCCTGGTCTATTGAAATTAAGGATTTGCCTTATTTGCAAGTTGGCCCTTACCATACCAATACCGTTGCCGGCCTAGAGTTGGCAATGGATCTATTGCGCCGTCGACGCAATCCAAACAAACAGATTTTCATGATCACGGATGGAAAACCTACCTGCATTAAAAAAGGGAAAAAATATTATAAAAACAGCTTTGGACTAGATAAAAACATCGTTAATCGCACGCTTAATTTAGCTACCCGTTGTAGAAAAATTGATATTCCAATCACTACCTTCATGATCGCCCGCGATCCATACCTGGTGCGTTTTGTTGATGAATTTACAAAAGCAAATAATGGCAAAGCCTTTTACAGCAGTCTTCAGGGCCTGGGCGAGTTCATTTTTTTGGATTATAAAAATAATAAACGGAAAAGACATCGTTAAGCTATTTTTTCTTAAATAAAGAGTCGTTAATTTTAACCCGTTGTTAACTTGTAATAAGTAAGCTATTACAATTTAGTTTTACCCTACTACGTTTTCAAAGAAATTAAATCAAGACGGATTACTCAAAAGTTTCTTATGAATAAACTAGTTTTTTCTACTCTCTTTTCACTCCTGATATTTGGTGCTACAGCACAATCTGCAAAGGAAGTCAAATCAGACTCATTACACAATTTTGATGCGATTAAAACCTACGAAGATACATTAGCGCTTCTTTCTTTTTTAATCGTTAATGATTCTTTGGAAGAAAACAGGTTATTGGCTGTAAGAAAGTTTATTCCAACTTTGGTTAAAGCTTTAAAATACGAAAACTCTTTTCAGTATCCTTTCGGAAAACTGAGATCAATTTCAATACAATATCCGGCTGATAGTACTTTCAGGATTTTTACCTGGCAACTTTATGTCGACGAAAATGATTATCGCTATTTTGGAGCTATCCAGATGAATACTCCTTCGCTCCAGTTATTTCCACTCCAAGACCGCTCACAAGAAGTCGCTGATGTTTATAAAGACATCCTTCCTGCGGAGAAATGGTATGGAGCCGTTTATTATAACCTGAAAGAGTTTAATACCGGTGAAGGCAAAAAATATCTTCTTTTTGGATACGATGGCTTGAGTTTTCATACCAAACGTAAATTGGTAGATGTATTAAGTTTTAAAGATGGAAAACCTGTTTTCGGGTCACCTGTTTTTGTATCCTTAGATCCGGAACATCTTCACGAACCAAAAAATAGAATCGTTCTGACCTTTAGTGCAGCCGCTTCCGTAAAACTCAATTATGATGGCCATTTAGACATGATTATTTTTGATCATTTGATCAGCGGAATGAGTGAGGTTCCCGGCCAGGGACCCAGCAACTTGCCTGATGGAAGCTACGAAGGTTATCGCCTCATTAATGGTCAGTGGGTTTATATCAATAAAGTATTTGATCATGTTTATGACACCGCTCCTCGTGAAGAGCCAATACTTGATGGAACCAGGAAAAAAGATGTTTTTGGAAAAGAAAACTAATTTTTTCTTTATCCTAATTTTACAAAACCCTTTCAGACTATATATAATCTGAAAGGGTTTTGTAATTTTAATAAAAAGCACACTTCAAATGATTAATGCCCACAAGATCAAGATTCAAAAAACGGCCCATTATTATACCATTGGCACAACTGGAACCCACATAAAAGACTTTTGGATAGTTTGTCATGGCTATGGACAACTGG
This sequence comes from uncultured Saprospiraceae bacterium, assembly GCA_963793295.1. Lineage (GTDB taxonomy): Bacteria > Bacteroidota > Bacteroidia > Chitinophagales > Saprospiraceae > JAHDHW01. The sequence continues at coordinate 25,440 of CAWBZX010000024.1, read as the reverse complement.
CCAGCAATCTTATCAAAAAATTTACTGAAATCGAGGATGGTTCAACTTTCGTATTAGCACCCGAAGGATTTTCACGGTTTTATTGGGGAGGCGTTTCCGGCAATGTAGCTGCTTCCTGGATGACCAAGCAGGATCGGCTTGATGAGATAGCTGATTATACGCACTATTTGCGACATTTGTATGATACTTTTATAGACAAATTGCCTGAAAATGTGCGCATTACATTGTTAGGATTTTCGCAAGGTTGTGCTACTCAATGCAGATGGATCATGCGAGAATTTCCAATATTCGATCACCTGATATTATGGGCGGGTTTACTTCCTGAGGATATAGACTATACCCCTCATCAGGCCTATTTTAATAATAAGAAAATCTTCTTCGTTTACGGCAAAGATGATCAGTATGTCACTCCCGAAAGACTACAATGGCAAAAAGATTTTGCAAAATCTCAGGGAATTAATTTTGAAGTTCTGACTTTTGAAGGGAAACACGAAATTGACCGTAAGTTGCTCAAATCAATCGCTGCAGATTTGAAAGAAAAAAACCAATAAACCTATTCATAAATTTAAATAACATAAATATGACTTTCATTTTATAAAAAGTCTTGCTAAATTGCAGAACCCCCTTCCGTTTTATTGCACCTGCTAATCAGGAAACGAATCAACCATGAGAATTTATTTGATTTCTCTATTTATACTAATAACTTCAATACAACTCAACGCACAACATTTTGAGCTTGGGGTCACAGCTGGTGGATCAAACTATTTAGGCGACCTTACTCCATCAGGAGTATGGACGAGCCTTGGAGAGACTAACCTTTCAACGGGTGCTTTTGTCCGTTATAATATTCTGGGATGGTTTGCGATCCGGGGAGGAGTTAATTTTGGAAAAATTGCAGCTTCAGATGCAAATGCAAATGATAGAAGCCAACGTGTACTTCGCAATTTGAGTTTCCGTTCTAATATTTTTGAAGTAGCATTAACTGCTGAAATAAATCTTTTGCGTTATGAAGCTTATAACCTGAGAAGGCCTTTTTCTCCATATATTTTTGGTGGTATTGCTGTTTTTAAATTCAACCCTCAAACCAGGTATAATGGCAAATGGTATGATTTACAGCCCTTGGGGACAGAGGGCCAGGGAATAAATGGTTATCGCCAAAAATACAATCTCACTCAATTTTCAATTCCTCTTGGCTTTGGTATCAAGTATACTAAAAGTGATAAATGGAATATTGGATTCGAATTTGGAATGAGAAAAACCTTCACGGATTATCTCGATGATGTCAGTGCATATTATCCGGATTTAGCTGAACTGGAGCATATTAATGGTGAGCTTGCCGCAACGCTCTCATGGCGAACTCATGAAATTATTCCGGATGCGGATCCACCTTATAAAGGAAGTGCAAGAGGAGATCCAACAGATCTGGATTGGTATATTTTTACCGGTCTATTTTTTTCCTATAATTTCTTTGGAACCCATTATTTAGAAACCCGGCGTGAAAAGGTAAAAGTAAAATGTGCCTTTTTTAAGTGATAAAAACAGTTTTTATCAATGTATCCTATCTCCACGAAGACTTAATTTTTCCATGATTCCTGCTTCATAATCGAGATATTCCTGCCACCGAATTTTTACTTTTTCTTCCTCTCCATATTGTTTTGCCAGATCAATAAAAAGCCGATAATGACCTGCTTCAGAAATCATAAATTTATGGTAAAATTCTTTTAATTCGTCATCATTTATATGGATAGAAAGTAAACGAAACCGTTCACAGCTGCGTGCCTCGATCAAAGCACAAATCAATAATCGCTCAACAAATTGTTCGTCTCTTTTTCCACCTTTTTTTTGAAACTTTAAAAGTTCGTTTACATACTCGTCTTTACGCTGTCGCCCCAATGTGAGTCCTCTCTTTTCCATTTCCTGCAAAACCATTCGAAAATGTCCCCATTCTTCTGTAACAATAGGAGCCAATTGTTTTACCATTTCAATTTTTTCGGGGTTTTGCTGTATCAATGAGATACATGAAGTCGCTGCTTTTTGCTCGCAATAAGCATGATCAGTGAGAATTTCTTCGAGATCCATTTCCGCTAAATTTACCCATCGAGGGTCTGTGGGCAGTTTTAATCCTAGCATGTTATTAGTTATTAGTTATTGGTTATTAGTTATTCGTTATTCGTTAAGACTTCCAGCTTCTCACTTCTCACTTCTCACTTCCAGCCATAAACCAAAGCTTATTATTTTTAGTCCAGACATCTAAATTGATTGATAAAAAAATCGAGATCATAAACTTCATAATCTTCATATCCTGAACTCCAAATTAACCGAATTTTATCAATCTCATTTTTGCGCAATATTTTTCCTGCACCAGAGCTTACGACATATTGTGCATTGTAGGTAACCGAATTATCTAATTCATTGAGAATACCTACATCTGTCTTATTATTAAAAAGTTTGACATTTGTATCATCCATCAATTTTATATTTATTACACTACCTTTTTCAATAATTCCATAATCGCGCTGTGCATTTTCTGAAGCAATTGTAATAACTAGTGATAAAAATTTATATCCCCCTGACAAAGAAGAAACATAAGCATAGCAAGTTATAAAATCGCGATCTTTTAAAAAAGGACGCATCTCATCGGCGGTATATGAAAACAAAAGTTCTTTAGCTACCTCTTTCCTTTTCTTTCCGCTAAAATCATCGACTCCATCAAAAGTCAGTTGACATTTTCTCTTTGGCGGATACATCATGACATCATCTTTTGGATCAAAAGAAGCAAACACTTTCTTTTCTCTATTACGTACTCTCAAAGTGGATTCGTCAAAGACCCGATCATCTTTTTTATTTTTTTTAGATGAAATGGACTCACTTTGTTCAAAAATCAAATTATAAATTTCTTCATCACTCATTGCTATTTTAGTCTCTGCTCTTTTAACCGCTTTTGAAATATTGTTGAAATTATCCAGTGCTTCTTTTTCTATCTTTTCTGCTTCTACAAGGCGTTGTTTTATTTCATTAATTTCAGATTTCGACGCATCAGAACTATTGTTTGCTTCTTCAAGTTCTTCTTGGATGAGCACGCGATCAAATTGTGCATCTTCGAAATTTCGCAAGGCTGATTTTTCTTCAGCGACCGCGCGTTCAGCAGCCATAATTAATTCTGCCCGGTAATTTTTAACAACTTTTTCGCGATCGATTTCATCTGAATCTGATTTTTCTGAAGTAGTTTCATCAGTAGAATATTTGTCTGATACACTGTCCAATCTGCTATCAAAATAACGCCAGGAACCATCCGGATATAAAATTATTTTGTCACCGTTCTCGTTCGTTGTGATTTTTTGGGCAAGCGTAGTTTCAGCTGCAAAAAGAAGTAATCCGGTTAAAAGAAGAAGAAAAATATGTCTAAATTGCATCTTTGATTTTAATTTAAAATAATAAGATTATTATAGATTTTAAGTCGAAGTCACCTATTCGCTAATAAAAATCTTTGATGATTTATAAAAAGAATTTTATACGCTTTTTGATTGCCAATGTTTAAAAAATTTCAGAATAATCACAGATAAAACTTCATTTAAGCGATAAAAGTTGGTTTTACAAGAATTAGCTAATCTTTCGCAAAAGTAATTAAAACAATAAAATTTTCCATTTCCATACAACCCTCTCTTAAAATGAACAAATTAATCCCCCTGTTGCTTATTGGAATCTTTTTTTTTAACGCTTGTATCGATAGTTTTAATACTTCTTCAAACTCAATAGAATTTAAAAAGATTCCTTTTTCCTACCCTGTCACCGCAAAGGACACCACAATAAAAGATAATTATCACGACCTGATCGTTGCAGATCCTTACCGCTGGCTCGAAAATGAAAATTCCAGTGAGACAAAAAAATGGATAAAAGCACAAAATCAAACTACCTTTTCCTATCTTAACGAAATTCCTTTTCGCGATGCTATTGAAGAACGGCTACACAAAATATGGAACTATGAAAGGTTTTCAACTCCTATTAAAAAAGGAGAAAATTACTACTTTTTCAAAAACGATGGCTTGCAGAACCAAAGCATACTCTATGTTCAGGAATCTTTGGAAGGAAAAGCTAAGCTTGTTTTAGATCCCAATACATTTTCAAAAGACGGCACTTCTTCGATGGGTAATTTTTCATTTTCAAACAAAGGGGCTTATCTAGCCTACGAAATCTCAGAAGGCGGATCCGATTGGAGAACCATTCGTATCCAAGATTTGAACAATGACAAAACATTGGATGATGAGTTGAAGTGGGTTAAGTTTTCAAATATCGCATGGCATAAATATGGTTTTTATTATAGTCGTTACCCCGATGTGTTGGATGATAAGGCTTTAAGTGATAAAAATGAATTTCATCAAGTTTTTTACCATAAACTCGGAACCCCTCAAACTGATGATGAACTAATTTTTGCTGATCGCGCTCACCCCAATCGTGGCATGACCGCTCATACTTCCGAAGATGAAAGATACCTGATCATTGAAGTATGGGAATCTACAAGCGGCAATGCTTTATATATCAAAGACTTATCAATAAAAGACAGTGAATTTATCCCCATTGTCGAAACTTTCGATTCCAATTTCAAATTTGTAGACCTTGTCAATAACCGGCTTTTAATTTTGACCAATTACAAAGCGGATAATAACCGATTGATTGCGATAAGTCCTGATCATCCCGGAAAAGGTTTTTGGGAAGATATTCTTTCGGAAAGTGCAGACAAACTAGCGTCTGTAGATTTAATTGGTGGAAAACTCATCGCTAATTATACGCACAATGCTTCCAGCGAGATCAGAGTTTTTGATACCAAAGGAAATCTTGATTTTGAAATGGAATTACCTCAAATTGGAACAGTAGAAAATTTTAGTGGAAAAAAGGAAGAACCGTTGGCTTTCTATTCATTTACTTCGATTACCCGACCAACCACCATTTATTCATTGAATCTTGAGACCAAAGAGAACAATATTTTCAAACAACCCAAAATCGATTTCGACGCTGATGCTTTTGAAACAAAGCAAGTTTGGTACGAAAGCTATGATGGCACTAAAATCCCCATGTTCGTCACCTACAAAAAAGGCTTAAATCTGGATAACAATCGTCCAACACTTTTGTACGGTTACGGAGGATTTGATATTAGTCTTACTCCGCAGTTCAATCTGACACGGCTCAATCTTGCGCCTGTTTTTTTAGAAAACAATGGCGTTTTTGCAATTGCAAATATCAGGGGAGGCGGTGAGTTTGGGAAAAAATGGCATAAAGCAGGTACTAAAGAACGCAAGCAAAATGTCTTTAATGATTTTCAGGCAGCAGCAGAATATCTCATTGATCAAAAATATACCTCAAGTGAAAAACTAGCGATTTATGGCCGTTCCAACGGAGGCTTGCTCGTTGGCGCATGTATGACGCAGCGTCCTGATCTATACAAAGTAGTATTACCCGCTGTTGGCGTTTTGGATATGCTTCGCTATGACAAATTTACAATTGGAAGAGCCTGGGCTGCAGATTATGGCCTTAGTGAAAATGCCAAAGAATTTGATTATCTCTATGCTTATTCCCCATTGCAAAATGTAAAGCCTGCCAAATATCCTGCAACGTTGATCACTACTGCAGATCATGATGACCGGGTTGTCCCGGCTCATTCTTTTAAATTTGCGGCAGCACTTCAGGAAAATCAAAAAGGTGAAAATCCTGTTTTTATTAGGGTAGAAACAAGTGCCGGTCATGGTTCGGGCAAACCAACTTCAAAAAAGATCGAAGAAGCCGCCGATATTTTGAGTTTTACTTTTTATAATTTAGGCGAAAATGTATTGTATGAATACAAAATGATGAAATAATGAAATTAACATAAAGCATGATTGCATGGTTTGAAATTGGCTTCCTCCCGATCCGTATTTGGGACATCCTTGATATACTTATCGTAGGCTATCTTATTTACCAAATTTACAAATTACTGAGAGGTAGTGTTGCTTTTAATATTTTTGTCGGGGTTATTCTCATTTATATTTTATCCTGGTTAGTTAAGATGCTCCAAATGGACATGTTGTCCTCTTTGCTGGGCCAGTTTGTGAGTGTTGGGGTATTAATGTTGCTGATTATTTTTCAGCCGGAAGTTCGACGTTTTTTATTAATCCTTGGAAACAACACATTGCGGCAGCGTTCGAATTTTTTTAACCGTCTTTTATCAGGTAAACTCAATATTTTTGAAGAAGATGTTCTTTCTCAAAATGTGGAGGCTATGAGCAAAGCAATTTTGAGAATGAGCAGAACAAAAACCGGTGCTTTAATCGTTTTTGCAAATAACTTAAATCTGGAATATTTCAGCAATTCAGGGGTAATTCTCGATGCAAAAATTTCGCAACCAATGATTGAAAGTATTTTCAATAAAGAAAGCCCACTTCATGATGGCGCGGTGGTTATTTCAAACAATAAAATTCACGCTGCAAGTTGTGTTTTACCATTGTCTTCCAATCCTGATTTACCTAAAAGCGCAGGCTTGAGGCATCGTGCAGCAGTGGGTGTTTCAGAAAGTTCAAATGTGGCCGCATTTATTGTGTCTGAAGAAACGGGTATTATTTCTTATGCGTCTGAGGGAAAACTGACCCGTAATATTTCTGAAAGCAAACTCATAGAATTATTGACCAAACAAATACATCCAGACATTGGTTAATTTTTATCGACCTTAAATTATTAGGCTAAATAATCAATAAGTTATTTTTTTAGTTATCGCAAAATAAGCCTAAAAAAATTCCTTTTAATCCCTTTTTTTATGCTCATTATCAATAGCAAATAACTTATTGATAATTTTTTTCGCCTACTTAAAAAAACTACTTTTGACTTTCATTTTTAAAATTTAAAGATCGAAATATGCAAAAAGCACAGGAATATATACAAAAAAATAAAGACCGGTTTTTGAATGAACTACTTGATTTACTTCGCATCCCTTCTGTAAGCGCTGATCCGGCTTACAAAAATGATGTAATCAAAGCTGCAAAAGCTGTTGTCAGTTACTTAAAAAAAGCAGGAGCAGATCAGGTCGAACTTTTTAAAACAAAAGGACATCCTATTGTTTATGGCGAAAAAATAATAGCCAAATCATTGCCTACTGTTTTGGTTTATGGTCATTATGATGTACAACCACCAGACCCAATGAATCTTTGGGATTCGCCGCCTTTTGATCCGGTTATTAAAACCACGAAAACTCATCCTCAGGGCGCGATTTTTGCACGTGGAGCCTGCGATGACAAAGGACAGGTTTTTATGCATATCAAAGCTTTTGAAGCGATGATGAAAACCAAATCCTTGCCTTGCAACGTAAAATTCATGATCGAAGGAGAGGAAGAAGTGGGTTCCAATAATTTGGGCGCTTTTTGCAAAAAGAACAAAAAGAAACTGTCTTGTGATGTTATCTTAATTTCTGATACATCGATGATTGGTAATAACTCTCCTTCAATCACGACTGGTTTACGTGGCTTGAGTTATGTAGAAGTAGAAGTTACAGGACCTAATCGGGATCTACATTCGGGCGTTTATGGGGGAGCTGTTGCTAATCCGATTAATATCCTTTGTCAGATGATCGCTTCTTTACAAAACAAAAAGAACCAAATTACGATTCCGGGATTTTACGATGATGCTGAAGTTGTTAGCAAAAAGGAAAGAACGGAAATGAATAAAGCGCCTTTCAATTTGAACAATTACAAAAAAGATTTGCAGATTAAAGATATTCACGGTGAAAGAGGATACACTACTTTGGAGCGTACTTCGATCCGTCCTACGTTGGATGTCAACGGGATCTGGGGTGGTTATACCGGTGAGGGTGCAAAAACGGTTTTGCCTTCCAAAGCATACGCAAAAATCAGCATGCGTTTAGTTCCAAACCAGAATTTTGAGAAAATAACCAAACTCTTCAGTGATCACTTTAAAAGTATTGCTCCGGAAAGCGTAAAAGTGAAAGTTACTCCTCATCACGGAGGCAAAGCTTATGTAACGCCAACAGATTCCCTGGAATATAAAGCAGCACATCTTGCATTAAAAGAAACATTTAAAAAAGATCCGATCCCACAGCGATCCGGCGGAAGTATTCCGATTGTTGCTTTATTTGAAGAAGTCCTTCAGGTAAAAACCGTTTTGATGGGTTTCGGTTTGGATTCAGACAGTATTCACTCGCCAAACGAACACTTTGGTTTATTCAATTTTTATAAAGGAATTGAGACAATTCCGTATTTTTATCAAAATTATACGCAGCTGAAAACAGAAAGTTAGGTGGATATGAATTAGCGGGTTAGAGAGATAGAGGTCTTTACAGATATAAAATCACTAACTTTCTAACTTATTAGCATACTTACCTCTTGAATTTTGCTACCTTTGCGGCTTTTAATTAATAAAACCTATTTTATGGATCAATTTAGCTATAGTCTGGGCGTGGTTTTAGCTCAGAATTTAACCAATCAAGGCATTAATGATTTCAACCCTAATGACCTGGCTGAAGGTTTGAAAGATGTTGTAAAAAACAATTCCTTGAAAATCAATGCCCAAGAGGCAGACCAAATTATACAAAATTACTTGCGGAAAAATGCTTCTATTCAGCACGAGGCTGTTATTAAAGCAGGACAACAATTCCTTGTTGATAATGCAAAGCGATCTGAAGTTATCGTTTTAGAAAGCGGTTTGCAATATGAAGTATTGAGTGAAGGAATCGGGCCTAATCCAAAACCAACGGATAAAGTGACTACACACTATCACGGAACATTGATCGATGGAACTATTTTCGATAGCTCTGTTGATCGCGGCGAACCTGCTACCTTTCCTGTAAATGGTGTGATCGCTGGTTGGGTGGAAGCTTTGCAACTGATGAAACCGGGTTCCAAATTCCGTCTTTATGTACCCTATAATTTGGCCTATGGTGAACAAGGAGCTGGTCAATTAATCAAACCTTTTTCTACTTTGATTTTTGAAGTTGAACTACTTCAGATTCACTAGTTGAAATTTAATTATAAAAAGCGCCATTTTGTATTTTCGAAATGGCGCTTTTTTTATTTGAACAAAAGCTGTTCTAACTCAATTTGCATAAAATCAATTTATATTTGTGAAAGCATGAAGAGGATACATGTTTAGTAGGTATTAATAGTTCGAAATAGAAACTTCAAACAAAGAAAATATGCGTATTGATATCATTAGTGTTTTACCCGAATTATTAAAAAGTCCATTGGAACATTCGATTATGAAACGGGCGCAGGACAAAGGATTGTTAGAAGTCATTATTCATGATCTCAGGGCATTTGGGCAGGGGAAACACAGACAAGTCGACGATTATCAATATGGAGGAGGCGCTGGCATGGTCATGATGATCGAACCGGTAGCTAAATGCATTGAGCAGCTTAAAGCACAACGAAATTACGACGAAATCATTTTTATGACTCCTGATGGTCAGATTCTCAAACAATCGATATCCAATAACCTTTCTTTAAAAGAAAACCTGATCATCTTGTGCGGCCATTACAAAGGAATTGACGAGCGCATCCGGGAGCATTACATTACTATGGAAATCAGCATTGGTGATTTCGTTTTGTCTGGAGGTGAATTGCCAGCCGCTGTTTTGGTCGATTCCATTGGAAGGCTGATCCCCGGCGTTTTAAATGATGAAACCTCTGCCCTATTTGATTCTTTCCAAGACAACTTACTTGCCCCTCCAGTATACACGCGACCTGCTGACTTCAAGGGATGGAAAGTCCCTGATGTTTTACTGAGCGGTCATGATCAGAAAATCGAAGATTGGCGATACGAGCAATCGCTTAAACGCACCAAAGAACGAAGGCCGGATTTGTTGGAGTGAATTAGTTGAAGTTTAATACTTTAAAAAGACTAATCCATAAAGACGCTCTACGAAATCGATTAAATGTTTTCGTTTTATTAAAAACACAATGGCAAGAAAATTTTAACTGAGGAAAATAACACTTTGATAATAATCAAACAAACCAGTGTTTTCTAGAGATCAAATTCAAAAAAAATTATTGAAGAATTAGAAAACCAGTAGCGATAATTTTACCTTTTTGGTCGGAAAGCTTTAAGTAATAATTGCCTTCGGATAAATCGCCTTTTTCAATGATAATTTCTTGCTGATTTTCAACTGGATACGTTTTTAATATGCGCCCGCTCATATCGATCAATTGCAAAGAGTAGCTATTATCAAAAGTACTTAAATCTACTTTTGAAAAATTTGAAAAAGGGTTGGGGTTTATTTTTAAAATAGAAACGTCTTTTAATTCTAGTTCCTGGACAGCTACCCAGGTATCAGGTACCAGTTCAATGACAAAGCCTAAGCTATCTCCTTCATTCAAATCAAATAATGCCACTTTTGAAATATAACCAGCCTTTGCAGCGGACAGGCTATAATTTCCGGGTAAAGCGCCCCATTTAAATTTAGCATCTAAATCCTGAACTAAAGTATCCTGCGTTTCTATTTGAATTAATTCAACATCTGTTAAGATATTTCCGGTGATGCTATCTTTTACAATACCATAAATACGGCCGGCTTGTGTATTATTAAATGTCCAGACATAGAGTCCATCTTCACGATTGCCACCAATAATTTTTCCAGAAGGAAAAAAAGGACAAGCTGACCAAAGGCCTGAAAACCCACCACTTGGTCCATCAAAAGTATCATAATACCCCACTTCAACCGGTAATTCGGAATCGGCAATATCCAATATCCGAAGCCCTTCCGTATTGTGGGTTATAAAACAATAATCCCCACGTATGTATGGATTATGGACCAAACTAATAGGATTGGCGGTATATCTTGCTACTTCATAGATGTTTCCAAAATCTTCGATATTATAAATCCTTGAAGGAAGCCCGTCCATTTCACTACATACCACCAAATATCGATCATCTTCTGTCATCCAACAACTGTGTGTGTTACCAGTGGGATCATCAATCTGGGCAATTTGAATAGGATTGCTTTTATCAGAAATATCCAAAATATCAATTACTCCCTCGTAAAATGCACAAGCAAACAAAAGATCATTTTTTACATGACAATCATGGATATAATAACCAGGTTGATATAGACCTACCTCAACCGGATCCGCCGGATTAGAAACATCCATGATGTGAATGCCTTGAGTACTTGTGGTTCCATTCACATAAACATAAGCAGAGTCAGAATAAATATCTCTTTGAAGAATATGACCTCGGGTGAATGTTTCCGAATAGGTGGTAAGCAGATGTAAACTATCTGGAAGATATTGTAAATCAATTACTTGCATTCCGGTAGTGTCGCTTGAACCTTCAGTAGTTATGAATGCTTGTTCTCCAATGACCGTGATTTCCCGCCAATTGGATTCTGGTCCGGAGACGAACCCCACTTCTTCAATAAAGAGCGGATCATCAATGGTATAAGCAGCAACACCGGTTCGGGTACCCAGCAAAGCATATTCATTTCCTTTTCCGTCAATATATGCCCAACTTCCAGAATATCGGATATCTCCTCGGTGAAATTGTCCAAACAATTCAACATTCAGGGTGTTCTGAGCATTGCAAAAAGAAAAACAAATCAGAAAAAAAAGGAAAGAAAAATATTTTCGAAACATAATTGAATTATTGAAAATTAGGATGATACGAAAATATAAACTTTTAGATTCTATTTTAGAAGTTGTTGAGATTTATTCAAACGAACACTTTAATTGGAAAGTAGCTTACATTTTCACTTTTCTTACTAGTTATGAAAACTCCAAAATAATATTTTTTTTCTTTTAAAACATTAAAAATAAGTTGAATACATAATCAAAAAAATAAAAGACAGAGATAATCTTTTGACAATCAGGATCGCAACAGATTATTTTAATATTAATTTAATATAATGTAAACAAATCACATGGTAATCCGTACTTTAAACATTATCAAATGTGATTATTTAAAAAGTTCTTTGAAAGATTATCAGTTTAAATTGTATTCAAGATTTCAAACTGGATTGGGAGGTTGTTCGTGCATAAATTGCTAAAGATAGAAATCTGAAATAAACATTTTGTAAAAAATCAAATATTAGCACTTTTTAAAATAGCATTTTTTTTCTTAAATATTTTAAATTTTTTACTACCTTTAGCATGGTTTTGTGAACATGCGATCTCAAAATCGTACTTTATTCAAAGAATAATCAACTTGTAATACTTAAAAGTATTGCAAAATTATGAGACAACCGCTTAAGAACATTCATTTCGCATAAAATACCATTCCTGAATGGGAGGGTATATTTATTATCCAGTCACCTTATCTTTTGAATCTCTAAACTTAAAACATTGCCTCAATCGCTTATACTATAGAGGTTTCGGCAATTGTATCTTTCAAAGTTTCCAATTGAATCTCTAAACATAAATTTAACGAAGGCAATAGTCTTTGGTAAATTTAAAACTTGTTATTTTTATTGTTCTCAAAATATTAAATGCTTGTAAAAAATGCATTAGATTTGATTTCGATATTTGTAATTATGAAGTAAATTTTACTTCAATGCTAATAAAAATATGAAAACCGGTTTTGGTCTGAAAGCTGGTTTTACTGTCTAAAAAAAGAAAAGCTGGTCATTAAAAGTACTTTCTTTATTAAAAGACAACATATTCTAAAAATGAATTTATATCCCATGTAGGGAAAATCAATATTTTTCTTAACATCCAAAAACAGAATCATGAATTCCAATTTTACTATCCTGAACAGTAAATTAAGAATTACTAAATTGCTTTGTTGCAGTTCTGGTACTTTGAGAAACAGTGCTTTATCGCTTAGCCTTTTCATTCTATTTACACTTTTCAACACTAATAATCTTTTAGCACAATGTGCGGTCACTGTAACACAACCTTCTATTTCTTTTACTATTGATCTTGATGGAGGAGGTAATGCAACGGTTAGATGGTGCCACGCCACAAGTCTCTGCAAATTTAAGCGCTGTAAATAATCCACCCTGTAACACCTATGTGTTTTATGAGTCAGATGGAATTACACTTATCGGTACATCAATTATGCTGGACTGTACTGATGAGGGAGTAGAAACTACTTATGTTGTAAGGATAGCAGAGGATGGTGCAGGCACTAACGCCAGTCTTGATTTTCTTACAATCAATGTCACTCCTCTAGATAACGAATTACCTACGATTGACCAAGCACCTGGTGCTTTAAATGCGGCTTTAGAATGTGATGCCGTGGATGCTTATGTGGTATCCATTTTATCTACTCCACTTCTTAACAGCTTCAGATAACTGTGAACCACCTAATCCAAGTCCTGTTATATCTCTGGCATCAGATACCGGACCGGTATTTCCTGGTCCTGGTGCTTGTGCACAGAGTTATACAAGGACACTTACCTATACCGCAGTTGACGGTTCGGGAAATGTTTCTCTTCCGTACACTGTTGTTCTGATTGTTGATGATAATACAGATCCTACATGGTCAACTGCTGTTGGTTCGCTTAATGCTGTAGTAGATTGTGATGATGGAGCTGCCTTAACTGCTGCACAAGCTTTAGTCCCTGTCCCTATGGATAATTGCTCTGATGTTGGAGATATTACGATAAACCCCATATTGGTGGAATTTTTTGTTCCGGGCATTTGCGGAATGACAGGAGTTTATACCAGCACCTGGACCGCTACAGATGAATGTGGAAACACCAGTGTTGTGTTTACTCAAACAATCACAGTAGTAGACAATGATGCTCCAGTTAGTACTCAAGGAACTGTCATAGAAACAGCTACCGGCCCTCCAGCTTGCGATGCTTTTGTAACACTTACCTTAAATCCAGGTAATACTTCTGACAATTGTGATCCCTTTGCCGCTTTGACAATTACTAATGATGGTGGTGGAGTTGGTGCAGGTGATGGCTTTTTAAGTGCAACTGGTACTTATCCTTTGGGAACAACCACAGTTACTTTTAGCTTGGCTGATGATTGCGGTAATGCCGCAATTCATACAGTAGATGTTATCGTTGAGGACAATGATCCTCCTGTAATTTCCTATTTGGACATAGTTCAAAATATGAATTCTACAGCAGGTGACTGTTCTAATATTTTTGGGTGGACACGGCCTCTTGAAACGCTTCCCGATGTAGAAGATTGTAATACAGTGACTGTTACCGAAACCATTACGGGACCTGACCCTTCTGCCATTATGACTTCTATTGGGCCATATATTCCTGGAACTGCGGTAACAGCAGATTTTCCTGTTGGAGTAACTGTTATCACCTATACTTTTGATGACGGCGTTGGCAATTCAGATACACGAACGGTTACTGTTACTGTAGTTGATAACGAAGCACCTGTGGCTATATGTCAGGATATTACCGTTCAATTAGATGCTTTCGGTAATGTAACCATCGCTCCCGGTGATATTGATAATGGTAGTAATGATAATTGTGCTGCAGTACTTTTGAGTTTTAATAACTTTTTCCCAAATCCAGGACCGATTTATTGCAGTAATTCTCAAGGATCTGCTGGTTTCCCGGCTGACCCTGGTTGTGAAGCAGCCGTATGTGTCATAGACGCCTTTTGTTGTGATGTGACATGGGATGGAATTTGTGCTGGCTTAGCTGCAACTGAACCCGCATGTTGCGGTTGTGTAGAATTTCCCGACCCTGGTTGTGGTATGTCGATTAGTTCGCTTGATTTTGACTGTTCTCAAATTGGACCTAATCCGGTTACTTTATTTGTCTTTGATACTACTCAAAATGTTTCCTCTTGTCCTGCAATAGTAACTGTTGAGGACAATGTTCCTCCGATTGCGCTTTGTCAAAATATAACAGTTCAATTAGATGCTTCCGGTAATGCAACTATTACCGCTGCACAAATTGATAATGGAAGTAGCGACGCTTGTGGTATTGCTTCCCTTTCTATTGATGTATCTTCATTTAATTGCGGCAATGTCGGAGCCAATAATGTAAATCTGACCGTAACCGATAACAATGGAAATGTTTCAATGTGTTCGGCTCTTGTAACTGTTGAAGATAATGTTGCTCCATCAGCAATTTGTCAAAATATCACTGTCCAATTGGATGCATTCGGAAATGCAAGTATTACTGCTGGAATGATTGACAATGGAAGTTCTGATGCTTGTGGTGCACCTTCATTAAGTGTTTCACCAAGTAGTTTTACTTGCGCTAACGTTGGACCAAATATGGTGACTTTAACAGTAACAGATGTAAATGGAAATGTTTCAACTTGCTCTGCTACAGTAACTGTTCAAGATAATGTCCCTCCTATTGCACTTTGCCAGGATATAACGGTTCAATTAGATGGTGCAAATATGGCTTCAATAGTAGGTGCGGATGTCGATAATGGAAGTAATGATGCTTGCGGAATCATGTCATTGAGTGTTTCACCAAACACATTCAATTGCGCAAATGTTGGCGCTAATACTGTTACTCTGACCGTTACAGATAACAACAATAATATGGCAACTTGTACTGCTAATGTAACAGTAGAAGATAATACTCCTCCTACAATAGTTTGTCCTACTGAGACGATCATTATTTCTGACGTTACCAGTGGAACTTTTACTGGTCCATCAGCTATTCCAGAAGGTGGAGCCGGTTGTCCTAACGGATTGCTTGAGGAAGCGATAAACATTATGGTACCTCCCTTATCAACAATAACTGATCTTAATATTTCCTTGTTGATTGATCACACTTTTGTTGGAGATTTAAATGGTGAAATAGAGTCACCCTCCGGAATGACAATCTCTTTCTTTCACAGACCGGGAACCAATGCCGGTAATTGTGATAACTCTGGAACCGGTTGTGCTGGAGATGATTTAAATGTGACTTTTGATGATGAGTCGGTTAATTCTTATATAGATTTTGAAAACACGTGCAATATTTCGTCTCCTTCAATATCCGGAGACTTCATGCCTCAAAACTTTTTGTCCATTTTCGATGGTGAAGATCCCCAGGGAACATGGTTAATCAGAATTCAGGATAATTCTAATGCCAATATTGGAAATCTTATTTCCGCTACACTTGATATAGAATATGATTATCAAGTTACTGGAAATGTTTTAGAAAGAAATACTGATCCCGGTTCTTGTGATTACACAGCGGTTGGTACTGAGTTTGATCCTACTACCTTTGGAGACAACTGTCCACCAGCTTCAATTACACACAACTATCCTTTTCCACTAGCACCATCTCCAAATACACTTGATGGCGCAGCATTCCCAGTGGGACAAACTAATGTTACCTGGACAGTAACTGATGGTTCAGGCAATACAGCAACTTGCAATATTGCAATTGTTGTTGCAGATGATGAACTTCCAACCCAAACAGGTGGTCAAGGTGATGGAACTACAATTACTGCTACTGCTGTAGGTTGTACTGCCGTTGTAAACTGGACGGAACCAACTTTTACAGATAATTGTCTCCCCGTAACAGTTGTAAGTAATTTTACACCTCCATTTAGTTTTCCAGTGGGCACAACTACTGTTGAATATACTGCTACGGACGCAAATAATAACAGCATTGTGGTATCCTTTAATATTGAAGTAAGTGATGGCACACCTCCAATTGCAGGATGCCAGCCACTTCCTATTGATCTCTATTTGGATGCTAATGGTGAAGTGACTTTAAATGCTTCACAAGTTAATTTAGGAAGTACAGATAATTGTGGTAATATTATTTTAACAATCTCCGTAGATGGCAGTCCTTTTGCACCTTCCTACACGTTTAATTGTTTAGAATTAGGTTCACATAATGTGACCTTAAATGTATCTGATGGGTTGTTATCAGCTCAATGCGCAGCGACGGTAAATGTTTTTGATGATATCTTTCCTACTGCAATTTGTAAAGACATAACTGTTAATCTTAATAGTTCTGGGTTCGTTTCGATTAGTGCTCCTCAAGTGGATGATGGTAGCACTGACAATGCACTTTTATGCCTAGGTTTAAGTATAGATATTTCTACTTTCAACTGTGGTGATTTAGGAGATAATACGGTTACACTTACAGCTACAGATGCAGCTGGAAATACTGACCAGTGTACTTCTACTGTAACTGTTGAGGATAATATTCCACCAAATTTATTTGGTGTCCCGGCAGATGTAACAACAAGCTGTTTTAGCATTCCGCCAAACAACGCGAATCCAACAGCGAATGATAATTGCGACATTCCTGTTATCATTTTTAATGAAACATCAACTAAGAGTGGAAATCCTAATAATTGTCAGGACTATTCTTATGTAATCACTCGAACGTGGACCGCTTCTGACAATAGCAGCAATTCTACTTCATTAAGTCAGTTAATTACTGTTGTTGATAATCAAGCACCTACTAACGCTGGTTATAGTGCAACCGTAGCAAATGGGGGAACTATTAGTACTAACCCAAATGACTGTTTTGCTACAATTACGCTCAACATGACCAGTCTTACTGACTGCGCTCCGTTTGCAAATTTAACCATAACCAATGATGCTCCGCATGGAGATGGTATGGCCAGTGCAAGTGGTAATTATGCTATTGGAACTTATAATATTACGTTTACAGCAACTGACCCATGTAACAATACTTCGACATTCAACTACTCTTTCACAGTATTTGATGGCGTGGCGCCGGTAGCGTCCTGTGTTAACAACCTCAACTTAGGTCTGCCTTCAAGTGGTACCTTAATCTTGAGTCCGGGTGCGGTCAACAATGGAAGTTATGACAATTGCAATGGAACATCAGGAATAGCAAGTATATCTGTAAGTCCTGATGTCTTTACTTGTGCCGATGTTGGTGGCCCTCATAATGTTACCCTTACAGTCACTGATTTTGCTGGTAATAGTTCAACTTGTAATACTACAATTAATATACAGGAGAATAACGCTCCTATTGCATTATGTCAGCCGACTTCATTAGTTCTTGGACCTAATGGTACCGTTTCATTAAATGCTTCACAAGTTGATGCAGGTAGTTTTGATGATTGTACCCCTGTTACACTTTCTGTTTTCCCTAATAGTTTTAACCAAAATAATTTAGGGAATAACGTTGTAACGCTTACAGTTAGCGATGATAATGGAAATAGCAGCACCTGTCAAGCATTAGTTACTATATCACTTCCTCCAACCTGTTTCAATATAGGAGCTGTCGCTGGTGGAGCTGGAAATGTAGTTTCTGTTCCGGTATCGATAGAAGATTTTACGGGAGTAGTAGGTTTCCAGTTTCAGTTTCAAATTATGTCAGATGCTGATTCCATAAATTGGGACTCTATTGGTGAGTTTGTAGGAGTCAGTGGTGTTCACCCTGATCTTAACAACTTGTTAGAGTCTAATTTGTTGGCCGACACTGTATTTACTCCGATTGATACGACCTATTTGGATGAGGTAGATGGAATGGGTAATCCTATATATCCGCCTCTGGATTCCATTGACATGATCACTTACGACACCTCTTTGTTTTACAATAATATCAGTGTATCATGGCTGCAATTTAATCCTGCAGGTCCGATTTCTCTTCCTGATGGAACAACCATATTCTATATTGATATATTATTGACTGGTAATTTGGGTGATTTTTCTGTAGTTAAAGTGGTGGATCCATCGATTCTAACACCACCGGAAATCACCTACTCTTTTAACAGTTTATTATATAATTTAGTACCCTGTTGGGATAATGGTCTAATACAGATTGGAGAGTTGGTCATTGCGGGTAATATTCGTACAGAAAACGGGGCTAATGTGGCTCAGGCAAATGTTAACCTTTTTAATACAGGTACGAATTTCCCAACCCTTGCATCAGATGTAACGGGTCTTGATGGAAATTATTCCTTTACTATTGTTAACGGTGGTTCATTTGATATTGATCCTTCCAAAACCATTAACTGGTTCAATGGAATTGACATCCTTGATGTGGCAGGAATTCAGCAACATGCAGTAAACTTCAATTATGTCAATTCAGCATATAAGAAGATTGCAGCCGACGTAAATGGAAATGGGACAATCACAACCTTTGATGCAGTACAGTTGAATCAATATTTGGCTAGTGGATTTATTTTACCTCCTCCTCCAAGCCCATCATGGAGATTTGCTGATGCAAAACAAATGCTTCCAAATCTTCCAAATGCAACTGTACCTTCTTATATTGATGAACTCACTGTCCTCAATATTATTACAGATACCTTGATGAATGATTTTATTGGTATTAAAACAGGAGATATTGCGGGGCTTACTGCCGATCCAACTAACTTAACTGGTGGAGCGGAAGATCTTTCTGATACTGACCTTAGATTCTTAATTGAAAATAAAGCAGTTAAAGAAAACGAATCAATCAAATTGGATATCCGGGCAGAAAACTTTGATAAGCTCATTGGTTACCAGTGGATACTCGAGTATAATCCTGAAATATTAACTTATCAGGGTTTTGAAAATGGTTCATTGATCAATTTAGGAGAAGGTAACTTTGGAGAGGTTCTCGTTGAAGAAGGGAAACTAATCATGACCTGGTATCATGCTTTCCCAACGGATATTGACACCAAAGAGGTATTGTTTTCATTGAATTTTAAAGCCAACCAAAATGCTAAAGACTTAAGTAGCCTGCTTAGTTTGGGTGAATTAACGCAACTGGCACCGGTAGCTTACAATGAAGAATATGTTTCCAGAGATATTGAACTTCAATTTGTTGATGCAGACGAAATTAATGGAAGTTTTGCTTTGTATCAGAATATTCCAAATCCTTTTAAGAATGAAACTGTAATCAGTTTTAATCTTCCGGAAAAAACTTTTGCCACATTATCTATTACAGATATCACAGGTAGAGTATTGAAAAAGGTTGAAGGAGATTTTGATAAAGGTTATAACGAAATCAATATCAGCCGAAGTGATTTACCGCAATCAGGAATTCTTTTCTACGAGTTAACTACTCCAGAAAATACTGCTGTCAAACAAATGATTGTAATAGAATAATAATACGATTTTAAATTTAATGACCAAAGAGCAGCAAATTTGTTGCTCTTTGGTCTTACTTTACTTGTTTTCATGCATTTATTAAAAGATCGGAAAAAGATTTTTTTTGAGCCCGAATAGGAAGTAGAATAAATGGTAAATGTTTTCATTCAAATCAAAAACCGAAAAATGATCCCTTTCTCTACTGCGCTTTTACCTAAACATCCATTAACAGTCAGGCTTTTTATGTTTGACTCTAAAATTTCATTGAATCAACAAAAGAAATTTACTTTGTTATGCGAAATATAATCCCAGCATTATATCTTTTTTGTTCGGTGTGTTTTTTATCACCTTTGTCTGCCCAGGTCATTTTTACTGCAAATGACGCGACTGTAAGTTGTGAAGCCAGCAGTTTTTGTATAGATATTGAAGTTAGCAATTTTGACTCAATCACAGGGATGCAATTCACCTATGAATGGGATACCACAATCATGCACTTCGATAACGCTACTGATCTGCTACCTCCTTTAGGTTTCTTCAATACAGATTCTGTTATTGTTGGAAAATTGCAGTATTCTTGGTTTTCCCTTTCATCCCCCTTTTATGTAAATCTCCCAGATGGGTCGTTTATTGCGGAATTGTGTTTTGTGCCAAATGGCATTGGAACGACATTGGTTGACTTTGGACCTATTATAGGCTCAACGATTGAAGTCAGCGGAATTGTTAACGGCGTTAATACCAATGATATTCCTGCTGTTTTTAATCCCGGCACAGTCGAAATACAAGACAATTCTGATCCAACAATCGTTTGTCCTACAGATACAATGATTGTCAGTGCAGGAACCAATGTTTATAATATTGCTCCTGTAAGTGCTATGGATAATTGTGATCTGCAATCTGTTAATTATTCGATGGTTATGGGGGGAATGAATGTTGGCTCTGGTATGGATGATGCAAGTGGAGAATTTTTTACCGAAGGAACAACTACAGTAACTTATACGGCAACAGATGCTGGAGGGAATAGTAGCAATTGTTCTTTTGATGTAATTTTAACAGCACCACCGATTCCTGACACTATTCTCCAATTTATTCCCGAGGTTAATATTGATTGCGAAAATGGAACGGTAAGTATTGATATTAAGGTGACCAATTTTGATTCCATGACAGGAATGCAATGGGGTATGCGCTGGGATACGCTAGTACTTGATTTTATAAGTCAAAACGATTTTTTACCGCCTTCTGCATCATATAATTCAGGAATTGAAAATGGAGCCATTCTATTTACCTGGTTTTCTGCTGTTCCTCCGTTTTTTACGACTTTACCTGACAGCACAATCATTTTTACTTTAAATTTCAATCTAATAGGTACATATAGTTCACCGGGAATAAGTTTTGAAGATTTTTCGATGGCTATTCCTATTCTACTGGGTAATGTAAATGGTTCAATGGTTCAAGGAGTGGATTTTGAATTCCTCCCGGAAACAGTAAATACGATCGACAATACACCTCCGGTCATTGTAACTCCTTGTCCATCAAATATTACGCAAAGCACGGATCCGGGGCAATGTGATGCAGTTGTTACATGGACGCCACCGGTTTTTACAGATAACTGTGGGATTGATACAATAATAATTAGTCATAGCCCAGGAAGCACTTTCCCTGTTGGAAATACAACTGTGACTTATACTGCTATTGATTTAGGCGGTAACTCTACTTCATGCAGTTTTACAATAACAATCGATGATCAAGAAAGCCCTATTATAAATTGTCCTTCTGATATAACTGCTGGAACTGATCCGGGTTTATGTACAAATAGTACTTTAAATATCGGACTAGCTACTGCAACTGATAATTGTGGAATTGCGAATATTACAAACAATGCTCCTGCTATTTTCCCTCCAGGAACGACAGTCGTAATCTGGACGGCTTCAGATGTTAATGGAAATACAGCCACCTGCTCACAGGATGTTGTCATAACGGATAGTGAGAACCCAACTATTACTTGCCCAGCTGATGTTACCGCATGTTCTTCAGCTTCTGTAGTATTAGGTACTCCAACAACAAGTGACAACTGCGGTGTAGCAAATGTAACCAATAATGCACCAGGAACTTATCCTAATGGAACAACCACAGTAACCTGGACGGTTACTGACCTCTCTGGAAATATGGCTACTTGCGATCAATTGGTAACTATCGAGGATAATGAACCTCCAATGATCACCTGCCCTGCAGATGTTACCGCATGTACTTCAGGTGATGTTGTCCTTGGTACTCCTACTACAAGCGACAACTGCGGTGTAGCGAGTGTCACCAATAATGCGCCAGGTACTTTTCCTAACGGTGTTACCACCGTAACCTGGACAGTCACTGATCTTGTCGGAAATATGGCTACTTGCGATCAATCTGTAACAGTTGATTTTGAACCTCCAATGATCACTTGTCCGGCTGATGTTACCGCGTGTACTTCAGGTGCTGTTGTGCTAGGCACTCCAACAACAAGTGACAATTGCGGTGTGGCGAGTGTCACCAATAATGCTCCGGGTACTTTCCCTGATGGAATTACAACAGTAACCTGGACAGCCACTGACCTTGCCGGAAATACGGCTACTTGCGATCAACTAGTAACTGTAGGTGATACAGAACCTCCTGTCATCACTTGTCCTGCTGATGTTACCGCATGTACTTCAGGTGATGTTATGTTGGGAACACCAGTCACGAGTGACAACTGCGGTGTAGCGAGTGTCACCAATAATGCGCCAGGTACTTTTCCTAACGGTGTTACCACTGTAACCTGGACAGTCACTGATCTTGCCGGAAATATGGCTACTTGCGATCAATCTGTAACAGTTGATTTTGAACCTCCAATGATCACTTGTCCGGCTGATGTTACAGCATGTACTTCAGGTGCTGTTGTGCTAGGCACTCCAACAACAAGTGACAATTGCGGTATAGCGAGTGTAACAAATGATGCACCAGGTACTTTCCCTGATGGTGTTACTACAGTAATTTGGACCGCTACTGATCTCGCTGGAAATACTGCTACCTGTAATCAACTTGTAACGGTTGGTGATACAGAACCTCCAGTGATCACTTGTCCTGCTGATGTTACGGCCTGTACTTCAGGTGATGTTATGCTCGGTTCTCCTACAACAAGTGATAACTGCGGTATAGCGAGTGTCACCAATAATGCTCCGGGTACTTTCCCCAATGGAACAACCACAGTAACCTGGACGGCTACTGATCTCGCTGGAAATACAGCTACCTGTAATCAATTTGTAACGGTTGATTTTGAGCCTCCAATGATAACATGTCCTCCAAATATCGCTGTATGTAGCCCGGATTCTGTCATGCTTGGTACGCCAACAACAAGTGACAATTGCGGTGTAGCAAGTGTCACCAATAATGCACCAGGCACTTTCCCCGATGGAGCTACTACGGTAACCTGGACGGTAACTGACCTCGCAGGAAATACAGCTACTTGTGATCAACTGGTGACCGTTGGTGATGCAGCGCCTCCAATAATAACTTGCCCAACAGTGGATGCCTTTGATGCAGCTCCAGATATGTGTAGTGTGATCGTTAATAATAACCTCGCTCCTACTGTAAGTGATTGTAACCCATTTACCGTAATCTATAATATCACAGGTTCCACTACAGGAAGCGGAAACGATGATGCAACTGGTACCGAATTCTTCGTTGGTGTGAGCATTTTGACTTATTATGCTACTGATGACCTTGGAAATACCGACAGCTGTTCTATTTTGGTACAAGTCAACGATGCTCAAGCACCAGCTATAACTTGTCCAAATGATTTAGTCATTTTTGTACCATCTGGAACCGTTGATACCGTAGTAAATAACATTGGCGCAACAGCTACTGACAATTGTATGGTTGACGGAATTACTTATCAAACAACAGGAGCTTTGAGTATAAGTGGAAACGGAGATGTAAGTGGTACCGCATTTCCTCCAGGAATTACAACTATCACTTATACGGCTAGCGATACTACCGGAAATCTAGATAGTTGTACTTTCACTGTAACGATTAATCTGGTTGTCAATGAAATGGTTGGTTGCCCAGGCAATCAAACCCAAAATAACGATCTTGATTTATGTAGTGCCGTTGTGAATGGAATAGATCCTGTTATTTTAATTGATCCCGGATTGGTTAATTCTATTCAATATACACTAACCGGAGCTACTGCCGGAAGTGGCATAACAGATGCTAGTGGGACGGCTTTTAATGTTGGAACAACTACCGTTGAATATATTCTGACCGACAATTCCAATAACATGGATACTTGTTCATTTGATGTTACGGTTGTTGATGCTCAAAACCCGGTTTGGCAAAATTGCCCTGCAAATATTATAGCTGGTGTAAACCTGGCTGGTTGTAGAGCCACTGTCAACTGGGACATCCCTTTACCAAGTGATAATTGCGGTGTCGTGCAAATAATTACAAGCCACAATCCAAATGATACTTTTAACATTG
Source organism: uncultured Saprospiraceae bacterium (assembly GCA_963793295.1). Classification (GTDB taxonomy): domain Bacteria; phylum Bacteroidota; class Bacteroidia; order Chitinophagales; family Saprospiraceae; genus JAHDHW01. The sequence continues at coordinate 1,050 of CAWBZX010000024.1, read as the reverse complement.
GCACAACTCCCGTTTCTTATATCGCCATTGATGCAGCAGGAAACATTGGAAGTTGTAGCTTCCTTGTAACTGTTGTAGATAATAGTCCACCATCAATTGTTTGCCCTGCTAATATTACAATGGGTACTGATCCTGGTCTGTGTACTGGTACAGCAACCTGGAATCCATTGACTGCAACTGATAATTGTGATCTTTCACCAACAGTGACCTGCAATTTCAATTCTGGCGATGCTTTTCCAATTGGAACAACAACTGTAATCTGCACTGCGACTGATATTTCTGGAAATTCCTCAACTTGTACCTTTAATGTTACTATAGTTGACTCTGAGCCACCTACTGTGAACGATTGCCCTCCTAACCTTACCATCAACACTGATCAAAATACCTGTCAGGCTATTTTTAGCTGGACAGAACCTACTTTTACAGAACTATGTTCTAATCCAGTCAGTGTAAGTAGTACTCATAGCCCAGGTGATACTTTTCAGGTAGGAACTACCACGATTTTTTATATTGCGGTTGATGCATCTGGGAATAGCGCTGTTTGCAGTTTCAATTTAACTGTTATTGATAATCAGCCACCGGTTCCGGAATGTCCTGATTCGATTACAGTACTTTCCATGGTCAAAGAATGTGGCAATATTGTCACCTGGGATGCTCCATCAGCAACGGACAATTGTGATAATTCGGTTGCAATGACACCTGATATTCCTCCGGGCAGTTTTTTCCCGGTCGGCGTTACAACTGTAACTTACACAGCAACAGATAATGCAGGAAATATTGCACAATGTACCTTCGACGTTACCGTTGAAGATTTATCTCCGCCCGATATTGCTTGTTTTGAAAATATCGTCATCGGAATCGATGGAAACATCGTTAGTGATAATAGTAGTGCGATTGTTTCCATAACCCCAAATTCGAGTTGCGATAGTATATCAATTGATTATTTAAATCCTATTGCTACCGATAATTGTTCCATCGACTCCTTTGGTTTGATTAGTGGTTTACCATCCGGGGCAGTATTTCCAGTAGGAACCTCAAGTATTACCTTCC